>NZ_JANAVQ010000001.1:0-1473415 GCF_024213605.1 Paenibacillus sp. CH40
GCGCGCGACTCAAAATCGTGAGGGAAACCGTGGAGGTTCGAGTCCTCTCACCGGCATCTATTTCGGGATGTAGCTCAGCTTGGTAGAGCACCTGGTTTGGGACCAGGGGGTCGCATGTTCAAATCGTGTCATCCCGATTCAAAAGGAAAGTCGCTGGAAGCAGCGGCTTTTTTTTATATTCATATCTTTTTGTATAAATCAGTAATTGTCAGGTCACACTAACACAAAAAGTGGGACGGAAGGGATTACTGTGAAGCGATCAAGTTGGAAAAAACAGATGAAACGGCGCTGGAAACAGTGGAGAAGAACAGTGTGGGCTTGTAGCATTTTTGGTGCGGCTTGTTTGCTGGCAGGGTTGGGTATTCTGTTTTCGAATTATTTGCAGGCTATGTTGTCACAGCCACTCGCTACTACCGTCATGGCAGATGAGAGCTCGGAGGAGGCTTCACATCTGAGTCCAACTGAAGATCATTCCTCACAGATGCAACTATTGCAAAGTATTCGTGCTTCCGGTATAAGCAGGAAGACCCGTCTGTTAACCACCTACGTGTGTGGTACGGAAACACTTTCCTTGGGAACGCTAAGTTCACAGCAGCTAGAGACCTTACTGAAGCAACATCCCGATTGGAAGGGACGACTTAATACCAAAGGAGAGGTGTGGCTGGAGCGCAGGGTGGAAGACTTGTCAGAGTCATGCAAAGAGCATGGATACATGGGGTTGAGCACTGACGGGCAGCTTACATTGTATGAAGGGCTACCTAAAAAGGAAAAAGTTATCCGCACTTTCTTTCAATTGGATGTGGGTTCCATGGAGACGGCCTTGCCAGAAGGGGTATATAAACAACTTCAGCAGGGAATACGTGTACAGGATATAAATGAGTATAACAGTGTAATCTCCACTTTTAGTGACTTTGCCCTGGAGCGAACACAAAGGGTATTAAAGCAGCACTATTGATTACAACTACGAGACGTTAGGCATTGCCCATGTGGTGAGGCTTGAAGCGTCTCTTTTTATGTTTTTACTCATGTTTAAATTTTTTCCTCTATTAGATACAAAGTTTTGTTATAATGAAAAGAACGACACATATGTTCGCTTTATATGGTATTTGACCATGATTATATTCAGGATAACGCTGGCTTTTGGTTGGGTACGCCATGTTTGAGCGATAGGGGAGAGATTTTTTTGCGTTTTTTAGGAATTGATCCGGGTATTGCCATTGTGGGCTTCGGGTTTGTAGACAAGATTGGCAGTAAAGTAGTTCCTGTGCAGTATGGCTGTATCCAGACGGAGGCTCATACACCGGAAGAAGAAAGGCTGCTTCATGTGTATGAAGGCATGTTGCAATTAATAGATAAATATAAGCCTGATGCGGTAGCACTGGAAAAGCTCTTTTTTAATCGCAACGTTACAACCGCTATGTCTGTAAGTCAGGCACGTGGGGTGCTGGTATTAGCTGCAAAACAACGTAATTTGCCTATAGGTGAATACACGCCGATGCAGGTAAAGCAGGCTATTGTAGGGTATGGTAAGGCTGAGAAGAAACAGGTACAAGAAATGGTTAGAATGTTCCTAAAGCTTCAAGTTGTGCCCAAACCGGACGATGTAGCGGATGCTTTGGCGGTGGCTATTTGTCATGCGCATTCCTATGGACTAAATTCAAAATTAAATGAGGTATTGCGAAAATGATAGATTTCTTGCGTGGTTCTGTGGCCCATTTGGAAAATGAATATGTTGTTTTAGATGTGCAGGGTGTAGGGTATAGGGTATTTTGTCCGAATCCTTACGCGTTCGCCAAAACTGAAGGTCCAGTGGTTATTTACATTCACCATCATGTAAGGGAAGATGCTATTTTACTGTTCGGTTTTGCGACCCGTGAGGAGCAGCAGCTTTTCCGTAAACTGATTGATGTATCGGGTATTGGACCGCGTGTTGCGCTTGGTATTTTAGGAGGCGGTACGCCTGCTCATGTGGTAACGGCGATTTATCAGGAGAATATCACATTTCTCACCAAGTTACCGGGGATCGGTAAAAAGACGGCACAACGTATGATTCTGGATTTGAAAGACAAGCTGGACGGTATTGGCTCGTTGGGGATGGCAACCGGATTGTTTGCTGAGCCTGTCGTAGAAGAAGGCGAAGGTTCATATTGGGGCGAGGCCCGTGAGGCGCTCAAGGCGCTCGGTTACACTGATGCTGAGTTGGATAAGGTATGGAGCAGAATGAAGAAAGATGCGAAACCTGATGAATCTGCCGATATTTTGATGAAGCGGGCTTTGCAACTGTTGTTTGCCGGATAGGACGATGATGTCCGCTAACAAATGTCTGGTGAAAAGAGGAGCGATGGAACATGGATGACCGGATTATTTCCGCCAATTTGATGATGGAAGACCAGACGGCGGAGCTAAGCCTTCGCCCCCGTTATCTAAATGAATATATCGGGCAAAATCAGGTTAAGGAAAATCTGAAAGTATATATTGAAGCGGCCAAAATGCGTAAAGAAGCGTTGGACCATGTACTGTTGTACGGACCGCCTGGGTTGGGTAAAACAACTCTTGCTAACATTATCGCCAATGAGTTGGGGGTTAATTTGCGTACGACTTCAGGTCCTGCAATTGAAAGACCGGGAGATTTGGCAGCATTGCTGACCAATCTTCAAGAGGGTGATGTTTTGTTCATTGATGAGATTCATCGCCTTCATCGTACGGTGGAAGAAGTCATGTATCCGGCGATGGAGGATTTTGCGCTGGACATTATGATTGGCAAAGGCCCGAGTGCACGTTCGGTCCGTCTGGATTTGCCACCCTTTACCCTTATAGGGGCCACTACGCGCGCTGGGCTGCTCTCTGCGCCATTGCGTGACCGGTTTGGTGTTATTAGTCGATTAGAGTTTTATACGACAGACGAGCTGGCTTACATCGTGTCCAGGAATGCGGATATTATGGAGATTGAGATTGTTGGGGATGCGGCGGAGGAAATCGCATTGCGTTCACGGGGGACCCCGCGTATTGCTAACCGACTGTTAAAAAGGGTGCGTGATTTTGCCCAGGTTGCCGGAGACGGTATTATTCATTCTGAGTTGGCTGCAGAGGCGCTAAAGAGACTTCAAATAGATCCACTCGGACTGGATGAAATTGATCATAAAATGCTTAAGGCCATGATTCATTCATTCCGGGGCGGGCCTGTAGGATTGGACACCATTGCTGCAACCATTGGTGAGGAGAGCCAGACAATTGAGGATGTGTACGAGCCCTATTTGTTACAAATTGGCCTTTTACAAAGAACACCTCGGGGACGAACAGTGACTCCGGCGGCATATGGCCACCTTGGAATCCCAATGCCAACGGATCCACGGTGAGTAGGAAACATGATGCACTTTTCAAAAAAATCATTGCATGGTTACACGCAAGCATGGTGAATACGATATCGGCTGACGGATGATTGAGGGAAGTGAGAGTGTAGTAAGATTCGAGCGGGTTCATATTTTGGTTTATTCCGCCGATGTATTTAAAGGGATAGACAAGGGTCGAGATCCTGATAATTACGCAATATAAGTGCTAGACAGCTAGATTGGGGGAGCCAGAAATGAGTGGAGAAGCATTTAACCGAAAAAGTATTTTCGGTGCATGGATGGGCCGGGCCAAACGAGCAGCAGCGATTATGGTATTAGCTACAGTGTGCATACCTTGGTCTTCGGGCGTTCACGCTGCTGCCGCCCAAGAGGATATTCGTGTAGTGATTTTTGCGGATCTAGGTAGCAAATATAAAGCGACAGTCCCCGCTGTAACCTTGAAATCATCAGGAGGTCTGAGTGTTGGACAGAACAGTGGGGGCAGTTTTCAAACTTGGATGGGACTGCCAGACAGTACGGCTCGTTTTAGTGTAGACAGCTATCGGGTGAAGGTACTTGAAGGCAATGAAGCAGCGGCAATAAAAGCGGCCAAAGCCCTGCAAAAGACTAATGATAAACCTACGGTTTTTATCGGTTCAAAAAACGGTAGCTCTGTCTATCAAGTGTACGCGGGAATATATGCTAGTGAACAGTCCGCACAGGCTGCTGTACAGCGGATTTCCTCCACAACCGGAGCGCAGGCCGAAGTTAAGGGAAACAAGCATTGGTCCACAGGAAGCTACGGAAGCGAGCAGGAAGCTAATCTCGTTCGAACGACAATTGCTGCGGCAGGCTTTGATGCTTTTACTGTGATTCAATCAAGAGGCCAGTATGCTGTATGGGTTGGAGAAGAAAGTAATGACAGCAAGCTGTCAGCTTTGAAAACAGAGCTGGAGAGCAAGCAGCCGAGACTCACGCTGTCCAAAGTTAATGCTACTCAAACCGGCCTCATTATAAGACAGGAAGCAGGAGTCACGACTGGCTCGCAGGTGATGTCTCATTACATGCTAAGTGGTTCTGATCATAGCAAGGTAATTGTCAACGGCGGTAATGATGGAATACAAGTGATGGAAAGATCACAGCGTACATATCGCGGCGAGATGGAGATTGGCATGACGTCAGGCCAGCTGGCGCTTGTGAATGAAGTTCCTTTGGAGCAGTATTTGTATTCCGTGGTAGGAGCAGAGGTCTATTCCTCATGGCCAGATGAAGCGCTCAAGGCTCAAGCGGTAGCGGCTCGTAGCTATGCGCTTGCCCAAGGCAATCGGTTTCAGATCGGCAATGTAGTAGATGGCACGTTAAGCCAGGCTTACAACGGTAAGAGCTCGGAACATGCCAATGTCAATGAGGCTGTAGATGCAACAGCTGGTGAAGTCATTAAAAGTGGCGGCAAAGTAGTCGAAGCTGTATTTTCATCTAATGCGGGCGGTGTGACAGCAGATGCCTCAGAGGTGTGGAACAGTGGTGGCGAAGCCTTTGCCAGCGTAGACAGCTCGGGAGATACTTCGGCGCAAAAAGGAGCACAGGAGTGGTATCATGTACTTCTCTCCAGTGGCAAGACAGGGTATATTCGTGAGGATAATGCTAAGGAACTGGAGGGTGTCACAGAAGCGGGGTTAGACAAAATCACCGTCACTGCGGAAAATACAAATGTGCGTCCTATTCCCCAAATTCAATCGACGGTTACACCAATAGCCAAGGCGCAGCCGGGCGAAGAGATAATTGTATTAGAAAAGGTGCCTCAGTCCGGAGACTATGCATGGGTGCGGGGGCCCTTTACGTCAGCTCAGCTTGCTAAATCCCTGCAAGGGAAAGTAACGGGCACAGTGCCTTCCTCTATTAATCACCTTGATGTCACCAAACGTGGTCCATCAGGGCGAGTGTTGGAGGTTGAAGCGAACGGAACCCCTTTGAAAGTGAAATATCCGGATATGTTTCGCTCAGCAATGGGCGGACTCCCGAGCACACTGTTTGATATTGCGAGTACCGGAAGTTATACTGTATTAGGCGCTGATGGGGCTACTTCTCATGTAAGTGGTACACAAGGCACTCAAATCCTGTCCGCATCTGGCAGCAGTACTTCAAGTGGTAACGGGGTGATCGTCATGAATGAAGATCGTCATGCACGAGTCATTGACAAAACACAAAGCTTTATTTTTACAGGTAAAGGAAATGGTCATGGTTTGGGCTTATCCCAATGGGGTGCCAACGGTTTGGCCGAGCAGGGGTATGATTACAAGAAAATTTTGCAACACTATTACAAAAATGTGGATATAGTTAAGGACTGACCAATATATGAATGTAAACGACTACGATTTTGAACTGCCTGAAACATTAATTGCACAGACACCTTTGCTTGATCGGAGCGCTTCCAGATTACTGACGTTAAACAAAAATAACGGTGAAGTGGGTCATCATACGTTTTCGGATATTGTGCAGTATCTCCAACCAGGGGATACGCTGGTATTAAACGATACGAGGGTGATTCCTGCACGCTTGTTTGGCATCAAGGAAGACACGGGAGCTAAGGCTGAGGTTTTGTTGCTTAAGCAACTGCAAGGGGACCGATGGGAAGCATTGGTGAAACCCGGTAAAAAGCTAAAAAAGGGTGCTGTTATTGTTTTCGGTGATGAGCTGAAAGCAGTAATTGAGGAAGAAGGAGATATGGGCGGAAGGGTGCTTTCATTTTCATATGACGGTATTTTTCAGGAGATCTTGGACCGTCTGGGGCAGATGCCGCTTCCGCCGTATATCAAGGAACAACTGGATGACCGCGAGCGTTATCAGACCGTTTATGCTCGACATGAAGGTTCGGCTGCGGCTCCAACGGCAGGGCTGCATTTTACAGAAGAATTGCTGGACCAGATTAAAAAGAAGGGCGTTACCGTTGCCTTTATCACACTTCATGTTGGCTTAGGGACGTTCAGACCGATGTCTGTGGATACGATTGAAGAGCATGTCATGCACGAAGAGTATTATTCATTATCACAGGAAACGGCAGATGTACTTAATGCAACCAAGGCGCGCGGTGGGAGAATCGTGGCAGTGGGAACAACCAGTTGTCGAACGCTGGAGACGGTGGGCAATACATTCGCAGATGGAGTGCTGCAGGCCAGCAGTGGCTGGACACAGATTTTTATTTATCCAGGCTACGAATTCCGTGTGGTGGATGCGATGATTACGAATTTCCATTTGCCTAAATCCACCTTGGTTATGCTGGTCAGCGCACTGGCGGGCAGGGAGAATATTATGCATGCTTACCATGAGGCGATTGACCGACAATATCGGTTTTTCAGCTTCGGGGACGCAATGTTCATTTATTAATTAAGGATGGTAGAGAAAATATGGCACCAGCAATAAGATACGAACATATTAAAACCTGCAAGCAATCGGGAGCTCGTCTCGGGCGTGTACACACACCTCACGGAGTTATTGAGACACCAACCTTTATGCCGGTGGGAACTCAAGCGACTGTTAAAACGATGAGTCCTGAGGAACTGAAAGCGATGGATGCTCAAATTATTTTGAGTAACACGTACCATTTGTTTCTTCGTCCCGGCCACGATATTATTCGTGAAGCGGGTGGACTGCACAAGTTTATGAATTGGGATCGCCCTATTTTAACGGACAGCGGCGGATTCCAGGTGTTTTCCTTAAGTGAAATGCGCAAGATTTCAGAGGAGGGTGTTCATTTTCGCTCTCATTTAAATGGAGATAAGAAGTTTCTTTCACCAGAAGTGGCGATGGAAATTCAGAACTCGCTTGGCTCAGATATTATGATGGCCTTCGATGAATGCCCGCCGTTTCCGGCTGAATATGAGTATGTGAAAAAGTCACTGGAACGCACCAGCCGTTGGGCTGAGCGTTGTCTAGAGGCACACGCGCGTCCTCATGATCAAGGTCTGTTTGCCATTGTTCAGGGAGGCATGCATGAAGATCTGCGCAAGCAAAGCGCTGCGGATTTGACTTCCATGGATTTCCCGGGGTATGCTATTGGTGGACTGAGCGTAGGTGAACCGAAACATTTGATGTATGAAGTGCTCGATTATACGGTTCCGCTGCTTCCCACCAACAAGCCACGTTATTTGATGGGCGTGGGTTCGCCTGATGCTTTGATTGAAGGCTCTATCCGTGGTGTGGATATGTTCGATTGTGTACTTCCAACCCGAATTGCTCGCAACGGGACAACAATGACCAGCCAAGGTCGCCTTGTCGTTCGCAATGCCCAATATGCAAGTGATTTTGGCCCGCTCGATCCTGCTTGTGATTGTTATACCTGTCGCAATTATTCACGTGCTTACTTGCGACATTTGATTAAAGCGGATGAAACCTTCGGGCTCCGACTGACAACGTATCATAACTTGCATTTCTTAATACAATTGATGCGTAATGTCAGACAAGCGATTATGGATGACAGGCTGCTTGATTTCCGAGATGAATTTTTTGAGCAGTACGGTCTTCATGATAATGATAAAGGCTTTTAAGTTTTAGGGAGAGTATACGAAAGGGGGATTTAACATGTTTCATTTTGCTACAGCCGCTACTGCACCCGGTGGAACTGGCGGACTTTTCCAAATGATCTGGCCACTGGCTCTGATGTTTGTAATCTTCTATTTCTTGCTGATTCGCCCGAATCAGAAAAAACAAAAGCAGCGTCAAACGATGCTTCAAGCTTTGAAAAAGGGAGATAAAGTAATTACAATCGGAGGTCTTCACGGTACAATTATGGAGATTACGGATGATGTAGTAGTTTTGCGTGTGAATGATGTCACGAAGCTGACCTTTGACCGCAGTGCAATCAGCAATGCGATTGCAAAAGACACGGCATCTGAGGAAGTTGTTTCCAAATCGTAAAATGCTGGTGACCGTTATGCAAAAACCGAGCCTTTGAGGAGGCTCGGTTTTTTTGTGTTGTTTTATTACATGGATACAAACATTTTGATTACTTGTTGAGATTAATGCCAAACATCCCACCACCTGCGCCTATGACAAACGCGAAACCTAAGTGTAACAGGTCCTTGCCGTTCATGCCCGCATCCAATGCCAGAAAACCGACCAGAAGAACGATTAGTCCATACAGGATGCCTGTAATACCGCCTTGATACCAGCCTTTGTTTGTGGATCTTTTACCGGCGACGAAGCCGCCAGATAGCATGGCGAATGCATGGACGATGTACGTATACAATGATAAGTCCTGTTCCTGCATCTGTGTCAGCCACAAGAGTAGTGAAAGAATCAATGCGCCAAGCAGCATCCATGCAAAAGCATAAAATAAGCCGGATAAAATGGGATGGGCCAGACGAAACGAACACCAGCGGCGAATGAGCTCCATTGATAATTCCTCCTGTACCAAGGTTTGAACTATTATCATTCTATGGCCAAGCCTCCCGGCTTAGTACCAAGTCGCAAGCAGTCTTTCTCTTTATTTCAATAATTTAGCCTTTTGTTTTTTGTATGAGCCAAGTGAGGAACGGTCAGAATACGTGTACAATGAACGACTCATGTCTTATTGCAAGTACAGGGGAGGAGGCGAACATATTGAGTCACGATATTTTTGCTCATATTTTTCGGACGCTGCTCATGTATTTTATTGTATATCTGGTGATGCGCTTGATGGGTAAAAGGGAGATCGGCAAATTGTCTGTTTTCGATCTCGTCATATCCATTATGATTGCAGAAATTGCTGTATTCAGCCTGGAGGATATAAAACGTCCACTTTATGAAGGGTTGATTCCTTTAGGAGTGCTGTTAATTTTGCAAATAGGTATTTCATTTTTCAGTCTGAAAAGTCGGCGACTGCGCTTACTATTTGATGGTAGGCCCAGTGTATTGTACTCTAATGGACAATTAAACAAGGATGAAATGGTAAAACAACGTTATAATTTAGATGACTTGCTGTTACAACTTCGCGAACAAAATATAGAAAGTCTGGACGAAGTTGAATATGTTATTTTAGAAACGACAGGTAAGCTAACGGTTATAGGTAAGGATGATAATGATGGAGTAGAACACGAAAAAATGAAGCAGGAATTAAACGGAATAGATTTGACAAACAAAGAGCAACAGGTGAATAAAGTCCATCCTTCTCCACAAATCGGTGGAAAGTTTAGATATGAGGGACTGCCTATTCCATTAATCATGGATGGCAAAGTGCTGGATAGAAATTTGGAACGGATGGATATGAACCGTTTTTGGCTTAAGAATCAAATTCAAGCGAAGGGACACAAAGATTTTAAGGATGTTTTTTTATGCTCGGTTAACCATAGAGGTGATGTGTACATTACACCACCAGCCTATGGAAAATCTTCAGATTAGGTTTCTTATGCTTTAAACCATCTTCTCAGGATTGGAATGCGTGTAAGGTTGTCCCAATCAATCATTTTGATCAAGGTCATTAGGAAAAGGTACAGTATAATTCCCAATCCTGCGGCAAAAATAAACTGAAGCCACATTTGATTGAACATCGTTAGATGTCTGTAGGTATATAATACTGCTGCTGCCATGATGATCATGCCTATCCCGGTCTTCCAGAAATCGAGCAAACGTACGCGGAAGCGAAGCAGTCTGCTGACACTGAAGCCGTGAAGGAGAGTAACAATGGCACTGTTAATACAAATGGCGATGACAGCTCCATAGATACCATACTGAGGTTGGGAAGCAAGCCAGACGATCAGTACAATTTTGATAACGGCTCCGATAAAGGTATTTAATAAGGCACTTCCAGGACGGTCTAATGCCTGAAGTGCTGCCTGAAGCGGGGCCTGAATGTACATAAAAAGAGCAAAAGGTGCCATGAGCTTAAGCATGCCTGAAATATCGCCATTATTGTAGAGTAGCAGACACAGAGGTTCTGCCAATACATACATGATAACGGCAAATGGGGCTCCTGCAACCAAAGCGAGCCGAAGCGATTGATGTAGACGTTTGTGAATGGCTGTAATATGCCCCTTAGCTGCTGCTTCGGATAACGAAGGAACGAGTGAAACTGCTAGCGAACTGGTTAGAACCCCAGGTAGTAATAACACAGGAATGACCATGCCCTGCATGGCTCCATATTGTGCGGTTGCCACGCCAGTTGCGATGCCTGCTACGGCAAGGCTGCGCATGCACAAGATAGATTCGAGCAAATAGGATAAGGAACCGACAAGCCTTCCAGCAGTAACGGGAACGGATATAGACATAAGACGTGACAAAACGGATGATTGCTCGGGATGAACTTCAGAGGAGGGGACAGGCGACTTTGGCTGAAGGATGCGATCTTTTCGCTGGTTACACACGTATTGCCATAGCAGTACAATCATGCCAATGAATTCGCCCGCCAGAGCACCGAGCATGGCACCTGCAGCAGCGTAGTCTACCCCATGGGGAAGTAACAAGTAAGCAAACCAAATGACGCAAAAAATGCGTATAACGGTCTCCGCAATGGAGGAGCTGGCGGAAGGGATCATATTTTGCTTTCCCTGAAAATAGCCCCTATAAGCTGAGGAAACAGCTACAATGACAATCATTGGGCTCATGCTCACGAATGTATAATACACGCGGCTGTCGGTCAGGAGATGGCTTGTGATCCAAGGCGCGAACACAAGACAGAGCACCATGGCGATTAGACTGAGTGTAATGGTGAAGCGCAGGCTGGTGTGCAAAATACGCCGCGACATTTCGGGTTGTCCCGCCGTTTCAGCTTCGGCTACAAGCTTGGCTACCGCAAGAGGGATACCCCCTGTAATAAGCGTCACCAGAACGATAAAAAAGGGATACCCCTGTTGGTACAAGCCAACTCCTTCGGGGCCGATGATACGCGGGAGTGCGATTCGGGGAATAAAACCTAGTATCCGGTTGATAATTCCTGCTGCCAATAAAATAATTGCTCCATGGATGAATGTCTGCTTTTTCAATCGCAACTCCCTCTTCCCAAAATGTAATTCTGCGTCTATACATTACTTTAGAAGATATGCTGGACCTGTCCATGTTCATGACAAGCTTTTTCGTTCAGAAACAAAGTGATTTAGACAACAAGAGGGAGAGTGGTGAATTCTGCTATTGACGAGCGAAATGAATGCATATATTGTTGATTTAAGGCTATTTTCAACGAAAAGAAGGGTTTTCCAGGATCAGGACAGAAATGTTCTACAAAGCAGTCAATAACCCCGCTAATTGCTGATCTGCGGAACCGGTAGTCGCTGGGAGGAGGAACGGCCATCGTGGGTATGGAAGAGCTGGATGAGCAGGATTGGGATGACGCAATTGAGATGCTCTGTCAAAGTAAGGCGGACGAGTTGATTCTCGTAGGCTATGAGCATGTCACAAGTAAGGACGTGTGGAATTGCGTCAGCCATAAATATGAAAAGGAGGGTATCCCTCCGCTGCACAAGCTCGTTAATGATATACTTTCCCTTAAAGCGACGAGCTTTATGAACTATTTGACGATGTCCGCATTACGGGGCTCCACTTTCGAATAGAAGGGGGTCTTTTTTTGCGTTCAAATTGACTGCTTTTTGAGGGGTAGCTATAATAGGAATATTGAGAATGAAAGGGGAACATGGGACGGAATGAAGAGAATTCTAAGTTTCATCGTGGTCGTGCTCATAACTACTGGTGTTATGATCGGGACAAGCCCGGGCCTACTGAACAGTTTAAAATTAGGCCTCGATTTAAAGGGAGGCTTTGAAATTTTATATGAAGCCCAGCCTTTGGAAGCCGGGCAGAGTGTAACCAGCCAGTCTCTTATACAAACAGCTCAAAGTCTGGAGAGACGGATAAACGCGCTTGGTACAACTGAGCCGGAAGTAACAACAGAGGGTACCAACCGTATTCGTGTGCGGCTTGCTGGTGTCTCTAATGAAGCAGAAGTCCGCTCTATGCTGAAAAAGCCTGCCGAGTTGACCTTCCGCAGTGCAACGGCAGCGGATGCTAAAAAGCCAGGCCAATACAGCAAAATTGAGCTCCGCGGTAATGATTTTGTGGAGAATGGCGCTGTTGTTGGCTATGACCAGCTGAACCAACCTGAGATTAGTATCAAAGTGAAGGACAAAGCTAAATTTGCAGAAATCACAAAGCGACTTCTGAATAAAGAATTAGCTATTTTCCTGGATCAGGAATTGCTGTCTGCACCTACAGTACGTGGGGAATTAACGGACGGTAGCGCGTCAATCACAGGTAGCTACACTCGTGATGAAGCGAATAAACTGGCGGATACGATTAATCTAGGTGCCCTTCCGCTCAAACTGACGGAAAAATATTCTCAGAGTGTAGGTGCTACGCTGGGTCAATTGTCACTGGATCAGACGATTCGTGCTGGATTGATTGGCTCGATCATTATTCTGGTATTTATGATTGCGATGTTCCGTGTACCGGGATTAGTCGCCAGTTTCTGTCTTATCGTTCATACCTGGGTGGTGCTTGCCATCTTTTATTTGGGTGGATTCGTGCTTACGCTTCCGGGTATTGCAGCCTTCGTGCTCGGGATCGGGATGGCGGTAGATGCCAATATCATTACGTATGAACGGATTAAAGAAGAAATCAAGTCAGGCAAAACGATTCGTTCTTCTGTCATTGCAGGTAGTAAGGCTTCGTTCCGTACCGTTATGGATGCCAATGTTACGACTATTATAGCGGCAGCGGTTATGTTTGGTCTGGGAACAGGCTCCGTTCGAGGATTCGCTTTGGTGCTCATCGTTGATATTGTCACCAGTATTTTGACGAATATCTTCTTCTCCCGCTTCTTACTCAATCTGCTGGTTAAAGCGGATGTTGTGAAGAAGGCCAAGTATTTTGGTGTGAAGGAGAGTGATATCAGTGCGCTTTAATTGGAACTTGAAATATATCAAGATGAGCAAGTGGTTTTACACGTTCTCGATTATTATCACACTGCTTGGTATTTTGAGCTTATCGATATTTGGCTTAAATTACGGGGTGGACTTTCGTTCCGGTTCGAATGTGGATGTCAATTTGACTAAAGTCGTTACACAGGAACAGATTCAAACTTTGCTGAACAAGCAGGGGATCGGCAAAGAGGTTGATTATACGCCGGGTAAAGAACGCTTCGGTATTCGCTTCTCGCAGGTTTTGACGGACCAGCAAGTGAATAACTTTAAGACTTCTTTTAATAAAGAACTGGATCCGAAGGCATCTTTTGAGGTTAATACAGTGGATACGGAAATGGCGCAAGAACTGGAGCGGAATGCAATATGGGCGATTTTGCTAGCATGTGTAGCTATCGCGGTCTATATTTCGATCCGGTTTGAATGGCGGTTTGCCATTGCAGCCATCGTTTCGTTGTTGCATGATGCCTTCCTCGTTATCAGCATTTTCTCGATTTTCCGGCTTGAGGTGGATTTGACCTTTATTACGGCAATTCTGACGATTGTCGGTTTCTCCATTAATGACACTGTCGTTATTTTTGATCGTATTCGGGAAAATCTACGATTTGCGAAGAAGAAGTCTAGGGACGACTTAGAGCAGGTAGTTGATCACAGTATTGCGCAGACAATGACTCGTTCACTTGCAACCGTGTTTACGGTGTTTATTGCCTCCTTATGTTTGTTCATATTTGGCGGCGAATCGATCCGTATGTTCTCACTTGCGATGGTCATTGGTTTGTTGTTTGGTGCTTATTCCTCCATTTTCATTGCCAGTCCGCTGTGGGTAGCTTTGAAAGGAAAACAAAAATCTCCGACAGCTGGCGGGGGCGCGGTCAAAACTGCAAAGTCTTAAGTTACGCAAATACCAGTAGTATAAATTAAAGAGAAAGCCGCGTCTGCTTGGGCGCGGTTTTCTAAGGTTTTGAGATTTACCTTGAGTAAGGCACAATAGTGGACACTTAAATGTGAATGGTTTTTTGTTTTGAGAAATTCGGTTATTTTAGAATGGAGCTTTATTGGAAAAGGGTTAGTTCAGGATTGAGGGGGAAACGTTGTGAATAGCGAACGCAGCCGATCATTGGAAACTGCGGCGTTGAGCGGGATTGTAGGCAATCTCGCGCTGGCTGTTCTAAAGGGAACCGTCGGTTATGCGGCAAACAGCAAGGCGTTGTTGGGGGATGCACTGCACACGGCTGCGGATAGTGCTTCCCGTTTGCAGGAGCTTCTGTTTTCCAAGGGTGCTACAGGGCACGGAATGCTGGCACGGTTGCGGAACGGTGAAAAAGTTCGGACGGTCATATCTGTGGTGCTGGCTATTTTAGTGCTGATGAGTGGTCTTCAGCTAGCTATCTCGGCGGTTCGTTCATTAAGCAGTTCGGAACCGCAGGCTCCCGGTCTGTATGCATTAATTACCGTATTTATTGCGTTGGTGTTGAGAGAGGCGTTATTTCAGTTTCAATATCGCTACTCGATTAAACATGGTCATAAAGCGGAAGCAGATCGGTACGCTAACCATGAACGTTACTCGCTGTATGCATCGTTGATTGCATTGATCGGCATGATCGGTGCAATGACTGGCGAAGCAATGGAATGGCCTGCATTATTATATCTTGATCCAACCGCAGCTTTGCTGGTAGCCTGTCTGGTGCTGCGCAAAGGATATTTGATGGTAATGAATACCGCTTACCAGGTTCCTGCACAGCCCTTGCAGGAGGAAGACTCCCGACGCTTTATGGAGACGATTCAACGGGTGTATGGTATTGTAACGGTTGAGCACTTACATGCCCAGGAAACAGGGCATTTCATAACAGTGGATGTAACGATAAGTGTGAACCCGCGGATTACGGTACAGGAAGCGCAGGAAATCGCCGATCGAGCCAAAAATCTACTGTTAGCCCGTTTTCCACAGGTGACCCATGTACAAATGCAGTTCATTTCTTATCAAGCCGGGTATCCTTACAAATCCAATCATGAACTGCCAGATAATGATGTGTCGTCGTTGCTTCAATAGAGTAGGACGACTATGAAAGAAAGGTGAACAGGATTGCTTCATTCGCAGTACAGATGGAAGACCCCAGAGGCTAACCTGGAAGCGGCTCAGCTGTTGACAGAAGAACTGGGGATTTCACCATTGTTGTCCCGGCTTTTAGTGAACCGGGGCGTCACTACCGCCGGGGAAGCAAACCGCTTTTTGTACGGAAGTGTGGACGATGTACACGACCCTTTTTTGCTTCTTGGTATGAAAGAGGCCGTACCGAGAATTCGCCAGGCTCTGGAACGTGGCGAGCATATATTAATCTATGGCGATTATGATGCGGACGGCGTGTCCAGTACATCATTGATGATTCAGCTCATGCGTTTTCTCAAGGCTTCTTATGATATTTATATTCCCCATCGTTCTAATGAGGGATATGGTCTGCATAACCATGCCCTTGATTGGGCTCATCAGCAGGGAGTTACGCTGGTCATTACGGTAGATACGGGAATTAGTGCAGTCGAGCAAATTGCTTATGCAACTTCCTTGGGGATAGATGTTATTGTGACGGATCATCATGAGCCGCCTGCTGTACTTCCCGAGGCATATACTTTGATTAATCCAAAGCTACCCGGTTGCCCATACCCATTTAAAGGTCTTGCAGGTGTTGGTGTTGCCCTGAAGCTCGCTCAGGCGCTGTTGGGTGAGGTGCCAGAGGAATGGTTTGAAATCGCTGCTATCGGCACGGTAGCCGATCTGATGCCACTACATGGTGAAAATCGGACGATGGTACGCAGAGGGGTTCAATCCATGAGAAACTCTGCATTTCCGGGTATCCGTGCGTTGCTCCATGTAGCGGGCGTGGATATATCTACAGTGACTTCAGTCAACATCGCATTTGCATTGGCTCCGCGGATTAATGCCAGCGGGCGCCTGGATCATGCGGGACGAGCAGTTTCTCTGCTGACGACAGAAAAAGAGGAAGAAGCAGACCAACTTGCGCATGCGCTGGACCTGCTCAATCGTGAGCGTCAACAGGTGGTCGAACGTATTGTGGAGCAAGCCGAGCAACAATTAGCATCCAAACTGAATGGAGGCAAGTTACCGTCAGTTATTGTGTTGGCTGGTGAAGGCTGGAATGTCGGCGTTGTCGGAATTGTGGCATCCAAGCTATTGGATCGCTATTATCGACCGACCATTATTCTTGGTATAGATGCTGAGACAGGCACGTGCAAAGGTTCTGCCCGGTCTATTCCTGCATTGGATATTTACAGTGCTCTTACGGACGCCCATGAGCTTATGGAGCATTTTGGTGGTCATCCTTCGGCTGCGGGTATGACGCTTTCCCGTGAGAATCTGAAATTGTTTGAAGAGCAGCTGAACAGCTATGCGGGTTCCATTCTGACACCAGAAGATCTCATTCCTGTAGCTGAAGCTGATATGGTCTGTCGTTTGGACGAGGTATCTTTGCAAGTGGTTGAAGAACTGGAATTGCTTCAGCCTTTTGGTATGGGGAATCCTTCTCCACGATTCGTATTACAGGGTCTGCAATTGCGCGAGGCTCGTAAAATGGGACGTGAGAAAAATCATGTGAAGCTCCTTCTGGAGCAGAACGGTATATCGCTGGACGCGATTGCCTTCCGTCGTGGCGATTTGGCTGATTTTTTACAGCAACAAACGGAGATAGATCTGCTGGGTGAATTGTCAATTAACGAATGGAACGGTAAACGGTCTCTTCAGCTAATGATGCAGGACATTCGAGTGCAGGCGCCACAAATTTTTGATTATCGTGGAGTGTCGGACCCTTTTGCCGAATTAGAGCGGGGACTGAAGATTTTTCATCCACGTATTGAGGAAAGAAAGAAAGACGTTGCGGTGTTGATTCATCCGTCATCCAGGCTTCGTCCATCGAGCTCCGTGGACGCTGAATCCTTATGGTTATACGATAAAGATGGCAGCGTTATTCCCAGTGATGGTCAAAGAGATGCACAGCACTCTGTAAAGTCGCTGTTCGTACTGGAGCCGCCGGATACACCGGATCAGTTTCAGGCATTATGGTCTACCTTTGAGAATGTAGAGAACGTATTTCTCCTTCATTCGGTCAGTGAGCGTGGCGGTCGACTCGTAAGCCCCGACAGAGAACTGTTCAAGCGCATTTACGTTGTGCTTTCCCGAATGGGAACACAGCCTATTGATGAAAAGGCAATGCTGCCTGCTCTTAGCCGACAGTGTTCCTGTTCAGTACGCATGTTATCCAAAGTATTGGACATCTTCGAAGAGCTTGAGTTTATGACGCGTACAGATGGTCAATTCCGTTTTGTATCCAATCCGCCTAAGCGGGATTTAACCGCTTCTCCACGCTATCAGGAATTGTATAATATGGCTGAAATGGAGAAGTATTTGCTGGATGCGGACACTACCCAGATGACGAGCTGGATTATGTCGCTTATGAAGGGTGCGTCTTGAGATACTATTTCGCAATTTATGTTGTAAAATGTATATACTAATTTGAAGTTACAGTAGGAGGAACTAAGTTGGACTACAAAGAATATATTCGGGTGATTTCCGATTTTCCACAACCAGGGATTAGTTTTAAGGACATTACGACCCTGATGAAAAATGGTGAACTGTACCGCAAGGCTATCAACGATATGAAGGAACTGGTATCGGATTTGAAAATTGATTTGATTGCAGGGCCAGAAGCACGTGGGTTCGTTATTGGTGCTCCTTTGGCTTATGCGCTTGGTGTTGGTTTTATTCCCATCCGTAAAAGTGGCAAGCTCCCTGGGGAAACCATTGAGGAAGCATACGGTTTGGAGTATGGTAAAGATACACTGGCGATGCATAAGGATGCTATTGAGCCGGGTCAAAATGTTCTGATTGCTGATGACCTGCTGGCTACAGGTGGAACTATTGCTACATCCGTGAACTTGGTACGCCAGCTTGGTGGAAATGTGGCAGGGGCTGCTTTTCTTATCGAGCTGTCTGATCTAAACGGTCGGGCGAAACTTCCTGATGTAGATGTATTCACTCTGATTACGTATTAAGTATTTCGAAACCTGGGTTTCCCGGGAAATAATTATGAACGGATCGCCTAAATAGTCCGATGGAACATCTCTTTATCTAAAGAGTTGCTCCATCGGACTATTTTGTTTAGCAGTGTTTTAAGTTTGAGCTTTGTTTGATTGGTACAAACCACCAACCACTTTGTTGGGGATATTTGAATTTTTTTAAGAAATTGTCGATGAAGAAAAAGAGCAGAGGTGGTCATAAGGAGCATAGAGGTCATGCTGATTTCAATCAGTTTTTGTCCTTATTTTTTTGCTAAGCAGAAGCTAGATAAGGAAATAAGTCAAAAATGCTGCTCGTTGCTTATCGAGGGTTAAAGCGGATATTGCAACTAACTTGGATGGGTGCTCTAGAGAAGGATGAAGGATTATCTATTTTAAAAAACGCCGAGCATAAAAAACGCCGAATCCATGGGAGACGGATCAATACGCTTATCTTAACAGCTCAAGCGTATTGATCCGTGACCTCATGGAGCGGCGTTCTAAGTTTAAGAACAGATATCAATCGGGTGTTTTCTCAGTTAAAGGTTCCTGCGATTTATCGTTGGACCAGCCGAGCACGTCAATCAGCTTAAAGAACAAGCTGAGGATGATGCCGATGATTGTAGCCAATGCCATACCTTTCAAGGTTACAGCGCCCCA
Organism: Paenibacillus sp. CH40; assembly: GCF_024213605.1. Classification (NCBI taxonomy): domain Bacteria; kingdom Bacillati; phylum Bacillota; class Bacilli; order Caryophanales; family Paenibacillaceae; genus Paenibacillus; species Paenibacillus sp. CH40. The sequence continues at coordinate 18,935 of NZ_JANAVQ010000001.1, forward strand.
AGTGAGCGTAGTACCACTGATTCCGACAACAAGCACGATGGTCGCAAGCAGCATGTTGGTTGGCTTGGCGAAATCAACCTTTTGCTCAACGAAGATTCTTAGACCGGAGGCAGCGATGACACCGAATAATAGTAAGGATACGCCACCCATAACTGGAGCTGGAATATTAGAAACAATCGCTGAGAACGTGCCTGAGAAGGACAATAGGATGGCAATGACAGCCGCTCCGCCAATGACCCATACAGAGTACACTTTAGTTAATGCCATGACACCAATATTTTCACCATAAGTCGTATTAGGTGTAGAACCAACAAAACCGGAAATGACGGTGGAAATACCGTTACCTAGCAGAGAGCGATGGAGACCAGGATCTTTGGACAGCTCGCGCCCGACAATGTTGCTAGTCACAAGCAAGTGACCAATATGCTCTACGATGACGACCAGAGCAACAGGAAGAATCGTCAGCATAGCAGAGGTATTAAAAACTGGAGTGGTAATTGCAGGATGTCCGAAAAAAGGAGCGTCTGCAATGGCTTGTGTATTGACCATGCCCATAAAATAAGCAAGTACATAGCCCACTACGATACCAATCAGAATATGAATGATTTTGGCAAACCCGCGAAACAATACCGCACCCAGAACCGTGACCCCGAGTGTAACGAGCGAAAGAGTAATCGTTTTGGGATCTGGAGTCCAGGCTTTAGTAGGATCGGCATTGATAATGCCTGCCATGCCTGCTGCAACCGGAACCAGTTCCAGACCGATTAAGGCTACGATGGAGCCCATAACAGCTGGAGGGAAAACGACGTCCAGCCAACGGGTTCCGGCATATTTGATTACCAGTGCGACGAGGCAGAAAATAATACCTGTAACGATGAAAGCACCGAGGGCCATAGCATAGCCGTTGCCGCCGGGATTGTTTTTAAGCACAAGACTGACGGGAGCGATAAAAGCGAAGCTGGAGCCGAGATAGGCGGGAATTTTGCCGCGGCAGATCCATATGTACAACAATGTGCCAATACCGTTCATTAGCAAAATCATGCCGGGATCGACGCCGAAAATATTCGGCACCAGCACAGTGCTGCCAAACATGGCAAACAAATGCTGTACGCTGAGCAGGAACCCAGGTCCTGCCGGAAGCTTTTCATTAACTTGAATTTCGCGTTGCAACGCAGTTCACTCCTTAGTTCTTTCAATTATTCTTATATACATTAATTACTTTTCGTAATTTTTTCAATATAATTCGTTTCATTTCGTCAACAATCCTGATTTTACTTACCATGTGTGACAGAATAATGCTACAATGCCAAACCTGTAATAGTTGACGTGTGACGTGCTAACCGTCATAATTGTAGGAAATCACTTTTAAAAGGGAACCTTTGCGCGACATTGATCGGCGGGTTCCATTTTGCATAGAAAGGACACGGAATAGAGCAGAATGGGGATAGAGCAATTACTTAAAAAGGCCGGGGCCTATACCAGAGAAGCAGATCTTATCCGCATCAGGGACGCCTATGATTTTGCCGAGCAGGCCCATTCCGGCCAGACTCGTAAGTCCGGTGAACCTTATATTCTGCATCCGCTTGCGGTTGCTGATATCGTCGTTAATATGCAGATGGATACCATCTCCATTATCGCCGCTCTTTTACATGACGTTGTGGAGGATACGACGGTGTCTTTGGCGCAGATTCGCGAGCATTTTGGCGATACATGTGCGATGCTTGTCGATGGTCTGACGAAGCTGGAGCGTATTCAGTTCCGTTCCAAGGAAGAACAACAGAATGAAAATTATCGAAAAATGTTTATTGCTATGGCGCAGGACATTCGTGTCATCGTCATTAAGTTAGCAGATCGTCTGCATAACATGCGTACTTTGAAATATCAGTCAGAGGAAAGCCAGCGTCGGATTGCTTATGAAACGTTAGAGATTTTCTGTCCGGTTGCAAACCGACTGGGTATTTCGGCGATTAAATGGGAAATGGAAGATATTGCTTTACGCTATCTGAATCCTCAGCAGTATTATCGCATCGCTAATTTGATGCATAAAAAGCGGGCAGAGCGGGAGCAGTTTATTGATAATGTCATACAGCGTATCAGAGAAAAGCTGGAAGAGATGGGTATTCAGGCTGACCTGTCCGGACGCCCTAAACATATTTACAGTGTGTTTAAAAAAATGACGACGAAGAACAAGCAATTCAATGAAATATATGATTTGCTGGCGATTCGAATTATTGTGGATAACATTAAAGACTGTTACGCCACACTGGGGATTATCCATACGTTGTGGAAGCCAATGCCTGGGCGGTTTAAAGATTATATCGCTATGCCTAAGGCCAATATGTATCAGTCCCTTCATACGACAGTAGTAGGTCCCAACGGGGAGCCTACCGAGGTACAAATTCGCACAGTGGATATGCACCGTACCGCTGAATTCGGGATTGCGGCCCATTGGGCCTATAAAGAAGGTAACGGAGCAAACAACACTAACTTTGAGGATAAAATCACCTTTTTTCGAGAAATTCTGGAGCTGCAAAATGAAGCGAAGGATGCGTCGGAATTTGTGGAATCGCTCAAAATGGACTTTTTCTCAGACCTTGTGTTTGTGTTTACTCCTAAGGGAGAGGTCATTGAGTTGCCGGCCGGATCCGTTCCGCTGGACTTTGCTTTCCGTATTCATACCGAAGTTGGCAATCGAACGATTGGCTCTAAGGTAAATGGAAGAATCGTACCTTTGGATTATCGGCTTAAAACCGGTGATATTGTCGAAATTATGACGTCCAAGCACTCTTATGGACCTAGTCAGGACTGGCTCAAAATTGCTCAGTCCTCTCACGCGCGCAGTAAAATCAAACAATGGTTCAAGAAAGAAAAGCGTGAGGAGAATGTTGAAAAAGGCCGCGAAAATCTGGAACGCGAACTGAGAAAACGTGATATCGAGCCATCGGTGTGGATGAGCGACGACAAGCTTCAGGAAGTGGCACAGAAGTTCTCTTTTAACGATTCCGAAGATATGCTGTCTGCGATTGGCTTTGGTGGTATAACCGCAGCGCAGGTCTGTACACGTTTGACAGAGAAGCTGCGTAAGGAACAAGAAGAGGCCCGGTTGATCGAATTGACGACCGAGGTCAAGGAGTACAAGCCGCAGGGCGAACGGAAAAAAACACCGACCAACGGTGTCAGCGTCAGAGGCGTCGATAATTTACTCGTTCGTTTTGCACGATGTTGTAATCCCGTACCGGGAGATGACATCATTGGCTATGTAACACGTGGACGCGGCGTATCCGTTCACCGGACGGATTGCCCGAATATTCCTTCGGGTACGGGCGAAGACCAGGCACGAGTGATTGAAGTAGAGTGGGAAGAAGCAGCGGAAGTCAATTACAGTGTCGATATTGAGATTACCGGGCATGACCGCAACGGTTTGCTGAACGAAGTGCTTCAGGCCATTTCTGAGAACAAAACCAGCTTCTCGGCCGTTACAGGTCGTACAGATAAAAATAAAATGGCGATGATTCACATCACGATTCTCATTCGCAATACGGATCACTTGCATTCTGTTGTCGAACGGATTAAACGGGTGAAGGATGTATACACCGTGCATCGGATTATGCAATAACCTTGTTAAGCGTACAGATAGGTTTATAGCCTTTGTAACACATCTTGGGTAGAAAGACCCATAGGCTGCTAAAAGAGCCGTAATACGGCTATGAGCACCTTTAAAAAGGGAAGGTTAAAGGAGACATCGGATAAGGCGATGAAGATCATTATTCAGCGCTGTAAAGACGCTCAGGTAACGGTGAATCAAAAGGTGGTCGGCAAGATTGGAACCGGATTAATGCTGCTGGTTGGTATTGGTCAGGGAGATACAGCAGCTGATGCCGTTTATTTGGCGGATAAAACAGCGGGATTACGTATATTTGAGGATGCTGAAGGTAAAATGAATGACAGCGTTCTGGATGTCGGTGGAGCTATTTTGTCTGTCTCTCAATTTACGTTGTACGGTGACTGCCGTAAAGGAAGAAGGCCTAACTTTATGGGGGCGGCCAAACCTGAGGAAGCGGAGAAGTTGTATGATTTCTTCAACAGCCAGCTTCGAGCCAAGGGCCTGGAGGTAGAAACGGGAATTTTTGGGGCTATGATGGATGTTTCATTGACGAACTGGGGCCCAGTGACACTGATTTTGGATACCGAACGTTCGTAACTATACATTCACGGCGTGGTCTGAGTAGAATAAAATAGCTGTTCAGAGGGATCATAATGTCATCCCGATTGGTGATTAGCCAGGCGGATAGCCTAAGGGTGACAGGAGAGACGAAGCTATGCGTCAAACCCCGAAAATGGACGGGCATCGAAGCACTATGCTGCTTTTTCCCGGTAGTATGCAGGAGGCAATCAGCCTTACACGTAATGCTGATACGTTATTACAGCATGTTGCAACAGCCATCGACAAGCCGGGACGGGATGCTTTGCCACGCAGGTAACATCGGGTTAAATGTAACGTTACGTTATGAGGTGCTACCCGGAAGTAGCATAAAGAGGTCAAAAATAAAATATGTAGCATTGAATTAGTGCAGGAGCCGAAAGGCTCCTTTTTCTTTTCCGCCGCTGCGATTGTTATAAAAACAGATCAAGCGGGTAATAACAAATCGTGGTAGACAAACAAACTTAATTTTAACTTTTTCGAGGATAACCGGAAAGGAGATCTGAACATTAATGAGTAAAATTGCATTTTTATTAGCTGACCAATTTGAAGATTCTGAAATGAAGGTACCTTATGATGAATTAAAAAAGGCTGGACATGAGGCACATATTGTTGGGCTGAAGCAAGGTGAGAAAGTGAGCGGTAAGCAAGGTAAAGCAAGCTACACTATTGAAAAAGCCATTGCAGATGTGAAATCAAGTGACTATGATGCAGTTGTTATTCCCGGCGGATCCTCCCCGGAAAATCTGCGATTGGATGCACATGTTCTGAAATTTGTGACTGAAATTAACGAGGCCAAAAAAACGATTGGCGCTATCTGTCACGGGCCACAAATTTTGGCGAGTGCCGATTTGTTACAAGGCCGGACGATTACTGCTTATCCTCCGTTGAAAGATGACTTAATTAATGCGGGTGCTCATTTTGAGGATCGAGAGGCGGTGGTGGACGGTAACTTTATTACGTCTCGGACCCCTAAGGATGAGCCTGCCTTTGTGCGTGAGTTATTAAAAGCGTTGTAATTTGAACGTGAATATTTCCTTAGATTAATGCCAGTACAATTCCCAAACGAGGAGGATTTGATATGGCAAAACAGATTCAGGCTTATTTTCGCACAGAAGATGAAGCTGAGGGTGCCAGAGCCTCGCTTCAAGCTTATAGAACTGAACATTTGGAAGTAGGTGCTTTGGATGATGCGCTCGGTCGGGAGACGAGAGTTTTAATTCCGCTGGTCCCCTATAACAATACAGGTTCTGTGAGCACAGGAGGCTCTGCAGGTGCGGCAATCCCTGCGGCGGGTGCTTATGGCGAGAATATTCTACCAGATGCGAAGGATGGCCAGATTAACTCTGGCTCAGCCCAAAGGGATCTGAATGAAGATCGGGGTGGAACAACGAATCATGACGGAGGGTTGCTCCGTGCGACAGATGTGTATATTAACGGTGATCAAGATGAATTACGGTATGTATTATCAGCAAAGGTGAATGATGCCGATTATGATGAGGTCATTTATAAGCTACGTTCCAATCGTGGATATGTATCGCAGTTGGATTAAAGCTGAGAGCGCGACACAAGAGATTGTCGATACTTGAGAAATTCAGCTACAAAAGAGTGACTGTAATACAATTGTAATATTCGAAACATCATTCCTTAATATTCGTTGTTTATAATAACAGCATGACCCCCTTTTGATATATCTTTTTGAACCTGCGGACCGTTTCCGCAGGTTTTTTCTTTTTATAAGCCTTATTTGTCCGATTATAGGGAGAATGTCTTGACTTTGTCGAAGCGGTTCATTAAAATCATAAAATAATGAAAAATGATTTGATGACGGGACCAAGTACTCCGAACCCACAAGCGCAGAGAGGAATTTCCAGGCTGTAAAAATTCCCTTGATGAGCGGATGAATGACCTCCCCGAGAACAGGCGGCGAACAATTGAGGAAACCCTACTGAAAGTACATTGCAACTGTGCCGACAGTGGATGGTCCTGCATAATAGCCGTACTGCGCGTTACGGGCGTTATACGTATGAGCGGAGTCAGTATAATGCTGACGGGCAATGAGTGATTCTTATGCTGGTTGTCTGGGTAAACTCCGGAATGTGGGTGGTACCACGGGTGATTTGTAAACGACAATCCCTCGTCCCTGTTAATGTTAACAGGACGAGGGATTTTTTGTTTTATTTGAAAGTGGAGCAATAAGAAAGTGCACAATACGAAATACAACGATGGGGGGATACGTTAATGGCCTTTCAAAAACCGACGGGAACACAGGATTTGCTGCCGGGCAGTGTAGAAAAATGGCAAGTTGTCGAGGAAAAAGCCCGTGAGATGAGCCGCCGCTTTAATTACCGAGAGATTCGTACGCCCATGTTCGAACAAACGAATTTGTTCGTTCGAGGTGTGGGTGAAACGACGGATGTGGTGGAAAAAGAAATGTATACTTTTGAGGATAAAGGGAAGCGCAGCATGACTTTGCGTCCAGAAGGAACAGCAGGGGTTGTCCGCTCCTATGTGGAGAACAAACTATACGGGGAGCCGGATGTAACTAAGCTGTATTATATCGGCCCGATGTTCCGGTATGAGCGTCCACAGGCTGGGCGTCAGCGCCAGTTTCACCAATTTGGAATTGAAGCATTTGGTGCGGTCGATCCTGCGTTGGATGCAGAAGTTATTGCTTTCGGGTATCAATTCTGCCGTGAACTGGGCTTGAAAGGAGTACAGGTGGAGATTAACTCCGTCGGTAATTCAGCCAGCCGGGCAGCTTATCGTCAGCATCTGGTAGACTTCTTAATGCCAATTAAGGATACGTTGACCAAGGAGAGCCAAGCACGCATTGAGCGTAATCCGCTGCGAGTCCTGGATAGCAAAGATGACCAGGACAAATTTGGAGGTGCACCTTCGATTCTGGATAGCTTGGACGAGGAATCTCGCACACACTTTGAGAAAGTGAAGCAAAATTTGGATGCCATGGGCGTGGAATATACAGTTAACCCGCGTTTGGTACGGGGGTTGGATTATTATACGTTGACAGCGTTCGAATTCAAAGCCGAAGGAATTGGTGCCATAGACACGATCGGTGGAGGCGGCCGCTACAACGGATTGGTTGGAGATCTGGGCGGACCGGATCAGCCGGGCATTGGTTTTGGCATTGGACTGGAGCGAATTCAGCTGATCTTGGAGCATCAAGGTGTCAAACTGAACGAAGCCAAGCCGTTAGATATCTATATGGTAGCGTTGGGAGAAGCAGCAGAAACGGAAGTAACTAAACAACTATTCAAGTTGCGTCAAGCCGGATTTTCCGCAGAACGAGATTATCTGGGGCGTAAAATGAAGGCGCAGATGAAATCAGCCGATCGCTTTAAAGCAAGGTATACTGCGATTCTGGGTGAGGATGAGCTGGTTCAGGGTGAAATTGCACTGAAAAACATGGAAACCGGCGAGCAGCGTACCGTTAAGCTGGATCAGCTGGTGGAAGAATTAGGATAAACAAAATAATGTAACATCAGTCAGGGGAAGTTTCCCTCTGGCTGTCATATAGCATTAACTACTAAACATAAACAGGAGTGTGTATTATGAAAAGGAGTCATCAATGCGGCGCATTGACTCATGCGCATATCGGAGAAACAGTTACATTGAACGGTTGGGTACAAACTCGTCGTGATTTGGGGGGCGTACTTTTTATAGACCTTCGTGACCGTAGCGGCATTGTACAAATCGTGTTTAATCCGGCATATTCCGGTGACGCACTGCAAATTGCGGATCGTGTCCGTAGTGAATACGTGCTTGAGGTCACCGGTACTATTGTTAAGCGTGATGCAGAAACGATTAACCCGAACCTGCCTACAGGTGAAATTGAGGTACGCGTCACTGAAATCGAAGTATTGAATGCGTCTAAAACACCTCCGTTCTTCATTGAAAATGGTGTAGAAGTGGACGAGTCTCTGCGTTTAAAATACCGTTATTTGGACCTGCGTCGTCCGGAAATGTACCAGACCTTGAAACTGCGCTCTAAAGCAGCAAAAATATTCCGTGACTTCCTGGACGGAGAAGAGTTCGTCGAGGTGGAAACACCAATTTTGACGAAAAGCTCCCCAGAGGGCGCACGTGATTATCTGGTACCTAGCCGGGTGCATGAGGGTGAGTTTTTCGCCTTGCCGCAATCGCCACAACTGTACAAGCAATTGCTGATGGTGGGTGGCCTGGAGCGCTACTACCAAATTGCACGTTGTTTCCGTGATGAAGATTTGCGTGCTGACCGCCAGCCTGAATTTACGCAGGTCGACATTGAGACTTCCTTCATGCAACAGGATGACTTGCTGCCTATGATGGAGCGTCTTATGGTGAAATTGTTCAAAGAAACCGTTGGAGTAGAACTGGAAACACCGTTCCAACGGATTACACATGCAGAGGCAATGGACAAGTATGGTTCTGACAAGCCTGACCTGCGTTTTGGTCTTGAGCTGATAAATGTTAATGATATCGTGGCAACCAGTGGTGTGAAAGTATTTGCTTCCGTAATTGAAAAGGGTGGCGAAGTTAAAGTCCTTAATGCCAAAGGATGTGGCACGTGGAGCCGTAAGGACATTGATGACCTGGGTCCTTTTGCAGCGCGTTATGGAGCTAAAGGCTTGGCTTGGATTCAAGTGAAGGAAGGCGAATTCAAGGGACCTATCGTTAAATTCTTCACACCGGAAGAAATCGAAGCCTTGAAGGAGCGCACAGGAGCCGAAGAAGGCGATCTGTTGCTGTTCTCTGCGGATAATAAAAAAGTAGTTGCTGATGTATTAGGCGCGCTTCGTCTGAAAATTGGCCGTCATTTGGGGCTCATCGACGATAACAAATTCAAATTTGCCTGGGTCGTAGACTTCCCGCTTCTCGGCTATGACGAAGAACAAAAACGTTATGTAGCGGAGCACCATCCGTTCACTCGTCCGAAGGAAGAAGACCTGGCCCTCTTGGACACAGATCCGGGTCAAGTTCGTGCTCAGGCCTATGATATCGTGCTGAACGGCTACGAAGTGGGTGGTGGCTCGATGCGGATTTTCAAACGTGAAGTTCAGGAAAAAATGTTCAAAGCGCTCAATCTGCCGCCTGAAGAAGTGAAGGATAAATTCGGTTACCTGCTGGATGCATTTGAATATGGTACGCCTCCACATGGTGGTATTGCCTTCGGTTTTGACCGTCTTGTCATGCTGCTTGCAGGTCGTACAAACCTGCGTGAAACTATTGCATTCCCGAAAACAGCCAGCGCGACAGACCTGCTTATGGATGCACCAGCCGAAGTGGATCAAGCTCAATTGGATCAGCTTCATATTCGTCTTGCTCCGAAGCCTGTTGCGCCTAAAGCTTAAGACGAACATTTGGCTTAGTAAGTGCCATCCATTGGCATGAGATAGCTTATAGAATGCCATGAACCCGTTACCCTCATATGGATAATGGGTTCGTGGTTTGTATGCTGGAGTTCAGGCATAGAGTTTAAATCAGTGAGGGAGGATATACCATATTGTTGCATCAATTTTCACGAACGGAACTGGCCATTGGAACTGAAGGTCTAGAGGTTATGAAAAATAGCACGGTGGCCGTGCTGGGTATTGGCGGTGTCGGTTCGATTGCAGTGGAAGCACTGGCGCGCACGGGTGTTGGACGCATCATTTTGATTGATAAAGATGTTGTAGATATCACCAATATTAATCGCCAGATTCATGCGTTGACAACGACGGTAGGTCAAAAAAAGGCTGATCTGATGGTAGAGCGTGTGAAGCTGATTAATCCTGAATGTGAAGCGATTGCACTGAACATGTTTTATACAGAAGAAACATATGAGGAACTGTTCAAGTACGAATTGGATTATGTACTGGATGCTTCGGATACGATTATATACAAAATTCATTTGATTAAGGAATGCCTGAAACGGGGGATTCCGATGATCTCCAGTATGGGCGCTGCGAATAAAATGGATCCAAGTCGTTTTCAAGTAGCGGATATTTCCCAGACGAGAATGGACCCGATTGCCCGTGTCATCCGCACCAAGTTGCGCAAGGAAGGCATTACCAAAGGCGTCAAAGTTGTGTTCTCCGATGAGGAACCGATGAAGCCACGTGAAGAAATTACAAAAAAAATTGTACCTGCAAACGCACCTGAAATCCGGAAGGCGAAGCAGCCACCTGCAAGCAATGCATTTGTACCTCCTGTAGCAGGACTGATCATGGTTAGTGTAGCCGTGAAGGATTTGTTAGAACACGCTGGTGTGTAAGTTGCAGAAAAATAGCATGGCAATGCATTGGTAGATTTACAGCAGTATGTATTCACTTTAAGACCTGTAGTTCTGTGCATCACATTCTTTGTGTCACAGTTGCTACAGCTCTTTTTTATTTTGAAAAAGCGCAGCTTACTGCAAACAGATTGAACAACTTGCTGGAGGGTTTTGGTATGAAGGGTGGACTATGGTCCAGAAGTCTCGGTTTCAAGCCCGAGCATCATTGGAAAAAGGAATTAGCCGCTGGGGCCATTTCTTATTTTTCCGTTGTATACATTGTTATGGTTAATGCAACTATTTTGGCAGATGCCGGGATTCCCCTCCAAGGAGCGATGCTCGGGACGCTGCTGACATCGATGATCGGCTGCCTGCTTATGGCTTTTGGTGGGAAATCTCCAATGGTCGTTGTACCTGGGATGGGAATTAATGCTTTTTTCACATATACGCTCGTACATTCTATGAAGCTGAGCTGGCAGGAAGCGCTGATGGTGGTTGCCGTCACAGGGATTTTATTCGCCATTGTGGCTTTTACATCATTGTACAAGCTGATTAGCCAAGCGATTCCCCATAATTTGCAGCACGGAATTACGGTAGGCATTGGATTGTTTTTAACCTTTATCGGATTGCAAAAAAGCGGCATCGTGATTGCTCATCAGACGACTTTTGTGGCTATTGGCCATTTTAATGATCCCAAGGTAATTACGGCTTGTGTAACGTTGCTGCTCGCTATTGTATTGTTTGTGCGTAACGTTCAGGGAGGTTTACTAATTAGCATTTTGGCGGGAACTGGCCTTGCGTATATACTGGGAGCTGTAGAGCCTACAAGCACGGTACGAACCTCTGAAACGGTGCGACAGTATGGGCAATTGTTTGGAGAGCTTTCCTTTTCAGGCATTGTCTCGGTAGCTTTCTGGATCGCTGTCTTTTTGCTCCTACTCATTGTGCTATTTGAGAATATTGGTATGATTAATGCACAAACCAACATGATTGGAAGACCGGATTTATTTAAAAACAGCTTGCGTGTGTTGGCTGTAACCAATATCTTTGCCGGTATTTTGGGTAGCAGTCCGGCGGTAGCCGCTGCGGAATCGACGGCTGGCATTGCAGCGGGGGGACGCTCGGGAATGACACCGCTGGTAACTGCTATTTTATTCGGAGCGACGTTTTTCTTTATTCCTCTGTTGGCTTATATTCCTGACAGTGCCATTGCGCCCGTGTTGATCATCATTGGGGGGCTAATGGTGCAAAATGTGCGAGAGATGGATTTCAGTGATTTTACTGAAGCGTTTCCTGCATTTCTGATCATGGTGATGATGCCCTTTACCTACAGTATTGTAGACGGGATGGCATTTGGTTTTATTGCATACCCCGTAGCCAAGCTGGCAGCAGGACGGGGCAAGGAAGTGCCTGTTGCATTATATATCATTTCTGTACTGTTTGTGGCTAACTTTGTGCTTCATTCTCTGGTGTAGTAAACTCGAAGATAGATTGTACTGTTCATACCCGCGCAGAGCGCGGGTGTTGTTGTTTGAACAAGAATGGTCAGACAGGAAGCGAGGTTGATGGCATATGGAAAAAGAACATCATACACACCAAGATGAGCAGGAGGACCAGATGAAGGAAAAGCCGGGTAAAAGACCGGATAAGGCTGGCATGGGGCGGTTTATCAAATTGATTGCGAGTGCGCATCCGCCCAAGGCAATTCTGATCATCGCCCTGGTTCTGACGCTGATTCAGACCATTGCTGGTTTAATCGTACCCATGATGACCAAAGGGTTGATTGATGGCTTGACCTTTTCTTCACTAAACCGTATGGTCATTGTTGGTCTGCTTGGTGCTTTTGTACTTCAAGCGGTGGCTTCGGCGGTTTCTATCTATATGTTGAACTATGCCGGGCATAAGATTGTGGCTAATTTGCGCAAACGCTTATGGCATAAAATCTTATCTCTACCTATCCCTTACTTTGATCGGAATCGGTCAGGAGATACGATGAGTCGCGTCACCAATGACACAAGCCTGATTATGAACTTAATTACGGAGTATCTAGTCAATCTGATTTCTAATGTGATCGCAATTATTGGTGGTATTGCATTGTTATTTTATCTGGATTGGGTGATGACGCTCATTATTATGGCCATTGTTCCGCTAACAGCCCTGATTTTATTTCCGGTAGGCAGAAAAATGTACCGCATCTCCAAAAAACAGCAGGATGAGATGGCAGATCTGACCTCAGTGTTGAGTCAGGTTATCGGCGAAATCAGACTGGTGAAGGCCTACGGAACCGAAAGCAGAGAGGCTCAGGCCGGTGAGGATCGTATTTACCGGATGTTCCGCTTCGGTTTGCAAGAGTCACGTATCCTGGCCCTTGTAGGTCCCATTTCTACCTTCTTGCTGACTGCAGTGCTGGTCATTATATTGGGTGTTGGTGGTGTTCGTGTCGCATCGGGTGTGCTGACCGCTGGGGATTTGGTGGCTTTTATTTTGCTGCTGTTTCAGGTGATCACACCGATGGCACAATTCACGACCCTGTATTCACGTCTGCAAAAGGTGGTTGGGGCTACTGAACGGATTCAGACGATTTTAGATCATGAAGAGGAACCGCTCGAGTTGAAGCAGGAAGCGGCAAAAGAGAGCAGAGATATCATACTTCGTGATGTTGCCTTTTCTTATACCGAAGGGGAAGAGGTCCTTCATAATGCGAACTTGGTCATTCCGGCTAACCGGACGACAGCATTCGTGGGGCCTAGCGGAAGTGGGAAGTCCACCTTGTTTTCATTGTTGGAACGCTTTTATGTGCCAGATACAGGTGAAATTCGTTATGGAGACGAACCGATATCGTCATATACACTTTCCTCCTGGCGCTCCAAAATTGGTTATGTATCGCAGGAAAGCTCAATGATGACCGGAACGGTCAGAGATAACATTACATATGGCTTGGGGCGCGAAGCTGACTTGGAAGAAGTGAGACGAGCAGCCACGATGGCGTATGCGGATACATTTATTATGGATCTACCTCAAGGCTACAATACTGAGGTGGGAGAACGAGGAATGAAGCTGTCCGGAGGGCAGCGTCAACGGATCGCTATTGCGCGAGCGCTTCTTCGTAGCCCTGACATTCTCATGCTGGATGAGGCTACATCTAGTTTGGACAGCTCATCTGAGCATGAGGTACAGAAGGCCCTAGCGAACTTGATGGAAGGACGCACGACAATTGTCATTGCTCATCGTTTGTCTACAGTGGTTCACTCCGATCAGATTATCGTGTTGGACAAGGGCAAGGTGACCGGTGCAGGAACTCATACTGAGTTATTAGAGTCCCATCAGGTGTACCGTGAGCTGGCTCAAAAGCAGTTTGTGGAGATGGGGGAGAGAAGTATGGAGTATTAGAGGCCGCTTCGCGTGTGATTTGATCTTCCAATCGCTGTTGCCTCTGAACTCGTCTGATTGTAATGAGAACAGGGGTGGGAGTGCAGGGAAATAGGCGTATTAGGAAATAAGGTTGGATTTTTATGGTTAAATGTGTTACGCTTACTTTCCTTTTTTTGTGTCGGAGCAAGTGAATGCGATGCAGAAATCGAGACTTGATATTCTTAGGAGGTAACTGAAATGGAGAATGAGTTTCAAAGTGCCTATCAAGAAGAACAGCACAGGCTGTCGCTTGCTATGGAGGAAATTGATCGGAGATTGGAACGGCTTCGCAATACGCCGGTGTACACCGGGCATGATTTTACGGAGCAAGTGCTAGAATCGGCACGGGAGGAAAAACGTCAGGCTTTGGCCAAAAGCTCGCAGGAGCCTTATTTTGGTCGTATGGATTTTGACGAACGTGGCAGAGGGCAACGGAAGCCACTTTATATCGGTAAAATTGGAGTGGAGCGTGAAGAAACGTCAGCGTATCCGCTGGTGATTGATTGGCGTGCACCGATTGCCAGCTTGTTTTATTCATTTACAGGTGGTGAAGAAACTGCGTCCTATGAGGCTCCCGAGGGAACCATTGAGGGCTTGGTCTATCTGAAGCGCAACGTTGTCATTCGGAAAAGAATCCTGGAACGGGTAGCCGATACGTATAATCGTGAAAGCGACGAGCCGGCCGTTTCCGATGAGTTTCTCGTTTATCGTTTGGGAGAAAACAAGGATAACCGTTTACGGGATATCGTATCTACTATTCAGGCGGAGCAGGATCAGATCATCCGCGCGGCTAAAAATACAGCCCTCGTTATTCAGGGGGTAGCGGGTAGTGGCAAGACGACGGTAGCGCTGCATCGGCTCGCATTTTTGCTGTATCAATACAAGGATCAGGTATCGGCCGACAAAATGGTAATTTTCGCACCAAACCATATGTTCCTTGACTATATTTCAGATGTACTTCCAGAGCTGGGGGTCGGGAATATTCAGCAAAGTACATTTGCAGACTGGGCGCTGGATTTGTTGGGTTTGGATTTACCTTTGGCTGATCCTGCCGAAACATTATCTTATTGGTTTGAGAGTGGCAGTCTGAGTAAGGAATCCATGGATGAGGCGCCGGGAAGATTCAAGGGTTCGGTTCATTTTATGGAGCTGCTTCAAGCTTTTGTGGAACGACTGGAGCCCATCTCCGTGCCAGAGGGAGATTTTTCACCATGGGATGGAGCGGTGCTGCCACAAGCTGAGATTTTGAATTGGTTCAATGAGGAATATAAGCCTTATCCGCTCGCAAAGCGGAAGGAGCGTGTGCTGGCAAGAGTGCACCGCTGGATTGAAATGGAGCTGAAAAAGTCGCCTTCGGCGGCAGCGCTCAAGGAACGCAAGAAAAAGGCAGGGGCACGGGAAAAGGCATATGCTAAAAAATGGCCACAATATGACGCACTGACGCTCTACAAGCAGCTTTTTCAGGCAGCTAAAGGGTTACCCGCAGATACGGCTGCGGAGATGAAGGCTTCTCTGCCGCCTGCTATTTTTAAGGCCACACAGTCGGATCTGCGAAAACAGATTATCCGTGAAGAAGATCTGACTGCGTTAGTGTATCTTCACGTGCTGATTCATGAGGTAGAATCATCCCAACGTTTTGACCATGTGGTCATTGATGAAGCACAGGATTTTTCACCTTTTCATATCGCATTGCTGGATTTGTTCGTGAAAGGGCATTCCTTTACGATACTGGGCGATTTGTCGCAGGGCATCCATGAATACCGTGGCGTGCATGCGTGGGAGGAAATGAGTTCTCTTTTTGCGCCGGAACATACAGGGTATTTTGCGCTTACGCGGAGCTATAGGTCAACCTTGGAAATTATAGAATTTGCAAATACGATTTTGGAGCAGGGAGTTCGCGGCGGTATTACAGCAGTTCCCGTATTTCGTAGTGGCGATCCAGTGCGCACCGTGTCTTACGACTCATCCGTGCGTGAGCAGAGTTTGCTCACCGCTCTAAAAGAGCTGTCCTCCAAGGAGTATCGTACTGTTTCTGTGCTGACCCGCACCTTAAAAGAGGCTGTGGAACTGCATGAGGTTTTCACAAGCGCGGGGTTGGATGTGAATTTGATTGACGGTGGTAAAAAGCAATATGAAGGCGGTTTGTCGGTACTGCCTGTGTATCTATCCAAAGGTCTGGAGTTCGATGCAGTTATTGTGGCGGATGCCGACCATGAGCATTATGGAGAACGGGCATGGGATGCCAAGCTGCTATATGTAGGATGTACCCGTGCGCTGCATGAGTTGTGGCTATTGCATGATGGCTCACTTCCTAGTTACGTACAGGCACAGACGGAGTAAGCAGAAAAAGCGTTGTAAAGCATCGCCTGAGTTGTTGTATTCCTTTTTGTTTACTGTTTATCTTAGTGATGGAAATTATGAAGTTATGTCAGTCGAAGAACAGCCACGAAATTCATCTTTCGTCTAAGGCTGTTCTTTCTTATTTTTGTAGGCGACTGACTTGTAGATCTACAGCCGTGCCGTGACCATGCTATCTGCAACTTGTTAACGGATATGGTAGAATAAGAGGCGGTTTATACCGTATCAGGATTATAGATGACTTGAATTTTCATGATTTTCAACCGTATGAACGAACATAATATAGTATGTTTTCAAAGAAAAAGAGAAAGTGTTCGTTCATAAACCATAAGGAAGTGAATGAAATGGACTTATTTTCATATTCCCAAGAGTCAACGCCAAGCAATCGGTTGCTTGCGGATCGCTTGCGTCCGACTTCGCTGGATGAATATATTGGACAGGAGCATGTTGTGGGTCCGGGTAAGCTGTTGCGAAGAGCTATAGAGGCAGATCAGGTTTCTTCTATTTTGTTGTACGGACCGCCGGGGTGCGGCAAAACGACGTTGGCACATATTATCTCGCAACACACGCAAGGCGATTTTGTACGTCTGAATGCTGTAGAAGCATCTGTGAAAGACGTAAGAGAAGTCATTGACCGTGCACAGACGAATAAATCGATGTATGGCAAAAAAACCATTTTGTTTCTCGACGAGGTACATCGTTTTAACAGTTCACGTCAGGATGCACTGCTGCCTGCGGTGGAAAAGGGCACGATCGTGTTTATTGGCGCCACCACTGAAAATCCCTTTCACTACGTCAACGGCGCTTTAATGAGCCGTTCTACGTTGTTCCAGCTTGAAGCGCTAACGCAGGAGCATTCGCTAGCTGCTATGCGCCGTGCCTTGAGCGATGCGGACAAAGGGCTCGGCTACATGCAGCTTCAGGTAGATGAAGCTGCACTGGCTCACATCGCGTCCATGGCGAATGGTGATATCCGCCGGGCTTTGAACGCGCTGGAACTGGCGGCGCTCACGACGCCTCCGCTGGCAGACGGCACGATTCACGTGACACTGGAAGTCGCAGAGGAATCCATCCGTCGCCCGATTGTCAAAGCAGATGAATCCACGCAGTATGACGTGCTGTCGGCCTTTCACAAAAGCATTCGCGGCTCCAGCGACGCCGCGCTGTTCTGGTTCCTGTACGCCGTAGAAAAGCTCGGCATGGACCCGATGACCTTTATCCGCCGTCTCATCGCGGCGAGCAGTGAGGACATTGGCCTGGCGAACCCGCAGGCAATGGTGCAAGCGGTGAGTGCGCTTGAAGCCTATCGCAATAACGGCTGGCCCGAGGCCAAACTGAACATTGCACAGGCCATTTTGTTTGCTGTGGAAAGCCCCAAATCGAATGCCGTATATACGGCAATTTCACGGGCCATGTCGGCTATGGACGATATCAAATCGGCCGAGGTGCCACTCCATTTGCGTGACGCACACTACAAAGGCTCGGAAAAGCTCGGTCATGTTGGCTATCAATATCCACATAATTATCCGAATCATTATGTGAAGCAGCAATATTTGCCCGATTCGATAGCAGGTCAAACCTTCTATCAGGCTACTGAGCAGGGGAATGAGTCGAAAATCAGGCAAAACCAGCACTGGCGGGATTCACAGTCTTAATATATGTGCGACTTCATATACAGAGTGTGTACGATATCGTCACGTTACACCATGATCGTGCAAGAGCGAAGAAGGGGATAAGAAGATGAAAGACGTGCTATTCGTTGCCGCGGGCGGAGCGCTTGGAACCTCTACCCGTTATGGCCTGCAATCGCTGCTGCCTGCGGCGGGTGCGGATTTTCCACTTGGTGTGCTGCTAATTAATTGGATCGGCTGCCTGTTTCTTGGTTGGTTCTTTACGGTAACCTTGCGATCATGGCGGATCAAGCCGCGATTGCGACTTGCCATCGGAACAGGCTTTACAGGGGGCTTTACCACCTTTTCCACTTTTGCAGTAGATGCTGTACGCCTCACGGTTCATGATCGTATGCTGACGGCTGTGTTGTACCTGCTGCTTAGCGTAGGCGGAGGACTGTTTTTGACATGGACAGGTATCCGCCTAGGTACAAAAATGACGCAGGCTGCTCCCAAGGAGGAACGCTTATGATCTGGTGGGCGGCGGCAGGCGGGATTATGGGTACACTGGCGAGATACGGGCTTGGCATGTGGGCCGGAAAGAGGTTCGGTACCGTATTCCCGTGGGGGACGTGGATCATTAACGTCAGCGGTTCATTGCTGCTAGGCTGGCTCTATGGTCAGTTTACGCAAAACCATTTGTCTCCTGCACTCTGGATGCTGCTAGGAACAGGTTTTTGTGGCGGCTACACCACCTTTTCCACATTCGGCTATGAATCTCTTCAACTGATGGAGCGTAAAGAGTACCGACGCATGGCTATGTATGTACTGTCCTCCGTAATGGTAGGAGTTGTAGCTGCGGCTATCGGGTACAGAGTAAGTTAAACTCTATACATTTTCGAAATAACACGTAAAAATGCAATAAAAAGCTTCCAATCTCGACTCAAGGCATTCTCAGCCGTGATACGGTTTTGGAAGCTTAGTGCTGTACCTATACAGCTAATTTTTATCTCGTTCTTTATACAATTCAGGTAAAAGGGATTCAAGTTCAGGTCTTGGTTCAGGATCAGACAACTTCATTTCCTCCAGCGTTTGGACGGCAATCCGTAGCACAGTATAATCCCTATACCAACGGTTGTCTGAAGGAACGACATACCAAGGAGCTTGTTTGGTTGCACTTAGCTCTAATACATCCTCATAATACTGGGTATATTGCTTCCAAAATTTTCGTTCCTGCAAATCACTTGGATCGAGCTTCCAGTTTTTGTGAGGCTTTTCAATTCGATCGATCAGCTTTTCTAACTGAAATTGCTTTGAAATATGTAAAAAGATTTTAACCACCTTTACACCATTATCCAGCAACAACTGTTCAAAATGTTTGATATGCTTAATATTCCGTTTGGCCTGCTTATCGGATATCTGTCCGTGAACACGTGTAATCAGCACATCCTCATAATAAGAACGGTTAAATGCTGCAATATACCCACGTCCTGGGGTAACGCTATGAGCACGCCACAAGAAATCATGACTTAATTCCTCAGCCGTAGGTGATTTAAAGCTGTGGACGGTCACCCCCGCAGGGTTAAGGTTGGAAAATACCTGTTTGATGACGCCATCTTTGCCGCTGCAATCCATACCCTGAAATACAAACAAAACGGATTGTTTTTTCTCTGTAAATAATTTGCTTTGTAATTCCGTGAAGCGTTCCTTCAATTGATCTGTTTCCTGTCGGATTTCTTCTTTATTTTTGATATTCTTCGTATCCTTGGGGTCCCATTCTTTCAAAGAAACTTTTTTACCCGGTGTCAGCATTCCTAATGAATCAGACATAAAGGCACGCTCCTTTTCAATTGAAGTATGATCTTGTCTACATCATATACCCAAATGAGGATGTTATCAAAAGTTCCTTATATATTAATGATCTTTCAAGTTAATTCGAAAAGGATTACAGAGGGAATAAGTGAATATTCATACTAGAAGTCCATTGTAGCGCTCTTATTTAAATATGACGATTCCTATTTTAAAATGGGGATCATACCAACTGATTAAAAAAGGGACGTGCAACACCATGGGAAATTTTTTGCAAGAAATGTTTGTCCAGCATGACAGACATCATAAAGAGCAGATTATGAACTTTTTTTCAATCATTAAATAAAAACATCTTTCATAAAAAAAAGTCGCCCCTTCCAAATCTGGAGAGACGACTTTTTTAATTCCTACTATATCAATGAAAAATGGTCATTCATTTAAACTGTTTCAGGCTGAAGTTTTTCAACCTTATCAATGGTTCCTCCACCCAGACAGCGTTCCCCATCATAAAATACAACAGCTTGTCCAGGCGTAATGGCCTTTTGATGTACATCGAATATGACATGCACGGTTCCATCGGCAAGCCATTGTAAAGTTACTTGCTGATCAGGTTGGCGATAACGGAACTTGGCTGTGCAACGGAATTCGCCGGACGGACGAGTATCTGCACCTTCAATCCAGTTCACATCTGTTGCAATCAGGCTGGTAGAATACAGGCTGTGGTGACGATCACCTTGTACCACATACAGAATATTCTTCTCCAGATCCTTATCCGCTACAAACCACGGTTCACCTGAACCTGAGCCGCCAATGCCCAAGCCTTGTCGTTGACCCAGTGTATAGTACATCAGACCATCGTGGCGTCCTTTGACTTCACCAGTAGCGATATCCACCATGTCTCCACCTTTTGCAGGCAGATATCCACTCAGAAACTCCTTGAAATTACGCTCGCCGATAAAGCATACGCCTGTGCTGTCTTTCTTCTTGGCCGTATACAGTCCCGCAGCTTCCGCAATTTTACGCACTTCTGGTTTCGGCAGATGGCCGATGGGAAACATTGCTCGGGATAACTGTGTTTGGCTTAATGCATTTAGGAAATAAGTCTGATCCTTGTTGCTATCCACACCTCGCAGCAAAGTAAAGTGGCCGTCTTCTTCCACAACCCGTGCATAATGTCCAGTAGCAACATAATCTGCTCCCAAATCCAGCGCTTTATTTAGAAACTCGCCGAATTTAATTTCACGGTTACACATGACATCCGGGTTGGGTGTGCGTCCAGCTTTATATTCATCAAGAAAATAGGAGAATACTTTATCGAAGTATTCTTTCTCAAAATTGACGGTATAGTAAGGAATGTCGATCTGTTCACAGACACGGCGCACATCCTCCGCATCCTCCTCAGCCGTACAACGGCCAAATTCATCCGTGTCATCCCAGTTTTTCATGAAGATGCCGATTACGTCATAGCCCTGCTCCTTTAGCAGCAGCGCGGTAACGGATGAGTCGACGCCACCGGACATCCCGACGACGACACGGGTTTCATGATTGGCTTTAGCCATGGTCATCACCCAATTCTTTCAATATTGTTGTAGAACCCACCTATTGTAACATAAACGATAATAAGATACGATGTTTGGACGATCCAACGACACGGCGAACGATGGAAGAAAGCTATATAAAATGGGCTAAAGCTGTTCCAAATCGCCCGAAAGCAACTTTTTTTAAGATTGTTACCGTAATGTTTCCCTTTACCTGCCCTAATATGTTAACATAAGCTGAGGGTTAGGATCGGAATAGAGAGGTTTACAACACCAGTTATTCCGCGTGTTTAACGGAATTGTTACTATAAGTGAGGTGGCACAATTGAAAATATCAACGAAGGGCCGTTACGGTCTGACCATTATGATGGAACTTGCAGCCAGGTTTGGCGAAGGCCCAACTTCTTTGAAAAGTATTGCCGAAAAAAATCAGCTGTCAGAGCATTATCTGGAACAGCTCATCGCGCCTTTGCGTAATGCAGGTTTGGTAAAAAGTATCCGTGGTGCTTACGGCGGTTATATTTTGGCGAATGAACCGGCAGGAGTAACAGCGGGAGACATCATTCGTGTACTGGAAGGTCCGATTTCTCCGGTAGATTTCACGGAAGAAGACGATCCGGCAAAACGTCAGCTCTGGCTGCGAATTCGTGACAGCATCGCTGAAGTGTTAGATTCAACTACACTTAAGGACTTGATCACATACCAAGAACATGATGAATTGGACAATTACATGTTCTATATTTGAGGTGGATTAACATGAACAGAATTTATCTGGATCATGCCGCATCGACTCCTATGCATCCTGAGGTTGCGCAGACTATGATGGACATCATGACCGGCCAATTTGGCAACGCTTCGAGCGTTCATGCTTTTGGTCGCGATGCCAAGCGCACCGTCAGCGCTGCTCGGGATGCCGTTGCGGCCTCTTTGGGCTGCAAGCCTGAAGAAATTATATTTACAAGCGGAGGGACAGAAAGCGATAATCTGGCCCTGTTTGGGACGGCTACGGCAGACGGCCGTACTTCCGGGCATATGATTACAACCGCAGTTGAACATCACGCAGTGCTTCATGCTTGTGATGAGCTGGAAAAAGCGGGGTATGAGGTGACTTATGTCCCGGTCAACGGTTTTGGACGCGTGAACCCTGCGGATATCGAGGCTGCCATTCGACCGGACACTTTTTTGATCAGCATGATGTATGCCAACAATGAGGTGGGCGTTATTCAGCCGATCTCAGAAGTAGGGCAGATTGCGAGAGAACATGGCATTGTATTCCATGTAGACGCGGTTCAGGCTTTCGGTCATATATCCATCGACTGCCAGAATCTCCCGATTGACTTACTGAGTGTGTCGGGTCATAAGATTAACGGACCACAAGGGGTGGGTGCATTATATATCCGTCAGGGTACACGCATTCAGCCGCTAATGCATGGGGGACTTCAGGAGAAGAAACGCCGTGCCGGAACAGAAAACATCGCTGGTATTGCGGGTCTGGCTAAAGCCGCAACTCTTGCTAATGCTTCCATTGAGGAGCGTGAGGCGCACGATACAGTTCTTCGTCAGACATTGCTTAAAGGGTTGGAAGACACTCTGGGTAGCCAAAATTTTGTGATTAACGGTGACCCTGAACATTCTTTACCTAATGTCCTCAATGTTAGCTTTCCGGCCATTGGTACAGAGACCATGCTGATGAACCTTGACATGGAAGGAATCGCAGCAGCAAGCGGATCAGCCTGTACTTCCGGATCTCTAGAGCTATCGCATGTATTGCAGGCGATGGATCTTCCTGAAGATGTTTTACATTCAGCGATTCGGTTTAGCTTCGGATTGGGTAATACTACGGAAGAAATGGAATACACGGCCAAGAAAATTGAAACCATATGGAAGCGGCTACGTACTAGGTACTAGGGATTTCTCCGCATTTTAATAAGAAGGGAGGGGCGGTTTTCCATTTCATTGCATGAACGGAAGCAAGGTCTGACAGGCATGTAGGAAAATGACCGCACCTTCGTTCGGATTGCAGAATGAGGAGGTACCCTATAATATGAAGCTTCAAGATATGATCGGACTTGCCGTTTTCGATGTGGAGGACGGGAAGCAGATTGGCAAAATACATGACTTTATGGTGACAGCTGATTGGCGAATCACAGGGATCGAGTTGGAAGGAAAAGGGCTTTTTTCTTCTCACGTGAAAATGGTTGCTTGGGATGACATCGTTGCTTACGGTGAGGATGCGATCATGATTCGCAATCAGCAGGCTGTCCGTAAAACGGAGGCCCATGATATACAACATACGTACTTGCTTGGACCCGGTAAACTGAAGGATCTATCCGTGCTAACAGAGGAAGGGCTTATGCTCGGGCACATCTCGGATGTTTATTTTGACCAGGAAATGGGCAATAACATAATAGGCTTGGAAATCAGCGATGGTTTTGTATCGGATATTATAGAAGGGCGGAAATGGCTGCCCTGCACCGAAGATATGTCCATCGGGGAAAATGCCGTTATGGTTCCCCCGTTAAGCGAGCAGCGTCTGGAAAAAGCCATATATTCTGTTAATGGATAGGGTGAGTTTATTGAGATGTCCGAATTGTAATTCCAAAGATATCGGCAAAATCGGCTCCCATCAATTTTATTGTTGGGGATGCTTTATCGAACTTCAGGTGAATGGTGAAAAAATGTCTGTCTACCAAGTGGAAGAGGATGGAACGCTCAGTTCGCTGGACGACCTATTCTTTGGAGATGAGATGGCACAACAGGACTTGCCGCAAATTCATGCTTCTTCCTAAGCTTGACACCGAAAGTGGACAGGCTGCTTACTAAGAGGTGTGATCTACATACGGCTTAGTAGGTTGGATAATGCTTGATAAAAAAACAACGAAGAGGGTGCCTCGAACGGCCATATGGCCGTTCGAGGCACCCACTTTTGTATACCATATTTATGAAGATGGTTAGTTTTACAATTTAAAGCGTTTGACCTCTTCCAATAGAAGATCAGCGTGAGAATCGAGTTTGGCAGAAAGGTCGGCAATATTGTTCATGGCATGACCTTGTTCTTGTACAGAAGAAGCCACTTCCTCGGTAGATGCTGCACTTTGTTCAGAAACAGCGACAACGCTGGAAATGACATCGGAAATATGTCCAGCATTCACACGGAGATGATCTGCGGCGGCGGTAACGTCCTCAATTTGGGCAAGCATATGCTGAGAAGCCCCACGAATGGATTCAAACGCCTGTCTCGTCGCAATGGCAGCATGCTCCTGTTCTACTGTTACAGCAAGTGCTTTCTTCATTTCCTCTGCGCTTTGTACTCCTGCAATTTTAATTTCTTCCAGCTTCCTCATGATACTGTCACTGGAACTGCCCGCTTGCTCAGCCAGCTTTCTCACTTCTCCCGCGACGACAGCAAAACCTCGTCCGTGTTCCCCGGCCCGTGCTGCTTCGATAGATGCATTGAGGGCCAGCAGGTTTGTTTGTGCGGCGATATCGTGGATGGCCCCGGCTAGCCGCTCAATATCCTGAGTTTTCAGCGCGAGCGAATCTACGGCTTCTCCTGCCGCAGTCGTCGTTTGTCTGGACTCGGCGGCCAGTTTCGCTTGACGTTCTGCTGTTTCATACCCTGCAAGCACGGCAGAATCTGTTTCGAACACGGCAGTTTGGGTGCGTTTGACACTTTCGCCGATCTGGTCGATGGAGCCTGTCATGTGAGTCAGCTTCTCAGAGCCGGAATATACAGCCTCAGCTTGATCGCTCGCTCCTTGGGCAAGCTCCTGAACTGCACTGGAGATTTGTGACGCGATGGTTCCAGTATCTTTGGCGTGTTGATGCATATCATGGGAAGCTGAGCTGACATCACCAGCAGTATCTGATACCTTGCGCAAAAGGTGAGAGAGATTATCAGACATGATATTAAAATCTGTTCCCAGGCTGGCAATTTCATCTTTACCCTTAACATCTACGCGAGCGGTCATATCACCATCAGCTATACGTTTGACATTCGCTTGGAGTCTGCGAATCGGCTTAATAAAGTTGTTTGCCGCCCAGATTGCCAGCAGCATAGCGACGACCAAGATGATAGCAACCGTAATAATCAACGTATTACGAGTGGAGTAATACTCCTGAAAAGCAATTTCTTTGGAAATAGACAACCCTACAATCCAGCCTGTGCTAGGCATCTTTTTAAAATAAAGCTGACGGTCACTTCCATTGTAGCTATAGTCTGTTCTTCCCGAAGCTGCGCTCAGCAGGTCCGCGGTTGATGAACCCAACTCGGGGGTATCCTTGAGGTTTTTGCCAGCCAGCTTGTTGTCTGGGTGCGCGATCACGGCTCCATTTTGGTCAATCAGAAATGCGTAGCCCAATCCGTTCAGGTTTATGCTTTGAATCATTTTTGTCATATCGTTGAGCATAATGTCTTCGCTGACTACCCCGGTGATAGAATCGTTGGAATCCTTGAGAGGCTTAGCAATGGAAATGGTAAAGTCCTTGCTGCCTGCATCAATGTATGGGGACGAGTAATACATTTCTCCCTTGGTTTTGGCATCCTTGTACCACGGTCGAGCGCGAGGATCATAACCTGCTTCAAACCAGCCAGATCCATCCCAGTAGGATCCATCTTCAAAGCCTGCGTAAATATTGGAAATATTTTGATCTTTATAGTTTTGAAAGGCTGCTTTCAGAGATACGGCTTTGGCAGCTGATGAAATATCGCTGGATTCCAGGCCTGCAGCCAGTGTTTCAATAATTTTGGCGTTGCCACCTATCCATCCGTCGAGCTGATTGACGGTTTCGGAGGCTTTGCTGTTCATAAGCTCTTGGATATCATGGTTGGCCTGATTTTTAACGCTTGTCATGCTAATGATCGACAATGGCCCAGCTGCAACGATAACAATACAAGTAAAAAGGAGAATAAGCTTGATTTTTAAGTTCATGTAACGACCCCCGATGTTTCAGAAATGTGAAAGCTTAAAGTAGTGCTTTGTACTTATATCGTCAGATGGAATGACTTTGTTAATTGTTTTCATCCGTTTTCATCATTTTTTTACAATAGTAATCTATAGGGCAATCCAGACTTGCGGGAAGGATTAAAGTAGAGGTACAGGCATATACTTAAAGGAGGCTAGTCCGGTAAGGGGGCACGAAATGGAGCAATTAACGAAAAGTAGACTGTTCCGGTACGGAATATGGACGCTGCTGGGACTTGTCATTCTATATTTTATCTGGCTGCTGCGACCTTTGTTTTTGCATTTGTATGAATTTCTGAAAACAATCATTGCTCCGTTTGCGGTAGCGATGATCATCTCCTATGTACTTAATCCCGTTGTCAGTATGCTGGGCGGTCGCAAGGTGCCTCGAAGCGTAGCTGTGCTGCTCATCTATGCTGTGTTTTTAGCCAGTCTCGTTGTGATTCTGATGAACCTGATTCCGATGTTCATTGAACAACTGGATGAGCTGAATGAGCATCTGCCTGAGCTGACCATGCATGCACAGGGATTAATGACGAGTATGGATAGCGGCATTTTGCCCCAAGGGGTGCGAACGGGTATGAATCAATGGTTTTTCCAACTAGAGAATCGGATGGCAACAGGGATTTCTACCTTTATGGATAACATTGGCGGGATGATCAACATGCTGTTCAATGTGTTCATTGTACCGTTCCTCATTTTTTATATTTTGAAGGATTTTGATGTGTTCGAGCGGACGATTGTGTCTTACCTCCCGCGTTCTCGTCGTAAGGCGATTGTAACGGTACTTAAGGAAATTGATCAGGCGCTTGGCAACTATGTCAGGGGACAATTACTGGTATGCGTCATTATTGGCGTGCTGGCTTATCTCGGCTATATGCTCATTGGCATGCCTTATGCCCTGTTGCTGGCAGGAGTGGTTGCGGTTTTTAACATCGTTCCGTATTTGGGCCCCTTTTTGGGAGCCGCTCCGGCAGTAGTCATGGCTTCTACGGTCTCCTTAAAAATGGTGCTTTTGGTCGTGGTCGTTAACACCTGTATTCAAGTGTTGGAGAGCAATGTCATCTCTCCCCAGGTGGTGGGACGAACGTTGCATCTGCATCCGATAGCCATTATTTTCGCTCTGCTAGTGGGTGGGGAAATTGCGGGAATTACCGGCTTGATTTTAGCGGTTCCCGTGATGGCGGTTTTAAAGGTAGGACTTCAGCATTTTTTTGCTTATTATGTGAAGCGGAAAACAATCTGATTTTGTCCATACACCGTATGTATCTTGTCTGAAATCGCGTTGACACGGCTAAATGACACGGATATACTGAATTGAGTATGTTTAAATGTGTTTATCCAGTAGGGAAAGCTCATTTCGAAGTGCGGGCTGAACCCGCCGGGATGCTCCCGTTACCAGTGAAAACAAGGCGATCGATCGTCCGTTAAGCAAATGTTGGTGTGCAGCTTGCGCATGGGCATTTCGTACAGAGGGGACGGCGTTAACCAGGGTGGTACCGCGATACAATCGTCCCTGATCCGTTCAGGGGCGTTTTTCTGTTTTTTTATGGCCAGTGCCAGGAACCAGTGACACCATAATTAGGAGGCTACTTATATGAAAGCTAGTGAAATCCGCTCCAAATGGCTGGAGTTTTTTGAAAGCAAGGGACATGTGATTGAACCAAGCGCACCGCTTGTTCCACATAAAGATCCTTCCCTGCTGTGGATTAATGCGGGTATGGCGCCGCTTAAGCCTTATTTTGACGGACGTGTGAAGCCGGAGAATCCACGTATTGCTAATTCGCAAAAATGTATCCGGACGAACGACATTGAGAATGTCGGTAAAACGCGCCGTCATCATACTTTTTTCGAAATGCTCGGCAACTTTTCCATTGGTGACTATTTTAAGGAAGAAGTCATTACATGGGCATGGGAGTTTCTGACGGACCCGAAATGGATTGGTTTTGATCCGGAACGTCTGGCTGTAACTGTATATCCTGAGGATGAGGAAGCGTACAAGTTGTGGAACGAAAAAGTTGGACTTCCTGCCGAACGTATCATCAAACTGGAAGATAACTTCTGGGATATCGGTGAAGGCCCTTGTGGACCTTGTACGGAAATCTTTTATGATCGTGGCGAAGCCTACGGTAGCGACATGACGGACCCTGAAATGTATCCAGGGGGAGAAAATGAGCGTTATCTGGAAGTGTGGAACCTCGTATTCTCACAATTCAACCATAACAAAGACGGCAGCTATACGCCGCTTCCAAACAAAAATATTGATACAGGGGCTGGATTAGAGCGTTTTGCATCCATTTTGCAAAATGTGGATTCCAACTTTGATACGGATATCTTCCAGCCACTAATCCAAAAAACAGCGGCGATGGCAGGAGTCAAATATAACGAAAATGTGGACAGTGACGTGGCTCTTAAGGTTATTGCTGACCATGTCCGCACCGTAGCTTTTGCAATTGGTGACGGTGTGTTGCCTTCTAATGAAGGACGGGGTTACGTGATCCGCCGTTTGCTGCGTCGGGCTGTGCGCTATGGAAAAATGTTAGGCATGAACCGTCCATTTATGTATGAGCTGGTGGAAACCGTTGGGGATGTCATGGGTGTGTATTACCCTGAGGTAGTGGACAAGCGTGATTTCATCATCAAAGTGATCAAAACGGAAGAGGAACGCTTCCATGAAACACTGACAGATGGATTGGCCATTTTGTCCGATATCAGTGCTCAGGCGAAAGCCGAAGGTCGCAATGTCATTAGCGGAGCAGATGCCTTCAAACTGTATGATACGTACGGGTTCCCGTTCGATCTCACAGAGGATTATGCGGACGAGCAAGGCTTGAAAGTAGACCGTGAAGGTTTTGATGAAGCGATGCAGGAGCAACGCAAACGTGCCCGTGATGCTCATCAGGACAGCGCCAGCATGAAGATTCAGGGCGGAGCTTTGTCCGATCTGGCGGTTAAAAGTGAATTTGTTGGATATAATGACCTCATAACTGAGTCTAAAATTGTGGCGATTGTATATGAAGATGCACTGGTGGACAGTGTTAGTGAAGGGCAGTCTTGTCAGGTCGTGCTGGATGTGACTCCTTTCTATGCCGAAAGCGGAGGACAAGTCAGTGACCAAGGCTTGCTGCGTGGAGGTACGGTAACCGCGAAGGTCGAAGGGCTGTTTAAGGCGCCTCAAGGTCAGCATGTGCATCAGGTTGTTGTAGAAGCCGGTGAGCTGAACGTTGGCGATACGGTGAAAGCAGAAGTAGATCAAGCTTCACGTGGAGAAATTGAGAAAAACCATACGGCTACACATTTGCTTCACAAAGCGCTTAAAGAAGTGCTGGGTGACCATGTCAATCAGGCGGGGTCTTTGGTAGAGCCTGGGCGTCTGCGTTTTGACTTCTCCCATTTTGGAAGCATTACACCAGAAGAGCTGGCGGATATTGAACTGCGTGTAAACCGTGCCATCTGGAGCCAACTGGACGTTAATATTGAACTGAAACCGATTGATGAAGCCAAGGCTCTCGGAGCAATGGCGCTGTTCGGTGAAAAGTATGGAGATATCGTACGGGTCGTTAAGGTAGGCGATTACAGCATTGAACTATGCGGTGGCTGTCATGTCAGCAATACTTCGCAAATTGGCTTGTTCAAGCTTGTCAGCGAGAGCGGCATTGGGTCAGGTGTACGTCGTATTGAAGCGGTGACCGGACGTTTTGGCTTTGAATATATGGAAGGTCAATTAGAGCTGTTGAAGGTGTCGGCTGGGCTTGTAAAATCCAAGCTGTCTGAGGTACCTAAGCGTATCGAATCTTTGCAGCAACACATTAAAGACCTCAGTCGTGAAAATGAATCGCTGCAAAG
This sequence comes from Paenibacillus sp. CH40, assembly GCF_024213605.1. Taxonomy (NCBI): domain Bacteria; kingdom Bacillati; phylum Bacillota; class Bacilli; order Caryophanales; family Paenibacillaceae; genus Paenibacillus; species Paenibacillus sp. CH40. The sequence goes on from NZ_JANAVQ010000001.1 coordinate 48,925, forward strand.
CAAGCTGAGCGTTATTGAGGCAGGCCAGCTGACCGATCAGGTCGTGCAAGCAGGCGGGGTGCAGCTGTTGGCTGCACGCGTGCAGGCTTCCAGCATGGATGCGTTGCGTGCGATTGCTGATGAACTGAAAGGGAAACTTCCGGCTGCTGTGCTGGTGCTCGGCGCTGCAATGGACGACAAAGTTAATTTTGTCGTAGCAGTTCCGGCAGAGCATACCAAGGCTGGACTTCATGCAGGCAAGCTCGTGAAAGAAATTGCTGCCGTATGCGGTGGCGGTGGTGGCGGACGACCTGACATGGCGCAAGCCGGTGGTAAGGATGCCAGCAAGCTGGACGAAGCACTTCAACGTGCGCATGAACTGGTGTCGGCAGCCTCACAAGGATAAAGTTCGATAATTTTTGCGGATTTTTGGGAAAAAACGGGCTTAGATATTTCCTTGTAGGGCTTTGCTTATGGTATGATGTAAAAGAATAAGCTGGCATAAACATGTACACATGTTTTGTGGAAGCGAGGTGTCAACAATGGATTCCATGGACAAAACGGTCAAATTTAATGTCAAGGCAGATGAGAAGGAAGCTTCTGCTCAGGAGATTTTGTTGACCGTATATGATGCGCTGGTGGAAAAAGAATACAATCCGATCAATCAAATCGTCGGCTATTTGCTATCCGGTGATCCGGCTTATGTGCCACGGCATAATAATGCCAGAAGCCTGGTACGTAAAAAAGAGCGCGATGAGTTGATTGAAGAATTGGTTCGTTTCTATCTCGCCAAGCACCGTTAGGAGACAGGCATGAAAGTAATGGGATTGGATTACGGGGATCGCCGAATTGGGGTCGCCGTAAGTGATGCCTTCGGCTGGACCGCCCAAGGATTGGAAGTCATAGAACGACGCGGTGACGACAGCGAGTTCGGTAAAATTGCAAATTTGGTTCGTGACAATGAGGTCGGCGAGGTTGTTGTAGGCTTGCCGAAAAACATGAACGGAACCGTGGGTCCACGCGGTGAGATTTGCATCGAGTTTGCGAACCGACTCAAGGAGTTACTGGGTTTACCCGTTCACCTTTGGGATGAACGGCTGACGACGCGTTCGGCGGAGCGTGCGCTTCTGGAGGCCGACGTCAGCCGAAAAAAACGCAAGCAGGTGGTAGATAAACTGGCCGCAAGCCTGATCTTGCAAAACTATTTGGACGCACACAGTACAAGGTGAGGGGGATTTCGTAATGGCTGAAAATCAAGTGGGTATGGAAGAAGAGCCGGAAATTATTTATATTGCCGATGACGAGGGCAACGAGGAAGAGTTCGAGGTCATTATGAAGTTTGAGGTAGATGGTTCCGAAGCGAAGTACATGATGGTTGCGCCAGTGGACCCTGAAGCTGATGAGTCCGATGTGTACGCCTTCCGTTACGAGGAAGAAGGCGATGATATTAAATTGTTTGTGATCCAAGACGATGCCGAATGGGAAATCGTCGAAGAGACCTTTAATACATTTGTAGAAGAAGAGGAAGAGGAAGACGGGAAATGACGAGCTATTCACGTGAAGACCTGAGTTGGACCTCTGATTTGAAGGAAACGTTCGACGGCGATGTAGAGTTACAGGATGAACAGGGCCATGCAATTCGCATGGAATTGGAAGCAGAGTTCAAGGTAGGTGAACAACGGTACGCTGTATTGCGTAGACCTGGGGCTGCTGTTGGCGAACATGAACTATACCATGTAAGCTCATCCACAGACGGCGAAATCTCCATCACCACCATTGAAGATGATGATGAGTGGGAAGATATTTCCGAACTGTACGATGAATGTACGTTGCCGGAAGAACTGTAAGTCTGGATAGCGATGAGATCAAACCTGAAAGGGCGGACCAGTCCGCCCTTTTTGGCTGTGAAGGAGTTGGGTGGATGTGAAGCGAAGGACGAGGATGTTTACGTTGTTTCTACTGCTTATCATTATAGCAGGAGGGGCAACCCTCTATATTTGGAATGCCATGCAGCCTGTTCAGCCCCAAACACAACCCGTTGCTTTTACGGTGGTGCAGGGAACAGGAACATCGGCAATTGCAGATACGCTGGAGCAGAAGGGACTTATACGTAATGCGTTCGTGTTTAAGGCTTATGTGAAATTCAAACAGCAAGGAAGCGCATTTCAGGCCGGAAAATATGAAGCGCAGCCTGGCGCAACCTTTGATCAGTTGATTACTAAGTTATCGGCCGGAGATGTTGTCAAAGAGGAAATGATTCGGTTTACAATTCCGGAAGGTTTTACGATTAGACAGATGGCTGATAAGCTGCAAAAGGAAGGATTGGCAGATCGGCAGCAATTTTTGCAGCTGGCCAACGATCCGTCCGCTTTTGACGTCGCGCTAGTGCGGGACATTCCAAAGCAGGCGGGGCTTCGCTATGCGCTGGAGGGCTATCTTTTCCCGGAAACCTATGAGCTGAAAAAGGGCAGTACGGCCAAAGATATTATACAGGTGATGCTAGAACAGACACAAAAGCGGTTAGAAACTGTTTCCGATTTGGATGCCAAGTTGAAACAGCGGGATGAAACGCTGCATCAACTGCTGACAGTTGCTTCTCTCGTAGAGCGCGAAGTGGTTGTGGAAGATGAGCGGTCTGTAGTAGCTGGCGTCATTTATAACCGGCTCAAACAAGGTAAGAAGTTGGAAATTGATGCTACGGTTCAATATATGCTGGACAAGCAAAAAGAACGGCTGTATTACAAGGATTTGGCTGTGGAAAGCCCTTATAATACGTATTTGCATCTGGGACTTCCGCCAGGGCCGATTGCAAGTCCCAGTCTAAACTCAGTGATAGCGGCTTTACAGCCAAAAGCTACAGATTATTTATTTTATGTGACCAAAAAAGATGGGACACATGAACATTTGTTTGCTAAAACGTATAAAGAACATTTGCATAACATTCAGGTAAGTAACCGTAAGACAAATTAGGAGGTGAGCCTATGGCTTACAAACCCGAACTACTGGCAACTGCCAGCTCTCCGGAGGATGCACGCCATATGCTGGAGGCTGGAGCTACTGCATTACTTATTGGAGATGACCGCTTTGGAATGCGGCTGCCGGGACATTTTACCCCTGACCAAATCCGTGAAGTGGTGGAAGAGGCACGCAAGCATACGGCACAGGTATATGTATCCATGACGAATTTGATGACGAACGAGCTATTGCCGCTCCTTCCCGAATATGTGCAGACCCTAGCTGGATGCGGCATTGATGCCATTGAGTTTAATGATCCCGCAGTGCTCATGGCCGTAAAGGAGTATGCTCCGCATCTTAAGTTGTTCTGGAACGGTGAGATGATCTCCACCAACTTCGCAACCGCCAACTATTGGGGTGAAAAAGGGGCTTCTCGGGTCATTTTGGCTCGTGAGCTCAGTATGGATGAAATTACCGAAATGATACCAAAGTTGAACATAGAAGCACAGGTTCAGGTACATGGTATGACCAATATTTATCATTCCAAGCGTAAGCTTGTTCAAAGTTATATGCTGCACCAGGGACGTAATGTAGAAGGCGATTTGGGCAGAGGGCGCGGCTTGTTTCTGATTGAAGCAGAGCGGAAGGAAGAAAAGTTCCCCATCTACGAGGATATTAATGGGACACATATTATGAGTTCAGATGATTTTTGCATCATGGAGGACCTGCATATTCTAATGGAGGCAGGCGTGCATAGCTTTAAGATCGAGGGCTTATTGAAACCTACGGCTTACAATGAGGCGGTTGTTCGTGCTTATCGTAAAGCAATAGATAGTTATACAGCTGACCCAGATGCTTATGCTTATGATGAAAGCTGGCTGGATGAAGTTCGCCGTCTTCAAGATCCAGAACGGGAACTTTCCTTCGGATTTTTCTATAAAGAGCAGGTTTATTAATTTTAAAATGAATTGAATTCACAGAGGGGGGAACGTCATGGGGACGATAACCAAAACGAGAAAATATATAGGTAAACGGAATCGTCTGGATAAGCCGGAGCTGTTGGCTCCTGCCGGAAATCTGGAAAAGCTGAAGTTTGCCGTTCACTATGGCGCGGATGCTGTATATATTGGTGGACAAAAATATGGTCTGCGTTCGAACGCCGATAATTTCAGTTTTGAAGAAATGCGAGAAGGTGTAGAATTTGCCAACAAGTACGGTGCTAAGGTGCTTGTGGCTACCAATATCTATGCCCACAATGAAGATATTGCCGGAATCGAGGAATACTTGCGCAATCTGTACGAGGCAGGAATTCATGCCGTTATTGTCGCTGACCCGGCTATTGTATCCGTGGCATTGCGTGCTGTTCCTGGATTGGAAGTGCATTTGAGTACACAGCAGTCCACGCTGAACTGGCAAGCGGTAAAGTTTTGGAAAAACGAGGGACTACCGCGTGTGGTACTGGGTCGTGAGACCAGTCTAGAGGAAATCGAAGAAATTAAAAAGCATGTGGACATCGAAATCGAAGCTTTTGTCCATGGTGCGATGTGCTCTTCATTTTCCGGCCGCTGCGTGTTGTCCAATCACTTTACAGACCGTGATTCCAATCGTGGGGGATGTTGTCAGTCTTGCCGCTGGAAATACGATTTGTTTGAGGATGCGCGCCCAGGTGAAGTTTGGATATCTGAGGAAGAGGCACAGGACAGCAATGTACTGAAACAGTTCCAACTCGGTGTTAACCAGCTTCCACTGTTTGAAGAGAGCGATAATGCTTTTTCTATGGGTTCCAAGGATCTGTGTATGATTGAAAATGTCCCTGATCTGATTGATGTAGGTGTAGACAGTTTTAAAGTAGAGGGACGTATGAAGTCTATCCACTATGTGGCTACGGTCGTGAATGTCTATCGTCAAGCGATTGATTCCTATATGGCTGATCCTGAAAATTATGTGCTCAAACCAGAATGGATTGAAGAAATTAACAAGGCAGCCAATCGCCCGCTGAATACAGGATTTTTCTACGATACACCGGATCATGAGGATCATATTTATGAGCCGGAAGAAAAAGCGGTCCCTTATGATTTTGCTGGACTGGTCATGGACTACGATGCCGAGAGTGGCATCGCAACTATTCAACAACGGAACCATTTTAAACCCGGTCATGAAATTGAATTTTTCGGTCCGAACGGAACATTCTTTAAACAAACGGTCGGAACGATCTGGGATGAAGAAGGCAACGAATTGGATGCTGCTCGTCACCCGCTTCAACGAATTAGAATGAAGGTAGATCAACCCGTATCGTATTTTGATATGATGCGTAAAAAGAAGTAAATAAGCCTTAAGTCACAGGTGAAAAGATTCAAAAGCCTCTCCTATCGGTTGGAGAGGCTTTTTTTTGAATAGTTTTCTAGGAAAAAAGTTTCACTAAATTTAGTTGATACTCAAAGGAAAGCTACATTCCTTGTCGAATAGTTCCGATAGAAGTTATATAGATAATAGATACATAATGGATGACGTGGAATTAGAAACTAATTATATGGTGGTAGGTGAGAGGAATGGGTTTACGGAAAAAAGAGGGGAATACAGTAAAAAGGCAACCCAAGAAAACGGATCAAATGCAGGGTTTGAAAGGCAGTAAAGTGACCATGGAAAAAGGGGAACAAACGGGTGCGGTGTCTTCGAAGGTTGCCCCCTGGGTAGCTAAGGCGACTCGTAAAGGTACACACAATTTAAAGCGTTTACTTAAGCCGGAAAGGTACAGTAAAGATTTCATGCATTTGGTCAAAAACTATAATCCGATACGTTCGGTTGGAATGAAGTTATTTCTGATCTTTTTTGCGGCAATTATGTTATTTGTGGTCAGCCTGGGGATGCTCTCATACTACAAGGCTAAAAGTACGATTGAGCAAAATGCAGCTACGGCTTATCAGCAGACCGTTCAGCAAACTTCAGAAAAGCTTGATATTATTCTAGAGCGCTTTCAAGACACATCGACACAGGTATTTTTCGATACTGAATTAAGTGATCAGTTGCAAAAGGCAGTAAAGCAAGATAAAAATCCCTTTGCATCTTTTGTTGCTATGGGCGAAGTGAATAAGAAGCTAACGAATCTTGCTTTTACGAATAAAGCGATTGATTCAATGTACTTGTACCCGGAAGAAACCAATTTAGCTGCTATGGGCACCGGAACACAAAAGGATGTACGGCAGGAAGCGTGGTTTAAGGATATTTTGAAAAACAAGGGAATGGTTTGGCTACCTACGCAGGTGAATGACAATGGTAGCAAGACCTTTCGTCTGGCACGCTCCATGAACAGCATGTCCGGGTTGGGAGGGACTTATGTTCTGGTTATGGATTTAAAGTCCAGTGCGGTGGAGGACGAGTTAAAAGGTATTAATTTGGGCTCAGGCAGTATGATTAGCCTTGTGACAGACAAGGGTGAGTTTGTAGGCTCTAACAATGAGAGCTTGACAGGAGGGAAGACAAAGCTGGATTACGTTTCCAAGCTTGAAGGAATCGAAGGAAATCAAATTATGGAGCAGGAAGCAGACGGCAAAAAGCAAAGTGTGCTTGCGGTTCATAATACGCTGGGAACTTCCAAGTGGATTCTCGTGGGTGTAGTACCTGTATCTGAGCTGGTGAGAGACGCTAAGGGGATTCTAACCACAACCTGGATATTTGCTGCAGTGGCTGCACTCATTGCATTGTTCATTGGCCTGTGGATCGTGCGCCTCGTGGCTCGTCCATTGACACATCTGAAAGATTTAATGGTCGAAGGCGCTAAAGGCAACTTGCAAATTCGAACAAACTATAAGGCTCAGGATGAAATTGGGCAGTTGTCAGAAAGCTTTGATATGATGATGGAGCAAATTACATTGCTGGTACAACAGACGAATGCCTCAGCTCAGGAAGTTCTGAATACAGCGACAGAACTAGGCGATGCCTCGAAGAAGACAGCCATTTCAGCCAAAGAAATTGCAGCAGCAACGGAAGAGATTGCTCACGGCGCCGCCAGTTTGGCAACAGAGGCTGAACGTGGCAGCGGACTAACCGGGAATATATCTCAGCAAATGGATACGGTGATGGCTTCCAATTATGAAATGAGTCTGGTCGCACAAGAAGTTGAACAATCCAGTGAAAAAGGGACCATTCAGCTGAAAAATCTATTGGGCAAGACTCGGGTTACGGAAGAAACTACACATGCTCTGGTGGGCAAAGTAGATGAACTGAAGCAGACAACTTCGGATGTATTTAAGGTGCTGGACGTACTACAGGATATTGCAAAACAAACGAATATTCTATCACTGAATGCGACGATTGAAGCGGCACGAGCGGGGACGGCGGGGCGTGGTTTTATGGTGGTAGCTAATGAAGTTCGGCAGTTGGCTGAACAATCACGTCAAGCTATTCGTACGGCTACAGGCATTACTAACAACATCGTCAATGAAATGAATGAAACGGTACAGGCATTATCTGAGGTGTACCCGCTGTTCCGGGAACAGATGGGAGCCGTGCAGGAAACAACGGACATTTTCCAATCGGTGCAGCAGCAAATGGGAGAGTTCGCGCTACGATTGGGAACGGTCACCGCCTCCATTCATCATCTGAGTGAATCGCAGACCACTTTGTCCGAGGCAATGACCAATGTAAGTGCGGTGGCCGAGCAATCCTCGGCTACTTCGCAGGAAGTCGCTTCGCTCAGCACTGAGCAGGCCAATATCGGTAATCAACTGGTAGGTTTGTCGGATAAGCTGGAAGGAGTATCGGTGAATTTGAAGGAACAGCTTTCGCGGTTTACGGTGTAGATATAACAAAACCATGGGAATCAGGATTGTCACTGATCTCCGTGGTTTTGTACTTTTTATTAGTGGATGTGCTTAAAAATCCCTCAAGAAGGAAAGCAAAAGATGAATACAAACACAAAGGTAGCTTGGGTTGTGCTGGCCATTACTATTTATATTACGGTTTTTTATTCATTAGACGAGATTTTAGATTGGAGTCCAGAAGCAGACATCACAAGATACAAATAGATTCGGAAACCCATTCACGTTAAAAGTTGAGTGGGTTTTCTTTTTCAACTACAGGACATACTACTGGAAAAATGATGAAAGAAGGATGGGTGTGCCGAGGCGTGGTAGCAGTTTCATACGAAAACGTCGAATTGCATATATGGCCTTGGGGGTGATGGCGCTACTGCTGATTTTATTATTCCGACTGGCTTGGATTCAGGGGACAGCGGGCATTCAAATGTCTGTTTATGGAGGGCATTCGCTTAAGGAAATGTCAGCACGTCAGCGACAGGAGGGCATTTCTATCGACTCTGGACGTGGACAGTTTACGGACCGGTATGGGCAACCCTTGACTGGCGGAGTCGTATGGGCGCCAGTGCTTTTTCCCGATGTAGATGGCAAAGCGGCTATACATGGCGAAGAACTGGCTAAGCTACTGCGTACGAACAAGAATCAACTACTGACACGCTGGAAAGGACTGCAATCCCCGCTCATATGGCGTGATGGGGGTGGAGAGCCCGTACAAATCAATCCGCATGAAGCAGGCAAGTTGCTGAAGCTAGCCCCTTCGCTTATCGAGCTTGTACCTTATGCGAAACGTTACAGCGATTTGCCCAATGGCAGGCAATGGCTTGGCTTTCTGTATAATCGTGCCGACCGAGCGAGTGAACTGCCGATGGGGGCAGCCGGGCTGGAAAGAACGTTGGAGCCGCTGCTGAGCGGCGTCGGTGAAACGTTCGTCTCCCGATTTGTAGATGCGCAGCGTCGTCCATTGACTCATGTACCGCTGCGTGTCAGTGCTCCATCCAATGGTCACTATCCATTACAGGTACAGACTACAATTGATCTACCTATACAGGAACAGATTGAAAAGCTGACGGAATCTAGTCATTTGGCAGAAGGGGCGGTGGTAGTGCTCGATGCAGGCAACGCGGATGTACTGGCGATGGTGTCTCGTCCTTTTTATAATCCCGGGCATGTTGATCCGCAGAAAAAAACAGACTGGTCTAATCGTGCCCTCAAGGCGGTAACGCCCGGTTCCATTTTTAAGTTGGTTACGGCTGCTGCTGCACTTGAATCAGGTGCTGTCCAACCGCAGGAACAATTCCATTGTCATGGAACTTATGGCAAGTACGGTTTGGCTTGCTGGAAAAAAGAAGGACACGGTACCCTGAACCTGGAGGAAGGGCTTGCCGTATCCTGTAATAGTGTGTTCGCTCATCTCGGTGAACGGCTTAATGCTGAGCAAATTCAGGCCACAGCCTCTGCATTGGGATTGGGCCGAACTGTGGGCTGGCAGGAGCGGAATCTTGCAGGGCTACCTCAATTCAGACCGCTGGATCACGAAGAAAAGGGAGCCGTATTCGACTCCCATACGAACGCGTCTGATCCGGGCGTACGTGTACAGACAGCTATCGGTCAGCGCGATGTGCTGGTAACGCCTCTCCAAGCTGCTAATCTCATCGTCACCTTGCTGCACGATGGTCAAGTACGTGCACCACGCATTGTAAAAAGCATTAGCTACGCAGACGGTAGCACCTTACTGGAACTACCTACTCATGCTGTACCTTCATCCGAGGGTAGTCGCTCGATTCAGACATCGACGGCTCGCATGCTTCGTGAAGCAATGGAAAAGGTTGTGACACAGGGGACGGGTGCCTCCTTGCGTAATAAATCATGGAATCTGGCCGGCAAATCGGGTACCGCCCAAGCTTTGAAGAACGGTCACCCTATCAATCACCAGTGGTTTATAGGGTATGGTCCGATAGAGCGGCCTCGTTATGCGGTCGCCGTCCTTGTGCAAAATGCTTCAACACATTCTGCAAATCAAGCTACATCACTGTTTGGTCAAGTAATGGATCTGTTAGCTCAATCCTCCTGAGTTCCACGGGTAGCTTCACGATCTTCCTCCTGGATTTTAACGATAAACGGAGGCTCGTCAAATTCCTCTGTCGGAAACCGAATCCATTGCTGCAGATAACCTTGCTGCCATAATTCCTTGAGCAAAATGATCAGAATGGGGGACAGGATTAATCCGGCCAATCCGAAGATGGATAACGATATAATGGCAAAGGAAAGCATCAGATAGGCAGATGAAACACCGATGGAGTTACCAGTAATTTTAGGCTCTGCCAGCTGGCGGACGATCACCGTGACAGCCATGACAATAAGCAGGCCTACAGCCAGGCCGGTATTGCCTGTGATGAACAGATACACTGCCCACGGAATAAAAATAACAGGCACACCCAACAAGGGCAGGATATCAAACAAAGCTGCCACGAGCGCCAATGAGAGGGCATTATCCACTTGCAAAATGAGTAAACCTATAAATACGAGAACAAAGGTAATCCCTACCAGTAGAGCTTGAGCCTTGAGAAAAGCGGAGATAGCTTTAAGTACGTGATTTTTTAGAAAAAGGTAAGCCGTTTTTAGTGTCTTGGGTGTTTTACTACGAGCAATGCCCTTCCAAAGATTAATTTCCATACTTAAAAAGAACGCTAAAATGATCGCAACCGCAAAGTTGCCCATAAAAACAGTGAAAGAGCTGAGGAATTGTATGAAAAAGGATAACCCTAGCTGTGCCCATTTCGTAGCAATGGTGGTGGCAGTCGCAAAATAATCATTTACACGTTCGGTAACACCCGGAGGTAAAGCAGCAATTTTATCTTGAGAAAGATGAAGATACCGCGTGAATTCCGTTTGGATAATCTGCGTATAATGTGGGAGGTTTTGCGCGACTTTCGTAAATTGCGTAACCAGAATCAGGCCCAATCCGAAAAAAATAGCTAGTAAAAGGATGATAAACAGCAATACGGAGAGCGCAGAGGCGAAGGGCTTCTTCATTCCCTTGCGATGAAAATAACGAGCGGCAGGTTCAATGCACCAGAACACGACGAACGAAAGGAACACAGGTGCCGCCAGCTGGTACAGTTTGCTGGATACGAACATAATTAAATACACGGTTAATACGATCAGTCCGATATCAAAAACGGTACGCCAATATTTTTTGTACAATGGAAGCATATGTATACAACGACTCCTTTAAGATTTTTACTTATTGTACACTAAATTGGACCTCAATGCTGACCATATACAATAGTGAAATCTCGGCATGCTTACGTCATTGTGATAACATATAAGTAAGTGAGTTTTCCTCAGGAAGCCTGCTTGGGGAGTTCAGAATAGAAAAGTGGGGATAAAACGTGCAGACTCTGCTGTTATGGATGTTTTACATTTCAACTTTTTATGCTTTTATTCCGGCACTGGTTAGTCGTATATTTGGTTTCCGGGTGTTCAGGCGCGGCAAAAGTGAGCAAGAATATGCACTCACCTTTGATGATGGTCCTGATCCAGTGTATACATCACAGCTGCTTGATTTACTGAAGCGTTTTGATGCCAAGGCTACTTTTTTTGTTGTAGGGATGAATGCGGAAAAACACCCTGAGCTTCTGAAACGCATGCATGATGAAGGTCATCTGATCGGTATTCATAATTATGTGCACAAATCGAATTGGCTGATGCGGCCTGTTACCGTCAGAAGACAAATTGCCCAGACAGAGTCAGTTATCCGTCGAGTAACTGGCGAAGGAACGACCTTTTATCGTCCGCCTTGGGGGATTGTGAATTTTTTTGATATTTCCAAAACCAATGGTCGTCGAATCGTATTATGGTCTTCCATGTTCGGGGACTGGAAGGCCAGCATCGGAGCGAAACAATTAGCGGAGAGAATGCTCAAAAAGCTGAGGGGTGGCGAGGTGATGCTGCTCCATGATTGTGGTACGACATTGGGGGCAGACGTAGAAGCGCCACAGAATATGCTAATCGCGCTGGAGAAGCTACTGATGGTCGCGCAAGAACGGCAATTACGTAGCGTACGGGTGGATACATTGTTTTGCCGTCAGTCTGTCAATAAACCCACTGCCTCCGAGATGTCCAGTACGGGCTGGTTTAAAAGAACGCTGGTATTCGGATGGCTACAGTACGAGCGGTTATTCCACGCTTTGTTCCGTCTTCGTCCCGTAAGCAAGGAGGATACGATCTTTTATTATCGTCGCCGTATCTATCATGGGCCAAATATAAATTTGGAGAACGGCAGGTGGCTAGAAAAAGGGGACCCGGTAATCGAGCTTCATTTTGATAATAAAATGTTGTTTCAATTGGGTTCGACGGCAAAGTCGATGGTACATCTAGCTATTCAATTGATTCGGATTGTGAAAAGACAGCTTCCTGATCTTGCCCAACGGATTGTACATGATTCTGGAATGAATGGTGTAAAGGCGATCTATGCAGTAAGTATGATTCATCGGGGACCAGAGAAGTTGGGATTTCAAGTTCGGGAGCTTCCCCAAGGACTGTTCAAGCATGTGTCCACCGTATATTTAAAGCTTTTATTTAGTGTCATCCATCCTTTGGGTTCAGAACAGTTGAGTGAAAAAAAAGATGTAATGGTACCGAAACTGATCGTGATGCCAATGGATACCTTGTTTGACCGTTTCCATCAGGGAGGCTCACTCCGCTCAGACCAAGCTCTTGATCAAACTGATCAGAGGGGTGTTGTCCATACACTCAACTGTGAAGTGACCGAAGAGGCTAATCCTGTTCAGACATCAGTCAGGGCTTCACAAGCAGCGGATACAGGATCAAGCAATTGACCTAATAAAAGAAGCCTCTCGATCCTTTGTTAGGGGTCGGGAGGCTTTTTAGCCGTTCATAAAGCATATCTTAGCAAAGCTTTAGATTTTCATAATTCCGCCGTTACTTGCGTTCGTCACCAGCTTGGAATAACGCGCCAGGTAACCCGTTTTCACCTTCGGCTCAAAGCCTTTCCAGTTGGCGCGACGACGTTCGAATTCTTCGTCCGTAATGTGGAGCTCAATCTTACGATTGTTCAAGTCCAGCTCAATGATATCGCCGTCCTCAACAAAAGCGATAGGTCCCCCTTCTGCGGCTTCGGGGGAAATATGACCGATGGAGATACCACGGGAAGCACCTGAGAAGCGTCCGTCTGTAATCAGACCCACCTTGGCACCAAGCCCCATGCCCACGATTTGTGAAGTTGGAGCGAGCATTTCAGGCATACCAGGTCCGCCCTTTGGACCTTCATAACGGATAACAACAACGTGTCCTTCATTAATTTTACCGTTGGCGATACCTGCCAGTGCATCTTCCTGTGAATCAAAGCAGATAGCAGGACCTTTGTGATAACCACCAACCGAAGGATCAACTGCACCGACTTTGATAATGGAGCCTTGCGGTGCCAGATTACCGAATAATACAGCCAGACCGCCACGTTCAGAATAAGGGTTGTCCAGTTTATGGATGACGTTAGTATCCAGAATTTCCTGACCCTCTACGTTTTCACGAATGGTTTTTCCGGTTACAGTAATACAGTCACCATGCAGTGCGCCCGGTTTCTTCAACAATTCATTCAGGACTGCGCTTACGCCGCCTGCATTATGAACATCCTCAATATGATAGTCGGAAGCAGGTGCCAATTTGGACAAATGAGGTACGCGGTTTGCGACTTCATTAATACGTTCGATAGGGTAGTCAACTTCTGCTTCATGGGCAAGTGCCAATGTATGCAATACGGTATTCGTGGAACCGCCCATTGCCATATCCAATGCAAATGCATTATCAATAGCTTCTTTAGTCACGATATCACGTGGTTTAAGATCCAGCTTAATCAATTCCATCAATTGGCGTGCAGATTGTTTAACGAATTCTTTACGTTCTTCTGCTACTGCGAGAATGGTGCCGTTACCCGGCATAGCCAGACCCATCGCTTCTGCGAGACAGTTCATGGAATTCGCTGTGAACATCCCTGAACAGGAGCCACATGTCGGACAGCCATATTGTTCTAATTCAAGTAAGCTTTGATCGTCGATTTTACCAGCCTGATATGCACCTACGCCTTCGAAGACGGAGGTCAGGGAAATAGAGCGTCCGTTCTTGTCTTTACCAGCTTTCATAGGACCGCCGCTGACGAAAATAGTTGGAATGTTAACGCGCAATGCGCCCATCATCATGCCAGGGGTAATTTTATCACAGTTAGGAATACAAACCATGCCGTCAAACCAGTGAGCGGAAACGACAGTTTCCAGAGAGTCAGCTATAATTTCACGGCTCGGTAGAGAATAACGCATACCGATGTGCCCCATGGCAATGCCGTCATCTACACCGATGGTGTTAAACTCAAAAGGTACACCGCCTGCCTCACGAATGGCTTGCTTGACAATTTTGCCAAATTCCTGCAAATGGACGTGGCCCGGTACGATATCAATATACGAGTTGCATACCGCAATAAACGGTTTGTCAAAATCTTCTTCCTTGACACCCGCTGCGCGCAGCAAGCTGCGGTGAGGAGCGCGGTCAAAGCCTTTTTTAATCATATCGGAACGCATTTTCGTCTTAGCTGTCATGATGCTGGTTTCCCCCCAAAGTATAAAAATAGTATGGCGTTCAATGGACGCCGTGATAGCGCAGATGTTTTCTAAAGAGTCTATCATAGATGTGAGCTTTTTTCTACATATATGAAGATTTTGAAAAAGTACAGGAAGTGTTCTGTAATCAACAATATATAGATATGACCAGTTTTATTTGTCTATATATTGCATTTAGAAGAGGTTAGAATGTGATTCTATTAGAAATATGTATACTGATAGGTTTGCGTATCAGGTAAAATATGAAAAGCCCATTTCGCAATAAAGCGGATGGGCTCAGGCTTGTTTTTATGTTAAAGGAGGGCGGAATATGACACTACACCTTAATTTCTGCCGCCTTTACGACCGATGTCTCTGTAGAAATTTTTGTCATGCGACTCAGCTGTAGCATCGCCGCCCTTTTTGCCGATTTCCTGATAAAATTCTTTATCATGAGAGTTTGCGGTTGCTTCCCCGCCTTTTTTACCAATCTCCTGATAAAATTCCTTATTGTGCTTCTTGGAAGTAGCTTCTCCACCCATACGACCTGCTTCTTCGCGACTCATTTTCCCCTGATTTTGATTACGTGCCATTACAAATCACTCCTTAATAAAAAAGTTGTTTTTTGTTGCGCGCATCCTTTACTTACCACATCACGCCTGTATGAAACAGGCTCTAAGTGGAGTAAAGAGAGGGTAGACTCGCTTACATGTTCGTCTGTGAGTGGGTTGTCGCGTGTTCAATGTTAAATAAAAAAGGGATAAAAAGATTATGCGGACCGTCTAAAAGGATAAGGAGCTGGCTTTAGCATCCATTCTACCTGTGGCTCAATCAGAGGTCGTGTTGCAGTTCGAACCCAAGGCATGGTCAACATACAGCACAGACCAGCAGCACACACTACAATCAACATGACTTCCACTGGAGTATCTATATATTCGTAGACTCCCTTTGCAACGACGGTACGGACGATCAAGCCATGGAGTAAAAAGACATATAGTGTCCGTCTTCCCATCTCAGTTATACGTCCTGTCACGGCCGGAACAAAGCTTAGAAACGCCATCGATGCTATCCATTGAACTCCATAAATGCCGATGCGGTAAATTCCTGCGTACCATTCGGTATGGCCCAATTCACCGTAAGTCATATTGCCATACAGCCAGCCTGCCGGGATGCCGAAATACGACGTTCCCGCCAGTACCATAAGCAGAAGAGATACAATGCCAGCGATTATGCGGACTGGTGTTGTGAAGAACCGTCGAACGTCCGCATAATTCAAATGATAACCTGCTACAAAGTAAGGCAAATAAACAAAGGTTCTGCATACGCTCAGCCATATACCATCCACAGGGAGATACCCGACAAGGATACCCAGCAGCACGGATATACCCAATTGGAGGACAGGTGGTATTTTCTGAAAAGTCAGCATCAGCAGTCTCCAACAGATATGGCTGGCAAGGAACCAGAGGAGCAGATAAGGAGCAAAGAACGAATGATGGATATGGGGAACGTGGAAGAGTGCAACATCCAAGATCGAATAAAGAGATTGAAAAATAAGATATTGCATACCGATCTGAAGCAGAACTTTTTGGCCTGCGGGTCCGGTCAAAGATGATTTGGCAAAGTAGCCTGTAACGAGTACAAACAACGGCATATGGAACATGAATATCCAGCTGAACCATTGTTGGGCAATATGAAGTGAACCGACTAGAGGCTCCAGAGCATTTCCTGCAAATACGCATATGATCAACAGAAATCGCAGATTGAGAAAGAAGCTTTCCCCTTGTACATCATGGCTTGTCGTCATGTGTTTCCCTCCGAACGGCTTCTGCCGACTAAACTATTTAAAAAATAATTCTTTACAAGGAACAAGGTACGATACTCTGGACTTTACCATTGTGATTTTTTTCACAACAGTAAGCGCTACCATGTCCTTATTATGTGGCGAAAGCTTGAACACGGGACAAAGATGGGCTAATACCTGGAAAAGTATGCTGATTTGACCCTGTATGTACAACGATGTTACCCTAACAAGGCTATAGTTACGCTGATGAATACAGCGACACATTTTATATTCAAATTACGAATTTCGAGGTACAAAAGGCGAAAGGAACTTTTACAATGAGAAGAAGAACAAGAAGATCATACAATTCATATGGGACACGTGGTCCTCGGAAAATATGGAAAATTCTCTTAGGCATCCTGATTGTCATTGTACTGATCGCAGGGTGGGGGGCATGGAAGGTATTTACGCCTTATCAGCCTGATGAGACGGCTGCTGCTGCATTAGCCGAAGTAGCGGATGCTGTGAAAGTAAATGAACAAGAACATTGGGTTGGTTTTGAGCCTGTAAAAAGAAGCGGAGCCGGAGTCATTTTGTATCCAGGGGCGTTGGTGAAGCCCGAAAGTTATGCGCCCTTGGCACGCCGTCTGGCGGAAAAGGGTCATCATGTGATCATTGCAAAAATGCCACTGAACCTTGCTTTGATCTCCCCGGATTTAGCGAATGAAGTGCTAAAGGCATATCCGAAAGAAGCGTTTGTTATTGGAGGCCATTCGTTAGGCGGTGTGATGGCGGCCCGATATGCAGCTGCACATCCTGATCAGGTCAAAGGTGTATTTTTCCTAGCCTCCTACCCGGATAACAAGGGTAATTTAAAGGATAAAAATCTGCCCGTTATTTCTCTACTGGGAAGTGATGATGGAGTCGTCCAGATGGAAAATGTCCAAAGTGGAAGAACTTATTTACCAGCCAACACGCTGTATTTTACAGTCGAAGGAGGAAATCATGCCCAATTCGGCAGTTATGGTGTCCAAAAAGGGGATAATCCTGCAAAAATTAGCGCTGCCGAGCAATGGAATCAGACGGTAACGGCTTTACAGGACTGGATGAAAGAGAGTGTGGATGTGGCTGCTAAGAATCAGTAAAGGAGGTGTGCTGCATGTCTGAGCTGATCGTGCAGGGGGAGCGGTACCCATGCCGTGGTATTTTATTAGATAAAGATGGAACGTTGCTGGATTTTATTCAGTTGTGGGGCCCCTGGGCTCGTTCTATACTGGATATGATGGAGCAGCATCTTACCGTGGCAGGTGCCGGTTTTACGGTGGAAAAAGGTACCGTTCTAGGTACTGTTCACGATCAGGAGGGACGTGTGATCGGTTACGACCCTTCTGGCCCGCTGGCCATGGGGACGGTGGACGAAAGTACGGGGGTACTGGCTTGGCAACTTTATACTGCTGGTGTACCGTGGAATGAAGCTGTACGGCTTGTCCGCGACTTTAATAAAACGGCGATGGCTGATATTCGGCGACATCGGGCAGCGAAGGTGTTTCCAGGGTTGCGGACATTGCTGGAGCAAAGCCGCCATGCCGGGCTGAAGCTAGCGGTTGTGACCTCTGACAGTACAGAGGCTGCACAGGAGCATTTGGAGTGGATGGGGCTGACATCCTATTTTGATGAGATTATCGGACATGATAGGGTTACATATGGTAAGCCTGACCCGGAAATGGCTGAAAAAGCTTGCGCATTACTAGGATTGTCGCCGGCGGACGTGGTAGTCATTGGAGACAGCAATGGGGATATGCAGATGGGCAAACGTGCCGGAGTGCGGCTCGCTATTGGATTTGCGCCAGAAGCAGAACGTTCTGGTCATTTGCTGGATGCGGATAAGGTTGTTCGTGGATATGAAGAGCTGGAGGTGCGTAGGGTATGAAAGTTAATACGTTAGCGGAATGGATACAGCAATCGCAGAATATTGTTTTTTTCGGCGGTGCAGGCACATCGACGGAAAGTGGTATTCCGGATTTTCGTTCGGCAGCAGGCCTGTATCAAAGTGAGGAGAAATTGCCTTATTCCCCTGAGGTTATGCTGAGCCGTTCATTTTTTGTGAAGCATCCTGAAGTGTTCTTCGACTTCTATCGCAGCAAAATGCTGCATCCCGATGCGGAGCCGAACGGTTGTCATCATTTCCTCGCGTCATTGGAAAAGCAAGGCCGTCTAAAAGCGGTTGTGACCCAAAATATTGACGGCTTACATCAGGCTGCCGGCAGTGTGAATGTACTAGAACTTCATGGCTCGGTGCATCGGAACCACTGTATGGAATGCGGACGTTTTTACAGCCTAGATGAAGTGATGAACAGCTCTGAGGTTGTACCCAAATGTCCAATAGATGGAGGAATTATCAAACCGGATGTCGTTTTATATGAGGAGGAGCTGAATCAGGATACCATTATTCAATCCGTTCAGGCTATTTCGCAGGCTGATCTGCTGTTAATTGGAGGAACGTCGCTGACAGTACATCCCGCTGCGGGCTTGATTACTTATTTTCGTGGTAAACATACAGTGCTGCTGAATACAGATCCCACCTCGTATGATCATAAGGCGGATCTTTTGATCACCGATCCAATCGGTAAAGTTATGGAAAAACTTGCTCATCAATTAGGTCTGTAATCGTTTTCTTGTCAACGCCTGGATAAAAGCGCTATGATGATGTTGTGATGGACATTACAATGTTTCGAGAGAGGCTGGGATAGCATGGTTTATTTAGCTGGCGAAGATCGTTATGAAACTATGAAATATAACCGTACAGGGAGATCAGGTCTAAAACTGCCCGCTATTTCGCTGGGCTTGTGGCACAATTTCGGCGGGATTAACAACGCGGAGAATGGCCGTAGCATGATTACTCGCTCCTTTGATCTTGGAATTACGCATTTTGATTTAGCTAATAACTATGGCCCTCCTGCGGGATCAGCTGAGGAAT
Source organism: Paenibacillus sp. CH40 (assembly GCF_024213605.1). NCBI lineage: Bacteria > Bacillati > Bacillota > Bacilli > Caryophanales > Paenibacillaceae > Paenibacillus > Paenibacillus sp. CH40. The sequence continues at coordinate 68,041 of NZ_JANAVQ010000001.1, forward strand.
TTTTTGGACAAGTATTAGCCAGTGATATGAAACCGTACCGGGATGAGTTGGTCATCTCCACCAAAGCGGGCTACAATATGTGGGCAGGGCCTTATGGTGACTGGGGATCTCGCAAGTATATGATATCTAGTCTGGATCAGAGCCTGAAACGGATGGGGCTGGACTATGTGGACATATTCTACTCTCACCGATTTGACCCTGATACGCCGCTGGAGGAAACGATGGGAGCACTGGATCATATCGTACGATCCGGCAAAGCGCTGTATGTGGGTGTGTCCAATTATAGTGCGGAGCAAACAGCAGAAGCAGCTCGCATTCTGAAGGAGCTGGGAACACCGCTTCTGATTCATCAGCCGAAATACTCCTTGCTCGACCGCTGGATTGAAAACGGATTACAAGATGTACTGGACGAAAACGGGGTAGGCAGCATTGCCTTTTGCCCGCTGGCGCAGGGATTGCTGACCAATAAATATTTGAACGGAATTCCCGAGGATTCACGTGCAGCGAGTACTTCGGTTTTCCTGAATGAGAACCATGTGACGCCAGAGACACTTCGCAAGGTACGCGCCCTGAATCAGATGGCTGCTGCACGCGGACAAAGTTTGGCTCAATTTTCGCTGGCCTGGGCTCTGCGCGGCGAACGTCTGACCTCTGTCTTGATTGGGGCAAGCCGTGTAAGCCAAATTGAAGAAAATGTTGCTACCTTATCCAATCTGGACTTTTCTCAGGAGGAATTGGATCGGATTGATTCGATTCTGAATGCCGGGAACTGACAGGACGGCGGCACAGCCTAATGGCGAAATAATTTGTAGTCATCGGCCTAATTTCGTGTTCTCTTATACAATATAAATTAACAGCCCGTATCCGTTTGAAGGATGCGGGCTGTTTAAGTCTGTTTTACGACTGTGGATACTGCTTAACCTTGCTTCGGTACTCGGTTGGAGACTGACCACAGAAGCGTTTGAATTGACGTGAGAAATATAAGGCATCGGTTAGTCCGACCGAAGCGGCCACTTGCTCTACCGATAGTTCCGGACGCTCACGCAGCAGTTGACGTGATTTGTCGATTCTTAGCTTAAGCAGATAGGTGACGGGGGAGATCCCCGTTTCCTTTTTAAATATCCGTGACAAATACGCACGATTATAACCAAGTCCTTCAGACATTTGCTCAATGGAAACGGGGTGTGCGTACTGAGTGGACATATATTGAACCATCTGCTTGACTGTACGTTGAATTTGCGAATCCGCCCCGGACGGATCAGTCCAGTCACTCAGGTAATTGCCTGCTTCCCCCATAATCAGATACAAATAGCCCAAGGCTGATAGATGAGAACTAGATTTTCTGCTATAAAAGGCCAGTTGCATTTGCTCCAAATAACCGGGGATGGGACTTTGATCGGAAGCATGAAAGACAGGCTGGTGAACACGTAACCCGGCCTCTTGCACCACCTGCTCAGTATGGTGCCCGGTAAACGCAGACCAACGATAACGCCACGGTTCCTCATCATCAGAGGTATAGCTCACCAGCTGACCGGGATGAATAAGGAAAAAATCGTTTTCTTCAAGCTGATATGTGTGCTGTTCCGTTCGGAAGATACCTCTGCCCGATTCTACAAAGTGTAGCAGATAGTAATCATAGATTTTCGGCCCCACGGCATGACCGGATTTGGTCTGGCTCTCTCCTGCAAAAAGCACATGCAGCGGGCTATTTTCATAAAACACCGGATTAGAGGAGACGGCATAACTATATGAATACGCTTGCAAAATAGGGTCATCCTTCCTGCATTTGTGAATGGTTTAGCGGATGCGGTATACTTACATTGTACATATCCAAGTCACATTTATCCATAGCTTAAACACATGGATGCATTACATTGTGTGACGCTTTCATTTATACTGAAATCATAAGAGATGTCAACCTGATTAAGATGTTACAGGGAAATCAGGAGGGCCTTTACTAACGGTATATGAGGTGGATGCGGATATGAACTCTACTGAATTAAAGAAACATTTTATTGAAAAATATGGTGAAAGCAGCAATGAACTGCGGATATTTCATGCACCTGGACGTGTCAATCTGATTGGAGAGCATATCGACTATAACGGTGGTTATGTACTCCCGGCTGCGCTGGAATTCGGAACGACGCTGATCCTTCGTGCGCGCAATGATGATGAAATTCATTTTGCTTCAACAAACCTGTCGTATGAAGTGTCTATCCCCCGTGGAGAAATAGGTAAAAACAAAACGGATGAGTGGGTGGACTATCCGGTGGGTGTGCTGTTGGAGTTGGCTGAAAAGGGAGTTTATCCGTCTAACGGATATGACCTGCTCTATCATGGAGAAATACCGAATGGTGCTGGATTATCCTCCTCAGCCTCCATTGAGGTTGTTACAGGATATGCGTTTCTCACGATCGAAAAACAGGAAACAGATACGGTCGAGATCGCTTTGTTGTCCCAGCGGGCAGAAAACAATTACGTTGGTGTCAATTGCGGCATTATGGACCAGTTCGCTGTAGCGAACGGAGCAGCTGATCATGCAATTCTGCTGATGTGCGATACGTTGGAGTACCGTAAAGTGCCATTCCGCACGGGGGCTTATAAGCTCGTGATCGGCAATACAAACAAGCGTCGCGGTTTGGTGGACTCAGCCTACAACGAGCGTCGTAGCCAGTGTGCCGAAGCACTGTCCATTTTACAGCAGCAGGAGCCGTCACTGGAATACCTCGCTCAGCTGGATGAGGCACGTTTCGGAGAGCTTCAGCATCACATCGCGGACCAAACAGTGCGTCGGCGGGCACAGCATGTGGTGGAGGAAAACGCTCGTGTGTTGGCCTCTGTCGATGCTCTCGCAGCGAATGAACTTGCAGCTTTTGGTCAGTTAATGAATGCTTCTCATGATTCATTGCGCGATTTGTATGAGGTCAGCTGCACGGAGCTGGACGTCATGGTTGAAGAAGCACGACGCATTCCTGGCACGCTGGGTGCTCGTATGACAGGAGCCGGATTTGGAGGTTGTACGGTTTCATTGGTTCATGAGGACGATGTGGAACGTTTTGTGAAGGAAGTCGGCGAAGCTTATCAGACCCGCACAGGGCTGGAAGCCAGCTTTTATGTATGCAAGGCAGGAGACGGAGTAAAAGAACTGAAGGAGGACGAATAACATGGCTATTTTAGTCACAGGTGGAGCTGGATATATCGGTTCACATACCGTAGCAGAACTGTTGGATCTGGGAGAAGAAGTTGTGGTGCTGGACAATTTGCAAACCGGGCATAAAGCAGCATTGCTTGGAGGCAAGTTGTATGAAGGGGATTTGAGGGATAAAGAACTACTGTCCAAACTGTTCTCTGAAAATAGTATCGATGCAGTTATCCATTTTGCAGCCAATTCGCTGGTTGGAGAAAGCATGCAAAATCCTGGTAAATATTACGACAACAATGTATTTGGCACGCTGAGCTTGCTGGAGGCGATGAAGGATGCTGGAGTGCGCCGAATCGTGTTTTCCTCTACTGCGGCTACCTACGGCGAACCGGAAAAGGTGCCGATTGAAGAGGGAGACCGTACAGAGCCAACCAACGTGTATGGTGAAACAAAGCTGATGATGGAGCGCATGATGTCGTGGTTTGATAAAGTTTTAGGCATCAAATATGTGTCTTTACGGTATTTTAATGCGGCTGGTGCGCATGAGAGCGGCAAGATCGGTGAAGATCACCGACCAGAAAGCCATCTGATCCCATTAGTGCTCCAGACAGCCTTGAAGCAACGTCCACACATCGCTGTGTTTGGTGAGGATTATGCGACACCTGACGGCACGTGTGTTCGGGATTACATTCACGTGAGTGACCTGGCGGATGCTCATGTGCGTGCAGTAAATTACTTGCGCGAAGGCAATGACAGCAACGTATTCAACTTGGGCAATGGACAGGGCTTCTCTGTGAAAGAAGTTATTGAGACGGCACGCAAGGTCACTGGACTCGACATTCCAGTTGTTACAGAGCCACGCCGCGCAGGCGATCCAGCGATATTGGTTGCATCTTCTGACAAGGCTCGTTCGGTGTTGGGCTGGAGTCCAGCACGTACCCAATTGGAGGATATTATTAGCGGAGCATGGGGATGGCATCAGTCGCACCCTCACGGCTACGGCGACGAATAGACGGGAGACGATGACATATGAGCGAGCGCCAAACCGCAGATAAAGGCCAAGGCCGGGAACTTTCCCGGCATCTGGCCCATGACATCGACGAAACTGTGCAGCAATCGGCTCTATATGCGGTGGAGCAACTGGTTGCATTCGCACAAAACAAGGGCTTGATCGGTCCGCAAGATACAGATTACAGCCGTAATCTGCTGTTGGAGCAGTTTGGGTTTTCGCAGCCTTATTCAGGTGGGGAGGCAGGGGGCGTTATAGCCCCCGAAGCTCTCCAGCCTGTGCTTAATGTATTGATAGATTATGGTTTCGCCATAGGACTTATCCCTGAAAACACAGATACGTATCGCGATTTGCTGGATTCCAAAATCATGGGACTGCTGATGGCGAGACCGTCTGAAGTCATCCGTGACTTTCATCAAACGGAGGCTGAACGCGGCATAGAGGCGGCGACAGATGCTTTTTATCAATTATCCATCGATTCGAACTACATCCGAATGGATCGGGTTGCCAGCAATGTGTACTGGAATCAGTCGACATCTTACGGAGATATGGAAATCACGATTAATTTGTCCAAGCCAGAAAAAAGTCCTAAAGAAATTGCGATGGCGAAGCTTTTGCCGCCGCCTGTTTATCCCAAGTGTCAATTATGCCGTGAAAACGTCGGATATGCAGGAAGAGTAAATCATCCGTCCCGTCAAAATCTGCGTATCATTCCGATGGAATTGAATGGGGAGCCGTGGTTTTTTCAATACTCACCCTATGTGTATTACAACGAGCATTGCATCGTGTTCCATCATGATCATGTACCGATGAAGCTTACGAAGGATACACTGCGGCGATTGCTGGCCTTTACGAAAGCGTTTCCGCATTATTTTATTGGCTCCAATGCGGATCTGCCGATTGTCGGCGGATCGATCCTGACCCATGATCATTTTCAGGGTGGTCGTCATACATTCCCAATTGAAAAAGCGGGTGTGGACGGTGTATACCATAATGAAGCGTTCCCGCAGGTTACAGCAGGGATTGTAAACTGGCCGATGTCGGTCATCCGTTTTACGTCAACAGATGCCGAGGCGCTGTTGGAGGCGGGAAATGCTGCTTTTGAAACCTGGAAAGTTTATAGTGATCCTGTAGCTGATGTCCTCTCTCATACAGAGCAGGAGGGGGAAACGATTCCACATAATACTGTGACGCCGATTGTGCGCCGAGATTCCGAAGGCAGGTATCAGATGGATCTCGTACTGCGTAACAACCGAACGAGTGAAGAGTATCCGGAAGGTATTTTCCATCCTCATCGCGAGATGCATCACATCAAGAAGGAAAATATCGGTCTGATCGAAGTTATGGGACTTGCCATATTACCGGGGCGGCTCAAGGATGAACTGGATGGGATTGCAGATATTTTGTGTGGGGATGACAAACTGGCTGTGGCTATGCAGCAGGAAGGACATCCACTGTTTAAACATGCAGACTGGATTTATCAGTTAAACACTCGCTTCGGTCGTTTGCCTGACAAGGAAACGGCTGTTCGTACCGTACAAAATGAAGTTGGACTGAAATTCAGTGAAATTTTAGAGCATGCAGGAGTGTATAAACGGAATGAGTCCGGGCAGCAGGCGTTTGGTCGTTTTATGAAACAATTGGGATATACTTTGGGAGAATAAAATCGCTGGCGCAGCACATAATACACTACGAGAACCCTCCCAAGATATGACATGAAACCATGCTCCTCAAGGAGTGTGGTTTTTTTCTGAAAATAAAGCATATTTGTTTCCTGTAACCGAAAAGGTTATAATAGAGTAGATTCTTAACATTAAACTTTAGAACTATTGGAGGCGAGCGTTTGCGATGAAAGCATTCGAATTTTATAATCCTACACAATTGATCTTCGGTAAAGGACAATTGGAGGCTCTCAAGCGTGAAGTTCCTAAATATGGTAAACGTGTACTGCTTGTATATGGCGGCGGCAGCATTAAGCGCAGCGGTTTGTACGATAATGTAATAAGTTTGCTTGGTGAAATTGGTGCAGAGGTAACGGAACTGGCTGGTGTAGAACCGAATCCTCGCTTATCTACAGTACATAAAGGCGTGGAATTGTGTAAAACACATCAAATCGACCTCGTTCTGGCTGTAGGCGGTGGTAGTGTACTGGATTGTTCCAAAGCCATTGCTGTTGGTGCAAAATATGATGGCGACATGTGGGATTTTGCAGAGCGTAAAGCGGCACCACAGGCAGCATTGCCATTAGGTACAGTTTTGACCATGGCAGCTACCGGTTCTGAAATGAATGCGGGTTCTGTTATTACAAATGAAAAAACACAGGAAAAATTGGGATGGGGTAGCGTATTTGCGTTCCCTGCGTTTTCTATTCTTGACCCTGTAAACACATACTCACTGCCACAAAATCAAACCGTTTACGGAATCGTAGATATGATGTCACATACGCTGGAGCATTATTTCCATTTGGAATCCAATACTCCGGTCCAACTTGGCTGGTGCGAAACGATTTTGCGTACGGTCATGGATGCGGCTCCAGGTCTGGTCAACGATCTGGAAAACTACGAGCTGCGTGAAACGATTATGTATTGTGGTACGATGGCGCTGAACGGCTTCCTGAACATGGGGCTGACAGGTGACTGGGCTACTCACAATATCGAACATGCGGTGTCTGCTGTTTATGATATTCCACATGGTGGAGGACTGGCTATTCTATTCCCGAACTGGATGAAACACAATCTGCATGTGAAGCCTGAACGCTTCAAACAACTGGCCGTCAATGTGTTCCATGTAAACCCAGAAGGCAAGAGTGATGAAGAAGTGGCGCTGGAAGGTATTCAGGCGTTGCGTGATTTCTGGAACTCGATTGGTGCACCAAGCCGTCTGGCTGATTACGATATTGATGCGTCCCAGATCGATGTTATGGCTGATAAAGCTGTGAAATTCGGATCTTTTGGTGGTTTTAATAAGCTCAATCGCGAAGATGTAGTCGAAATTTACAAAGCATCTCTGTAAACTGATACTTGTATCATTTTAAGCACGTTTGTGCGTCATTAGACGTACAAACGTGCTTTTTTGGGTTCAACGTGGGATTTTGGAGGAAAATTTTGAAACTTTTTAAGGTTGAATACGTAAACATAGTTATAGACTGGAAACCAGACTGAAAAGGTACATGGAAGGAGGAGTCGCATGGAAACCATATTTTGGTGGTTATTGGCAGGGGGCGCTATCTTTACCGTAGTCAGTGTGCTGATTGGAGATGTACTCGGTGGTTGGCTGGATGGTGCATTGGAGCTACCGAGCCTCGATTGGTTCAGACCTGTCGTTTTACTTGGAGCCATGACCGCTTTTGGCGGAGCTGGAGTTCTGCTGACAAAGTATACTGGGCTGAGCATGGGGTGGGTCGTCGTGCTTGCTTTAGGGATTGCGTTTGTCATCGGAATACTCGTGTTCTTTGCGTTTATCAAGCCCATGGCGAATTCGGAGGTATCCAGCGGCTTCTCCATGCGTGAGCTGACTGGCCGGATCGGTGAGGTCACCATTCCTGTACCTGAGGTTGGTTACGGGGAGGTTATGATCCGCTTGGGTGCAGGCAACACCATACATACAGCATCGAGCTTCGATCACAAACCGCTTGCTGCGGGAACCCGTATCGTCGTGGTTGAGGTCGCAGAGGGCGTCGTCCGCGTAGCGTACCTGGACACATAGACGGCGCATTCGCTTAACTTGAAGGGAGCGTGATCGGGAGTGTCAAATTTGCAAGATATTGTGTTGGTCCCTGGGATTGTTGTCATCGTTATCGTTATATTAGGGATCGCTTTTTGGGCCCGTTACAAAACGGTAGGACCGGATGAAGGGATGATCGTGACGGGCTCTTTTCTGGGAAATAAAAATATTTCCGAGGATGACTCTGGACGCAAAATTAAAATTGTACGCGGCGGGGGGGCCTTCATTTGGCCAATTTTCCAGCAGTCCGAATTCATCTCTCTGTTGTCCCATAAACTGGACGTAACCACACCGGAAGTGTATACGGAGCAAGGAGTTCCCGTGATTGCGGATGGTGTGGCGATTATCAAGGTCGGCAGTTCTATTGAGGATGTGGCTACAGCAGCCGAGCAGTTCATCGGGAAGCCACTGGAGGCTCTTAGAGGAGAGGCTCAGGAAGTGCTGGAGGGACATTTGCGCGCAATCCTCGGTTCGATGACAGTGGAAGAAGTTTATCGTAATCGGGATCGGTTTGCGCAGGAAGTACAGGGCGTGGCTGCACGTGATCTGAAAAAGATGGGCTTGCAAATCGTTTCATTCACCATCAAAGACGTGCGTGATAAGCACGGATATCTGGATGCGCTTGGTAAGCCGAGAATTGCCGCTGTGAAACGGGATGCTGAGATTGCAGAAGCCGAGGCTGTGCGGGATGCCCGGATTCAGAAGGCGCGTGCAGAACAGGAAGGCCAGAAGGCCGAACTGCTGCGAGACACCAACATTGCCGAGGCCGCCAAGGAGAAGGAACTGAAAGTGGCATCGTTTAAGAAAGAACAGGATACAGCGAAGGCAGAAGCCGATCAGGCTTATCACATTCAGGAGGCCCGTGCCAAGCAGACTGCTGTCGAAGAGCAGATGAAGGTCGAGCTGGTGCGCAAAGAACGGGAAATTGATCTTCAATCCAAGGAAATACAGGTACGTGAAAAGCAATATGATGCAGAAGTGAAAAAGAAGGCAGAAGCCGATCGGTATGCGGTCGAGCAAGCGGCGGAAGCAGATAAATCGCGTAAAATGCGTGAGGCTGAATCGCTGCAATACTCGATTGAGACACAGGCTAAAGCGTCAGCTGAACAAAAACGTCTCAACGGGCAAGCAGAAGCGGATGCCGAACGCGCCAAAGGTACGGCAGACGCAGATGTCATCCGTTTGCGTGGACTTGCAGAAGCGGAGGCCAAGGAAAAACTGGCGGAGGCGTTCCAGAAGTTTGGAGAGGCCGCCGTGCTCGATATTATCGTGAAAATGCTGCCTGATCTGGCTGGACGTATTGCCGAACCGATTGCGTCCATTGATAAACTCACCGTAGTTGATACGGGAAAAGGAAAAGGAGCAGCGCGTGTCAGCAATTATGTCACCGAACTGATGGCTACGGCACCTGAGATGCTGAAGAGTGTATCCGGTATTGATGTGGAGCAGTTAATCAAGGGGTTGACCACGGGGAAAAAAGGCATTCATTCCGTGCCGCCTTCCGGTGAAGCGAATAAGCAGCCTCTTCCAGCCTCGGTGGAGGTAGCGCTAACAGATAAAGAATAACGATAAGTCTTTGGGGAGCATCTTTCTCTAACCAAAAGACCGCTTTTCATCACAGCATTTCCCGGCAATGTGATGAAAAGCGTTTTCTTTTTATTGACCTTTAGCCGAATATTTGGTACTTTAACGTGGATTCCTCTGAGCTTCATGCTATAATTCTTAGGATCAAGGTTCTGATAAAAGAGGTGCGGATGTGAGCAGCCTAAAAGTGGCCAAAGCGCTGAATAACAATGTGATTATAGGGATGCATCCCGAGCATGATGAGGTTGTCGTGATTGGAAAAGGAATCGGTTTCAATCGCAGACCCGGCGATCTTATGCCGTTGGATTCAGTTGAAAAATTATTTATATTAAAAAGCCATGAAGAACAGGAGCAATACAAACGGTTGCTTCCTGAGCTGGATGAAAAGCTCATTGAGGTCATCGGTGAGGTGCTTCATCTTGTTCAGCTTCAAGCTAAGAAGCCTCTAAATGAGCACATACTGATTGCTTTAACTGACCATATCGCTTTTTCCATCAACCGTCATAAACAGGGAATTACGATTCATAATCCGTTTTTGTATGAGACTAGGGAAATATATCCTCAGGAATACAAGATGGCTGAGCAGGCTGTTGCTTTAATCAGGGATAAGATGGATGTAGATCTGGGAGAAGATGAAATCGGATTCGTGGCCCTGCATATTTATAGCGCCATGACAAACCAGCATATCTCCGAGGTTAGGAAGGATTCTCGTCTGATTGCTGATATGGTTCAGGTTGTCGAGACGACACTGGATTATCGTATTCCTCTTCAATCCCTTGATTATTCTCGACTGCTGACTCATCTGAGGTTTGCGATTGAACGTGTGCGCCGGGGGGAAATTGTGCAGGAGATTTATCGATTGGACAAGCTTTTGAATGAGGAGTATCCGGAAATGTATATGCTGGCCTGGAAGCTCACGAAAATTATGGAGAAAAGACTCCGTAAATCTGTGTACCCGGCTGAGGTTAGTTATTTGACAATGCATCTGCAACGGTTGTCCCAACGCAAAGAGCAGGGGGAGCAACAAAAGTGATAAAACCGGAATAAAAAAGTATTGCCTCGCATTTAGCGGGGTGCTATAATCAATTCTGCAATGAGGAAGACAACAACTGAACATTTAACGTGTTACTGATTCGATCAGGCATGAGTTGTTTTAAGTTATGATTGTTTACAGCCTACTGGGGCAAGCTATATCCCAAGGTTGTTTTCAAACATACTTAAATCGGCTCATGCCTTTTTTGTTGTTTTGCCTCTGTTCTAAATTTCAGAGAAGGATGTGGAAGGTATGTTTAAAAAGCTTTTCGGCGTTTTACAGCGTGTCGGTAAAGCATTAATGCTTCCTGTAGCGATTTTGCCAGCTGCGGGGCTTTTATTGGGTATCGGTAACATGCTGGTCAATCCTGATTTTCTCCAGTACATTCCGGCATTAAATGCGGGCTGGGTTCAATCGGTAGCGACGATCATGATGAATGCCGGACAAATCGTTTTTGATAATCTGGCCCTGTTGTTCGCAGTCGGCGTAGCCGTCGGTCTGGCGGGCGGTGAAGGTGTAGCAGGTTTGGCTGCCATCATCGGTTACCTCGTTATGAACATTACTTTGGGTACAGCCGTGGGTGTCACACCTGGTTTGATTGCTCAAAAAATACCGGGTTATGCGAACGTGTTGGGTATTCCAACGCTTCAAACCGGGGTGTTCGGCGGGATAATCATCGGTATACTGGCCGCGGCCATGTACAACCGCTTTTTCAAAATTGAGCTTCCTTCGTATCTGGGCTTTTTCGCGGGTAAGCGTTTCGTTCCAATTGCAACGGCGGTGTCCTCACTGATTGTCGGGCTTGCGCTAGTTCTGATCTGGCCTCCAGTTCAACAAGGACTTAACGCAGTATCTCACTTTATGGTGTATTCCAACCCGACTTTGTCGGCGTTCCTGTTTGGGGTTATCGAACGCGCGCTTATTCCATTTGGTTTGCATCACATCTGGTATTCACCGTTCTGGTTTGAATTTGGTGAATATGTTAACAAAGCAGGTCAAACCGTTCACGGTGACCAGCAGATCTTCTTCAGCCAGCTTCGTGATGGAGTGGCGTTGACAGCAAGTACGTTCCAAGTGGGTAAATTCCCATTCATGATGTTCGGTTTGCCAGCAGCAGCGCTTGCAATGTACCATGAAGCAAGACCAGAACACAAAAAATATGTAGCAGGTATCATGGGTTCAGCAGCATTGACTTCGTTCTTGACAGGTATTACGGAGCCACTGGAATTTTCCTTCCTGTTCGTAGCTCCACTGCTGTTTGCAGTACACTGTATATTCGCAGGTCTGTCATTTATGACCATGCAAATTTTACATGTCAAAATCGGTATGACCTTCTCAGGCGGATTCATTGACTTCCTGATTTTCGGGATTATTCCAACCCGTACGCCTTGGTGGTATGTAATCATCGTCGGTCTGATTTTGGCAGTGATTTACTACTTCGGATTCCGGTTCATCATACGGAAGTTCAACTTGAAAACACCAGGACGTGAAGAAGCTACAGAAAATGTGGATGGTGCAGCAGCCGGTAGTAGTGATGAGCTCCCGCACAACATTTTGGCAGCTTTCGGTGGTTCATCAAATATCAAGCACCTGGATGCTTGTATCACACGTCTTCGGATCGAGGTTAATGAGAAATCGAACGTTGACAAAGCTCGTCTGAAACAACTTGGCGCATCGGGTGTCCTTGAAGTCGGCAACAACGTACAGGCAATTTTCGGTACACGTTCAGACACCATTAAAACTCAAATGGCTGATATCATGGCTGGACGTACACCTGCACCAGCTCCGGCGCAACCTGCTCCACAAGAGGAGAAGGAAGCTGGGGAAGAACAACAAACCATTATTGTAGAAGATATTGTAATGCCTGTTAACGGCGAATTGGTTGATATCTCGACGGTTCCCGATCCGGTATTTGCAGAACGTATGACAGGTGACGGCTTTGCGGTCGTGCCAAATGATGGAACGATTGTGTCCCCTGTTTATGGTAAAGTATTCAATGTATTCCCGAGCAAGCATGCGATTGGTATTCAATCCGATGGCGGTAAAGAAGTGCTTGTTCATATCGGGGTGAATACAGTGAAGCTTAAAGGGCAAGGATTTGACGTTTTGGTGAACGAAGGCGATCTTGTGTCAGCTGGCCAGCCTATTATGAAAGTAGACCTGGAATACGTGAAGGCAAACGCCAAATCCATCATTTCACCTGTCATTTTTACCAACCTTCCAGAAGGTTCTTCGGTAACTTTAAACAAAACTGGAGTATTGAAGGCTGGCGAAGATGGTATAATTACGATAAAATAAACTCTATGTGTTTCGGATTAGTTGATTAGGCGGCTTAGGCCGTCTGATCAATGATCTGGTATACTGCGTGTAAACAAATATTATCTTTAGGAAAGTGGGAGGAACAAATTATGCAAACAACTTTTAGAATTACGGATGAAGACGGTATTCATGCACGTCCTGCAACTGCACTGGTAAATACAGCTAACAAATTCAGCGGTGCTGAATCTTTTGCCGAAGCTAACGGTAAAAAAGTAACTTTGAAATCCATTCTGGGTGTATTGTCTCTGGGTCTGGAACAAGGTGATACTATTAACATTATCTGCGAAGGCGCTGAAGCTGCCGAAGCACTGAAAGCTCTTGAAAATGTAATCGTTAACGAAGGGCTGGGCGAAGTTCATGCTTAAAATTTCCGGGATTGCCGCTTCGGCAGGCATAGCCATTGCCCGGGCGTTTATCTTGGAGCATCCGAATTACGCTGTAGAGAGACGCGCGGTTGGTGATGTTGAGGCTGAAATCGCGAGATTGGATGCGGCTTTGGTACAATCTCAAACCGAATTGGAATCGATTAAGGAGAAAACGCTTCAGGAGCTGGGAGAGAAAAAAGCAGAAATTTTTGCATCTCACCTGCTCATCCTGAATGATCCTGAATTGATCGATCCGGTTAAAGCTAAAATCAGAGACGAGCAGCTTAATGCTGACTATGCTTTGAATGAAGTAGCTACACAGTTCATTTCCATGTTTGAAAACATGAAAAGTGCCTATTTGCAAGAACGCGCATCGGACATGCGTGATGTAACCAAGCGGATCCTGAATCACCTGCTTGGTGTTCATTTTGTTAGTCCTGCAGAAATTGCCGAAGAAACGATTGTGCTTGCAGAAGATTTGACACCTTCCGACACAGCTCAGCTGAACCGTGAATTTGTTAAAGGTTTTGCAACGAACATCGGCGGACGTACTTCGCATTCGGCTATTATGGCTCGCTCACTTGAAATTCCTGCAGTTGTGGGAACGAAAAATATATTGTCTCAAGCTAAAAGCGGCGATTTGATTATCGTTGATGGTTTGGATGGTCACGTATTCGTGAACCCTACCGAAGAGATTGTTGCGGAATACCGTGCTAAACAGGTGGCATACGACAAGCAACGCGAAGAGTGGCGCAAGCTGCGCGGCGAAGCTACAGTTTCTGTCGATGGTGTCCATGTCGAACTGGCAGCCAATATTGGTACGCCTAATGATGTAGCTGGTGTTCTGGACAACGGTGGTGAAGGCGTTGGCTTGTACCGTACGGAGTTCTTGTACATGGGACGCGATAAGCTTCCATCCGAAGAAGTACAGTATACGGCATACAAAACCGTTCTGGAAAGAATGGAAGGTAAGCCGGTTGTAGTCCGTACTTTGGATATCGGTGGCGACAAAGAACTTCCTTATCTGGACTTGCCGAAAGAAATGAACCCGTTCCTCGGATTCCGTGCTATTCGTCTGTGTCTGGATCGCCAGGATATTTTCCGCACTCAATTGCGTGCTTTGTTGCGTGCGAGTGTGCATGGTAACCTGCGCATCATGTTCCCGATGATTGCTACGCTGAACGAATTCCGTGAAGCTAAAGCTGTTTTGTTGGAAGAAAAGGAAAAGTTGGTAGCCGAGGGTGTATCCGTATCTGAAGAAATTCAGTTGGGCATCATGGTAGAAATTCCTTCTACAGCGGTATTGGCTGACCAATTCGCAAAAGAAGTGGATTTCTTCAGTATCGGTACAAACGATCTGATTCAATACACAATGGCAGCGGATCGCATGAATGAGCGAGTTTCTTACCTGTATCAACCATACAATCCATCCATTCTGCGTCTGGTGAAAATGGTTATTGATGCCGCTCATCGTGAAGGACGTTGGGTTGGTATGTGTGGTGAAATGGCAGGAGATACAACAGCAATTCCGTTGCTGTTGGGTCTTGGACTTGATGAGTTCAGTATGAGCGCAACTTCCATTCTGCCAGCACGTAGCCAAATCTCCAAGTTGTCCCGTGCGGACATGGAAAAACTGGCTACAAAAGCTCTGGACATGCAAACAGCAGAACAGGTTGTTGAATTGGTTCAAAGCATCGAAGGCTAAGGAAGGGTATTACATTTCAAAGGTTATATCTTTTTCCAACAAAAAAATTGCTGTGTACATACAGCAGCCGGTATCTATTTAGATACCGGCTTTTTTGCATCCTTTAAGTAGAATATGTTTTTAACTGCATGAGCAATTCAGTACAGGTTTGCGGGCTGCGGTAGTTTCGTCCAATCGTGTGACTGGAGTAGTATATGGTGCATTGAGCACCAGCTCAGGGTTCTCTTCTGCTTCCCGCGCAATATGAATCATAGTGTCGACAAAAGCATCAAGGGTTTCCTTACTTTCCGTCTCCGTGGGCTCGATCATGATGCACTCCTCTACATTCAGCGGGAAGTAAATTGTAGGGGGATGGTAGCCGAAATCAAGCAGCCGTTTGGCTACATCAAGCGTGCGCACTCCAAATTTTTTCAAGCCTCGCCCCGACATTACGAATTCGTGTTTGCAATGTCCAGGGTAGGGCAGGTCAAAATGTGGAGCGAGCCGATGCATCATGTAATTGGCATTGAGCACAGCGCATTCCGATACACGCTTTAAGCCATCAGGACCGTAGCTACGGATATAGGTGTAGGCACGAACGAGAATACCGAAGTTGCCGTAAAAGGCTTTAACCCGTCCAATAGAATCTCCCTGTTCCCGGTCCCAGTGGTACACCCCCTGCGGATCACGTACGACAAGCGGCTTGGGCAAATAAGGGATGAGCCGTTGCTTTACGCCGACAGGCCCAGCGCCGGGTCCGCCGCCGCCGTGCGGGGTACTCATCGTTTTGTGTAAATTGAGATGCACTACATCGAAGCCCATATCCCCGGGGCGGGTAATTCCCATGATGGCGTTGGAGTTCGCCCCGTCATAGTAGAGCAGACCACCCGCGTCATGCACGATGGCAGCAATGTCAGTGATTTGCTTCTCGAACAGTCCAAGCGTGTTCGGGTTGGTCAGCATGAGCGCAGCGGTGTCGTTGCCTACGGCTTGACGTAACGCATCCAGATCCACCAGTCCCTCAGGGGTGGAGGGAAGGGTGACTGTTTCGAAGCCCGCGACGGTTGCGCTGGCGGGGTTCGTTCCGTGCGAGGAATCCGGCACGAGCACCTTGGTACGTCGCTCACCACGTGCTTCGTGGTATGAGCGAATCATCATCAGCCCGGTCCATTCGCCATGGGCGCCCGCGGCGGGCTGAAGCGTGACGGCATCCATACCAGTTAATGCAGCCAAATCATTTTGGAGCGTATGCAGCAGCTCCATAGCACCCTGGATGCTCTCCTCGGGCTGATATGGATGGATTTTGGCGAAGCCTGTATATCGGGCGACATCCTCATTCACTTTCGGATTGTATTTCATCGTACAGGAGCCGAGCGGATAAAATCCGTTATCCACGCCGAAATTGCGCCGGGACAAGGCGGTATAATGTCGAATAACGTCTACTTCGTATACCTCGGGTAATGCCGCAGGTTCACTGCGCAGCGCATAATCTGGCAAAAGCTCTGCCACCGGGCGACGGGGAACGTCGCACTCGGGAAGGGAATAGGCGATGCGACCCGGACGGCTCAATTCAAAAATGAGCGCTTGATCGTGTTCCTTCAACAGCCCTTGTTTTTGATCCTGTCCGGTGTGTGTCATAGCAATCCCCCCAAGGTGTGTACAAATTGGTCAATCTCTTCTTTGGTTCTTTGCTCCGTCACGGCAATCAACATGTGACCAGCAAGTTCCTCATAGTCCCGGCCCAAATCGTAGCCAGCGATAAATCCAGCAGCTAGCAGTTCGGCCTGGAGTTTGCTCATATCCGTACCCTCAGGCAGTCTAAGGGCAAACTCGTTAAAGGTTGGTGCGTTAAATGAGGCAGTTACGCCCTTCAAGCTCAGCAATTGCTCTAAAGCATAACGGCTTTTATGCAAATTTAGCTCGGCTACTTCCTTGATCCCCTGTCTACCCATGACAGACAAGTATACAGATGCAGATAAAGCTAGCAACGCTTGATTGGAGCAAATGTTAGACGTGGCCTTTTCGCGGCGGATATGCTGTTCCCGCGCTTGCAAGGTCAGCACGAAGCCGCGTTTACCGTTACGGTCAGTGGTCTGACCCACAATACGGCCGGGGATACGGCGCATATGTGCCTGAGAAACGGCAAAGTATCCACAGGTCGGACCGCCGAGAGAAGAGGAGATGCCAAGTGGCTGCGCATCTCCTACCACAATATCCGCGCCCTGTTTGCCGGGTGTCTCCAGCAAGCCAAGTGCCAGTGGGTTGGCACTGACGACCAAAAGACCTTTGTGCGCATGGATGAGATCAGCCATCGGCTTCAGGTTTTCCACGGCTCCGAAAAAGTTGGGGCTTTGGACCAAAACAGCTGCGGTCTGTTCCGATACGGCCGCCGCTAACGCATTAGCATCCGTTACGCCGTCCGAACAGCCGATCTCCACGATGTCCAAATCCAATCCGCGTGCATAGGCTGCCAATACCTGACGTGCCTCCGGATGGACGGACCTTGATACGATAAGCTGTTTACGGCGGGTAGCTGCGGCGGACAGTGAGCCCGCTTCCGCCAGTGCAGTCGCTCCGTCGTACATGCTGGCATTAGCTACAGCCATGCCCGTCAATTCGCAAATATACGACTGAAATTCGAAAATGGCTTGTAGCTCGCCTTGGCTTACTTCCGGCTGATAGGGGGTGTAGGCTGTATAGAATTCCGAGCGTGAAGTGATGTGCTGGATGACGGACGGAATATGATGGTCATAAATTCCTGCGCCAAGAAAGCTGGCATGTGTGTCTGTATTGGCGTTGTGTCCAGCCAGCTCGGCCAAGTGGCGGGTTAAGGCTCTCTCGTCGAGTCGAGAAGAAAGAGGGAGTTCCCCTTGATATCGAATGGCCTCTGGAATGTCACTGAATAAATCATCGATGGATGAAACGCCGACCACACGCAGCATTTCGGTTTGATCCTGTTCAGTCATAGGGAGATAACGATGCTGCTTCATAGGTTCTGGCTCCTTTCGAAAAGCAAAATTTAAATCGTAAATTAGCTAATAAAAAAGTGTGAGATGAAAACCCGGAAGTTCATATCTGACATGTTTGCTTTATTGAAATGAAGAGAGTTTAAGATCAGCGCGGACGTTTATAAAAGGGTGCTGCCACCACCTCGGCACGCAGGCGTTTGCCACGAATCTCAACCTCCAGCGGTGTGGAGAGGGCGCTAAAACGACTGTCTACCAAGGCGAGGCCGAGATTACGCTTCAAGGTGGGCGACTGAGTCCCCGTTGTGACCTCACCGATGCGTTGTCCTTCTGCGAATACCGGATAATGGGCGCGAGGGATACCGCGATCCGTCATTTCCAGCCCGATCAATTTGCGAGGAATCCCTTGATCTTTCTGACGTTGCAGTGCTTCTCTACCGATAAAATTTCCTTTATTCAGCTTGACGAAGAAACCTAGACCGGCTTCGAGCGGTGAAATCGTGGCAGATAACTCCTGTCCGTACAGCGGCAACCGTGCCTCAAAGCGTAGGGTATCCCGAGCACCAAGTCCAGCGGGAATCAGCCCATACGACTCACCGGAACGAAGCAAACCCTCCCATACGGCTGGTGCTTCCGCAGCAGGTACATAAAATTCAAAACCGTCTTCGCCCGTATATCCGGTTCGTGAGACGAGTGCTTTTGCTCCGAACAATGGCACATTCTCATGGAAGCGGAAAGATGCCAGATTCGTAATGTCCGTATCTGCCACGGCTGCGGCAATACGTGCTGCTTCCGGTCCTTGCAACGCCAGCAATGCTATCGCATCAGACACATTCTCCATGTGAACGGATGCAGGCATATGGCTAATTAGCCAATCCCAATCCTTATCGATGTTAGAGGCGTTCACAACGAGCATGTAGCGCTCCGACCCTTTGCAGTAAACAAGCAGGTCGTCTACTACCCCTCCATCGGGGTAACACAGGAGTGAATATTGTGCCTGACCTGGTTCCAACTGGCTGACATCATTCGTGGTCACCCTTTGCAGAAAAGCTTCGGCCTCTTTGCCTTCAACCAAAAATTCGCCCATATGCGATACATCGAATAAACCCGCACGTTGCCGGACGGCCTCATGCTCCTTTTGAATGCCGCTAAACTGAACGGGGAGCTCCCAGCCGCCAAAGTCAATACAACGAACCCCAGACTGCGTCCCGTAGGACGAATATAGCGGTGTTTTTCGCAAATTAGTCATTTTTCCACTCCTATCGGGTGTGATCGGCTAAACAAAAAAGACAGGCCGAAAAAAACGTATAGACGGCAGTCTACACTCTTTTTTCAGCTCTGTCCTTGATACCAGAAAGTTACCCCGGTATGTACCGGGTTTCCCCTTGGGTGATCCGCTCCAATAGCGAATGCTCTCCAGAGATGCGTCCGGCAGAGGTCCTTTTGCCTGAGAGATTCACCTGCAATGCAGGCTTACTCCTTCGGCGCTACCTTCGGGATCAACAGTATATTACCTGGCTTTGCAGATAACAACTTGATCCGATTCGCGTGCAACTTATGTCTCATAAGCGGCAACAGCTATGCGAATCTTTTTGGCAGTCTCTCCCTCCGCGTTCATCCGCGTTTGCAGTTGTCGGGGTGTTTCCCAAAGCATTTGCTATAACCCATTAATACGCAAATTCATTCGAAATGTCAATAAAAATGTCATCAAAAACAATAGAAAAAACATTTAATATATAAATAAGGATATGTAAGCGTTTGTTATAAGTTATCATATTTTTATATAGTACGCCATATGAGGTCATATGAAGTATTTTTGTTAGTATTATTGACATGAGTGTTCCTGTTGTCATAATCTTAACCTGTCTAATACAGGTGAGCAAAAGCGATTTTATTCATATGGAAGTGAGGGGAACAGGATGGGTGAAGTAAAGCAGCAACTTTGGTATACAGACGAACATGAGTGGGTTCAGTGCACAGAGAATGGAACGTTGCGGATTGGTATTACAGACTTTGCACAGCATCAACTGGGTGATATTGTTTTTGTAGAATTACCTGAGGCGGGAGTAACGATTGAGCAGGGAGCGGAGATCGGTACGATTGAATCGGTGAAGACGGTATCCGACCTTTTTGCTCCGGTGACGGGAACCGTATTAAAAGTGAATGAAGCGCTGGAAAGTACGCCTGAGCTAGTGAATGAATCTCCCTATGAAAAAGGTTGGATGATCGAAGTAGAGATGGGTAAAGATGTGGAGGAAGCATTGGGCAAGCTACTGTCTGCGGATCAATACGAGCAGTTGATTTCCGATGAGCAGTAATGGAGCAATGTAGTATGGAATAAGAGTGTTATTTGTCTGCTCGATTTTTGTATACAACAGTCGCTATGATTTGACATAGCGGCTATTTTTTTGTCTTTTTGCAGACGTAATTACGTGTTTTATTCCGATTTAGAGGGTTGTCCCTATAGTAAGAATCATACATAATCCAGCACGGTTTTTCGACTAATTTCTATAGCAACAGGTCATATTAAGAAGAATTATGCAGGTATAATACCTTCTCGGATAATTTAAATTTAAATGTTGTCATCAACGTTCATGACGAAAGTACGTTTTCATTTCGTTGATGAAGATAGCGCTGTCATTTAGTATGAATTTTAAGAAAAGGTAGTGATGCTTACCTACAAGGAGGATTTGAATATGAGTACATTGGACGCAAAGCCAAGTTCAAAAGGAGGCACTCGTGTCGCCGTACAGCGTTTTGGCCGTTTTCTCAGCGGTATGGTTATGCCCAATATGGGAGCCTTTATCGCGTGGGGATTGATTACGGCACTCTTTATTCCGACCGGGTGGTTCCCGAACGAAGGTTTTGCACAACTGGTTGATCCGATGAAAAATTATTTGCTGCCGCTGCTGATTGGTTACACGGGAGGCACGATGATTCATGGACAACGTGGAGGTGTGATTGGTGCCATTATGACGATGGGTGTCATAGTGGGAGCCGATATCCCGATGTTCCTGGGCGCGATGGTCGCTGGTCCGCTGGCTGCGTGGATATTGAAGAAGTTCGACAAGGCCATTGAAGGCAAAGTCAGATCAGGCTTTGAAATGCTGGTCAATAACTTTTCGGCCGGGATTATCGGTGCCATTCTAGCACTGCTTGCCCATGTGGCGATCGGCCCGATTGTACAAATGATCAGTCAAGTGTTGTCGGCAGGGGTACAGTTCCTCGTGAACGCAGGGCTACTGCCGCTTGTCAACCTCATTATTGAGCCCGGAAAAGTATTATTTTTAAACAACGCGCTGAATCACGGAGTATTAAGTCCGATTGCGTTGGAGGAAGCTGCAAGAACAGGGAAATCCGTACTGTTCATGCTGGAATCCAACCCTGGACCGGGGCTCGGTATTTTGCTGGCCTACTGCCTGTTCGGTAAAGGCTCTGCGAAGTCGTCGGCTCCTGGGGCAGTCATCATTCATTTTTTCGGCGGGATTCATGAAATTTATTTCCCTTATATTTTAATGAAGCCGATTTTGATTCTTGCTGCTATAGCTGGGGGCGTTGTGGGAACCTTCTGTTTCATGTTGACAGGTGCCGGACTGGTTGCTGCTCCTTCACCGGGCAGCATCATCGCCTATTTTCTAATGACGCCAAAAGGCGGATATTTGCCAATGCTAAGCGGGGTGATCGCTGCTGCGGTCGTATCTTTTGCTGTTGCCGCAGTGTTACTCAAGACTGGTAAGCAACAAGAAGAGGGGCTGGAGAAAGCTGCATCCCGCCTGAAAGATATGAAAAATCAAAGCAAGAGTGCAAGTGCTAACGCCACTGTAATGGAAGATAACCACGAATCTGATCGTGCTGCAGAAATTGCTGCAGATCGAACGCTCAAGGATAAATCCGAAGTGAACAAAATCGTCTTTTCCTGTGATGCAGGTATGGGTTCAAGCGCTATGGGTGCCTCGATTTTACGCAAAAAAATGAAGCAGGCGGGTGTGGGCGTAACAGTTACGAATACGGCAATCAGTGAAATTCCACAGGATGCGGATATTGTCATTACACAAAAAACGTTGACAGACCGGGCTAAAACGGTAGCCCCGAATGCTGAGCACATTTCCATTGACAATTTTCTGAAGAGCCCTGAATACGAAGCGCTGGTTGAACGGCTGAAATCCGATTCTTAATCCCCATAAAGTCAGGCCGGCTGTATACAGTTTGTTATTTCCTGCTGGAAGGGATGAGAGCTTGGGAAGGAACGGTATGCGCTTATGAATATTACGAAACGACAATCTGACATTGTGGAGTATCTTTTGGAGCAGCCACAAGAGGTTACAGCCGGGGAAATTGCTGAGAAGATCAATGTCAGCACAAGGACAGTTCATCGGGAACTTGGTGCAGTCGAGTGCTGGTTGGCGGCTCACGAGATAAAGCTGGAGAAAAAATCAGGGATCGGTATCTATGTGGAGGCCGACCCGACTCAGCTTGCAAGTCTGCGAGAGCAATTGCTGCATACGAAGTCAGACGAATATTCGGCTGAGGAGAGAAAGATCGTGGTTCTCTGCATGCTGCTGGATACACGGGAGCCGATCAAGCTGTTAGCGCTGGCTTCAGATCTGAAAGTCACGGTAACTACGGTCAGTCATGATCTAGACGAATTGCAAGACTGGATTGAGGAACGTGGACTCATGCTTGTGCGCAGACGGGGGTACGGGGTCGAGATTACAGGGCGGGAGACAGACAAAAGACGGGCGATTTCCGAGCTGGCTCTCGAATATTTGGATGAATCCGATCTGTTTTCAGCCCGGGAAGAACTTCGTCCTGTAACCCGTGTTGCCGACAAGTTGCTGGAGATGATTGGCAGAGATAACCTGCTAATCGTGGAAAAGGCCCTCTGGCAGCCCCATGAAAAATGGTTGGAAAACATGGTGGAAAGCAAATACATGGAGCTGCTGATTCAAATTTGCGTTTCGCTGGTACGTCTGCGACTCGGGTATGTTATAGATCCTCTTCTCTCGTATTTAAAAACAGATTCGGATGAAAATATCATGCTTCGCACAGCTATGGTGGAACGCATATGCACGGAGTTGTCAGAGGCGCTGGATATTGAATTTCCAGAGCCGGAACGATCTTATCTCAGGCTGCTATTTCGTGATGCCGAAGATCACTCTACCCGACTACTGCCGTTGGATGATCTCGTACTGTTGGAGTCGGTTCATGAGTTGATTCGTCGTGTGGAGGAAGAGACAGGCACGCCATTGAAAGAGGACCGTGTTCTGCGTGAAGGATTGATTGCCCATATGGCTCCGGTATTCAAACGTTTGAAGGAAGGCAGGTCGATTCGTAACCCTCTCCTTCAGCAAATCCGCAAGGATTACAGCAGCTTATTCGAATCAGTGAAAAAGGCTGCGGCGAGCATGACAGAAATGAAAGTGCCTGATGAAGAGATCGGATTTCTCGTCATGCATTTCGGCGCTTCGCTGGAGCGGCTGCGACAATTGCGTCGGGAGGTGCGGGCCATTGTAGTCTGCACGAGCGGCATTGGATCATCCAGACTTCTGGCAACAAGGCTCGCCAAAGAGCTCCCACAGATCAAAATTGTGGATAGGGCTTCATGGTACGAGGCGGCGCGGATTCCCAAGGAGGATTATGATCTGATCATTTCGACAGTAGAGCTACCGCTTGAACCAGATCGGTATCTTAAGATCAGTCCGCTGCTAACGCAGGAGGAGAGTGACCGTCTGCGTCATTTCATCCAGCATATTACACTCCATCATCTCAATGATCATCAGCAGGAACAGGCCGTTCAGCCTGGTCAGGATATGGAGTGGCTTACCGGTCTGCGGAAAAGTCTCGAGGAAATTGTACACATTGTACAGCAATTTCAAGTATATCCGCTGGAAAATCAAGGGATGGATATGGCGGCGACCGTAGAGGCGATATGCATGCTGGAGGCGGGGCGGGGGAATGTTACAGAGCCTTCTGTGGTTGCTGCACAACTCATGGAAAGAGAGCGCCAAGGTAGTCAGGTGATCTCTGATACCTCCATTGCTTTAGTTCATACGCGCAGCCACTATATTCGCAAGCCTTCGCTTACCTTGTATAAGCTGGCAGAGCCGCTGTTGGCGGATACAGGTGAACAGGTAGAATGCGTGCTGCTCATGTTGGGGCCTCGTGAGCTGCCGAGAGAAAGCTTGGAGGTATTGAGCGAGATTAGTGCATTACTTTTGCAGGAAGACATGGTTACGCTACTGGAACACGGTAGCAGGGATCATATTGTCAATTATATATCGAGTGAGCTGGCTGAATTTTTCCACAGTAAATTAGGGACAGGGAGGAACCTACCGTGAGTATTATGACGATAGACAAAGTAAAAATGAACGCAACCGCCAAAGACAAATATGAGGCGATTCGTATGGCTGGACAAATCCTGCTGGATGCGGGACATATTTCAAGTGAGTACATTGACAAGATGCTGGAACGCGAGGAGATCGTGTCTACCTACATCGGGAATGGGCTGGCTATTCCACATGGCACCAAGGAATCCAAGACGCTTATTCAATCCACAGGCATCTCCATCGTTCAGTTCCCGCAAGGCGTAGATTTTGGGGAAGAGAAAGCATATATGGTGATCGGCATTGCAGCACAAGGCGGCGATCATATGGAGATTTTGACGAGTATCGCTGTGGTGTGTGCGGAGGAAGAAAATATGGATAAACTTCGCAACGCGGTGACCCCACAGGAAATTATAGATCTGTTCGAAAGTGAGCTGGAGCTATGAGAGCCGTCCACTTTGGAGCAGGAAATATCGGTCGCGGCTTTATCGGATTAATTCTGTCGCGTGCAGGCTATGAGGTTGTCTTTTCAGATGTCAACGACACCCTTGTATCCGAGTTACGCCGTCGTAAACAATATACCGTAGAGTTAGCCAATGATACAAAGGATACGGAGCTGGTCACGAATGTAACGGCGATTGACGGCAGAGATGCATCCGCTGTAGCGGATGCGGTAGACCATGCTGATCTGGTAACGACCGCGGTAGGGGTTAGCATCCTCAGGCATATTGCAGCAGGTATTGCCGAGGGAATAGTGCGGCGGGTGGAGCGAGGGGCAGGCCCGCTGCATGTGATTGCTTGCGAAAATGCAATCGGAGGCAGCGCCCAACTGAAAGAGCATGTTTTTGCGCTACTGGATGAGGCGACTCGTGCCAAGGCTGAGGCTTCGGTATATTTCCCCAATGCTGCTGTAGACCGGATTGTGCCGATCCAACACCACGAGGACCCGTTACATGTGCAGGTAGAGCCTTTTTACGAGTGGGTGGTGGATCGTTCACAAATGGCACCTGAGCATGAAGAAATCGAAGGCATCCTGTACGTGCAGGATCTAGAGCCTTACATTGAACGAAAGCTGTTCACGGTGAATACGGGGCATTGCGTGGCAGCCTATCTTGGTTATACCGCAGGTTATGCTACCATCCAGGAGGCCATGAAGGATAGCAAGGTGGTGGATTCGATACAAGGGTCACTGGAGGAGACAGGAGCAGTGCTTGTGAAGCGCTTCGGTTTGGATCAAGGGGAGCATAAGAAGTACATCTCTAAAATTTTGGATCGCTTCCGCAATCCTAATCTGACAGACGATGTTACTCGGGTCGGACGTTCACCGTTGCGCAAGCTGTCTCCCAATGATCGTCTTGTACGTCCCGCGCTTCAAGCGCAGGAGTATGGCATCCCTACGGATCATCTGGCGTTAGGAATGGCTGCTGCCTGTAAATTTGATATTACGGAAGACCCAGAGGCAGTCGAGCTTCAGCAGGTGATCCGCAGTGAAGGACTGGGTGCGGCGCTGACGCGTTATACTTCCATAACCGCAGACCACCCGTTACATCGGCAGGTATTGGAGCAATACGATATTATAAATTCATAAAACAACGAATTACCAACATCTACTTTCAATAATCCTCTTGAAGACAAAGCATCCACATCAACACTAACGTGTTCTGTAGAGATGTGCTTCAAGAGGATTTTTATATACGTGATTTACATCACATAACAACCTGCTTAAATTGTTTATATTGATAATGATTATCATTATCTATAAAATGAAATCATTACTATTATAACTATTAGGGAGGATTATAGTGAAACCGATCTATATTACCTTAGGGTTTTTATTTTTGGCGCTTGGAGTTATTGGTGTAGTGCTACCGTTGCTACCGACTACACCGTTTCTGCTGCTAGCGACCTTTTTCTTTATGCGGGGGTCCGAAAGGATTCACCAGTGGTTTTCGAATACCTCTCTGTACCAAAAGCATCTAGAGAGTTTTGTCCAAACAAGGTCGTTGAAGCTGTCTACGAAAATCACGACATTGGGCTTAGCGTCAGCGATGCTGATTATAGGCTTTATTTTCACACCTAATATGTGGGGGAAAGCGTTCATCGTCTTGGTCATCCTTTTTAAATATTATTACTTTATATTCCGCATCGGAACAATAAGAAATGCTGCAGCAAAAATAACGCCTCCATCTTCATCTGAACCTATACCTACACCTACTCCAAAAAAAAGGTCTAAAATGGTCGACAGCCGTCTGCTCGGTCTAGTGGAACATTCTCGGAAATATATCGTATTGGGTGTGCTTGTGCAGTGGATCGGTCTTTTGGGGAGTATAGCCGCTGTGTTGTCTATGGCCTTTGTTATGCAGCAGGCATGGGAAGGACAAGTGACTCGCAAGCTGATTCTATCTATGACGGTCATTGTTATTGCTGCTATTGCAGTTCGCTGCCTGAGCAATTATGCAGCCAGTATGTTATCTTATCGTGCTTCGGTAAATGCTAAAAAAACGCTGCGCTCGCAAATTTACGGCAAGTTGCTGAAGATGGGACCCGCATATACAGATCATATCTCCACCTCGGGGGTTATTCAGGTTGCTGTAGAAGGGGTAGAGCAGCTTGAAACCTATTTCGGCAGATATATGCCTCAGCTATTTTACAGTCTGCTTGCCCCCGTAACGTTATTCATCACCCTCTCTTTTGTCAGCTTCAAAGCAGCCATTATACTATTGATCTGCGTTCCCTTAATTCCAGTGTCGATCATTGTCATTATGAGGATGGCTAAAAAGCTGTTTCGGAAATATTGGGGCAGTTACGTCAATCTGGGCCACAGCTTTTTAGAGAATGTACAAGGTCTGACTACGCTCAAAATGTACGGAACAGACCAGGATAAACATCAGGAAATGAACACAGCAGCTGAGGACTTTCGCAAAATGACGATGAAAGTGCTGACTATGCAGCTTAACTCCGTGGCCATTATGGATCTTATCGCATTTGGTGGTGCTGCTGCGGGTGTACTGGTCGCGATAAGTGAATATTCTTCAGGCCATATTGGCTTGGCAGGAGCGATCATCATTGTTTTGCTGTCAGCAGAGTTTTTCATTCCGCTGCGTTTGCTGGGTTCTTACTTCCATATCGCCATGAACGGAATGGCAGCGAGTTACAAAATATTCCAAATGTTGAGTACAGAGGATCTTATACAAGGACAAGAAAGCATAGAAAACACAGATATTCGACTGAAACAGGTGAGTTTCGCCTACGACGAAAGAGATAATTTACGAAATATTTCCATGGATATTCCCCAAGGCAGCTTGGTTTCAATTGTTGGGGAATCAGGCTCTGGTAAAAGTACGATAGCCGGATTAATCGTTGGGCATCACGAGGGGTATCGAGGAAGTCTGACGATTGGAGGAACCGAGCTTACTGATATTTCGGAAGAAAGCCGCATGCGTCACATGACCTGGATCGGTTTTAACAGCTATATTTTTAAAGGCACAGTGGAAGCGAATTTAAAAATGGGCAATGAGCACGCGGATGAGCAACAAATGCTGGAAGCTTTGCGACAAGTGAAGCTGTATGATTTTATTCTTTCAGAAGGAGGACTGGAAGCAGAACTGGAGGAGCAGGGGGCAAATCTGTCAGGAGGACAGCGCCAACGGCTAGCACTGGCCAGAGCATTGCTGCATGGTAGTCGTGTGTACATTTTTGACGAAGCCACCTCTAACATTGACAGTGAGAGTGAGGAAGGCATTATGGAGGTAATACATGCGCTGGCAGGTCAAAAAACAGTGATTCTTATCTCTCATAGACTGGAAAATGTAGTTCAATCCGACTGTATCTATGTGCTGCAAAACGGATTGGTGGCAGAATCCGGAACGCATCATGAACTGTTGAGCCAGCAAGGGCACTATGCGGATATGTATCTCAGTCAACACCAGGTAGAGCAGTTTGTAAAAGGAGGGGCTGTATATGCGTAGACACGGATTACGGATCATGGGCCAATTATTGGTATTGGCGGGACCTCTTTTACCTGTACTGCTCATCACGATTGTGACAGGAGTGCTTGGTTTTATTTGTGCTATTGGCATTATAGTGTATGGAGCCCTTGCTCTGCTTACAGCAACGGGCATCACGACAGGCTACACCATGTCGTTTTTGCTGACGGCGATCGTGGTTTGTGCCGTACTGCGCGGCGTATTCCGTTATGGTGAGCAAATGAGTGGTCATTATCTCGCTTTCAAGCTACTGGCTGTACTGCGTGACAAGGTGCTTCAAGCCCTGCGCAGACTCGCTCCAGCCAAATTGGAAGGCAAGGACAAGGGGAATCTGATATCACTCATTACGAGTGATATTGAGCTGCTGGAAGTATTTTATGCGCATACGATAGCGCCTGTAATGATCGGCATCATCACTTCACTGCTCATGGTATTTTTTATCGGTTCTTATGAGCCTCTATTAGGCTGGCTCGCTGCGCTTGCTTACCTAACTGTCGGTTTATTTATTCCCTTACTCACGTCACGTATGGGCAAACGTCAGGGGATGGAATACCGAAGCAGCTTTGGCAAGCTGAGCAGTTACTTTTTGGACAGCTTACGGGGTATGAAGGAAATTGTGCAATATGGACAAGGAGAACAACGTTTGAATGAGATTAACCGTCGTACGGATCAATTGGATGCCAAGCAGAAGGACTTGAAGCATCATGAAGGCATCACAAGAGCGATCACAGATGCGGCTGTAGTTGGATTCTCATTCTTGATGCTGCTGGCTGGCTTGTACGGTATGTCTAATGGTCAGGTTGACTTTACAGGTATGCTAATTTCTGTCATTGCACTGTTTAGTTCATTTGGTCCGGTCGTCGCACTGAGCAACTTGTCCAACAATTTGCTTCAAACGCTGGCGAGCGGGGAACGAGTGTTGAGTCTATTGGAGGAAACCCCGGAGGTTGAGGAAAATATCGAAGGGATGAGTGTTGCCTTTACTGGGGTACGAGTAGACAAGGTGACTTTTGCATACGATGGTCAAACGGTGCTGAATGATGTAAGTCTCACGATACCGCATAAGCGGATTTTAGGCATTCAGGGTAAAAGCGGCTCTGGCAAGTCTACACTGCTAAAGTTGCTGATTCGATTTAGGGACCCGCAGCAAGGTGAAATTTTGCTATCCGGACACGATTTGAAGGAAATTGGGACCCGACATTTGAGAGGCTTACAGAGCTATGTAGACCAGCATACGTTCCTGTTTGATGATTCAATTGCAGCTAATATCAAAATCGGAAAGCCTGATGCTACACATGAGCAGGTGGTGGAAGCAGCACGTAAGGCATCCGTGCACGATTTTATTATGACCTTGCCTCAAGGGTATGACAGCCGAGTTGGAGAATTGGGGGACAGGCTGTCCGGTGGAGAACGTCAACGCTTGGGACTGGCCAGAGCCTTTGTCCATAATGCGCCTCTCTTACTGCTCGACGAGCCTACCAGCAATTTGGACAGCCTGAACGAGGCAATTATTTTAAAATCGTTAAAGGAACAGCAGCAAGATAAAACGATTGTCCTTGTTTCGCACCGAAGTTCTACCATGCGGATTGCAGACGATATTTTTGAAATGGATAACCGTAGATTGTCCTGACTTTTCTAACTATTGTTATACCTTAAGGGCAAAAGCTGTAGCCTGTTCATAGTTTTGTCATAAAATGGAGTGTGCGTTGAAATGGAAGCGTCATCCTTATTTAAATCATCCAGCTTTTCAAGCTTGTCTTATTTTGATAGCCTATTAGGTGAAGATTTTACAAAATCCTGAGGTATATTGACAAGTCATAAACATCATAAATGATGGATGAACAGAGGCTGTAAGCCGATGTACAGAAATGGGTGGTGAACAGGAATGTCAGATTTCAATCAGCTCAATGAGCTTGAGCACACAACATATCCCATATATGAAGGCTATGATTTGGGTCTTACTTATACGCCTGCGGGCAGCAAGTTTAAGGTATGGGCACCGACTGCGCAGCAGGTCCATATAGCGTTGTATAACGATGCGGGGGTGTACGATCAGGAGGGGAACGTTCAGGAGCACAGCGGTGGTCAGGAATTTCTCATGAGCCGTGGTGATCAAGGTGTATGGTCTATAGAGCTGGAAGGGGACTGGAACAAATATTATTACATGTACAGGCTGGAGTGGGCGGACAACACCATTCATTATGTTGCCGATCCATATGCCACAGGGGTATCAGCCAACGGGCAGCGTACGGCGATCATTGATTTGGCTCAAACCAACCCGGACGGATGGGAATTGGATACGGGGCCTACCCTTAAGCGGCCGACGGATGCCATTCTCTATGAGCTTCATGTACGTGATTTTTCGATGGATACCCATTTTAATACGGGGGAAAAAGACTTATCTGCTGCTCAGGGACGGTTTGAGGCCTTTACGTATACGGGATTGAAGGATACTGAGGGGAACAGCATCGGGCTGGATCATCTGCTGGAGCTGGGCATTACACATGTTCATTTGCTTCCAGTGGCTGATTTTCATACGGTGAATGACTTTGCAGAATTAGAAACTGAATATAACTGGGGCTATGATCCGCAGCATTATAATGTGCCGGAGGGGTCTTATTCTTCCAATCCGGCTGATCCGGAGACACGCATACGAGAGCTGAAACTGCTGGTACAGTCTTTGCATACTGTCGGCATCGGTGTCATTATGGACGTCGTGTACAACCATACTTATTCGGTGGAACAGGGGCCGTTTGAGCCTATTGTACCTGGATATTATTACCGCACGGATGAGCAAGGGCAGCTCACCAATGGATCAGGTGTAGGTAATGAGGTGGCAACCGAACGTCTGATGGTGCGCAAGTATATCAAGGATTCACTACGCTATTGGGCAGAGGAATATCATATAGACGGCTTTCGATTTGATCTGATGGGGCTGATTGATACACCGACCGTAGAACAGCTTACCCAGGAGCTTCGCTCTGAAGTGCGTCCCGATCTGTTGATCTATGGTGAGCCTTGGACGGGAGGAGAATCTCCGCAACCCTTGCTTACGCTAAAAGGAACGCAACGCGACAAAGGCTTTGCCGTTTTTAACGACAACTACCGTTCTGCTATTAAGGGAGATAGCGACGGTACTGGGAGCGGGTTTGCCACGGGGGCAGAACATCAGGAGGAACAGGTGCTCAAAGGTGCTTTTGGGGCTATTTATGATTTCACAGCTCAGCCATCGGAGACCGTCAATTATGTCACTGCCCACGATAATCTCAATCTGTGGGATAAAATTTTGACAGTAAGACATTTGCGGGAGCACTGTCGTTTTCCACAATGGGAGCAGGGGAAGCCACAGGATGGGAGGACACCTGAACAAGCTGTTGCCGAAGCAGACCCGTATTGGGACCTGGATGAAGATAACTTGCTAGAGAACGAAACCGTACGCAAGTCCCTGTTGGCTAACGGTATGGTACTCACATCGCAAGGCATTCCTTTTATTCATGCAGGGGATGAACTGCTGCGCTCCAAATATGGAGACCATAATAGCTACCGAAGCCCAGATGTGGTGAATGCCATCCATTGGGATAACAAGGCGAGGTTTCGCCCAGTGTTTGATTACTACCAAGGTTTAATTGCTTTGCGGCGCAACCACCCGGCATTCCGAATGGACCATCGTGAGCTAGTGGAGCAGCATATGGAAGTGCTGCAAAGCAGTGGGCATGTGGTGGCTTTTGCTTTGAGGCACTATGCTAACGGCGATGCCTGGAATCATATTGTGGTGATTTATAACGGCTCGGATACAGAGCAAACGATATTATTGCCTGCGGAATCGGATCGTTGGCGTGTGGTCGTGGACGCACACGGGGCTGGTAATGAGACCCGGTATGAAGTGGTAGGCCATCGTGTGACTGTATCGCGCTGGTCGATGATGGTGTTATATGATCAGGAAGAACCTGCACGAGTCTCCTTTTTGACTGAACAAGATCAGGTTAATCGTCAGGCGGAGAACGAATTGGAAGACTCGGATGAGGGAACAGATCAAGAAATTGCAGGTACAGCCATGGCGTTGACAGATGTGCAGCTTGGAAACGATAGGGAAGTCGCGCCATTTCGCACGATTGAACTGATATACGAGCGTGCAGATCGGCAATACACTGGCTGGAACGTATGGGTATGGGGAACTGGGCACCGCGACGGACATGTTGAATTTCGTGATTTGGATGACGGTCGTGCAATAGCGCGTATTCAGGTGTCTCCTGATATACAGCGAATTGGCTACATTGTCCGGCTTAATCACTGGGATGCCAAGGATGTTGAGGCAGATCGCTATATTGATATAGACCTGAACCAGTCTGTGATGCAGGTATTGATTCATAGTGGCAGAGAAGAATATTTGCTACTGGTAAATGATAATCGGGCCGGATAGACTTGTATGCTTGGTCGCTATATATACGAAAGTAGCATTTTTCGATTATTTCGAGAAATGCTATTTTTTTATGTAAACGTGTGTCAGTTTCAGAAAAAAGGGGTAAAATAGAATTATGGACTTGTTTAGTTTTGCCAGCTTGCTGGCTTATATCCTGTAGTACGACTGGTAAACAGGCAAGATTCTTGGAGGAAAATCATTTGTAAGGTAACCTGAAGGAGGTTGTATATCATGAGTTCTAATGGAGGAAGTATTCAACTGACCGCCCAGCCGAGAACAGAGAAGAAGGGTTCGGCTATTCGTGAATTGAGGTTAAAAGGACGGATTCCAGCTGTGGTTTACGGCTCTGAGCTTGAAGGAACCCCTGTACATGTCGATGCCAAGGAATTTAATAAAGTAGTCAAAACCGGACGTTCAGAGGTGTTCAACCTCACTGTAGAGGGTGGAGAAACCATTCCGGTTATTATTAAAGATTATCAACAGCGTGACAACCAATGGTTGCATGCCGATTTTTTGAAAATTGCCAAAAACAAACCGCTTCGCGTGCGTGTTTCTATTGATTATCAGGGTACACCTGTAGGTACAAAAACAGGCGGTATTCTGCAAGTTCAGGAAACGGAAGTTGAAGTCGAAGGTCTTCCTGCTGATTTACCATCTACCATTGAGGTGGATGTATCCGCACTGGATGTTGGCGACAAGCTGAGCGCTAGCGACTTGAAGCTCCCTAAAGGAGTAACACTGCACGTCCCTGAAGAAGAACTGCTTGCTTCTATTATCGTTCCGCGTGCAGTTGAAGTAGAAAATGCTGCTGTGGAAGGTGATGCAGCGGCAACTGAGGGCACTGAAGAGGCTTCCGAAAACAAGGAATCCTAATGTTTTCAGTTGGTTTATGAATCTTTTTCAATTGCAGAAGATCATCAAAAAGGTATTCAAAATCGCTCCCTGCTAGGGGGCGATTTTTTGCATTCATTTATTTACACTTACATACTCTTTCTCTTTAAAAAGTTGTCCTGTTGTGATTTGGTGTTTAAAAGGGAATGTGGTGTTTGTACGATTTTCATTCAATACGCGTTCTGATATGACGATATATATAGTATGGTATCTACATTTTTATTTTATAAATACCTAATATATATCTAAGGAGCGCGTACACAATCATGGACAGAACGAATGAATTGTTGTGGCAAAGAAACAAATTGGTGATCATTATTTTTTGGATTATGACCTTGAGCAGCACCATCCCGGCATTATCTAATCCATCGGTGTGGGTGTCTAGTGGTGTAGGATTTGTAGTCGCCGCAGTTTTGACGATTCTGAATATGAAAAAGAAAGGAATCCGCCTTATTCCTTGGATTATTACGTTGTATAGCGTATTAATATGTATATTTGTAAACTTATCTAGCGTGGAGGCAGTGACTACGATCTTTATTTGCTCATTGTTGTTGCTCTACCCATCTTATCGATACTTTTTGATAGCAATGGTCTTAAATCTGTGTAATATTTTTATACAAATTACCATCGGTACGCCAGCAACTCCCACGGCTACCGGTCCTTTGCGTTATGTGCACGAGTTTATTATTGTTTTACTGATTGGTTTGCTATTGTTAGTGGTATCGGTGTTAAATCAAAAGCAGTTTGAGAAAACGGAAGAGCAAAATAAAGATATGGATGCCACAAGGCAACGTATTGAATTTTTGTTTGAACAAGTGAGACAGGCTGTAGCTGGATTGCATAGCTTCACAGAACGATTCAGGAATCAAGTGGATGCTACGGGCAGCGTGACGAATGAAGTCGCCATCGGGTTTCAGGAGGTTGCCAAAGGGGTAGAAATGCAAGCTTCGAATATCACTGAGGTAACGGATAACTTGGCTCAGTCTGACCAGCACGTGCGCGAGGTTGCCGATCATTCCCGAGAATTGAAGCAGCTCTCCGAAGATACGAAAAGTGCCGGGAGCAGAGGGAGCGATCAACTGCTTGCATTAACGTCTCAAATTAAGGATTTGGGTCTGGTTATGAGTCGTACCAAAGAAGAGTTGGACGAGTTTAAAACACAAAGTGATAATATGTCTGCCATGCTCAAAGATATTACTCAAATCTCGAAACAAACTAATTTGCTGTCCTTGAATGCATCCATTGAGGCCGCCAGAGCGGGAGAGCATGGAAAAGGATTTGCCATCGTGGCTGGCGAAGTGCGTAATTTGGCTGAAATGGTAGGGAATACCTCGGTGGCAATGGAAGGTATTTTGACCCAACTGAGAACTCAGATGGATTCTGTCGTAAGCCAATTTGACATGGGACAGCAAAGACTACAGCAGAGTATGGAATCGGCCCATTCGACCGAAATTGTACTGGAGGATATCCTGCAAAATGCCAATAAAGTGCTGCTGCAGGCCGTGGAGGTGGAAGCCAGTACGAATAGTATGCAGCAATTCTCATCTCAGGTCGTTCAAGAGATGGAGGAGTTTTCAAGCGTTACAGAACAAGCGAGTGCAGCGTCAGAGCAAATTTTGGCTGGAGTAGAGGAGCAACGAAATATAACCTCCAATATGGTGACCGGATTTAATGAGCTGGAGACGTTGATTATCCAGTTAAAAGAACTGGTACATGATCAGAAGGAGGACAACATTCCTACCGAAATCAGCAAAAGCAAATAACTGAAATGCTCCATTTTCGGACTAGAGATCCGGGGAATATCGCTATCAAGCGGTACTCTCCGGTTTTTTACTGCGTTTGAAGAAGGGAAATGAAGAGGGGATTTCTAGAAGCTATAATTAGATGGAAGTTGATGGTATAATTTGTGGCAGTTTAAATGCTTTGTAATTAAGGAGGAATAAATTCTTATGGAGCTTAAATATTTGTTGATCAGCGTGTTGAGCCTATTGGGTAGCGGAGTGATTTATACGATGGAGCGCTTTATATCGGTCATTCAATGAGCTGCGAATTCCGTACCTGTTAAATTAAATAGTTCGGGCATCTCTATGTCAGAACCTGATATGCCGAGTTTTGTTGACAATATATTTGTTATTATTTTATTCGTATGTGGCTTGATGATACTTGGGTATGGTGTGTATGAACGACGTACACGATAACACAACCTATGTAGGCATATCCGTTTTTATTTGGGAGGAACGCAGGTGAACGCCTTGTTGGAAATGCTGATGCAGCTATTTGAGCGCGCAGCGTTGTTACTGATTTGTTTGTTTTTTATTACACGTATCCCACGATTTAAGGAAACCTTGCAAAAGAACAGTCATTCCCCGGCAGAGCTAACCTTACTAACGTTGATTTTTTGCATGTTTGCACTGTTCGGTACGTACACCGGGATTGAAGTCGAAGGTTCGCTGGTTAACGTTCGAATCATTGCAATTATGGCGGGCGGTATTTTGTTTGGACCCTGGGTTGGGATCGTTACAGGTATTGTATCAGGTATCCATCGTTATCTAATTGATATCGGGGGAGTGACCTCGATTCCGTGTCTGATTACAAGTATTCTGGCAGGTGTGGTATCAGGATATATCGGTCGCCGGGTTAATCGTTCTAAGAGATGGCTGGTCGGTATCGCCGCAGGTATGGTCTGTGAAGCGTTGACGATGCTGCTCATTCTGGTGATGGCACAACCCCATGGCCTTGGTGTGGACATCGTTTCCAAGATTGGTTTACCGATGATTATCGGAGAAGTCAGTATCGGTTTAATCGTTCTGTTGATCCAGAGTGTGGAGGGGGAAAAGGAGAATATCGCGGCCAGACAGGCCAAGCTGGCACTGGATATTGCCAATAAGACGTTGCCTTATTTTCGCTCCATTAATGCGGAATCCTTGCATACCATTTGTTCGATCATAAAAGAAGATATCAAGGCAGACGCGGTAGCGATTACCGATACCAGAGATGTGCTGGCCTATGTCGGTTTTGGCGAAGAGCGTTATCACATCGGAGATGAGATTATTAGCGATGTGACTAAATCGACGATCCGCAGCGGTAAAATCACGATTCGCAACCATATTGCAGACGATAAAACACCGCAAATCCAGTCTCTGCTCATTATCCCGTTAGAGGAGCGGGGAGAAGTAACTGGAACCTTGAAGATTTATTATCGCAAAGCTTATAAAATCACGTATCCGTTGCAGACGATGGCGATTGGCTTGTCTCAAATCATTTCCACGTTAATGGAAGTGTCGCGTGTGGAGCAAATTAAGGAAGCGGCGAATAAAGCCGAGCTAAAGGCGCTCCAAACGAAAATTAATCCCCATTTTCTGTTTAACGCGCTGAACGCCATTGCCTCTACGACACGCACCAAGCCGGATAAGGCACGAGAGCTGATCATTAATTTATCGGGCTACCTGCGCTATAATTTGGAGCTGAATGATGATTTAATCGAAATTCATAAAGAGCTTCAGCAGGTGTCTGATTACGTGGAAATTGAGAAAGCACGCTTCGGCAACCGGCTTCAGGTAGAATATGTAATGGATGAGGTGTCTGTGCGTATTCCAAGTCTTATTATCCAGCCCCTGGTTGAGAATGCGATTAATCACGGAATCCTCAAGAAAAAGGGGTCAGGTACAGTAACTATTTCTGTAAAGGATCGTGGAGAAAAGGTGCGTATTTCTGTGGCGGATACCGGGGTAGGTATACGGGATGATGTTGTGGATAACCTGTATCATGATCGGGTTCCGGCTAAACAGATCGGCTTGTACAATGTGCACAGACGACTCAAGCTTATGTACGGCGAGGGAGTTATTATTCTAAAGCATGAGCCGGGCACCGAAGTTTATTTTGACATACCAAAGGAGAAGTCATGAAGGCCATAATTGTAGAAGACGAGCTTCCGGCACGTGAAGAGCTGGAGTATCTTATTCAGACTCATAGCAACATTGAGGTGACTGATAGTTTCGAGGATGGGCTAGATGTGTTTCGGTTTCTGCAAGATCAGGAGACGGACGCGATCTTTCTGGACATTAACATTCCTTCATTGGACGGGATGCTACTGGCACAGAACATTAGCAAATTTGCTAAAAAGCCCTATATTATTTTTACGACCGCCTATAAAGAACATGCGGCGCAGGCTTTTGAACTGGAGGCGTTCGACTACATCCTCAAACCATATGATGAAAAACGGATCGCATCTATGCTGCGTAAGCTGGAAAATGCTTATGAGCAGCAGAACGTTCCAATACAGGAGCCTGTCCAGACGGCGCAACCCCGAGCTGCTGAAGCCAGCACCGTTGCTGCGCCAGGTCGTATTAACTTACTGAAAAATGACAAAATCATTGTGACGGATGCAAACGATATTTACTATGCGTGTGCGCAGGAAAAGGTGACCCGAGTCTTTACAAGGCACGAAGAATATACGATGCCGATGAGCATTTCGGAATTTCATGCCCGGCTGCCGCAGCAGGACTTTTTCCGCTGTCACCGATCGTACACGGTGAATCTGTCGCAGATCCGTGAAATTGTACCTTGGTTTAATCATACGTATCTCTTGCGTTTGCGTGGACTAGAAGCTGAAATTCCGGTAAGCCGTAGCAAGGCCAAGGAATTTCGGCAAATTATGCGACTTTAAAGGCATTTCATTCCGCTATATGTGCATTTCATTCCTCAAACGATTTCTGGCTAACATGCAGGGTTATAATAATCCATGTAGAGAGAATCCTTACAGACTTGCTCCTCCACAGGCGCAAAGCGTACTGGATTCCCGGTTATGATGATCACAAATTGACGCTGTAGAGCCGGAATGAAAAGAGGAGATTGAAATGAAAACAAACAGCGGGAATCGTTGGCTTGTCGTACTTGGAACAATAATTGTCCAGATGGGATTAGGAACCATTTACACATGGAGTTTATTTAATCAACCGTTGGTGGACCGCTTTGGCTGGAACCTCAGTTCGGTTGCCATTACATTTTCAATTACCAGTTTTGCACTGGCGTTTGCAACATTATTCGCAGGCAAACTACAGGATAAATGGGGATTACGTCGTCTGATTTTGTGTTCAGGTGTCGTGTTAGGAGCCGGTCTCATGCTCAGTTCGCAGGTAACATCGCTGTCCCTGCTATATATTTTGGCGGGTATTGTCGTAGGTTTTGCGGATGGAACGGCATATATTACATCACTGTCGAATCTGATTAAATGGTTTCCTGAGAAAAAAGGACTTATTTCCGGTATTTCGGTCGGGGCATATGGAACAGGCAGTCTTATATTCAAGTATATTAATGGTTCATTGATTCAGTCCGTTGGCGTATCGCAAGCGTTTTTATATTGGGGAATGATCGTGCTGATCATGATTGTGGGTGGTTCTTTCCTGGTAAGAGAAGCTGTAGTCGTGAACAAGCCTTCGGTACAAAATGGGGTTGTACAGCGAGATTACACCGTCAAAGAAATGCTGCGCACCAAGCAGGCATATCTGTTGTTCGTAATGTTCTTTACCGCTTGTATGAGTGGTCTCTACCTGATTGGGGTAGTCAAAGATATCGGCGTACGGATGGCCGGCCTAGATGTAGCAACAGCTGCTAATGCGGTCGCTATGGTCGCAATTTTCAACACGGCGGGCCGGATCATACTGGGTGCGCTATCGGATAAAGTAGGTCGTCTGAAAGTAGTAGCGGGTGCGTTGCTGACAACGGCGGTCGCAGTCACAGTGCTGAGTCTGGTACCGCTGAATTTTGGTTTATTCTTTGCCTGTGTAGCAGGAATTGCTTTTTGCTTCGGCGGCAACATTACAGTCTTTCCTGCCATTGTAGCTGATTTCTTCGGTCTGAAAAATCAAAGCAAAAACTATGGTGTTGTGTATCAAGGCTTTGGCCTCGGTGCGCTGGCGGGGTCATTTATCGCAGCCTTGCTTGGTGGATTCATCCCGACCTTTACCACGATTGCTGTGCTGTGTGTCGTATCGTTCCTAATTGCCCTCACCATTCGCACTCCAGAACAAGGCAAAGGCAAACTGCGCAGTGAACGGAAGAAAAATACCAACAGTGTGCGCAGCATGAAGCCTGGAACGAAACTGGGTTAAACGATTTAAGAAAAAAGAACCAGATAAATGCCAAAAGACCTGTCATCATTTCTCTAAGGGAGATTATGGCAGGTTATTTGTTTTTCCAATAATCTATTTTACGGTATAATAAAAAGATGTGTAATAAGCCGATATATACAAAAGACATAAGCTAAGAACCTGACAGGAGGACGAGTCATGATCGTGGATACAAGCGGGAATCTGCTTGCCCGCAATACGAAGCTGCGAAATACATATCAAATTCGAAGCGCCTTGTCCCGCAGTGAGCTGGCCATCGTGTATACGGCAAGGCTGTTGGATAACCGAGAAAAGGTCATTGTGAAGGAATTTTTTCCGAATGCCCTGGCTTTGCGAGGGATGGATCGAAAAACGGTCACTTGCGGTGCTTCTATGCAATCCAAATACGTGGAGTTTATGCATTATTTTTTGCGTGAAGGGCAAATGTTGAAGGAGTTAAGTCATCCGGGAATTGTCGGTTATATAGATCACTTTGAGGAAAATGGAACTGCCTATCTGGTCATGGAATACTGTGCAGGCAAGACATTGGATCGAATGATGAAAGAAGAAGCTGTGCCAACATCTGATCCCACTTTTTTGTACCACACGGTGCTACCTTTAATTGATGCCATGGAGTACATTCACGACAAAGGAATTATTCACCGGGATATTAAGCCGGGCAACATTATGATTGGGGAAAATGGCAACATCAAGCTGATTGATTTTGGTTCGGCTGTGCATTTTGAAGGCAAAGAGCATCCGATCTTTACCACGGCGGGCTATTCTCCGCTGGAATTTTACTCTAATCGTTCGCAGCAGGGGCCTGTGTCGGATATCTATAGTTTGGCCGCCACGCTGTATTATTGCCGAAAAGGAACACCTCCGCCAGATGTGCCGGGCCGATTGTTTGCAGATCATTCCGAGCGGATTCAGATTGAAAATGCGGGACTTTCTCTGCTGCCGTATGTCATTCGGCGTGGTCTGGAGGTACAGGCTAACAAGCGTTGCCGTTCACTTCGATGGTTTAAAGCCGCACTACGTGCGGAATATTGGATAAAAAAAGGGAAGCGCCCTACTCTTACGGTTCATTAATCGTAAGAGACGGCGCTTCTCTTTTTTTAGGTTGTGACGGACATTATCCTGTCGGAGCTTGGATATGGTCGGTGTACACTGAAGTATTCGGTTTAATCGCTTTGTATCGCAGCTCGATTTCAGTGACACCATCCTCGAATGTAATGTACAGCTTGTCGCTGTACTCCATGACCGCTTTTTTGTTACGGGCTAATCTGATCTTTCCATGCTGTAAGGCGCAGCGTGTATCATGTTTTACGATTAGGCTCCCTTTTTTACCTGCGGAAAATACGATCCGTTCCGCTTCTGGCAACGGTTCGTGAACGTCAAGCGTACGGAACAATTCCTGCAAGCTGACCTTACGACCCGGAAAGGAGGTGAGCGGCCAAGATTTTACCGGAATCTCCTGTCCACTTGCTGTAGCGAGAAAATATCCTTCAATTCTTCCGGCAAACTGCGGCTTCGGCCGCAAGAACCAATACAGAAGAGCGGCTACTACGACACTGATGGCTACCGTCCATTTAATGGCTGTATACCGGGATTGTACAGAAACGGTTAGTGTAGCGCTGCTGGATGCTCCTTCCGGATCGGTAGCGGTAATCTTCAGCTGAGAGTCACCTGTGTGGAGCTCGGATAGCAGCAGATCATTACCGTTAATCTCAGCATGGATCGTATCCCCAGAGGCTTCTGAATCCAGCTTATAGTTCAGCTTGTCATGATTGGGGTCAACAATAAAATCTGATAAACTTCGACGGGAATCGCCATCTTCTTTTACCAGGTGAATCGTCAGGTCTTTTAAGACCTGTGGTGCTGCATTGGCCGCGTGAACCTTATGTACAATTCCCTTACGGTACCATTGCGGACTATCCAGAGATAGCTGCCATGTATAATCCCCGGTTTGAGGGAACGCATATTCGGTATGAAAGGCTCCTGACTTATAGGTCATAGGCACCTTTTTGGCTGTGCCCCCCTTGGGAGTAACTACAATATGGGCTTGGAGAGACGTATATACGGCTTCATCTGTAAGCTTTTGATTGTCCGGCAACAGAAGCTGAGCTTGAAACGGTGTCGCTTGACCTTTCAGCAACTGCACAGGCTTGTCGCCATGAGTTGCCGTTGCTTGCTTTCCTCCCATGGTAGCTTCGGCTTCCAGTCGATAGCTGCCAAGTAAATTGATTTTCACCAAATCTCCGCGTATGCCCCGTAGCTTCAACTTCACTTTACCTGCCTGTGGATGCTCGATTTTTAAAATCGCATAGCGGCTCGACTTGTACCTGCGGACATTTTCTGAATTGGAATATAGCTGTGTTTCCAGAAGGGGATGCTCCGACAAAAGCACCAGATTGGCTTCCTCCATACTAGAGTCCGGTAGAGTTACAGTTAATTCTTGCATCTCGCCAGTAGTCGTAATTGCAGCAATTGGGACGAGCTTGGAACGAATTTGACTGGCGAAAATACGGTTCAGAATTTCCGGCAGATCCTCAGCACTACTCGTAATAAAAGAAGCTCCACCCGTTTGAGAAGCGATCCGTTCGAGTTCTTGTCGATTCACTGTGCCATCATGGTTCAGACCAATCGTATACACCGGATATCCCTTGGTCTGTGCAGATTTGATGACAGAGGACACATCGTTATTGGAGTCACCTTTGGATCGGGAACCAGAGGAGGCACCAAAATCAGTCTCTCCATCAGACAACAGAATCATAAAAGGCTGACGCCCTTGGGATGCTCCTGCCGCTAGCAGCTCCGAGCCTTTGCGCAGCCCAAGTCCCAAATCCGTATAACCGGAACGGTTTAGCGTTCTGATTTCCTGTTGGATCTGGGATTTTTGCGCCGCCACGGCAATCGAAGTCAGTGGTTTCGAGGCGACCACATGGTGATTGTAGGCAACGAATCCGACGCGCGTACGGTCTGCATCACTCAAATCCATAAACATATTGATGACTTCGGCCGCAATGCCTTCAGGATCAGTATCCCTCATGGAATAACTGGTATCCAGTACAAAAACGGCATCATAACCCTCGATCGGGACAGCACCTAAAGATGCTGCATTAGCCTGATTTACAGTGCAAATGACCCCGTTTAGGCTCATTTGTAAAAATAGTACAAAAGTCATGAAAACGATAATCCCTAGTTTCCTTATTCTGAACATAAGCTCCTCCATCGTCGAGGCCAACGTGGGGGGATCAGCTCTCCTAATCCTTGGGATATAAGGGATAAAGGATCAAAACAGCTGATAACCTTCACATTAGCCATGAATTTGATTCTTTTACGCTTATCAGAAATATCCAATGGACTTCTATCGGTAATTGAGTTCTATTTGTGAATATTTCCCTGAAAAAACAGGTCTAACATATCATAAAAATTACGTATTTACGCATAAAATGAGCCAAAATACCCTATTTCAATCTGAGACTACAGAAATTGACAAAACTGAAGAGTGCTTTGTATGATAGCTCTCGTATCAACGGCAAAAATTGGGATTGAAGTTAGGAATACGAAATCATAAATTTAAAATTTCTGTGTTATCTGACTTTTCATTTTGGAAATACATCTCATTTGCATGCTTTGCCGTTAAAAGCCGAATAACGCTTCGGACCGATTTTCAAGGTTACATGCCTGTACCTTAAATGTGGTATAAGCTCAATCCTTTGACGAATTTAAATGTTAAGTAGGGGGGAGGAGGCAAAAGAACTAAAAATGAGTTTCGTCCGTTTCAAATTGGACATCCCATGTCCGTATATGGAGCAATGGACCTATAACTCATACTTTGTTCATTTGCCGACAGCGATGGAAATCATTTATCAAACCAACCGGACAATGCTTTTTGAAGAGATTAACCCGGAAAAGCTGGACCTGATCACCATTGTAGGTGATGTGAAGGGTATTGACAGCTTGAGCGATGAGAAGATCAAGGAAATTAATCAGCACCTTCTGGTGCGCAGCTTTGACGAATTTTTGGATAAGTTTTCGCCGACCGTGTATTCGTTTTTTAACGCGGCCAATCAAAAAGTCGTCTACACCCTTAAAAAGCCAGAGGGAATTGATGAGGATAGCATTTCTGAAATTCGTGTAAATCAAAGTAATGATTTTCTGAAAATGTTGTTTACGCTCATTGATACCAAGCGCAGTCAAGGAATCACCAATGTAGATTTCAAATTTGAAAATCTGCTGGATATGATTTCACCGAAAAAGGTTATGGATGATATTCGTCAAGTCCGCAAAGAGATTCACTATATGTACGGTGAATACGACAAGCTGGATGATGGCGATCCGAAGAAACTCGACATGGGTGACAAGCTGAATGGAATGTTCGAGGAAGCGAGTCAGAACTATAACAAC
Source organism: Paenibacillus sp. CH40 (assembly GCF_024213605.1). Classification (NCBI taxonomy): domain Bacteria; kingdom Bacillati; phylum Bacillota; class Bacilli; order Caryophanales; family Paenibacillaceae; genus Paenibacillus; species Paenibacillus sp. CH40. The sequence continues at coordinate 112,006 of NZ_JANAVQ010000001.1, forward strand.
GTTATGGCTATGCTCCCACTGGCAATTGAGGACATCAAAACCCGCCTTCTGCTCGGTGGCGCCCAAGAGGAAAACTCCGGTGAGCTGATCCAGGTGGGTATGCTCTCCATTGGGGAAAGCGGAGAACTGAAAATTATTGAAGCGCCGAAGAGCGACAGTACTGAGCTGATGCTGTTGGATGAGAACAGCACTGGCGATCTCTCCCAAGTATTCGAAGAGGATTATAACTCCATCACAGATACGCCTTCTGACTATGTGAAGGATTTGGTGGTTCGCACATTTGTGCCACTGCCAGCTGTTCAGACGAAGGTGGATACAGCGGTTGAAGTTCAAAACTACAACACGTATCTGGAGTTCTATAAAAATGCCAAGGACGATTTCGTAAAGGCGGTTAAGCCGCTTGTGGAGAAAATCCTCGGTGTCAAAATGTTCTTCGATCAATATGCAACGAAGAGCAAAGGCATGCTGCCGACAATGCTGGTGGCGAACAACAAGCTGGATATGCTGGTGAAAAGCAGCAATATCCCGCGCTTGGAAACGTACCTGAACACTGTGAATGCTAAGAATGAATTCAGCGACACGATCTGGTTCGGTATCGTTCCATCCGTTGAGCTGGAAGCAGCCGGTAAGGTAAAGGTTTCACGTGAACGCTTCAAGGGCAACGAGAAGGTCGTTAAGCAGGGCGGAAATTCTATGGAATCGCTCTCGATGCTGCTGCAAGTCGTGAAGGATTACAAAATTCAAATGTTCTTTAACTTTGAATCCGGTGAAGAAACGACTTTCAACAGTATGGCGACAGCAGGCATCGACAAATATGTCGATAAATGCGCCAGTCTCGTTCGCAGAGAATATAGCGAATTTGCTATTCCTTGTGTACCGAACTTTACGATTATTCCGAAGGACAAATCGGGTGTCATTATCGACAGCAAAATGCTACAGACCGAAGACGGTGTACAGCTCTCTAAGGAGAAAGAGGATATTCTCAAGCTGTGGATCGAGGGCGTTTATGTGGGTGCAGCCTACGTTGCCGCCGGCTTGGTCGCTTCCTATCAGTGTCCTGAGTACCTGCGTGAGACGTTCAAAACGGTCAATAAAAACTTCCCTGGCGTACGCTTCGACATCGAAGCAGGAGACAACAGCCTGCGCACGGTAACGACGATGGCCAAGGAAATCACTGGATTCACCAACACGATCAAGGATGCCATCAACCGTAAAAACTTCGGCTTTGTATTCTCGTCGGAGAATGCTCAGATCCAGGATAAGGATATCCGCCGGATTACCGTCTACAAGGCGAGAAGCATGGCGATGTCCGAGGACGGCTTTGACTCCATCTACAAGACGCTGGTCAGCACGTACATTGAACGTATTTTGCGCTACCAGACAGGGGACTTCAAACACGAAAATATCGTCCGCTTCTTCAGTAACAATCCGAGCAGTCAGAAGAGCAAGTGGCTGAGCAGCAGAGGATCTGTTAACTCGATCATTCAGGACGGAGACGATATGAGCTTCATTATTGATGAGAAAAGCAATATGTGCCATATCGATCTGGTCTTCAACGGTAATGTGAAGAACCTGGAAGTCATGATCACTAAGGGAACCAGCTCGGTCAAATCATGATCCGAGCACTACGAAAGATGTTAGAGGCGTTTCTATCCAGAACCGCCTTTATACATAAATCGCGGAGAAGCTCTGCATCTCCCACCATCATATTACCTAATTTCAAGGAGGCAACACACATGGGATTCAGATTGAAAGTAGAAGGACAAGAAACAATCGAGCTGGGCTTGGATAACATCCAAACGGTTATTTATGACACCGATACACCGGACGATTCCAATGCACGTTCCACTGACGTAGGCTCCACGCTGCGCATCAGCGGCAAAATCATCACAGCAGTAGACGGTGACAGCGCGGATGACACGCTGAAACTGGCTTTGTGGTCTCTGGTTCCTGCTGAAAAAGCAGACAGCTACCGTAAAGTAACACTGGAAGTTATCGCAGCTGATCAAGTTGTGCGTAAAATCCACTTCCCGAATGCTTTCGTTGTAGACTACACCGAGCACTTCGGCGACACAGAAGGTGTAGGTGCATTTACACTCTACATCAAACAAAAGAAAGACAAAACCGAGTTGGCTACAATCGACGGCGGATATCCGGTTTAAGCTTAACGTCTTCACGTTAAGTGCAGCTTAAACACACACTCATCCGGCACACAAGTGCAGGGTGGATAAATATTAAGAGGCCTACGGGTCTCTTAATATTTATTTTTTTCGGAGAGGGGAACATCACACAATGACCAACTACTATGAGCTGCTCGGTGTCAGCCGGGATGCTTCGGAGGCAGAGATTAAGCAGGCTTACCGTAAACTGGCCAAAAAGTATCATCCTGATACCAACCAGGGAAGCGAGGAAGCAACGCGCAAGTTCAAGCTGATTCACGAGGCTTACAATACCTTGCGTGACGAAGCATTGCGGCAGGCATACGATGCCGAGCTCATCCGAAAAACTGAGGGAGCTGGCGGGGAACAGCAAGAGAGAGGGAGAGGGGCTGCATCCTCCAGCGGTGCGCGTACGGCAGCCAAAGGATTCAATCCGGCTGATATAGGAACTGACTTTGAGCAATTTTTTGGTTTTCATCCGAAAACGAAGGAGGGCTCACCAGGGAAAAAAACGAAAAAACCCGGTGATCCGACGGATACCTCCGCGATGTTTAACCAATTTTTCGGTATTCGTAAAAAGTGATGATTTCAGGATAGAAATGGGGGAAGCAAGCAGTGAAAACGGCGCAGAACAGATGGGTTTTCATCATAGATGTTGCCATGTTCGGGCTGATGCTGGCGATCGCCTTTTATGTGTTTAATCGTACAGGCTACAGCGGTTTGAAAACCGTGGTCGCGATAGGTATTGGAATCGGCGTGCTTGTATACATATTGCGCAATCTGGTGTCCGTTGTACCCATGGGCAAGCCAAAGGCGCAACGTCAGCGGATTGCCAAGCTGGTGTTGATTGATGAAGAGGGCGAGTCCATTAAAGAATGGTATATCGAAGGCGAAACGTCGCTCTTAATTGGTAAAACAACGTCGCGTTCGGAGGCGGATATTGATTTGGTAGGTACAGATTATGCCTCCCTGGTAAGTGTGGAGCATGCGGTACTCAACCGGGTGAACAGCGACTGGTTTGTGGAGGATGTGGATTCCGGTAATGGTACAGGCTTGCGGTCTGCCAACGAAAGTGTAACCAAGAAGTTGGAAAGCGGTGAGCCATACCGGATTTACTCAGGTGATTTATTATATATTGCCAATACGAGACTGCTCGTTAAATAGATGAGGATGCTGCAAAATCCTCAGATCGCTGAAAAGACAATCATGACAATGGGGGAAGGAACCGACTATGAGTTTGACAAGATGCCCGAACGGACACATGTTCAGTACACGAAAGCACGGAAATACGTGTCCTTATTGCAACACGGTAGTAAATGTAGCTGCACCCAAGAGCGCAGAGCCAGTGGCAGCGAAAACAAACGTCGTAGGAGATAACGACAAAACAATGCCGTATTTGGGCGAGACGGTGGGCATTCATCCGGTAACCGGATGGCTGGTATGCATCGAAGGAGCACAGGTGGGTCAGGATTATCGCATTATGGCGGAGAAAAACTTTATCGGGCGCGCAGAGGAAATGCATGTCCGCATTATCGGGGACAACACGATTTCCCGTAGAAATCATGCGGTCATTGTGTATGATCCGAAGAAACGTAACTTTTACTTGTTGCCAGGCGATTCATCAGGTTTGGCGTACCACAATAACGAGGCGGTATATTCACCAGCAGAGCTGGCTGCCTATGACGTGATTCAGCTGGGACACAGCAAATTTATCTTTATCCCGCTGTGTGGCGCCCATTTTGAGTGGGATAACGAAAACTAGGACGGAATTGGGCAATGGTGCAGGGAGGTAACGATATGCAGCCTTATTTTGTTGTAAGTGGAGCTGCGGTACTATTCGCTGTTCTGCTCATGATCCGTATACGACTGACGCGAAGTTCCGGTAGCCGTATCATGAGTGGAATTGAGATCGGAAATGGTCAAACGATCGGGAGCCGGAGCGAGCAGGATGATTATTTCTCCAGTATGACGACACCTGTCGGTACGCTGGCTGTTGTCGCAGACGGTATTAGTGGACTGGCCAATGGACGTATGTCCAGTACCTTGGCTGTGACGACTTTTACGAAGGCGTTTGCCAAGCTGGAAGATGCAACGAATTTGAACGGATATTTTGCAGAGGCGGCAACTCAAAGCAATCGCGGCATTTTGCAAAATTTGAATGGACAGGGCGGAGGAACGACGCTGGCTGCGGTCATTGTGTGCGGCTATCAGCTGTATTACGGAGCAGTGGGCGACAGCTTGATTACGATTTACCGCAATGGTCATTTCCAAACAGTCAATTCCAAGCATACAGCAGAAACACTGCTGGAGGAACGAGTGCTTGCTGGACAAATGACCTCGGAGGAAGCCAAAACGAGTCCAGTGCGTAATCAACTGGTCAACTACTTGGGCTATGAGGGCTTTGAGAGCATGGAACTGGGTAATGCACCGATTCGTTTGTATTCAGGCGATCATGTGCTGCTGTGCAGCGATGGCATTCAGGAGGCGCTGACGGAGATTGAATTGGAAGAGATTATGCGCAAGGGTGGAACACCGCAGGAAACAGCGGATGCCATGATCGATGCCATCAATGATAAAGGCTTTAAAAGTCAGGATAATGCGACAGTACTTATTTTAGCGATAGGATGAAACAAGAAAGACGGGGGTAGCGATGCGCAAGGACAACAGCGATTTTAGTACCGCCTTTGTGTCGGAAGCGGGCTCTTACATAGACAACCGGGACTATTTTGCATTCATGGAGACGGACGACATGGCCTGTTATGTCCTCGCAGACGGTCTGGATTCGGATCAGGAGCTGCGCAGCGCAGAAATGGTTGTCAAAACGGTGCTGGAAAACTTCATGGAGAAGCCTTCCATGTCCAAACGGCGCTTGATGAGAGATCTGCGTGAAGCGCAGGAATGGCTGCAATTTGAAAGCCGTCGTGTTCGGCTCAAAGCCAGTCTGCTGATGGTAGTGACCAACTATAACAAAATGGTGTATGTTTCGTGCGGTAATGTGCGGCTATATCATTTTCGCAATGGAAGGCTTAATTTTCGCAGTAAGGATCATAGTCTGGCTCAGTCATTGGCAGATGATGGACGCATTCCAGCCGAAGCGACCAGCACACATGAGGAACGAGGTAATCTGCTGGAATACTTGGGAAATCCGAATGGAGTTCATGCCCATTACGCCAAAAAGACGCAGCTTGCAGATGGAGATGTAATCCTGCTTGCCACATCAGGGATGTGGGAGGATGTTGAGCTGGCGGAAATGCTGGGGGCGCTGGAGGAAGCGAAGGACCCGGTCATGCTGACGGACACCTTGGAAGAGGTTCTGCTAAGCAAACAGCACCGGACGGTGAATAATTACACGGCTGCGGCCATTTATGTAAATAAAGTTTTTCAGGAAAAGCCTAAAAACCGCCGCAAGTTGATCAAACGGATTTTGATTGCGTTGCTTGTTTTTATTGTTGTGGGCGGGGGAGCATGGATTACGCTGGCTCGTATGGCTGCGAATAAGGCAGCTGCACTGGAAACGATGATCGAATCAGCCCAAGCCGCAGACGATTATGCAAGGACAGGAGATTATGCGAAGGCGCTCAAGTCCTACAGCGAAGCGAAAAACGCGGCGGTTAAAATTAACGATAAGATTCATAAGCGACTGTATACAGCCGAGCAGAAACTATCTCAATTGCTGGTGGACGGAGACGGCTACGTGGAAAAGGCGGACTTTACCAAAGCTGAAGCCAGCTACGAGAAAGCACGGAAAAGCGCCGGGCTATATCCACCATTTAATGTGAAGGATATTGAGCATAAAATCGACCAATTGGACAGCTATGCCGAGACGGCGAGCTGGATGAAGGACGGAGATTTAAAATTTCAGGGCGGCGATTACACGAATGCGCTTAAGCTATACAAGAAAGCAAACAAGGCTGCGATGGAATCCGGTTATACGTCCGCGCAAAAAGAACTGGAGAAGAAAATTACCGAGGCCAACGATAAATTGACAGCTATTCAGCAGCAGCTCAAGGAGATTCAAGCTGGAAAACTTCAGGCCAAAGGGGATCGGATGATGAAGGATCTCGATTATGAAGGAGCCATTGATGCCTATAGCGGGGCACAGGAAATTTATCAGGAGATTGATAAGCTCGAAAGTGTTCTGGCATTGGAACGGAGCATTGCCAAGGCGGAGGAAAAGCAGAGCGCGGAACAGCAGAAAAATGGTCAGCTTCCTGCTGGATTGGGATTGTCTGACGGAGCGTTGAACGACACGGACGCAGGGGACACAGCGAGTGAAGCTTCATCTTCCGCTGCTGCAACCCCTGCTGCAGAATCGCAAACGAAGGCTGCGCCAACGGCTTCAGCGGGAACTACACCCGCGAAGAAGGAAGCCACTTCAGCTGCAAAGAGCATGGGTACAGGCGATGGAACTGCCCCTTCGGCCAAGGTGGATACCAACAAAGAGCAAGGAACTGCTGATTCCGCTTCTAAAGCAGCAGGGGCGTCTGATTCAGAGAACCAAGATCGGGCTGCTGCGAACGGAGGTTAAGTTTTTCATGTTCAATGAATGCTGGAGCCGGAAAGGAGTGAGACGTCGTGAAAGAGCTGGTACAGGACCGTTTGAGCAAGATGGACGATTTAGAGCAGAGACGTTTACTGAAAAATATGATGGCGGGGGTATTTATGAACCTCGTCGAATATCAGGAAGAAATGACCCGCCAGCTAGAACGGCGGGTATTTGAGGAAATTGAGAATACAGAAGAAAAGATTGATGTGTACGTGTCATTGACATCGCGTGAGGACTATGACCCGATTCATGAATTTTTATATCCTGTGTTACCGTCTGATACGGAGGAAAAGCAGATGGACATCAGCCGTGTGGCAGAGGTGGTACGCGAAGGCGGTGCGATGCCGCTGTTTACGCTTTTTCTTGAGATGGAGACCGAACGTATCTCAGCGCTGGTGCGCAGCAAGCGTATTTTCTCAGGAATGTTGGTCACGGAAACTGGCAATTATCCGATTCGTTTTCGTCTGGAGCATAACCGTTCTTATATTTTGGAGATTGAGCAGTTATATCACACGTTTATGCAAAATGGCATGCCATGGAAAACAATTAATCACCCGTACGCTTATAAGTTTGTGGACTGTGTATTGATTGGTGGAGACGGCGAGCCGGCCGCCCATGAAGAAATTCATGAAATTACAATTTCATTGGAGGAATTCGACGTTTTTAAGAAGGGCGACGTTTTTCCGCTTTGGAACATTGAAAGGCTATCTCTAAAGAACAGCGGTTTTCCTATACCCGCTATGGATCGTGTGAACTATGAGCATGTGCTGCCTTTGCGAAAAACAGGTCCTGAGCATGGTTATTTGATTGATGGGACTGAAGGCGATATCCGGTATATCAAGCGTACAGAAGAGGAACTGACGATTGTCACACCACGTGATAAGTCTGGCGAATGGAATGTGTTGAAGGTTACGAAGCCTGTTACAACGAGACTTAGTCGTCAGACTTATCCGTTATTGTCCAATCGGCGACAGGACAGCTTTTTGGGCCGCTATGCAGGAAAACAGGCCGTGATTGTCCGTGCCAAGGCGGAAATCATGCGTATCGTAAACTCGTTTGAAGCAGCGCAGGGGCTGGAGCTGGAACGTGTGGACATCTGGGGAGGTGCAGGGAGAAATGATGTAAGCAACCTTGTAACCAAAACCCAGACGTATCCGTTAAATCCGTTTGTCAGCGATAACGTACGTACAGAGGAAGGCAAGCAGATTATGCGTTTGGGGTTCAGACGTGGTTCTGACGATGTTTTGCCCACCGCGCCTGCTTATATTTTATCCGATTTAATGAGCTTTCTGGTATCGGAAGTGCAGATGTATTTTCCAGAGTACAAGTGTGAAGGAGAATGGGTGTGAATTACGTCTGGGATTTGCTCATGCGAGCGAGAGAACAGGGGCTGGATGTAGATAAATTCCGCTTCGTACCCGCTGTCAGCTACTCTCCGTATATGGAGCTTAGTCTGGCAGAGTTGAATACTTCCCATTTGGAGCAGGTAGTGGAAATCAATCCGTACTACCGCTTTTATTCTATTTTTCGGGATCTGTTTCCACCGGATGCTGAAGAGTATCTGGAGCTGAGAGAATCGCTATTTGATATTATGATGCATTTTCTGGCGGAAATGGACTTGTATCAAGGGATGAATCGGCGGGAGTACCATATCCAGTTTGTTCGGCGTGATATTGCAGAGGGCATTTTTGGCCCGAAGGTAAAGGAAGGCTTTGGACAATTAAACCGTGAGGATCAGGACGCGATTGCTGAAGGATTGCTGCGCCTGTATGAGACGGGAGAAGCCGTACATCTGCTAAAAGAAACGATGCGGCGCGTCTTTCATCGCTCAATCATTTATACCAATTGTGAGGAAAAGGACGAATTACTCATCTATATCGGCCAAGAGGAGACGCCGTTGTCACGGATTAAGGTGGATTTGATTCTGGATCTGTTTCTTCCGGCACGTTTTACGACGGAATTGTATTGGACAAGTCATTTCGGCATTTTAGAGGAAGATCCTACGATGAAAATAGACGCTATCGCCCTCTATTAAGGCTAAATGGCTAAGAAAGGACATGTGAACGATGAACGGACCCTATACATACAGGTTGCTAGACCCGCTCACCGATCGAAAAAGCATACGCTTCACGGCGAAATACACGCGGGCGGAATTGGAGCAAATGACGACCTTTCAGTTACGCGGGATATGCGATAAGGAACGACTGGTCGAGGGATTTGCCAATCGCCTGGCACGTGAAGAATTGATTCGCGTGATTTTGCGATTTCGGAGTGCGGAAGAGCATTTACTCATCACAAGGCCGAACCCTGGCGGTTTTGAACGCATGGAATCGGCACTACAGCGAAACTGGAATGACCGTCGGCAGGAGAGCAGCGGTATCCGGGTTCCCGCCAAAATCACACTGTATCAGGGTGTACGCACAGGTCGCATGGACAACTACCGGATTGAATCCGATTTGCCTTGGCTGAGCTCATCTAATGTGCTTCTGGTGAATGCGACAGGAGAACTGTGCGGTGTTTTGAATTTGGTGAAGGATGAGGGACGAACAGGCGTATATTATCTTTCTCGTCATCGTGATGCTGAACTGCGAGAGACGTCCAATCATAGTTATAGCCTATTATTTCTGCGAAGACAGGAATCAGAATATTTTTATAACCTCTACTATGGAGATAAGCCAATGCTGCCGCTGAAGCTTCAAGGTCACCGGATTCCGGTGGCAGAGCTGATCATTCGGGGTACGGAAACAACAGATGCGGTACTTGCGATTGATTTTGGCACCTCGAACACCACAGCAGGTGCTTATTTGGATAGCTCCTACGTTACGGCTCCTGATACAGGTATGAGCAGCACGGTAAGGCTGAACGCCATCAATTATGTGTCATTCCCCGGCCCAGAAGGGGCAGAAGGCGACTGGATCGAAGTATTGCCGACTGCTATTCGCGTCGCAGACTGCTCCAATCCAGAACATATCCTTTATGTATTTGGGGAGGGTGCACTACGTGGATCTGACGTGGCAGGCAGCCGTGCGACAGTATTGCGAGGGATCAAGCGGTGGGTCAACGATTATAAGCGAATCGAGGAATTAATGGATTCCGAGGGGAATACAGCAACCGCTTCCCGCAGTGATATTTTAGCTGCTTTTATCCGTTATGTGATTGCTACAGCCGAGCAGCAATTTAAGTGTCGGTTCCGCAACCTGCACTTTTCTGCTCCGGTCAAGCTGCAGCCCCAGTTTATAGAGATGTTTAGTGATATTTTGCCTGATTACCAGATTGAAGCGGAGGATGCGCTGGACGAAGGGCTGGCTGTACTGTACAACACGCTGGCAGACCAGATGGAACGAGGGACTTTTGCGGACGGTGAGGAGTATCAGGCACTTGTCATTGATTGTGGTGGAGGCACGACAGATTTGTCTTCCTGCCAATTCCGAATTGAGGACGGACGTATTGCTTACAAGCTGGATATTCACACAACGTATGAAAATGGGGATACCAATTTTGGTGGAAACAATCTGACGTATCGGATTATGCAGTTTATGAAAATTGTATTTGCAGGTTATTATGCTGCCGAGACTCGTTTGCCTGACACCGATATTGATGCCCTGATCGGCATTCCTTCGGGAGATTTGTACCGTCATGTGGATGAGTTTGGTGTAGATGCTGTATATGCGGGACTGGAGGAACGCTACCGTGAGGCAGAGGCCATTTTGCCTACCGCGTTCAAACAGTATGAGCATGCTACACGGGATGAATATCAGCGGGTACTGAGTAATTTTCATCTGTTATGGGGCGCGGCAGAAAATATGAAAAAGGAATTTTTTCTACGTACGGGGATCTTGCGCAGTCGCTTCGAATCTGAGCAGGTATTATCTGCTGAAAGCGACCTGAACATTGCAGTGATGGACCGTTGGCTGGTATCAGTCATCAAGAACGGACGGTTTCGTGATGAATATGGTTTGCCTGATGTAGTGTTTAACATTCGGGAAATACAGCAGCTTCTTAAGGCAGACATCTACAATATTGTGCGCAAGTTTTTGGATGAATTTTATCTGGAGGGGCGCTTGCAGGAGTATTCGATTATCAAGCTAACCGGGCAGTCCTGCAGGATTGACGTATTTCGCGAAGCACTCAAGGAATTTGTACCAGGGCGCAGTATTGAGTTCCGTCAAAAGGCAGAGGACCTCAGCCGGGTACCTGAGTTGAAAATGGCCTGTCTGCGCGGGGCTATCCGTTACCTGAACGCTAAAAAAATGGGCACGATTGAGCCTGTTATTACCAATCATATTCCGGCTATTCCGTACACGGTCAGCGCATGGACGCATACGGGACGCGAGAAGGAGTTGATTGCGAGTTTGGAAAGCAACCGGGTACGCGGTTCCATTTCCCGGCCGTCTCATGCGGCTGAGGTAGAGTTCTTCCTGACGGCCGACGGCGGCAAGCTGCGTCAGCGTCATGTGTACCGTAGTCGGCCAGAAGCTTTTGAACCCATGCCGTATGAGGAAATTGCCGTGCTGTACGGGCGGAATATCCCGCAGGATGATACGGACTCCATCCGTAATGGGGAAACGAAATATTTTGTTTTTGTCGGAGATAGCCGCTGGGGCTTTTATGTAGTCCCGATTACCCGCCGAGATGAATTGCTGCATCTGGGACCCAAACGCTTTTTTGCTTTCGAAAATGATCTCTCCGAGCTGGATTTCTTTGACGGCACGAAATAGTAAATTAAGGATCTCACAAAATGCTGAAATCAGAAAAGTACACAACACTTGGAGGGGATAACGTGCTGTATGCAGGTTTTTGGAAGCGAACTTTGGCTTATATCATTGATAGCCTTATTTTAGGATTTGTATTTATGATTATTGGATTGATCTGGGGTGTAATTCAGCTTTTTGGGAACTGGGCGCCATCTCCGGCAGAAACCTCTATGCTGACAGATGGGTCGACTTATATTTTTACAATGAAAACAATAGGACAGACCTTGCTGAATTGGGGAGCTATATGGCTATATTATGCGCTTATGGAATCGTCCAAATGCAAAGCAACGGTGGGCAAGCTGGCTCTCGGCATCGTTGTGGTAGATGAGTTTAACCATAAGCTCAGCTTTGGACGTGCAAGTGCACGCTACTGGAGTAAGCTTCTATCAGTCATCATTTTGTTCGTCGGTTTTATCATGGCAGGCTTTACGGCTAGGAAACAGGCTCTTCACGATCTGATCGCCCGTACCTATGTTGTGGACAAACGCGAGCTGGACTATATCCTTCGTGAGCAGGCTGATCGCGGAACCGGGATGTGATATTTAGGTTGGCACACAGATTCAAAGATTCTGATGAACAGCAGGCTTTAAACAGGAGGAGCAGCAGGATGTACGCTGGTTTTTGGAAAAGATTTTTAGCCCATTTGCTAGATTATACTATTTTATTTGTGACTATTCGTTTGATTGATACGTTGCCGTTTGTGACGATAGGGTTTGTCTCTGCGTTCGTAAAAATGCCGAATTTTTTGGAGTTTGTTTCACACTTAGACGATGTGTCGGTGAGAATTTTGGGAGCTATTATTATTTTTGGCCCTCTTTTATTGGATTGGCTTTACCACACCATCATGGAATCATCAAAATGCAGAGGAACGGTCGGCAAGCTGGCTGCGGGGCTTGTCGTTGTGGATGAAAATAATGAAAAAATATCTTTCGGACGGGCCAACGCCCGCTACTGGGGTAAGATCATTAGCTTGGTCACTATATTTGTCGGTTACATCATGGTGGCCTTCACAGCGAAGAAGCAGGCGCTGCATGACAAAATCGCTTGTTCCTATGTGGTAAACAAAAAATGGCTCAATTACTCGGAGTATATAAAGCTTAACTCACAGATTCCAGAGGTGACTGTTCCGGCTCCTGCGCCCGGCGTAAATCGGTTGTCCGTTCCCTTGAATAAAGAAGAGCAGTAATGACGTCGCAGAGCGAAGAGAGGAGGAAACCACATGTTAACGCATATCGTTCCGAAGTTTGAGAAGGGCCGTATTCTAAAAACCGAAATGCTAGAAAATTTGCGAGACTATCCTCGCAGTTTTCTGGATATCCGGTATCAGGATTTTTCGGATGGTATTATCACCGGAATGAACGTAACTGTCGGGGAGAACACGCTGACCATTGGTAGAGGCATCGTGAAGCACAAGGATAGATTATACCTGCTGGAGCAGGAGCAGGAAGTACCGTATACAGCCACCGGGCGACTGTCGGTGTTGAAAATGCTCTTTTTGGAACAAACAGATCGCCCGGATTTCACCGCTCATCATGCAGATATCGTGCTGGAGGATGAGGCAGAGATCGGTCTGGATGAGATAGAGCTGGGCCGATTCAAGCTCAAAGATGGAGCCGTGCTTCGCTCGGATTATCAGGATTTTGCCGACATGGCAACCGAATTCAATACATGGAGTGATATTCATGCTCCTTTTGCGGGTTTGAAGCAGAGTACATTGCGCCCAGAGACGATGCGCTACTTCGCATCTGAGCTGCTTAAAAGTGGTGCCACAGATCCGATGGATTGTATGTTTGCGCTCATATGCCTGAACTCAGAAGCCGTAGACAGAGCTTCCATTCAGCATTACATTGCAAACCGAAATGGTGCGGAATACAGAGATTATTCTCATGCTCAGTTGCATAGACAGCTAGTTCTTATTCTAGAAGGCGCCGGACGTGGAAAACGAACAGCAGGCCGTTGGCAGGGCGGCGGCGCCGGACGGATGATTGTGGATTAGAAAATCAGGTAGAGGAGTGTGCATTATGAAATATGAGGATGAAAAGATTTTGGATCAGCTCCGCGAGATGGAGAAGCTGAAGAGGCCTAACAATATTTTAGCAGGACCCATAATCATTGACGGTCAAACCTATGTGTTTGAAGAGCGATCTTTCTTTAAAGATCGGCTGAAAATGCATGTCCCCTCTATCTTTAGTCCAATGCCCAAGCATTTGCAAAAGATTAAATATCCTCATGAGCAACGTCCAGAAATGATTTTGACGAATGATTTGGGCAGTGTGGATGTTACCCTGAATCGGGTGGACCAGACGCTACAAGATGAATGGGTGGAACAGCTCACTTCTGGCATGAAGGCAATGATGAAAAATATGAATCCTGCCCATGTATTTTATGAAGAAAAAATAGTAGAGGTACATGGTAAGCAGATTGGCTATTTTGACTTTAAAAGTCCTGCGCTAGACCAGCCCATCTACCACAATATGTTCTACTTTGAGCTGGAAGGAAAGACGGTCATGGGAACATTTTGTTGTCCGTATAAGCAGTATGCTGAATGGCGGGATGTCGCCCTGCAGATGATTCGTACCATTCAAACGGTTGACGAGGCAGAAAAGGAGGGATATGAATGAGTGACCCCATTTACACCACAGCAGATGTTCAGGTGGCCCCTTATCAGTTTCAGCGTGTATTAAGTATCCATCTCATTAAACAGTTAAACGAACATGTGAGCTTCTGCATACGTGGAATTGTTTCGGAGGACAAGCTGGATCAATACGTAGAAAAAGCAGATGAAGATGAGCACATCGAAGTCTTCTTAAAAAGTGAAGGCAAGGAGATTCGTTTTTTTCAGGGAATCGTCACGAATATTGCTGTAAAAGCTGTAAACGGAGTACGCGAGCTTACGATTGAGGCTAGCAGTGAAACCTTAATGATGGACATTCGCCCCAAACGTCGTTCATTCCAAAAAACAGGCGATTCATATAACAATCTATTTTCGCATGTTACAAGTTCATATACTGATGCAGAAGTGATTGATGAGGCTTCTCATGGCGCAGCTATCGGTGAATTATTAGTGCAATACAATGAAACAGACTGGGCTTTTGTCAAAAGAATTGCTTCTCGGCTACATGCTGCTTTAATTCCAATTACGATGCAACAAGGATTGAAATATGTGATTGGTGTCCCCCATTCTAGTGCCCCTCAACCGCTGAACGAACATAACTATTCCATAAAAAAAGACTTGAAGGAGCACAAGCTCATGTCCCGTAACGGACTGCCGGAATATGGTGAGTCTAACAGCTTGAGTTATGAAGTGACCAGCAACAAAGTGCTAGAGCTCGGTAGCTCCGTCATTTTTCATAAAAGAACGCTTTACATAGCTAGGGCGGAGACGACCACAGAAGGAAATCTGATTGTTAATCGTTACATTTTACGGGATGCACATGGGTTAAAATGCCCAACCGTCTATGCCTATGATCTGTCAGGAGCCTCTCTGTTTGGCAAGGTGATTGATATTTCCAAAGAAAAAGTGAAAATCAAGCTGGAAATTGATCAAGGCTCGACTGCATCCGGGGCTATGTGGTTTCCCTATTCTACGGTTTATTCTTCTCCTGATGGCAGCGGCTGGTATGTTATGCCGGAAGCAGGGGATCAAATTCGTCTGTACTTTCCGGATGAACGGGAGCAGCATGCTTTTGCCGCCAGTTCTGTCGATCTTGCCTCCTCTGATCCCGTTAAAAGAAGTGATCCTGCGGTCAAAAGTATCAGCACCAAGTACGGCAAACAAGTCGTTTTCAAGCCTGGTGCAGTAGAAATTATCAACAGTGGGCAAATGCTCATGCGCCTCACGGATGAAGGCGGGATCGAAATTAACAGTAACAAAAAAATAACCCTGTCTGCTCAGGAGGATATCCAAATTACAGGTGGAGCGAAAATTATTATGGAGGGGAAAGAAGGCGTGAGTTTTATTCAATCCGGAGCCAAACTCGACATCATGGACGATGTGAGATTAACCGGGGGTAAGGTGAACATTGAATGAAGCTCATGGATCGGGATGCTGCGTTGCAGGATTTGCTGGAAAAGCACGTATTCACGGAATGGATACATGATTTGGCTCTTATTGAAAACAACTTTCTGACGCGCCAGCAAGCCATTGAAGACGAGCTTATAGTAGCTTTAGAGTCGCTATGCCAGCTCGCTACCCTTCAGCACGAGCAAGGTCGTAAGGGGGATATTCGATATATTTATATCTCCTTACTCAGAACTCGTGTTATGAAAAATAAAGCGGTTTATCGTATAGATGCCTATGATGAAAATTGGTTTCTGGATGAGACTGAATGCGCTGTGGAATGGTCGGCAGACTTTGTTTTCGAGCCTCTGTTCAATCGCATGACTAAGCTGGAACAGCTTAAATCAGATTATGCCCGTAAGATCACGACGATGGATATTGAACAAATTCAACAAATTGAGGCGGTCAAATACCATCTGCTTACTGTTGAGTTCTTGAAAAGCCAGATGCCAGTTTTTATCGCTTCCCCTTCGTTAGAAAGGATGCCAAAAGCAAATGCATGCACGATATTTGCTGGAGAATATCGAGATGATAGCGAAATATTGTGCCGTTTTACGCATAGTGAGGGAGCCGAGACACGAGAGGGGGAATCTTCATGGATTATTTCCTCTTAAAGCAGGATGTGCGGTATACCCATGTTCCTACGCTACAAAAGGTGATGGAAACGATTGATCCGTGGAAGCTGTATGATTTGCAGCCGGAGGATATTGTCAAGCCATTGATGTTTCACGTGAAGGCAGATGCAGAAAGTATTTTTATTGATTATCTAGAAAGTCCCATTCCACTCATTTCA
Source organism: Paenibacillus sp. CH40 (assembly GCF_024213605.1). Taxonomy (NCBI): domain Bacteria; kingdom Bacillati; phylum Bacillota; class Bacilli; order Caryophanales; family Paenibacillaceae; genus Paenibacillus; species Paenibacillus sp. CH40. The sequence continues at coordinate 128,318 of NZ_JANAVQ010000001.1, forward strand.
GATGCTTTAAAACGCCTTGTCCAGGCCTATGTGCCAGAGCTGCCTATGAAATTAACGATACTTACTCAGATCGAACAGAGGATACAGAAAAATTACTATATTCCTTTTATGGAGCGGCTTGCAGCAGTACATCCAGAAAGCGAATGGAATTTAGATCAAAGTGTGCTTAGAAAGCTGGTATTACGTGCAGATGCTATTCGGAGCCACAAGATATTTACAATCCAGGAGAGTTCTACCCCGATGATCATCGTCCGTTTGGATGTGGCGGAAAGTATATTGCGGCGTGATTATACCGGGATCGCTTTGGAGCAAGTCGAGGTGAAATAGGGAGGGAAAGGGAACATGTCAGATAATGAGTATTATGTCGTACGGGGGGCCTGTATGCGTTGCACTTGCGGGACACATCCTCGAAAGATCAATTTGCCGAACAGCCACGGGGCTTTTGTTAATGGTAAACCCATGATGAATGAAGGAGATTATTCTCCTGAGAATGTCCCTCATTTTGGAATTTGTACCAGTCCAGAACAGCCGAGTGCCGAGACTATATATCTGATCGCCGAAGATGGCTCCACAATCTCAGGGAAGCCATGCCTACCAATGCTGACGGATAAATGGAAAAACACAAAAGAACCGACAAAGGTGGAAGGCCAGCCAGCCTTGACGACCTCTTCATTTCAGACTTGTTTATATCATGGATTTATCGAATTTCATACGAATGGCCAGCAGGAGGAGTAGCTGGAAGGGAGGTTTGAAAACATGATAGGATATGATCAGATTCGAATAAATTCCCCCTACCCCATTCAGGTCTTAAAGGATGTTCAGATCGAGTGGAAGCCGGGTGAGCATGGGCGTATTACACTCACAGGCATTTGTAAGGAGTCGAGTCATGCCACGGCTGCGCTAGATGCGACCTCAGAGGATCAGCTACATGTGTATGCGCAGAATGGACAAGAGGAAATCAGCTTATTTAAGGGTGTCGTCCATACGGTGGAAGTTGAGAACCATAATGGAGTATATACACTTACACTGGAAGGAATCAGTGGCTCATTTGAGCTGGATATTGTCAAAAGAAAGCGGTCTTTTCCTGAGGAAAAACAAACATATAAACAGTTAGTGAGTAAGCTTGCTCAAGGCTATGAGCGAAGTGATGTCTTGTTCCAGACCGGAGAGCAGTCGGTAGGCGAAGCCATTTTACAATATGATGAAACCGACTGGGAGCTTATGAAACGGATGGCGAGCCGTTTACATACAGTGGTGGTCAGCGACATATGGGAGTCCGCAGCGCCGAAGCTGTATTTCGGCATGCCAGCTGGCACCCAGCGAACGATTCGGAAGGATACGCCTTATACGGCAAGTAAAGATTTAAAGGGCTATCAGCGGGCAGGCGGAACGTCAGCCGGGCTACATGATACCGACTTTTTCAAATACGAGATCGAAAGCGGAGAACGGTATGCTCTTGGAGACGAGGTGCAATTTCGCCAGAAAACGATGATTGTAACTGAATTGCGAAGCCGCATGGAAAAGGGGCATTTGCTATTCAGTTATGTGTTGGCCCGTGCGGAGGGCATTCACAGCGATTTCATCCCCAATCCCAAAACAATCGGAATTTCTCTGGAAGGAGAGGTTCTGGCGGTGCGGGGAGAGGAAGTGAAGCTGCGGCTGGCGATTGATAAGGATGATGGAGTATCTGAGCCGCATTGGTACCCGTTCGCTCCCCCAACGGGAAGTGCGATGTACAGTATGCCGAAGGTGGGAACACAGGCCAGTCTGTATTTTCCAGATGCGTCTGGTTCCAGAGCAATGATTTTGGGTGCGGTTCGTACAAATGGAGACGGTTGCGCGAAAACGAGTAATCCCAATGATCGATATTTTGGTACGGAGCATGGAAGTGAGCTGAAAATGGCACCGGGTCGCATCCATATCATGGGTGATCCGGGTGGGACATTGCAGATGAGTCTGGACGATGCTACTGGGATTGAAATAACTAGTCCCAAGAAGTTATCGTTAGAAGCAGAGCAGGAAATCATTCTGAATACGCCGAAGAAAATCATTATTGACGGAACCAGTCAGGTCATGGCGTATCAGACGGGAGGAAGCACGGGGCTTTCGGTAGAAAACGAATACCACGTGTTGGGAGGAAACGTCTGGGCGGACGGTAGCGACCGAACTGCATACCCGCCGTTTGATGATGAACCGAAGGAAGGCGAGCCACCTCCACCGCCGCCACCCCCTGAACCGTTTAACTGGGGCAAGCTGGGGATGAATATTTTGGGCGGTTTGGCGGTTGTGGCAGCTGTAGCCGTGGTGGCGGCCATTACGGTAGCGACGCTTGGAGCGGGTACGGTGGTCATTGCGGCGGTAGCCGGAGGAGCACTGCTTGCAGGCGGCTTGGGCGTAGCGAGTTTGGCGGCATCGGATATCGCCCGAGGGGAAGTGAGCGACTTTAGTGACTATGCCCTGACCGGCTTAAAAGAAGCGGGGATCGGGGCAGTGTCTGGAGCGATCTTTGGTCCACTCGGTGTAGGAGGAACGTTGCTAAGAAAAGCAGCGATCGGCGGTGTAACAAATGCCGCGGAAAATTTGGCGAGTCAGGTGCTAAGTGGTGAAAAGATCAACTGGGGTTCAGTAGCAAAAGACGCAGGACTGGGTTTTGTCACCGTGGGCGTACTGGATTCCAAAGTAGGCAAGGCCATCGGCGGATTCGCGGAAAAGGTAAGCAGCAAGGTTACACCGCAATGGATTAGCAAAGGTGTAGATGCGGTCGGGGCAGGCTTTGGTAAAGCTGTAACCAAACTGGAGCAGACCGGCAGTAAACTGGGTCAGAAGTTCAATGAGCAACTAAGTAAAATGGCAGACGGCCTCAACCCCGGGAAGTTGGCCACAGCCAACGGAGCGCCAGTTCCGCACGTTAATAAGATGGACAGTGGACCACTTCCACAGACAGATGTGCAGAAGAATTACAACAAGGTCATGAAGGAAATGGAAGAGAACTCGGCGAAAAAGGTTGAGGGGCCAGTAGGAAGTAAAGATATAGAAGAAGCTAAACAGGCTGCAAGAGAAAAATTGAATAAGGAACTGAAAGAATTAGATTCTGGGAAGTATATTGATCCGGTAACAAATGAACCTTATCAACCTCATGTTATTACCGCCGCTACTGACGTTAAGAGCAAAGAAATTTATATAGGTTATAATGGTGTCGGGAAAGATACTAGGACAGGAGTTGAGAGGTTTAATCCTTCTGCATCTAATGAATTAGACCCTCGACTTGCAGAGTTAGTGAAGAAAACTAAGCAAGCTGCAAGAGAACAAAAGGGAAAAGAGAGTTTCGAAAAGTGGGAAGTTGAAAACTGTGCAGAAATACAGGCAGTTAATCAAGCATTAAAAAATGGAGCTAAAATAGAAGATATTCTGCTCAATACCATTTCATTCGAGACTGGTAAATTTAAAAAAATGTGTAAAAATTGCAAGGAAACATTCAAGGACTTTATGGTTGATAAATGGTAACTTAAATGATAAATAAACTGAGTGAGGTTAACATATGAATTTTTCACAAAGAACTATTGATATTTTAAAGGATGCTGGTTGGTATCCCGAAAGAAAAGTAGAGATCAGCTCAACAATAAACTTTTTAGAAAAAAAGGGATTTGAAGTATTTGATCTTGCTAAAGAGGCATTTGAACATTTCGGAGGACTAGAGTATTCAGTGCCTAGTGACGAATCAGATGACTTTCAGATAGGTCCTGAATTTTTAAGGGAAGGAATCGAAAGGAAACACTATAGCAGGTATGAAACGATAATTGGAGAAGAGCTAGTTGTGATCGGATTGGCATATGACGATAATGCAACTATGTTTATGTCTAAGACTGGGAAAGTGTACGGTATCATGGACGATTATTATATTTGGAAATTTGGCAATAATATATATGAAGCTATGAATAATTTATGTGAGAGTAAAGAGCTAAAGGTAATTAGTGAGGAATAAAGCTAAGTATTTAACAAAGTCAACTAAGCAACAAATAACTTCAGTTTTAATAAACTTTTAAAGCTTATTCCGTTATGAATCAATGAAGGAATAAGCTTTTTTTTCTGTATGCCCAAAATAAAAGGGTAAGGAACAATAAGGCTAACGTATTAAGGGGATTTGGAGGGATAAAGTATAGCTTTAATCGACCTAATGGAGATAAAGACTCATTTCATATAATTCCAGAGGAAACTTATGGGGATTACTATGAAAAAGAAGACTTCGAAGAAATAGAAATGCGAGCTAATGAATCATTAATTGCAATTGGTCAAGCGAGAGATGATAATATGCTGATGTTTATGTCTAAAAACCACCTTAGGGGTGTTTTTTCAATAATTAGCTTATTTCTAATCAATCAACCTTATGAAAGCCTATACATTCTTTTAAATAAAAAAGTTGACATATATCTAAAAACAGGTAAAAAGTCACTAAGACTAAAGTCGCTTGTTAGATGAATTATACATTCCTTAATTTGCTGGAATTCTACATTTTTATGCAAGACGGATGTGTTCGGAATTAAGCTAGAAGTCAACGGGGTTGTCGTATCAAGGAATAAGCCCTTTTTAGGAATTCATAAATAGGAAGCTAGAACGGATAAGTAGTGCCATTGCACAATTGTGCTTGTCCTTTATGAGTTTTTCTTATCGCTCATTCACATATTATAAATTCAGTTCGTTTAGATTAGAATATTTGCATACATATGTATAAAAATGAGTATTAAGTCTCGGGAACTCCCTTTGCTACTGTGAATTGACAAAATATAAAGCGTGGCTAATATGGTTGGGAACACGGGAGATATTGGAATTTATAAAGGGGTAATGAGTTTTGAACAAGAGACTAGATAACAGAGGTAGTAGCAAAATGAAATGGGGCCAAACGATTTTTGGAGCGCTGTTGGCGCTTAGTCTGGTGTTACTCAGTGGGGGTAACGCGTGGGCCTTATCCAATGAACAATTAAAAGGGATTGAGGGTGGCCGAAAGGTAGACTTGGGAAAAATGGCTGCGGTTGAACTGAACTCATCTCTTCTTTTCTTGGATGCAGCTAACACAGCAAAGGTAAGCGAGATGAATCATGAGAAGCCATCCGGCAAGGAGATTGGGAGTATATTCCCGAAAGATGAAAACCAAAATTGGGAAGTTGTTTTTGAATATTATGAACTTGGACACATCAAGGATGATGAAAAAGAAGACATCGATGCGGATGCCATTCTAGATAGTTATAAAGAGGGTACGGAAGAGAGTAACAAGGAAAAAGCGGAAAGTGATCGTCTGTATGTTACGGGCTGGGATGTGGAGCCTTTTTATAATGAATCGACCCATAATCTGACCTGGTCTATGTTGGCGGAGGATGGGAACAAGGAAAAGTTGATCAATTATAATGTTCGTTTGCTCACCCGTCAGGGTTATATCTCTGCAATATTAGTGTCCGATCCTGCGCATTTGGACGCAGATAAGAAGTTTTTGAATGAGAACATATTACCCAAGCTGACAGTCAAATCAGGTGAGCGGTACGAGGATTTTAATGCTTCAACGGACAAAATTTCCGAATACGGCCTAACCGGATTGATTTTGGGAGGAGCAGGCTTGGCAGTAGCTAAAAAAGTAGGCTTGTTGGCATTACTCATTGCTTTTTTTTAGGGCGCGGGAATTAAGGTTATCATACTTATTGGTGCTGCTTGTGCAGGTGTGTTTGGTGTGATAGGCAAGTTTTTTACCAAATTATTTCGCAAGAAAAAATCAGCCATGCACAATGAAACGAACGTTCAGGATCAGTCAGAAACACTACAGTAAAGATAAAAAAACACTCCAATATAAAATTGCTGATAAAAAGGGGATGGTGATTGAGCGCAAATCACAATCTCAGGCAGCCTGAGAAGCACGACATGGATACGTAACTTGAGTAGAACAATATGAACAGATGATCATGGTGACGTTAGACTCGTGAATCATCTGTTTTTCGTTTATTTTATCCTTTGTAATACTTTCGGTACACCGCGGGCGTTGTGCCTTCATACTTTTTGAATATTTTGATGAAATACCCCGGCTCATTGAAGCCGAGCTCGCTACTGATCTGGGATACCGGAATATCTGTAGCTTCGAGCAACTGCTTCGCCCATTTAATCTTCAGGCGGGAAAGATAGCTGGAAAAGTTCTCCCCCGTTTCCTTCGCAAACAGCCGACTAAAATAGCTTGGGCTAATGTGGCACAAGTCAGCCATGGCTTTAAGAGAAAAAGTTTCACCCTTTGTACAAAAATATATTCAAAGGCGGGTTTTAGTACGGGATTTCCGCACGAAATATCCACATCTCCTGAGGAATTCAGATAGGCATCTGCTAAGAAATTATTCATTTCTTTCTTAAGGTTTTCGATATGCTCCAACGAGTAGCCAGGAAGGATCTCGGACAACTGCGGAGTGGACTGTGTGGCCGACGCCTTCTCGAACATTTCTGCGAGAAGATTTTTGTTCATCGCTTCTTCAACAATATAATTACACAATAAGGATAACATGCTGGAGATCGTCTGAATTTCCTGATAGGTCATGGACGGCAGATCGGCGTAGTCGTTCTTAAGTTCTTCCCATTTGGAACTGTACAGTTTTTCATTTTTTGAGGTGAGGATTTGCTCGAGCTGTAAGGCGCTCGAAGGATCGGCTAAACGTACCTGACCTGCCATGACGGCGCCGATGTACTTATCGTCGATAATGATCGGTACCGCGATGTCGACGATGTCATAATGACAGAGATAAATATAAGGTTTGTTGGAACGCACCGCTTCAAGTCCACCGCGAGAATCACATTTTTGGCAGTAGGGAAGGAGATTCTCATCCTGGCGAACCTTTTTGCAGAACGATTGGCATTGGCTGTGGCTAGTTACGGGATTCCCTTTATAATCGACGGTGAGAATGGCTAATTTGGTAACGGATGCTAATGAATCCTGCAACTGCTCCCACTTTTTCAAATCAAAGATTTTCTGGATGCTCAAATGTTCACGTATCAAGATTCTCATCCCTTAATGGTAAATTATCCTGTAAGCAATAACAAAAAAGTACAATTCGTGATCTTCAGTGCAAAAAAATACGATTGTAGATTATAATATATTCCTTGATTCCTCCAATGTAAAGTTTACATGGTTCGGTTATAGTTTTAATCAGAACGAAGCCAACACGATCATAAGGAGGAATTATAGATGAGAAAAGCTTTTATCAGCCCAAGCAAATATGTACAAGGTGAAAACGAATTGTTGAATTTGGGTTACTATGTGAGCACTTTCGGCAAATCCGCTTTACTGATTGCGCATCCTGATGATGTGGCGCGGGTAAAAGATAAGCTTGATTCCACTTTGGGTAAATATAACGTAACCTTTATTGAAAGCGGTTTTATGGGTGAGTGTTCCAGACAGGAAGTGTCTAGACTTCAGGAAATTGCTACTGCGAATGGATGCGATTGTATCGTAGGTCTCGGCGGTGGGAAAGCGATCGACGCGGCGAAATGCGTGGCTCAAGGGGAAGCGCTAATCATCTGTCCGACGATTGCTGCGACGGATGCACCGACAAGTCACTCGGCCGTTCTTTACACCCCAGAAGGCGCTTTCGACGATTACGCCTATTTTAAGCAAAGTCCGAGTGTCGTATTAGTCGACACTACCGTTATCGCTAATGCACCAACCCGATTCCTTGTATCAGGCATGGGTGATGCACTGTCAACTTACTTTGAAGCCCGTGCGACCTCCCGTTCTTACTCCAGGGTCAATGCCGGACTGCCTAACGGAGTGCGCGAAGGACAGTGTGCGCCAGCAGTAGGTACAAATGCGGCGATTGCACTTGCAACGCTATGCTATGAAATGCTGTTGAAAGACGGTGCCAAAGCAAAAGCGGCATGTGATGAAAACCAAGTTACGCAAGCACTCGAAAATATCATTGAAACTAATATTTTACTCTCAGGCCTCGGCTTCGAAAGCGGCGGACTTGCGGCGGCCCATGCAATTCATGATGGACTCACGATTTTGGAAGGCACGCATCATTATTATCATGGAGAGAAAGTTGCATTCGGCACGATCGCACAGCTGGTGCTCGAAAACGCACCGACGGAGGAATTGCATCAGGTACTTGATTTCTGTTTAGCCGTCGGTTTACCGGTCTGCTTGGCTGATATTGGCGTCGATCATATCAGCCAGGAAGAACTCATGGAAGTAGCTGCAAAGGCCTGCATTCTGGAGGAATCGATTCATTCCATGCCGTTTCCGGTCACAGTGGAGCAGGTTGCAGCGGCAATCGCTGCGGCCGACCGTATCGGGAGCCAGTACAAAGCGGAGGTAAAGTAGCATGAAAAAGGTCATCAACCGTGCGGAAAATTTGGTCCTTGAGATGTGCAGTGGTATTGCACTTGCGCATCCCGAATTGGAATTTCTGCCAAAATACAAAGTGCTCAAGAAAAAGGAATTGAACGCGGAGAAAGTAACGCTCATCAGCGGCGGTGGCAGCGGGCATGAGCCCGCCCACGCCGGCTTCGTTGGCAAAGGGATGCTCGATGCCGCGGTCTGCGGTGATGTCTTCGCCTCTCCTTCACAAATTCAAGTATATCAGGCCATCCGAGCAACAACTGGGAAAAAAGGTGCGCTGCTGATTATTAAAAATTACAGCGGTGATATTATGAACTTTAGAAACGGCGCCCATTTGGCCACTGAAGACGGTCTGGAAGTGGGCTATGTAAAGGTTGAGGACGACATCGCTGTAGAAGATAGCCTATATACAGTCGGACGGCGCGGGGTGGCGGGAACGGTACTCGTCCATAAGATCGCGGGTGCAGCGGCGGAAGAGGGCCGGAGTCTAGCGGAAGTTAAAGCAGTGGCCGAGAAAGCCGCTGCGAATGTACGCAGTATCGGATTCGCATTGACTTCGTGTACCGTGCCGGCGAAGGGCACGCCAACATTAGAGCTCGGGCATGATGAAATCGAGTACGGCGTCGGCATTCACGGCGAGCCTGGGACCAGCCGCGAGAAGCTGACGGATGCGGATACGCTGGCAGGCAGAATGGTAACCGATATCCTTCGAGACATGCAGATCGAAACTGGCTTCAGCGGAGAAATTGCCCTGTTGATCAATGGTTTCGGCGGTACGCCTCTGCAAGAACTGTACCTTTTCAACCATTCGGTCACTCGCGAACTAGCAGCGAAGGGGATCACGATCGATCGCACTTTTGTCAACAATTATATGACGAGTATCGATATGGCAGGTATCTCGGTTTCCATCATGAAGCTGGACAACGAACTGAAAACGCTCCTCTCTTATGAAAGCAACGCACCTGCGTTCAAGGTGGCTGGACCTGTTGATCATGTCGAATTCACGGATATTTCAACTGTAGCAGACGAAAATCGGCAAGTATCCTTTGAGGTAGAAACGGACCCTGCCTTCGCGGTTATTGAGAACAACAAAGTTACGTTTAACAATCTTATCTACCTAGTCGATAAGATGAGTGAGGTTATCATCAAGAATGAAGTATCTTTCTGCGATCTTGACTCTCATGCAGGCGACGGCGACTTTGGCATGAGCGTTGCTAAGGGATTTCGTCAGCTGAAACGGGAATGGGGAGACATCCTGAATCAAGATTCTTTGACGATGGGAGCCTTTCTTCATTCATGCTCGCTCGTCATCATGGAGTACTGCGGTGGCGCTTCGGGTCCGATCTGGGGCTCAGCATTTCGGGCAGCGGCACGATCTGCGGGCGAACGAACCGAACTCACCGTTTCTGAATTCGCAAATATGATGCAGGCTGCGGTGCAAGGCATACAATCGACAGGCGAACGTTCTTTCGGTAGAGGAGCCGTCGTTGGCGATAAAACGCTTATAGATGCATTAGTGCCATGTGCGGATAGCTGGGTGGAGAGCGCGAAATTAGATTTTGACGTGAAGACAGCCTTTATAAGAGGTGCTCAAGCCGCTGTATCAGGGGCCAAAAAGACGGAAGACATCGTGGCGCGCATGGGCCGTGCCGGAACGGTAGGAGAGAGAAGCCTTGGTTATCCAGACGCAGGGGCTTATGCCCTTGGGGTGATTTTTACGGAACTCGCTGAATGTTTGAACTGATTCTTTATATATCCAAATTTACTGTCGCGAACACTTCGTTTAGATATCCATTCTGTAACACTCGCTAATTCTTAAAAATTCAAGGTTTGTTCATTGCAATTGATGTGCATTAGGTTTATAATTTCAGACGGATTCAAAGGGCTTATCCCGGAATCCATGGGAGTTCATCCCATCTGAGCTAGCTTACTGCATGCTCAAATATGAATTAAGCGAGGGATTTACAATGAAAACCTGCTGCACCATCCAAGTTGACGAAGACAGTTTAGTTATTGATTTGCCAGAAGAAGGAACCACGCTAGAGTCCCTGCTCGGTGATATTGAGAGCTGTGGAGGTAGTGAAGAACCTTGGCTGCAACTTATTGACAAGGTAATAGGTAACTCATCTGAGACTGTACTGACAGATCAAGCGACGGATGGCGGCGATATGAAGGAAGATCAGACGACCAAAGAACCTCAAGCAACTGCTCAGAGGTAATAGGGAGATCCTACGTTAAGACGAAATTTGTAACATTAATCGATCACATATAAGATCATCTATAAGACTGCTATACCGAGCCAAGGCATCGGGAAGCAGTCTTTTTTTATCAAACAACTAAAAATTCTCCGAATTTTGCAATCGGTAAATGAGTCTTTTGTCCCTTTAGTATTCTATAGTAGCCAACCAAGCAGAACACATCCCAAAACCGTGACTTCCTGTTCATTTTTTATCATAAAGTCGAAATGTAACATGAAACTAACTATAATAGTAGTATCATCCATATACAGGTAAGTGACATCGATGTTTGGACCTGATCCTCTTGTTGTATGAAGGAGGGGGCGAAAGAGCGGAGAACAACGTACTGATAAGTCTCATCTACTTTATAAAAAGGAAGGAATGTGTAAATGATGAATGGGCAATGGGTCCTGCCAAGGATCGCAAAAAGAGTAGCGGTGATGCTAACAGCAGTATTGCTATTAACGTTAACGAACGGATTCAACTGGAATACGCAAACAGCAGAGGCTGCCAGGACGACCCCTGTGGAACGTTACGGACAACTTTCGGTAAAAAATGGTAAACTGGTGGATAAAAACGGTAAAACTGTACAACTCAAAGGGATTAGCTCTCACGGTGTCCAATGGTTTGGGGATCTGGTAAATCAGGACTCTATGAAATGGCTACGGGACGATTGGGGCATTTCCGTATTCCGGGTTGCACTGTACACTGAAGAAAATGGTTATATTGCCAACCCTTCTTTGAAAAATAAAGTGAAGGAAGCGATTGGGGCAGCACAGAAACTGGGCTTGTACGTCATTATTGACTGGCACATTCTTTCAGATGGCGATCCGAACATTCATAAAAATGAAGCCAAAGCTTTCTTTAATGAATTTTCGACTCAGTACGGCCATTTGCCTAACGTAATCTATGAACTTGCCAACGAGCCGAATGGGAATGTGAACTGGAACAATCAAATCCGACCTTATGCGTCTGAGGTATCTCAGGTTATTCGAGCTAAGGACCCGGACAATATTATTATTGTAGGAACAGGCACATGGAGTCAGGATGTACATGATGCAGCAGACCATCCACTTCCAGACAAGAATACAATGTATACCGTACATTTCTATGCGGGTACGCATGGACAGTACTTGCGCGATCGGGTCGATTATGCGCTGAACAAAGGAGTGGGCATATTTGCTACCGAGTGGGGTACAAGCGATGCTTCGGGTAACGGTGGTCCGTTCCTGAATGAATCCAAAGTATGGACTGATTTTCTTGCAAGCCGTGGAATCAGCTGGACTAACTGGTCGCTGGCAGATAAAAATGAGACCTCTGCTGCGCTGTTGCCTGGTGCTGACCGTAAGGGCGGATGGCCTGATTCGCAATTGTCGGCTTCCGGCAAATTCGTAAAACAGGCGATTCTGGAAGGCTCCAGCAACAATGGTGGAGGCGGAAACAACGGTGGGGATAACGGCGGAGATGGCAATACTGGCAATACTGGCGGTGATAACGGTGGTGGCAACAACGGCGGCAATAACGGCAACGGAGGAAGTACACCCGGCAGTAACGATCAAGGGATTGTGCTTCAGTATCGCACTGGTGACACGAACGCCAAGGATAACGCAATCCGTCCTGAATTTAATATCAAAAACACAGGAAAAACAGCTGTGAAGCTGAGTGATCTAAAAATTCGCTACTATTACACAGATGAAAGCAAACAAGCTCAACAGTTTTTTGTGGACTGGGCTAGGATTGGCACTGAAAAGGTAAAAGCAACTTTTGTAACATTGCCGAATCCAAAGGCCAAGGCTGATAAATATGTGGAGATTTCTTTCACAGATGGAGCGGGAACGATTCAGCCCGGCGGGGAAAGTGGAGAAATTCAACCCCGGATTCATGCTGCAAATTGGAGCAATTTTGATGAGACCAACGATTACTCCTATGGTGCTACCCAAACAGCATTCGCAGACTGGGACCATGGCACTGTATATCAGCAGGGTAAGCTGGTTTGGGGTATAGAACCTTAGAATTTAACCGTTACTAACTTTATCAAAACGAGTAAAGATATGGGACTTTAGGGTGCAATCTTTCCAAGCTTTGGAGTATAAAGCATACGTCTTTGGTATATGGATACTGGAACTTTAGGAGTGGATGACCCACCCTTTAGTGTCGGTTTATGTACTACCAAAGTACCATATGATATTCGACTTTTGTGGTGCTTGAATTACTTCCATAGTGCAGAGGGGTTGGTTCCAATGAACCCTTCTTTACGACAAACCCCCGCTGTTGCCATCATAGGCACGCGGGGGTTTTAATGTTTCAGAAACTCAGCCTCCGTTCAATTGCGTCTATACCAAAGCAAAAGCTTTGGCCAGCAGACGGTAGGACTGAATACGTTTATCAAAGTCATGAATGGATGAAACGACCAGTAACTCATCGGTACGATACTGCTCAGCCAGTCTTAGCAGCTGTTCTTTACACTGTTCAGGGGTACCAACAACACGCCAGGCTGCAGACTGACGCAGCCGCTCACGATCCAACTCCGTGTACGGATAGGACATTGCTGTTTTCACCGACGGAAGAGAACTCATTTCTTTACCTTGCATGAGCAAAAGGAAATACAAACTAGCACTGGACGCCAGCTGCTCAGCTTCCTCTTCGGTTTCCGCGCAGGCCACCGTAACTGCCGCCATGGAATGGGGTTTATCACCCAGGATCGAAGGCTGGAATTGCTCGTGGTAACGTGCGGTAGCTTCTACACCACCTGGAGTCCCGAAAAATTGGGCAAAGGCATAGGAGGCACCCATCATCGCGGCCAATCTGGCGCTCTCTCCGCTGGAGCCGAGCAACCATAATTCAGGAACGGTCGATATCATCGGGGAGGCATGAAGACCGGCAAATCGATGATTGTCAGGCACCGAATCATGGAAGTAATCGATTAAATCGAGAATCTGCTGTGGATATTGTTCGACAGATTGATACTTGCCTTCCTGCAGGGCACGAGTAGCCAGGGGTAAACCACCGGGAGCACGTCCTATTCCCAGGTCGATGCGTCCTGGATGAAGCGCCTCCAGCAAGCGGAAGTTTTCGGCGACTTTATACGCGCTGTAGTGTGGCAGCATAATACCGCCTGAACCCACACGAATGCGTGATGTGTGAGCAGCCAAATGCGCAATCAGCACTTCAGGGCTGGAGTGCGCTAGTGTTTTGGACGCATGATGTTCGGATACCCAATAACGGCTATATCCCAGTTGATCAGCTTCACGCGCTAAATCTGTTGTATTGGATAATGCATCCTGAGCAGTACCGCCTTCAGGAATATGAGACTGGTCCAGTATACCCAGTTTAAGCATTTATAATCACCTCTTACACAACTGTATCAGACACAACTCATTAGGTCAAAACTCAAAAATGGATAGGTTGGAGTTTGGGGACCTTTTCGTTATAATAAAGGATGTGTAAAGGATGAGAGAACATCCTTGCTTATGGAGAGGGGATTAAATTTGTGTTAAGAACACCTTTGGGGCGTGTCCGACTCATGCTCTGGATTCAAGCAATAGCTTATTTGGCGATACTATTCACCCACCAGCCCCTGCAAGCTGCGGGCATGACCCAGGCGGTTATGGTGATTGGTAACATATACCGGGTGAGCTTTTTGTTGCTCCTCGTTGCTTTAATCTATGGAAAAACAGCACTGCACTGGTCTATACGGCGGCCTCTTTTTATTATGTTTGCCTCCTTCATCCCGTTTGGTCTGATGATTATGGATTTTGTTTGGGTGCGAAAATGGACAGGGGATTCGGCAGCAGAACAGCGAGCTGCATCGTAATCTTAGAAGATTTGTTTCGTGTGAGTTGTCGAGGAGTCTGTCGGGCGTAAGCGGGACTGGACCCGATGCAGTAGAAAAGAACATTACGCAGTTTGATGCGTGGTGTTCTTTTTTTGTGCACCGGAGGAATCATTCTATATATTGTACTTTCGAGCGTTGGAAATCGAATTAAGAAAAATGCTGAACTAAAAATTCTGCCGTTTTGCGTCTTTGAAAGCCTTCAACCCAATGTCCGGTAAACGGATAAATTTCAATCGTTTTCGGTGATTCAATACGGTTATAAGCGGCGAAAATCGTCTCTGGCATACACACCGTATCCTTGAACCCTACCGATACCATGATCGGGGTACGAATGCGATGAGCCAGATTCATCACGTCAAAATAACTTAATGTATGTAGTACCTGCTCCAAATGCTCCGGAAATCGGTTGGCGAATTCAGCTGCTTCCGTCAGTGAACTGGTAGAATTCATCATACCAAAATCCATATGACACATATTGGGGATATCCGCTACCGTAATGGCAGCTTTATCGCTGAGCGCAGCCACCATTAATGAAAGTCCGCCGCCCTGACTGGCGCCACTGATTGCGATTTTAGCCGAATCGACATCCGACTGCTCCGCTACCCAATCTACGGCTCTAAGGGCATCGGTTGTAATCGTTTTGTAGTAGCAGGTATCCTTGTCCAATATTCCTTTCGTTACCCAGCCTTTAACCGTACCATGAGGATCACCCAGACGGTCTCCCGTTTCTCCTCCCTGGCCACGCACATCTACGGCCAATACCGCAAAGCCAAGCATGAGCCAGGAGGAATAATCTTCAGGATAGCCTTTTCCGCCTGTATAGCCATGAAACAGAACGATACACGGCAGTTTTTGATCTCCGGCAAATTGGGGGCGTACATACCAGGCATGCAGAGGCGTATCATCAACACCCTCAAAAGTAACCCTATAGGCAAGCATATGAGGATATGGTGTTTCTACGGGAGCTTTGAACGCACGTACAGGTTTGGTGTGGACTTCTTCCAGTGTTTTGGCCCAGAATAAATCGATATCCTTCGGGGCGGTAAGATCGGGCCGATATTGCTTCAATTCGGCAATTCTTTTTTCAATAACATTCATAATTAAAATTCTCCTTCATATAGAATGAACTTCTCCTTAAGCTTTACCCGGTAAAGTTGACTCCTCCAGCTCTCTCAGCAGTTCAAATGCTCTTTCATTAGTGCTTCCACACGTATCCTCATCAGCATGGAATCCACTGCATACAACTGGCGCTCAGGTTTGCCAAACAATCGGCAACGGTAATCGGAAGTTAGCTGAGGGCAAGGAACACCAGCTGGTTTTCCATCTGGCATGCCGGGAATAGGGGAAGAAATCGTAATGGCAATACAGCAGGCGGCACATCCTACTCGACACTCCAGTTGGGGTCACTCCTTAAAATCTGTTATTTTTGTAACTTATGCATGAAGTGACATTAATGAAGCCATAATGTGAGGATGGCACAAAAAAAGTAGGAATACAAGGATAAACGCATATGAGACACACTTTTCACACAAGGGGTATAAATAGTCGTAGAGGCACGTAAGATGGTATCAAGTCCCTAAATCAGTGTTTCATTCGGTGGTAATATTAACCAATTGTCTTTTGTGTGTTCAAAAGGAGTTCGAGTGGTTAATAATAGAACACAACGATAAAAACTTAAACGAGGTGACGCAAAATGAGTTGGTTATGGGCATTGATTGTTGGTGGTATTATTGGTTGGTTGGCAGGAATTATTGCAGGTCGTGATGTTCCGGGTGGCGTGATCGGTAACATCATTGCTGGTTTTATCGGCGCATGGTTGGGTAGCTTGATTCTGGGAAACTGGGGTCCTGAGATCGGATCGTTCTACATCGTTCCTGCATTAATTGGTGCGATTGTGCTGGTCGTGATTGTAAGCTTGATCTTCCGTTCCGTTGGACGGAGTAGAGGCTAACTTTACGAATCATTGAATAGACTAGCCCCTATGGGGATTAGGACTAAAATGAAAAGAAGCTGCTTCCGCAAGGTTCGAAAATGAACCTGTGGGAGCAGCTTTTTTTGAGGAAAAGTGGCGAATTTTTCCTATTGAAAACGCCTGATATGAGGAACACTTAGAACGCCCAGCACGATACACATGCCGATGGTTGCAAACATGCCAATTGTGAACATACCACCAAGCTTATCCGCTACAGCACCTACGGCCAGATAGCCGACAGGGAGCAGGGCAAAGGAAAACATTAGATCCAGACTAGCTACACGTCCAAAAGACTCGGACGGGACTAATTCCTGGAGGCTTGTCTCCCAGATAATCGCAAATATCATAATGCCAAATCCTTCGAGCATCATGCTCATAATCAGTCCTGGCATCCAAGTGACTACAGACAACAGTAGTAAAGCAAGACCGCTGACAAAAGCTCCTAAGTATGCGAGTAGACCGCGATGCTTCCAATGCTTGCGTGATCCATACACAAAGGCCCCCAGCATGGCGCCAATGCCGCTACTTGCCATCGCAATGCCGTATACGACTGGACTGTAGCCATGATGAACCTTGAACAGCCACGGAATGAGTACAGCGATAATGCCTGAATAACAAATATTAATGAAGGAAAAGGCAAGAATCGTAATCCATAGCCAGGGGTGGCTTTTGAGGATGGTAAAGCCTGCGATAAAATCCTTGAGAAAATGCTGTCCACCCTGATCTTGCTGTTCTGGATCTACCTGACCTTTGCCGATGATGGAGGCCAAATGAGCGCTCAGCATCCAAAAACAGGCGAAAGATATGAGATAAGCGATAGAATCCAGTCCAAAGCCGATGCCCGGTGAGGAAAAAGATACAATGAAGCCTCCTAACGGAGGGCCAAGTAGACGGACGGCTTGTATACTGATCTGACTAAGCGCGTTGGCTGCATTACGTATGTCCGGTGTGAACACCTGTGCACGTAAGGCAGAATAAGCAGGATTAAAGATACCGTCCATCAATCCGTACAACGCTAGGCCAACGAATAAAACCGGCAATTTCATTCCGCCTGTAAACATCAGCACCGCCGCAATGAACATCAGTCCAAACCGGGCGATATTCGTAAACAGAAGGAGACGAATTCGGTCAATTCTATCCACGATCATGCCTGCGAAAGGCAGAATAAGTACGTTAGGCAACATATAAACAGTCATCGCCAGTCCCATAATAGTAGTAGAGCCTGTTAGGGAATAGATAACCAGTGGCAAAATGACTGTGGTGACTGAGCTCCCCAACATTGCGATCCAATGTCCAAGCCACAACAAAGTGAACGCTTTGGATTGTTTTAAAGGTGAAGTGAAGGTAGCCCAGGCCGAGTGACTTCCTTCAGGTGATGTAGAGGATAAGGTTGATTTTTGGGTATCCATGATCACACTCCGGTATATTTCTAAACTGCATATTAAAACCTATTATACGAAATCTCTAACGTAAGGGTACAGAAAAAGTTGCAGTGAGGGGAGTTATAATGAATAGCCTGCCAATGAAAGAGTCAACCTAGAATAACTTTAGGCTGCAAAGATATATAGCTTACCTTTTGCATAGGGATTATTGGATAAAAGCATTGACGCGTGAAAATGAATGATGTACTATTCAATGACCAGCCGCGTGCTAGGTTATCAAGAAAAAGGGAAAGAGTGTGGATACCATGAAAAAATTTAGTTTTTTGCCGATTGTACTCATCGTGATGGCATTGCTAATTTCGGCCTGCGGTAACAACGATAAAGGCGCCAGTAACAATAATGCATCTACCGGAGATAACGGATCTAATAATGGAAAAGCAGATACTACTGCTACAGCTACTCTTGAATCTGTAAAAGCAAGCGGCAAGCTAAGAATTGGCACGGAAGGCACCTATGCTCCGTTTACCTACCACGATGCTGCAGGTAAACTGACAGGCTTCGATGTCGATATTGCGACTGAAGTGAGCAAACGCCTGGGTGTACAACCGGAGTTTATCGAGACGCAATGGGACGGCATATTCGCAGGGTTGAACTCCAAGCGGTTTGACACGGTGTTCAATGAAGTATCCATTACAGATGAGCGCAAGCAAAAATATGATTTTTCTGATCCGTATATTGTCTCCAAGGCAGTTCTGATCGTAAGCGAAGACAATACAGACATCCAGAAATTTGCTGATCTAAAAGGGAAAAAGGCTGGTCAGTCCCTGACCAGTAACCTGACTCAAATCGCGAAAAGCAACGGCGCAGAAATTGTGGCAACAGAGGGATTCAACCAAGCCATTGACCTCCTGACTTCCAAGCGGGTGGATGCGACCGTCAATGATGGATTATCCTATCTTGATCTGAAGAAGCAAAAGCCTGACGCACCAATTAAAAAGGTGGACGAATCTTCAGATGCTTCACACAGCGCAGCTGTATTCAATAAGGGCAGCGAAGATTTAATCAAGGAAGTAAACAAAGCGCTGGCTGATATGAAGGCTGATGGTACGTACCTGAAAATTTCCGAGAAATATTTTGGAGCTGACGTATCCAAATAATAAATGAAGACCCAACGTTCGCCAAGTCGAACCGAATCTTCCCAAACCTATCTTTTCAAAGGATGTCTGTACAATGGATGATCGCCAAATACAAATCATTATCGATTCATTATTGCCTCTGCTTAAAGCAGGGGTTTCTTTTACGATTCCGCTCACGCTTATCTCCTTTGCTCTTGGACTCGTGCTGGCGCTGATTACAGCGTTGGCCCGGCTGTCCAAATGGAGAATACTCAAGCTGATTTTCGGCTTCTATGTATGGGTGATTCGAGGAACTCCTTTGCTGGTGCAATTGTATATCATTTTCTATGGTTTACCTTCCGTAGGTATTACACTGGACCCGTTTATTGCTTCAGTGATCGGCTTTACTCTCAGCGTAGGGGCTTATAGCTCTGAAATTATACGTGCGGCTATCATATCCATTCAGGAAGGCCAATGGGAGGCGGGGTACTCCTTGGGGATGACGCGATGGCAAGTATTGCGTCGTATCGTGCTTCCGCAAGCATCCCGTGTGTCCGTACCTCCGTTGGCTAATTCATTCATCAGCTTGGTGAAGGATACCTCACTGGCTGCGACCATCACCTATGTGGAAATGTTCAGAACGGCTAACCAGATTGTAGCTACCACATACGAACCGCTATTGGTGTATACCGAGGCGGGAGTTATTTACCTGCTGTTTAGCACCATTTTGACTGTGCTGCAAAATTACCTGGAGAAGCGACTAGGCCGTTTTTCCGTCAGATAAAGGAGATTGTACCGGTGATCCAAATTCGGAATATACACAAATCGTTCGGCTCGCTGGAAGTGCTTAAGGGTGTTGACGTGACGTTGGATAAGGGGAAAGTGCTTGTTATCATTGGTCCTTCCGGCTCTGGTAAAACAACGCTTTTACGCTGCTTGAATTTGCTGGAGGTTCCTGACCAAGGAGAGATCCAAGTAGGGGATATTGCACTGAATTTTGCGAAAGGAACGAAGCTCCGGCAAGAAAACATTTTGGCGCTGCGAAAGCGGACAGGGATGGTATTTCAATCCTACAACCTCTTCCCGCATATGACAGCCGTACAAAATGTGATGGAGGGACAAGTCACGGTTCAGAAAAAGAGCAAGGACGAGGCGCGCAAACGTGCATTGGAATTGCTAAAAAAAGTGGGGTTGGCTGATAAAGCGGAATCCTATCCTCATCAGTTATCGGGAGGACAGCAGCAACGAGTCGGTATTGCCCGGGCAATGGCGGTCGAACCTGAGGTACTATTGTTCGACGAACCGACCTCTGCGCTTGATCCTGAGTTAGTAGGTGAGGTGCTTAAGGTCATAAAGCAACTGGCTGCTGAAGGGATGACCATGGTTATTGTCACCCATGAAATGAAGTTTGCAGCTGAGGTGGCGGACCATGTGATTTTGATGGATCAGGGTGTAATCGTTGAGCAGGGTACGCCGCATGAGGTTTTGGAGCAGCCGACCAGTTCGCGGGCTATTCAATTTTTGAATCGTCTAAGCGGGGAAGCAGAATAAAGGGAATTTGAGTGTTTGTTAAATATAAGCGATTAGACTGAATAAAAAGGCAGCTACAGGCGGGCGTTGAAAAATAAGCCCCGCACCCGTAGCTGCCTTTTACTCATCATTTGTCCTCTTTTATTTCATTTTTAATGTAAGCAAAAAAGTACCCAATAGAATACAACAGCCTGCTATGAATGGTGCGAACATATTTGTATCAAATAAAAATCCCGCTAGAGTGGGGCCGACAATATTTCCGACACTCATATAGGCATTATTCATACCAGCTACATATCCTTGCTCATTCCCTGCCATCTTCGATAATTGTGTATTAAGAGCTGGACGAAGCATAGCGGTAGCAAAGAAAATAAGGGAAGTGAGAAGGAAGATACTCCAAAAATCTATGGTGAAGAGAAACAAAATATAAGCAGCTGAGGTGAAAAGAAGCGAACCTTTGATCACCCTTTGTTCACCAAACTTATTAATTATTTTAGCAACAACTAGTGCCTGCATACCGACTCCGATCACAGCACCTGCGGTTAGAATAATTGAAATATCTTGCGGCGAGAATTGGAAGCGGTTCGTTACATATAAACCAAGAACAGATTCAAAATTAGCGAGTCCAAAGGTCATCACCAGAACAAGTACAAAGAGCATCGCATACTTTGACTTTAACGATCTCACATATTGTTTGTACATAGATTCCTTCCGAGTAATTCTTGCCCGAGCTGCCTTCATTTGTTCTTTCGTCAAACTTTCAGGTAAACAAATCATTGAAAAAATAACTGCAATAATAGCCGCACCCGTTGCTATATACAGCGGCACTCTCGTTCCATATCCTGCAAGAAGACCACCAAGTCCAGGACCGATGACAAATCCGAATGACATGGCTGCGGCTAGCAGGCTATTTCCTTTGGCGCGTTCTTCGGTTGTTGTAATATCCGCCACATATGCCATCATGGGCGGAATAATCAGGGCTGCTGCCATTCCTTCCAGAAGTCTTGAGGTATACAGCATCCATAACTCATCTCCGATAGCAAAGATAAATTTAGCTACAGCAAAAACAATGCCACCTACGACGATGAATGCTTTTCTCCCATATCGATCAGACAGTTGCCCAGTCATTGGAGAGAGCAGGAATTGTGTCACTCCATAGGCTGCTACCAATAAACCGATCGCCCGCCCACTGGCACCAAATTCAATGATCAGTTCTGGCAGGATGGGGGTAATTAAACCAACGCCCACCATAACGATGAAGATATTAATCATTAGGATTCCAAGTATTCTTTTCATGCAAAAAACCTCCTGATCCATTGGTTTCTGGATAGGAGGTAGACGTACGAACAAGAAGATACACTGCTCCCGTCAAAGAAGCAATGCTCTTATCGTTAATACCCAAAAGCCTACACTAATCCTATCCAGAAAATTCGTAAGATTACGATTTTTTTCTTTGGTGGAATAGGATTAGTAGATCATTGGCTTAAGGTCACCCTTTCGATACTTTATTGTTTATCAACGTAACATAAATTTCTTGATAAGGCAATGAAAGGATAAATCAGAAGAACCCGACTCGTCCTTCGGCCACATTTTTTAGCCAGTCCTGCTTACGGCTCTTATCGAGCTCGCCTCGCATACCTTTAATAATCAGCTCAATATCGGCTTTTCCCTGCTCATGCCACTCCAGAGCAGTGCTGACATACAGTTCTCCGAGCTGAGCCAAGGAAAAACCGTCAGTCATGGCTGCCGCCTTCTGTGTACCTGTTTCCCCTGCAAAAACAAGGAAGTTACGCAGCTTGAGATATGCCAGTCGCAGCGCTTCGTCAGGCAAACTAATTTCATAAGCCCGGTCGAAACGCCCTGCCCGGTTCATCAGACCCGGGTCGATTTTTTCGGGATAATTGGTCGTTCCGATTAGGAAGATGCCCTCCTTGGATGTAGCACCGTCGAGGGTATTCAGGAAAAAGGAACGCACCTCCTGAGGCATGGAATCAATGTCCTCAATGACTAGCACCATTGGAGCCAGGCGAGTAGCCGCCTCGAACACCTCTTTGACCGATTCACTGGTTGTATACTCCGTAATTTGCCAGTAGGCTGCCGGACCCGGTACACTGCTGGCAATAGATTTTACAAGTGTTGTTTTACCGTTGCCCGGATGGCCATATAGCAAAATACCACGCTTATAAGGAATGTTATAAGTCTGATAGAAGGTACGATCCGCTTCAAAAAACTGATCGAGTGATCGGAAAATATCCCGTTTGATTTCCGCTTTCAAAATCACGTCATCCCTCGTAATTGCGCGGGTTATCGGCTCTGCCTGCCGAGAAAGTCCACGGCTTGTGTCGGTAAAAACGGTGACACGCATCATATTCTGCTTACGTTCACGACCGCGTACTCCCGCGAGGAAGCCTTGCAGCTCCTGGTCGCCTATCGCAAATACGTAATCTTCATTGTACACGCCATTCTCACGGAAAAAGGGAACTCGCGCCAGCGCGATGCCCCACTTGGGATAGGCGAATACATTATTACGCATCGACAGATGCACGCCGTATTCAGGAGTCGGTCCGTCATCGTCATACTGGATGGTGCGTTCCTCCAAACGATCGAAGACTCGTGCCACATGCTCCAGATCGGGACTGCCTGAACGAATGTCCTCCTCCAGCAGATCCCAATACTCAATATTGGGATCATCGCTGGCATACAGCACGTATTTTACGCCGTAGCGGTTATAGAGTGCTTCACTGATACCGTCAATCAGACGAGCATAAGCGGCATAACCGGTAATGCGTCCATCTGTACGTTCATCAAATTCGTAAATAGCTGGGATGTCTATACTCAAATTATTTGGCTCCTTTCAGGGCGGCCAGCGGCTTGCATTTGGCTACAACTGCTGCGAGTCCTGCCCCGGTGACACTTTCGATAATATCATCTACATTTTTGTAGGCCTGTGGAGACTCGTCGATAATGCTTTCCAGTGATGCCTGATTGACCACAATTTCATCGTCTGTCCCTACACCCAGGGCCCCTGCAAAATCGTCCACACTGACGAGTCGTTTGGTCGCAGAACGCGAGCGAATCCTGCCTGCTCCATGGCAAATGGAGTGGAAGTTATCCTGACCGCCCGGTAAACCTACCATAATATAAGAGGCTGTCCCCATAGAGCCGGGGATCAGGGCTGGATGCCCTGTCGCCTGATAAGGCCGCGGATTGTCAGGGTGTCCTGCTGGAAGAGCACGCGTAGCACCTTTACGATGCACAAACACGCTGCCGTGATCCGGATGGGATTCCTCCCAAGCATAATTGTGCATTAGATCGTACAAAGTACGCAACTCGCACTTTGTACCAAAGACATCGCGGAAGGCTTCACGCACGGAGTATGCGATGAGATGTCGGTTCACCACAGCATAATTCAGCGCCGAATACATCATATCGACATAATGTGCAGCCTCGGGGTGATCCAGCGGTGCGAATACTAGTCTCGGGTCGGAGGTACCGAGCCCGAGACGGCTCATTGCCTTGGCAATGGCAGATGAACTGGCCTGGCTGACTGCTCCCCCCCAAGCCCGTGATCCCGAATGAATCATCACAGCCACCTGACCGTCGAACATACCCCAAGCTTCAGCTGTTTCGCGGTTTTCCTCCGCGATTTCAATCGCCTGGATTTCGACGAAGTGATTGCCTCCACCCAGCGTGCCGAGCTGTCGGTGAGCCCGATGCCACGTACGATCTTCGACAAGATTCAGCACCTCCTCGTCAAATGAGAACTTACTGTGTTCTACATGGGTGAGTGAGGTGGATTTCTTAGGAGTGTAGCTGTCCGGAATATATTTGTTGGGTAAGCCGTGCAGACCCTTGCGTACAATATGCTCCAGTCGGATATCCGAATAATGCCCGCGCTGGTGGGCTTCCATAGGCAAGTATTTGTCGATGGCTTTGACCAGCTTACGGCGCAGCTTGGTTTCCTTCAAAGCATCCTTGTGCAGATTGGTCAGGTGTACGCGCATGCCGCAGCCAATATCACTGCCAACGATGGAGGGAGATACATAGCCGTCCTCTATTCCCCATACAGCAGTCGTACCGATGCAGGTTCCGACGCCTACATGTACATCTGGTGTGTATCCCATATAGCGGATACCCGGAATTTGTAAATTGTTATTAGCCATCTCGAACACCTTGTAATCTAGTGAGGAGAAAAGTTGCTGAGAAGCATATACGGTTAGATCACCTGCCGGAAGCTTCATCAGATGGCTGTATGGTCCTTTATGCAAGGACGAGTCGGTTGTATGTTGTATATTCATATAAATGGGTAGTTCCCTTCTTCAAGTAAATTCATAAATACTTGCATAAAAAGATATAAAAAAAACAAAAAAGCCGCAGACTTGTCGTCTACGGCTTCCTGCACCGAAAGTGTCATTACATTTTATGATCAACACATCATAAATACGTAAAATAACCTGTTCTTCCAATAGCATAAAAAAATAAAAAAGCCTGGCTAATCACGCCGTCAGACAGCGTGATATCACCCATCATGTCGCCCGAACGGGGCCGATGAGACGAAAACTCAAATATGTGGTTGTGCTATGCTGCCTGTCTGTCGTTATCATGTAAAGCTCAGTCATGTCTGTCGGCCCCCTTTTCTTAAAGTTAATTGCTATGTTAATGGAAACCTGTGGAAGCTGTCAACCCTGAAAGGTAGAAGTGTGGGGAAATGTGACTTTACTCACGGTGAAGTGTGAGTAACATCATAGTTCAATTGGCCCAAAGCTGATATTGTACTAAATATTCAAATATTCAGATATTGTTGAACGTTTATAGGACAATTCTGTGAGGGGGACGGAGCAGGCATGGAAGGAGATCTCCAGAAATTTAAGGCCGACTTTTTCAAAGCATTGGCTCACCCTCTGCGCATCCGCATTTTGGAGGTGCTGAGTGAAGGGGAACGGAATGTGAACGAGCTACAGACTGCGCTCGGTTCCGAAGGTTCTGCCGTATCGCAGCAATTGGCCGTTTTACGAGCCAAAAATTTGGTGAACAGTTTCAAGGAAGGTACATCGGTCGTGTATTCACTACGTGATCCGCTTTTGAAGGAGCTGCTTGCGGTGGCGCGGCGGATTTTTGACAATCATTTGGTCGAAGCGATCTCGTTGCTGGAAGGTATACGTAACGAGAAGTAATGCTATTACAGAAAAGAAGGGTTACAGGAATGAAGTGGATAGGAAGGTTCGAAGGCTATAACGCAGGAGCTTTGCGTAAGGATCTCATTTCCGGAAGTATTGTAGCGATTGTGGCGATTCCGCTTGGTATGGCGTTTGCCATTGCATCAGGAGTAAAGCCGGAATATGGGCTGTATACGACCATTGTTGCGGGAATTTTGGTTTCGCTACTGGGAGGGTCAAAATTCCAGATCGGAGGACCTACGGGTGCATTTATTCCGATTTTGCTGGCTATTGTCATGCAATACGGTTATGAGAACCTACTCATAGCCGGTTTTATGGCGGGCATTATGCTCATTTTAATGGGTGTGCTAAGGCTGGGGGCACTGATTAAGTTTATTCCCAAGCCAGTAACAATTGGCTTTACGGCCGGAATTGCCGTGACGATATTCAGCGGTCAGATTGCTAACTTTCTCGGCTTGCGCGGGGTAGAGCGGCATGAAACTTTTCTGCCTTCCATGGCAGAGCTCATCCATCGACTTCCTTCACTGAATGTATATAGTATCCTGACGGCTTGTATCTGTCTTGCCGCGCTTATTTTGGTGCCTAAAAAATGGCCCAAGATACCCGGCTCACTGGTTGGTCTACTCTTGTCAACACTGGTGGCAGCTTTACTTTTTCCAGGGCAGGTGGCTACGATTGGCTCTGCGTATGGCGCAATTCCAGCATCTTTGCCTGAGCTACATATTCCTGTGATGACGTGGGATTTGATCGTGAAACTCTTGCCGCCAGCACTTGTTATTGCAATGCTGGGAGCTATTGAATCTTTGCTTTCAGCGGTGGTAGCTGACGGTATGACGGGAGCCCGGCATAACAGCAATCGTGAACTGGTAGGACAAGGGATAGCTAATTTGCTGACACCGCTGTTCGGTGGCATTCCTGCGACAGGTGCAATTGCCCGCACCGCCACAAATATCCGTAACGGTGCTGTTTCTCCTATGTCAGGCATCGTACATGGGTTCGTGGTGCTCCTCATCCTGGTGCTTTTCGCACCTTATGCGTCCAACATTCCGTTGGCCAGTATGGCTCCGGTGCTGATGGTAGTAGCTTGGAATATGAGTGAGCGCAAGCATTTTGCACACATTCTCAAAACGCGGACAGCGGATTCTATTGTGCTGGTTGTCACCTTTTTGCTGACAGTTTTTACGACGCTGACAACGGCTGTGGAGGTAGGTTTAATTCTGGCAGTTGTATTGTTTGTTAAACGCATGAGCAGTACACTTTCAGTAGATAAGGTACTTCCTGATCCTTCTGTAAAACATGAAAAAGTAGGAGCCCATATGGTCACAGATCAGCATGATTGTCCACAGGTGGCTATTTACAATGTGGAAGGCCCTTTATTTTTCGGTGCAGCCTCGGTATTGGAAAACTCAGGTGTGGGAGGTCGGACTGACCACCTACAAGGGATTTTGTTGTTGCGTATGGGGAAGGTCCCTTTTATGGATATGACGGGAGAAGGTAACTTTACCGCATTAATTCAGAAATACCGGCAGTCTGGCGGAACGGTGCTTGTTTCCGGGCTTCAGCCTCAACCGCTGGCATTACTACAGAAAACCGGATGCTACGACATGATTGGACAAAAGCATTTTTTCGAACATACAGGAGAGGCCCTGACGGCTGCCCTTGCGCTGGTCAATCAGGATCATTGCTGTGGATGTAGGCAAATGGCTTTCCGAGAATGTACGAGTCTGTGCCGCAGATCGCAGCAAACCAAATCTTCCTTTCCAGATGGAGCCGTTTCGGTTCCCATACCTGTAAATAGCGGCAGATAACACTCTTTTAAATTTGTTGCTGAATGCCGAAAAATCTCTTCTAATCCTTGAAACCAAGTGCATAACAAAGACTTGCATTTGCTTCGAAAATGGAAGAGATTTTTCTCTTCTTCAAGAAAAAAAGGAATAAAATTCAAAAAAATGCTTGAATATCTGATTTTATGACACTATACTAGATTCAAAAGATACCATATGTTTCATTCTTTTGTTTTAAATTGTATTTTAATACTTGCACATTAACCTCCTCGATTACTTCTAAATTTCTTATCCTACCTTTCTCTTCATTTTTTTCACTTATCATTTTCAAACTTGTCCACCTGTTTCTACCCGATGCTCGTTCTTTACGGTCTGCACCAAGGGTTGTTCACCTCAGAATGATGACCTATGGATATCACCTCGGCGGAATCTATATTTTTTAAAGGAGGTGAGTACCAGAGGCTATTTTGTGAGCTTTTGACGTAGCTGCCCGGAAGGCTGTCCTTGAGAATTAAAAAACCAAGTAAAGGGAGATGGAAAGTATTGATTAAGTCGAAAAATATCAAAAAGACGCTGTCGGTCAGTTTTACCGCTCTTCTTGCTTTTTCTCTGATTTCTCCGGTATATGGTGATTCCAGCACAACCACCTCAGCAGGAGCATCGACGATTTCCGCCAAGGTTTCTGCCAAGCTGAACCAACAATTCAGTGCCAGTGAGTATGTCACCTATCTGGTTAAATTAAAAGATCAGGTGGATACGGAGTCAGTTGCCAAGCATGCTTTTCAAAAGGCCTCTGCAGAGCAAATTTCACCCGCTGCTGCTAAGCTTTCTGTACGTACAACGGTTGTGAACTCTCTCATGGATACAGCAGAAAAAACGCAACAATCCGTGGAGGAATACTTAAAGAAGGAAGTCAATAACGGAAACGTCAAAAAGTACAAGAGTTACTTTATCGTGAATGCATTTGCGGTAACCAGCACGAAAGAGGTCATGGATAATCTCGCCACACTTCCTGAGATCGACAAAATTTTACCGGACGAAAAGCGGGAACTGCAAAAGGTAGAAATAGATAAGGATGCCCAGCCCGTAGTTGAGGAATCTACAGCTGACCAAGCGGTTGCAGATCAAGCCGCTGTAGATACGGCTGTGACCGAAGAGAATGCGCAAAAATCAGTGGAAGAATCCGTGTATAAGGATGCTGTAACGCCGAGCCGTGTCGAGTGGAATATCTCTAAAATCAAAGCACCACAGGTTTGGGCCAAAGGCATCGACGGCAAAGGCATTGTAGTCGCCAATCTGGATACAGGCGTTGAATATACTCACCCGGCGTTGAAAAGAAAATGGCGTGGTCTGAACGCTTCCGGTCAGGTCGTTAATCCAGAACTGAGCTGGTATGATGCGGTTGATGGAGCATCACTGCCAACTGATTCAAATGGACATGGTACACATACGATGGGTACGAGCGTTGGATCGGACAGCAACGGTACGAATGAAATCGGTGTTGCCCCTGGCGCCAAATGGATTGCGGTTCGAGTATTCAATCCAGATACGACCGACTCCATCTTACTGGACGGTGGACAATGGATTCTTGCTCCTGTAGATAAAAACGGTAAAAAGCACCCTGAGCTTGCACCGGATGTGGTGAATAACTCTTGGGGCGGCGGACCTGGTCTGGATGAATGGTATCGTCCAGTCACCAAGGCGTGGAGAGCGGCTCAGATTTTCCCTGAGTTCTCCGCAGGCAACACAACATTGTCCAATCCGGGCGGACCTGGGTCTGTAGCCAATCCGGCAAATCTGCCGGAAGCCTATGCGACAGGAGCCACGGACATTAACAACAAGCTGGCCAGCTTCTCACTGCGCGGTCCTTCTCCTTATGGCGAAGTGAAGCCTGAAATTTCGGCTCCTGGTGTCAACATCCGTTCTTCTGTACCGGGTGGAGTGTATGAGGGGGGATGGAATGGTACCTCCATGGCAGGTCCGCATACTGCTGGATTAGCGGCATTACTGCTTCAGGCCAAGCCATCTTTGACTGTGGATCAACTGGAGGATGTTATTTCAAAAACAGCGACGCCGCTGACAGATAGCCAGTATCGGACTTCACCGAACAATGGTTACGGATATGGTCTGATCGACGCGCTTGCTGCGGTGAACTCCGTACTTAAGTGAGGATTTTGCAAAAATCCCATAAGCGACTTCCAATGAACAAGATATAGAGCGAAAGATAGGATTAAGAAAGACCCCCGAAATCCCTTTGAGCGGCTCGTACAGAGATTGCATACACCTGTTAACCGTGTAATGCACTATTACGTAGCCGCAAAAAAGGGGTTTCGTACATAAAAGAATATAAAAGTCATAGAATTTCAAGAAAAATGCAAAAAAATGACTTGTATATCTGTTTTGATAACTTTATACTATTCCATAATATATGATTATATATCAATTTTTAATATAAACTGTAATGATATAACATGTCTTTTCTTCGAAGTTCTCCTGCTTTTTCTCCTTGGTTTCTACTAAATTTCATCGCTTCCTATTGGGATTGTAAACTCACCTATGAAGTACCACCATCTATGAACAGCCAAATATTTTTGTGCCTCTATATTCTATGAAGGAGGTGGTCGCCAACCACATCGTGTTGCGCAACCCGTGTGTTTGATGTGTAAGGTATGAGGTCTTACTCTGTACAGGTTATTCCAGAAACATTAAACCTAGTAAAAGGAGTGGAGAAGTAATTGATTAAACCTAAACGATTCAAGAAACCACTATCTATCGGACTATCTTTGCTAATGGCCTTTTCCTTTGTTCAACCTGCTTTGGCGAATAACACACCGGATGGCTCCAAGCTGGAGCTGAAATCCGCCTCGCACAAGGTCACGACCGCGAAGGTGTCCCCGAAACTGACCAAACAGTTTGAGGAGAATAACTATGTTACCTATCTGGTCAAATTAAAAGAACAGGTAGACACCAACAAGGTTTCCAAAAATGCACTCCAAAAGGCCTCACTTGAGAAAATAACACCTTCCGCTGCAAAAATGGCTGCGCGCAGCCATGTGATCAGTTCTCTGCGTGAAACGGCTTCAAGAACCCAATATGGGCTTGAAAATTATTTGGATAAGCAATCAGAGAGCGGCGGAGTGAAGGAATATAAAAGCTTTTTTATTGTCAATGCATTGGCTGTAACAAGCACCAAGGAAGTGCTGGATCATATTTCGCAGCTGCCTGAGGTCGATAAAGTCTTGCCGAATGAAACGCGTTATCTGCAAAAGGTGACGGTTGACAAGCAAGCAGAGGGAGCAAATGCCAAAACGGCTGAAACAGCCACAGCAGCAACGGCGAAGTCTGCAACGGTAGAGAAGGCTGTTGAGCTGGAGAAGGACGATGGCAAAACATCGGCTAAGCCTGGCAATGCAGGTAAGAACGCTGTAGACCCATCTACGGTGGAATGGAACATATCCCATATTAACGCGCCACAAGTGTGGGAAAAGGGAATTGACGGAACCGGAATCGTGGTTGCCAATCTGGATACAGGTGTAGATTATACACATCCGGCCCTTCATCGTAAATGGCGGGGTTTGGACGCGGCAGGCAATGTCGTGAATCCCGAGCTGAGCTGGTACGATCCGCATAGTCATGCGACGCTTCCGGTCGATCAGGAAGACGATTCCCATGGTACACATACGATGGGCACGATGGTCGGCTCTGAGGAAAACGGAACGAATCGAGTTGGCGTTGCACCTGGTGCGAAGTGGATTGCGGTTCGGATTTTTAATCCGGAAACGACGGATGCGATTATACTGGATGGTGGTCAATGGCTGCTTGCGCCAAAAGATGCTCAAGGGAATCTTCATCCCGAGCTTGCTCCAGACGTAGTGAACAACTCGTGGGGAGGTGGACCGGGTCTTGATGAATGGTTCCGCCCTGTGGTTCAGGCATGGCGGGATGCTCAAATCTTCCCCGAATTCTCCGCAGGTAATACCTCTCTTTCCAATCCGGGCGGACCTGCCTCGGTAGCCAATCCGGCGAACTATCCGGAATCCTTCGCTACTGGAGCCACGGATAGCAATGATAATCTGGCCAGCTTCTCATTGTTAGGACCATCACCCTATGGTGAGGTGAAGCCAGAAGTTTCCGCACCGGGTGTTAATATCCGGTCATCTGTCGCTGGTGGCGCCTATAAAGGCGGGTATAACGGTACTTCCATGGCGGGACCTCATGTTGCGGGCCTTGCAGCTCTGTTGCTGCAAGCGAATCATTCGCTTACCGTAGATCAGCTTGAGGAAATTTTGATGAACACAGCTACACCGCGCACGGACAGCACATATCCTACTTCGCCAAACAATGGCTACGGACATGGTGTCATTAATGCGCTGGATGCAGTCGGTTCGGTCATGCAAGGTCTAGGTTCCGTGTCTGGTAAAGTTGTAACGGGTGGCGACGATCTGGAAGCACCTGTTCTCGAGCATACACCGCCCGCAGCGGCATTCGAGGGTATTGATATACCTCTGACTGCTCATGTAACGGATGATGTCGGCGTGACAGCCGTTGAGGCATTTGCCAAAACAGCAGGTACGTCAAACTATGTATATATTCCGTTGGAACGGACCTCCGGCGACAGCAAAGATGGTACATATCAAGCGTCTATCCCGACTTTTTTGGTGGACAGCGCTGGTCTGGAATATTATATTCGTGTAAATGATTATGGTAATAATGGATTTGAAACTGAAGTATACAAGGTTAAAATCTCCAAAGGCGTAAAACCAGGCTACACACAAGACTTCGAAAAAGACATTGCCGGTATTAATATCGGTGGACAGGGCAGTGTTTGGAAATGGGGAACTCCGACAAGTGGCCCTAAAAGCGCACATTCGGGTACAAAGGTCATCGCGACTAATCTCGAAGGCCAATATCAGGCCAACTCCAACAGTTATTTTATGGCCCCTCCGATTGATCTGACCGAGAGCTCAAAAGGGGCACTGGTCAGCTTCAAGCATTGGTACGATCTTGAAAACAATTCTGATTTCGGCAAAGTGTACGTAGCGACCACAAACAATCAGAATGCGTTTGAGCAGGTATTATCGTTTACTGGCACCAGCAACGGCTGGAAAACACAATATCTTGATTTGCGGGCATTCGCGGGTCAAAAGGTATACCTCCTGTTCAACTTTACGAGTGACAATACGGTTGTGAAAGATGGCTGGTATATTGACGATCTGTCGATTCAGGAGCCAGACACCGTTGCACCTGCTGCGCCGAGCAATTTGACTGCTGAAGCAGATACTGTGGGCAACGTCACACTGGCCTGGAATGCTTCCTCCGATGATGATGTAAAGCAGTACAAGGTGTATCGTTCTACCCAATCAGGCAAAAATTATACTTCCATCGGTACAACCTCAGCACTGACACTCACAGATACCATCACGGTCGGTGGAGCGACCTATCATTATGCAGTGGCGGCTGAGGATTATAGTGGCAATGAAGGAATCAAGTCGAATGAGGCTTCTCTGAGAGTAGACGTGCCAGATACGCTGTATAGCGATCATTTTGACGGCAGCTCGGATAATGGCTGGACTCATTCCGGTACCAAGGATGAGTGGGAACGCGGCATTCCCAAGGAAGTAGGACCAGAGAGCGCAGCGTCCAGACCCAATGTGTGGGCAACCGATCTTGATAGCAATTATGAGAACGGAGCTGAATTTTCGCTGGTTTCTCCCAAAATTAATTTGCAGGCTGTACGCAACGCAACACTGACCTTCAATCACTGGTTTGAAATTGAGGCCGGCTATGATTACGGTTATGTGGAAGTGTCCAAAAACAATGGCGACACGTGGAGCGAGCTGGGCAAGTTCTCTCACAACACGAACGGGAAAAAGTGGACTCCAGTTTATTACAATCTGGATAGCTACACCGGCAATGAGATTCAAATTCGCTTCCGTTTGAAATCGGATAACAGTGTGAACAAGAACGGCTGGTACATTGACGATTTCCGTGTGCTGGGCATTCCAGCTGCGACAGTGACCAAGGACATCGTACCTGAGTCGAATATCAAGCTGGAAAAAGCGGAAGAACAATTCCCGCTGTACAAAATTACAAGCACTGAAAAGAGTGAATTCCAGGAGAAAGTGAAGCCGGCAGAAACAACGGTGGATAGTGGACGTGTCGGGCTCGACAGTCTTCCAGCCAGCGCTACGGTTACGGTATTGGAAACCGGACGTTCGGTGAAAACGGATCCGACCACGGGCAAATACAGCTTCACCCATGTAGCGGGCGACTATACGCTGAAGGCTGAAGCCTATGGTTACGTGCCTCAGACGAAATCAGTCACGATTGAGAATAACAAAGTCATCAGAGCAAACTTTAGTCTTCAGGCCGTACCTCACGGTACGATTCACGGGGTCATTACCGACAAGCAATCCGGTGAACCGATCCAAAAAGCGAAAGTGTTGGTGCTGGAGGATGCACGTATTGCTCCGGTAGAGACGAATGAGGCTGGAGAATTTACGCTGGACGTGCTGGAAGGAACATACACATTGTCCATTTCAGCTGAGAATTATTATAGCGACAGTGTATCCGTTACTGCTCCTCCGAACGGTAGTGTGGAAGCGAATGTCACGTTGAAACCTTTCATCGGGTTCCAAGGAGGCATTGCCTACGATGACGGGACAGGAGAAAATGCTAGAGCCTTTAACGCGGCAGGCAATTCATGGGCAGTCAGAATGACGCCTGAGTCGGAAGTGGCTCAAGTGACAGGAGCATCGCTATTGTTCTGGAACTCTGCCTTTCCGAATCCGGGAGGAACGGCATTCCAATATTCTATCTATGACGCCTCCGGTGCGGCAGGAGCACCTGGACGATTATTGGCTGGTCCATTCGACGGGACTGCCGTAAGGGATGAGACACAATGGACGACGGTGCAGCTTCCAGAGCCGGTGACGGTTCAAGGTGACTTCTACATCGTATATACACAGTCTGCTGTAGGCACACAGTCGCCGGGTCTTGCTACAGATGAGAGTGGCCCGAATGCACTTCGCAGCTGGCAAGGTGTAAGCGGAGCATGGAGCCAATCACCTGAGGAGGAAGGGAACTACATGATCCGGGCTATCGTCAGATATCCGGTGAATGCTCCAACGATTACGACTCCTACGAAGGCTACGTATACGCAGGAAGAGTCGATTACCGTAACAGGAACTTCCCCGGCAGAAGGAGCCGATATTCAGCTCTTTAACGGTAAGGAGCTGGCTGGCACAACGAAAGTGAAGGATCGTCAGTTCAGTTTGTCGGTTGATCTTCAGCCAGGTGCTAATCCGCTAAGTGTTCAAGCAGCGGTATACGGCAAATTAACGGATCGTTCCGAAACGGTAGTTGTGACGCTCGATCAGACTAAACCGGGTCTGATCCTGACTTCTCCTGATGAAGGAGCCCGTACGAACGCGGGTGTAGTTAGTGTTATCGGTACCGTGTACGACGAGTTCCTCACCGAATTGTCGATTAACGGTGAGCCCGCTGAATTTGGAAGTGATGGAAGCTTTAACAAGCGATTGCTTATCAACGAAGGCGAAAATCAAATTACGGTGACGGCCAAGGATCTTGCCGAAAACGAAACAACCGTTACGCGCTCGGTGTATGTCGATTCAGCTCTGCCGAAGCTTGAAAACATTAGCCCTGCGGAGGATGTGCGTATTACTCCAGGGCAGCCGGTACGAGTATCCTTTGACAGTGCATCCGGTTTGGAGGCGTCCTTCCATGTGGAGCTGCCTTTCAACCTGTCCACTTTGGGCCGCAACGATATTCCATTAAATGAAACTTCGTCAGGCCACTATGAAGGCACTTATTTCACTTCATCTTCTCTGAACCTGGAAGGCGGAGTCATCGTGATCCGGGTAAGGGATGCAGCGGGAAATGAAGTGGAGACGGAGGCGCCAGGAAAATTGTATGTAACCAATGGTGGAGGACAGAACCCTGATCCGAATCCACCTACATCCAATGAAAAGCCAGTAGCCATTATTCAGGCTAATGAATCAGCTAAGAAGAACAAAAATGTACAATTTAACGCCAAAGCTTCCCGTGATATAGATGGTGAAATCGTCAGCTACAGCTGGAATTTTGGCGATGGCGATACGGCGGTCGGTTCCAAGGTGAAGCATAAATTCACCACAGCTGGAACGTATACCGTAGAGCTAACGGTGACGGATAATGACGGCGCAAGCGGTAAGACTGTGCATACGATCACAATCCGTTAACAGCCAGTAGGAAAGGGAAGGCTTCTTTTAGAATAGCAATGAAGGCCCACAGCAAGCCACGGTTTATAGAGGCTGCTGTGGGCCATTTTTAATTGTCGAGCCGTTCAGGAAGCGATACAATGAATAATGCTCATAAAGTGAATCATTTCACAATAATATTTTTAGCAGGAGAGGATTATATGATTCATTTGCAAAAAGAAAGCGGACGTATCCGTCTTGTGCTGGATGCCTATTTTATGGGGGAAGATATCATTGTACTCATTTCTGGCGGTGATCAGCCGCATTTGGGAACGATTACAGCAGGGGCTAGGCTCGAGCCGATTCAAACTGTGCAATTACAAAACCATAAGGAATTTTATATTACCGAAGAAATTGCAGTTCGCTTGCGAAAAGAGTTTGCGGGCAATTTTGCCATTTGCTGCGGCGCACATTTGGACCATGCAACCAAGGACGAAATCAGAGTGCTGACAGATATGGCTATACAACTGGGAAAAGAGCTCATTGGAGAACTCAAGCAAGCACGCTAGTAGCGACCTTTTTAAGTGAACTCCTGAAAGAGCAGATTGCGATAGGGATACTTGCTAAAGGGATACTTAAAAAGCAAGGCAAAGCCATCATCCTCAATTTGTACGGATTTCAGTGCAGAGGATGGAATCAAACTACGGATCATGACATGAACTGCACGCTGGTCTTGCCTGTTGATCGCTTTAGCTAAGGCAGAAGCAAAACATGGATTACGTGCCAATTCGCGATACAGCGGAAAAACGGCTTTTGCGATGGCACGATGAACTCTCGGCTCAAACGTAAACTGCACAGTCCCCGGTGGAATCGTCGTTCCATTCGTATAATAGAGCATCGGTGGCTGAGCTAAAAAGGAAATGAAGTAGCCGATGCCATTTGTGCCTAAGCCTTGTTTGGCGGCAAATGGCGCTACTGAGCAGAGAAGGGATTTCATCCGATCCAAATTGCCCTGAACGACAGCTCGTGACCATTGGACGGCAAAAGCACGTCGGGTTGCAATAGCTTTGTAAAAGGGTAGCATGGCAACGGATATTTTCCTAAGTGTATCTGCATTTAAACGTTTGTGAGGCGAGCCCTTTCTACGGGATGTTGCATGATATAACATAGCTCCGACCTCCTTGGCAGGATGCTCTCATGGAGCGCAATTGATCTGTAACAGGTAAAATACTGTATGCCCGGTTACCTCAAAAAGTGCTAATATCGCTAGGTTTCTTCTTTTTAACGTTCTAATTTAAAAAATTGAAATAAGTACTGTCCTGATTTGTAAGATTGTGGTACCCTAGAACTTATATAATTGCTATTTTACTTATTGGAGTTGAATTTAACGGATGAGTGATTTGTACAAGGAGCCTCGATCTTCCGATCCTTTTCAGGAGACGAACGATTATAACGCCCCATTTAACCCGCCCCCAGTAGTTCCACCTACGAATAGTAAAGCTGTTGCCTCGATGGTGCTCGGGATTTTATCTGTGGTCATTCCCTATATCGGGTTGATTATCGGAATTGTGGGTATTATTTTGTCCAGTCTTTCCCTGAAGGAAATTAACCGTCATGGCGAGCAAGGCAGAGGTATGGCCATTGCTGGATTGGTATGTAGTATTATCGGTACACTGATTTATACACTGATCATCATTTTTATAGTTATTGTTTTTATTGTAGCGGCCTCCAGTGGCGATCCGGATATTTTTTCAGACATTTAATGAATTGAAGAATGCTTGAGTCAGACAAACCATTCACGATTTGACTATTGGATGTTATGATAAAAGGAGTCCAATGAAGGAGAGTGAAGCCGTATGGCACG
The DNA here is from genome assembly GCF_024213605.1 of Paenibacillus sp. CH40. Taxonomy (NCBI): domain Bacteria; kingdom Bacillati; phylum Bacillota; class Bacilli; order Caryophanales; family Paenibacillaceae; genus Paenibacillus; species Paenibacillus sp. CH40. The sequence goes on from NZ_JANAVQ010000001.1 coordinate 165,771, forward strand.
TACTCAAACACAAAAAGCGCTGAGCAAGGCAAAACGCGCTGGAATCTATTGTGCGGCACAGAGCCGCAAAACGAATGACCATTATGGCGAGATTTCACAGCACATACGAATGAAGCCGACCAAGCAAGAACAATTACAAAAGGTCAAGCACAAGAAGCGAATCGTTCAGAGCGACGCTTCTTTTTTTTTGTCTTTAGCGAGAATTTTTTTGATTTTATAGAAGTTGTCACAATCAGGAGACAGTATTCGTTATACAGATAATGACGGACACACAAGGAGGTGATCCTATGGAACGGTTCAGCCCCGGGGCCAACGACCATACAGAACATGTAGAATCCGTCGTGGAACGCGTCAAAGCTGGCGATCAACAGGCTTATGCCACCATCATACGTACTTATGAAAAGCAGATATATATGTACTGCTATTACATTCTGAAAAACCGCGAGGAAGCGGAGGATGCGGTACAGGATATATTTATCAAAGTATATCAGGCAATAGGTAAATATAGACAGCAGGTTTCCTTTTCGGCGTGGCTTTATAAAGTAGCGTACTATCACTGCCTGGATCAAATTAGGAAAAAAAGCCGCTGGCATCGATTAATATCGATCCAAAAAGAGCAACAGCAACAGCAACATCTAGATGATTACTATCCATCCGATGATGAACGCGAAGTCGATGAGCTTCTAATGAATCTGAATTCGGAAGAAAGAAATCTTGTGCTGTTGAAAGCTGTTGAGCAGTACAGCTTTGAGGAGATCGGAGAAATTATGGATTGCAAGCCCGCGACTTTGCGAAAAAAGTATGAACGGTTACGCAAAAAGCTGATTCAGCAGAAAATGAAAAAAGGAGGGCTAACGAATGAGCGCATGGCAGGATCAAACTGAACACGAGCAAATGGAGCAAATCCGTCGCACGGTCCAAAATAAGAAGATGCCTCAGGTTAGCTATACGGATGATATTATGAAGAGGTTGGGGGAAATGGACGGGGGGAGCGGGAAGTTAACGTACAAAAAAGGCACATGGACCAAAAGAGTGGCCGTTAGTGCGTCTGTAGCGGCAGTGTTGGGAGGACTGGTGTTGGGAAGCGGTTTTGTGTCCCCAGCTATGGCCGAAACGTTAAAAAACATCCCGTTGATCGGCAGCGTATTCCAATATAATTTTGACAGAAGCTTGCAGCAAGCCAGTAAATCTGGATTGACGACGACACCCCATTTGAGTGTATCCCGCGATGGAGTGACCTTGAACATCAAAGAGGTTATGTTTGACGGAACACGGCTGGTGTTCATGATTGAACGCCAAGGGGTAGAAGATGAGAGGATTATGTCCCCTTATTTGCCCGAGGAAGCCGTGAGTGTCGAGGGGAATACATTGGAGAAGGTACCCGTGGAAAAGCAAAAAAAGGGGTATTTGTTCACACCTAAGGTCTTTATTGAAGGACAAAAGATGGTGTACGGTTCGTTTACGGACGCGGTTGGCAAAAAGGAAGACGGCAAGCTCATCGACAATATGGCTATGTTTGAAATCACCAAAGGACTGTCGGAGAAAAATCTATCTGACGAATTTGAGATTACAGTAAAAGTGAATGTGAGCGGCTTCCATGAGCCATTTGAATTTCAGGTGCCGGTGAAGAATTTATCCAAAAACAAAATTTTGCTGAAGCCTGATAAGACACAGGGCAGCGGAACGTTCAGTTACACGGTGAAGCAGATCGAGCTGACTACGGTAACAACCCGTCTTATTGTGGACAGCAAGGGCAAAGTACCGAGCACCGCGGAGCAATCAGGCGATTTAAGTGCGACTAAAATGTATTACGACATTGTGGATCAGGACGGAAATCAGCTGGAGCAACATATGTTAGGTCTGTTCCATCGCAGTCCTGATTCCGAATACCATGAGGATGAAGCATACAGTCCATTTACAAAAACACCGACCTCCATTACGATCAAGCCGTACACTATGACGGTTAAGAAGGACTGGTCTGTGATAGAGGATCAAGAGGGAAATTGGGCCAAAACATATCATAAGGATTTGGAAATGACGATCCCAGTCCCATCTCAATGATAAAACAACCCAACCCGGACGATAAAGGAGAGGAAATACGAATGAAGCAATATATTAAAGTGAAGCGTATAATATTCAAATCGGCTATTCTAGCTTCAGTAACTATGATTATGGGTACAGGAGTGACGATTTCCGATACTGCATGGCAAATCCAGGCAGCAGCTGCACAATCAACTGCCCCGGCGGCAAGCGCAAGCAGTCTGACACGGGATGGCGTCACACTGACGGTCAAAAAGGTGAAATATGACGGGATTCGTCTGACCGTGCAAATTGAACGCAAGGGGATCAACAAGATCAGTACAATGCCTCCTTTCAGCAAGGACAAATCCCGGAAGTTAGAAAAGGGTTACCTAATAGATCCTCAAATATCTATTAATGGAGAAAAAATAAGTTTATTGAGAGTCTCAAACGCGGTATTCGACGAAAATAAAAAAATGTTGGATAATACATTAGAAATCGCAATAGACAAAGGATTATCTGAAAAAAATCTGCCAGACTCATTTGAAATGGCATTAAAAATCAATGTTAGCGGCATTAAAGAACCATTTTCATTTAAGGTGCCTGTGCAGAATACGGTGAAGGACAAACTGGTCCTTAAGCCGGAAAAAACGCAGAGCAGCGGAGATTTCAGTTATACCGTCAAGCAGATTGAGCTCTCCTCGGCCAATACCCGGATCATTATTGACAGCAATGGTAAAGTGCCGAGTACATCCAAACAGACTGGAAATTGGAGTGCAACCAAGATGTATTATGACATTGCGGACCCGCAAGGCAAACTGATTGCTCAAGAATTGATGGGAATTTATAACAAGGCTCCGGCGCTCAATTATCACGAAGTTGAAATGTATGCTCCGTTTGCAACCAGACCCTCTTCCATCACCATCAGGCCGTATACGCTGACCGTCAACAAGAAGTGGACGCCTATGAAGGATGCCCGGGGTAAAGAGGTCAAAACATACCATAAAGACTTAGAAATGGTAATCCCGTTGAGTAATTGACCTTACAGAAAAACAAAAGAAGCGGAGCGAATCGTTCAGGCAACGCTTCTTTTGTGCTTCGAAAGATTCAATCCATTACTGCGAAAAAGGACTTGATAATAATTATCATTCTTGTTAGAATATCATAAGAAAGAAGGAACCCGGGCATGGGCTCCTTCATTATAAAGCTTAGGCTTGAAATCAAAGATTTACTTGGCTTCGAAGGTTTTGCAGTCTGTTTCTTCGGATTTGTGAGTGTCTTCAGGTCTGTTGCTTACGATATAAATGGAGCTAGCGCTACATTTATTTTCTTGGGCCCAGTACGTACATGAATTGACTTCACACAGAACGTCTTTTGCCATGTTGTACACCTCCTTATATGGATGTGATGGGCTGAGCAAATAGTATCACGGTCAGTCAAGGTAGGACTTGTCCAACTGTGTTTACCCTCTTGTCAGGAAGAGGGATTTTGCTATGCCTACTTGTACAATATCAAATGAAATTTAAAATTGCAATGTTTGCTTCATTTTGCAGTTCGAAGCGGACACAAGTGTCCCTTTTAATTAAAAAACAAAAGCTGTCCTCCATGCAGAACGAAATGTTTCTCTGCTGGAGAACAGCTTTTTTTGTTTTTCTGACATAATGACGATATGAAAAGACTTAGCGCACGTTAGGAATATTTACGATGGGATCGATGTCAGCATCATAGTCTACGCCCTCGAACTCAAAGCCGAACAGTTGGAAAAATTCGTGACGATATCCTTCAAGATCTGACAATTCGTAGATATTGTTGGTCGTCAGCGCCTCCCATATCTTCTCAACCTCTGCCTGTACGTCTTCGCGCAGTTCCCAATCATCAATACGAATACGTCCTTCTTCATCTACAGGAGTTTCTGGTGCGTACAGACGCTCAGCAAACAGGCGGTAGCTCTGTTCTACGCACCCTTCATGCAGCCCTTTTTCCTTCATTACCTTATATAAAGCAGAAATATACAGAGGAACGACAGGGATAGCGGAGCTAGATTGGGTAACGAGTCCTTTGGTGACTGCGACGAAGGCGCGTCCGCCTGTAACTTTCAGCTGATCGTTCAGCTGATGCGCTGTCTCCTCCAAATGATCCTTTGCACTTCCGATACTGCCTTCTCTGTAGATGGCTTGCGTAATATCTGAACCAATATACGAAAAGGAGAAGGTTGTTGCAGTATCAGCCAATACACCGCCTTCACGCAAGGCGTCAATCCACAATTTCCAGTCCTCACCACCCATAACCTCTACCGTTGCTTGTACTTCTTCTTCTGTTGCGGGTTCAAGCGTCACGCTGCTGACTTCCCCGGTGTGGAAGTTAACGGTCTTGTTTGTGTAAGGCTTACCAATAGGTTTGAGCACGGAATTAAACGTTTCGCCTGTGCGAGGATTTGTACGACGACCTGAAGCGACACTGTAAACCACCAGATCGACTTGTCCCAGTTCTTCGCGAATGGCTTCCACCGTTTTGGCTTTGATCTCATCCGAGAAGGCATCGCCTGTCACGCTTAAGGATTTAAGCCCAGCTTCCTGAGCAGCTTTTTCAAATGCAGCAGAATTGTACCAGCCTGCCGATGCTGTACGTGTGGCCGTAGCATTACTAGGGCGATATACACCAATTGTATTGGCACGCGCACCGAAGGCGGCAGTAATGCGAGAAGCCAACCCATATCCGGCAGATGCCCCGATCACAAGTACATTACGGGGTCCCTGGATAGCAGGACGGGCCTGTACATAGTCAATTTGCTCCTGAACATGTTGGGCACAGCCCACCGGATGAGCAGTGGTGCAGATAAAGCCACGTGTTCTTGGTTTGATAATCATGTTATTGTAATTCCTCTCTTCTTGTAGCGATCTTCACCCTTACTATTTTAACTTTTAACTATTTTTTTTCAAACGTGGATTTCAGTAAGTATCCTTTTTACCCAAAAGTGTATCCTTGCACGGGGTGGCAAGTGCCTAAGGGCCTGCATATGATGCTGTAACGATAAATACGAGAAGGGAGAGAGCTGCTTGAAGAATAAGAGCCGCAAAACCATAAGAAACAAAAAGCCGCTCTATAGTGTAATTGACCCGGATATGAATGAATTAAGTATGATACAGCGCGTGAAGCCACAGCCTGCGGAGAGGGAGACAGAAGCAAGACTTCATCAAGTTGCTTCTCCGCCTCCCCCAACCAAAGAGGAGCCGGAGCTACAGACAGTTGTCGAACCTGAAATCGAGGTTTCGCATGAGACAGAGGTTGAAGGTGCGGATGCAGAGGAGACTCAAGTGTCAATGGAGGAACCCCAAGAGCTAGAACCAGAACCACAACCAGAGCCGGAGCCAGAACCAGAACCTGATCCAATTGATGTGGAGGAAATTTTGAGCAATAAGAAGGCCCCACATGTAAACAATGCTTTCATCTATACAGACGATTTGAGCGATTTCGCTGTGACGGGTGAGAAGATCGCTCCCGCTTCCATAGATTTCAGCAAGCTGAAACAAGAGAGCATCCACACGGAATCTCTGGCGGATTATGCCGTTCAAACGATTAAGATAGCCGACGGTGCTGTGACTTCTTCGAAGATTGCCGCAGACTCCATTACGGTGGAACATCTGTCGGACGCATCGGTGTCAGGCAGTAAATTGCAGGATCGCTCCATCGGTGGTGAAAAGCTTCGAGATGGCAGCATCACTCCTGAGAAGCTGGCTGATAAGATTATCAGCGGTGATCATATTGCGAATGGCTCCATTGAGAGCCGTCACTTCAAGCAATGGATCGTGTCTTCAGATATGCTTCAAGATCAGTCGGTCACCTCGGATAAAATTCGCAGTGGTACGATTCAATCGAACAATTTGGCTAATGAAGCTGTCGACAGCTCCAAGCTGGGCGATCAATCTGTGACCACTTCCAAACTGCGGGATGGTGCTGTGGATGGAGCTAAAATCCAAGCTGGCAGCATTGAGAGTGCACACCTGACCGAGCATGCCGTTCATGCAAGGCATCTGGCCCCCGGTTCGATTAATCGCAAGCAGCTATCCAATGGAATTGTGGGTAAGGAACAATTGGAGGAAGGCGTTGTTAGCGGGCGCCATCTGGAGTCTGAGGCAGTGACCAGTGCGCACATTCAGGCTGGAGCGATTGAAAGAAAGCATCTGAGTCCTGGCTCCATCGGGGAAGAGCAGATTGGAACGGGCCAAGTGACAGCCCGCCACCTGGCGGATCGGAGCATTCAGTCCAATAAACTGGCAGATCAGTCTGTAGGCTCATTGCAAATTGTCGATCAATCCGTCACTTCATCCAAGATATCGGATCAGAGCATTTTACCACACAAAATTGCCGACGAGGCGGTACTTACCAGACATATTGCTACAGCAGCCATACAAGGTCCCCAAATTTCTCCGGAGGCAGTCTCTTCCGTACACCTCCAGTCGGAAATCATTCGAAAAGATCATATTGCATCGGAGGCGGTTACGGAGCAACATTTGCATTCCGGGGCTGTGACGAGCGAGAAATTAGGGAAGGGGGCAGTGTTGGAACACCATGTGGCGAATCAGGCTGTCAAGGAAAATCACATTGCCTCGAGCGCGATTAAGTCTGACAAAATTGCTGACGAAGCAGTGACAGAACCTAAAATTGCCACAGGAGCGGTAACTGGAAATAAGATTGCCCCTCAAGCCATTACACACGCACACATTGCAACGGGGGGGATTCGTGAAAACCACCTTGCCGACAACAGTGTGGGTGGAAAGGCATTGCAGGCTCAATCTGTCGATTCGACCCATTTGGCCCAGAGTTCTGTGCTGAGCAAACATCTTGGGGAAGACAGTGTTGGAACCTCGGCTTTGCAAGAACAGTCCGTTACCGCAGACATACTAGGGGAAGGCGCTGTTCAAACCGCGCATTTGGCCAGCGGAGCGGTGTACTCCCATCATTTGCAGGACCATGCCGTTACTTCACTGAAACTATCGCCGGAAAGTGTGGCCACGGATAAAATCAATGATTTGGCGATTACGGCTCCTAAGTTAGCTGAGGGTAGTGTCACTTCCTCTAAGCTGTCTGCTCGTTCCGTGCAGCCGTGGCATATTACGGATAAAGCGGTGCAGAGTAACCATCTGGCTGTTGAAGCGGTGGAGGCGAATCATCTCGCTCCAGAATCGGTCACCTCTAATCATTTGCAATCTGCATCGGTCCAAACCAAACACCTCGCCCCCGACAGTGTATCCGGTCATGCACTTCAGTCAGAAAGTGTCACCTCTGAGAAGCTAGCGGCCCGTGCTGTGCAGGCTTCTAATCTGGCAGAAAACAGCGTGGGTCCCGGACATTTGGCTGCGCAAGCCGTACACACTCAGCATTTGGCTGCAGGAGCAGTGCAGGAGACGGAATTAGCCCAGAACGCTGTAAAGTCTGTACATCTTGCGCCCGAATCCATCCAATCGGAGCACTTGCAAAGCGGGGTCATTCAGGGAGAGCATATCGCATTGCAGGCTATAGCGACTCCGGCCTTACAGGATGAATCGGTCACCTCTGCCAAACTGTCGGAGGGAAGCGTAACTCCCACCAAACTGTCTGCCCATGCCGTGCAGTCCGGACATATTATGGACGAAGCTGTACAAAGCAACCATTTGGCTGTGGCGGCCGTGGATTCGGCACATCTGGCTGCAGGAGCGGTCACCTCAGTGCATCTACAGGCTTCCTCGGTGCTCACGAGACATTTGGCCCCGGATAGTGTGTCCGGTCGTGCGCTTCAAGCGGAAAGCGTCACCTCGGAAAAGCTGGCAGCCCGCTCGGTACAAGGAATGAACCTCGCGGAAGGCAGCATCGGCCCTTCACATCTTTCTGCGCAGTCGGTGCACACTCGGCATCTGGCAGCTGGAGCAGTACAGGATAGAGCACTGGCAGAGGGTGCAGTGAAGTCCGTGCACATCGCACCGGAATCCATCCAGCCACATCATCTGCAAATTGGAACCATTCAGGGAGAGCACATCGCGTCACAGTCCATATCAACCGATGCTTTGCAGGATGAGTCTGTTACGTCCGATAAACTGGCGGATGAGGGTGTGACTGCCGCCAAGCTGTCAGCCCACTCGGTCCAGCCGTGGCACATTACAGACGAAGCGGTGCAAGCCAAACATCTGGCAGAAGAAGCCGTCCAGTCCAATCATCTGGCCCGGGAATCTGTCACCTCTGCCCATTTGCAGGCTTCAGCGGTGCTTGCAAGCCATCTGGCTCCAAATAGCGTATCTAGTAGTGCGCTTCAAGCAGAAAGCATCACCTCGGAAAAGCTGGCGGCACACTCGGTGCAAGCGACGAATCTCGCGGAAGGCAGCGTTGGCCCTCCACATCTGTCCACGCAAGCGATACACACCCGGCACTTGGCAACGGGCGCAGTACAGGACAGAGCGCTAGCAGAAGGGGCAGTGAAATCCGTGCACATCGCACCGGAGTCCATCCAATCGCATCATCTGCAAACGGGAACCATTCAGGGTGTGCATATCGCCTCACACGCGATATCGACCGATGCTTTGCAGGATGAGTCCGTTACGTCCGACAAGCTGGTGGATGAGGGCGTGACTGCCGCCAAGCTGTCAGCCCACTCGGTCCAGCCGTGGCACATTACAGACGAAGCGGTGCAAGCCAATCATTTGGCAGAAGAGGCTGTCCAGTCCAACCATTTGGCCCGGGAATCCGTCAGATCTGCCCATTTGCAAGCTTCGACGGTGCTTGCGAGCCATCTGGCCTCGGATAGCGTATCCAGTAGTGCGCTTCAAGCAGAAAGCGTCACCTCGGAAAAGCTGGCGGCACACTCGGTGCGAGCGTTAAATCTCGCGGAAGGCAGCGTCGGCCCTTCACATCTGTCTGCGCAGGCGATACATCCCCGGCATTTGGCACCCGGCGCAGTACAGGACAGAGCGCTGGCAGAGGGGGTAGTAAAGTCCGTGCATATCGCACCGGAGTCCATTCAGCCGCACCATCTGCAAACGGGAACCATTCAGGGTGTGCATATCGCCTCACAGGCCATATCGAACGATGCTTTGCAGGATGAGTCCGTTACGTCCGACAAGCTGGCGGATGAGGGCGTGACTGCCGCCAAGCTGTCTGCCCACTCAGTCCAGCCGTGGCATATTACAGACGAAGCGGTGCAAGCCAATCATTTGGCAGAAGAGGCCATCCAGTCAAACCATTTGGCCCCGGAATCCGTCACCTCTGATCATTTACAGGCTTCCTCGGTGTTTGCGAGACATCTGGCCGTGGACAGTGTGTCCAGTCGTGCGCTTCAAGCAGAAAGCGTCACTTCGGAAAAGCTGGCGGCACGCTCGGTGCAAGCGACGAATCTCGCGGAAGGCAGCGTCGGCCCTTCACAGTTGTCTGAACATGCCGTACACCCCCGGCATCTGGTACCTGGCGCAGTACAGGATAGAGCGCTGGCAGAGGGAGCAGTGAAGTCCGTGCATATCGCACCGGAGTCCATTCAGCCGCACCATCTGCATCTTGGAACCATTCAGGGTGTGCATATCGCATCCCAAGCAATATCAACCGATGCTTTGCAGGATGAATCCGTTACGTCCGACAAACTGGCAGATGATGGTGTGACTGCTGCCAAAATATCTCCTCATTCGGTCCAGCCGTGGCATATTACGGACGAAGCGGTGCAAGCCAATCATTTGGCAGAAGAGGCCGTCCAGTCGAGCCATCTGGCTCCTGAATCTGTCACCTCTGCCCATTTGGAGGCTTCGGCAGTGATGACCCGGCACATTGCCCCCGGGAGTGTATCGGTTCACGCGCTCCAGGCAGGCAGCGTGAACGCTGAGAAGCTTGCGCTTCGGGCGGTGCGTGCTTCGAATCTGGCAGAAGCCAGCGTAAACTCCGTGCATTTGACGGAGCATGCCGTACACGCTCAGCATTTGGCCGATGGGGCGATCCAAGGGTCCGCACTGGCAGAGGGCGTGGTGCAGTCCAGGCATATCGCGCTGGATTCAATCCAGTCGGAACATCTGCAAGCAGGGGCAATTCAGCCGCAGCATGTAGGCTGGCAGGCGGTGGCTGAGGATGCTATACAGGAAGGAGCGGTGACGTCCAGCAAGCTTGCAGATGGAACGATACAGTCCCGCCATGTGGCTGAGGAAGCTATTGAAAGCCACCACATTGGAGAGGAAGTTATTGATTCGCATCACCTAAAACCGGGCTCGGTGACACTGGCTCAGCTGTCCACAGATATTCATCTCTCCGGACTTTTGCCAGAGGAAGGTGTCAGTGGCGACAGACTTCAGGCAAACAGTATATCTCGCAGCCATCTGCAAGCTCAGGCCGTCGACAGCGAGGTACTGAGCCCGGAAGCTGTGGGTCCAGAGCATCTGCAGGCTGCTGCGGTACAAAGCCATCATGTGGCAGAGCAGAGCATTGAAGGTCATCATCTGGTGGAAGGCTCTGTAGGCTCACGTGAGCTGGAGCTAAACGCAGTGAAGCCGGAGCATTTGAGCATCACTCCGGTCCGTACTTGTGCGAATCAGCCCGCATTGCAGCAGTTTGGCAGAGCGCCGTTTCTTTTGAAAGGTAGTGAAGGAGAGACGGAAGTGACCATTGTATTCGGGGAGCCTTTTGTAAACCCAGACTACACGTTGGTAGCGATGACGAACCACCCTCTCTTTCATGCAACGCTGAAATCTCAGACACCGAATGGAGCAGTGATCGTCGTAACCAAGTGGAACGAAACCGCGCATAATTATGGTATTATTTCCTGGATCGCCATTGGCTAGTGAAGATGGTTATTGTAGAACTCATAGCGTGCAGACTCATGTATTTTCTAAATACAGGGCTGCACGCTTTTTCATATACTTTTCACACATTTGCTCCACAATTATCCCGAATTCTCCTGATAAGCTAAAGATACTTTAAAGGAGAGGTGATTCAATCATGAAAAAATGGACTAAAAATGCAGCAGCCGTATTGACCGTAGTAAGTGTACTGGGAGGAGCAAGCAGTGCATTCGCCGCTACAGCAACAACGACTCCAGCGAGCACTGCACCAGCGATCAAAGCTCCTGTGGTTACGACTCCGGCTACCAAAACACCGGCAAAAGCACCTGTGACGAAAACACCTGTGGTGAAAGCACCTGTTAAAAAAGCTGTAACAGCTCATAAAACAACAACCAAAGCGAAGAAAGCTCCTGCTAAAAAATCCGTTGCGAAAAAAGTGGCTAGCCACAAAACAAAAGCAGTGAAAGTGCAGCACCGTACAGTTAAACATCATGCAAAAAAACATAATGTTGTTAAACACAAAGCAACAGCTCATAAAACTCGTGCACATCATGTCGTAGCTAAAAAAGTGACTCACAAAGCTCCAGTTAAAAAAGTAGTCCCAGCAAAAACAGTGAAAACAGCGCCAAAAACAGCTGCTAAAGTAGTAACAACCAAGAAATAAGATTGATGTGTAATTAGCTTTCAGCTCGCCTGGCATATACAGCAGCGATTCATGATAAGAAAGACGGGACCGGGAACGGTATACCCGTCTTTTGTCTATTCTGCTGGGCTTCTGTTAAGCTTAAAGAGAGGATGGAAGCATCCAGAACAACGGCAAGGGGTTAAGGCCATGACAAAAATAGTAGTAGTGGATGACGATGTGTTCATTTTGCAATTAATATCTGAATATTTGAAAAAAGAATCCTACGAGGTCACTTCCTTTTCCAGTGGTAAAACACTGGTAGAGCATATCCGTACGAACCGTCCGGATTGTCTCGTTCTTGATATTATGATGCCTGGCATTGATGGGCTTTCTCTACTGACTCAGCTTCGTGATTTTACAGAAATGCCGATCATTATGATCTCTGCCCGTGGAGAAGAAAACGACCGTATTCACGGGCTGGAGCTGGGATGCAGCGATTTTTTGACCAAGCCCTTTAATCCAAGAGAGTTGGTAGGAAGGGTTAAAGCGATGCTGAGACTGAGCAAGGCCGGAATGTCTGCATCGGACGATAGGCAAGCGGCAGGAAGCGCAGATCTTTGCCATGCGGGCAATCTGTGTATTTTTGCTGACTTTCGTAAAGTCACAGTGGACGGACAAGAGCTAAATTTGACCTCACGTGAATTCGACCTGCTGCTGTTTCTTGCGAATCATCTGGAAAGACCTTTTGGCAGGGAACATCTGATTCAGCAGGTGTGGAGCTATGATTTTATAGGTGATGTGAGAGTCGTGGATGATCTGGTCAAACGGATTCGTAAAAAGTTAGCTGAATATCACTCTACGCTCGTCATTAACACCGTATGGGGTTTCGGATATAAAGCAACGGTTCAGGAGTTATAACCATGCGTACGATGAGAGCTAAAATACTGCTTTCCCTGTCCATCGCCATGCTTATTACCGTCTGTATTACGGTCGTTTTATTCATCAGGCTTATCGACGACATTCTGGTGAATCAGGCTAAATCCAAGCTCCATGAGCAGGCGCGCAAAGCCGTCCATATTATGAGCGACGGAGGCTTTGATCGACTGGATAATGCTGAATTCAACTATGTTATCAAGGGCGTGCTTTTATCTGCCGACTACTTTATTTTAAGTACGGATAACCGTATCATCGACTCAAGCGTCTCTGGAATGGAAGGCAAAAAGATCGAGCGTTTGCTTTTGATCCGCCAGGGATTTTTTGCATCGGTTCATCCGTCTCTCCAGGATCTGACCGCTACACATGAAGGGGTAGCTGTGCTTCAAGGTAAAAAGGTACTGTTTACGAATGAGGAATTGCCCGGACAACCTTTTCGTATTTTTGTATACTCACCCTTATCTTCCTTGAGAGCACTGTATGTACCGTTAATGAGAACCACATTACTGTCTATCATCGCGGGTTTTTTGGTGATTCTCGTCATTGGTCTGATGGTTGTCTCACGTCTGGTGCGTCCACTCAAACGATTGAAAGAGGCGGTAGGCAACTACGAACCGAATCAGCCACAGGATAGTGATTTTCCGCAGGCGGATAAAAGTGAGATTGGCGAGCTGATCGGTACCTTTCATTCCATGTCCGCCCGTATTCAGCAGCACCATCAGGGTCAAATTGAATTTCTACAAAATGTATCTCACGAGCTAAGGACACCGTTAATGTCCATTCAAGGCTATGTATATGCCATTCAGGATCAAGTGGTATCCCAGGACGAGGGGCTGAGTATCATCAAAGTGCAGTCCCAGCGGTTAATTGATATGGTGGAAAAGCTGCTGCAGCTATCAAGGCTGGAAGCGCTGAATGAGGAATGGCCTGTCTCTCTCGTTGATCTTAGAAGCATGGCGGAGGATGCTGTTCATCTATTGATGCCGGTGGCTGCTGAACGTTCTATCTCGCTTCGAGTGGAGGGAGAGGGCCTGCATGTGGCCGTTCCGGCCGAGCAATTGTTCCGTATAATGTTGAATTTGTTGCAAAATGCAGTTCGGCACACCTCTACGGAGGTTGTCATTCATTTGGAGACAGGGACAACACCGGAGGTTGTATGGGTTATGCATGTGGATGATGATGGAGGAGGGCTGACCGAACAAGAGGCAGCCGAGGTGTTCGGAAGATTCTATGCGGGCTCGAATGGTGTCACAGGTCTTGGATTGGCTATTTGTCGTCAAATTGCTACCCGATTGAACGGAGAACTACTCTGCACCCGTTCGCCATTGGGTGGAGCACGCTTTAGCTATATCCAGCACATGTTATAAATGAGTACAGAAATGGGTAAAAATGATCGTTTTTTCGGCCTAATATCCCATTTATCTAACATAGTATGAGAGGTTTTTGGTGATATTTTAGATATAGCTTGACTGGTAGGTACAAAACTGAGTAAAATTAATCGTATATACCTTGACTCCTGGACGTCGTTTTTTTAGATAGTGGTCAATAATAGTGATGAATAATAAATGAAAGAGTGATGAGATGAACCGCCTTTTGGAAGTGAAGGACTTAACGATATCTTTCAAGACCCGTCAGGGACTAGTGCAGGCCATTCGTGGCGTAAACTTTCATGTCAATAAAGGAGAGACGCTGGCGATTGTGGGCGAATCCGGCTCAGGCAAAAGCGTAACCTCACAAGCTGTTATGAAGTTGATTCCGACCCCTCCGGGCATCTATCAAAAGGGTCAAATTATGTTTGACGGACAAGAGCTGATTAATAAAACAGAAAAACAGATGCAAAAAATTCGTGGTAAGGAAATTGGCCTGATTTCTCAGGACCCAATGACTTCGCTTAACCCTACGATGAAAGTCGGCAAGCAGATCACGGAAGTGCTTTTCAAGCATGAAAAAATATCCAAGGATGCTGCTCGCAAGCGGGGTATTGAGTTGCTGAATCTGGTAGGTATTCCACATCCTGAACAGCGTTTTAACCAATATCCGCATGAATTTAGTGGCGGTATGCGTCAACGTGTCGTCATTGCGATGGCATTGGCTGCTAATCCGAAACTTCTGATTGCCGATGAACCGACGACAGCGTTGGACGTAACGATTCAAGCTCAAATTTTGGAGCTGATGAAGGATCTTCAGAAAAAGATCGATACTTCCATCATCTTTATTACGCATGACCTCGGTGTTGTGGCGAAGATGGCGGACCGTGTTGCCGTTATGTACGCAGGACAAATCGTGGAAACAGGTACGGTTAATGAAATTTTCTATAACCCGAAACATCCATATACATGGGGCCTTCTCGCTTCTATGCCAAGTTTGGACAGTCATGGTCAGAAGCTGGCAGCTATTCCGGGAACACCTCCGGATCTGCTTCACCCACCTGTAGGGGATGCTTTTGCAGCCCGCAGTTCTTATGCTATGAAAATTGACTTTGAGAAAGAGCCTCCACTCTTTCAATTATCCGATACGCACTTTGTAAAATCATGGTTGCTGCATCCAGATGCGCCTGCGGTTGAGCCACCAGAAGCGGTAAAGGCTAAACTTCGCAAGCTGGATAACGCATTTGAAAAGCCGGTTTTGGTAGAACAATACGGCAGTTAATGCGCAACGTAATTTATAACTAAACCAATGAGAAATAAAAAAGGGCTGTTCTCTCCGTGTGGAATCATTCTACGGAGGAAACAGCCTTTTTGGTGTAATATCGCAGGTTGTATGCGCCTGTGGTTATTGGTGTTAGCGGGCAGTGCTTACAGCTTACCGGAACCAGCTTGGGAAGTGACTTCTGTCTTCACACTGGCGGATGGGGAAATTTTATCGTTCAGCGATGGTTTCCAGCCTACAGAGGAGCTAAGACCCGCGCTGGAGCCTGCGTTAACAGCTTGTCCATTCAGGATTG
Organism: Paenibacillus sp. CH40; assembly: GCF_024213605.1. Taxonomy (NCBI): domain Bacteria; kingdom Bacillati; phylum Bacillota; class Bacilli; order Caryophanales; family Paenibacillaceae; genus Paenibacillus; species Paenibacillus sp. CH40. The sequence goes on from NZ_JANAVQ010000001.1 coordinate 181,075, forward strand.
TGCCCGTATCTGACAGGGCAGTTCCTCCAAAGACAGTCACGATTTTAGCTGCAGATAAACCGGCAACGTCAATGACATTGTTTTCGGCGAAGATTTTGGAGGATTTACCTGCACCCCATATATACAGTAAAGGATATTCGGAGCGTTTTACATCACCTGTATAGTAATTGTTGTACAGATGGACTTGTCCATACCGTACACGTGGTGTGCGTTGTACCGTGTTTTCATAATAGTTGTGATGCAAGGTTACACGTAAAGCTCCTTCATCTGCTGTTTTGCTGTCACTGTTGCCAATAATCGACGATTTATCATGATCGTAAAAATGATTGTAAGAAACCGTAACCAGATCGCCTTGGTTAATCACATCGAGAAGTCCATCATGATGCTGGTATTCTTGACCGTAAAAGGTACCGTTTTGGCTATCGGGGTGAGACCCATCATTGAAGGTATTGTGATCTACCCACACATGTGTGGCGCCGTTAACTGTAATACTGTCATATTCCGAATTCCAATTGCCTGTGCTGCCGTCTGTTGGGTCCCACTGAGGGAAATAATCGTAGGCATCCTGAAATTCAATATTACGGATAATAACGTTGTCTGTCCCTTTTTTTAGCTGGAGGTTTGCGCCGTTAATGACGGCGTCGCTACCCAGCCCGACAATGGTTGTATTGGACGGAATATCAATAATGACACGACTGGCTTGATTTTTTTGTGAAGCTTCGCGTGCCTTTTCCAAAGTGCCGGACGGAGCCTTTTTACCCCAGGTGGATGGGTCATACGCTTTGAGGTAGGCGTCAAAATTATATTCAGTGTCCTTGTAGTCGTCCAATCCTAACGGTTTATTATTGTCATCGACGTTGGCATTGATCGTGCCTTTGACATAAATAATTTTAGGCACTGTGTTGCTGCTTTTGCCTAAGGCATCGACAAGTTGCTTGCGATTCGTTACGGTGAAAATATTGGAGGTAGTCGCCGTAGCTCCACCTGTTGTGCCTGTAGAAAAGGCTGCCCATCCGTTTTTGCTGCCGAGCGTCTCCTTGCCAATATCGCTGGCTGCATGAGCAGGTGCACCTATAGGAGCCAGAGTAGTGAACAGTAGAGCCGCTGCGATTCCGAGTGAAAATCTCTTTTTCATAAAATACCTCCGTATATTGGATTAATGGAGTAGATGAACGAAGGGAGTCCCGGGTGCTCCTGTGGTTTCTACATTTTCTATCATACTTCGTGTTCCAGTATTTGTTAATATAATAAAAGTTACATACTAAAATTTTTGTCGAATTTTTTATATAATTCAATAGACCCCTTCTTTTTCCAATCAAGACGTATATGTAATAATGAAAACGTTAACAATCACACGGAATAGGAAATGTATATATGAATATATGGAATTGTTTATGTGTTTTTCTCAGAATGTTAACGATTTCATTTCGATTTATAGATTTTTGAAGAATCCTCAAGTAAAATGGCTTGTAATAAAGCTGAGGAGGAATGGGCATCATGGCAGAGCATTTAGCAGATATCTTGAAGTTGTTGAAGCAAAAAGAGTGGGTAGATTTGTCCCACGCTTTTTATCCTGAAATCCCTCATTTTCCCGTATTCGATAATGTTCAGGTGGATACCCTGTTTACCCACGACGATGGCTTTTTTGTAAAACAATACTGCTTTCCCGGTCAGTATGGGACTCATATTGACGCACCCGTTCATTTTGTGAAGGGCAAACGTTACTTGCATGAGCTTTCGTTGAAGGAACTGGTTTTGCCGCTAGTTGTCATTGACCGTTCAGCAGCCGTTGCAGCCAATTCTGACTATGAACTTACGGTTGCGGATATTTTGGACTTTGAGAAAGAGCATGGACGCATTGCTGATCAGTCCTTTGTCGCTTTTCGCAGTGACTGGAGCAAACGTTGGCCTGATTCAGATGCCTTCTCAAACAAGGATGACGCTGGAGATGCACACTGTCCGGGCTGGTCGCTGGAAGCGCTACGCTTTTTGGTAGAAGAACGGAATGTAGCTGCCATTGGACATGAAACACTAGATACTGATTCCTCTGTAGCTTATCGCAATGCTGGCAAGCTGGTAGGGGAATATTACATATTGGAGCAGGATCGGTATCAAGTTGAGGTGCTGACGAATTTGGACAAGCTACCCCCGACGGGCGCGGTCATATATAATATTGTTCCGAGCGTTCAGGATTCCCCTGGATTTCCGGTGCGCTCCTTTGCTATTTTGCCTTAATCATACAGTACCCAGTCATTTGAAAAAGATTATATAATTTAAAAGACCGATTCAGATATCGACATCTGAATCGGTCTTTTCTAGCTTATACGGGGTAATGTACAGCATAAATGACCGTTCAGTCCATCTTGAATCAAAAATATGAAAAGTGTTAAGTGATAATAGTGACCGTAGGCGCAGAGATGGTAGGCGGAGTTGTGATAGTAGAGGTCGTGCCGCTAAAGTCGGATATTTCTATAACAACTGGGACACCTGGTGTAATATCTACGGAGGCAATGACCAAACTTGCTGTGGTTAGAGTGAATAAGGAGCTCTGCTGAATAACTCCGTTAATATAATAATTAGAAGAATCCGTAGCCGCTAATGTCGGCAAAGCAACAACTGGAGCATCTGCGTCATCAACAAAGCTTGCGGCAGGAACAGTTGTTGTTGTTGCGCCGATCATCCCGGCTGTAATGGTTGCAAAAAAACGAGTCACGGCTGGGGTTACAGTCGTGGTTACGGCACCACCAGTTGCTACGGGAGCAGTAGCTACTGCTGTATATACAGGTTTTATGATTGGCATGGTTCTTATCTCCTTTCTTTGTGGTATGAACCATTTTGCTGGCTCTTAATCAATAAATGATTTTTTAACCTATTTGGAAACGGCATATTAACCTTTCTATTAATAATAGGGTAAATGGAGAAGCCCTATTTTGCTACAAATATAAATGGAAGCGGATACTTGGGATCGGCATGCTACAAATGCCTAAAACCCTAAAGGGGGATATGCATACAATACATAGCATGAGAGAAGGAGGTGCATACGGCTGGTATGAGGAGACGCGATTCATCACTAAGAAGGCAAGGAAAGAGAACCGTACATTGTAAGATCATCAGTCGAAGTAAGATTATCAATCGAAAAAAATGTAAAACAAGTCATCCACTCAAAGGCAGAAGAAAAAGAGGACTCCATGCCCAAAAGCATCCAAAGCTAAACATACAACGACGGTATTACAATATTCATGGACGGCATCGGAAGAAAAGGAACTTGGTAGATGCGCGAGAGATCAAAGAGCTGGATGGTAAGCACAGGACTGCTGGTTTAAGGGGAGAACAAGGCATTCCCGGTTTGACAGAACAGCAAGGTCAAGCCGGAACGACAGGAGCACCGGGTGTTCAAGGTTTGGCAGGAGTGCAGGGCGTACCAGGTCCAGCGGGAGCACCGGGAGTCCAAGGAATACCAGGAATACAGGGTCCAGCAGGAACACGGGGAGCGCCAGGAGTGCCAGGTCCGGCTGGAGTCCAAGGCAGTCCAGGTACAACAGGTGCACCTGGCCCTACTGGAGCGCAGGGCATGGCGGGTCCTACTGGAGCCCGAGGTATAACAGGGCCAACCGGCCCGGCAGCTGACATTTCAAATATTGAAATTGTTCCTACGACTGAGCGGTATTTTTATTTTGCTCCTGACCAGATTGATTCTTCAGTCACGATTATGGCGGATCAATTTTCTGTAGATGGTGTGCAGAAGGCTTTTCAACGGTTTAATGTCGGAAGTAACAGTTATGCCAATCTATACATTAATGGAATGATACAAGAAAGCACATTGTACAGCCTGACACCTGCATCGCTGACGATTCGCCTTAACGAAGGGGAGGCAATTCTCTCCGGCACACCTATTATTGTGGAAATTGTTCGGTTTAGTGTGCGATCCAGTGGATGATACTGTTCGCGGTGAGGCAACCCAGAGGCAGATATAGCTGTTTCTTGGGGCAACGAGCCTTTGCGTCCGACATGCCAAAGCTGTAGACTATCTTTGGAGCCTTGGTCATGGATGGCTTGCACGACTTTTTGCAGCGGGGAAATGTGCTCGTCGCTCCATATACCGAGACTGCCTGAGTCTTTTCCCTGCTGGGTGACTGCATGCACCTCAAGCATAATGAGTCCCACCTGTCCTAGTGCCCGTTTTATTCGGTTACATATCTATTTTATATGAATAAAATGTGGTGATACACGTATGATTTAAGGTGTTCATAACTTAATCACGTATAAAAACATGGTGTATTAGGTTAAAATCAATATATTTTAAATGAAGGTATGAAGAGGGAATGAGCCTGCATAAATATAATTTGCATTTTAGTTAGTTATCGCTTACTATAAGCTTATGAATAAGAAAACACATATAGACAGCAAAAAGAAAGATATTCTGCAGGCAGCGATGTGCTTATTTGCAACCAAAGGAATTGACGGGATTTCGGTCAAAGAAATTGGAGAGGCTGCCGGTGTGACGGATGCCGCGATTTATAAGCATTTTAAGAGTAAAGATGCGATGGCCTTGGAAGTATTCGGGCAGTATTGCAATAGCTACACCACATTAATTGACTTCTATCGCAAGCAGAGTGGGAGCTTCGTCAGTCGTTTCCATCAACTGGTGGATGAAGTGCTGAATATGCATGATGAGGACCAGTATGGTTTGCTTCTACTATCACAGCATCATGAGCTGTATGTTGAAGCAAGCCAGAGCCAGAGTGTGCGTCAGCCGCTGGAGGCGTTGACTGAATTCATCGAACAGGGGATTCAACAAGGTGAACTGCCGAAGCAGGATGCTCAGCTATCCGGTGTGCTCATCATTGGAGCTATTACACGCTTGTCCGTGTCCAGCCTGGAAGGTGAACTTCCACAGCAGTTGGTCCCATTTGCAACAGAGGTCAAACAACGTTTAACTGCTTTATTAAGTAAAGGTCAGTAGTGACCTTTTCTTTTTAAATATAAAGTTAGTGTTTTCTAACTAAAATCATAATATGAAGGTAGGAATTGGTTTATATGTCTAAAAAAATATTGGTAATTCAAGGGAATCCTGTCGCTGGCAGTTATGGAGAAGCGTTGGCTCAATCCTATGTAAAAGGAGCGAAGGCTGCAGGGGCAGAGGTTCGTTTGTTGCAGCTATCCGAGCTTGATTTTAATCCAAATCTATTAGGTGGATATCGTAATAAATTGCCGCTGGAGCCTGATTTGATCCAAGCACAGGAGTCGATTAAATGGGCAGAACATCTCGTTTTTGTCTTTCCGATCTGGTGGGGCAGCTTGCCTGCATTAATGAAAGGATTCATTGACCGTACTTTTATGCCGGGATTTGCGTTTAAGTATCAAAAAGGAAAACCCCTGCCTGACAAGCTTCTAAAAGGAAGAACGGCCCGCCTCATTACAACGATGGACGGTCCACACTGGTACTACCGATTTTTCCAGGGACAGCCTGGGCATCGAATGATGAAGGATTCCACGCTGCATCTATGTGGTGTCAAACCAGTGCATTCTACTGCGATTGATCTCATGAATAAATTATCGGATCAGCAGCGCAACGATTGGCTGAGCAAGGTGGAGCAGCTGGGGCGAAACATGAGCTAGATTTTCACCTGCCTGCCCCAAATCCATTGGCTACAGGTAAACCATGGTGGTATCTGATCATAATTGACCTGCGAAAAGGAAAAAGACCACAATGGGAGCAACTGGCTCGCATTGTGGTGTTCGGAATAGCTTATGTTTGCAATCAACGTTATATAAATATCGATGCAACGATTAAAATAAATCCGATCGCTAGACCGGCAGGGCCCCAATAATGCATAGGGATAAAAAAACAGACTGTGCTGGGTTCCCATTCGATGGGGAATTTACAATGTGTAAAACTGGAAAGAAGGCGTCAAGAAGGGGAGGAAAGCTTAGCTGTTATTGTACTGTGTTGATTCTTGAAAAAATATGACCACCATTTAGCTATGTAGGTGGTCATATGATGAATTCAAAAATGTTCCTGTTAGTGGAACACTGTGAACAATTAATCAAGTTTATTGAGGAGCCTTTGCTCGAAGTAGATTTAATCCTAATCCAATGAAGATAATCCCGGTTATTTTGTTTAAATAGCTGCCAAGCCTTTGGTTGACTTTTATTTTTTGGGTAATGTAAGAGGAAAAATAGGCAATAAACAAGCACCATAATAATCCGGTGAACGAAAATGTAAGTCCTAAAATGATAAATGGAATGGGACCAGAAGCCTTTGTATCAATAAATTGTGGAAGAAAGGCAATGAAAAACAAAGAAACCTTGGGATTGGTAAGACTGGTCAACATCCCTTGTAGATATGTTTTTCTGTTGCTGTGTTGTTTATTGGATTCAGATGCTCTAAAACTTGCATTTGTTTTATCTAATAGCATTCTAACCCCTAGATAAACTAAATAAATAACTCCAATTATTTTAATCATGTTGAACACGATAATTGACTTTGTAAGTATAATTGATAAACCAAAAGCAACTAACAACGTATGGATCAAAGAACCACTAATGATACCGAAAACAGAATACACACCGGCTTTTCTCCCCTGTGCAATGCTTTTCCCAATTATATACATTGTGTCTGCACCAGGAATTAGATTTAGGAGGATTCCAGTAAGCAAAAATACTTCATAATTTACAATTCCAAACATTTTTGAGCACCACCTCTTCATTATGAAATACATTAAAAGGTAATGATAATTTAGTAAATAGCTCATTGTCAATCTTCAATATCTGTTATACGTTTATGTAAGTTTACCTAAAAAAACCGCTTTTCACCCCTCCATAGGTCTGGCATGACCTGATCCTAAAGGAGGGAAAGCGGCTTTTACAATGAGAGTATACTACGTAGTTACTCACTCACGATAATCAGCAAAAAACATGGGCAGCCTGTCCTGTGTCAAATGCCCAAAGGATGGGCCGTTGTCATATACCCGTGGAGCAGGCGACAGGCCTATTCTGCGGTTGCTTTCGCTTGTTCCGCTACGAAAACAACAGGCTTCATAATTCGACTCAGCATATCTTGCTTCGGACGATTCCAGGTAGTCCAGTCATCCAGCAGCAGACCGCCTGTGTCACCGCTATTCGGATTCAGGGACCAGTACGTAAAGTACAGGTTGTTGGCACCAATATAGTCTACGAGTGCATTTTGCCATTTCCCCTCAGAAGAAGACAAATCAACATTACGACCGCCGAATTCACCAACCAGCACCGGAGCTATGTTTTGCTTGCTGATGTAGCCCCAGGTTTGATCCCAGATCGCTGGCAAGTTGGACGGGAAGGCCGGATCGTTGAACCATGGCTGCGAAGACACACCAGGGCCGTAATCATGTGGAGAATATACGACACGGTTCGGTACGTCCAGAACGACAGGATAGTTGGCTACACCTGTCAGGTTGCCACCCCACCAGTATTGGCTATTGTTGCCTTGTACATTGTGGTCTACACCTTCTACGAGAATCAGCCAATTCGGATTCACGGACAGAATCGCATTCCCTGCACGTTGTGCCGCCAGACGCCAGTCTGTGGAGGCATTGCCTGTGCCCCAGCTTGCTTGACCGTGTGGCTCATTGTGTAAATCCGCACCAATGACGGTAGGGTTTTTTTTATAACGATCAGCCAACATTTTCCAGTCGCTAATCCAGCGAGACTCAGGGTACTGGGATGTGTACCACAGCTCGGATTGCCCACCTGAGCTTGGACGGTGACGGTCAAGGATAATCTGAATACCGCGTTGTCCAGCTTTTTCGATCAGCTTGTCCATAATTTGAATCGGAGTTAATCCGACCAAATCAGGGTTTTTGTGATAATCAATACTGTCTGGACGGGAACTGGAATCGAATAACTGATTGCTGTAAGGCAGACGAATCAGATTGTAGCCTTCTTTCTTCACTTGATCTAGCATGTCGTCCATTGAGCGGCTCCACAGTCCATGCAAGGTGTAATTAGGGGTTTCCAAACCGAACCAGTTCAGACCGTTAAATGCCGCCTCTTTCCCGGATTCGTCTACAATCTTGTTTCCTTGGGTATGATAATATCCTTTCACACTGGCTGCATCTGCTGAAGCGGGAGTATAGCCATACAGTGTGAAGCCCATTACGAGGGAGGCAATGACGAAAAATGTTTTTTTCATTCCTTTTTTCTTCATAATTCTGCTTCCTCCTTTATTTAAAAGAAATTGTAACCGATTACATTTTTATTTTATGTTCAAATCTTCCATCAAACAAGTTCATAAAATTCGTATCTTTCTAAGATTTCGTTCGAATTCAATAGAGTCGTAACAACGGATGGTTAAGCTAAGTGTCCAGCTTTTGTGGGAGCGGTTGTTTATGGGCTGGATGGCACGCTCTAACTCTTTATTTATTATATTTTCCTGCTGTAAAAGAAGGTATATAATAAAGTGAAATTCACTTTACATACAGGTTGCAGAATATATATATTTGAAAATTAACACGCATGACATGCAAAAAAGAAAGGAGGGTAATTATGGTAACAACGATGAAGGAAGTTGCAGAACGTGCCGGGGTGTCGAAGAGTACAGTTTCGCAGTTTCTACAAAAGAGATACAACTATATGAGTGAAAACACCAAGAAGAAGATCGAGCAAGCGATTGAGGATCTCAGTTATATACCCAATGAGGTGGCACGTAGTCTCAAGCAGAAGAAGACCTTCATTGTGGGAGTTATTTCTTCAACCATTTTATCGAGATTTACTACAGAAGTCGTGCGTGCCATTGAAGATGAATGCCAACTGGAAAATGTCCAGGTCATTGTCTGCAATACCGATGATGATTCGCTCAAAGAGAAAAAGTATGTCCAGTCGATGATTGCTCGGCAAGTGGATGGACTTATCATTTTCCCGACGGAAGAGAACAAGAAATTATATGTTTCCCTTGTCAAGAATGGCTATCCTTTCGTGTTTGTGGACCGGAAAATCGATGAAATCAGCGTAGATACGGTGCTATTGAATAATGAAAAGGCCAGCGAGCTTGCGGTTGAAGCACTCATTGAGCATGGTCATAACAACATTGGGATTATCACGTTCCCCTTAGGCAAAAAAGCGATCACTACACGAAGTGAGCGACTGTCAGGTTATCGAAATACGTTGGGCAAACATGACATCCCAGTGAATGAAAACTACATCAAAAGCGGCAGGTTGGATGAAATGCCCAATCTGATTGGACAACTATTCCACATGGAGAATCCGCCCACTGCAATTATTGCTACGAATGACATGATTTTGGAGCAGGTACTGATTTATGCCAAAAACAATCATCTGACCATACCTAATGACTTTTCCTTGATTGGCATAGATGATGTATCCTTTGCATCTTTTTATAATCCACCGATCACAACCGTTTCCCAGCCGAGTTTTGAAATGGGGAAAAGAAGTGCGAGGCTGCTGCTGGAGAAAATTGATCAAAAAGAACAGGATCATGAGGAGCTGTCAGAAATCATCCGAATGAATCCGGTCATTAACCACAGAGAATCTGTCCAAAAACTGAACTGAATAATTGAATAAGTCCTTTTTATCTTTTTGAAAACGTTTTTATGAATTCTATTGTAAAAAGAAAATAAAGAGCTATAATGGTCTTATGATTCGAGTCATGAATACCCTTTCATTTATGTATGTCCTGATTTTAGTGATGTTGCGATTGAAGAGAGGGGAGGAATGGAGCTTAGACGAATAATGTATGGAGTTAGTTGTGATTTAATTCACAAAAATGATTCTGCTTCTTTTTACATTCCCGGAAGGGAAATTTTTTTCGTGTATTACTAAATCGATTTAGTAAGAATGGAAAATAAATAAAAGAAAGTCGGAGATCACTATGGAAATGTTTATGAGCATTATCAGGGAGCCATCCATCATTATCGCGATTGTGACATTACTCGGCCTTATATTCCAGAGAAAGAAAGTATCAGAAATTATTACGGGAACTACCCTTTCTTTTATGGGCTTCACCATGATCAAGGTCGGCGGCGGCATTTTAGGTGGCGTTCTCACTAACTTCAGCCAAATTTTTTCTTATGCGTTCAACCTTAAAGGTGTCGTACCCAGCAATGAAGCCATTATGGCACTGACCATTGATCAGATCGGGGCGGATGCTGCGCTCATTCTGCTCTTTTCCATGATCCTTAACATCGTGCTTGCACGCCTGACCAAGTTCAAGTACATTTATTTGTCTCTTCACTTGATTTTGTTTATGAGCTTTGCCGCTACAGCCGTTATGAAAGGTCTGGGTCTCAGTTCGCTGACTACGATCATCGTCGGTTCTTTGGTAATTGGGAGCTATATGGCGGTGTTTCCTTACCTCCTCCGGAATGCCAGCAAAAACATTATTAAATCGGATGAATATACGATTGCTCATGCTTCCATGACCTCTTACATTCTAGGTACCTATTTAGGGAAAGTTTTTGGCAACCGTGAAAATGACACCGAAAATGTGAAAATTAATGACCGCATCAGTTTTTTGCGCGACCCCAATGTTGCAACGACCTTGACGATGCTTGTGCTTTTACTGGTATCTGGACTGGTTGCTGGTTCTGATTATGTCAGCAAATTATCGGATGGGAAAGAATATATCGTCTTTATCCTCGAACAGTCAGCTATTTTTGCTGCCGGCTTGTATATCGCAAAAGCAGGTGTTAAGCTGTTCACAACTGAAATTGTACCCGCTTTCAAAGGCTTCTCCCAAGTGTTCGCACCTGGAGCAATCCCTGGTGTGGATGTTCTGGTACTGTTCGATAAATCACCCAATTCCGCGTTGGTAGGCTTCTTGGTCAGCTTCTTCACAGGCGTTGCCTGCGTCTTTCTTTTCCCGTTTATCGGATTGCCTGTCATTGTGCCGGGGATCATGGCCTGCTTCCTTGCTGGTGGTGCAGCCGCGATATTCGGCAATTCCAGCGGTGGTTTCAGAGGAGCTGTTATTTCCAGTTGTCTTAATGGATTCTTGCTCTGTCTGCTGCCGGCTCTCACCTTGCCGCTCTTTTCTTTTTTGGGTGCCGAAGGGGTAACGTTCGCCGATCCCGACTTTACTACCCTTTCCGGAGTACTTTGGCTTATTTTTCGCTGGTTTTAAACTAAATCGATTTATGAGTTTTTTCAAAATAACTTATCTAAATCATTTGTGCTTAAAAAGAGGAGGAATTATCCATGTTTTTTAACGACCAAGATATTCAAATTGACATCGTTGACAGTAATACCACCCGGAAAGTGCTGGCCCACAGCGACCAGCTTATGTATGTCAAAGTGATGTTTGCTAAAGCCCAAACAGGGGAGATCCTGTTGCATAAGCATGTCCATGAGCAAGTCACTTATGTAATAAAGGGAAGTTTTAAGTTCATGATCGATAATGGCGAAACCAAGGAAGTCCAGACCGTCAAAGAAGGAGACAGCATCCATTTTCCATCCGATACTCTTCATGGCTGTATCCCACTGGAGGATGGCGGTATTCTGCTAGATGCATTTACACCAGCACGTGCAGATTTTCTGTAAATCCCCTTACAAAATACGGTTTATCTACCCCGAGATCTGGAGGGATTTACGAAGCCTTTCCGCGGCAACCAACTGAGGCGGATGATGCCTTCTGGCATGTCCAATACATTTCATTTTTATCTTTTTTAGAAGAAGACCTGCAAGTATGTTATATTTAACAAACGGCAATCGTGATGAACAGTAATATAGTGATTTTTAGAAAAGGATGAGATGATTTTGGAAAACAACGAAACTCAGCAAGAATTTGCAGAAGTATATGAGCAGCTTAAAGTAGCTGCAAACCGAACCTCCGATTGGAAAACACGCCTAGCCGCGGTAAATGATCTGGGTGCATGGAAGAACCAGCAGACGATTGACTTGCTGACACACCGTTTGAATAATGATACGGTATATGCCGTTCAGGAAGCCGCTTACCGCAGACTTCAGGAATGGGGCGAGAATGTACAGCCGCCTGTGCGCAAAGAGGGTGAACTTGTTAAGGGTCTGACGAAGATTCTGGTGCGGATTAAAAAAAGCCTGCCAGCCGACCATACCTATAACGATTTTCGCGAGAAGCTGCACAAGATGAGAGTCGATATTTATGACATCTATGAAGGCGACAAGGGTGCTGAATTTGATCAGTGGCTGGAGCAAAAATGGGCTTCGTTATCTACAAGATAATGTCTGAACCCTGTAATTGAATGTGTATTTAAGGATCAATACTGGTGATGCAGACAGAGCCTTAACAAGGATAAGGGATTATCTTTGTTAAGGTTTTTTTAGCTTGTTCTCCTTAAGAATCACGCCCTTTATCTTTATGCCACTGTATATATACTTCGGCAATATGGTACGATGGGATCGGATTATTTTAGTGTGTACATGGGAGGGACTAACATGAGCAAGGCGAAGCTGTGTTTTATCGGGGCGGGCTTTCACGCTTCAACCAATATATATCCTGCTGTTATTGGGGCAGGTGCTGAAATTCAGGCGATTGCGACTAGAGATCTAAGCAGATCGAAGACAGCACTTCAGCGGTTTGGAAGCAGCGGCACACCTTATGACAATTACAAGGCTATGCTGGAGCAGGAAGACTGTGATGGAGTTGTCGTGATTGCACAAGCGGCAGATCATCCTTCGCTCGTACTAGACTGCATTAAGGCTGGAAAACATGTCTTTGTAGACAAGCCACTGGGTTGGAATGCGGAGGAAGCGGCCCAAATTGCAGATGCGGCAGAAGCAGCAGGCGTTGTTCTGATGGTCGGCTTCATGAAGCGCTACGCACCTGTATACATAAAATTAAAAGAATGGATTGAGGGTGGCTCGCTTGGAGCCGCACGCTCATTTCAGGCGAAATTTCTCGTGGACAGTACCCTGTTTTGTAAAACCGGCGAAGATTTCATGAAGCTGGCGGCGGTCCACATGGTCGATCTGGTACGTTATTTGTTCGGGGAAGTGGTACAGGTTACCGGATTTGCGAACGATAACGGTGAGTGTATTTCCCATACGATTGCCCTGAAATTTAAAAATGGTGTAGTGGGCAGCGTATACTTCGCAGGTATGACAGCATGGACACGCGAGAGTGAAGGGATCACGGTAACCTTTGATCACGGTTTTGCGAACGCGGATGAAGTGAACACACTGATCATTCACAAGTCGGAGAGTCATACAGAGCTTCCTTGGAAATCCCTTGCGGAAAATGATACGGTTCTGACACCGTCAGCCTCCGCGATGTCGGGCGGATACCGTGATTTGTACTTGCGCGGTTTTGTTGGTGAAATCGCACATTTCATGAACTGCTGCCAAGAAGGACGGACGCCTGATTCAAGTGGACGGGACAACGTGAAAACGATGGAACTGTGCGACCGCATTTTGGCTGCGCTCCAATAGGATACCCATTTCATATACAAGTTTCGGAGCCTGGACGGTACCTTAGTTTGGGTGATTTGAAAGAAGCTTCGGTTTAACTGGTCAGTAGATGGCTCCTGCATTTGTCGGGAGTCATTTTTTTCGTTTACCCTACGATCTTTCTATTTCATAGCATTCCTGCCCATTTTAATTAATCTCTGCTGAAAATACGCCAACAAAGACGAATGATGCGATAGAATAAGAAAAGGAAAGCGTTATCATCACCCATTTTTTCTGCGATGGTTCAGGGGGAGAAGGCATATGCGTTCAAGGTCAAGGTTTCAACCATTAAACACATTACGTAATCAGATTTTTATCGGATTTATACTAGTGATGCTCATTATGATGAGTGTAGCAGGGGCGTTCATTTATCTCAATGTATCTCACCTGTTAAAAGACAGTGCCGAGCGACATATTGGTCAGACCGCGGTACAAGCAAGCGGTAGGCTGGATGCATTAATCGGCCAGATGGACAGCTTGACGGAGCAGGTCGCGAATCACCCGTCTGTTCAGCATATTTTGCTGGAGGAGCGTAACGGGGGCAAGGTAAATTTTGGACAGCGTCAATCCCTACTGCAAGTGATGCATAGCTATCAGGCATATATGCCGAGTGTCGGCTCACTGGAGCTGTATACCGCCGAAGGAAAGATGTTGTTTCCGATTAGAGAGGGCAGCCTGGAGGAACGTATTGGACAGGCAGACATCCGGGAAGCGAATCAGATGAAAGGAAGACTGGTCTGGATCGGTATTGATCCCGAAGACCCTCGGTCACTGCTGGCAATTCGGCAGGTGAGCCTGGTGGATCGCTGGTTCTCACGAGGAGGGTACTTGATTACCCGTATGGAGCGAAGTTATTTTGGACTGAATGGTGCGTCAACAGTCAATGAAGAAGCGGATGAAACCATGCTGCTTGTAGATCGTCAAGGCCAGCTGCTGTCGGGTGAACCAATGAACCAGACGGATTTGTCAGGTGTACTGCATAGCAAGACACAGACGGTTCATATTGGGGAGCGGGAATATGTGAAGGCGGTTCAGCAGTCGGAGCGGACGGGCTGGTCGCTGCTGATCCTGATTCCAGTTAGCGTCGTCACAGACGGAATTACGGTTTTACGGACTACACTTATCATTTCTGCGTCTCTTGGTGCCGTGCTATTCCTATTTATGTCCTTTATGTTGTCTACGTTGATTACAAGACCGATAGGTCACTTGATTCAGGCGATGCGTCGTTCACGGGAAGGGGCATTGGCCCTGAATCCAGAACCGGCAGCAGCAGTCGAGCTACGAGAATTGAACGCAGAGTACAATACGATGATTGTCGATATCAATGAATTGATCCGGGTTATTTGCGAGAAGGAGGTTTTACAAAGCCAGACCGAGCTTAAAGCTCTGCAGGCACAGATCAATCCGCATTTTCTTTTTAATACGCTGGATGCTTTCAACTGGTCGTTACAGGAGAAGGGAGAGGAGGAGCTTGCGGGACTGATGGTGTCCATGTCGCGGCTGTTTCGTTATGTTATCGAACCGGCTCATCATGACTCTTGGGTGACCCTCGGGGAAGAAATGGCGCAAATCCGTCGTTATCTGGAACTGATGGAGATGCGTCTGGGTGAACGTCTGAGCTGGCAAATTCATATGCCTTCAGAGGCAGCCAGAATTCCGCTTCCTAAACTGCTGATCCAGCCTATTCTAGAGAATGCCATTTTGCATGGTGTCGAAAATCGCATCGGCAACGGCCGCGTTGAAATCAGTGTCACTCCTTCGACCAGATCGGGTTGGACCAAGATCGCGGTCATAGATAACGGACCTGGAATGACAATGGAAGAACTTGCAGCTGTGCGTACAGCGTTGATGGGGGGAGCAGCCTGCCAGAGCAAGGGAACCGGTATGGGACTAGTGAATGTGCAGCGCAGGCTCACGCTCTATTATGACAGCGCATCTTATCCAACGGACGGTGTGCTGATACATAGTGCTGAGCAGGAAGGAACTGTGGTCGCTTTTGAAATTCCTGATGAATATGGAGGGCGGTAGGAATGAGTGTTTCATCCAAAACCATTGTCATTGTAGACGATGAACAGCGAACACGTCAGGGGATACACCAGACATTGGAGCAATGGGCCGCCGGGAAATACCGGATTGTGACATTCGATAATGGTTTGGAAGCATTAACTATACTGCGAGCGGAGACGGTTCATCTGTTGATTACGGATGTCCGGTTGCCGGAATTCAGTGGGCTGGATTTAATCCGCTCTCTGCAACGAGATTCACGACGACCAGCGATCATTGTCATCTCGGGTTATGCGGAGTTTGATTATGTCCAGCAGGCTCTTCGTCTGGGAGCCGTCAATTATTTGCTCAAACCGATTGATAAGCAGGAGCTGCTGAATGCGGTCAATGAAGCGCTTCGGCTGGAAGAGGAGCGGCAGCGGTACGAGAAGCTGGACAAGCTGGCAGACCCTGTTCTGCTAGAGCTTGATCTCCAGGCGGCTACTCTTAGTGATGCGGTACGACGTGCCTTCACCTATATGGCGGAGCATCTTCACGAATCCATTACGATGGCGCAGACTGCCGCGCATTCACACCTGAATGCGAGCTATTTTAGTGTTTTATTCAAGGAGCAAAGTGGTTTGTCCTTCAGCGAATATCTGCATCGACTGCGGATTCAACGAGCCAAGGAGCTGCTGCTGCATACCCAGTTGACGATTGCCCAAATCGGCGAGCGATCAGGCTACCGGACAGATAAATATTTTATTAAAGTATTCAAAGCGACCGAGGGGATAAGTCCTAGCCGCTAC
Organism: Paenibacillus sp. CH40; assembly: GCF_024213605.1. NCBI lineage: Bacteria > Bacillati > Bacillota > Bacilli > Caryophanales > Paenibacillaceae > Paenibacillus > Paenibacillus sp. CH40. Next base: position 197,283 of record NZ_JANAVQ010000001.1, read on the forward strand.
AGGCAGCAGATGCGTACAGGACCAGAGAATATTGACTGACAGTAGGCAGATCAAACCCAATAAAAGTGGAATTATACCCAATGAGTGTACCCTGTTGGAAGCAGGAATGAAGTGCTAAACTTACAAATGATAACGGTTACAAAAATATAAATACAATAAACGGAGGTCTAACGATGTCCAACGAGTATGGTTTGCGTAAGCGCTCACATCAAAAATGGTTTGCTGGGTTGACCCTGCTGCTGTCATTTATACTGGTGCTATCCGGTTGCGGTGCTGGCAAGGATGGTCAAGGCGGTTCCAGTGGAGAAGGGGGAAAGGTTACACTTAAAATGATGCACCTGTGGCCAGAGGGAAGTTCGGCACAGCAGAGCAAGCTTGTGACTCAGATTATAGATCAATACCAAGAGGATCATCCGAATGTCGTCATTCAGCAGGAAGTGCTGGAGAATGAACAATATAAAAACAAACTCAAAGTCCTGTCAGCTTCCAATGAATTGCCGGATATCGGCATCACCTGGGCAGCGGGTTTTATGGAGCCTTACGTTAAAGGTGGATTATTTACGCCGATGGATGACCTGTTGAATGGTTCCAAGCTGAAGGACAAATTCGTACCGGGAACGACCGAAGCTTATGCGCTGAATGGCAAAACGTATGCGCTTCCGATTGAATTGAACATTACACCTATTTATTATAACAAAGCCATATTCCAAAAATACAACTTGAAGGTACCTGCGACATTTGACGAATTTAAGCAAGTTGTGAAAACACTTACGGATCATGGAGTTGCACCGATTGCATTGGGCAATAAAGACCGCTGGACCGGCTCGCTCTGGTATATGTATCTGGCGGACCGTATAGCAGGTAACGAAACGCTGAAAAAAGCGATTGACGGCTCAGGATCGTTTGATGACCCTGGTTTAATTCAGGCGGCCTCCGAAGTCCAGACGCTTGTGGATATGAATGCCTTTAACAAAGGATTTAACGGCTTGTCCAATGATGAGGGAAAATCCGAGTTTATGAACGACAAAGCGGCTATGTATTTAATGGCTACTTGGGAATTGCCGAATTTTACGACCAATCCTGCAATCCCGCAAGCATTTAAAGATCAAATTGGCTTCTTTAAATTCCCGATGGTTGAAGGCGGCAAGGGCAACGAGAACAGTTGGGTAGGAGGTCCGGGAGTAGGTTTGTTCGTTTCGGAAAATTCCAAGGTAAAAGAAGAGGCCAAAGCGTTCGTTGAATACTTCGTAGTCAAGTGGGGAGAGCAATCGGTCACACAGGCGGGCGTAATTCCGGCGACGAAAGTGGACACCTCCAAAGAAAAATTGCCCAAGCTGTATGTCGATTTGCTGAACGGACTGAATCAAGCCAGCAGCATTACATTGTTCGCCGATGTACAGATGAAGCCGAATGCAGCGCAGGTACATTTGAATATGATTCAGGCGTTGTTTGGTAAAGCGGTGACACCGCAACAATTTGCCGAGCGGCATAAGGCTGCCATCGAGAAAGAAAATTGAAACTGAAATTGACCACCTAAGGAGGTCCGACCGTGGAAAAGGTCATGTCCAATAAGCTTGTCATTGCTCTATATGTATTGCCTTCTCTGCTGCTGTTATTCGCCGTAATATATGTACCCATCGTACTGACCGGCTATTACGGCCTGAATCAGTGGAATGGAATCGGCTCTATGACTTTTGTGGGGCTGGACAATTATCAACATTTGCTCACTGACAGTGCATTCTGGCAAAGTGCCTGGCATTCGCTGCTGTTGGCCTTGTTTTCAGGCATCAGTCTGATCGGTTATCTGGTCATTGCGATGATTTTGTCAGGAAAAATCAAGGGAGCGAATCTGCTGCGGAAAATTTATCTGATTCCCATGCTGTTGTCATCTGTAGCGATCGCACAGCTGTGGCTCAAAATGTATCATCCAACGAACGGAGTGTTCAATTCCATACTGGCGTCGGTCGGAGTCCACAATCCGCCTGAATGGTTAGCTAATCCGTCCTTGGTGCTGTTTGCTTTGTTCATTCCGATTATTTGGCAATATGCAGGCTTTTATATCCTGATCTATTATGCCGGGCTGAAAAACATTCCCGAAACGCTGATGGAGGCTGCCCGAATCGACGGGGCCAGTGCCTGGCAGATTGCGACTCGTATCAAATTGCCCCTGCTGCGCGAGGTGATTAACGTTACGATCATATTGTCCATTGTCGGCTCGCTCAAATATTTTGACCTCATCTACGTCATGACGGACGGTGGACCGAATGGAGCCAGTGAAGTGATGGCCTCTTACATGTATCACCAGGCATTCCGCAGCTTTGATTTTGGATACGGCAGCGCCACAGCCTTTGCCCTGCTGCTCATCTGTCTGATCGCTACGTGGCTGATTCGCAAGGTTACGGCTACGAGTGACACCATCCAGTATTCATAATGCAGTCTTGCTAATAGATGAGGGTAACAAAGGACAGGAAGAGGGAGGAACGGATATGAAAACCCAGGCAGCCGCCAACTATCCGCTTAGAGTCGCTACCCGCGGCAAAATGTTAATTCGGGTCGGTTATGCCGCTTTGTATATCATTTTAATCATCTTGGCGGTGACGCAGCTTTTACCGCTGGTGTGGCTGATGTTGTTCTCGCTTAAAAATAATCAGGAAGTGTTTAACCTTCCGCCGTTTGCACTCCCGTCCCAGCCGCATTGGGAGAACTATATGAATGTGTGGACCAGCGGCAATATCGGGCGGTATTTTTTCAATAGTGTGTGGATTACGGTCATATCCGTGGCGTTGACGGTGCTGCTGGCCAGCTTTGTAACGTTTGCCATTACGCGTATGCGGTGGAAAGGAAGTCAGCTGGTTCTCGGGCTATTTATGGTCGGACTAATGATTCCAGTCCATTCCACCTTGATTCCGTTGTTCAGTATGTTTCTCAAATTGCATTTAACAGATACTTCACTCTCCATCATCCTGTCGTATGTTGCTTTTAATCTACCGACAACGATGATGATCTTGCTGGGCTTCTATTACGCCTTGCCCCGTGAAGTGGAAGAAGCGGCCGTTATGGACGGCTGCTCCGTCAACCGGATGTTCTTCCGAATCGTGCTGCCCATGACAACCCCTGTCATGGCAACGACATCTATTATTAACATGATCTATAACTGGAATGAGTTTATTTTCGTTAATACGTTCATCAGCTCGGACGAAAACAAAACACTGACCGTTGGTGTCCAGAACTTTATCGGACAATATACGACCGACTGGGGAGCTATCGGAGCTACGTTGATGATCAGCATTTTGCCCATTTTGCTAGTGTTCCTCATCATGAGTGACCGGATTGTGGAAGGGATCGCGGCCGGGTCGGTTAAGGGGTAAAACAAATTCCCCTGATTAGAAGAGCACCCTCTAGTGTAGACATTGGAACAAACCTCTTGGTTTGTCCGGTGAATACTAGGGGGGCATTTTTGTGTAAGTCTGGTTTTGAATTGAAGGGAATACTTAATGAAGTAGCTCCATAATTTTAAGTCCTTTCAGAAATTAAATGGAAAGCAAACGAACGTGTTGATATTTATTTACCGACCAATTGTGTGAATGGATCAGAGGTTATGATGTGGTTGGTAACCCTGATAGGGAGGAATGGCAAGTTGTGTTATACATATAGGAATTGGGATTCATTCTGCTAATTGACTGCTTATTTTTGGCATGAAAAAGGCACATTCCTACTCGTATCTCAAGTGGGACTGTGCCTTTAAAAGGCTATCATATTTGTGTTAAGTTGTTGGTTTGCATATCTGTTAATATTATAAATTAAATTTGTCCGAAGTTATTAACAAGCTATTGACATGGCTTATTTGAATCTTTCTAAACCATGATATGGATTCGAAATATTTTCACCAACTTCCTCAATTGCTTCTATTATTTCTTCCAATATTAATTTATTTATATTCTTATCTTGATTTATTGAATCTTTAATTTTTTGAAAGCAATTCTTTAGTCCGAGGTTTACAACAATTGAAAGAATGATATCTACATCATCATAAGAATCAGTATTCCATAACCTGTGAAGAATCTTATCTATACTATTTCTTACTTCACTTTCCAATAACTCGTAGGTCATAACTTGTCTATCTGTTAATTGGCTAAGAATTAATAAAAAATCCTTTTTCTCAATTTTACCAGTATTAAATTCATTCAATACGTTTTGAAACATCAATGCTAATGTTTCTGTTGGTAATACATCTGGTAATTTCTCAATTTCTTTAAGATTCATTTTTTTATTTCCCCTCTATGGGTATTTCCAAGTAAAGCACGTCATCTTGCATTCGTTTCTGATTACAGAAGCAGCAGATGAGTACAAACTGTGAGTCAAGATAGATATGTAATGTATTACGGGGGTTGTTTGGTATTAAGAAACGAGAGGTGATATTTAATAAACAACCCAGCATATGTATTTATCGGTTAAAAGAGAGATTTAGTTTACAGAATGAACCATTGGAAGCGGTATTTACAATGTGTATTTCTGGAAGTAGGAGATACCGGAGGGGAGTTTTGAGTAGAAAAAAGCATATAATAGGTAGTAAGAGAGAGTATAAAAAGATATTTATAAAAGATTGAACTTTAATGAGAGATGAGGGTTCATATTATGCCAAAAAACGATAATATGCTGGCCATTCTATGGATGCTGAATTCGGGCGTAAAAATGACTGCAAAACAAATATCCGAAAAGTTAGAAATAAATATAAGGACAGTTTATCGTTATATTGATGCACTATGTGCCAGTGGAGTGCCTATAATATCCGACCCAGGTCATAATGGCGGGTATAGCTTGCTGAATAATTTTATCAGAGCGCCTCTACTATTTGATATGGAGGAAAAAAAGGCACTCCTTCATGCTGCTATTTTTGCAAAAGAGGCTGGATACCCTTTGAGTGAGGCATTAGGCAATGCGACATCAAAATTGAAAATGTATTCGAATCAAGAGCAGGAAAGTATACTTAGCCGTCATTTAGCCGGATTTGAAGTGATTAACCGCATGGGAGACCCTTCTCTTCAGCCGATATTGGCGGAATTGGAGCAAGCTGTAGCCAACGAATTCTCTGTAGAAATGGATTATCGCACAAGCCATGAAGAACAACCCAAGAATAGGGTGATAGACCCCTATGGAATGGTTTACTGGAACAACAAATGGTACACTGTTGCATTTTGTCACCTAAGAAATGAGATCCGTAGCTTTCGGGCAGATCGGATTCTACAAATCAAGCGTACTCCAACCCTATTTAAGCGTTCCGAAGCTTTTTCGGCCCGTGAATTTTTTATGCACAATCTGTTACCTGATTTAGTAGGCAAGGACGGTTTAATTTCTTTAATGATCGAAGGCAGGCCAGAGGCATTGGATGACTTATGTCTGCATTGGTTTTTGGGGCATCATCTGAAAGAGCGGACATCCAATCAAGCCATCTTTTTGCTTGAGGAAAAATCACTTCATACATATGTCCCTTATTTACTCCTACCCTACGGGAAGTCCATTCAAGTCATCGAACCACAGAGTTTGAAGAAAAAGCTTGTTGCTGTTGCGTCGGAGTTAATGGAATACTATCAACGTTAATAGCTTCACTGACAGCAGATGTCAGTGAAGCTTTTTTATAATGATGATAATCATTGATTACCGAAGGATGATTGGTATCACTTGATAAATTATAAAATAAGGAGAACTTGCAAATGAATAATACAGTATATCTTTATGTGTTTGACACAATGGCAGACTGGGAGATCGGTTACTTAACTGCCGAACTGAACTCGGGAAGGTATTATAAAAAGGGGCTGGTCCCATCCAAAATAGTTACCGTGGGAATGGAGAAGACTCCTGTCACTACCATGGGCGGATTGAAAATCCTGCCTGACATCACACTGGATGAGTGCAGCATTGAAAGTACAGATATACTGATTTTACCTGGTGGTAATACATGGACAGAAACCATTCACCAACCCATCTTAAAAATCGCTGAGAGGTGTTTAGAGGAAGGGATATGGGTTGCAGCGATTTGTGGTGCTACCATGGGACTTGCCCAGGCAGGATTGCTGAATTCACGTTGGCATACAAGCAATGATCTGGAATACCTTAAAATGATATGTCCCACCTACACGGGCGAAAATTATTACAAAATGGAGTCTGCTGTAACGGATGGAAAACTGATCACTGCATCTGGAACAGCTCCGTTGGAATTTTCCGTACACGTTTTGAAAGCTCTGGGTGTGTTTTCTTCTAAAACATTAGAAGCCTGGTATAGTCTAAATAAGACTCGCGCATCCAAATATTACTATGAGTTGATGAATTCAATCCAATAAAGGTATAAGCATAAAATTGAACTGTTACGATCATTTAAAGGAGGAGTAAAAATGACTGAAAGCAGAGAATATGTGGGAGTGTCAGGTAAATATACAAAGAAGGGAATACCCAACGGTTTTACGTCTATTACCCCGTTTATTACAGTGAAGAATCCTTCGGAAGCAATAGAGTTCTATAAAACGGTTTTCAATGCAAGGGTTAAGGATATTACTGAATATCCTTATGAGAATGGCAATAAAATAATTGTTCATGCTGAATTAGATTTTGGGAATGGTTTTTTGCAGCTGGGAGCAGCGAATCCGACATATCAATTGGTCTTGCCGCCAGATGCAGAGAATGCGTGTTATTCTTTCGGAATTTACGTAATGAATGTTGATCAGGTAATTGAAAATGCGGTAGCAAGAGGAGCAAAAGTAAGGGAACCAGTTACAAACTTTGTTTCAGGTGATCGATTCGGAAGTATATTGGATCCTTGTGGAGTAAGATGGTCTATTATGACCAGGATCGAGGATTTGTCCGAAGAAGAAAGTAGTCGTAGGGTTGCTGAATGGGCCAAAAGCTTTAGTGGAGAATAAATGCAATCACTTTTTTGATGAAAAGTGTTAAAAGTGACTATCTGCTAAAATGATGTTAAGGAAAGATTGAATATAGGAAGCATTGGTATTTTGCTCTTCAATGAGGATCTAGTTGATAAATGGAGAGAGGCTCTTCAAGTCTGGTACATAAGGCTTGAAGAGCAATAATAACGATTAATGCATAGCAGAAAAAGTTTGGAAAAGGGGTTCGATTTGAAAATATAAAAAGTTATACCATTTTATAAAGATCAGTTTCCGGAAAATATCAATTACAATTCGAAGAAAAACAAGAAGATTAGGATATGTAAGCTTTCAACACAAACAAATTCTGGTTTTCTATGATGGTTGGTGTCCTGTTTGTTAATGAATTAGAAAGGCGAATGCATAGTTTCTAACTGAATGATCCCAATAAAATACAACGCGAAATTGACTCTGTTGCACAAATTTGTACAATAATACCATATCTATGGTGGGCGGTTCCCTTTATAATTATTTTCAAAAAATGGGTATAGGCGGTTATTTGTATGATTATATAGCTTCTAAAAGAAAAGTGATCCCTGTGGGGAACTGTGATGATTTATGTGAACTTCAGCCTAAGCGTGTCCATTAAGGAGCAAAGTATGAAAATAATTTTATTGTTAGTAGCTATAATTTTAATATTTGTTCTCATATGTATCCTGTTTTTGTTCATTGCGAAGCGCCAAAATAATAAGAAAACAGAAATGGATGTTCTGAACTTTTTAAAGGAAAATCCGAGTAAAGCATCTTTGTATATGGTCAAAAATGGTATGGAGAAAATCAGCTATAACTCAGAAGTTAAAATGCCGCTTGCCAGCACGGCCAAAGTGATCATTGCTATCGAATTTGCTCGCCAAGTTGCGGCGGAAATATTAGACGAGCAGGAACTTGTTCCTTTAGAGGAATTAAATAAATTTTATATCCCTGGTTCCGATGGTAACGCTCATCATAACTGGATCAAATCCATTCGCGCAAACCATAAAGAGGTTCAAGGTAAAATTACGTTATTGGATATTACTCACGGTATGTTAGCATATAGTTCCAATGCTAATACAGAATTTCTAATGGCGAAAATGGGTTTGGATAAGATAAATGAGAATATTATGAAACTCTCACTTTCTTCTCATGATAAAATCTTTCCTTTTTCATCTGCGGGATTCATGTCTCCTTATATCCAAGAGACCGAAAACATAGGCTTTAAAGAGTCGATACAAAAGATAAGTGAGATGAGCTACGAGGAATATATGAAAAAATCTATTGAAATTCATCAGATTTTAAATCGTGATCAGGGGTTAGAATGTATTCAGAAATGGAACACCAGGCAGAATTATGTACGAAAGCTTCAAGTGCTGGAATCGCGCAAGCTTCCTCGTTCAACGACTAAAGAATATGCTTACCTCATGAAGCTCATACACAAGGAGGAGTTGGTTCCTTCTACTATAAATCCATATCTAAAAATGCTAATTCAGCGACAAGTGGATAACTCCAAGTTAATAGAGTTCGGAAACAAAGGTGGATCTACCATTTCTGTTCTAACAGAGGCTTTATATTGTACGGATCGGGAAGGAAATGACATTCAACTAGCCATGTTTATTCAAGATGATTCTGGGGTGGATCATATTTGGCTCAAGCAGAAGCTGGATTTGTTTTTTTACAAATTATTAACGGATACTGCATTTCAAGAAGAGGTAAGAAGCAAATTATCATATGATAAGGGAAGTAATTGAATGTTTTTTTATTTTGTAAAAATGCTGCTGATTCCACTTATACTTTACTGGATCATGGCTTACTTTCCATTTAAAAATCGTATTTCGTGTCTCTTTATGGTTTATTAGCGATGTATCAAGTTTTTATTTGTATTTTATTTAGTATTTCATACATTATCTCCACTCCTTTAAAACGACGGTTTGAGAATTTGTGTACCAGGTTTCTAGGGGCTGCAGTAAATACCACTACGATCAATGGAACATTACATGTTGACATTAAGAAATAAAGCTTGATAGTTTAGGAGTAGTTAACAAACTAATTGCTCTTTAAGTCTGGTACATAAAAAAATCTTCTTTTGTACAAGGACGCATAGGAATTTTGTCAATTTTAAATTGTGAGACAAATTCATTTAAACATTCGATAATTATTCTCTTATTAAAAAGATGTTGCTGTATAAAAAAATACTGGTGGCCCTTAAAGATGTGTTAGGAGCCACCAGTAAAAACTAATTTATGATATTGTTACATAATAAGAGCCATCTTTCGATACACACCTTAATTTTGACTAAGAATTATTGTCCAATTTGTTCTAAGATTTGTGTGTAAGCATTCCTATAATGATCGGGGTTAGGATCTTCACCTATTATCTTGGGTACGTCAAAGTCAGACAGCAAGAAATGGTGTTTGGGTTGAACTTCATGCCTTGCTAAGCAACTCTTGCAACAGGACAAGGGACAGCCGTCAATTGCAATAATGTCACGTCCCGATTTTGCTGTTCTGACAAGTGGTTTGACATCACCACCAACACCAGCTATGCAGGACATTTCAGCGACTTTTTCTCGATCCATTTGTATAGCGATCATGTTAGCGGTTTGTGCTGCGGAGGAACATCCAGAACATGAATAGACAAGAGGTAAATCAGTTCTTTTCATCTTTGTACACTTCCTTGTTTTTTCTTTGTGATCCATCACAGTATCTTTGGTTTTAGATGAAATAAAATTTAAAATTGTTTGTATTTTAACTTAAATTTACAGTCTAAACCGTGATCATGATCACGACAACATTTTGTAAAATCCTTATAGGGCTAACTGTGTGTATACAATTCAGCCAGATCCCCCTTTTTAACTTTAATTTTTCTAATAGAGAATTAGCCCTATCTAAATATAAATCTGGATAGTCTTCCTTAATCACCATTAAAATTTCTTTAAGTAAGAAATTACTAAATCTTTTGAATTTAAAAGTGTCCGACGGATTCTCTCTGCCCAAAATTCTGCATGGGGCAACATTTTGAAAGTACCCAAAGCCAATTTTGGTGAATAGATGCTCATCTTTTGATGAACATGAATTCTGTTGTTCGCTGGCGTAGTGCTTCCTTAAACCAATCTGGCCAATTTGACATAACATATTTGCCCACCGTAGTTTAGTGTGTTTATGTTAAACTCTGATGAGGAGAGATAACAAGTCATTGTTTTTGTGTAAAAAAAGCTCATCCCTACTCAAAGATTCAAGTTGGAATAAGCTTTGGAAAATTTTCGTTTAGTTATGGGGGAATTGTAGTAGTAACTGATCAATGAAGTTTTAAACCATCTATTACTACTATGAGGAAACTTGGCTTAATACGTTTTTAATTCGCTTATCTAGTTCTAATTTTTCTTTTTCTAACAATTGTTCTTCAAAAATATCTGCTATGTTAAACTGCTGTAATTCTTGTTTAATTAGTTGTAGCCCATCAATCTTTGATAGCCCTTGGTCTAATAAGTTTTCAGCTAGTGTTGTGTACACGATTAATTTTTCACTTAATGTATTTTTACAATCACGTTCAAATCGCTGAAATACACTAGAAATAACTTCATCCGCCAAGACATTTTCTTCGTTAACTTGTTTAAAGAAAACATTAACTTCATTTGTCAATTCATCGTAATACCAACATACTCTTGGATAATAGTCTAATATCTTATTTTCCAACTGTTGTAATACAAAATTCTTACGATTAAATAAGTCTCTGTATTGCTCGGAGGTTAATTTTTGTTCTTGCTCAATTAAATTAAAATCTAGTTCAGACAATCTTTTGCTTAAATTGTTTTTAACAGTATACAAAACTCTTGGAAGAGTTAATAATATTTCCCCGTAAACGACATTAATTAAAGCTTTGTCTGTTTCACTTCTATTCATCAATCCTTCAAAATCATAGAATGTTCTTGCAATTGCTTCTTTACTACTCATCATTTCTTCATTTTTATAATCTTGGTAATTTTCATTGATGTATTCTAAATATTCTTCATATCCATAAACCATTTATAAAAACCTCCAGAGTTATCCTATCTATACGCAATATTATTTAATATTTCATACTTTGTTTCAGCATCTCTTAAGCAAATATTTCTAGCAGCATCAGGAGCCTCTCGGTTGCCTTAAATATTGGATTGTCAGGTTTAAAAGGAAATTCGTCAGTTTGTATAAGTGGTTTGACTTGTAACTCTAATAACAAGTCATTATAAACTTTCTCACTTACGCTATATGTTTCAGGGATATCATGGAAATATATAAAATCTCTATTCTTAAGAAGTATTAAAATAAAATTATGCATTACTAGAGTCGTCTAATATTTCAGTATACCAATAAATCTCATGCCATTTGTCGTCAGGTATCATATCTAAAGCATGCTCTGCAACTTGAGGATACAACCGATCCATTTGGTTCTCCATAACTTTCTTGACCTCCACTTTTATTTTTTACTGTAACTTTTTGAGTTCTACCGCCATTTATTGAGTACGTACTCACTATTAACTAACGGATCTAATAGAATTATGACTGTATTTATGAAGGGGAGGGATGGTAAGTTACTATTTTGTGTAGGAATTAACTTGCTATGTTATGTAGTTACTAATTTTGACATGCAAAAGGCTTATTCCAACTCATTAGATTGAGTTAGAATAAGCCTTGAAATTTTACCAAGCATGTTTGTCAAGTTGTTTTATGTTTGGTTTGTTGTATTATACGATCTTGCTCTCACAATGTAACTGCCGTGTAATACTACAATAGATTCCGTCCGTTTTTAAAGAAAGTTTTTAGCTCTGCTATTCAACCAAATAGGTTGGTAGTGACACATTTCAAAAAGTAGCATACAAAATATTTCTTAATCATCTTCATCTTCATCATCTTCTAAATGAGGGGTAACCGGGTACCCTGAAGGATCAAACATATATTCAACGCACTCTTTTTCATCTGAAAGAACAAGACTTATCATATCACCACCACCAAACGGTGAAGGTGGTACTTTTATATCAATAATCCAAGAGTACCCTTCAACACCTTCAAATTTCTCATAAAAAGCTATTGACTCGCCAGAATTGGAATTGATTACTCCCTCTAATTGGTACTCGTCATTATAAATTCTAGAAATTTGGAGCAATCTGTCTATGGTTAATTGAGTATATATTTTAGGTAGTTTATTTCTATCAATCCCTAATATAGAAAAGGAAATTACCTTTTCTTCATCAGAAATAACCAGAAACTCTTCAAAATCCTTGAAGTCTACCTCAACAACCCAAGCACCACCAGTCAATGCAAAAAAATTATCATAATACTGAACAGATTTGTTTGTGTCACTATCAATAGTCCAATGATTGTAGTTATTGTTACGTTTGTTGATGTACTCTTGTGCAACATTTAACGCTTGCAATGCAGAAAATTTTGGATTACTCATCTAAACACCCCCTAAATATTTCAGAATTTGCAGGTGGCCATCCAAATGGCGCCTTACGTCCATTATTCCTCAGTTTATAAATGTATCGTTCAGTAGCAATTAACTCAGCTCTTGTAAAATTCTTTTTATTCTCCATTATTATTTTGTAGACATGTTCTTCTCTTTCTAAGATACTTTGTTTTAAATATTTATTTTTACCCAATTCTAACCATTGCTTTGCATGTACGCTTTCATGAAAGGCCGCTATTTGAGATGGTTTTCCTCTAAAATACATGATTCCTGTTTCAGGGTCAAAACCTCCAGCTTTATTTTTTGGTACCTTTTCTTTGTCAATTACAACTTTAATCCCTGATTGATCCATATCTTTTTTGAATTTTTTAAAGTCTGATGTACGTATTTTTCTATTACCATATTCGTCAATTTTAAAAACATTTCCACTTACTCTTTTTGTGTCCCATTCTGCCTGATCCAGATCAGTAGTCCGAGCCTTGATACCACCATTACGAGTCCCCTCATCAATTGGTCTGTTTACACCTGGACCACCTTTTGGTTTGGGTTTTACAGGCGGATTCTCTACAATAGGTGGCTGGCTGGACCTAGAAGAAGACCTTCCCGCAGTCCCCATACCGATACGAGCTGTTACAATCCCATAAGTCGTGTCTTCGACTAAATCGCTTAAGCCTGTCCTTTCCATGTAATCTCCAGATTTTTGTCCAATAAAGCCTTGATTGTATCGAGTAATGAGTGCATCCATTTTCTCTTTGTCCAACTCAATAGCATTTGTAGAGTCCACACCCATCGCTACTAAACCATCTTCAATGGCATTGAGAGTTCCTTCATCCCATACGTGTGTGCGTTTTGCATTGACGATACGCTGGATGGCGGCCAATTTATTAGGATCTTTAATATCATACAGTGATAGTTTGCGCTTCATTGTAATTTCAGTGCGCAGTGCTTGCTCTGCTTGTTTCAGCTTAGTTTCATCCTGCCACCAGTTGGCTGTAAAATAATCAGTTTGATTCCAATATGAAGTATATTCACTAGTTTTTCTTTCTCTCCATAATGCAAGTTTTGGATTCTCATGTTTCTGCGTTTGTGCTGCTTGAAGGCGTTGTTTTTCCTCATAGTCTCGGAGCCATTTCTTCTGAATGTTTTTAGGAACTTGCTGATACGCTTGAGCCATGGCATTTGACTCTTTCAGCAGGTTTTGAATCAGTTCTAATGGGCCACCAGAATGCACTATATGACGTGCACTCGTAAACACTTTCCCCAAAATCCACTTGCTATAATAGGCTTCCTTAGCCCGCTCATGCTCGTATTGGCTTATTAGCCCTTGGAGCGCTAAACTAGCCAGATGCTTCAGTGGATGCAAACCACCTTTAGGAGCACTACCACCAGCGTGACTTGTTCCTTTGCTCCGAACGGGGATCATTGCGGTTGCTTTCAGAATGACACCCGTCGCAGGCCCACCTAAAGCTCCCGCAACAACGCCAGCCACTTTTCCCATCACTGGAATGGAGCCTAATAGCTTGGACACCGTACCCAACAAAGAATTGGCTTGTTGAAGTGCAGCTGGACTTGTCACTTTGGCGGTAGGAGTGCTGTTTGATGATGTCTTAGCTGTCGATGGAGCTTGCGCCGCCTCGTATGCTTTGATGCTCATCAATGGCGGCTCAGGTACAGGAGGGAGGTCGGCTACGAAAACAGGTGCCTTCACCGTACCTTCCTGATATATCACCGGAGCTTTAGTATCCGTTTCACCATCCAGTACCATGCTGCTGGCTCCGCCTTTTAGATATAGCGCCGTTCCAGCTTCTAGTGAAAGCTCCTCGCCAGCATTGAGTTTCACGTGACCACCCTGAATCTGCACATTCCCCGGACTGTCGATGGTAATGCCGCTACTTTCATGCAGTGTAATGGAAAATTCACCGGAGGTGGATAGGGTCAGCTCATGCTCAGACATTTCTACGCCGCTACCTTGCACATGTTGCCATACCTTCACATTCGGCTGTCCATTTGCGTGGCGTTGTTGTCGCAGTGAATCCGTGACATAGGCATCTTGTTCACGGTGGGTAGGCAGATACAGTTCCACCTGTTCCCCGATTTCAGGCATATCGTACCAGCCACTATGTTCTTCGGCGACATAACGGGTGGACACCGGAAACCAGCACGCTTTGGCAGGATCTTGCTTCGGGTCGATGTCCAGTTGAAGCTGTACAAAATCCTGCTGTACCTTCAGTATCGTTCCTGTCAACGAAATCCCGGTGGCCTGATCGTTTTCGTACCGGGCATAGCGGATATCCTGTTCGGCTTGAAGATCATAACGGGTGCGCAGTAAGCCATCTGCTAAGGTTGTCACTGCTCGAACCACGACCAGTTCTTTGCCTTGTCCAATGGGTAACGTGATGAGGTCACCCAGCGCATAGTATTGTAGGCTTTCGATCATATAGGTGACATACGAGCTAGCACGTTCTCCTGGCTTTTCCGTATCCAGCTCATGAAACGTTTTTCGTACTCGATAAAATACATCCCGCTCCACCTTATGCTGCTTGCCTTCGGGCATCCCGAAGAAAACCTTGGGCGAGGCTGCGGTTACCTCTGGCACGAGTACGGAGCCAAAGCGAGAAGCGAGACGTTTTAAAAACGCCCAATCGGTCTCCTCATATTGTAAAACAAATGTCTCTAGTTTGGCAGAGTTGCTTACCGTATCAATGGCATCTCCGTATTGATATTTTCGAACCAGCGCAGTGACCAGATCATCATAAGTACGGTGAATATCTTGATAGGAGCGTCTTTTACGTTTAATATCCATCTGGTATGAATGGGAAGCGGCCTCCAGTTCAAATGTATACACGCCTCGCACACAGTGTACGGACATACGTGTAACAATCCCATGGAACAGCCTTCTCAGTGATTGTCCCTGATCGTCCAACTGACGAATCACAATGGGCTCTTGCTCCATATTTTGACCGATACAAGCTGCTCCCTGTTCTTCGGAGAGTATGCCACTGATATGTAGAAAGGCATGATCATTAATGGTGCGTGTTATTTGAAGTTGTTCGATGTGTAGTGGCTGAAAGAGACCATAAAAGCGTAGGCTTTCATATCCGATCCCATCTGATAATACGTTCAAGTGAGTTCATAACTCCTTTCTAGATGCGATGGGTATTTCCAAGTAAAGCACGTCATCTTGCAATTGCTTCTGATTATAGAAGCAGCAGATGGGTACAACGGTGAGTCAAAATAGATATGTATTACAAGGTTTGTACGCTATAAAGGAACGAGAGGTGATATTTAATAAGCAACCCAGCATATGTATTTATCGGTTAAAAGAGAGATTTAGTTTACAGAATGATCCATTCATTGGGGGATTTTCAATGTGTTTGTAGTAGGAGATTTGGTGGAAACGTAGAGCAGAGGATATATGTTCCTTCCGTCATCTCAATAGACGAAATATATTGAGAGAGAACGTTAAGTTAGATAGTTTGGGAAAAAGTTGTATAGCAAACAATCACAATTATATTAATTAATGTAGATCGTAGGTCGTACTATTTCGAAATTTTCGGTGTTACATTTTTTATATTTTTTCATTGATCGTATTATGTAAACGTATGAAACTATTGTATGAATATAAAAAATCAATTCGTTCTATTCGTCTGGGTAATTAGTCTCAAATTTTATCGAGGAAGTTATACTCTATCTAGGTTGAATATGGTAAAGTAAGTGTATTCGTATTTACATAGAGTCTTGTGGTATGAGAAAATTTTCTATGAATTTAGCAAACCGGAGGGTTGGGTGATATCCATGGATGAGTTTGGTAATAATAATGATCTTGTACAATTAGTGGAGACTGATCCTATTGAAGAGGAACATGGTGTTAGTGTCGCTGCTAGAATTATTTATCAATTGGGAGAACAGCTAATTTCAGATGAGTTTGTGGCACTAGCTGAATTAATAAAGAATTCTTATGATGCTGATTGCACATCAGTAAAAATTAATATAAATACCACTGTAAAAACTCCGCATGGTCAAGGTCGTATAGTGATTGAAGATAACGGAAATGGGATGACGAAGAGCCTAATGACTCAAAATTTTCTGAGAATCTCTACTTCTTTTAAAAAGAATTTTAAATACTCGCCACATTTTAATAGACGCACACTTGGTGAAAAAGGATTAGGAAGGCTGTCAATTCAAAGATTAGGAAATTATCTTAGTTTGGTGACAACACCACGTATTGAGAGAATACAAGGCATTGTATCAGAAGAGGATGTTGAGTTTTCAAAAAAATATAACCAATATAAACTAGAAATAAACTGGAATGAATTTAAAGAGTCTGAAGGAGATTTATCCAGCATTAAAGCTAAATGTTCATACTTATTTACTGATAGTCCTCGTTATGGGACAAAAATCATTATAGAGGGCATAAGAAATCTTGATTTTTGGTATATCAACAGAAAATTACAAACAAGAATAAATACTGAAATATTTGGAATGGTGAATCCTTTTGTTCAAAATAACAAACAAAGGTTCCAAGTAAATATTGAGATTGACGGTATCCCATTTTCTAATAGTAAAATTGATGAAAATGTATTGGATAAAATGAGCGATATTATGGTTGAATTCTTTTTAGAAAATAAGATTCTTAAGATAAACTTGCTTTTTAAAAAACGGTATATAGATCGATTATTAAAAGACTTTATTAATAGAATGATAGATCGTGGTTTTACAAAACATAAAATAAAGGAGGAGTATTTTGGGAAAGATGAGAAAATAGTAATTGATTTAGAAACTGACGAGTTAGGAATTGAATTCCCGTATTTAAAAGAAATTAAACTCCAAAAACATTATGATACTAAAAAAGGAATTGAGGAATTAGCCTATCCGGGCGATTTTAAGGGTAAGTTGTTTATTAGTGATCAATCAGGAGAAGCATATAATGAGTCGCTATTATTATTGCAGCAAAATAATATGGCTTTTAAAACAATTAAGGAACTAAAGTCGATTTGGCAAGCTGCAGTAGGAGTGTATTTGTTTAGAAATGACTTCCGAATATTTCCTTATGGTCCAGACTATGACTGGTTGGGTGTAACTACAAGGTCACAAAGATTAAAAGCTAATGCATTAAAAGAACATACTATTTCTGGTTATGTTCAACTTGACAGCATTAGTAGTGAAAAATTAACTGAACAGACAAATCGTTTTGGACTTATAGAAGATGAATATGGAAAGAATTTTTTTACATTAGTACGCTCGATTATTGCTGAAATTGTTACAAGACAGGATATAAAGTTAAGAGCTAATTTTAATGTTCAAGAGATTAAAGAGAACTCGACGAAGGTTGAATCAATTGATAAAAATATAATTTTTGAAAGATTAACTAATAGAGTTGAACTTAAACAAAATATCTTATCACATGTTAAACAAGTTACAAATGACTTGAGTGAAAAGGGTGTATCGAATGATAACACTTTTCAGATAAAGCTAAAAGAAATTGAAGGTAAAATCAGTCAACTTGAAAAACTAAATGAAGAGGACGAAGAAGAGCGGAAGCAAGAGAATTTCACCATAAATCAGCGGATTATTGATTTACAAGCACTTGTAGGCTTGGCAGGCCAAGGAATGATTGTTGAGTCTTTAACACATGAATTACATCGTATTGAGTCTAATATTCGTTATTATGCTAAAAATTCTAAGGATATCATTATGAAAAATGATGATAATAAAGATGAATTATTAGATTACCAAGATAGTATTATACAAGAAGTTGTTTATTTGCAACAACAATTGGAACATCTTGAACCAACATATAAGAAGAATAGTCTTATATTAGAATCAATTGAGATTACTAAACTTCTGAAGAACTTGTATATTGGAAATAATCCAATGGCGAAAAAGGCATCGATGAATAAGGTCTCGGTAAATGTGATAGGAAATGATTTTGTTATAGCAGCTAATAAAGGTTTGCTAATCACTATATTTGATAATTTATTTTTAAATTCTTTATATTGGGTTTCTATGGCAGGAGAAGAAAAGAAAATTATTTTTGAAATAGATGATCTTAATAAAACAGTGGTGGTTTATGACTCAGGTCCAGGCGTTCATAGAGACATAGAAGATATTCTATTCCAACCATATGAAAGTATGAAACAAGATGGAAGAGGGTTGGGCTTATATATAGTTAAGGAACTCATAAGTTCAATTAATGCAACTATATTTTTAGATAAAACTAATAAAAATAAATTCGGTAATTACTATAAGTTTATACTAGCTTTTAAATGAAATTAGGAGTGTTTTTTATATGATGATCCATCCGATGGAAAAAAAAGAAGATGTGGAGAAAGATCCATATATGAATGAGTTAGACGAATTGTTGAAAAATTTGGATATTAAACATATATTTTCGTATGACGATGAGTGGAGTAATGAAAGGCTAGAAGAAGAAATGGAGGAGAAAAAGAAAAAATTAATAACATTAAATTATAATGAATTTTCAGCTAAGTTTGCAATAAAAATATTAGCTCCAGAGGAAACTTATTTATTGAATGAAGACCTTTCAACTGTGGATGAAATACTAAATTCCACTGGAAAGGAAATAGAGAGACTAAAAAAAATGTTTCTTAAAGTTATTAACAAAGAAAGAGAAAGTAATCCTTTGATCATGTTAAAATCAGTTCTTGATAAGGTAGAATCAAGCAAACAGGTTTCAGTTAAAACATTCGCAAATAGATTTGATCTCGCTAACGTTAAAGATGTAGATGGAAGAATTTTGTTCTTATTGGATATGAACATGGGGGAAAGTGATCAAGAAAAAGATGTAGTTATTAAAACGATAATTGATATTAATACATCTCGCCCTAATTGTCACGATATTGCTGTTGTATATTCTCATGAAAAACTTGAAATGTATAAAAAACATGACACAAAAGTAAGTTACGTTGAGTCATATATAGAGCAGAATAATTTAAGTCTTCATCCTGATAATGAAGCAAGTAAATATTTAATACCTTTTCAGTTGTGGGCCATAAGTAAAGGAGAGGCTGATGGTGAATTAATAAAGACTATCACATCTACTCTTGAAAAAGCAGCATTTGGATATTCGTTACATGATTATTTGGAGAAAAAGCATGAGATAACTCAAAAGGCTACTCTAAATTTAATAAAATTGCCTGAGGAAACTTTTGAAGTCCTTTATGGAGACTCGTTTGTTGAAGGTGAAATTTTTCTTGATGTTTTAGAAAGAACTCATCAAAGTGTTTTGAATAAAATTGAATTTGAGGCTGTTCGCAGTAATCCACAAATATATGAAAATTTACTAGCATTATCAAAAATAAAAAATGAAAAAATATCTGCGGAAATAAAAGCTCAAGGTATTAAAAATTACCGCAATAATAATGCCAGAAAGAAAACAGATCCTAGTATTTTTAAGGGGCTGCCCGAGTATGGATTAATAAACTATACTATAAATGCTACTTATACTGATATAATGACTGGTGATGTGTTTGTGTTTGATACTTATGAATCTAGTGATAAGAAATATGGGATATTAGTGACAACTGATTGTGATTTACCGATTAGGCCAAAGGGTAATGAAATTAAAGAATGTGGCAGAAATACAAAATTAGTAACGTTACTACTTTGCGATTGTCTAGTATTTTCTAAAACAGACGTAAAAGCTAAAGGGAAAATTGAAGATGGGGAAGGATTATGGCCAGTACTTCTTAATGGAGAGCATTGTTTACTAATCCCTGACACAAAAAATACCCTATTAACTATTGATTCTAGGATTTTGGATCTATGTTCATTAAATAGTGAGGGTTGGGCTGTCTTACCAGATGATATTACGGATATCGAATCTTTTAAAACCTATTATTTTAACGATTACTATAAAAATAATTTATCTAATTGGATTGATAATGTTGACAAATTAACAACTTATATTCCTGAAAATATAATGTTACCAGAGGTGGCGGCTACTTTATCTGGTGAAAAAATGGGTGATCATACACAACGCCTAGTCAATATCATGGCTGGATTAAAATATACAGTGAGACTTAGTCTTGAAAACAGGAAATTTGAAATAAAGAGAGTTGGAAGATTAGAAACCAGAAGGACGTTGCAGTTAATTCAAACAAAAGTTAACCACATGAGTAGAATAGGCTTAACATCTATTCCCGGAGCATAAATAGCTTTTAGAAAGTAATTATCTTTGATAAAATTATTGCTAGAATGGCCGTACACATGGATTAAGTGTACGGCTTAATCCTGGAGCGCACTCCAGGCAAGGAGATGGTTTAATTTGAATCGAGAAAGTGTTGTTGAAAGTAAGAAATCTGATATTTGGAATTTAGATTTAAATTACTCAGGAGAGAATAATTACACATCATTTTTTTCTTCAACTGGAAACATTCATTCTTATCCAGCTAAGGCTGTCCCAGATATGGTTCATTCTTTACTTTTAAATCTAAAAGAGCATTACAATGTTTCAACTGTACTGGATCCGTTTGTTGGGAGCGGAACTGTTGCTTTAGAATCAAAGGTGTTAGGATTAGATTTTTTTGGTTCCGATCTAAATCCTCTTGCAGTAATGCTATCTAAAGTAAAAGTACTATTAATTGAGAATACGGGGTACATTGAGCAACAAATTAATATACTTCTTGAGGATTTATCAAGTTTACAATTGAATAAAAACACTCCATTTATTATTGAAAAATTCGAAAATATTGAGTTTTGGTTTAAAAGGGAGAATATAAGGGAACTTTCTTTTATTAAGGATAAGATTAATCAATTTTTGAAAAAAAGAACTAAAAAGTACAAAGGAACATTTGCACTTATCTTATTAATTGCTTTCAGTTCTACTATAAGAACAGTTTCTTTAACGAGAAATGGAGAATTTAAGTTATACAGAATATCCCCATCTGATTTAGAAAAATTTAAGGTTGATGCAGTTGAAGTCTTTAAAGAAAAGATGAAAAATCTTTTGGAATTGTTAGAAAAAGCAAATAAACAATATAAAGAACAAACTATCTCAGAGATACATCTTGCTAATGCAAAGGATTTATTTTACTTGAAGGATAAGCGAGTTGACTTGGTACTAACATCGCCTCCTTATGGGGATTCTAAAAGCACAGTAGCATATGGTCAATATTCAAAGTTATCACTGCAATGGATGAAAGATTTAATGGAAGTACATTTGGGAATAAAGGTTTATTCTGATAATTGTGACGAACACCTCTTAGGAGGGAAGAAATCTGATTTTACTTTTGATGATGAAAGAATATTAAGCTCACAAACGATGAGGAATCTTATAGAGGAAATGAATATAATTACAAATAAAAGAAAGAAGAAAATAACTGAAACTCTCGATAGCTTAAATCTGATGATCGAGAACAATAATAGATATTCATATATTATTGAAGCACTTAATAATGAAGAATTAAAAATATTGATTACTGAAAGAGTAAGGCTTGATATATATAGAAAAATAAAAAATTCCGCTAAGCACCTTTCAGATAAGAAAATTAAGCAAATTGCTAAATATGAGACTTCTAGATTTATACTAGATTTACTTGATAATAGGCATAAAGTACGTTATCGGAGGACTCAGCAGCTAAATAATAAGCTTCCTTATGTTAAAGAAACAATAATTAGGAAGATGAAATCTCAACCTAAAAGAATAGTTGAAGTTATAAATTTTTTCAAAGATTTATACAAAGTTGTAATAGAGACAGATAGTATCTTGTTACTCGGTGGACTACAAGCATGGATTGTTGGGCATAGAACAGTATTAGGTGAAATTAATGTCAATATGGCTCAAATCCTAAATGATTGGTTTAAAGATTTAAATTATAAGCAAATTACTTCTTTGCAGAGACAATATTCATTTAAAAGAATGCCACACCATATCAATTCCACAGCTACAAGAAATAGTGAAATAAAGACAATGATGCAGGAACATATTTTGGTAGTTCAAAAACAGTAGTATTACAAGTTGTTGCCTTGTAGGGACATACTTTTTTAATTGAGCGCTACTGTGAAGTTACTTAAATTCCATGTTCTAAGACCTAGTAGTATACTAGGTCTTTTAGTCATGTACATTCCACGCCTGGTCATAATTCCTTATTATTGAGAGATACGATCATCTGATATATTGTTCTATTCGATTCTCTATTATTCTCTCATTGTTACGTATCCACGTACCACATCCAGCATCATCCTTTGCTACACTTTGAATAAAAAGGAGATGATAACTTGGATACTCTACCCAAGATACTAAAGAGCGTGGAACATACGAAACCATCTGAAAATACTACTGAGCAATACGAAAGTTTGGTACAGCAGGAAGATGAACACATAGAGAGACTTAAAACATGCACAAAGCTCATTTGGGATGCGCTAGCTATTATTTCTCAAAAGGCAAGCGTACTTCACATGGAAACCGTCAAAGAAGCAGCCGACCATCTTAATATCATGGAACTGGACCTTCGCAGGGAATTGTTTAAAGTTCGTTTGAAAAAAAGTATTTTGGCGAACAAAATGAAGCAAACCCAAGCATAGCAGCGGAGGGAACAAAGCCGTCCTGAAGAACCGAAGCGTTCGGCTGAAAGCTTTCCGTAAGAAAGCTGCTTCGTTAGCATAACCGCCGCTGGATTTTCGCCATTAAAATACAGTTGAAGATCTGGAGGCTACAGCGATCGAAAGAATGATCGTCCCCCTAGCGGTCTTAAATGCACATACGTTCTCAATCCAGCTACTAAATCCTTTTTCAATGAAGAAACCCGACATGACCCTTCACAGTCTGATCGGGTTTTCTCATTTCAATCCCTCCATCCCCGCGCATAAATCTTCACTCCTTCCAAACCACTCGCCACCCAGATAGTTACACCCACTCCCAAGATCATGTATAGTAAAGTTATGGGAAATAAACATGAACCCGCATAAGATTTTGAACGTTTAACCGTACAATAAGAAACATGGCAAAAACGAGGAGGAACGTGATGATACATCCAACACAGATTCAGGATATGCTGCAAGCCGCGCTGGAGACGGGCGGAGATTTTGCAGAGGTGTTCGTCGAGGACCGTACCAATGGACAACTGGGCATGACCGGGGGCGTCGTGGATACGGCGCTGTCAGGCCGGGATTTTGGGATTGGTATTCGGATCATGAAGGAGCACTTTTCGGTGTATGCCTACACCAGTGATATGAGCGACCAGAGCCTGATCCGACTGGCCAAATCGGCCGCCAAGGCCATTCGCGGAGGTGGAGCACCAGGTACACACACCATTACACTCCACCCCCATGCGATCCCTAACCAACATCCGATTACGATCATTCCTGACGGTTCACAGAAACGCGCCAAGATCGACATGATGAGACGGGCGCATGAGGCGGCAAGCCAATACAATCCTTCCATTACGCAAACCTCCATTGGGATTAGCAACTCGATCCAGAACGTGCTGATCGCCAATAGTAACGGGCTACTGGTGGAGGATACCCGTACGTATACACGTATGAGAATAAGCGCGATTGCGACTGATGGGGAGCATAGACAATCTGGCTTCCGTGGGCCGGGAGCGTATGCAGGGACTGAATTCTTGGAGAATCTGAATATCGAAGAAAATGCGAGACACGCCGCTCGTATTGCGACCACGATGGTCAAAGCGGGATATGCACCTAGCGGCAGACTGCCTGTCGTGATTGAGAATGGCTTCGGCGGCGTTCTTTTTCACGAAGCATGTGGACACGGATTGGAATCTACGGCGGTGGCTCATGGAACCTCAGTGTTTGCCAATAAGATCGGGCAGCAGGTGGCTTCACCGCTTGTCACGGCTATAGACGATGGAACGATTCAGAACGCGTGGGGCTCGCTCAATATCGATGATGAAGGAGCGCCGACACAGCGCAACGTACTGATCGAGAACGGTATTTTAAAAGGATATCTGATCGACCGCATGGGCTCGCGCCAGATGGGTGTACCTGCGACAGGGTCAGGACGAAGACAGTCCTATAAATTTTCGCCTGCGTCCCGTATGAACAACACGTTTATTGCGAATGGTGATTCGACCCGTGAAGAGATCATTGCAAATACGGAGTACGGGATCTATGCCAAATCGCTGGGCGGCGGTTCGGTGAATACCTCGACCAGCGAGTTTAATTTTGCGGTTGAAGAGGCGTACATGATTCGCAACGGCAAAATTGCCGAGCCGGTCAAAGGCGCAACGCTAATCGGCAAAGGGATTGAAACCCTACAAAATATTGATATGGTCGGCAACAATCTGGATCATGGTCAGGGGATGTGCGGCTCGGTCAGCGGAAGTCTTCCGGTCAACTGCGGACAGCCGACAATTCGCGTGTCCGAAATGACCGTCGGCGGACGGAAGGGGGAATAGGCGATGAATATTCAGCAATTTCAGGAAGCGTTGTTCACAAAAGGCCGGGAAATCGGCTACGCGGATATGGAAATCTACTATGTCAATGGACGTTCTACCTCGGTGAAGGTACTGAAGAGAGAAATTGACCAATATACCATCGTGGAGAACGGTGGACTTTCCTTCCGGGGCGTCATTAACGGGAAAATGGGCTATGCCTCTACGGAGAAGCTGGAACCGGACGTGATCGACTTTTTATTGGAAGAAGCACGAAGCAACGCGGACATATTGGAGAGCGAAGAGCAGGATGAGCTGTTCGCAGGCTCTGAGAGTTATCCTGAGCAGCCTGCCTATACCTCAGCGTTGGCCGACACCGCTCCTGAGATTCTGATTGAAGCGGCGCTAGAAATGGAGCGCACAGCGCTTGCCGCAGATCCAAGGATTGTGATGGCTCGGCATTGCTCGGTCAGCATTCGTGAAAATGAGGTTTTGATAGTAAATACAAAAGGACTGCACTGCCATCGTCGCAAAAGTCTGGCGAGCGCTTATGTGTATGTGATTGCAGCAGATCATGACGAGACCGTTACCGGGGGTTGGCATGATTATTCGCTGCGAAGTGTGGAAGAAATCGATATTGCGGATGTGGCGCGTAAAGCCGTAAAAGAGGCTGTTTCCAAGCTGGGTGCGCACACGATCCAATCGGATAACTATCCGGTCATTTTCCGTCATGATGCAGCAGCGCAATTGCTGGCTGCGTATACGTCGGTATTTTCAGCGGAGTCGGTGGATAAAGGCTTTTCGCGATTAGTTGGGAAACTAGGGCAAAAGGTGGCAAGTGAGCGTATTACGCTGATTGATGATCCGCTGATGGAGAACGTTCCCGCAGGCAGTACGTTTGATGCCGAAGGCAGCGCAACTCATCGTAACGAGATCATCAAGGACGGGGAACTACGGACGTATTTCCATAACCGCAAGACAGCCCGTAAGGCTGGGGTGGAAAGTACCTCTAATGCTTCCAAGGGAAGCTATAACGGTAAAATCGGTGTGTCGTATCATAATCTGTATGTGGAACCAGGGACGTCTACGTTGGAGGACATGATTCGCAAGACGGATCGCGGGTTGATGATCGTCGAGCTGCAGGGGCTGCATGCGGGTACGAATACGGCGTCCGGTAATTTTTCGCTGGCTTGTCTGGGATACTGGATTGAACAGGGGCAAGTGGTCAGAGCAGTCAATCAGATCACCGTATCGGGCAACTTCTTTGATGTGTTGCAACAGGTAGAGGAAGTAGGCAACGATTTGCGTTTTACGGGAAGCTGCACATCGCCTTCGCTCAAGCTGGCTGCACTCTCGATTTCAGGTTCCTAATGACTGGAGCAGCCTTCTTTTTTCAGACTCACGGGCTGTTCCTGACGTTTTAATTGCTTAGCGATGACAGATGCCTGATGCATCGAGGTATGGTAAAGTAGGAGAAAGTCTTTGAAATATGAAAAAAAGGCTTGGTTACAGCACCGCGACAGGGTATTATAGACAATAATATATTCGAAAAAAGGTTCGAATTGAATTTTTATTGGGGGATGTATATGAGATATATAAGCACTAGAGGTCGAGTAGAAGCCAAGGGATTTATTGATACCGTGCTCATGGGGTTAGCTGACGATGGAGGTCTGATGGTACCTGAGCAGATTCCGACCGTGTCGGCATCTACGCTGGAGCAATGGGCAACATTGAGCTACAGAGAGCTGCTGCTGGAAGTTTTTGCGCTGTATATCAATGATGAGATTCCTCGTGAAGATTTGGAGCAGCTAGTGGAGCGCAGTTATGCGAGCTTCCGTCATCCAGAAGTTACGCCAGTGAAGAAGATCAATGATTCTCTGTCTATTTTGGAGCTGTTCCACGGACCTACGTTTGCGTTCAAGGATGTGGCGCTGCAATTTATGGGTGAGTTTTATTCCTACGTGTCCAAAAAGCAGAATGAGATCATTCACATTTTGGGTGCAACCTCAGGCGATACCGGGGCAGCGGCGATTCAGGGTGTGCGTGGCAAGGAAGGCATTAAAATCTGTATTTTGCACCCACACCAAAAGGTGAGCAAGGTACAAGAGCTGCAAATGACGACGGTTGACGATGAAAATGTATTGAATCTGTCCGTAAAAGGGAACTTTGACGATTGTCAGAAGGTCATTAAGGACCTGTTTGCCGATCTGGATTTCAAAGCTAAACATCATTTGCGGGCGATTAACTCGATTAACTTTGTGCGTATCTTGGCGCAAACCGTATATTACTTCTATGCTTATTTCCGGGCGCAGGAGTCTGCGGGTACAAAAAAAATCAATATCAGTGTGCCATCTGGCAACTTCGGCAATATTTTTTCCGGATTTCTTGCGAAGAAAATGGGCTTGCCGATCCATAAGCTGATCATTGCAACCAATGAAAATAATATTTTGGAGCGCTTCGTGAAGACTGGCGAATACAAGCCAGGCGACTTCAAAAGCACATACAGTCCTTCGATGGACATTCAGGTGGCGAGCAATTTCGAAAGATATCTGTATTACTTCCTTGGAGAAGATGCAGCCAAGGTATCTGAATACATGAATAACCTCAAAACCGAGGGACGGATTGTGATCAGTGCAGAGGATTTGAAACGGGTACAGCAGGATTTTGAAGCGCTCGGTGCTTCGAATGAGCAGTGTCTGGAACTAATCAAAAAATATAAGGCCGAATACGATTATTTGCTCGACCCCCATACGGCATGCGGTATTGCCGCGTATGAGGCGTATAATGGCGCGGACGAAGTATGTGTGACCTTTGCGACAGCGCATCCGGCCAAATTTGATGAAGCCATCCGTCTGGTGGACATCAAGCAGGAGTTCCCGGCGCAAATTGAACAATTGTTCTCCAAATCGCAGCATCAGCAGGTGGTAGAGCATGACGAGGCAGAAATTGTGCGTCAGCTTAAAGCCTTTTATGTGTAAAAGAATGGGAAAAGAGGCTACGCCCTGCGCGCAGCCTCTTTTTCTTATTTCCATATTCCAGACATAATGTATGTTTTAGTTTCAATTTGTTCACATTATAATGCCATGTAGGGTAAGGTGTTAGGGCCTTAGAAATCGTGAGAAAAGCCCGTGAATCAAGGGATTTAGCTTTAGGAAACTAACAGACAATGAGAGGTTCATAGAGTTATTTAATGAAGGATACAAAAATTTTTTATAGGCGAATTAGATGTATTATTATAAAAAATCATGTATAGTTAACTAAATTTTATGAATACATAAAGTTCCACTCTCGAAGGTGCAGAATAAAGTCGTTCCGTCATTTAACAGAGGGGCTAATTATAAAAGGGGTGTATTAAAAAAATGACCATGATCCGTCCAGAGCAGAGTCAACAAGCAGCAGCCGAATATGTGCAGTCCGTTTTTGAGAAGGTTATCGCGCGCAATCCTCATGAGAATGAATTCCATCAGGCCGTCAAGGAAATATTGGATTCGCTAATTCCGGTATTGGCTAAGCATCCTAAGTATATGCAGCAGGGGCTTCTGGAACGGCTAGTGGAGCCGGAGCGAGTCATTACCTTCCGTGTACCTTGGGTGGATGATGCAGGGGTTGTACAGGTCAACCGTGGCTTCCGCGTGCAGTTTAACAGTGCGATAGGGCCTTATAAAGGTGGACTTCGCTTCCATCCGTCTGTATATCTGGGAATCGTCAAATTTTTGGGTTTTGAGCAAGTTTTCAAAAATGCATTGACGGGTCTTCCCATCGGTGGTGGTAAAGGCGGCTCGGATTTTGATCCCAAAGGGAAATCAGATAACGAAGTGATGCGTTTTACACA
The DNA here is from genome assembly GCF_024213605.1 of Paenibacillus sp. CH40. NCBI lineage: Bacteria > Bacillati > Bacillota > Bacilli > Caryophanales > Paenibacillaceae > Paenibacillus > Paenibacillus sp. CH40. Next base: position 225,824 of record NZ_JANAVQ010000001.1, read on the forward strand.
AAGCTTCATGACTGAGTTGTATAAATATATAGGTCCAGATGCCGACGTTCCGGCAGGGGATATTGGTGTAGGCGGACGTGAGATCGGATACATGTTCGGGCAGTACAAGCGGATTCGCGGAGGACATGAAGGTGGCGTCCTGACGGGTAAAGGGATTCATTACGGAGGCAGTCTCACACGTACAGAAGCGACTGGCTACGGTTGTGTATATTTTGTAAACGAGATGCTGCAGGCTCAGGGATCGTCCTTTGAAGGAAAACGCGTCGTCGTGTCCGGCTCGGGGAACGTATCTATTTATGCGATTGAAAAAGCACAGCAGCTCGGTGCTACAGTCGTGGCATGTAGTGACTCGAATGGCTACATCTATGATCCAGACGGTATCGATCTGAAGCTGGTGAAGCAGCTGAAAGAAGTGAATCGTCTGCGGATTAGTGAGTATACTCAAGAGCGTTCAGGCGCAATCTATACAGAAGGCTGTTCGGGGATCTGGTCGATCCCATGCGACATCGCACTGCCATGCGCCACACAGAATGAAATTGACGAGCAAGCAGCCCAGCTGCTGGTAAGTAATGGCGTAAAAGCTATAGGCGAAGGTGCCAATATGCCATCCTCGCTACAGGCCATTGAAGTGTTTTTGGACAATGGAGTTCTGTTTGGACCAGCCAAGGCAGCCAATGCAGGCGGAGTAGCGGTCTCAGCGCTTGAAATGTCGCAGAACAGCATGCGCCTGTCATGGACCTTTGAGGAAGTGGATGCCAAGCTGCATGATATTATGAAAAATATTTATGCTAACAGCGTGAAGGCGGCCGAGGAATACGGCGTGCCGGGCAATCTGGTTGTCGGAGCCAATATCGCAGGATTTGTGCGTGTGGCCGACGCAATGCTGTCCCACGGGATTATTTAGCACAACGGAACATCTTCTTATCTCCTATTGCATGATGATTTCTAAGTAAGCTAATAAAGTTAAATTGAAGCTGAGCGGCTCTTGTGCGAGTCGCTCAGCTTTTATTTGCAAAGAGCACTTTATTTTTCTCAGGGACTTGATTTATTTTTAAAGAGGATGTATATTACTTGATAGATCAATAATTGATGGATCAAAGGTCGGATCACGAAGCCCAGCGATATGCTTAAGGGAGGAGAGATTGATATCACCCAGACACCATCCGAGCCTGAGTATATTTTTGACATGCTGTTGTTGCTGAACAAGCAGATTAGCTCCAAGTTTGAGCGTTGCGCAGGAGTCAGCGCATCCAGATTGCAGTTATTGTGCAAGTTGTATCAAGTGGAGGAGATTAGTCAAACTCTGCTGCAAAAAGAGGTTGGCATTGACGCTGCAGCCGTAACGCGCCATTTGAAACAACTGGAAGCGACAGCTATGGTCACACGACGCACGAAGCCAGAGGACAACAGGGTTACCTTGGTAAGCCTGACCGATTATGGGCGTGCACGCATTGTCATCTTTAAGCAGGAGCGCTCGCAGTTTGTAGCTCAGCTGCTACAGAGCTTCGATGAGACCCAGCGGCACCAACTAGCTGATATGCTGCAAGTAATGAATAGTCATATATCCGATATGGACTGACCCCAATTACATTATACCCATAGGGGAAACAAGGAGGAATTTACATGCCAGTAATTACTATTGAAGCAGGCAAATTAAATAAAGAACAAAAAAGATCGTTGGTCACTGAACTTACCACATCAGCTTCAACCATAATGAATGTACCCGAGTCGGCTTTTATTGTTTTGATTAGGGAAAGCGAAAAAGAAAACATTGGTTTGGGAGGAAAATTATTATCTGATCGCTAATGTCAGAAGATGAAGTGGGTTCATTCATTTTTAAGGTAAGGAGCCATTTCTGTAATGAATTAATTTGAGATTTGAACAAAAAAAGCGCCTCCTGTATGCACGGGTACAGAACTGGCAGGATCGCTTTTTTCCAGAGTACACGCAGGTATTTAAAGACTGGGAAGGGAAAGCTTCGCGCATTACCTTGCAGGAGTTTCCAACGCCAGGTGAGATCGTAGAATTAGGTGCAGAAGCCATCGTCCAGCGCTGGAAGAAAGACGTGAAGCGAGCCCGGCAACTGGTGGAAACGGCGAGAAGTTCCATCGGTCTGACCGAAGGACTTCCAGCAGCAAAAATAGAGATTAAAACACTTCTGGAACAGTACGACATGTTCGCCAGACAGCTCGAAGAGATTCTAACCGAGGTGGAACGTCTACTCTCACAAATCCCAGGAACGAAAGAGATGCTCACTGTGCCAGGCGTGGCTGTGGTCACCTTGGCGGGGTTCCTGGCGGAAGTGGGGGATCTAAGGGGTTACGAGCATGGACAGCAGATTATACGGCTGGCCGGACTGAATCTCAAAGAGAACAGCTCGGGGAAGAAAAAAGGAAAATCCAGTATAACCAAACGAGGACGCGCAAGGCCAAGAGCGCTACTGTTTCGGGCCGTGATGCTCATGGTGGCGAAGAATGCGGAGTTTAAGGCACTGCACCAATACTTTACCAAACGAAGCCAGAATCCACTGAAGAAAAAGCAATCGATTGTAGCGTTGTGCGGGAAGCTGATTCGCGTTCTTCACACGCTCGGCACCAAGCAAGTTCGGTACGATGCAAACGACGTTTTAGGGCCAGTACGTGAGGCCCAGTTACAGAAGACAGCTTAAGAAAAACCGGATTCATGTTTCTCATCGGACAGGAATAAGCAGAGACAAAGGAAGCACGGAGCAGCCGCAGGAATCATTTCCATAAGGGCAATGGGAGGGTAAGCCGTCAAGAGTCAGGAGTGGATATCCAAGGTGCGATTATAGAAGTCGATCCATAGATTGGGAAAAATGTCTCAACCTCTATCCTGCCACCGGCTCTTCCGGAAAATAATGACATCCTTACATGACTTCTCCAGTGCTCGATATGTCAATGGCTGAAAACCGAAGAACGAGTGAGAAAACATGAGAAAATATTAATTTATAGTGGGAGAGATTGGAATGAATAATACGAATACATCCAGTACAGTAAAAACGAATGATTTTAAAGAAATCGCCCTGGGACGCCGTTCTGTAAAAGTATATGATCCGTCCGTGAAGATCAGCCGTGAGGAAATGACAGAGATTTTGACAGAAGCTACACGCGCACCATCTTCCATTAACCTGCAACCTTGGCGTTTCCTCGTCATTGACAGCCCTGAAGGTAAAGCTACACTGGCACCATTGGCCCGTTTCAACCAACGTCAAGTAGAAACATCTTCAGCAGTGATCGCTGTATTTGGGGATTTGAATAACTTTGATAATTTTGAACAAATTTTCGGAGAAGCTGTAGAACTGGGCTATATGCCAAAAGACATTAAAGAAATGCAACAGGAAAAAGTGGCAGCTCATTTTGCAGCGCTTGATCCAGTTGTGAACAAAGAAACGGTCCTGATTGACGGTGGTTTGGTATCCATGCAGCTTATGCTGGTAGCGCGCGCTCATGGTTATGATACTAACGCTATTGGCGGTTTTGAAAAGGATCAAATTGCTGAAGCCTTTGGTCTGGAAAAAGATCGTTATGTCCCTGTTATGCTCATTTCCATGGGTAAAGGAATCAACGAGGGTCATCCGTCCACACGATTGCCTATTGATCAAATTGCACAGTGGAAATAAGGGAAACGAACTAATATCTATGCGCAAAATAAAAAACAGGCGGACAAAGGAAATCCTTTGCTTCGCCTGTTTTTTTATTTGCTTAGATGCAACGTAGATCGCGGGTGCTTATCACGTTCTCAGTCTTTCGGTTATCATGTCACGGTATTTGCTCCCGGCGGCTCTGTCGGATCAGCGGTGTCATTCTGAGGATGATGATAATGCTTGGGCCATATAATTTGGTGCGAAGTATGGCTAAGCTCCTCATAAAATAACGGGGCTTTCTTGATTAGACGTATGACCAGATGGAAAAAGAACCATCCATTCATCACCAACAACAAAAGGCTGATCAGAACACTTACCCATGGAGAGACTTGAGACCACAGCACGGGTCCACCCAGTACGTAATTAAGTCCAAAATACAACCAATACAAGAGACTGTAACGCTTGATGAGCCCCCACAGGGAAATCCGTTGTCCCGTTCCTGTAAGATGAATACGCACCAGCCATTTCCCAGGAGTTCGTCCATTCGTCAGGTAAGGGACCCCCATAAAGTAGACCCCACTGGAAACCCAGAAAGCAGCAGGAACATGCAGAGACTCCATGATGCCGAGCAGCCCGGTCCAAATGATAGAATCCATGAAAAAGGCTACGCCCCGTCGGGTATAGGACACTCGCTTCGTTGCCATGTCCACATGCTTGTCCAGATGTTCCAAGCGGGGCAGGAAGCGTGAAAACCATTCGCCTAATAGAAAGCCTAGCATACCGCCCAAGGTATTAGCCAATAGATCGTCCACATCGAACACGCGATACGCATGGTCAAAAAATCCATACAGTCCTGTCAGCTGCGTCACCTCAAAGAAGAGGGAGAGGATAAAGGACAGAATCAGACACCATCCCCATCGTGCACGGAAATAATAACGTAAGAACATACCGAAAGGCACGGTCATCACAACGTTAAAAACGACTTGCAGAAAAGCGCGCTCCTTCAGCAAATGAACATAGCTGGAGGGATGGGCGGGTGAGACGGATGTTTCTCTTATAATGTCATGAACGAACTGCAAGGGTATCAATTGTAACGCCCCCCCAGCTAGTGCAGCATTATGACGCGATGCCGGAAGTGGGAGTATGACCAGAAAGAAGGCGTTCATCAAGTATAAAAGCATCAAGTAAAGCAGCCATGCTCTAGCCTTGTGAATATAGCCATGCCTGCGATATTGCACGATTAGAAAAGGCAGTGTAAACAATAAGGCAGCAAAAGGAAACGCAAGAAAGGCATACGAAACAGGAAATAGATACGATTGAATCATGTGCTGCTTACGCCTGCTTTCTCCGGAATTTCACCAAAGACCAGATGATTAGAAATGCCATGAAAGCCACGCACACGCTAATGCTGATGCGATTTTGCGGGTCAAGCAAGAACAGGAACGCAATTACCCATAGGCATCCCACTGTAACCGCCGTTACATAAGGGAATCCCCATATCTTGAAAGTAGGCTCCACTGGATAAGATTTGCGCAATTTCAATTGGGACAGACAAATGCAGCTCCAGACGAGCAGCACGACAAAGCCAGGTACAGCCATCAAAATACGGAACAGCCCGTCCTGAGCGATATAAGCAACCATGGAACCGACAATCAGGATTACAGCGCACAATTTGAGACTATTCACCGGAACCCCATTAGAAGATACGCGGGCGAGTGATTTGGGACCTTCTCCATTGACAGCGAGCGAATGCAGCATACGTGTAGCCCCGTAAATCCCCGAATTGGCGGCAGACAGTACAGCGGTGATCAGAATAAAGTTCATGACATGAGCTGAGCCTTGAAGCCCTACGGAAGACAATACCTGTACAAACGGGCTAGTATCCGCATCCAGTTGGTTCCAGGGAATCAAGCCACAAATGATGAGAATCGGTAACGTATAGAACAAAACAACGCGAAGAATAAAGCTTTTAACCACTCTAGGCAGTACCTTTTCCGGATTTTCTGTCTCCGTCAACGTCAGTCCAATCAGCTCGGACCCGCCGTATGAAAAGGTAACGACCAGCAGCGCTGAAAAGATAGCGAGCCAGCCATTGGGGAGAAATCCGCCGTGCTGCGCGTAGTTGCTTAGATAAGGTGGAGTTTCAGTGGGAATAATCCCGAACAGTATACAGCCACCCAAGGCGATGAAGATAATAATCATGGCAATCTTAATACCCGCAAGCCAAAATTCTAGCTCCCCAAAACCGCCGACACTCAGCATGTTGACGACAATAATGAAAGCCGCACTCACTAAACTGAGTACCCATAGAGGAACATCTGGCAACCAATATTGCAGGAAGCTTCCCGCAGCAATGACCTCAATGATACAGACGGCCAGCCACATGAAGCAATACAACCAGCCGATAATAAAGGACAGTCGTTCTCCAAAAGCTTTGCGAATAAAATCCTTCATATTCATGTTGGGATAGACGGTAGCCATCTCGGCAATTGCGCCCATAACGACCAAGAGCAGGAGTCCCGCGAAGACATAGGATAAAATAACTCCAGGTCCCGCCAAGCTAATCGTTTCGGTACTTCCTTTAAAAATTCCCGTTCCGATGACTCCACCCATAGCCATAAAGGTAATATGCCGTGGGAGCAGCTTTTTGTGCAAAGTTGCTTCATTTGATTTCAATATGAAATCCTCCTTCATATAGTGTATAGCTTCAGCATAGCCCAAACAGGGTTACTTCAATTAGACTTATACTACATGAAAATATCCAATTAGGAAATGAAAGAAATAGGATCTGGTAGGGAGATTGAAATCGATAGAGGACAAACTGAAGAAAACAGAGGCAGAATGCTGGCGCTGATGATTGCTCTATCTGCGGTCATTCTGCCTTTATTGCTCTGCTCGGTGGATATTTAAGTGATCATGTAGGAGTATCGCATTGCGGTGAAGGATTAGCTCCGCAATATTCCTTTAGCCCGCACTTGCTTGAGCCAACCAGGAAACTCATTCAGCAGACGGTCGTATAATTCGCTGTCCGTCACCGAGTCGAAGTCATCCAAGGCAAAGAAATCTGCATTATCCACTACGCGGCCGCGCATCTTATCCAACTTTCGAAGGATTCCGTAATCGGCTTGACCAAGACCTACAAATTGCCAGAAAATCGGGGCGCTTGAGCTTTTAATCAGCAGTTGTTCTATTTTTTTCTGTTCATAAATACCTCCATCACTGAAAAAGATAATGTAGGTCGGGATTATATCGTTGGGATCTTCTTTTGTATATTTTAGTATGATATCCTTCATGACTTCTGGTTCGTTATTTCCCCACCCTAGCTCACTATCTTCACTAGGCTCAGCATAATTCATATGAATGTAATTCTCGAAATTCCTCTCTGTGACGCTTGTAGCACGCTTGGCTTTGTCTGCAAAAAACCATACATCCATTTCACCATTGTCATCCATACAGGCGGCTACAGCCAACACACGTTCGCAGGCTTTTTGCACCGTCCCACCCGTGTACAATTTGAACATAGAAACAGAAGCATCGAATACAACCGCTACTCGTGCTTTTTCACGGTCTATCTGCTTCTTTTGGAGTGAAATTTGTACCTTCTGTTTAAGCAGATTAATTCTTCCATTCACAGGAGAAGGCTCCTTCACGCCGGCTTTATCCGCTGACGGTGCTGCTGGCGATTCTGTCTCCTCCACGGTGACACCGTGAGCCTCGGCGAGCGGCTTTAGTCCTCCGTTGAAACCACGCCCAACTGCGCGAAGCTTAAAGCCAGACGTATGACGATACACCTCTGCCAACACAAGCGATGTCTCACTGGTGGCTTCGGTGATGCTGTAGGTGATATGGGATTGCTTGCCTTGAGCAGTAACTGAGCAGCCGACCACATCGGCAAAAGTACCTGGGCCGTCCAGTGTGGCCGCAAACACACATTTTTCCACCCCGGTTCGTTCCAGTTCCTGGAGCGCTACAGTAAACTCAGTGGTTCTGTCATTTGGACGCTGTAACCGTACATGGCCGTGCGGGTCAGCGGGTTGATTGTAAAAAACGAAATAGTCATCTGAGGAAACCTTTCCGTCCGCTCCTACCATAAAACAGCTAACATCCAGTTCGGCAGGTGCATGCTTCCATGTAATGGTGACCCGCACCGTATCTTCCTTACCGAATGGTGCATTAGCTCCTGTACTCAATGCAATGTTGGGACTGCTCATGCTGTCAAACCCCCTATGTATTTTAAATCTTGTATTTATACAAATTGTACCATGGAAATGGTATATACACCTTGTTTCGTGCAGGAATATTTGTCTCATGGTAGAGGCAGTAAAAGATGATATATAATGAGGTTGATTTGGAAAAAAAGTATGATATTTATGAAGCGGAGGCTTGATACGTGAAGCAGGATCGGCAAAAGCAGGCAGGTTCCTATATCGGGATGAGCAAGGGACATGAAGCTGATGAGTTAAACAAACTGCTGTCCCTATGGCTCCATTCGTCGATCCGTGTCATGGATGTCCGGCATATTCGACTGGAGCCGGAAGAGTTGCTTCAACCGTATCGTCTTCCAGCGCAGGCTTTTGTATTTGTATTGCAGGGTAGCGTGCGTTTGGATGGTGATTGGAAGGATACGCCACATTCAGGGTACGTACTGCATGGCAGCAAAGGCTTTGAACTGAATATGAAACCCTCGCAATGCGGGATTGAATATATCCTTGTACTATATAAAGCGACTTCTCTATCTGGACATACGGTGTATAATCATCCTTCGATAGCTCATGGTTTTATACCGCCCTATCCGGTTATACTGTATCAAAAGCTGCAACTACTGGATGAAGCATGGCAGGATCAAGAGGCGCTATCCAAGATTCAGGCTCAGGGTCGGTTCTATGATTTTGCATATGAATGTATACGGCAATTGCAGGAACCGAAGGCTCGAACTTCTACGCGTGATATCGTGACACAGGCGATTCGATTTATGCAGGATCATTATGCGGAGTCCGTAACGCTGGAACGTTTGGCCGGATTGTTGGAATGCAGTCCGAGACATTTGACCCGGTTATTTAAAAAACAAACGGATTGTAGCCCGATTATGTACTTGATTCAACTGCGAATGGACAAGGCGAAGGAGCTTTTGCGGAAGACGGATGCGACTTTGCAGGATATCGCTGTCAGTGTGGGGTACCCGGATGTCTATTTCTTTAGCCGGGCATTCAAAAAATATACGGGTGTATCCCCGGTTCATTACCGGGACAGCCTATATTCATCTGCTTTTGTGAGAGATACCAGTCTGGATAATCCATTAAGCATGTCTGAATGTTCCATTGATTCGATAAGTGGCGCCCTGCATACTGTTATTGAGGATAATAATCATTATCAAAATCATGATGAAGGGATTTTACGAATGAATAGTAACGCAAAGCATTCCATGGCATTTATTTTATTGCTTAGTTTTACCCTGCTGCTCAGCGCGTGCTCAGGCACATCAAGTCCTACGGCAACCGATGGCGCTTCGCAAGGGACCAATAAAACATCAGCGGAACCAACATCACAGGAAAGGGTGCTGAAGGATGCACTTGGTCATGAGGTGAAAATTCCGGCTCAGCCTCAGCGTGTGATCGCTTCTTATCTGGAGGATCATCTGGTTGCGCTGGGGGTCAAACCTGTAGCCCAATGGTCGGTAGGCAAAAATTCAGTTCAAGGTTACCTGCAAAAAGAACTGAAGGACGTTCCTACCATTGCTTCAGATCTTCCGTTTGAGGCGGTTCTGAACTTCAAACCTGATTTAATCATTATGGACAGTGCGAGCATGGTGGAAGGCGACAAATATAATCAATACTCTAAAATTGCTCCAACCTACGTGGTAGGCACTAATATGAACAATGATTGGCGTCAAGAGCTGCTGACCGTGGGTGAGGTGCTGAATAAGAGCAGTGAAGCGAAGCAGGCATTGAGCAACTACGACAAAAAAGCAGCAGAGGCTAAAGCCAAGCTGAGTCAGACGGTAGGACAAAAAACTGCGGCTGCATTGTGGGTAACGGATAAAAATGTGTATGTCGTAAACCAGAATCTATCCAGCGGTGATGTATTGTATAAGGATTTGGGATTCAAGATTCCACAAGTCGTACAGGAGATTTCCAAAACGGCTAAGGCGAACTGGAGTAATTTATCGCTTGAGAAGCTAGCCGAGCTGGATGCGGATTATATCTTTATCGTGAACAGCAAAAACGTAAGTAAAGAAGATATTGTAAAAGATCCTGTATGGGCGGGAATTCCAGCCGTTAAAGAAGGCCATGTATACGATTTTGGTAAGGATTCCAGCTGGTTGTATACAGGTACAATTGCAAACAGTCAAATGATCGACGATGTTCTGAAAAATGTAACTCAGTAATCCAAATGGTAATCAAAAAACGCTACTCATCTTGACGACAGTATGTCGCAGGAAGGAGAGCGTTTTTTTATAAAAAGATGTCTGCATAGGAGCAGACATCTGGTTTGTTTTCGATATTAGGCTTGCGGAGATACTAGGATTTTAACCTGATTTTTCTCTTTCAGGAGACCTTCAAAACCTTGCTCAATCACTTCTTCGAGTTTAATACGTTTGGTAACCAGCTTGTCGGCAGGGAAATAACCTTTTTCCATCAGGCTGATAACAGCTGGGAATACATCACGGTAGCCGATAATACCAGTCAGATTGCGTTCCTTCATAACGATATTGTTAGGCTTGATCGGAGCTTCTTTTTCAAAAATGCTGACGATCATGATTTGTCCGCTGATCTTAGTGGATTCGATAGCTTGAGTCAGCACAGGAGGTACTCCAGTGACTTCATAGGCTACATCTACGCCGCCGTTGGTCCGTTTGTGCAGTTCTTCCACCACATCATAAGTTTTAGGATCAATCACGATAGCACCCAGCTCTTCAGCTTTAGCTTTACGCTCCTCGGAAAGCTCTACTGCATAAATCTCAGATGCGCCCGAAGCTTTCAACGCTTCAATAACCAGCAATCCGATAGGACCAGCGCCAAATACTACAGCTTTGTCGCCGACTTTCAGTTGGCTTTGACGAACAGCATACAAAGCAACGGCCGAAGGCTCTACCAATGCGCCTTGCTCGAAAGATACGCTTTCTGGAATTTTGTGAACCATGTGCTCGTCAGCTGCGACATATTCAGAAAATCCACCACCGCCGCCTGCCAGACCGAGGAAGCCCATTTTATCGCAAAGATTATATTTGCCTTGTTTACATGCATCACATTCTCCACATGCAAACACCGGTTCTACAACTACACGGTCGCCAACTTGAATCTTGGTTACACCTTCGCCGATTTCGACAACTTGTCCAGAGAATTCATGTCCCATTACGATCGGCGCTTTTTCGCCAGTCAATGGATGCTGAGCATCTTGGGGAATGAAGATCGGTCCTGCTACATATTCGTGAAGATCACTTCCGCAAATGCCGCACCATTCTACCTTGATTTTTACTTTTCCTGCCAGAGCAGCGGGCTGCTCAATGTTTTCCAAACGTAAGTCTTTTACTCCATGCCATCTCAATGCTTGCATGTTTGTCATCTCCTTGAAGAATATATAATCATTGCCTCTATAAAAGTGAATGAATTAGGAAACGTTTCCGAAAGATAATATGTCACAATTTTTACACATTGTCAAACCAATTTAATGCAAAAAGCACTTGATTTTTTTGTGAATATAATCACTTGTGACTACAGTGCTATATTTGGCTCGTTACTTTTAGATAAAGAGATTTTGCGAATTTTTTAGGTGAAGCAAAGACAAGAAGAAAACGACTTCAATTTTTAGACACTCATTCTGTGGTATAATATCAACATTAAGACTTTATTTTAGAAAGTCAGAAAACGATTCCGTTCTTGAAAGGATTTTGGGCGTGACAGATCAAAAGAAAGTAACCATAGAGGATGTAGCCAAGCGGGCAGGAGTCGGTATTGCGACTGTCTCCAGAGCTATTAACGATAGTGAGGGCATCAGCCCGAGAACGAAAGCCTTGATTTTGCAAGTGATTGAAGAGATGGGGTTTACGCCCAACACCTCGGCTCAGAGCTTGAAAGTTCGTCAGACACGACAAATCGCACTGGCCGTGCCAGACATTCGTAACGCGATTATTCCGGAGATCGCTTGGTCCGTAGAGCAAGCCGCCAAGCAGCATGGTTACCGGGTCGTGCAAATCAATACCGCCGGGAATGCCAGAATGGAGCTTGAAACAGTTCGTGAGGTCAAGAAGCTGCATGTCGACGGGCTCATCATTATGCCGCTGGCGTATCCCAAAATGTTGGTAGATCTGATTAACAAAGCCAGCGTTCCCGTGTCCATTATTAACTATGGCAAGAAGCTGGGCGAAGATGTCAAAGCGGATATCGTCAGTCTGGCCCGACAAGAGGGAAGACTCGTGATGGAGCATTTACTTAAAATCGGCAGAACAAGAATCGCCTATGCAGGCGCTGCGAAGGACAAAATCGAGGAGAGATACTTCGCTTATGAGCAGTCTCTCCAGCATGTGGACCCTTCACTCGTTTATTTTGGCGATGATTTCTCCTTTGAGACAGGGCTGCGTGCAGCCGATTATTTTTACAGCCTGAAACATATGCCGGATGCTATTTATGCGGTTAATGATATGGTGGCGATAGGGATCGTCAATCGATTTAAGGATTTGGGTGTAAAGGTGCCAGATGAGGTTGCTGTAGTCGGTATTGATAACAATTTGTGGGCTATGGTAACGACCCCTCAGATCAGCTCAGTTTCCATCATGGGGGAAGAGGTGGCACGGTTGGCTGCGGAGCTGCTGCTCAAGCGGATTCAGGAACAGACACCTGGGGATTATGAGCGTGTGCAATTCGAGCCTCGTCTGATCGTGAGGGAATCGAGCGTCTCTGTGATCCGTAAGCCCACGGTAGGGCGTGATGAGTAGTAGGGTATGATTGGATTTTGGGCAATTATAACGACCATTGTTTGTTCAGACAGGAGAGTGGATTCATGTTAAAAGGTAATGGGTTTGTATCTGTAGCTTGTACTGCACTATTGCTGGCTGTAACCATAGGGTGCACTCCCCATCCAGTGGGACAGGATGCTGAAACTGCGGCGCCGTCCGGGGCAAACAATGGAGAGTCCAAGCAAACTGCAGTCAATACGCAGCATACCCAGCAAAGTAAAGAGGAGCTAGTGCTGTCCTTTTATAAGGATTCATCCCTCAGTGATGAAGCAAAAGTCCGTCATATGACGGACCATTTAGCAGGAATTCAATGGGGAAAGATGAACAAAATCAATGAACATCAAAGCCTGGAAATTATCGAATATCTGTATAGGCAGCGCGCTTTTATTCCATCGGAAAGCTTTCCAAATGTGATCCAGGCTTCTGACGGATTGGATGGAGCTTTAAGCGAAAGCTATGCTGGTCTTATGGGAGATTTGTTTACAAGAGACAGAACTGCGATGACTCGAGCATTGGCAAATATGGACAAAACCAACCGCACACAAGGTATAGGAAGCATCGGGTATGCTCTCAGCTATAGAGAACCCAAGGAAGTCAAGAAAGAGATTCAACAATGGCAGGCAGGACAAAAGCTTACTACGGCAGAGAAGGATGTCATTCGAGCCTTGTTCGTCAAGCTGGATAATCCGTATTGATGCTCAAATAGTGATGACCACATGCATAGAGGAATATATTGAACAGCCGCGTCTCTACCGGTGGAGCGGCTGTTTTGTGCTGTTTTTTTACATTCTGCCATGTATGATTGGGATAAGCGTTAGTAGGACCAGTAGTTTTAGATGTTCATCTAACAACGGTTCAAATGGTCGGGTGATCCTGATCCGAGCGCAAGCGTTTGATATCACTAATTGGAGGCAGGCCGAACAAGCGGGCGTATTCACGGCTGAATTGGGAGGGGCTCTCGTAACCTACCTGAAAACCGACATCTGCCGCATCCGCTGATTCGGATAACAACAGGCGGCGGGACTCTTGTAGACGTAATTGTTTTTGATATTGCATTGGGCTCATAGCCGTAACCTCTTTAAAATGTCGATGTAGTGACGAAGGACTCATATTCGCTAGTTTGGATAATTCCTCAATACGCAACGGCTTATCATAATCCTGCTTAATCCGCTTTATGACTTCTGCAATCCGGTTGGAATGGCTGCCGGTCATGACCAGTTGTTTTAAGGATTCCCCCTGATTACCCTGTAAAATCCTATACAGTATCTCACGAATGACTAATGGAGCCAGCACCGGAACATCCTGCGGGTTTTCCAAAAGATGCACTAGCCTTATCACGGCATCCAGCAGTAGAGAGTTGGTTTGGCTTACATACAAGCCTCGTTTGGAATCAGGCATTGGGCTTGTGGGAAGAGCAGATTCCTTGATCAGATCCAAAACCTGATGTGGATCAAAATTGAGCCGAAGGCACAAATAAGGAGCTTCTGCTGACGCTTGGATAACCTGCCCCGAGATCGGCAAATCCACCGACACAACAAGGTAGTCGGATGTGCCGTAATGGTAACTTTCCTCTGCGAGCATCACGACTTTTCTGCCTTGTGCCACAATACATAAGGCAGGTTCATGGACTTGATGTATCGGAACGGTTGTATTTGAACTTCGGACGAAGTGAAGCGAAGGTATGGCTGTAGTGAGAACTCCGTCCTGATGTGAAAATCGTTCTATAAGCCTTGCCAACTCGGCTTGTTTTTCCATGGTAGAACCCTCTATTTTGGTTGCCCCCATCATGACACATCCCTTCTTTGCAAAGTAGCCCGTTTTCATTTTCAGTAGTTTATTACATATTAAGGGTCTTTGGAGGATTAGGCAATAATTTGCTCTGATTCTTCTACCGGGCTGATGGATATTCCTCTCATAATAAGATGCAGATACAACACCTAATGAGCAATTAAGAAAAAAATAGAAGGGCAAAGGAGTGGGAGTCATGGAGAGTAACAAAGCGGAAAAAAGTGTACACGCTTCGCAGCATCCCTATATAGGGATGTGGGTAACTGAAGACGGAGATATCTGTCAAGAACTCTTGCCTAATGGCCGTTATGATGAAGCACGGGGGCAGAGACAAAGTGCCTATACAGGCAGCTATATCATAGAAGATGACTATATCGAATATGTGGACGACACCGGATTTACGGCAGATGGTGTATTCAAAAATGGTGTTTTGTATCATGCAGGGATGGTTTTTTACAGGGAAGTAACAAAGTAATCTGTTTCAGTCCGTTTTTAAACTAAAGGAGGAATAAGCATGTTGGATATTAAAGGGAAAGTCGTAGCTATTACGGGGGCAAGTAGTGGGATCGGGGAGGCTACTGCCCGTTTACTTGCTCACCATGGGGCTCATGTAATATTAGGGGCCAGACGCACAGAGCGACTAGAGGCTCTGACATTCGAGATTCGTTTGAAAGGTGGATCGGCTGATTATCAGCAACTGGATGTGACTAAGAGGGACCAGATGGAAGCGTTCATTAAGTACGCGGAAAAAACATTTGGGCGTGTGGATGTAATTTTGAACAATGCAGGAGTGATGCCTCTTTCAAAATTAGAAGCCCTGAAGGTAGAGGAATGGGATCGCATGATTGATGTAAATATACGGGGCGTTCTGCATGGGATTGCGGCAGGGCTTCCGATTATGAAAAAGCAAGGATTTGGTCAGTTTATCAATATCGCCTCTATTGGCGCGTATAGTGTAACCCCAACTGCAGCGGTGTATTGCGCAACGAAGTATGCGGTTCGGGCAATTTCTGAAGGGTTGCGTATGGAGGTGGGGGGAGATATTCGTGTGACGCTGGTATCGCCAGGAGTAACCGAATCTGAGCTTGCTGACAGTATTTCAGATGAAGAGGCCCGGCAAGGAATGAAAGAGTACCGTCGTATTTCGATTTCGCCTGATGCCATAGCCCGTTCCATTCTGTATGCCATGGAGCAGCCAGCGGATGTAGATGTTAATGAAATTATTGTCAGACCCACGGCAAGCCCGAATTAACGCCATGGCATCCATGATTCTCCCTCTCTACTCAGATCAGTTTTCCCTCCATCCTTTATGGATGGGGGATTATTCATCGGATGAGAAAGAACATCATTCCCATCTCAGAGTGTAAAAAAGCTGTACCTTTATAATAAACAGGTTTACTTTTACAAATGTTTGTGATAACTTAATTTCGACAAACATCGAAATTAAGACTGGAACAGAAGGGAGCCGAACAGGGTGAAAGATACAACAGAGATGCAGCAAGCTGTAAAAATATATAAAGCACTTGGAGAACCCACTCGTCTCAAAATAGCACTTCTGCTAAAAGAGGAAAGTGACCAATGCTGCTCTGTGCTGGGCGAGAAGCTGAACAGTGTAGCTATTTCAACACTATCGCACCATCTGAAGCAAATGGCAGAGTCGGGGCTGCTCACATACCGTAAAGAGGGGACGTTTATTTATTACAGCTTGGATGTGGAAGCAGCGCAGAAATATGCCCCGTTCCTAATAACATAAATTTTTTTTAGTCTTAATTTCGATATTTGTAAAAATATAAAAATATCAAAAGAAAAGAGGCGTTATTTAAAAATGCAGAGCACGTGGAAAGTGTATATTTTGGCAATTGTTAGTTTTTTGGTAGGCACATCCGAGTACATTATCTCAGGCATTTTGGATCAAATTGCGACAACTATGGCGATTACGGTGTCCGCAGCGGGCCAGCTGATTACAGTCTTTTCTCTTGCTTACGCGATTGGCACGCCGATTCTGATGGCAGTAACCGCTAAATGGGACAGACGCAAGCTGCTCTTGAGTTCGCTCGGATTATTTGCAGTAGCTAATGTCCTCTCCTTTATTCTGCCGGGTTTTGGAATGTTTATTGCCGCACGTATTCTTATGGCCCTCGGGGCGGGGATGGTCGTGGTTACAGCATTGAGCATTGCAGCAAAAATTGCCCCAGCCGGCAAGCAGGCCAGTTCTATTGCTACAGTCACTATGGGTTTTACAGCTTCGCTGATTATCGGGGTGCCGCTTGGGAGAATGATATCTTCTGCATATGGCTGGAAAACCGTATTTCTCGGCATCGCGTTGACAGGGATTATTGCCCTAATTGTTATATCTATGACAATTCCCCGCTTAAAAGGAGATCGACCAGTCCCCTTACTACAACAGTTTGCTCTTCTGAAAAAGCCTGAAGTTGCTTTGGGATTAGGTATTACCTTCTTTTGGCTAGGAGGTTATTCACTCGTGTATACTTACATCTCACCGTATTTGCTGAATGTATCAGGTGTAGGAGAGGATATGCTAAGCTCAGTATTGCTCGCCTTCGGAATTGCCAGTCTAATCGGATCAAAAATTGGTGGGTACAGTGCGGATAAAAAGGGTATACCCTTTACATTATTAGGGGGCATGGTGTTGCACGGTATTTCCTTACTCTTACTTCCTTTTGCCGCTCATTCCCTGATCGCAGTATTTGCTTTATTGATCCTTTGGTCGTTCGCAGCCTGGACAACTGGACCTACTCAACAATATAATCTGGTCACACTTGTGCCTGAATCTTCCGGTGTGATGCTGAGTCTCAATCAGTCTACGATGCAGCTTGCTATGGCAGCCGGAGCCGGAATTGGCGGTGTAGTTGTTGGTCAGGTTTCGCTGGCTTCCATCACTTGGTTTGGAGCAGCCGGTGTCGTCATCGCCATTGTAGCTGTATATTTACTTTCACGAAGATCCTCAGTTCACACGGGATTGGGTGTTACGGAGTAAAGTGCATAGATAAGTGAAGAGGAGGCCCAGCGATGGATAACATTGCGGGCCTTGTTTGATTTGAATGAGCAATATTAGCCATGGATACGGGCATGTTATTTACTATCCAAAGGTACAAATTTCCTGTCCTGATGGTCTTCTCCGCAACCGATATTTGACTAACCGGATCAATAGAACTACCTAAAGCCTCTTCTGAAAAACCAGCTAGAAACTGGGCAACTAATTGTACATCCTCTGTGATGGATTGTCGGATCATTCCCTCAACGCCCGAGGGCTTTTTATATTTAGGACAGAAATAAGATTCCATGACCATGTGGGTATGTACCTGAGCAGCATGACGCTGTGCGTAAGCATTTGCGAACTTCTCGACTGTTTTGGCATCACCACATACACCTGATAGGGTGGTTCCTTTTAAATAACGTAAGAGTTCTTCTATATAGGTCAACTTATGATTATCTGTGATTTGTTGTGAGCTCCATAGCCAAGCCTTATGTCTGGGTGATTGAGCAAAGATCATATTTTTATCAGACGTTTTGAGGCATGTTGACCCTTCTGACTCACAAATTCGATGGATCAAATTGTATCGAACTTCATCAGCCAAAAATTGATTTTGATTTAATATATCGTCGTTCGGGACTAGTAGCTCAATCATGACTCTGCCTCCTAAAAATGAGCTATGACACAAGCACTTTTAAAGTGCTATGAAAAGTAAAATGCTATGAAGATCCAGTTGTTATATCTACTAGGATTTAAACTTCCGCGCTATAAGCTTCTTATTTTTTTGTCGCCAAATCCATCTTTCGATAAAGTTTTTTTCTTTTCTTTCCTGAAGTGTTTCCTTCATACCCTTAATAAGAAATTCGGATCTTCGCTTGTCGTTTCTGCTAATTTCACGTAGTTCCTCAATAAATTTATCGTCCATGTCCGCATCTCCGTTAGTTCAGGATTTTCCAAATTGCTAAGCTAGATTATACAGAACATATGTTCCTTTTTCAAGTCTACATCTGCTCTATTAAATCACATAACTATTTTTAGATGGATGCTGCGAGGCCCGCGCCAATCGGATGGTGAAGCATAAGATAAAGTTGAAAGGAGGAATTACAACATGGACAACAAAGCATATGTATCTCAAACGTATCCACGTCTTACAGTCTACAACGAAGAAAATTTTCGGGGTTCCAGGAGAGTATTCAGAGGAAACCTAGGCATTCGTAATACCGATAACATTCTCGACGGCATCGAAAGTCTGCGTTTCTTTTCTACCAGCAGCAATGCTACACTTGTACTCTTTACTGGCACGCGGTTTAGAGGTAACTTCCGTGTGTTTAGAGGCAATCGCAACATCGCCGACCTGGATGATCTGATTCGCGGGAATGATGTGGAATCTATTATCTCTACCAATCAACGTTTGACGTTGCAGCAAATCCGTAATATCCGCAGTAGCGGTAGACTGCCATCTGGCTATCGAATCATCTAACAGCCTTATTTCGACTTCATAAACCATTTTACAAGACTGTTTCAGGAGCTTGCAACTTTCGGGCTTCTGGGACAGTCTCTCTATTTGTACACGCGACCTACATACTCGAATGATGAGAGGAACTGTATGGGAGAATGGGATGTTGTTAGCAGTCATCGCCAACTCAATGTTCATGAAAAATAGATAAAGGAGGACATACGATATGCCCTCCTAATGACGTATATTATATTTACTTCAGTTCCCAATTAGTTGCTTTGATCACAGCTGCATCTGCGTTCTTAAGATCTGTTTCGCCAGAAGCTAAGAGAGAGCTCCATTGTTTCACACGATTCTTACCATTGGGAGGTTGGTTATAATCATTGGTATCGACAACCAATGTACGCTTAGCATAGAAGCTAGTCATGAACTTCTTCTCATTCGTACTACTGCCTGAGCGTGAGAGGATTCCTTCAAGACTACCTGAATCACCAGTAGCGCCTTGATTGAGTGCTGTGTCGACAAATGATCCAATCGTCAGAGCAGTATTAAATCCGCGTTTCTGTGCTTGCTGTACACTATATTCGATATAGGTGTCATAGAACGTACGCCACATGGCTTCTCTCCAAGCTTCATTGTTTTGGAGAGCGTTGATCTTCTTCTTGATTACACTATCGCTATCGCTGAGTTTTAGAATCGAACCACTCATTTTCCCCTTCAGACCAGCACGTGTTAATCCACCTGCAATGGAAGGGTTGCTAGCTCCACTAGCAGCATCAAAAGCTTTGAATAAGTCCGGACCATCGGGTCCTGTATCATTTGAGCCGCCTGTTGTTGCTCCAAAGATACCGATTGTGTATCCGCGATTATCACCGATATCTTCAGCATAGCCATAGAATTCAGTCCATTTCAAAGAATCTTGCTCTGGTTTGTTCACTAGCTTCATAATATTATCCCATTGCTCACCGTCGAGTCCTGTATTAGCCTTCAGAAACTGAAGTGTTGAAGGTGAGAAATTAGCATCATGATCAATAGCTGTAACCGTTGCTTGGCTAGTAGCTTCTTCGCTGGTAAGGGATAATGGCTCTATACTAGCTTCATTTGAATGGTCGAAGCCCTCATTTAAATCGATCGTTTTCTGCACCGGAGTCCCATTCTCTTCAGCAAAAGCCTTGCTAGGTGAAGGGCTGGACAAGCTAGAGAAAGAAGCGATTACAGTAAAGCTTAGCAAGATCATAAGGAACTTTGTTTTATACATATAACTCCTCCTATAATAATGTAATTGTGAAAGACTACAAGCGTAGATTTGCATCTAACTCGAATTGATTTAGCAAGAGTATAGATAAGAAGCATAGGATTGAATAGAGCTTAAATAACCGTTTTTTTTCAAAAAATTATGGTTTATATGTGAATAAATGGACCTAGTTGTTCCTAGATTCCTACAGACCATAAGTGCAAGAATGAGGACGAAACAAAGATAGTCTCTTGATAAAATGAGATACATCACATATCAGGAGGCTATATTTATGAACAAAATTCATCAGTTTCATGCACTTCACACATCAGAGGAACTTTTATTTTTAGGGAACGCCTGGGATATGCTATCTGCGGTGGCTCTGGAGAAGGCAGGCTTTAAGGCGATAGGTACGACGAGCTGGGGAATTGCCAATACGCTTGGATTCTCAGATGGAGAGCTTATTGATTTTGACCAGCATGTAAGCGTTATTCGGACGATTGCTGAGCATGTTCAAATTCCAGTGTCGGCAGATATTGAAGCAGGATATGGGGAGGATACGGCAACGATTGTTGAGCATGTTTTAAGGGTAGCCGATGTGGGAGTTGCAGGGATTAATATTGAGGATTCTTTGAAAACGCAAAAGGGACTTCGAGAAGTGGGCCTGCACAGTAACCTGTTGTCCAAAATAAGAACAGCATTGGATGCGCGTGGGTTTCAAAAGTTTTTTATAAACGCAAGAACGGATACATATTTGCAGATGGATGCCCCACTTTCAGAGACCATAGAGCGGGCCAAAGCGTATGTGGATAGTGGTGCGAGCGGAATTTTTGTTCCAGGATTAAAGAGTGATGAAGAGATCAGGGAAGTTGTGTTTCATGTACATGCTCCGCTTAATGTTTTATCCCTGCCGGGTCTGACGAATGTCCACCAGCTTCAGCAGTTAGGTGTTAAACGGTTTAGCTTTGGAAATGCATTTTCTGATAAGATAATAGTTGCTTTGCAAAAGAATGCCGAACAGTTGATAGAGCTTCAAGATACATCACATTTATATGAGGATTTTGCAAAATCCTGAACTAGATGAATATGAACTATAGAAAGGACAGAGCATTCGATCATGGCTAACATCAATCTTTCTTTTGAAGAAATGTGGGAGAAAATTATAGCATGTGATCGTAAGTATGACGGGTTGTTTTTTACTGCTGTGAAAACAACTCGCATATACTGCCGACCTTCCTGTCGATCCAAAAAGCCGAAAAAAATAAATGTGGAGTTTTACTTTGATTTGGACAAAGTGGAAAAGGCGGGTTTTCGTGCTTGCAAAAGATGCCAGCCCCATACAGACCATTCGCCGTATATCAGACTTGTGCAGAATGTAGTAACCTTCTTGGTCAATCATTACAAGGAAAAAATTGTATTGCAGGATATTGCGGATCATATCGGAATAAGCTCCTTTTACTTGGATCGGATCTTTAAACAGGAAACGGCCGAAACCCCGCGTACGTATTTGGAAAAAATAAGAGTAGATAAGGCAGCCTATCTTCTTAAAAGTACAAATCTTACGAATCTTGAGATTTGTTATGAGACGGGCTTCCAAAGTCCCTCCCATTTCTATAAGGCGTTTCGCAGCTTGAACCATTGTTCTCCTAGTGAGTATAGAAAGTTGAGTAAGGAATAGATAAAGAAGGAGGTTGTATCCTTTTATGAGCGAACTATACGTATTGAAGTATGTATCGCCGATTGGAGAGATAGAGATACAGGGCACAAATGAGGCTGTCTATTCTATTATGTTCTCTAATCGGAATGAGCCCTTAAGGAGGGCTATAGAAGAGGTTCCAATCCAAGTATTAGCGGAATGCGCTACCCAGCTTGACGAGTATTTTAAAGGGGAGCGCTTTGAGTTTACGTTTCCTTATGCCTTTGAAGGTACGGATTTTCAGCAAAAAGTATGGAATGCACTGGTGTCCGTGGGGTACGGTAAAACGACAGCTTATAAAGATATTGCTCTTGCTATTGGAAATGAAAAAGCGATCCGAGCCGTAGGCAGTGCTAATGGAAAAAATAAGCTGAGCATTGTGATTCCATGTCACCGAATTATCGGTTCCAATCAGAAACTAACGGGCTATGCAGGAGGGCTATGGAGAAAAGAATGGTTGCTCCAGCATGAGAAGCGTTGTCTGAGGCCCTAAGGAGGGTTCGTAGATGAGAGACATATATTTGAAAGAGTTTAAGCTGGAGAGCTGGGCCAACATGGTTCAGCTCTATCAGGAGCGGTATGATCAGGTAGATCCGGCTATAAGAGTAAAAGTGGCCGAAAGTAAAATTCCAAAGGAGATTCAGATGGTGCTGCTGCCCGATATGGGGGAGTATTTGCTGACTTGGATGGATCGAAAAGTCCCCGCACTTGGCCACGAAACACCGTCGGATTATTTGAAAAGTGAAGAATCAGATGGCATGAACTTCATTTTAGCGAAGTAGGTTTGTCCAAACTCAAATAAAGCCGTATAAAGGGAGCCGATGTCAGGCTCCACTTTGCTATCATAAGCGCCTGTGTTGTAAGAGTTCTAATGGGCTGAAAGCTCACTCTCCGTCACCCATTTATGATTTTTGACAGGCTCTCCTCCTGTAGTCGGCGTATAATCTACCATATATACGGTCGTTGGTTCTGCGGAGTCAATGGTAGCCTTAGCCCCATCCATCCCTTTCATATGATCTGCTGTAAGGATAACCTCCGTTCCCGGTGCATAGGGCTCGCTGCCTGCATCTTTAATCTCTTCATGAATAACCCACTTATGATTATTCACTTTTTCTTCTCCAGTGGTTGGAGTATATGAGACCGTATAAGCAGTAGTCGTATAAGCACCAACAATCGTGGCAGTGGCCCCATTCATGCCTGCCATATGGTCAGCTCGAATAGTCGCTTGGCTACCAACTTTGAAGGCTGGATTTTCAGCTTCTTTTAGTCCGGTAGGAAGCTCACTGGAAGTGGAATGGTTCATATCCGATGTGTCGTGCTGTTGACTGCTGTTTGTCGTGTGCTCCTGGTTCGGCGTGTTACTGTTTCCGCACCCACTCAAAATAATCATGATTGTACCAGCGAGCAAAGCCCATTGCATTCTCATATTTACAGCTCCTTTAGGGTTTTAATTACATATTTTAAATGTACCCCTATGGGGTATATTTAAAACGGAAGTATATGACAAACGTGTGAAGTGTTTTGCTTTCAAGGGGATCTCCTGTTGTGCCCCTTTTTTGCTATGCAGAAGATGCGTAATTAAATGTTGTTGACAGTGAATAAAAAATCATTGTAATATCTATAAAACGCATCAAGTTACTTGGTGTTTTGAGCGATTGTAAACATTCTAACTCACCAAAAGTAGATGATATCAAGGAGCAGGGGGAGACATCAAAATGAAGAAACCATGGATTTCATTTATATTGCTGCTGGGAGCAGTTGTGCTTTTTATTTCAGGCTGCGGCAGCAAGAATACGTCGGGCAACGCTGCGGGTGAAGAAAAGAAAACACTGCATATCAGCTTTAATCCCGGTCCATATAGCGATCAGTTTAAGAATGGTGTGGCTCCATATTTGGAGAAGAAAGGCTATACGATTACATATAAAGAGTTTACAGACGGTGTTCAGCCCAATGTAGCCGTGGCTAAGGGGGATATTGATGCTAATGTGTTCCAGCACTCGCTCTACCTGGATTCTATGAATAAGCGGGAGAATATTGATCTGATTGGTGCTGTGCAGGTTCCGACTCCTCCGATGGGATTGTACTCCAGCAAGCATACTAGCCTTGACGAGATCAGTGAGGGAGCCCAAATCAACCTGCCCAACGAGCCAGTCAATATGCTGCGTGCGCTGAATATTTTGAAGGAAGTAGGCTGGATTACGTTAAAGGACAATATTGATCCATTGCAAACCTCGGTGAACGACATCACCTCTAATCCGCATCATCTGCAATTTGTTGCTACCGACCCGGCACAGGGGCCACGTGCACTGGAGGATGTTGATTTTGCGGCTATACAAGGGAACTTTGCTGTATCGAATGGAATAAAGCTGACCTCGGCATTAAAGCTTGAAAATATGACAGATCCGTTCACGAACGTGGTCGCTGTGGACAGCAAGAACAAGGATAAGCCCTTCGTCAAAGACATTATTGAAGGATATCATTCAGATGAATTCCAAAAGTACATCCAATCGAATCCTGATTATGAAGGCTACAAGCTGCCAAGCTATTTCAAATAATATGGGGTATTATCTTCTGCGGGCTGACGTTGTCAGCCTGTATCTTATGGATAGAAGGTGGAGATGAACGTGATTTTTTCATCCTCTGATCTCGTCAAGGCTCTGCCTGACAACTATTTTAGTGCAATGGATGACAAGGTGAATCTGTATAAAAGTAAGGGAATAGATGTAATCAATTTGGCAGCCGGCAACCCGGATCAGCCGACACCGGCGCATATCATCAGCACTTTGAAGGAAGCGGTCGATCAACCGATCAATCAGGGCTATCCGCCTTTTCATGGAAAAAAAAGCACGCTGGAGGCTGTCGCCGCGTTCTATAAACGGGAGTATCACGTGGAGCTGGATCCAGACCGGGAGATTGCCATATTCAACGGCTCAGCCATAGGCGTAATGGGGATTCCACAGGCGCTATTGAATCCAGGTGATTGGTTATTGACTACCGATCCGGCATATCCCCAATATTATTCCGCTGCTGCGCTGGCAAGAGCCCATATTCATACGATTCCGCTTGATGAGAAGCATGGCTTCTTGCCTGATTATACAACCGTGCCGGAAGAAATTGCAGAGCAGGTCAAATTGCTCATGATTAATTATCCGAACAATCCGACTGGAGCAGTAGCTACTGCAGATTTCCTGACAAAGACGCTGAATTATGCCGCTCGGTACCAGTTTCCGGTTATGAATGATTTTGCTTACGGTGCTCTTGTATTTGACGGGCATAAGCCGATTAGTTTATTGCAAATCCCCGGCGGCAAGGAGTATGGCGTCGAGACGTATACGGCTTCCAAAACGTATAACATGGCTGGATGGCGCTTCGGATTTGCAGTGGGAAATTCGTCCATCATTGGTGCGCTCAAGCATTATCATACGCATGCCTACAGCACTGTTTTTGGAGCGGTACAGGATGCGGGAGCTGTGGCATTGCTGGGCACGCAGGAACCGGTACGGGAGCTCGCGGCGTTATATGAGCGGCGCCGTGATGTTCTCATTGCAGCGTTACGGGGTATTGGCTGGGATGTAGCTGCTCCCCAAGGGTCTTTTTTTGCCTGGTTTAAGGTGCCAGAGGGGTATACATCTGCTTCCTTTGCAGACTTTTTATTGGACGAGGCGCATGTTGCGGTCGCTCCTGGAGAAGGCTTTGGTCGTGCAGGAGCTTCTCATGTGCGGGTCAGTCTGGTAAACAGTGAGGAAAGGCTGCTGGAGGCGGTGCAGCGCATCGCAGCAACGGGTGTTTTTCAAGTATAAGCTGGAATACAAGGAATTCATGGAGGGAGCGGGAAAAGAACTTTGAGTATAGCGATTATCGGAGCTATGGAGGAAGAAATAGCAGATTTGAAAGCGCAGATCGAAGGGATAAAGAGGACCCAGATTGCGAACGGGATTTTTTATACGGGCCAGCTTGAGGGCAAGGAAGTTATTCTGCTGCAATCAGGAATTGGCAAAGCGAACGCAGCCTCGACTACGGCGCTGTTGATTGAGCGATTTAGCCCGGAGCTTGTCATTAATACCGGATCTGCGGGTGGGCTCGATCCAGCGCTGCATGTTGGCGATGTCGTAGTGGCGACCGAGCTGACTTACAGCGATGTGGACGGAACGGCGTTCGGCTATACCTACGGACAGGTGCCACAGATGCCGGCAAGTTATCCTGTCGATCCAGCGCTGCTTGCTTTTGCGACAGAAGCGCTGGCGGAGATCAGGATTGAGGGGCAGATCGTCAACGGTTTGATTACGACGGCAGACTCTTTTATCTCCCAGGCTGAGCGCGCCCATTTTATCCGTAGCCAGTTTCCTGAAGCGAAAGTGACGGATATGGAAGGGGCCGCGGTCGTTCAGACTGCGTACCAGTTTGGTGTTCCATTTTTGGCTGTCCGTTCTTTGTCTGATCTTGCCGGTGTAGAAGCGGCGGATTCTTTTGACTCCAATCTTGATTTGGCTGCGGCCAACTCGGCAGCAGTGGTTGTGGCTCTTGTAGCTGCATATGATAGAGACAAGCTTTGATATATTCAATGGCACTATTCAGGAACGTTTTTTCTTTGGCTTGCCATGCTGGTTAATGAGAGTTCGAAGTTGTTTCCCTGCTTGGTTCAGCTCCATATCGTTCAACACATAATCGGTGCTGACTTCCCAGGTGCTGCGGTCATTCAGATGAAAAATAAAGGCGGGAAAGCGAGGGCGCAGCCATTTGCGGATGGAGGCCCCTTCGAATTCGACTTTAGTGATTGCAGACCATGGGACAGTTCGAATACCATCGGAAATGCTGTGTTCGTCAAAGATGAACAGGTAGGTATCCTTACGAAGCGTTCTGCTCAAACAAACCACAAGATAGCTACCGAAAAAAGGAAGTCCGACAATGGCGGACGTAATAAAGAAGAAGATTTGTAGAGCTGAGATATCTTTGTCGATAAAAATGAGCAGCAGCAAAAACAGACAAATCAGCACAAACATCAAGCTGCCCATAGCCTTCCAAAATGCCAAAGATCTTCGATATACAATTTTATCCACGGAATACCGCCTCGTCGCGTACAAACTCCTGAATGAAATATGTTATCCGTTCTCTCCAGTCAGCTTCGGTCATACTTTCAATTCGCAGACATGGAGTGGCCTGCATGTTCAGTTCTGTATTTCTTACGATCCACACATCATTCGTTCCTTTAAGAACAAATAGCAGATTTGTAACGGAAGGTCCATCTTCATCTGTATCCGCGTATACCATTTGGCTCAAATTATCAAGGCTACACTGATTGCGATCAAAATCCTCTCGCCAGTCTTGTATTATTTGTTGAGCCGACTCATGAAGCTTCCACGTTGTCATTTGCTGCATGCTGAAGTTGGATGAGGTTAACTCATTCCACTGTTCTTCAGTCAGATCGACGTATCGGCTGTGCGCATTGAAGTTCGAAGCAAGCAGGCCGAACAATTGATCAATGTCATGATGCCAGTCTTCTGGGGAAGACCAGCGAAAGAAATGGAGTTCATTGTGACTGGAGAAATGATACAGAAAACGTTCATTTCCATGGTGTATCGTTAATGTATTTTGCTTATCCTGTTGCTCCTTGTAGCCACGTAGCATCTGACGACTTTGTACCAGATGAGCTAGCATTTCAACAATGAACTCATCAAATTCGAGCTGTTGTTGCTCGTCATCCCGTTGTTCCATCAGACCCTTGGATATCAGGCTATGCGTTGCAGCATGAAAAAGCAGTTCCCAGCGATCTTCGGTTAGTTCCCCGTAATAAGATTGGAGCAGACCAGAAGCCATATCTTCTGCGCCCAGTGCGGTCAAGGCAAAGCCTAGTTCCTCAAGCGTTAAAATTACCGTTTGTTTATCCATAGTCAGGCTCCTTCTCCATCTGTTAGGTGTATGTCATTTAAATAGTTTGCTGGCCCAACGTATCCCTTTTTCGGCGAATTTGGCGACTTTTCCACCTGCCCAGCTTCCCACCGTACCGCCGACATAAGCACCGACGGCTGCACCGACCGGACCACCGATAGCGCCGCCTACGGCTCCCAAAGCGACAGCACCGCCATAAGTTGCGGCGGTTTTAATCGCTACGTTAGAAGCAGATACAGCCACATCCGTTCCGGTAAGCTTCCCGCTTTTCCATTTTCCAGCCAGACTGATACCCTCGCCCACAATATTCATGGTGGCATTAATAGGGTACAGCTTTTTGGCAATCATGCCGGGAATTTGGCGGGTGGCTATGCCATATCGGCCTTTTTCCACCCCGGCGATGACGTTCCGCGTCCACTGAGGAAAGCTGTTGGCTTTATTGAATCCGAGGCCGAGCTTACCCATTTGAAGCTTTCCAGCTAGTCGATCAAAGCCCTTTAACCCCTTCATCACAATACCGGGTTTGGCGAATTGGCGGTTTAGGCTTTTGCCTAAATTACGCATAAAAGCATTGTTACCCTTGCCTTTCACCCATGCCGCATTATGTATAACCGCTCGAGTGGGATTCTTCAGACTTTTCTTGAATTCTACTGTTTTGGTGAGCACAAGTGTGGAAGCCAGACCGCTATAGATAGCTGTTCCGGCAAATCCCAGTTGCCCGCGCCATTTATTGGCTTCTGAAATGCTGTTAATGGCTATATCTGCTGGATCGGGTCCTTTTTTCCCGGAAGTTGTCCCTTCACTGCTGCCGATCTGTCCGCTGTGATCTCCTTTATTAATACCCGTGTCTGCTTGGGTATCTGTTTCCTTGAATTTTACTGCAATGGAACGCAGCTCTGTGCTGACAGAACCGACAGTTTGAGTGAAAGCATCCATTTGTCCACGAGCTTTATGAAAATCCTGATAAAAGCGCTGCTGTGTTGTTCCTGCCCAGCTATTTTCCAACATCTGAATATGCTGTGACAGTTGTCCGCAAATTTGTGCCCCCAGCTCACGTGCCTGTGCGAACTGCCTGGAAACCGCCTCTAGTTTCTCAGGAGGAACCATAATTTTAGCCATGATGTCCACCTCGGATGATTAAAATAATTACTTATATTTTAGTGAATCTAGTGGGGGTTAGCAAAAAAAGGAGGGGATTTAAGTGAAAAATAAGTCATTTGTATGAGTTCCTGAGGATTCATAAGGGAGAATAGTAGGAGGTGTTATGATCCGAAGTTCTTATAAGTTATTCATAACGAAAACGAAAAAAGCCCCTCTTTTCAAATGGAGCTTTCCATTAGAAAGAGAGGCCTTCTTGCGTAGAGGCTAATACATGTTTCGCGTCGTATTAATTATTTTAGCGGAATCTGCTTGGACAGCTTTTCAAACTGCTGCAAGTGAGGAGTGACCTTGGCGGTAATTCCTTTGAAATACTTGATGGACGCTTGTCTTTGTCGTTCTTTGGTAGCAGTCTCTTCAGGGAACATGGAGTATTCCTTTTGGACAGAGCCATTTTTATAATTTACGGAGAAGAGCTCTCCTTTTTGCCACCTTTGGACCAGATCTTGATTACTGTGCAAGATATTTAACACTTCTTTTCCATTTTTATAAGTGAAGCTGTAGTCTGGATCGGCCACAGCGTGGATCACTTGGTAGCCGTTCTGTAATCCATTGTTCTGAAAAGTACCTACTTGAATCTCGTTCGAACGTACGGTTCCGTCCATTTGTGTCACTTTTTCAGTCTGCGTACCCTTGCCGCTCATCGTGTCATTGTTCCATGTGCCGTTGTATACGATTTTATGATTTTGTCCATCTGCATCCGTATATTGATTTTTATATTTTCCAGTACCTGAACGCTTGCCATTCACAAAATCACCCGAATACTGCTTATATTCGCTCCATTTGATCGTACCACGTCCGTTGGGCTGCCCATTCTCAACCTCTCCATAGTAAGTCGTCTGACCAGATAGCTGAAGCAATTCCTTGGTTGCAGCCGCATTCGCCGCAGGTGTACTTACAGACAGCGCTCCAGATATCAGCGATGCGGACACCATAATAGGCAGAGACAGAGCTTTCCCTTTTTGCCAAAGTTTTTGCATCATGATTTCTCCCCTTTCGAAGCTTTGAAATTCTAAAAAGTTATGTTCAACAACCCAGCACCGTTTTTATACTATTTTGTGCTTGGTGATTTATAGTTTAATATAGATTGAGAATTATAGGAAACTGTAAAGTGAAAACAGCTAGTTAGGAGAGAGATTCATGAATTTACCTGAACATGGGAGTGAGGATGTATCTAGCATCCTTGCCGTGGAGTTGGAATATGAGCCTCTGAAGACCATAAAAGGAATCCATCAAGTGGAGCCTGATGCTAATATTTATTGGCTGATTGATGTGGAATTCAGCAGACTTTATGAACACACTGCCAGCGCGTTTTCAGGAGAAGGGCACCGTTCATGTGCTTCCTCGGGAGGATGCTGCCCATGTACGTACAAAAGCGGAAAAACTTAAAGCATTTACAGATCAGGAAGGTGAAAGGGAACACGCTGTGATGCTTAGGCTGGTGGCGGATCAAGGCCAATCTTACCGTGGAGCGGATATCTGGGATGTCATGCTGAGCCTCGGAATGGAGTGGGGAGATATGGATATTTTCCATGCACACCATCACGGGCCGGGAGGCTATGATGAACTATTTAGCGTACATACGGGAACCGAGCCTGGCTTTTTTGGGTTGAGTACACTCGCGGAGGTTCGCTTTGCAGATTTGATTTTCAGTATGGATGGGGTACGGACCGTGCAGCCGCAAACTGTGTTTGAGGCAATGTGGAAAAGTGCCGAATATGCGCGCGCCAGACTCGGCGGGACATTAGTGAATGAACAGGGTCTGCCAGCCATGCCGGAAGATTATCTACATCAGATTCAAGAGATGGAAGATCGATTAAGTGAGTTTGGATTTAAAGCAGGCGAGGATGTTGTTGCGTTTCTATTCTAGATTAGAAAGGAATGATTTCGTTGTCCAGCAACTCTATTGAGAAGCTAAGAACGATTCTAAAACGTAAAGCTACTATTTTTCATACAGGGGGTCGCAGACCGTTGGGTTCCCTTGAACAGAGCTGGATTGGTAGAGTTACAGTGGCTTTGCCAACGGAGGAACAACCCATTGATGTACAGGGGAATGTTATGGCTCCGATCATGCAATTGTATTTGCCTGCCTTGCCCTTTGTCCCTGAAGCTATGCACAGTGTCAAGCTGTTGACGGTCTTCCTGTCTCCCGATGTACTGGATCATGAGGACATGGAAGGATATATGTGTATTCGTGAGTATACGTCGGTAGAGGATTTGGTTGAAAAAAATTTTGGTCCGGCATTTATGCAAATCAAAGCATTTCCGCTGTTCCCCGAACTTAAAGAGAAAGATTATCCGGTCTGGGACGGTGAAGATATCCCTGAGGAATACGGCGATGTTCTCAACCAGATGGACGAGGAGGAACCCGACTATTTTGAGGACATCGTAGAGGAAATATATGCGGTTCACAAAATCGGTGGCTATCCCAGCTTTATTCAACCAGGCATCGACTTTGGCGAGGGCTATGAATTTGTGTTTCAGATTGCCTCAGATTCAAAAGCCCAATTGAATATTGTGGATGGAGGCAGCTTTTATTTTGCCAAGCATCAGAATGAAGGAGTCTGGCGGGGGTACTTTGATTTTTACTAATAGGCTCATTTAGAGAGCAGTCTGGAACCGATCGTTTTGTAGAGCATGGCAACCCAATATACTCGTAGTTTAGAAGCTATCGAAAATGGAGTGAAAAGATATGAATGTTTTAGGTCAGCTAGGTTCTGCTATCCAGAGTAGTCTATTTATTCAATCCGAATTGAAGAAAGCACATGCATTTATTCAGAAGCTCGACCTGCCTGTAGAGCAGGTGGAAAATGATTTTCACAAGCAAATCATCGTGCTGGAGCAATATGCGGGAACTCGCGTTTTTCAGCGAGGGCTTGCCAAATACAAAGTAATCAATGCAATGCTTATGATCATATCTGTGATCATATTGCTGGCAGGCCATTTTCAATCATGTGGACAAATGAGGACAGAGAGTAACTGTAGGAGATTGGCATAATAGCTGAAGGAGTGACAGCAATGAATGACTGGGAATCGGGAATCATTCAGGTCGATGGTGAGCGTGCTATCTACTCATCTTTAACGGAAGATCAGTTGTTAGAGACCACTTGGTATTCGAAATATTTTCATTCTGTAAGAAAGCTAGGGAATGACTACATCTGGTATCATTTTGATCAGGTTTCTTTGCTGTGTCGGCATTTTTTTGTGTCTGTATGCTTTAAGGATACAAACCTAATTGTCGTGGAGATTTCGCTCCAGGGAGATGAATTTCCAACTTCGTGGGATAATTGGTCTGAGGAAGGAGAGAGAAAGCGACAAAGGGAGCATGATCGTTTGTTACAGCAACATTTGTCCGTAAAGCCAAGCTATCGTCAAACAAAGCCTTACCCCTATATGGAATATGAACTGAACTGGGGGAAAATCTCTTCTTATTTTGACCCCCGGTCGGGAAATACGGCCATTGCTTTTAAGTATAAAGATGAATAGTGATCTTACATAAAATACACGACAACCCTGCGCTTTGTGCTGAAGGTGAGGGTGTTGGATGAGTAAGGGAGATGTGTTGTGGATAAAAAGGCGAAAAAAATACTGATGAACACATTCTGGTCCTCTAGCGGCTGGA
Organism: Paenibacillus sp. CH40; assembly: GCF_024213605.1. Taxonomy (NCBI): domain Bacteria; kingdom Bacillati; phylum Bacillota; class Bacilli; order Caryophanales; family Paenibacillaceae; genus Paenibacillus; species Paenibacillus sp. CH40. The sequence goes on from NZ_JANAVQ010000001.1 coordinate 258,216, forward strand.
AGCAGGAGCGGGGATCTTTTTCGGGTGAGGATTTTGAATATGCCAAAAGTAAGGGCTTGATGTTCGATCCGATCACCATTACACATAACGAGATTATAAACAGGCTGCATGAGCTGCACCAGCAAAAGGCTACAAAAGAGCGAGTGGCAGCAGCGTTTTTGCACAGTCTTTCCACGAAAAAGGTTCATTTACGAAGCGCCTTATCGAGCTGGGCATTAACCGCAGGGCTTCCTTTGCACACCTATGGGGAGCGGCCTGTCGTCTTGCCCAATTACAGTAGCTGTGGGGATTGTAATTTTAATAAATTGATGTCTGATAAGGAATATGTCAATGAAGATTTGAATGTACTGAATTTTGAACGAATCAAATGGGGCGGTATTCGTCTGAACCACCTTCTGTATTGCTGGATGGACCTTGAATTGTTCAGTCAAGAAGAGGCTGTTCAGATTTCCGATGAGGATCTGACTATACTTCATAACATGCTCGAAGCTGTTCAGAACTGTGATGCTCAAAGCAGTGCACGTCAATTGGAAAAGCGCTGGAAGGATGTGTTTCCATCCAGCAAAAACGAGCGTGATGTAGTCATGGAGGTGTGGGGATATGCCGGACTGCTGGTTCCACAGGACACGCCTCGTAAACGACAGCACGGCAATCATGATTTTTATTCCGTAGCAGCTTGGCAAGGAGATGACGGATACTCGCAGGAGGCGTTGGACTATTTCTTCGGTACGTTTTTATAGAGAAAGTGAATCGTTATGCCACATCTTGATCATGACGGTTCCTCAAACAACAAACGTTCTTCTTCCCGACTATGGATGGCATTGACAACCAGAAGCGCGTGGAACTGCTGAAGAACTTCAGGCGTAAGCCCTTCTTCACGGATCATGGCTTTGAGCTCTTTTACAATGATTCGGAGCAGATCATGATCCCGTGTAAGTTTGACGACAGCCTCCTGCAGTTCCGGTTTTTTCTCGACCATTTCCTGATAGAATCCTTCCTCTTCTGCATCAGCATGGCTAAGAATGCGGGTTTCCCAATATTCGATCAAGTGGTCGGCAGCCTGGCGCGCCACCTTGAATTCTTTTGCTTCGAGTAATTCCTCTACTTCTCTCGTCTTATCTAGAGCGCCAGATAGCCCGCCTTGATGAATGGCATGATGAGCATGCAGTTGACGTAAAGAAGGTCCTCCCATAACAGTTCATCCTTTCTTTGTACCCTTTTTTAGTACAGTATAGCATAAGAAAATAGCGTTATTTTTCCGGTTAGGATTTTCCCCCCTAAGGAAAAGGGAACTCCCTAATTGGTTCAATTTCATATAATACTTAGAATGAAGTTAGAAGATAAAACTCAATCTTGGGGGAATGGATGATGAATCGATTAACCGAAATAACAGACATAAAAAAGATTGTGAAAAAAGGATCAAGGGTTTGAAGGGGATGAGCAGATACATACCCAATCAACATGGAGCTTGGGCCATGCTCATTCTTCCATTTTTATTCGGTTTAGCTGCTTCTCGAGGAGAACTCATTCATATCCCCCTATTTGTGTGCTGGTTTTTTATCTACTTATTCAGTTTTCCTGTCCTCCAATGGATCAAAACAGGCAGCAGTGAAAGATACCGCAAACCCGCCGTTGTATACGGAGTGATATTACTTCCTTTGTTAATTTCACTGATATGGTTTGAGCCTGCCTTGATCTGGTATGGAGCTCTTTTATTGCTCTTTTTTATGGCTAATATTTATTTTGCAAAAACGAAAAATGAACGTGCTTTACTTAATGACATTGTTGCAATTCTACTCTTTTGTTCTTTTATATACCCTGTTATTTATATGGGGGGAGGAGAGGATTGGGGAGTAGCAACAGAGCTATTCTTACTTTTGGTGCTTTACTTTATCGGAACTGCTTTGTATGTCAAAACGATCATTCGTGAAAGAAAAAATATACGTTACCATTATGCTTCCGTCATCTATCATTTGGTGATTTTGTTGTTTGCTACTTGCTTAAAGTTACCTCTGTTTATTCCTTTTTTGATTTTTTTGATACGGGCCATATGGCTTCCTAAACTCGGATTAAAGGCAAAACAAGTTGGCATGGCGGAAATTGGATTTTCAATGATGCTCTATGTTTTTGTGTTGTTTTTATACTTCTAAAAGGAGAGACATCAATGATATCTTTGAAAACGCCGCGTGATTATCATACTGATCCGTTTATAGTCATCTGGGAGGTTACACGAGCTTGTGCTTTAAAGTGTCTTCACTGTAGAGCGGAAGCTCAGTACAAACCTGATCCTCGCCAGCTGACACTAGAAGAAGGTAAGAAGCTGATAGATCAAATCGCTGAAATGAATCATCCGTTGGTTGTGTTCACAGGCGGAGATCCTTTGATGCGTCCTGATCTGTTTGAACTGGCTCGATATGCAATTGAAGAGAAAAATCTGTCGGTTTCGATGACCCCCAGTGCCACACCTAAAGTGACACGAGCAGCGGTAGAAAAAGCAAAGCAAGTTGGGTTATCTCGGTGGGCTTTTAGTCTGGACGGTTCATGTGCAGACATTCACGATCATTTTCGGGGTACGGTGGGTTCTTACGATACAACCATGCGAGGAATTGGTTATTTAAAGGAACTGAATATCCCTATTCAAGTGAACACTACGGTGTCCCGGTACAACCTCCATGATCTGGAGCAAATTGCAGAAAGGGTAAAGGAAATGCAGGCCGTGTTATGGAGTTTATTTTTCCTTGTTCCAACCGGACGTGGCATGGAGAAAGATATGATTACTCCTGATGAGCATGAAGCCGTAATGAAATGGTTGTATCAAATACAGCAACAGATGCCGTACGGTGTGAAGGCTACAGAAGCTCCCCACTACCGGAGGGTCGTACTGCAGCAAAAGCACAAAGCAGGTGAGAGCAGTGTAGCAGACGGACAAAAGAGGGCAGATGTTTTAGGACGTGCTCCTAAAGGCGTAAATGATGGAGATGGATTTGTTTTTATTAGTCATATCGGAGAAGTATACCCGAGCGGTTTTCTGCCTCTTATGTGCGGGAATGTACGAAACGATAGCCTGGCAGATATTTATCGCAACTCTCCGATCATGATGAATCTTAGAGATAAGTCCCTACTTAAAGGTAAATGTGGAATCTGTGAATTCAAGGCCATCTGTGGGGGCTCCAGAGCAAGGGCTTTTGCAATAACAGGAGACTATTTGGAGAGTGACCCTTATTGCGCTTATATACCCGGGGTTGGAGAGGAAAAGTGTTTTCATGAAAAAAAGTTCTAAAAAAGTCGTTATTCTCGGTGGAGGAATAAGTGGTTTAAGTGCTGCCTTTTATGTGAAAAAGCTGGCTGAGGATCGGCAGCTTGAAGTGGAGATTACACTGGTGGAGAAAAGTGAACGTCTGGGAGGAAAGCTGCAAACCGTTCGCCAAAACGATTTTATGATCGAAAAAGGACCGGATGCTTTCTTGGCCAGAAAGACGGCAATATTGGATCTGACCATGGAGTTGGGGCTGGAAGCAGAGCTGGTATCGACAAACCCGAAAGCCAAATCTGCTTGCATTTTGCATAAGGGCAAACTTCATACGATGCCGATGGGCTTCATTCTGGGCATCCCAACAAAGCTGACCCCTTTCATTCGGACAGGACTTATTTCTCCACTGGGAAAAGCACGGGCAGCCCTGGATTTAATCATTCCGGCGAAGAAAGGTGATGCGGACGAATCTCTAGGTGATTTTATCAAACGGCGTCTTGGCAAAGAAGTTCTGGACCAGATTACAGAACCTCTGCTGTCTGGAATTTACGCTGGGGATACTCATTCTCTGAGCCTTATGTCAACTTTCCCTCAATTTAAACTAATGGAACAAAAGCATGGAAGTTTGATTAAGGGTATGTCTAAAGGGGCGGGGAAAAAGCCAGCAGTACAAGACAAACTGCCGGATATCGCTAAGAAAAGTATGTTTCTTTCTTATCGGCTAGGATTATCTACGATCGTGGAGCGGCTAAAGGAAAGGCTGGATACCGTACGTTTTGTTATGGGGCAAGGTGTAGTTGAAGTAAGGAAGGAAAGCGGTTATCAGGTCATTTTAGAACACGGACAAAAAATAGATGCGGATGCGGTGATCTGCGCTGTTCCAGCTTTTGAAGCGGCTACATTATTTTCCGGCGTTGCAAGTGCTAGCTGGTTACACAAGATTCACTATGTTTCTGTAGCCAATATTGCTCTTGCTTATAAAAACACAGATCTTAATTTTGCTTTTGAGGGAACGGGATTTCTAGTCCCTCGCAAAGAAGGCAAAAAGATTACGGCATGTACTTGGTCTTCGACGAAGTGGAGCCATACTGCTCCTGAAGGATATACGCTTTTACGGACCTACATCGGACATGCAGGCGCACAGGATTGGATTCAGATGACAGACGATCAACTTGTGGATGCCGCGCGCAAAGATTTGAAAGATTTAATGGGCCTGGAAGCGGAACCGGAATTCGTTGAAGTCAGTAGGTGTGATCGATCGATGCCGCAATATCCGATTGGACACAAAGAGCATATGGCGAAGATGAGACAGGACTTCGCACAGTATTTACCGGGTGTTTTTCTATGCGGTGCCGGCTATGGGGGCGTTGGAATTCCAGATTGTATCGCTCAAGGGAAAGAAGCGGCTGAACAGTTGCTTTCTGATTTGTTATAATCAGGCTCTTTCCACTAGTGAAAGAGGGAACCCCCTGATTGGTTCGGGTTTAAGGGAGACGTAGAATGAACGTTGAGTATAAAATCGAAGTAAAATGGAGGAATGGAAGATGAGCCAGTTAACGGAAGAAACATGGGTGGCGGACATCGTGAAAGCAGTACCCAAAACGGGAGATCTGTTCCGCAAACTGAGAATTGATTTCTGCTGTGGAGGGGAAATATCGCTCCGTGAAGCAGCAGCCAATCGAGGCCTCCACGCTGGTGAACTGCTGACGCAGATACATGAAGTGGAAGAAAAGCAGGCACAGCATAAGCAATTGCAACCTCCTTCACTCGAACCAAAAGAACTAATCGCCTATATTCAAAATGAGTATCATACGAAGCTTCGGGAAGAACTATCGGCCTTAACGCCGTATGTAACCAAACTAACGCGGGTTCACGGTGAACGTTATTCGCATCTCAAGCGAGTTAATGAACTGTTCACCTTGCTTAAACAGGAATTATCGGAACATATTCAAAATGAGGAGGACCTTGTGTTTCCGATGATTGAAGCATTTTTACAAGAATCAACAGTGGAACGAGCAGATGAGTTGAATCCAATTTTGTCCAAGTTGCAAGACGAACATCAAACGGTGGTGGAATTCCTGAAGGAAATGCGCTTGATCACAAACGGCTTTGAGCCGATGCAGGAAGCTTGTGGTACGCACCGACTCGTATTGAAGCGGTTAGAAGACCTGGAAGCAGATATTTTTAATCATATTCTACTTGAAAATTGTACACTGATCGAACGTACGAGACAGGCACAGCTAATAGCGAAACCGATTAATTGATGATGAACTAACATGAGGAGCCGAACCAAATGCATAAATTAATTAAAAGTAGCACTGTTTTCGTTTTGGTTATGTCCATCATTTTATTATTATCAGGATGCGGTACGAAACAACAACTAGATTCAAATGTTGGCAGTGCGGATCAGAACGGATCTTCCAGCCAGACATCTTCGAAAACGGCTGAAACTATTGAGCTTACCATATCCGCAGCAGCAAGTTTAACGGATGCGCTCAAAGAAATTCAGCATTCATACGAATCAACCCATACAGGCATCAAATTGAATTTTAACTTCGGCGGCTCTGGTGCGTTGGAAAAACAAATTGAGCAAGGAGCGCCGTCGGATTTGTTTTTGTCCGCTTCGACCAAAAACATGAAGTCCCTTGTTGATCAGCAGTTAATAGATACGAAAAAACAAAAAACGTGGCTGACGAACGAATTGGTCGCGGTTATCCCTGCAGACGGGACGATGAACATCGCGAGTGTAACCGATTTAACAAAAAAAGAAGTGAAGAAAGTTGCGATCGGAATTCCTGAAAGTGTTCCAGCGGGTAACTACGCACAGGAAGCGCTGACGAAAGCGAAGCTTTGGGACACGTTACAGAGCAAGCTGGTTCAAGCGAAAGACGTTAGACAAGTGCTGCAATATGTGGAAACTGGGAATGCAGATGTCGGATTTGTATATAAAACAGATGCATTGACTTCACAAAAGGCAAAAATCGCCTTTGAGGTGAATCCCAAAACCTATTCACTTGTTGAGTATCCAATCGGGATTGTCAAAGCTACAAAGCACATTCAAGAAGCCGAAGACTTTTATGCATACTTACAATCGCAAGAATCTCTGAATATTATGGATAAGTATGGATTTACCATACCGAAGTGAGCATGCAAGATATAGATTGGAATGAATATTGGCCTCCTATCCGATTATCGTTGCAGGTTGCACTGTTATCCAGCATTCTGGTAATCATATTAGGCTTGCTTGTGGCATGGTCAATGTCGCGATTAGGATTATTTAAAGGGAAAACGGTCGTTGAAACCATGCTTATGCTGCCTTTGGTACTCCCACCGACGGTTGTTGGTTTTTTACTGCTCATATTACTTGGACGAAAAAGCGGGTTCGGACGGTTTGTGGAGCAATGGTTTGGCGAGCCTATTATATTCTCGTGGTGGGCAGGGGTTATAGCAGCGGTGGTAGTAGCTTTTCCTCTAGTCTATCGGACGCTGAGAATGGGATTGTCTTCTGTTGACCGGGACTTGGAAAACGCGGGACGTTCGATGGGTGCAAGTGAATGGCAGGTTTTTCGATACATCACCTTCCCTTTAATTTTCCCTTCTTTTAAAGCTGCCTTCATACTCGGTTTTGCCCGCGGCCTGGGCGAATTTGGTGCTACGCTGATGATTGCCGGAAATATTCCGGGTAAAACACAAACGATTCCGACGGCCATTTATATTGCAGTGGATGCTGGTCATCTTCCTATGGCGTGGGCGTGGACATGCTCTATCATACTCATTTCTTTTATCATGCTCCTGTTAACAGGTCAAAAGAACAATTAATTACTTCATACAAGCTTCCCTTTAGCAGGGGGAGGCTTTTTTGTATCTTTCCATAGAACGAGGGATTTCCTGTAGCGCTATAGGACATTCCCTAATGGGAACAGAGATGAATGAATTACATAATGAGAGTAAGCGAATGAGTCTTCCCTTGGAACTTGCGTTGGGATGATTCTTTCTAAAAAGGAGTGTTGGTCATCGATGAAAAAGAAATACAACCTCAACTTTTTTAAACCGATCGAAAGCTATTCGGGAAATTGGTCAATCCTTGAGGAAAAAAATAGAGAATGGGAAAACGTGTACCGTCAGCGTTGGTCTCATGACAAAGTGGTTCGGACGACTCACGGAGTGAACTGCACCGGTTCCTGTAGTTGGAAGGTTTTTGTCAAAAACGGCATCATTACCTGGGAAAATCAACAGATCGATTATCCTTCCTGCGGTGTAGATATGCCAGAATTTGAACCGCGGGGATGCCCGCGTGGGGCTACATTTTCCTGGTATGAATACAGTCCATTACGCGTGAAATATCCTTATATGCGCGGTAAGCTGTTGCGGCTTTGGCAGGCGGCCATCCAGGAGCATGCCAATCCGGTGGAAGCATGGGCAAGCATTGTGGAAGATCCGGAGAAAGCCAAGCTCTACAAATCAGCTCGCGGAAAAGGCGGTCATGTCCGTGTCACTTGGGACGATGTCCTGCGTCTGATCTCGGCACAACTCATCTATACCATTCGTAAATACGGTCCTGACCGGATCGCGGGCTTTACGCCAATCCCGGCGATGTCAATGATAAGCTACGCTTCAGGAGCTCGATTCATTTCGCTACTGGGTGGGCAGATGTTGAGTTTTTATGACTGGTATGCCGATCTTCCTCCTTCATCTCCTCAAATTTGGGGTGAGCAGACGGATGTACCGGAATCTTCTGATTGGTACAATGCGGGTTACCTGATTATGTGGGGATCGAACGTACCGCTTACCCGGACGCCAGACGCTCATTTTATGACGGAAGTACGATATAAGGGAACAAAAGTCGTATCAGTGGCTCCCGACTTGGCGGAGAATGTGAAGTTCGCTGACAACTGGCTTGCCCCAAATCCGGGTACAGATGCTGCCGTAGCCCAGGCTATGACGCATGTTATTTTGGATGAGTTTTACAAAGAGCGTCAAGAACCGATGTTTATTAACTATGCCAAACAATATACGGATATGCCGTTTATGATTCTGCTTGATCCACACGAGGGAGCCTGGAAAGGTGGACGTTTTCTACGGGCGAGTGACCTGGGGGATGCTTCGCCGCATGCGGACTGGAAGCCGGTCATATATGACGAAGCGGCGGGGGAAATGCTGGTCCCGAACGGTACGATGGGACAGCGCTGGGAGCAGGATAAGAAATGGAACCTGATTCTGGAACGGGAAGATGGAACAAAGGTTGAGCCCGCGCTCACTGTGGAAGGTCATGGCGAGCAATGGGAAGAAATTGTATTCCCTTACTTTGATAACGCCGGTAATGGAACGTTCAAACGTGTAATTCCGGCCCAAAAAGTACGCTTGGCAGATGGCTCGGAACGTTACGTAGCAACTGTGTACGATTTGATGATGAGCCAGTACGGTGTCGCACGCAATGACAGCCCTCATAACGCCAAAAATTATTACGACGAAGCTTCGCATTATACCCCTGCCTGGCAGGAGAAGATCACAGGTGTGAAGGCGTCTGTTGTGGTACAGATTGCTCGGGAATTTGCCCAAAATGCTATCGATACTAAAGGTCGCTCCATGATTATTATGGGTGCGGGTATCAACCACTGGTTCAATAGTGACACGATCTATCGGTCCATCTTGAATCTTGTCGTGTTGACTGCTTCCCAAGGTGTAAACGGTGGAGGCTGGGCGCATTATGTGGGTCAAGAAAAGCTCCGCCCAATCGAAGGCTGGTCAACGATTGCTTTTGCAAAAGACTGGCAAGGGGCGGCTCGGCAGCAAAATGCTACATCGTTTTTCTACTTTGCAACAGAGCAGTGGCGTTACGAAGAAAGTGGAACAGACACCTTGAAGTCACCGATTGGCGGGGATGTCAGTTACAGACATCCAGCAGACTACAACGTGCTCGCAGCACGTCTGGGTTGGCTGCCTTCTTATCCACAGTTTAATAAAAACAGTCTGCTGTTCGCCGAAGAGGCTGCACAATTAGGCAAGAAGTCCAACGAGGACATCATCAATCATTCTGTGGAAGAGATTAAATCACGTAAGACACGCTTCGCTGTAGAAGATCCTGGGGCAGCCGAGAACTTCCCGCGTTCACTCTTTGTTTGGCGGTCAAATCTGATTTCCAGTTCGGCGAAGGGACAAGAGTATTTCATGAAACATTTACTCGGAGCATCTGATGCCTTGCTTGCCCGGCCGAACGAAGAACAGAAACCTGAGGAAATTGTCTGGAGAGAAGATGTAGAAGGAAAGCTTGATTTGATGGTTGCACTTGATTTCCGGATGACAACAACTCCATTGTACGCGGACATCGTGCTTCCGGCGGCAACCTGGTACGAAAAAACAGACTTGTCGTCAACAGACATGCATCCTTTCGTGCATCCGTTTAATCCGGCTGTTAACCCTCTGTGGGAATCTCGCGCGGACTGGGATATTTACCGCCAGCTTTCCGAAGTCTTCTCGGATATGGCTAAAGAGTACCTGCCAGGCATATATAAAGACCTTGTGACTGCGCCGCTTGCACACGATAGTATAGGCGAAATTTCACAGCCCATGGGTCTTGTAAAGGATTGGACGAAGGGCGAGATTGAAGCGACTCCGGGTAAAACCATGCCGAATTTCAGCATCATCGAACGCGATTATACTAAAATTCACGATAAATTTATCTCACTCGGTCCGAATTTGACTAGTGGGAAAGCAGGTGCGCATGGCGTCAGCTTCTCCGTAGCGGACGAATATGAGGAAATGAAAAAGTTGAACGGAGTTTATTACGATGAATCCATTAAAGACGGGCTGCCCAAAATCCAGACAGCTCGCCAAGTAGCCAATGCAATTCTTCACCTTTCATCCGCGACTAATGGACGGGTGTCGCAAAAGGCTTATGAGCAGGCAGAAGAGCTTCACGGTGTGGAACTCAAAGATATCTCGGCCGATCGGGCAGCGGAAAGGATCACTTTCCAAAGTATAACGGCACAGCCACGGGAAGTTATACCGACACCAGTATTCACTGGATCGAACAAGAAGGGACGCCGTTATTCACCATTTACAACGAATATTGAACGTCTCGTTCCGTTTCGTACTTTGACGGGAAGACAGCATTTCTATATTGATCATGAGATTTTCCAACAATTTGGGGAATCATTGCCGATCTACAAACCGACGCTGCCGCCAATGGTGTTCGGCCCTCGCGATCGGGAAATAAAAGGCGGGCAAGATTCACTCGTGCTCCGTTATCTGACACCGCACGGTAAATGGAATATTCACTCCACCTACCAGGATAACCAGCACATGCTTACACTGTTTCGCGGAGGTCCTACGGTGTGGATCAACAACGAAGACGCAGAGGCACACGATCTTGCCGACAATGACTGGGTAGAGGTATACAACCGTAACGGCGTCGTAACGGCCCGGACTGTTGTCAGCCACCGGATGCCAAGAGGAACGATGTTCATGTACCATGCTCAGGATAAGCACATTCAAGTGCCAGGCTCCGAAATCACGGATACACGCGGCGGTAGTCATAACGCACCTACAAGAATTCATCTCAAACCAACCCAGATGGTCGGTGGATATGCTCAGCTTAGTTATGGATTCAACTATTATGGTCCGATCGGCAACCAGCGTGATGTGTACGTTGCGGTACGTAAAATGAAGGAGGTTAACTGGCTTGAAGATTAAAGCTCAAATTGCCATGGTCATGAACCTGGATAAGTGTATTGGCTGTCATACGTGCAGCGTGACCTGTAAAACAACCTGGACGAACCGCAAAGGTGCGGAATATATGTGGTTTAACAATGTGGAAACCAAACCGGGTATCGGTTATCCGAAGCGCTGGGAAGATCAGGAATTATATAAAGGGGGCTGGCAGCTCCGCAAAGGGAAACTGGAACTGAAGTCAGGCAACAAGCTGTCCAAGATAGCACTGGGTAAGATTTTTTACAATCCAGACATGCCGGAAATGAAAGATTATTATGAGCCCTGGACTTATAATTACGAGCAACTGACCAACGCTGGCGAACAGAAGCATTCACCTGTGGCACGCGCGCATTCTGCGGTAACGGGTGAAAAAATGGATTTGGAATGGGGTCCAAACTGGGAAGATGATCTGGCGGGTGCGCATGTAACGGGTCCGCTTGATCCAAATATTCAGAAAATCGAAGAAGAGATTAAATTTAACTTTGAGAAGTCTTTCATGGTTTATCTCCCACGGCTTTGCGAACATTGCCTAAATCCAAGCTGTGTCGCGTCATGTCCTTCGGGCGCCATGTACAAACGGGACGAGGACGGAATCGTGCTCGTGGATCAGGAAGCCTGCCGTGGCTGGCGGTATTGCATGACGGGCTGCCCATACAAAAAAGTGTACTTTAACTGGCAGACGAACAAAGCGGAAAAATGTACCTTCTGTTTCCCACGTGTGGAAGCCGGCCTGCCGACAGTCTGCTCCGAGACATGTACAGGACGAATTCGCTACCTCGGCGTTATGCTGTATGACGCGGATCGAGTGCTTGAGGCCGCTTCTACGCAGGATGAGAAAGAGCTTTATAAAGCGCAATGCGACCTGTTCATGGATCCAAGTGATCCGGCAGTGATTGCTCAAGCGAGAAAAGACGGTATCTCGGAGGACTGGATTGAAGCAGCGCAGAACTCGCCGGTCTACAAGCTTGCTATTGAGCACAAGCTGGCATTCCCGCTTCATCCGGAATACCGCACATTACCTATGGTCTGGTATGTGCCACCACTTAGTCCGATCATGAATTACTTTGAAGGGAAAGACTCGATTGAGAATCCCGATATGATCTTTCCGGCTATCGAAGAGATGCGCACCCCTATTCAGTACCTTGCCAATATGCTGACAGCGGGCGACACGCAAACTGTGAAGGAATCCTTGCAGCGAATGGCTATGATGCGCTCCTATATGCGTGCCCAGTCCACAGGACAATCTTTCGATGAAAGCCGTCTTGAGCGCATCGGCATGACACCGCGGCAGACTGAGCAGATGTATCGACTTCTGGCGATTGCCAAGTATGAGGATCGTTTCGTCATTCCGACATCGCATAAAGAAGGATATTCGAATCCGTACCGGGCTCAAGGATCTGCTGGTTACGGCGATACCATGGGAAACATGGGTTCTGGCTCTGGATGTGATGGCTGTAGTATGGCAAGTTCGATGGGGATGGAAGAGCCTTTGAAAACGGGCAAAGAAATGTATGAAGAAAACTTCTACGGGGGTATTTGGCGTGATTAATGTAGCGAAGTTGTATGAATGCAAGCCATCATTCGGGTTTTTCGCTCAGCAACTCATGTACCCAGAAAAGCTGGATTTTCATCCGGCTTTTCTGGAAGCATCGTTTGATCCGAACCATCCGGCATATACGTATGCGAACACCTACTGGTCCCTTATGCAAGAGTTCAGTATGGAAGAGATTCAGGAAATGTATACGGAAACCTTTGATTTTCAAAAGAATTGTGCACTATATATGACTTACTTTAAATTCGAAGATGCAAAAGAACGGGGACAAATGTTGGTCAAGTTAAAGGTGCTATATGAGATGTACGGTCTTGAAATGCCAGATGGAGAGCTGCCAGATTACCTTCCGCTCATGTGTGAATTTCTGTATGCCGCCGAATGGGCGCAAGATCCGAAGACGACAGAAAACTTCCGCATGCCAATCGCGATCCTGGAAGACGGCACATATCATTTGCTTAAAGCGCTGGAAAAAATGGAAAGCCCGTATTTTCATCTGGTGAAGGGACTGCGCGAAACGCTTAAAGCTTGCGTAGAACAGGAGGCGGCCGCGCAATGATGATGCTAGAGCAGTTTTTATGGGTCATTTTCCCTTATATGTGCGTGGTCGTCTTTATTGTAGGCCATATTTTCCGCTACAGAAACGACCAGTTCAATTGGACAGCGAAATCAAGTGAGTTTATTGAAAAAAAACAATTGATGATCGGAAGCCTCTTGTTCCACCTGGGTATCATCCCGGTTATTATGGGGCATGTGTCCGGTCTGGGCATACCGAAAACCTGGATGCATGCACTGGGTGTAAATGATCATCTGTATCATATTGGGGCAGTTTATATTGGTGGTATATTCGGAGCCATGACGTTCCTCGGTATGTTGATTCTCACCTCTCGCCGTTTTACAATACGCAATGTGCGCCGTTTAAGTACAGCGTCTGATTTGATCGTAAACGTATTGCTTTTGGCCATTGTATGCATGGGGATGTTTGCGACTCTCGTAACGAATGCGGTACAGCCAGAATTCGATTATCGAGAGACGATCTCAATCTGGTTCCGCGGTTTATTCATATTCCGTGTCGACCCGACACTGATGAGAGACGTACCGATGTCCTTCAAGCTTCATATCCTTATGGCCTTTGCGATTTTTGCATTCTGGCCGTTTACCCGGCTTGTACATGTGTGGAGTGTTCCGTTGAATTATGTGCGTAGAAGTTATATCCTTTACAGAAGACATAAATCGAATTAGGAAAGCGGGCTCTGCCTTCTTTCCTAATTCTATTAGGAGAGAGCGATGAATAATAGGATGGATTATCAAAGGGAGCTTGAGCGAATACGCGAACATTTCGGTTATGATTTCATGGCGCTTGCTCTGGTTGAACCGGCCGAATATCAATACGTAATTAAATGGAAAAATGCAGCCGGTAATTTAAATGATCGCTTTAAGCGAATTGTACTGCAATCCGGAAAGGGCATAGCAGGAGTCGTGTTCAAAACTGGGAAATCCGTTTTCATTCCATCTGTTCATCAATATGTGGGGGCAGACAACCTGTTTAACTACCCGATCGTTCAATCCGAGAAGCTCAAGAGTCTCGGGGCTGTTCCCCTATGGAATGATGCTCGCGTCGCGGGCGTACTGCTTGGTGGATTTCGGGAAGAACTGCTGATGACCGCAGCCATGATGCGTGATTTGGAAGCTTTGGCGCATAGGGGATTTGGAGAGTTGAACGGGAAGGAAGTGATGTAATTGACATTATCTGTAGGGACTGGCTCTTTGAATGCGCTAATGGTGAAGTTGTTTGAGAACAGTACAGAAGCCATTTTCTTTTTTGATGGGCAAGGGAACACCCTAGCTATGAACCCGGCAGCGGAGGAGATTGTGAGCGATGACGTCCTCATTCAACTCTATGAAGGGAAGGAAAAAGCTTTGTGTGGAACATGCAGGGGCTATACAAGCGAAACGGAGCCCCGTACCTGCCTTGATTGTTATTTCAATATGCCAGAATCCAAGGATTTCGCTTCTTTTCAGGTTTATCTGGAAACAAAGAGCAACGGAATGATCCCCTATGCCGCTTCTTTTCACACCATTGATTCTGAACATGGAACAAGGGTGTTGATGTTGAGGGACTTGACTCCGCAATTTCAGACGCAGGAAAAATTGTATCAAAACAAAATGATGAAGCATGTCATTGAAGCGCAGGAAAATGAGCGTAAACGGCTTTCCAGGGAACTGCACGACAGCGTCGCCCAGGAATTGATGAGTGCGGTTGTTGAGCTGCGGGTGTTAAAATACATGACGAATGATGAACAGCTCATCAAAAACATGAAGCAGACTGAAGCATCCATGACGCGATTGCTGGATGATATCCGCAACCTGTCTGTGGAACTACGCCCCGCCACACTTGATGATTTTGGGCTTGAAGCGGCATTTCGTTCCCACTTTAAGAGGGTTGAACAAAGCTTTGGTCTTGTCGTTGAATTTGTGTCGGATCTTCCCCAAAAGCGATATGGAAGTGAAAAGGAAACGGTCATTTACCGTGTCTGCCAGGAGGCTGTTCTCAATGCCTTGAAGTATGCCCAGGTAGATATGGTTAAAGTTTCTTTGTCTGAGCACGATCATACGCTTCGTTTGACTGTAGAGGACGATGGGGTTGGCTTTGAAAAGGGGAGCAATCCTATTGGAACGGGACTTGGTTTATATGGCATGCAGGAGAGAGCAGAACTGGTAGGTGGAAGTTTTGGCGTTCTTTCAAATGTTGGTCAAGGAACCAAAGTATTTTTAAAAATTCCGATTGGACATGAGGAGGAGTAAAGACGTGATCAAAATTGTGTTAGCGGATGACCATGCAATTGTACGGAGCGGATTTTCCATGATTTTGAACTTCCAATCGGATATGGAGGTTGTTGGAACGGCTGCAGACGGCATTGAAGCGTATACAATGGTAGCTAAATATCGTCCAGATATTCTGATCATGGACCTCAGCATGCCCCCAGGCGAGAGTGGATTGATCGCCACAGGCAAGATTAAAGAGGACCACCCTGATACTAAAATTCTGATTCTGACCATGCATGACGATGAAGAATATCTTTTTCATATTTTGAAGAATGGTGCTTCAGGGTATGTTTTGAAAAATGCTCCAGATGAGGAGCTATTACTTGCCATACGAACCATTCATGGGGGTGGGACTTATATCCATCCTAAAATGGCTACTTCTCTCGTTCGTGAGTTCATCAAAAAAGATACAACGTCACAATCAGAAGATCCTTATGAGATCCTGTCCAAGCGGGAACTGGAGATTCTGCCTCTGGTCGCAAAAGGTTACGGTAACAAGGAAGTTGCGGAAAAGCTGTTCATCTCTGTCAAGACGGTGGAAGCGAACAAAGCGAAAATCATGGAAAAATTGAATTTAAGAAGCCGGCCTGAACTGGTCCAATATGCATTAAAGAAAAAAATGCTGGATTTTTAGCCGATGAATGGAGGAAATCCGCGTGCTGGAAAATGAGAAACTGCGCTTTTCCAAACCTGCCATGCGTATTCTTGAAAATGAGCATCGATATCTAACCTATCTGATGGATGAATGGCATGCCATTGTATTGTGGTTTGAGCAGCACAGAATACTAGATTTGGAAGAAGGCCGCAAGCAACTGGAAAAACTGAGAATGCAGATTATCGACTTTAGGGTACCCCTCAAGAAACATACCGAAAAGGAAGAAGAACACTTCTTTTCTATGCTAGGAACCTACATTGGTTTTGAGCAGGGACCGCTCGTCGGTATACAGGAGGAGCACCGTGAAATAGAGGGCTATATCGATCATTTTCTTTATCAAACGGAGGGCGATCTGAGTTTGCTCACGCTTGATGACATTCAAGAGGCAGCCAAGAACGCGGGAGAGGCGTTCGAAGTGCTGACTGTACATTTTATAAAAGAAGAAACTGTACTTTTTCCTATGGCAGAGCAACAGATCAATCGGAATGATCTAACCAAGTTATGTGACAAATTAAATACACTTATCTCTTAAAAAGACCAAGTCGCTTCTTATAGAAGCGGCTTTTTATATTTTCAGGGAGTCCCCTGTCAGGTAAAGGGGAGTCCCCTATATTCGAACAGATCGACTAGCGGCTACAATGGGGACATAAATTCAAATCAATAATTCGACAGAAAAAACGTTGAAAAGGTGAGTTAAATGATTAGAAAAATGCAGTTGCCGCTACAAACATTGAACTTGATTCTTGGATTCATGGTATGGGTTATCATTTCTTCTCTTATGCCGTTCATTACGGAGGATATTGCTATTCCACCCGGAAAATTGGCCATGGTTACGGCGATTCCGGTCGTGCTTGGATCGATTCTGCGCATTCCGCTTGGTTATTATGCCAACATCGTTGGAGCAAGAATCGTTTTTCTCGTTAGCTTTATTTTGCTTTTGTTTCCCGTCTACTACATTAGTGAAGCTTCTACGATGACGGATTTAATTATCGGTGGCTTGTTCCTTGGGATTGGAGGAGCTGTGTTCTCGGTTGGGGTGACTTCGCTACCGAAGTATTATCCAAAGGAAAAACATGGGTTTGTAAATGGAATGTATGGTATAGGGAATTTGGGAACAGCCGTCACTACCTTCTCGGCCCCTATTGTGGCTACACAAATTGGCTGGGCCCTTACAGTGAAGCTGTATCTCATTCTGCTGCTTGTTTTTATCGTTTTGAATTTCTTCTTAGGGGATCGTCATGAAGCTAAAGTAAAGACGCCTATTATGGAACAGATCAAAGGGGTTTACAAAAATGAAAAGCTTTGGTTTTTCTCGCTCTTTTATTTTATTACATTTGGCTCATTTGTAGCGTTTACGGTGTACTTGCCGAATTTCCTGGTATCGAATTTTGAGCTGGCTAAAGTGGATGCAGGGATGCGTACAGCAGGCTTTATTGCGATTGCCACATTCTTCCGTCCCATCGGTGGCTGGCTGGCGGATCGGTTTCAGCCCCTGTTCCTGCTGGTAGGCACGTTCACAGTTTATACGGTCGCTGCGATTCTTTTGGCTTTTTCACCAGGGATTACCCTGTATACAGTAGGCTGCTTGGCGATCGCTGTAAGTGCTGGAGTGGGGAACGGCGTCATTTTCAAGCTAGTTCCATTTTATTTTAATAAACAAGCAGGTATAGTTAACGGAATTGTATCCATGATGGGCGGTCTCGGTGGCTTTTTCCCTCCGATCCTGTTATCGACGATTCATGCCGCTACTGGCCAATATTCCATTGGATTCATGCTCCTCTCCCAAGTGGCGCTGGCTAGCCTGATCCTCGTCATATGGCTGTATTATCAAGGGACAAAATCTAATGAATGAACGTTATTCCAGACAGATCTTATTTAGACCCATTGGTGGCGAAGGGCAGCGTAATCTATCCGCTGCTGTCGTCACCATTATCGGTTGCGGGGCACTGGGTTCCGCCATTGCCGAAACATTGGTAAGAGCGGGCGTTGGAGAGCTGCATCTTGTTGACCGGGATTATGTAGAGGTGTCGAATCTGCAACGTCAGCAGTTGTTTACGGAGCAGGACGCTGCGGAAATGCAGCCCAAGGTCATGGCAGCCGAAAAAAGGCTGAAAGCCATACGAGAAGACGTGGGGTTGCACACATATCTCGATAACTTGGATGCCGAGCTTGTTCAAGAACTTGCCAGCAAAAGTATATTGCTAATGGATGCTACGGACAATTTCGAAACTCGTCTACTTATCAACGATGCTGCACTGAAGACAGGAATTCCATGGATTTACGGAGCTTGTGTTGGAAGCACAGGCGTTGTTTTTCCATTCGTGCCGGGAGAGTCTGCTTGTTTACGCTGCCTCCTGCCATCATTGCCTGCGATCAATCAGACCTGCGATACGGCTGGAATCATCTCACCCGCAGTCCAGGTGACAGCTGCCCTCCAATGTGCAGAAGCCATGAAGTGGCTGAGCGGCAGACGTGATAAGATGCGCCGCAAGGTTCATCTTTTTGATCTATGGGAGAATACGCAGATGGACATAGGGATTTCCCGCATCCGTAACCAAGATTGTCCAACCTGTGGAGAGCATCCAACGTTTCCTGCACTGACAGCATCACGTCGCTCGGCGTATGCGGCTCTGTGCGGACGGAACGTGGTACAGGTTCTTCCAGACCCACAACGTCCGATCACGCTCGATGATGCAGAGAAAATGGGCAGGCTTATAGCAGATCGTGTAAAAAGAACCCCTTATTTCGTTGAATTTTATGCTTTTAAGCATCGAATGATTTTATTCAAAAACGGAAGGCTTCTCATACACGGTGTACGGAGTGTTGCCAACGGTCAAAAACTATATCATCAGCTGTTCGGTTAAATGAGATGTAGATACAAAAAGCAGAAACATTTAAAAGAGTCTGTCACCGGAGAGTGGCTTGTCCGGTGGCTGGAAGGTGGAAAAGATGAGTGTATTTGAAATCGTAACGGAGCCCATTATCCCGCAGGCTTATGCGGATTATGTCCTAAGGCCGGAAGCAGGAGCGGTGACTATTTTTACAGGGCACGTACGAGAATGGACTCAAGGCGTACGGACCTTATACCTTGCTTATGAGGCCTATGTCCCCATGGCCCAAAAAAAACTCACAGAGATTGGTCGCGAAATCGAACAGAAATGGGAAGGGACGCGAGTGGCAATCGCGCACCGCATTGGCGAGCTTCAAATCGGTGATATCGCCGTTGTCATTGCCGTTTCTTCACCTCACCGTTCGGATGCGTATGAGGCAAATGAATACGCGATCGAACGAATTAAAGAAATAGTTCCTATTTGGAAACGAGAGATTTGGGAAGATGGAACGCAGTGGGTCGGAGGTCAAAAGAAAAAGCCGGGGGAGATCAGTCATGATTAAGCTGTACTACTTTGCAGGACTCCGTGAGGTGACGGGAAAAACAGAAGAATTGGCAGATTTGGCGGGCCAAACGGTAGGCGATTTATCCAATTGGATAACAGATCAATATCCAGATATGCCAATCCAGTCTGTGCGAATTGCGATAAACGAAGAGTATGCGTTGTCTACGGATGTATTACAGGATGGAGACATTGCAGCCTTCATTCCCCCAGTCAGCGGCGGCTAATGATAACGATGTTAAACAACTAGAAAGGAGGGGGCGTATGAATTTTCATCCACTGAAAGACAAGTTGCAGCGGCCCATTCGTGATTTGCGTATATCGGTTACAGACCGCTGCAATTTCCGCTGTTCCTATTGCATGCCTAAAGAAATTTTCGGTGACGATTACGCCTTTCTTCCCCAAAATGAATGTCTGTCGTTTGAAGAGATTCACCGGCTGACGAAGCTCTTTGTATCCCTGGGCGTAAAAAAGATCCGACTCACGGGCGGTGAACCATTAATGCGCAGGAATCTATCCGACCTGGTCTCCCAAATCCTGTCCATTGACGGAGTGGAAGATGTCGGCTTGACCACCAACGGTGTGCTACTAGGACAGCAGGCTAAGCCTCTCTATGACGCGGGGCTACGACGGCTTAATGTCAGTCTGGACGCTCTCGACCCCGAGCTATTTGGGCGGTTGAATGGCCGGGGGATTAAACCTGATGTTATTTTGAAACAGATCGAATATGCAAGAGAAATCGGCTTTAAAATCAAGATCAATATGGTAGTTCAAAAAGGTGTTAATGACTCGGAGATTTTGCCGATGGCTGCTTATTTTAAGGAGCAGGGAATAACCCTTCGCTTTATCGAGTTTATGGATGTAGGTAATGACAACGGATGGAGCTTCAAAAAAGTACTAACCAAAAAAGAAATCGTTGAACGACTTAAGAATGCGTACGAGCTGGAGCCGATGGATCGGGATTACTTTGGAGAAGTGGCAAAGCGTTATCGTTATAAAGACAGCGACGCACAGATTGGTTTTATTACTTCGGTTTCTGAATCGTTTTGTTCGTCTTGTACACGTGCCCGCTTATCGTGCGATGGTAAGTTTTATACATGTTTGTTTGCTTCAGGCGGATTTGATTTACGCCAGATGCTTCGCAACGGGGCGAATGACCAGGAATTGCTCGATGTGATTACTTCAGTATGGGAACAACGCACAGATCGGTATTCCGATGAACGTACGGAGCAGACAGCCAACAACAAAAAAAAGATTAACATGTCCTACATTGGCGGCTGACATTTTACACCATGATAGTGTGCTGTATTTGATGTGGTTGCTCCGAAAAAGAAAGCGCAAACATTTTTGTTGGCAAAACTTAAATTCGATGTTATTATGATTTTGGGATTGTTACTGAAAAGGCAAAACCCGAGGCATGGAATTCAATTTCCATGTGTTGGGTTTTGCCTTTTCTTTTTAGAATACGAGCTTTACGATATCCTGCATGATATGAATATCTGCCCAGCCATAACGCAGAAAGGTGAGTGATATAAAGCCTTACAAGTGCTGAACAACAAAGATGATGACGTCGACCAACGAATCGACATCCGAAAAATGATGTCATGGGACGTGGTTAACCGACTATATCCATTTTCAGAACGGAATATCAGATCGGTTTGGGAGCACTCAAGATCAATGATGGAAAACG
The DNA here is from genome assembly GCF_024213605.1 of Paenibacillus sp. CH40. Lineage (NCBI taxonomy): Bacteria > Bacillati > Bacillota > Bacilli > Caryophanales > Paenibacillaceae > Paenibacillus > Paenibacillus sp. CH40. The sequence continues at coordinate 279,288 of NZ_JANAVQ010000001.1, forward strand.
TAAGGCTTGTGTCTCTTATTATGAATGCGTTTTCATAACATAAAGTTGTAAATCAATACATTTGAATTTGATTTACGACGAAGATTTGATCGGCTATTACCGTCTTGTGACCTATCTGAAATTTCGCCCAGCATCTAAATCCTTTTTTAAATTTGATGGGATAAGGGGGGCAGTTAGATGATCATAACGAAGATATTTAATAACAACGCCATAATAGCCAAAGATCAAAAAAGAGATGAATTTGTTGTTATGGGTCGTGGTATTGCATTCAAAAAGAGTGCAGGCGAACAAGTAGAAGAGCATCTAATTGAAAAGGTCTTTGTGCTTAAACATAAAGATGCTTCAGAGAAATTCAAGTTATTGTTAGAGGATGTTCCATCAGAATATGTTTCGTTATGCTATGACATCATTGAATATGGAAAAAGCATATTAGAAGCACAATTGAGTGATTATATATATGTTTCGCTTACGGATCACATGAACAATGCATTTAAAATGTTTGATGAAGGGTTTAAAAATGCAAATCCGTTAATTTGGGAGATCAAAAAATTTTATCCCAAAGAATTTGCGGTTGGCTTAAAAGCACTGGAGTTTATTGAAGAAGAAACAGACAAACGATTGTCAGAAGATGAAGCAGGTAATATTGCTCTTCATTTAATCAACGCTCAAGTAAACAGCTCCTACAACAAGGTAGCAGACGTTGCTCAGCAAACTCAAAAAATACACGACATCTTGAATATTATTAAATACTCTTATAATACCACCATAGATGAACACTCGATCAGTTATGAGCGATTTATTACACATTTAAGATTCTTCTTTCAGCGATTAAATAAAAAAGAAAAAGTAGAACTGGAAGACGATTTTTTGTGGAGGCAAGTGAAAGCAAAGTACAAAAAGGCCTATGGGTGCATGCTGAAGATTGAGAAATACTTGGATACGGTATTGTCAGATGAGGAGAAGCTGTATATAACGATTCATATTCAGCGTGTGACCCAAAGACAAAATTGAATAACCCTTGGATTGTTACTGGTAATGCAGGCGAAACCAACCTAGATCGAATTTGATCTATTTGGTTTCGCCTTTTTTTATAAATACAAATAAAGGGGAAGTTACAATGAAGTATGAGACATTAGCAAAAGACATCATCAGAAATGTCGGCGGCAAAGAAAATGTGAATAGTCTAACTCATTGTATTACACGCTTGCGCTTCAAACTAAAAGATGAAAGTAAAGCCAATACAGAGGTTTTGAAAAATATGGATGGTGTTGTCACTGTGGTAAAGAGTGGCGGGCAATACCAGGTTGTTATAGGTAACCATGTACCTGAGGTTTATGCTGAAGTTACTGCTGTAGGCGGTTTTCAGACAGGAGATTCAGAAGAAGCCTCAGGTGAAAAAGCGAGTTTGTTCAATAGATTCATTGATACCATTTCAGGTGTATTTACACCCACGTTGGGTGTCTTAAGTGCCACGGGTATGATTAAGGGCTTCACTGCCTTATTTGTAGCTTTGGGCTGGCTGGCCACTACATCGGGTACCTATCAAATTCTCAATGCTTTAGGTGATTGTTTGTTCTACTTCTTTCCTATTTTCCTGGGGTATACGTCAGCTAAAAAGTTCAATGCCAACATTTTTATAGGTATGGCTATAGGTGCATCGCTTGTATACCCGACATTTAGCACGATAACAGCTTCGGGCAAACCACTATACACTCTATTTAGCGGGACTATATTTGAGTCACCAGTATATATCACCTTCTTAGGTATTCCGGTCATTCTGATGAGTTATGCGTCAACCGTTCTTCCGATTATCATATCCACCTATGTAGGCTCAAAAATAGAAAACTTCTTTAAAAAGGTAATCCCTAGCGTCGTGAGAACATTTTTGGTTCCGTTTTTCACATTGTTAGTTATTGTACCCTTAGCATTGATTGTGATTGGACCTCTCTCGACTTGGGCAGGTCAACTGCTTGGGGCAGCAACCCTCTTTGTGTATAACTTAAGTCCAATTATTGAAGGCATAATCATGGGCGCTTTCTGGCAAGTGTTTGTTATCTTTGGATTACACTGGGGACTTGTTCCTATCGCTATGAACAACTTAGCAGTGCTTAAATTCGATCCCATTCTTGCGGCTACGCTGGGAGCTTCCTTTGCTCAGACAGGCGTCGTACTGGCGATTTTGTTTAAAACCAAAAATGTAAAACTAAGATCACTTTCCATTCCAGCTGTCATCTCCGGGATTTTTGGTGTGACAGAACCAGCGATTTACGGGATTACATTACCACGTAAGAAACCATTTATTTTAAGCTGTATAGCATCTGCAGTAGGCGGCGGTATTATAGGAATGATGGGAACTAAAGGCTACATCATTGGTGGATTGGGTATTTTCGCTATCCCGAGCTATATCAGTCCGGCAGGAATAGACAACGGATTTTATGGGGCTGTTATCGGTATTCTGGTAAGCTTTGTATTAGGTTTCTTGCTTATGTTCTTTGGCGGATTTAAAGATGATGAAGTGAAAGAAGCAAAAAAGGAAGACAGCACACCAGGTGCAGCCAAAGGAGAAGTTTTAGTAAAACAAGAGACGGTGATGAGTCCATTAAAAGGTGAAGTGAAGTCTTTATCTGAAGTAACAGATGAAGCCTTTTCGACAGGTGCTCTGGGTAAAGGGATTGCCATTGAACCTTCTGAAGGTAAGGTCGTTTCACCTGTAGATGGTGTATTAACATCATTATTTTCGTCAGGTCATGCGATTGGAATTACAAGTGACCACGGTGTTGAGGTCCTCATCCATGTAGGCAAAGATACGGTCAAATTAAAAGGAAAACATTTTTATCCTAAAGTGAAACAGGGAGATGCTGTTAAAAAAGGCCAGCTGCTTATGGAGTTTGATATGGAAGCTATAAAAGAGGCTGGTTATGTTTTGACCACACCTATTATCGTTGCCAATACTACGAATTACCTGGATGTCATTGAAACAGAGAAGAAGGCAATTGAGTATCAAGAGGATTTATTGACCGTCGTAGTCTGATCTTAATTAAATGTTGAGGAGGAATTAAACAATGAAAAATACAACTGAATTGGAATTTCCACAAGGATTTTTATGGGGAGGTGCAACGGCTGCCAACCAATTTGAAGGTGGATATAATGAAGAAGGTAAAGGCTTAAGCACTGCTGATGTGATTACGGCTGGAACGCATACGACTTCCCGAAGAATTACACCTATACTGGAAGAAGGAGTGAACTATCCGAGTCACGAAGCTATTGATTTTTTCCACCGCTATCAAGAGGATATCCGCTTATTTGCGGAAATGGGATTCAAGGTCTTTAGAATGTCCATTGCGTGGTCAAGAATATTTCCTAACGGAGATGATGCAGAGCCGAATGAGCAAGGCTTGCAGTTCTATGATCGTGTATTCGCAGAATTGAAAAAGTATAATATTGAGCCTTTGGTTACGATCTCACATTATGAAGCACCGTTTCATTTGACCCAAAAATATAATGGTTGGTCAGATCGCAGAGTTGTAGATTTTTATGTGAGATATTGTGAAGTGCTTTTTAACAGATACAAAGATGTCGTAAAATACTGGTTAACCTTTAATGAAATCAATATTTTAACCTTGTCATTTGGCGCGTTCATGGCTGGAGCTATGATGCCGGAGGGGACTGGAGAGCTTGCCCATGCTACAGTGAAGGATGAGCAGGTTCTGTATCAGGCGTTGCATCATCAATTTATTGCCAGTGCAAAGGCTGTAAAGCTGGGCCATGAAATCAACAAGGACTTTAAAATCGGTTGTATGATTGCTTATATGTGTTCCTACCCACTTACATGTCATCCTGATGATATTCTACTGGCTCAACAAAAGGATAACTTAAGTAATTTCCTATGCTCAGATGTTCAAGTAAGAGGAGCTTATCCGGGATTTGCCAAACGCTATTTTAGAGATCATAACATTCAAATCAAAATGCAAGAAGAGGATGAGGACATCTTAAAAGAAGGCTGCGTAGATTTCTATACCTTCAGCTATTATTCCTCTACTTGTGTCAGTGCCGATCCTAACCAGGAGAAGGTGGGAGGGGATTTATCTATGGGCTTAAAGAATCCTCATTTGAAAGCAAGTGCCTGGGATTGGCAGATCGATCCACAGGGATTGAGATGGTCCCTCAATAACATTTATAACCGATATGAAATCCCGTTAATGGTTGTTGAAAATGGCCTTGGCGCCGTAGATACAGTGGAAGAAAACGGCTCCATTCACGATGATTATCGAATTGATTATCTGAAGCAACACATTGAGCAAATGAAAGAAGCGATTGCTGATGGAGTAGACCTAATAGGGTATACGCCTTGGGGATGTATTGATCTGGTAAGCGCGGGAACCGGTGAAATGAAAAAGCGTTATGGGTTTATATACGTCGATAAGGATAATGAAGGCAAAGGGACACTTGCTAGATCCAGAAAGAAGAGCTTTTATTGGTATAAGAATGTGATCGAAACCAATGGAGAGCAGCTGGATTAATGCTTAGTGTGTGGCTTCAAAAAGTGATGCAGTCAGCGCGTGCCTATTCAGTAGGCATGCGCTGTTTGGATTTAAAAAACGACTTCCCTTCAGGAAACTACGGTAAATGTATACAGATTAGGGACTCAACCTAGCCAATAGTATGTTAATTCACTAAACACATGGGATGAAAATGTCGAAATAGAGGATAGGACTTATATCAAAATATAAGGAAGTGGATACATATTATGAATCAAGTAGAAGCTGTTTTGACCGCCATGCCGTTTATCAGAGAAGCTGCACGACAAGATGTTTTAATTTCCGTAATGGATAGGGAAAATTTCTATTCTTTCAGTCGGGTAAAAGTTTAGTCTATGACTTCAAGGCAGGCGAAGCTCTTCCTGATGTACACAAGAACTTCAAAATGCTAGTAGGCGGAGAAAAGACCAGAGTGCGTTATGATGCCGAAGTTTTCGGGTTTGCTGCCGATGCTTACTTTCATCCGATTAAGAATGAACAGAATGAGATCGAGGCAGTAATGTGCATCACCTATAGTATGGATGATCAAGATCAATTGAAGAAGTTGATGAGTCAAGCAGAGGATGTTACAAGCAAGCTAGTTGAAGGGATTCAGCATGTGGCGGCTCATTCGGAGGAGCTTAGTGCGACGGCCGAGGACATTTTAAGCAATACGAAAAAGGCGGTTGAGGACTCTGGTAATGTGACTGAGGTGGCAGGCTACATCAAGGATATTTCAGAGCAGACAAACTTGCTTGGATTAAATGCAGCCATTGAAGCTGCTCGGGTGGGTGAGGCAGGAGCAGGGTTTGGAGTTGTCGCTGCAGAAATCCGCAAGATGTCTACGGGCACCAAGGAAGCAACTGGACGAATCGAGCAATCCTTGCAAGCTGTCAGACAATCCGTTTATAACATGGAACAAGAGATTACGCAGATTACTGTATCTTCCCAAGAGCAGGCCAAGCTTGTGTCGGAGTTTATGAATATTATCGATCAATTAAATGAAACCAACCAAGGTTTGAGAGGTTTAATAGAGAAAATCACGAATGATGTTGATGTAAAATAAAGAATGAAAAAGAAGTCTCGGTCTGTGAATTGTGCATTCCGTCATGGAAATGTAGATCACTGGCCGAGACTTTTTTACGTTTATTTAATGAATAACTTGGAGTGGATACATGTATGAATTTGAATGGGTTGAATGAACAGAGTTACACAGAACTAGAGGATTATTGGGTGCGTGTATTTCTAAATGTAGTACAAGATCAGGATAAGGAGAACTGGGTGATTCCTTATTACAACACCTCCTTTTCTAATGGTCAGAAAATCATGGATATGAACCCCATTTTTTCGGCTAAGTCAGAAATAAGTCATAAATCCATCAGAATCATTCATGAAACGGTTAATGAAGAGGATGACGTTCACCATTGGTTAGATACGATGGGAAAAACGAATTGGTTATTATTTGTTCCTTATCACAGCAACATGTGCAAAGAGTAAAGGGGATCATTGAACGCTGGATTTATGAATGAGAGTCATTATCCATAATCGAAACTTTTCCGATATAATAGGGAAGAGAAGCTATAGAACAGATACTACCTCAGAGAGGTGATTCACAATGACCGTTGATATTCTCCGACGTAATAATGTAAAAGTAATAGGCACAGGCAGCCAGACGATTGTGTTTGCTCACGGCTTTGGATGCGACCAGGATATGTGGCGTTATATCGTCCCTAGCTTTATCGACAACTACCAAATCGTCTTGTTTGATTACGTAGGTTCCGGAGATTCTCAAATTAAGTACTATGATTCAGAAAAATACAGCGACTTACAAGGGTATGCCCAAGATGTGCTAGATATTATGGAAGCGCTAGAATTAAGAAATGTCATATTCGTCGGACACTCCGTTAGCAGCATGATCGGAATGCTCGCCTCCATCCGCAGCCCTCAATATTTTGAGCGCATCGTCATGCTCGGTCCCTCTCCTCGGTATGTAAATGACCTCCCCCATTATTATGGAGGCTTCGATAAGAGTGACATCGATGAATTGCTTGATATGATGCAAATGAACTTTATTGGCTGGGCTAGTTACCTGGCACCCATTGTTATGCAGAATCCTGAACGACAGGAATTAACCGAAGAGTTGGAGAAAACCTTTTGCTCAAGAGACCCTCATATTGCACGACAATTTGCGGAAGTGACTTTTTTTTCGGATTGCCGTGTCGATCTCCAGCATGCTTCGGTTCCTACACTGATTCTCCAGTGCTCGGACGATAGTATTGCTCCGATTGAGGTAGGGGATTATTTACACACCCATCTTAGAAATAGCAGACTTCAGCAGATGAGAGCAAAGGGGCATTATCCTCATTTAAGCCAACCAGGAGAAACGAGCGATTTAATCAAAGAATATTTAGCCAGTGTGTAATATCGAATGAAAGGCAGTCATGCAATGGATATTCAATTAGATAAAGCTCCCTGTGGATACTTTTCAATTTCGGACGCTGGGATCATTCAATCGGTAAATCAAACTTTATTGGACATGCTTCTTTATGAACACGATCAATTGCTTGGACGGCCGATTGAAACGACAATGTCTGTTACGAACAAGCTATTTTTTCATACTTATTTTTATCCCTATATCCAGTTGTACGGGCGTGTCGATGAGATGTACTTTTCGTTTCGGACAAGTGATCGACAGGATGTGCCTGTACTTCTAAACGGGGTTCGTCAGGAACGAAACGGAGAAGCTGTTATTGATTGTGTAGTGCTAATGATGCGTAAGCGAATTGAACATGAAAAAGATATACTACAGACCAAAACCAAGCTTCAGGAATTATATCAGGCTACAAATGAAGCGAACCAGAAGCTTGAACGGTTGCACGAAGAATATGAAATCAAGCAGCAGGAACTGGTACGGATCAATCTCCAGCTAGAAACGATGGCTTCAACCGACCCGTTAACCGGGCTTAAGAATAGAAGATATTTTCAAGATCAATTACTAGTCAGTCTAGCCTCCTTTCAAGAGACTGGAATACCTTTTTCGCTGCTGCTCATTGATATTGATCATTTCAAAAGCATTAACGACACTTACGGTCATCCGGTGGGCGATCTGGTGCTCACTAATCTGGCTGAGTTACTACAATCCATGTCACGGGAGATAGATATTGTCGCTCGTTATGGTGGCGAGGAGTTCGTTATTATTCTTCCGGGCAACGATCAAGAGGAAGCCATTCGTACAGCAGAAAGATACCGCTCCACGACAGCCTCGATGGATTGGGGAGAATATACCATTACTGTGAGTATTGGTGTGGCAACGGTTACGCAAGAGGATACGGAACAAACGATTGTTCATCAAGCGGATTTGGCTCTGTATGCTTCCAAAAGTGGCGGGAGAAATCGGGTCACTCATTCAGCAAATCTTGTAAAGAGATAGTATAGAGGCTTCTTAAACTGAATGAAGAGTTGAGGTTACTCCAATAGGTATGGTCAAACCATTCAAATTCGGCTACTATTATTGATAACGATTCTCATTTGAATCATCAGAATGAATGAAAACCTTTGAGGTGGACGCTTGTGAATTCAAATTCGTTATCATTAATATATCAGCATTATTTAGAAAAAACTCCGTTTAGAAAACAAAACGAGCATACGTATATGATGTTACCTGAAGCGGGCAACGGATATATTTACCGAGTTACAACTTACAGCGGAATTGAAATTGTATATTCGCACATTCAATATCACGAGCCGTATCCGACCAATTTTTCTTCCAGAGGACAAATGATTGAACTTCAATTTGCGCTTTCCGGTCAACGTCATGTGAATGTGGCTGGTCTGGATTATACACTCCCGATGGGGCAGGGTGCTCTTATTTTTTTACAGGATTTCAAGGCATGTTTCCATCCTCCGGTTAACGAACAATACCAATCATTTGCACTTGGCATTCCTGTTTCGTTGTTTAATTATGCGGCTTCACAGTTAGCGGCTCGTCGGCAGGTAGCTATTGAATTTAATCAAATTCTTAAGGGAGCTGCATTCCATCACTTTAGTTTTGAACTGGATCACAGAAGTATAGTGATGATTGAACATTTGATCAAAGACTTGAAAAGTGTGCATAAATCGCCTTTGTTAATGGAAGCAGCGGCACTTGAGATTTTAAATCGATTTATGATTCAATTATTTGATTTAACACCTATGCCCGAAGGTTTGTCTAAAGAAGATGTCAGAAAGCTACATATGGCTCGGGAGATCCTTGAATCCAGCATGATTGATCCACCCTCGCTGATCACATTATCCCAAAAGGTTGGATTAAACGATTTTAAATTAAAAAAAGGATTCAAAGCCTGCTTTGGAACTACTGTATTTGAATATTTGCGCCAAATTCGTCTCGATTATGCGATGAAGCTGCTCCGAAGCCAAGAAAGCAATGTGACTGAAGCTGCGATGGCTGTAGGATATAGCAATGTGAGTGCATTTTCAGAGCAATTTTTCCGGGAATACGGAGTGAAGCCATCCTCCTTAAAGAAGAAGTTATTTTAAAATTTATTTTTTGACCGTTTTTTTTAAGATATCAGGTAAATAAAAAGCTGGAACCCTGTATAGAAAGGATTTCAGCTTTTATTTGGTGCTTAATTCACGATAGTTTCAGTACCCTCTGAATTGATGGTTGAAGTATGGGTACGAGACGCTTCCTCAATATTTTTAAATGCCCAGTAATCTGCGGGTACATCCTTCCATGTAGCCTGGGTCGTACCTTCCAGGGGTCCTCGTTTTAAGATGGTGTTCAAAATTGTAACGGTTTCTACTCGTGTTATATATTGATTGGGTTGGAAGCTTTTCTCGTTATAACCAGTAAGCCATCCTGCTTCAGCTAGCGCTTCGATTGAATCTCTTGCCCAATGCTTTTCGATATCGGTATAAGGAGATGCTGCGGTTTGCGTTCCTTTAAGCTGCTTCCAGGATGCGAGTATTGCTGCCATTTCTGCACGGGTAATGGGTTGCTCTGGCCGAAATGTTCCATCTGCATATCCATTCATGAAGTGTTGTGTCGTGAGTGCTATAATCGAATCCTTCGCCCAATACGTGCTAGGTACATCTTTGTATGCCAATGAGCTTTCTTTTGTTTCCAACTTCATAATTCTAGCCATCATCGCGGCAGTTTCAGCTCGTGTAATCGACTGGTCCGGTCGGAATGTGCCATCCTGATAACCGGTTATATATTTTTCATGCACAACCTCTGGTTGATCAACTGGCTTGATTTCCAGAGTCGTCGGCAAATCTGTCGGTAAAACCGATGGTGATGAAGGTGTGGTTGTTTCGCTAGAAGAAATAGACTCACTACTATCTGTACTATCCTTCTTATCTTTTTTACTGCTACTGCTGCCGTTACCAGTAGTAGCACCAGTTCCGCCAGTATCCCCAGTGTCTGCATCTCCATTTACAACTTGTACATACGCTTCAGAGGTACTCGAAGCAAATCGAGCATCCCCACTATATATAGCAGTAATCGGGTGACTTCCCACACTTAAATTGCTTGTGGTATAGGTCGCAGTGGCATATCCATTTGCAATCCCATTTGGCGTTAACGTAAGCGTATCTAATATATTCGTACCATCCATAAGAACCACGGTGCCAGTTAAATCCTTCGTAATTTGTGGGGGTGAGATGGTTTTGATGCTAAACGTTACGGATTGACCTTGTTTAGAAGGATTTGTCCAACTCGTTACCGTGGTTTCAGTAGCATATACAGCATCTGTTACACTAGGTACTGGTGAGGAGGTCGCATACACAGCACTCCCAGAAAAACTCCATGTCCAGGTCCCAAATAGGACGATAACAGCAAGATAAGATAAACAAAGAGACTTGATTTTACTCATAAACCTCCTCCATAAATTTCTGGTGTCACGATGAACAGACTAAGATACTCCATGATGACTAACCTGCTAATATGATTTCTTACACTACTGGATTACTATACTAAATGCTTCTGAACCAATTCTGAACAAAATCGACAAAAACCATGCCCAATTAACAGATCACGATTTGCGAGCCCTTCATAATACGAATGGTCAGTTTAGCGCGACGTTTTCGGAAAAAAATGAGCCTTCTTACCATGAACTAATGCTAATCTCACGGTAAGAAGGCTTTTAATGAAACCATATTGGAAACTACAGTTTATTCCACTAGTATTTAAATTTGACCGTTAGATCCTGTAACTTCTGTGACATATCCGACAAGGTCGTTGCCAGGCTGGTGATCTGCTGCATCGAAGCCAGCTGCTCTTCTGCAGACGCTGCAATATTCTGCGAGTTGTCCGCCGCTTGAAGCGCCAGACTCGATACGTTTTCACCGCTTGCTGAAATTTCCTGGACACTTGCGGTTATTTGCTGCGTGATGCTCGCGAGCTCTTCTGTTTGCTGTGCGATATGATTGGTGGACGTCACAATTTTGTTAAACTGCTGCTCCGTCTCACTGGCAATTTTAATACCAGAGTCGACATCCTGTTTTACGCGTTCCATGGTCTTAAGCGAATGCTCCATATCTTTGCGCATATTCTGAATCAACTCGGAAATCTGCCCGGAAGACTGGTTCGATTGTTCGGCCAGCTTTCTTACCTCTGAAGCAACGACGGAGAAACCGCGGCCTTCTTCGCCTGCACGAGCAGCCTCAATCGAAGCATTTAAGGCAAGCAGGTTGGTCTGCTGTGCAATATCCGTAATGGCATGCAGCATCGTGTCGATCTGTTGAGTGCGTTCATCCAACATTCTCATAACCGCATCGGTTTCATTGACGGAATGGTTAATCAGGTCCATTTGCTTCACCGTATGTTGTACAGCAGTACCACCAACGCTCGCCATTTCCATCGCGTCTGCAGACGAATCAGCAATGGCCAAGGAGCTCTCCGTGATCCGCTGCATACCTATTGAAATTTCTTCAAGCGAGCTGGTTGTCTTCTGGAGCATCATCTGCTGCTCCTTCGCACCGGCCGCCGATTCTTGAATCGCGATGGTGATGTGCTCGGTTGCCTGTCCAGTGTGCTCTGCTCCAAGGGTCAATTCTTTCGAGGAAGTAGCTACCTGTTTTGTGGACAGATTTACCTCACCGATCAGAAATCTAATATTTTTAATCATATGATTGAAGTCCTGTGCAAGCTCGCCGATCTCATCTTTTGAATGAATTTTGACTTCTTCGACCGTTAAATCACCGTCCGCAACTGCGTTAAGCCGCTTTGCAATCATGATGATAGGCTTCGTAAAACGTCCCGAAACAAAGCTTACGATAATTGCTCCCAGAATAACCGCAACAGTCGTAATAATCAGGACAATATAAAGGACTTTGGTCGCTCCGCTGTTAAATTCGTTAAAATATGCTCCAGAACCGATGATCCATCCCCAATAAGGATCCTTTTCAACATAAGAAATTTTCGTCTCCACTTGATCTGTACCAGGTAAAGCCCATTTATAAGTGACGAATCCCCCGCCGTTTGTACCGACTTCTACAAACTCTTTTCCCACATGCACACCGTCTTCCGACACGGCATTCATTAAATTCTGGCCTTCATTTGAAGGGTTCATCATTGAAACGGCATCTTGGTTGACTGCCCACGGATAACCTGTTTTACCTACAGTATATTTAATCTTTATCGGTCTTTTGTTATTAGCATCTTTTACACCGAGCAGCTCGATGCGCAGTTTTTCCTGTGCTTCCTCCAATGTTAAATTACCGGCTTCGACTTGCCCATTGAGGAAACTAATCATACCAATTACCATTTGCACACTATTCTTAAGTGCCACTTTGCCTGATTCATTCATTTCATTCTTGGAAACAAAATAAGAACTGATTCCAATTACGAATGTGGGTACAATTAAAATAATTAAGCACATTATGGTTAACTTCGTTCTTAGTGATCTCACCTTCATATTTGATCCTATCTTTGTTTTCACTGCATTTCCCCCTTAGACATCGATATACAGACTCAACCCACAACTGCGCTAGTTACTAAAGGGTAAAAAGACTGTACATCATATATCGTAATAACATGTCAGGAAATTAAGCCCTTTCATCTTGTCAGCGATGAAACCGTCTAAACTTCGTATCATGTTACGGCCCCCAGGTGAACTATGCGTCAAGGCCACTATAATCAACGGAACCCATTGGATCATAGAATTAAGATCATCTTATACTGTCCTGAAGGCTGGCCGCTGTTTTATATGCTAAATTAAATCCGTTTAACCGCAAATTTATCCGTATACAGGCAGTAGTTTCTTGGTATGCTCCGTATACTTCTGCATAGAGAGAATCTATACCAGAGGAGTGTGCGAGGATGAATAGAATCAAAGGGAGCATCTTTTTCAGTGTTTTTGTGGCTATGCTAGGGCTCATGCTCATTGCTCCAATTATGCCGCCCCTTATTCGTGAGCTGGGGTTAAGAGAAAGTCATTCTGGGTTAATTATATCGCTTGGCTCCATAACGATGGCCTTAATGGCTCCAATTTGGGGGAATCTGAGTGATGCAAAGGGACGCAAGCCTGTGATTTTGCTTGGATTCATAGGGATGTGTGTAAGCTGCTTGCTGTTTACGCTTACTCTTTTTGCAGGATTAAAGGGTTGGCTCAGCGGGGGAATGCTGTTAGTCCTGCTGATTGTTACACGCGGCTTGATCGGCGGGTTTATTCCGGCGGTATTGTCATCCTCCCAAGCTTACATGGGAGACGTGACCGAGGGCGAAGATCGAGGTAGTGGCATGGCTATCATTAGCGCGGCCAATGGACTTGGATTAGTATTTGGGCCCGCTATTGCAGGCGCCTTTACTTTAATAGGCTTGCTGTGGCCTCTCTATTTTGGAATCGTGATTGCGGCTGTAGCATTTGTAGTGGCCTTGCTGGCAATTCCGTCTGCCAAGCCCGTTATTCAGCAAAAGCCAGCTCGGATTAATCCTTTTCAACCTGGTCTACGAATGTATTTGTTTGCAGGTTTGGTTACGATGATTAGTATTGTGACCATCCAGGTTATAGGTGGATTTTATTTTCAAGATCAATTAGGCCTTTCATCCGAAGAAACAGCAAGAGTGGTTTCCTTTGGGCTTATGTTTTCTGGAACAGCGATGTTGATTGTACAGATCGTTCAAATGAAATGGCTTAAATGGCAACCCAAGCCGATGATTTTGCTCGGCTCTGTGTTCCTTATTGTCGGTATGCTGCTATTCCTCATGTCAGCCAGCATGGTCGTTTACTATTTTGCGTTCTTTATGTTTGGTATAGGTACAGGCTTGCTAATGCCAGGATTTATGGCCGGGGCTTCTCTTTCTGTCAGTAAAGAACAGCAAGGAGGAGCCGCTGGTCTGGTGGCCACTGTCCAAGGCATTTCTGCGATTATTGCTCCTATTTTGACAACGACGCTATATCGGGTGGATAAATATATTCCTTTTGCTCTTATAGCAGTTCTGGTAGCTGTTATGGCCGTCATTATGTTGGGGATAAGAAAGAGAAAAGGGAATAGTGAACTGGTATCTCAGAAGGCCAAATAATTTGATGAACCCATAGGCTTTCGCGCTATATTCACGAGAAGCCTATTTTGTTTGCTGGTTTGAATGATAGTCAAAAGGTCTCAATTGTCTATTGGTGGCGAAGATGCGGTGAAGTGGAGGGAAGGAATGTACAGGGTACTGGAAGAAGAGGAGCGTGCTGCGGAATGGTTCGAGCTGTAGCCGAAGACAATACTGGATATACCTTTGAACCGCTGCTTCGAGGGGCGACCGAACGGCGAGCGCTGAGTCGAATGCTCGTTCCTTAACCTCTGCTCCAATTTGGTATCTCCCATAAATTTGCTAACAGATACAGCAAGCTGATATTGATCGGTCCCCATATGGTTAGCGGCAGGTTGAAGAATCTCTTTTATCGTTTGCCATAACGAAGCGGCCTGCCGGCTTTCTGCTCCAAAATGGAAAATGATGTGGATAGAGGCCGTAATAATATTGCGACCAAGTCCGTACAGAAACCATTCTTCTTCCTTAGTAATAAGCGGAATAATGGTTTCCATCATTCCCCATGCCTCATTTAATCGTCCTGCTTCAATGAACTTCTCTGATAGGCTAGATGCAGTAGAACAGTAGTTATGATGATTCCCTTCGGTTTTCTCTATTTCGGTCAGCTTTTTAAGAGCTTCAATTTCACCTTCTGCATGGTTGCGCCATCTCTCATGATAAACGAGTGTCTGCAAATTTTCTTTGTTCCAATCCGTCTGATCCTTGATCCACAAATCGATAAATAATGATAGATAAACATCTTCCCCGAGCTCGCTCGCGATATTGATGCAATCCTCGATATTAGTTGCATCTTTGCTGAATAAATAATTTTCCAAAATCAACTCTGGGTCAAACCCGGCATATGTATCGAAATTGGCCTCCTTGGCCTGCTGGAACAAGATTTGGTCCTGCTCACGCTCATACTTTTGCAGTAAAAAAACGGCGTAATACAGAGCATCGCCAATCCCCTGAAAACTGTTCGTTTCCCTGTCTATAATCTCATTAACGAGCAACCTTCTAACAATCGGTTCGTAATACGGGGCATATCGATCCTCGCGATTATACAAAGCCAAAAGCACCTTCAAGCGATTGGTATAATTGGCATCACTCTTTCCATATTTCTCACTGTGCTTTTCCAAATAATCGACCTTCGAAAAATCGGCGTGATTACCTATTAGACTCTGCAGCATTTCATCATAGGGTGTCATCATCTGATCCAACAGCTTTCTGTAGTTCGTTTCCAATACTGTAATTCTCCTTTCCTGATCGACCTAATACTACAATCCATATTTACAAAAAACAAGCGATTTCCTTTTAAAAGGGGATTGCCTGTTTTGTATTATGCTGTTTTTGATTTCTCAAACCGGATGCATACATAACATTTAAACTACATATTGAGTCACTTTAGTGCACGGACGACAAATTTCGTCATTATTTTTAGTTATTCAGGACGTGGAAACCGTTCTTCTTCCTTAGTACAATGATAAAAATAACAAGTGATGAAAAGAAAGATGACAGAAAGACGAGGGATTACGGATAAGGGGGGACGGGCTGTGGCCGTATACACACTACGTAGATTGGTACAAATGATTCCAGCACTGCTTGGTATTGTCGTCATTACATTCATGATCTCAAGAGTGCTTCCAGGTGATCCTGCTGTGATGCTTGCGGGGGAACAGGCTACACCCGAGACGATTGAAAATATTCGCAGCAGTATGGGACTGGATCAACCGAAGTACATTCAATTTTTCCATTATGTAGTTGGATTGTTCCAAGGTGATCTGGGTCAGGCTTATCACACCGGACAGTCAGTGGCAAGCGACTTTGCTACCCGGTTTCCAGCAACCATCGAGTTGGCACTGGCAAGTTTGGTTATTGCGATCCTGGTGGCAATCCCGATCGGTATTCTGGCGGCAACCCGTAAAGAATCGATTGTTGATCACATTTCACGCGTGTTTTCCTTGATCGGTGCATGTATGCCCATTTTCTGGATTGGACTGTTATTCATTTATATTTTCTATGCTAAATGGGGCATCGCTCCTGCGCCGATGGGTCGAATTAGCGGTGACATCAATCCGCCGACGCACGTTACGGGACTTTATGTATTCGATAGTCTGATGACCGGTGATTTTGTAGCTTTAAAAAGCAGTTTATCCCATTTGGTTCTGCCAGCTGTCTGTCTCAGCACAGGCACCATGGCGATTGTGGCACGGATGATGCGCTCCAGCATGCTGGAAGTCATCGGTCAGGATTTTGTTCGCACAGCCAGAGCCAAAGGTCTGCGCGAAGGAATTGTCATCTATAAGCACGCACTCATTAACGCTTTTATTCCAACGCTTACCGTACTTGGTTTGCAGGTTGGGTACCTGATTGGTGGAGCCGTTATTACCGAAACCATTTTTACCTGGCCAGGAGTGGGCAGTTATGTGACGGACTCCATTTTGGCAGCTGATTACGCACCGATTCAAGCATTTACCCTCGTAAGTGCGCTGATTTACAGCTTTATCAATCTTGGAGTCGACTTGGTTTACGGATTGATTGACCCACGTATCCGGTACGAGTGATAACAATGAAGCACAAAAGTAGGGGGAGGTACTCGGATGAGCACTGCAAGTGATTTGGTGGCAAAAGCGGCTGTACCTCAGCCCAATGCAGCCGCTATACCGAAACGTAAGACCTTTTGGCGATTACTGTTTGGCAATAAACTCGCTTTAATCGGATTCATTTTTATCGTTGGCTGGACGCTCATTGCCATCCTCTCATCATGGATCGTTCCACATGATCCTTATGTAACCGACCCGGCGAACAAGCTGCTGCCGCCAAGTGTAGAACATTGGTTTGGGACCGATAATTACGGACGCGACATTCTCAGCCGTGTTATTTACGGAGCCAGAATCAGCATATGGACCGGAATGATCGCCGTGTCGATCTCATTTATCATCGGCGTACCGCTTGGAGCCATCGCAGGTTTCTATGGCGGTCGAATGGGTAGCATTATTATGCGCTGTATGGATATTCTGTTGGCTTTCCCGTCGCTGGTACTCGCCATGGCCATTGCTGCAGCGATGGGACCAGGACTGATGAGTGCACTTATCGCCGTGGGTATTGTAGGCATACCCGAATTCGCCAGGCTGATTCACGGACAAACCATCTCTCTCCGGGAAAAGGAGTTTGTTGAGGCCAGCCGGGCGATTGGTGTAACGAACGGAACGATTCTGTTTCGCCACATCTTGCCTAATGCACTTGCCCCACTGCTTGTGAATGCAACGCTTGGAATGGGCTTCGCCATCCTGACCTCAGCCAGTCTCAGCTTCCTGGGACTCGGTGTGAAACCCCCAATAGCTGAATGGGGCGCAATGATTTCAGAAGGGCGAGCGTATATCATTTCCGGTGAGTGGTGGATTGTAACCTTCCCGGGTCTTGGAATTGCGACAGCTATTTTGGGCTTCAATTTGCTTGGAGACGGTTTGCGGGATGTTCTTGATCCAAGACTGCGCTCTAGCAAATAAAAATAAATAGATCATTAAAGGGGAGAACGTAAGCCATGTTGAAAAAAAGTCTTTCTCTAATTGTCGTCTTGTCTACGTTGCTATGGACGGCAGGCTGTGCGAGCAATGCTAACAGCCCGTCCGCTTCATCTGGAGAGAAGGGCACAGATGCCCCATCCCCACCAAAGACGATTACACTTGCTTACTCGGAGGGAGGGTCAACCATGGACCCTGCTGAAGCAAGTGATCTTACATCGGACACCCTTGTGCTTGCGCTCTATGATCAGCTTGTGACCTACGGCAAAAAGTCTACGGATAGCGGCGAAGTGGCAGATACGGAAGCCATTAAGCCCATGCTGGCTGAAAAATGGGATGTGTCCGCGGATAACATGACTTATACGCTCCATCTGCGTAAAGACGTTAAATTCCAAAGCGGCAACCCGCTGACCGCCAATTCTGTGTTGTATTCCTTTGAGCGGCTTAAAAATTCCGATTCCGGTAGCTTCCTGTATGGTATGAGCTCCATTAAAACCGCTACAGCGCCAGATGAGCACACCGTTGTCGTTACATTGTCCCAACCCAATCATATGTTTCTGCAAATCCTGTCATTGTACAACTTCTCCATTGTGGATGATGTGCTTGTCAAAGAAAATGGCGATGGTGACTATTTGAAAACACATGCGGCAGGTTCAGGCCCGTTTAAGCTTGAAAAATGGGACCCTGCGACAGAAGCTGTCTTTAATGCTAATGACAGCTACTGGCAAGGAGCGCCAAATCTGAGCAAAGTAACGATGAAGTTTACCAAGGAAGCTTCCAACCGTGTACTTTTGCTGGATAAAGGCGATGTCGACATGGCGATTGAGATTCCTGCAAAGGATGTTTCGAAGCTGGAAACCAACGCCGATCTAAAGGTTCAATCCAATGCAAGTAACCGGATTCTGTATTTCGCCATGAATAACAAAGTCAAACCTTTTAATGATCCAAAAGTGCGTCAAGCAATTGCTTATGCCATTCCTTACGACCAATTAATCGACGATGTCATGTACGGTCAAGCGAAACAAATGAAGAGTTCTGTAGCGAGTAACACGCCTGGCTACACCGATGCGGGCTACAGCTACAAGCACGACTTGGACAAAGCAAAACAGCTGCTTACAGAAGCGGGTTATCCTAATGGGTTTAATTTTGACCTGACACTGGGTTCCGGCTTCCAGGACTGGGCAGATGATGCTGTATTGATTCAAGCTGAACTTGCCAAGATTGGCGTAAAGATGAATGTTGTCAATGTTGCTCGTGCACAGTTCCTTGAACAGCAACGAGAAGGCAACCTGACAGCATACATTTCCAAATGGACTTCCTTCGTCAACGACCCTGGTTACCATCTCGGGTTTCTGATGTACAGCGGCGGTTCATCGAATTATATGCATTACGCTAATGCAGAAGTGGATAAGCTTTGGGAGCAAGCAGGCAAAGAGCAAGATGAAAATAAACGTAAAGAGCTGTATGGCAAAGCACAAGAGCTTATAAATCAAGATTCGCCATGGGCGTACCTGTATGAATACAATCGGGTTGTTGGCATGAGCAAAGACGTCACTGGATATGTTTACTACCCAGATGAGGTTATCCGATTCTATTCATTAAATAAAGAGTAAGTTGTGATCTTACCTTATGCCTTCGGTTTTTACAGCCGAAGGCTATCATTTTACACCTGAAGGATGAAGCTGATCCCGATGGATAGTAAAAATTGTAGTTAGCTAAATGGAAAACGTGAAGGGACTGAATGGAAATGACAGATTGGAAAACGTTGGTTCTTGATGAAATAGATAAACGGCAGGACGAATTGCTTGAGCTATGCTCGCGGTTGATTCAATTTCCTTCGGAAAATCCTCCAGGTGATTCACGCGAAATTAGTCAGTTCATTATGGACTATCTTAAAGAAGCAGGTATAAAAACAACGGTGCATGAATCCGGGCCGAATATGTGGAATCTCATTTCTGATTATGGCGCTGAAACGGCGGACGGAAAAAAACTGATTTTCTGTGGGCATACAGACGTTGTGCCGGCAGGGGATCGTACTCGTTGGGATTTTGATCCGTTCTGTGGTGAAGTACGGGATGGCTATCTCCTGGGTCGCGGTGCTTCAGACATGAAAGCCGGCCTGGGCGGATTAATATTTACCGTTGCGCTGTTCTCCAAACTAGGCGTACCACTCGAAGGTGCGTTGTCGTTGCTTGTAGTTCCAGACGAGGAAACCGGCGGACATCTTGGAGTACCTTGGGTGCTGGAAAGAAAACTGATTGAAGGAACGGCTGCTGTGATCGCCGAGCCTTCAGGCCCGCAAAACCCGACCATCGGGCAAAAAGGAAGCTGCTGGTTTGAATTTACTGTTGAAGGCACACCGGGTCATGGCAGTTTGCAGCCAATTGCAGGTGAAAGTGCTATTTTGAAGGCGGCAAAAGGGATTGAAGCGCTGCAACAACTGTGGGACATCAAGCCGGACATCCCGGAAGAAGTCAAAGAGATCATTGAAATTTCCAAGCATTATGCAAGCGAACGAGAGAACCCAAGCTATGGACAAGCGTTTGATCATGTAACAGTAAACATTGGTACGATCCAGGGGGGCACGAAAGTCAATGTGGTTGCGGACCGTTGCACAGTGCAAGTGGATTCCCGTGTTCCATTTGGCGTAGACCACCGGGATGTACTGGCCAAAGCCAAAGAATTGCTTGCAAGTGTTGGCATTGACGCGGAGCCCAAACAATTCGGATTTTATGGGAATGCCAACTGGACCCCGCCCACCGAGCCGATTGTACATGAGCTTGTGGAATCTATCGCTGAGGTCAGCGGTAAAGAGGCCTATGGTGTACTGCAATGGGCAACCAGCGATGCACGTGCATTCCGCAAATATAACATCCCGGTATTGCAATACGGGCCTGCCGAACTGTCGACCATTCACAATTTTAATGAAAAAGCTCCAGTATGGCAGATCATTCAATCTGCGAAAGTATACGCCTTGACGGCGCTTAAATATCTGAAAACAACACAAAAAGAAGCATAAGGGGATCTGTCGCATGATGAAACAAGTATTTGAAGTTTATGACCTTTTGGATAATCCGTTCGCCAGCGGGGCAGAAGTCAAAGCTTATTTGGACCAACTGGGTCAAGCGGAGATTACGGTCTCCACCGTGCAAGGTGAAAAGGGAACTACGGATTTTATAAAAATTGTCATTGCCGGTAAAACGGGTCGCATTCAGGGGGGCGATTCTCCAACCTTGGGTGTAGTAGGGCGACTTGGTGGACTTGGAGCACGGCCGGAAATGATCGGATTTGTATCCGATGGTGACGGTGCGGCAGCGGCAATTTCTGCGGCGGCTAAACTTTTGAGCATGCAGTCCAAAGGAGATGTGCTTGATGGAGATGTGATTATCTGTACACATATTTGTCCAGATGCACCCACTCAGCCCCATGATCCGGTTCCATTTATGGATTCACCCGTAGATATTTTGACGATGAACAAATATGAAGTGACACCCGAAATGGAAGCGATCCTGTCCATTGATACGACCAAAGGGAATCGGGTCATTAACCATAAAGGTATTGCCATTTCCCCAACGGTACGTGAAGGCTACGTACTACGCATTAGTGAAGACCTCGTCGATATTGTGCAGACCGTTACTGGCGAACCGTGTGTCACGTTTGCTGTAACTACGCAGGACATCACACCTTATGGTAACGACCTGTATCACATCAACAGCATTTTGCAGCCAGCGGTGGCCACTTCCGCTCCAGTGGTTGGTGTAGCCATCACGGCCGCTGCTCCTGTCCCAGGCAGTGCAACGGGGGCCAGCCACGAAAGCGATATTGCGCTGGCGGCCAAATTGGCTGTAGAAACAGCCAAAGCTTATGGACGTGGGCAATGCTCTTTTCATTCGGAAAAGGAGTTTCAACATATTACTAAATTGTACGGTACCATGAAGCATCTGCAAACGATGGGTAAGTCTGAATAAGCTTATTCCCTAAGATAAAAAGAACATGAAGGTTCAATGATGGACAAGGAGGAGGAAGAGGGCATGGCACAACTGCTTGAAGTAACCAACCTCCGGACGGAGTTCAAGACTGCGGCTGGCACCATCCGGGCTGTGGACGGCGTCGATCTATCGGTTGGCAAAGGCGAAACACTCGGAATCGTTGGCGAATCCGGGTGCGGCAAGAGCATTACCTCCCTTTCTATTATGCAGCTCCTCCCCAAGGGACTTGGGAAAGTAGCCGCTGGCGAAGTACGGTTTAACGGTGAAAACATGCTGGATTTTTCGGAGCGGAAAATGCGCTCGATTCGTGGCAACGAGATGGCTATGATTTTTCAGGAGCCCATGACTTCGCTAAATCCTGTGTTCAAAATCGGCAAGCAAATTGCGGAGTCTGCCCGCTACCACCACGGTGTAAGCAAACACAAAGCAAAAGACATGGCTGTGGAAATGCTGACGAAAGTAGGAATTCCACGTCCAGAAAAAGTAGCCGCTTCTTATCCGCATGAACTCTCGGGCGGTATGCGCCAACGGGTGATGATTGCGATGGCGATGGTGTGCAATCCGAAGTTGCTGATCGCCGATGAACCGACAACGGCACTCGATGTAACCATTCAAGCACAGATTCTTGACTTGATGCGTGAGCTACAGAAGTCCGAAGGAACTTCCATTCTGATGATTACTCATGATCTTGGTGTCGTTGCTGAAATGTGCGATCGGGTCGTGATTATGTACGCCGGACAAGTCGTAGAAGAAACGGACGTTAAAACTCTGTTTAAAGATCCCAAGCATCCGTATACACAAAGTTTGCTAGCCTCATTGCCGCAATTGAACAGTGATCAGGAGCGTCTGGCTTCCATTCCGGGCCAGGTTCCCAACCCGCTCGATATGCCAAAAGGCTGCCGCTTTGCACCACGTTGTCAGTTTGCTAAGGAAATTTGCCGTGCAGAGGCCCCGGAGCTTACAGAAGTGGAACCCGGACACAAAAGCCGCTGCTTGCTACAGCAGGAGGGATATCATGAGTACACTGCTTGAAATACGTAATTTGAAAAAACACTATCCGATCAAAAAAGGACTTTTTTCCAAACAGGTGGGAGCAGTCAAAGCGGTGGATGGTATTAACCTGACTGTACAGCAGGGTGAAACCCTGGCAATCGTGGGGGAATCTGGCTGCGGCAAATCCACAACCGGACGGGCAATACTCAGATTGATCGAACCGACGGATGGAGAGATTCTGTTTAATGGCACGGATATACGTAAGCTAAACACAGAGCAGCTGCGCAAATTCAGAACGGATATGCAGATGGTGTTTCAAGATCCGTTTGCTTCGCTTGATCCCAGATGGACAGTACAGCAGGTGCTGGAAGAACCGCTTATCACGCATGAAAAGCTAAGTAAAACGCAGCTCAAAGAGCGGGTGGAAGAGCTGCTCGAAGTGGTCGGATTGTCTCCTTATCACGCGCATCGTTATCCGCATGAGTTTTCAGGTGGTCAACGCCAGCGGATCGGGATCGCAAGGGCACTGGCGCTTCATCCCAAATTTATCGTGTGTGACGAGCCAGTCTCGGCCCTCGATGTGTCGATTCAGGCGCAAGTGCTCAATCTGATGAAGGACCTGCAAAAACAATATGACCTGACGTATATGTTCATTTCCCATGATCTGTCGGTCGTCAAATTTATCAGCGACCGCGTGGGTGTGATGTACCTGGGCAAGCTGGTCGAACTCGCACCGACCCAAGCAGTGTTCAGAGAGCCGCTGCACCCGTATACAAAGGCGTTAATGTCTGCGGTACCTGTAGCTGATCCGGGAGCGGAACGTGATCGGATTGTACTTAAAGGGGATGTGCCCAGTCCAGAAAATCCGCCAAGTGGTTGTGCGTTTCATAACCGCTGCCCGGCAGCCATGGAGATATGCAGCAAAGTACAGCCCATCTTTGCCGAAGCTGCACCGGGGCGGCAGGTAGCCTGTCACTTGTACCCAGCTTCTACACCGGAACAAGCGATAGCCGGACAGGCATAAGCCAGCTGAAAAAGAATATGTAGTCTCTTGTGAAGTCAAAAGGTCAAAAAAGGTCAAATTGATTGAAATCTAAAACTATTTTTGACAGATCGCTTAGGATCGGGTTATTTCGGTATTTTCAGCCTCTTTTGAACTTTGAGCCTCGCTCCTTTCGGTACTATAATATGAATCGTAAGAAACACAAACAACAACCAATTAAAAGGAGCTGATTTTCATGTTTGATCTGGTCCCATTTCGTAAAAGAAATGAAGACTTCTTTGGACAAATGTTTAAATCCTTCAATGGTATGGTTGATGACCACTGGCTTGCTCCATTTGGCAGCAACTCTCAGACGTTTCGGACGGATATTCGTGAAGAAAACGACAGATATCTGGTGGAAGCTGAGCTTCCAGGCATTGCAAAAGAAGATATCGACATCGATATTGCCCATAATTATTTGACGATCCGTGCTAAACGGAATGAATATCATGAAGAGAAGGATGATACGAATAAAATGATTCGACGGGAGCGCCGTTCTGGGGAATTTGTCCGACGCTTCTATGTGGATCATGTTGATGAAGAAGGCATTAAGGCAAAACTGGATCAAGGCGTATTGAAACTTGAAATTCCTAAACGTCAGGGTGACGATCGTTCCCGCAGACAGATCCAGATTGACTAAAGGGGTATGATGTAGAAGACAGGGCTGATTAATCAGTCCTGTTTTTTTGTGTACGTCCTGTTTAAAAAGACTCGATCACATTGTAATTGAGCCTTTTAACTGTCTAATATTACTGGAAAAACGTAGAATAAAACTTTGGACAAACACAGTGACGCTTAGCTTGCGGAGGAGGTATCCCTCCTTCGGTTTAAATTCTTGTGAATTAGAGTCGCCCTCTGCTATAAAATAGGCTATCTGCTATGCTAAAATAATGAAATTACCTGTAAAGCTATTATAACCATACTTCTCGCATGCCGGAATCAGCCGATGCTATGGACACGAAGAAGGGAGGATACATCCTTGGAAGCAATACTAAGACGTCACTGGCCGGAGTGGAACGGAACGCTACAGAAACGAACCGGGGGTTGGAATAATACGACGTATTTTGTTAAGAGTGGTGGACAAAGCGGGGTGCTGCGCGTCTACGATACACACAGGGATCGGGATAAAATTGAATTTGAGCATGCGGTTTTGCAGGAGCTGAGTAAGCATTCTCTATCATTCAGGATACCCCAGCCTATTCCAACGGTCACGGGAGAGACGCTTGCTCAATTGGAGAAGGAAAGCGGCAAATATGTGTGTTTGTTCAAATACATAGAAGGCATATCACCCCTGAAGCAGGATTCAAGCTTTGCCTATTCTTTTGGCGAGGCTACGGGCGAATTATTGGCTGTGCTTGCGACATTCAATCTTGATATGACCCCAGTCTATCGACCGTATTATGCTTTGCAGCAATCCTATCCATTGTGTAACCGGGAAACGGTTCAAGGCTTTTGTTTACATCCGCCTGAGCCTCTAAAGGATTTACATGAAGAGCTGCGATTGATAGGAGAAGTTTATGAAGAGATTACAGATTCGCTTCATGCATTGGAAGAGTTGCCGCATCAGCTTGTACATGGAGACTTGAACGCTTCCAATTTGTTAGTAAAGGATTCGGATCATAGTCTAGTAACTGCACTGCTTGATTTTGAATTTTGTACGCTAGACGTTCGGGTCATGGAGCCGGCGGTCATCTTATCAGGATTTTTGGGACAATCGGAGGAGGAGACAGCAGTTCGGGATTTTTGCCGGGGCTTCAGTCGCCAGGTTCATTTAAGCCACAACGAGATTGATGCTTTGCCTGTTTTGATGCTGCTTAGGAAGGTAGACGTATTTCTTCATTTTTTGAGTCGCTTTCTGGAAGGAACGGATCAATCACACGTGTTGCAAGAGCAAGTCAAACAGATCTCTGCTGATTTGCTCCAACTGTCTACCAAAAGTAGCTGGATTCAGGAGGAGTTGATCCAAGCTGGAACAGTGTATGAATAAACGAGCTATATGCCGTGCTATGTTATAGTCTCTGGAAAAATTGAGCCTAAGTCCATTGAGATGTACTCGGAACTGGAGGAGTAGATGAATCGTTGGTTAACGAACACGTTACGACCGTACTTCGGGCTGAAGGCGCTGGAAGAACATTGGGACGTGGTAGAAATTAAAGATGGATACTTTATTTGTATGGACGGGGATGTCATTCGCAAGCGAATTTCTTTCACTGAGGATACCTATGGAGAAACCGATGTAGAGATTCTTACGCGTGACCGGGCATTTGTTTTGCCTAAAACGGCTCGTGGCAAAGAGAAAAAGCTGAATTACACAAGTGTTTCGAGCATCAAGGCAGAAGGCGTAACCTTTTCAGCAGGCATTCGAAGGGATCGTCCTCTTAGTTATGTTACTATTGTGAATAGCAAAACGGGTGTGAAACTCCCTATTACGGGATGTGAGCATTTACATAGTAAAGAAGAGATCATCGATTGGCTTCAGCAATATCCGTCACTTGTGCCCAAGGATTACGATCACAGGTTGCACCGACTGAAGCATATGAAAAATCAGCGTTATAAAACAATCCCGGGAGACATCTTCCGCGTGGAAATAGACCTTTTCACAGATGGATATGTACTGGTCATTGGAGATCTGCGCCAAATGCAAAAGGATCAGTTGTTTGCGGAGGAAAGCATTTGGAACAGTGTCATGACCATGCCTTTATTCGTGCGTCCGTATTTGTTTACGAGTCGTGACCGTTCAACAGCTTTGGAATCCATCACAGCCGCCCCATTATCCGAAACGACCTGGATTGTTATGGATGATTCCTTTATGCGGGGGGCCTATGAGCGGGTAGGGCATAAGCTGTTGGTGGAAGAGGATATTGTGTTCCCCATCGGCTATGGCTGTAGTACGGATAGTAGAAAAGAAAGAACGTATAGTCTATCCTGGGGAACGGGCACGGTTTGCAAACCGGAAGGGGGTACAGTGTTCAAGTCTTCGCGAAAATTTTTAAATAATGGTGTGTATTCAAGTGTCGTTGCCGACTGCTTTGGACCCTGGGAAGAGCGGGAGTGGCACAAAACGCTGGATAATCCGTTATATCAGGATGAGCGTCGAAAAGCACTGGCCGAATTCGGATTCCCGGAGGACATTTCGTATGATGAGTTCAACCGTCAAACGGGAGGACTGACGCGTTCGGAATATCTCGCATATTTGGCAAGAACCTATGGCGGGAAAAAGTGATACAAACGAATTGAATTTTTTAATAGGAGGGGCCAATGAAATATCTTAAAGATTGTCCGGAACCAGGCATGGGAACCTGGTATTTTGAAATAGATTCGGATGGAATAGCCTATCGACAAATTGTCATCCAGGATGATGGCACGTATATCGCCTCTAATCGCAAGCACGAGCAGTATCATTTCTTATTAGCTGAGAAAGCGATTGATGATACAGAGCCCTATTATACGCAAATTACAAAAAAAGAGTTTGAAGAAATCTGGTCCAATTATCTTCACACCTTCAACCAGGAATGGCACCAAATCAAAAATGCACTGCCCGTTGGGACTAAGGTAAAGGGTTATATTGAAGCATTTTTCCCACACGGTACGCTTATTCATATTTTCCAGCATCATGCGGTCGGATTGTCAGACACTCGTACATATGAGGAAAAGAAACCATCCGAGTGGATGTATCCGAAGCATGAGGTCACGGCAATTGTAAAAGGATACGACGAAGTGAATCAGTGGGTGATTTTAGATCAAACGCAGGTTTTCAAACATCAGTTCGCGGGTTGAAAGGGAATTTTAGGATATGCGGGAAGGGGAATGAACATGCATACTTTAACGGTTGATGAACTGGTGGATAAGGATAACCATGCATGGGAAGAGGTCACAAATATTCTGAAAGAAGGCCGGAATTCTCATCACATTGTATCGTCCAAATCGGAATCCGCTCCAGGGGACACGCTGTACCGTTTGCAGGTGAGTACGAAGTCGTATTTGGGAACAGTTGCCTATGAGACAGGAGGAATCGTGTTTGATTACGGTTGGATCACCTTGCTGGGTGCAGGTGGCTCTGGAATTTTTGGTAGCTTAACCTCATGGAACGGGCTTCAAGAGCCGGAAAGTGTTCCTGCGCTTGAGGGGATGCTGATTGTGGCTTATGATGCAGCAGGTGGATTTTTTGGATTGGATACAGGGAAATTCGGACGTAGTGGTCATATCTACTATTTTGCACCAGATGCATTGGAATGGGAATCCACAGAGCTGGCCTATTCCGGTTTCTTGGGCTGGTTGGCTGAGGGAGATTTAGACTTGTTCTACCAGACATTCCGCTGGAACGGTTGGCAGAAGGATATGGAGCAACTTCAGCCGGGAGAGGTATTTGCATATTATCCGCCGCTATGGACTCAGGAAGGTGGAGGGGAGACCAGCAGCAAGTCGCCTATAGACATTACAAAAGCATGGCAGGCGGTAGTGGATAAGGAATAGCTTGCTCGGTAGAAATAACAACTCTTAGAGGCATCGAGGTATGGAGGTTGGCTGATATGTGGAGTATTCACTTTGAACAGCAGTTTGTAAAAAGTCTGGAAGCAACGGAAGAACAAATCGTAAATTTTTTGAAAAGATGGAACATAAAGCTATCGGAACAAGAGATTCACGAAATCAAGCAAAGACAAGTGAACCCTTTTCCAAAGTCGTCTCCATTCTATGATCAATATAAACCTTTAGATCCTGTGAGCTGGCATCTGCCCCAAGGGCAATTTCCTGACAGCTATATGGATTTTTTGAGATACTCTAACGGCGGGGAGTTTCAAAATGGAGAACGTTATTTTCAGTTTTTTAATACCGAAGATTTGAGAGAAATGAACCTTGCCTACGAGTTACCGGAATATATGCCGGGTGCTGTATCGTTTGCGATGGATGGGTGCGGAAACCACTATATGTTTGATATGAGAGAGGAAAAAAGAAACAATGAGTATCCCGTTCTTTTTGCTCATTCTGGTAGTTTGGGATATGACGAATGTGAACAGGTTGCCCATTCATTTATAGAGCTGTGTACGGAAAAATGGGCATTATATTGATGTATTGAACCCGCAATAATGAACCCTTCGCCGGTTCCATTTTGCGGGTTATGTAAGTTTTCAAACTAAGCCTGTCATGCTACTTATTTGCATTCATCATTTCAATTAACACTTGATGTACCATCGGTAAGGTGGTAAAACCGTCACTTTGTAAAAAGTGTCCTCCATGGTCTACTTCATGGAAATCGGCTTGGATGTCTTCAGCTAGTTTCTTACTGAGTGCAAAGGGCACAATTGTGTCATCCTTTGAAGCGATAACTGAACGCGCTTTTAGCGAATCCATGATTTGCTGATAATCCAAATGGCCATTTGTAAATTCATCTAATGAAGGTAGACTCGGCACTGGATCAGTAAAACCGGAAACGAAAACGAGACCACCAAGTGGTTCTGGGATACTTACTTGCTGTAGGTATCTTAATATGGATACACATCCCAAGCTATGACCAATAAAATAGGTGTCTTTATGTAGAACTTTAATATTTTGTAATAGATGCTCGATCCACTCATTAAGTTTGGGGGATTGCGAGTTGGGCATCTCCAGTATACCTACCGATACTCCATCTTCCTGTAATTTGTCTTGTAACCAAGGGAACCAATGATCGGCTGGCGAAGCTGTGTATCCGTGGATTATATATACTTGTTTTTTATTTTGTATGTTTGTCACAATACTTTCTCTCCCATCATTCAGCGTTCATTGTTTATATGTGCCCCACTTCGTGTAAGGACTCCTCTTCTAGTTTAACAAATTCTTTAAGCCCATGAATATCTAAAATTTTGAGTTACATAGCAAGTCCAAATATGAAGTTGCCTACTATAATATTCTTATTTTTGCAGTACCGTTATTTTACTTATAAATTTAAGCGCTTTCTACCGATATATA
Organism: Paenibacillus sp. CH40; assembly: GCF_024213605.1. Classification (NCBI taxonomy): domain Bacteria; kingdom Bacillati; phylum Bacillota; class Bacilli; order Caryophanales; family Paenibacillaceae; genus Paenibacillus; species Paenibacillus sp. CH40. Next base: position 308,819 of record NZ_JANAVQ010000001.1, read on the forward strand.
GATATATATATCATCACGTTCTGTGATCTGCAGCGTGAACTATTATCCATAGACGATCTGGAGGGGTTTGGATGAGTAACAAGCTATCAGACAGGACTAAAAAAGGAAAAGGTTTTAGAGATTTAAAGGTTACGACAACGATGATCTCCATGATTGTAATCAGCTTAGTGGGTTTACTCATTGTATCGTTGGTAGGGGTTATCGGTATGTATCAAGCTAAAGAGGGTCAAGGTATTTTGTATGTAGATCGCTTTCAACACCAAACGAATATTCTTGAAGTCAAAAGTGATTTCTATAATATGCGGGCTAATTATACCAAAATACTCGACAATAAGGAGTACACAGATAAACAGTATAAGCAAGTGCAGAAAGGAAAAGATAGCGTTACAACCGGACTAAATGAATTCTCACAAAGGAATTTGGATGCTAAGGAACAGAAATTGTACGAGGAACTACGGGGGAGTATAGACACATATTATCAGGATATTGAGCAAATCATGGCAGTCAAAAAAAATAGCGGAACGTATGACACGGAAGAGAGAGGCCGGATTAATAAATCCAGTACGGCAATTGTTACGATGTTGACTACGATTTCAGATTATAACAATGAGCAATCCGCCAACTTATATCAAAATACGCAAAATGAGATTAAAATGCGTACAATTGTTTTGATCACGGTTCTGGCCCTCGTGCTGGCTATTCTTATCACCATCTCCTTTGCGGCTATTCGAAATATCCGTTTTCGGATGAGTACAATTACGAAATACTGTGAGGAGATTACCCAAGGGAATTTAACGGCAGCACTTGATCCTACCTTGCTCAAAGGAAATAATGAGATCGCTGTCATTGCTCGTGCCATTCAACAAATGACAGATTCAACCTCAATGGTCATAACGGGGGTTATCAATGAGTCACGCCAAATTAACCAACTGAGTGACCAGACGAATCATAATATGACAGATCTCAATGAGCGGATTAGAGATGTATCTGCCACGGTCGAACAGCTGTCAGCAGCTATGGAAGAGACTTCGGCATACACCGAAAATATGAACCATTCTGCGGAAGAAATGCAGCGGGCAGCGGAGTACATTTCGGTCAAAACTCAAGAAAGAGCTCAGTCTGCCAATGATACAAGTGTAAAAGCCGAAACATTGAAGCAAGCGGCTAGTGAATCCAATAAAGCAGCCAAGGAAATTTACCGGAAGGCCAATGAAAAGATGAAGGAAGCGCTAGAACGAGCCAAGGGCGTAGACCAAATTCGTTTACTTTCTCAGTCCATCTTAGAAATTACGGCACAAACCAATTTGCTGGCTCTAAATGCATCCATTGAAGCGGCTCGTGCGGGTGAGTCAGGTCGAGGGTTTGCGGTTGTGGCTAACGAGATTCGCAAGTTGGCAGACGGCTCCAAACACGCGGTAGACCAAATTCAGAGTGTTACTCAAGAAGTTGTGCAATCTGTTGAGAATTTAACAACTAATGCCGAAGAATTACTGCACTTCCTGCAAGCCCAGGTAGGCAAGGATTATCAGCTGCTTGAGGATACAGCAGGACAATATTACAATGATGCTGTGGAGCATACGAACACGGTCAATGATTTGAACGCCACCTCTAAGCAGGTGAATGAAACGATCCAAACCATGGTAAGAGCAATCCATGAGATTGCAACAGCCAGCGAACAGTCTGCTATATCCACTCAGCACATTGCAGAGAATATGGTTTCATCGACGGAGAAATCTCTTGAAGTGGCACACCAGTCTGATCAGGTGAAGGAAAGCGCGGCCCGACTGAATGAACTGGTCGAAGGTTTTAAAATTTAACGAGGCCAATACACAAAGACTAGGGAAAACATTACATCGAAGAAAAACAGTTGGGGAGCCGTAAAAAGGCTCCCTTTTTGAGTTTACTCTTCTAAGGTTGCTTTTGGACTACAGTCAGGAGTCCGTATCCCGTAGTTCTTCCTGTTCAGCCATTTGCATTAGCTTATAGATCTGACGAGTTGTGTTCACATTCCGCACCGTCATTTGCTGATACAGCTTGGAGCCGACTAATTTCGTTAACCCGCTTTTTGTGACTTGTTCTTTGCTGACAGAAAACAGAACGGCCCCGTTCGTATATATTACATGGCCTATTCCCGGTTTCAAAGGAAGCTTGTCCAGAACGGAAATATCGTTAATTTCATCCCACAGGAACATTACATCACTTTTCATCTGTGTATCATTAGACCATTCATTCGGCAGTGCCTCTATAATGGTCTGAATCTCCTTCATATTACGAACGATGACGCGGATGGGTAAGCTAAAATCCTCCAGAATCGCCTGTTCCAATATGAGCGATAGCTCCTCGTTGGACTGACCTTGACTGGAAAAGATGATGTTTCCAGAATTGATGTAAGTCGTCACCTGCCCCATACCTGCATGTTCAAACGTTTGCTTGAGCTTCTTCATCTCGATCTTGTTATTGCCGCCAACATTGATGCCCCGCAGTAATGCGATATAGATCATATAAGCTCCACCTCTCTTCAAAAAAAAGGATTTCTAACAAAGGGATAGGTATTCCATTAAATACGTGGTTTGATTTTCGCTCAACAGCGGATGCAGCAATGGTTTTACGTGCTCGATATATTCTGTTTTGGTTTCGTATGTTTCTTCATCTTTCACTTCTCCCTTAAAGGTACAGGCACCATCAATCAGGATGGAAAGAGCAGTAAAGAAGTTAGCCAAAGAGTCAGCCACCTGCTGCGGCGCACCGCCTTCGAATGCAGCATATACAGGGGAATCGGGTCCGCTAGTATCGACAATGACTGGATCGTCATTAAAAGTGGCAATCACGACATGATGGGGCGGCCACGAAGAAGATTCTTGGACAAGCTCACCAGATGTAATCCAGCGATAGCCTAGTTGTTGGCGATACAGGTGTTCTGGTGCAGCAAAAAAGAGGACAGCAGCATCCCCAATTTCAACTGCCGCATTTTTCAATTTGTGTGTACCTGCTGCCTTAGCATCGATCATTTCATAATGGCTATACAGATACTCAAGTTCGGGGGATACAGGAATCTGGCTGTCCCAGCAATCTGAAATTTTCTCCATCCGGGGCTGGATGTCGTGGTTTTGGAACAGCCCGTAGGCTTCATTATATAAGTTTTGCTGTTGTACAAAACGGGCCAGAGCTTCACTTAATTGTTTCATAGGTTTGCATTCCTTTCTAATTTTAGGCTATGACCTCCGACAATAACGTTTCATTTCTAGCCTAAAGATATCATAATACAGACATGGAGAACATATGTTTCTGTAATTGTGCCACCTTGCCAGTCTAACCAGATTAATTTTACAATATAGGAGTTCGAACATGTTTTGTGCTTAGTTTAATATGCTCAGGCTTACTTGTAAGGAGGATAAGCATGTCATTTTCTAAAATATACGATTACAAATTAAGAGCTTATTTTAATGAGCGTATTTCTGATTTAAGTCATGAATATCTATTTTATTCTTATCCCGATCAAGAGCAAAATTTAAGAATATTAAACCTGAATATAAACGAGCAGGATTATGTTTCTCTAGTGCGATGGCATGATCTGTTTGACAGGTCGCTATTTACAAAAATGGATCATGTCATTCGAAGCGAACTGGATGCTGAACGCCTGATTCGATTGCTTTCGCTCATTTTTAATGTTTTTGATATACATAAAGATGTTGCTTATAGGAGAAAAAACTTATTTTGTTTTTATTATCAATATCAAGTTTCACATCTAGCAGAGAGAGGCAATGAATTCACGTTTGCTCAGGACAGACTATTTTTCCTTCAACATCTTTTATTTGAACTGGGTTTAGGTGACGACATTTATGATCGTTTAACGATTGAAAATAATAGGATCATGTACAGAATGGAAGACGCACAATATTATGATCTGCACATTCTTATTAACATTTTGCATGAGCATATTCACAAAAGTAAGATGGATATGGATACACAAGCAGCGCTGGAAAAAATAAAATTTTTACAAGGCCAATGGGTTAACTTCATTCTGGGTAGTCATGATGTATATGATTTTCCATTCGATGATTTCAACAAGCCGTTTGTAGAAGCAACGATGTTTATACAAGCCTACAAATCTAATAAAAATAGGGTGTTAGAGGTGCTGATAGACTGTATCAATGAGCATCAATCTCCAACAGAGCAGTTCATCTCCCATTTGATCTTGATGAATTACTCCTATTTTGTTCTCAAAAGAGATCCTAGCGAAATTACATATCTTAAGTTGTTTTGCAAGAAAAAACCGGGAGTTTTTATGAAAGTATTGACTGCATTGCTTGATATCAGATTTTTCGTTGATAAATCCAGCTTCATAAATGCGGGTATAAATTATTATTTATCCAGAATAAAAGGGGTTTAATGATGCCATTCCATCACGTTTCTTTACCTGATTTACCACCGTCCATCGGACGCCTTACAGCCATTCATCCACTACAGGGTGACTCTCAGGAAAGCATAACCCTGCTGGCACTAAACACACAAGCAGAACTGTGGAGACTAGAACTTCGCTCTGGCAGCACTCGTTTACCATCACGAGGCGGGGATTTTCATTGAATTAAAACCGAATAGCCGTTGTACAGCCTTGATCTACGAATAAAAGGCGTTACCGCATTTTTGCTTCCTTCCTATTGTATGGAAAAATATGTGTTAGTTATTACATTTGAAAAGGGGCGTAAAACCAAAATGGCACTTATCAAGGATCGTTTTTTGGGATGTCTGGTTGGGCTGGCTGTGGGCGATGCTTTGGGAACCACTGTGGAATTCAGCAGTCCAGGTACATTTGAACCTGTAACGGATATCGTGGGCGGCGGTGTATTTGGGTTAAAGCCGGGCCAGTGGACAGACGATACGTCGATGGCGCTCTGCTTGGCCGAGAGTATGGTACGTAAAGATGGCTTTGATCCGGCAGATCAAATACGCCGATACACCAATTGGTACCACTTGGGATATATGAGCAGCACGGGAACGTGCTTTGATATCGGTGGTGCAACGAGAGCAGCACTGCATCGCTTCGAAGCTACCGGAGATCCGTACAGCGGGTCCGTTGACCCCATGACTGCCGGCAATGGCTCTATTATGAGGCTTGCACCTGTGGCTATGGCCTATGCGAACCGTCCGGAAGAGGCGGTGAAGTACGCTGAGATGAGCTCGCGAACCACCCATGGAGCAGTCGAAAGTGTGGAGGCTTGTGCTATGCTTGCTTCAATCCTTGTGGCAGGTCTGCGAGGAGCGGACAAAGAATCCATGTTATTGGCGGAGGTCTGTTATAAGTGGCGGCAGGACGAGCCCGCTTATTCGGCAGCCATTGAAGAAATAATTCGGGGATCTTACCGGCATAAAGGGCCGCCCGAAATACAAGGAACCGGGTATGTCATTCGTTCCCTTGAGGCTGCGTTGTGGGCATTCCACCATTCGAATTCATTTGAAGAGGGGGCACTACTGGCAGTGAATCTGGGGGATGATGCCGATACGACCGGGGCGGTGTACGGGCAAATTGCAGGAGCTTATTACGGAATAAGTGGTATCCCGAGTCGTTGGCGCGAGAAGCTGGCGATGAAGGAGACGATAGATGAACTGACTGAGGCTTTATGGCAGAAGGTCGAGAAGGACCAAACACTCTAAGGAGATATCTATAAAGATCAAGCTGGGCTGCTATTCTTATGAAGCAGAACCCAGCTTTTTTTGTTCACTATTTTCATGACGATTCACCTCTTGGGATTACTTCTTATATCGCTCGACCCCATTAAATTTCGTAACCTCACAGATTTTTTTCCGTATAAAGATAAAAACATGATCCGAATTCGTTCCCTCAGGGAGAAATGCAACCATGTTTAACAAAATGAGAAGTAGAGGTAATGCATCATATGAATGAAAAATTACAAGCCAATACAGGATATCAGCTGGCTGAGCGGAAGGCGATTCAGTATTTTGCATTACTGTATGATCAGGTCATAGACAAATCTTATGTGACTACCCTGACAGAAGATATTCAAAAGTGGAAAAAAAATCATCTTCAACATTCCTCATGGTTATCCTTTTTTTCGCGGAGAAAAAGAAAACCTGATACTCGGGACTATAATAGATACATTCAATGGCTAAATTATACAGGCAAATTGGATGATTATCTGGACCGAAGTGTCTCCTATATTTATATGAGGGACCTAGGCAAAGCTCTGGATTCTCCTGACACACATACCCGGATTCAGCGTGTGATTGCAGACGTAAAAAAACACTTGATCCAATCCACCCGTGCAAATGGGGGAGACCAACCGGAATTTATGAATTTGGCCGGGGTGTATCGGTGGGCCCAGAGGGAAGGTATAGAGACCGCGATAATTTGGGTGATCAACAAACTTAGATCCGTATCCTCCCATATTCCCAAGGAGATGGATGCCGAGCAAGCCCAGCGCAAACTGATTAAGATCATTGTCGGGGTTATTCTGCATGTGATGGAAGAAATGGACGATACAGTGTCGCCTGTGGAACGTGCTCGCAGACTTGATGAAGCCATCAGGCTTGGGTACTCCTATGGTCTAACCTATCCTTTCATCGATGATCTTCTCGATTCCCAGGTTCTGAACGTTCAAGAGAAAGAACAATATTCCCGTATGATACGTGCCGCGCTTCTCAGTGGATCTGTGCCTGAGTTGGGCAATTGGACTGGAAATCATATGAAGTTGATTCAATACATACATTCGGAGCTCTCGGATGCATTTGAGTATATTAAGGAACATCAGCGACCGGACACACAGCAAACCTTTTTCGAGCAGGCCTATGTCTTTTTTCATTCTCAAGATATTGACCGTGTTAAGGATCTAACGCGAGCTACTTATACCAATGAAGAGCTTTATATACCCGTTATTTTGAAGTCCTCTTCGTCCCGCTTGATTGTCCGTTCTGTGATTAGTGCTCCTGCGGATGAGGGCTTTGAGCAACGAACATTCTTTTATGGTATCTATAACCAGCTTGCTGATGATTTTGCGGATATGGTTGACGATATGAGAGACGGTGCGGTAACACCTTATACCTACTATTTAAAATATCATCATCAGAGACCGGATTTGATCAATCCCTTTGAATTATACTGGGCGGTTATTTCCTATTTGATCCACAACGTATATGACTCCGATGCCATGGCTCGTGAGGTGATACTGGATCGTGCAATGAATGGACTCAAACGTTATAAAGAACGTGTAGGTACAGAAAAGTATAATGAAACGATGGAGATCTTTGCATCCGGAAATCCGGAATTTAATAATCTCATTCAGAAGATGGTACAAAAAGCGGATGATGTAGATTTCTTAGATAAGCTGCTTCGGGACCAAATGATTACCCATCTGAAAAACGATGCAAGGGAAAAGGAAGACTTTTTTAATACGGTCAAAATGGTCCGTGAGCAGATTAACAACCAATTGAAAATTACCAAGCCTCAAGGGATTCCGGCCATGAAGGAACAGCTTATTGAGGCTGCAAATTACAGTCTTGAAGGGGACGGGAAGCGGATACGGCCTATATTGACTTGGGTCATGGGCGTGAACGAATATGGATTAGATGCATCGGCAATCGTGCCACTTCTGAGATCACTGGAGTATATGCATACCGCATCCCTGATCTTTGATGATCTTCCTTCCCAGGATAATGCGTCTACCCGTAGAGGGCGTCAGACCTTGCATCAGGTGCACAATAGCGCTACCGCGGAATTAACCGGTCTGTATCTGATCCAGAAGGCGATTGGAGAACAATCGTCCCTTGACCAGTTCAATGCTGAAACGGTGCTTTCTTTGATACAATACTCGGCCCAGAAAGCAGAAGATATGTGTATGGGGCAGGCGATGGATCTGGATTCCAAAGGAAAGGCACTGACCTTGGAGCAGCTGAATATGGTGTGCTTTTACAAAACAGGAGTGGCGTTTGAGGCTTGTCTGGTTATGCCAGCCATGCTTGCACAGGTCAAGGAGTCGGAAATTGCTGCTTTGAAGAAATTTGCCTATCATATGGGGATTGCTTTTCAGATTAAAGATGATTTGCTTGATGTGGAAGGAGATATGCTCTTACTCGGAAAACCTGTTGGTCAGGATTCGGATAACAACAATTCGAATTTCGTGTCCATCCTTGGTCTAGAAGGTGCCAGTAAAGAGATGTGGGAACACTATTGCCTCGCGATGGAAGCATTAGAAGAGATCCCACGCAATATTGCTTTTCTGAAGCACTTAATACATTATGTCGTGAACCGGGACCGTTAAAAAACGAATGTACCCCATTGCTCCACAAGAGTAATGGGGTGTTTTTACGTTGAGACAGAAGAGCTGCTCATGTTCCTTCGTTCATCGGTAATCCTCTAATGTGATATAAATATGTCTGAGCACACAACACAGATATGTGAATATCTGGTGACTTCAGTACCCCATTTTGCCCATTATGGTGCATTCTCCCTTATAATAATACAAAACAGACGAGGAGATGAACTCCAGATGAAAAAAGGAATCTTAGTCGCTTCAGGGTTGGTTGTTGCCGCATTGGGGACGTACCTAATTGCAGGGAATATTCAGAGAGAAGGGACGGACAACCCGGGGAAGACAAATATCAAGCAATTGGTGCATGATATCAGTGCAGGCAAGGCAACAGCCCAGTCCGCTTCCATTAATTCCAGTCAGTTGATTGTCACAGAGGACGATACTCAGACCGTGAATTATGATTTGCCTGACAACGAGTTTTTTGTTTCGATTGCACCATATGTGGAGCAGACCCACCCTTGTGCAACTCATAGTCTAACGGGCTGCCAAGGCGAAATAAAAAACGGAGCGTTCAATGTGACCGTTCACGACTCCGAAGGGAATGTCATTATGGAGAATGCCGCCATGAAATCACAATCCAATGGTTTTATTGATTTATGGCTACCGAGGGATAAAACATACCGCATTAGCGTGAATCATGAAGGTAAAACGGCTGAAACTGAATTCTCTACATACGAGAAAAACGATACGTGTATCACAACGATGCAGTTGAGTTAACGACGGAGGATGAGGGTTGAGCTTACGGATCGCTGAAACGCTCTAAATCCGCAAAACCCTGCGTTCTCATATGTAGCTTTTAGTAAAGAGCCTACGTCTGACGGAGGCTCTTTGTGCTGCCCTAATCTTTTGCTGGAGTTAACGAACAGGTTAGGAGGGAATCTATGAGGAATCAGATAGTAAAACTTTAAATTGTGTATACTAAAAACCTATTAAAATAGCTGCAAACTTCCGACATATTATCTAAGAGCTTTTCGCTCAATATTCCTCGGGGAGATGGCAGCATGTCACAAAATATAAAAAAGCGGGTAATCAGATCATCCAGCATCGCGAACACATTAGCCATGGTTTTGTTAATCATTATCGTTGTCGTCTTTGCAACCTTGGGGACGTTCATGTTTGCAAGCACGCAAAGCATACTTGTCAAGCAGCAAGAGGCCATGCTCCAGACCAAGACGCAGGCCGTTGTCACTCAATTCGATGCGTTGTTTAAGGAAAAGGGATCACTTGTCAAACAAATGTCAACAAACAATCTTTTTAAGCAATATTTAGAAACCACCCCATCGGCAGAAATGGTGAAAACTTCTCCTTATGCTGCCGAAACAGTAGCGACTCTGGCAGCCATTGTAAAGGCAGAGCCATCTTTTGCCGACGCTTGGATTGCAGGAATATCTGGTAAAGGCTTCTTTCTTCAGAATGATGGTGTTGCTTCTAAACCGGATTTTGATATCCATACACGCCCATACTTCAAGCCAGCTGTTGAAGCAGACGGTTTATACTACTCAGAACCCTATAAGGACGTCAATTCGGGTAATGTGCTCATGGGCATTTTCTATCCGATTAAAGATAGCAGTAATCAATTAATCGGATTTGCTGCTGTCGATATTGCTTTCAAAGACATCCCTGCCGTTATGCAAAGCTATTCGCTTGGAAGCACAGGTTATTCGATTCTTGCATCCAAAACAGGTGATATTTTGTATCACCCCGATCAAAATAAAGTGCTGAAAGAAAAGATTAACGAAAGCACAGGTGATCTTGGGGAGATCGGAAAGAAAATGATTGCCGGCGAGTCTGGAGTACAGCTAATTAATGATAATGGGGAACGTCGTTATATCGGGTATGCAACCAGTAAAGATACGGGGTGGTCTGTAGGCTTAACCATTTCTGAAGATGAGGTGCTCTCAGAATTAAAAGCGTTTACCTGGATTACCATTGGCGGTTTTGCGGCAGCCACCATTCTGCTCGTTGTGATTTGTTATATAACGCTCCGTTATCTGTTGAGATCAATCCCGAAATTGCTTGCAAAAATCAAGCTGATTGAAAATGGAGATTTGACCGTTCAGTTTGATACGCATTCCAACAACGAAATCGGGCAAATTTCTCAAGGAATTTACAATATGGTTCAAAAAATTCAAGGCATGCTCCAAATGGTGGGCGGCTCAGCTCAAGTCTTGAATCAGTCTTCAAATGATTTGCAATCCATTTCTTCCAGAACCGCGATCACGATGAACGATACGGCGACAGCAATTAATGAGATTGCCAATGCAACGAACTACCAATCCATCGAAACGGATAACATTTTACAAAAAACCGGAGCATTATCCGGCCAAATTGACGAAATTGCCAATGATGCCAAAGCCATCGAAACGATGGTGCAGATCTCTGCTGAGCAAAGTGGACAGGGGCTTGCTGTAGTAGATCAGTTATCCAGATGGGCTGAAGAAAATCATAATTCCACACAAGCGATGTCGTCGATTATTCAGGATATTGATCTGAGCCGTCATGAGATTTCCAGCATCGTGGATACGGTCAACCAAATTGCAACGCAGACCAATCTGCTGGCGCTCAATGCTTCCATTGAAGCTGCACGTGCAGGAGAACAGGGCAAAGGGTTTGCTGTTGTTGCCGGAGAGGTTCGCAAGCTGGCTGAGCAGACGGCGCTGGCGACACAGGAAATCTACAAGAAGGTACGTGTCATTGAAGAAAAAACCAGTGTATCGGTTGAGCATACAGTTCATGGGCTGAAAATTGCAGAAGAAAATGCGAGATCGGTGGAGGACACGAAGCAAGTATTCTTTAGCATTAACAAGGATTTGGAAGATTTGAAATTGCGAATGATCCAGATCAGCAACAACACCTCCAAAGTCCACAAGCACAAAGATGAGATTTTGCAGGCGTTGGAGATCATCTCTTCTACCACAGAAGAGAATTCCGCTTCAACCGAAGAGGTTAGCGCCAGCACGCAGGAACAATTGGAGAGCTTCGAACAGGTTGCTGAACTATCCAAACAATTAAACCAATTGTCCAATAAGCTTCAAGACGAATTAAAACAGTTCAAGGTGGAGTAACATGGTAGGTGGCGGCGATGCTATGGGATGATGTGACGGAGGAACTGGACAAGTAAAGGCAAGACACTTTATGATGATGAAAATTGGACTTAATGGATCAATAATTCACTCTGAAAGAATCAGGGACTTAAGATGAATATCCATCTTAAGTCCCTTTTTTTGTGTAAAATTAGATTTCCAATTTTTTGAACGGCTGATATACTAAGGAGGCAAGGGGACAGCAGCAGACGATTAAAGCATACATATCGCAAACGGAACGCTTTTTTTGCCGGATTGCAAGGGACCGAAGCAAGCATAAATGATGCGGTGGTGCAAAAATATGCGCTGGTGCTGCTCGAAAAAGGTCTTTCGCACGCTTATGTTAACCAAGCGATCAGCGCGCTGAAATTTCACTTTCGCCATGTGCTAAAGCAGCCCAAATCCGCAGCCTATGTTCGTCCGAAAAAGGAGAGTAAACTGCCAGATGTGCTGTCCCTGAATGAGGTTATGCGTCTGTTGAAAGCAGTGAAAAATCTAAAGCATAAGGCTATTCTGTACCTGACGTATACATCCGGGCTGCGGGTAAGCGAAGTGGTGAGGTTGCGTCTTGAAGACTGCGACCGTGAACGGAAAGTACTGAAAGTTCGTCAGGGAAAGGGCAGGAAAGATCGGCAAACGCTGCTATCCGAAGCGGCTTTTGCGGTGGTCGAGCAGTATATAGGGGTGGAGCAGCCAGCAGACTGGCTGTTTCCTGGGCAGAGGGAAGGCCGCCACCTGACGGAACGTTCAGCGCAAAAAGTGTTTGAAAAAGCGCTGGTTGAAGCGGGCATTCGCAAACAGGTGAGTATCAATTCGCTGAGGCATTCCTTTGCGACCCACTTGCTGGAGAATGGGATTGATCTTCGCTATATTCAGGAACTGCTGGGGCATCAGAGTGTGCGAACAACGGAGCGCTATACACATGTGAGTAGGCGGGACATTGGGCGAATTCAAAGCCCACTGGATCAGATGGACAGGCTGGAGGATTGAAACGCAGAAAGTGCGGGAATAAGGAGAAAAGTGCAGGATTCACGAAGTTCGTGAATATGACGAAGAGAACATTCTTTCGGAAGTTCGTAAATAAGACGTTATCCGAAACCACTTAAAGCCGAGGAGATGAATAATGAAAAAGTTTATTGAATACACAGCATATTCGAATTTACCTATATCTAAAGAAGTATTAGAGATAGATTTCTCGACAAGGAAAAATGAAATTGAGCACATATCTATAACTTTTGATAATAAAGAAAACAAGGGAATAGTTATTATCAAAATCGATTTTACGGACGATATTGAATTTGAGCTAGCTAAGAGAATTGCAGAAAAAAAGATTGACCAAATCATAAAAGGAATAATATTTACTAGTGGAATCCAGGTTCATGGAATAGAGCAAACTTTACATAATTTTGCTGAATATAAGAGTGGTTTTAGTGATCATTCAATGGTACTTACTGTTCCGTTTAAATTTAACCTTACCCAGTTAGATGAAATAAAATCTTTGACTAAATCTGATAAGACAAATCACGTTTATTATGATCTGTATCGTCAAGCGATTAATCACGATGATGATTTAGGGAAATTTATGTTTTTGTATAGTCTTTTAATGCTAGTTCTTAAGACTGATTATCAGTCGGAAGTTGATAAATTTATTGTGAAAGCAAAGAAAGATGAAAAAAAATTAAAACAACGATCAACAAAGCTAATTGAACAAAAAGACGGTACTCGCAAGAGAAGTACGAGGCTTGAAACTAGATTTACTTGGTTAAGAAATCAAGTCGGCCACACACAAGAAGATAGCGAAATCACAAAAGCTATCAATGAAATGAAAGATTGTTACAAGGTGCTGAAAGAAATAGTTAAACAAGCTATCAAAGAGAATATATAGTTCAACTATTCAAAGAAAAGTGGCATCGGATAACATAATATTCAAGCAACGGCTCCTCATGGAGCCTTGGTCTGCTGGAAGGATTCCGATGAGGCATTTCAGCAGACAACCCCTTTGGGGTTCATGAATACAGGAACGTTATGTGAAAGTGCCAAATAACTTTTAAAGAGAGGCTAATAATAAATGAACATATCATTAAATAAAGAAGCAAACAGAATAAGAAATCTTACTATGTTTAAAGGTTGTGTGCATAAAGATAGTAAATGCAACGGTATAACTTCTAAAGCCCATTCGATACAAAATAAAAAATATTTAAATAGGATTTCAAATGAAAATGGTGAGGTACTATGTATCGATTTTGGAAAAGTAGGATTAAGCAAAAGGTCAAAATTACATCTTGTTGGAAAAGGCAAAGCTTCTATATTTACTGGTTTTTGTAATCATCATGATCGAGAAATTTTTCAGCCGATTGAACAAAACGAGTACAAAGTAAATGATTTAGAACAAAATTATTTGTTTGCATATCGAGCATTTGCTTTGGCATATTATGAGCGGCATAGCACGTTTGGCTTTATGAAAGAACACTTTGAAATCAAGAAAAAAAGAGGAGAAAATACAGAAGAAATTGAGAAAAAGATTCGTTTTTACAAAAATCATTTGGATTTTATAGAGAGTTTAAAAAATAGCATGAATAACAATTTGGATAATAAGAAATTCGGAAGAATTAGTACGGAAGTTTTAGTGTGGCCACGTAATTATGGAATAGCAGCTACTTCTATGTTTTTTGTAGATAAAGATGTATAAGGGAATATGATAAATAATCCTCTTTATTATATTTCTCCTTTCTTTTTTACTATTATACCTATGGAAGATAGTACAGTTGTTTTAATGAGCTACCTTACAAAAGACAGAAATAGGTATAAATTTTTGAAAGACCAAATTGTCAACACTGAATTAGATCAACAAAAAATTTTGATATCTAATATCCTTGCAATGAACGTAGAGAATTTTTTTATTTCGCCGGAACGGTGGAGCAAAACTCCTGTTGAAATCCAAAAACTGTATACTAATATTTTTGAAAATACTATGGGACGAGAGAAGCCGAGAATAGGTTTTTTCAAAAACTTAAATATCTTTGTAGACATTGATTAATTGTAGGGTACTCATAGCTGTTGACACCTTCACATAACATAATATTCACGCACCGAGCATACGCCCTAGGTCCGGCAGTCGCCGGACACCCAGCATACGCTGGGTCGTGAATACAGGAACGTTAGGCGAGATTTCAGAGAGTAGGATACCTTTTTAATCTTATTTGTTTTTAAAATTATTGAATGGAGTCTGATAGCATGACTGAAACAAGAACAGCAAAGGCATATTGTAGTCATTGTAAAGTTGAAACAAATCATATTTCAATTCAGAATCCATATAAAAGACAAACTGAATATGGTGACGAAATTCAATGGGAAGAATTTTATTACGTAGCAAGATGTATGGGATGTGACACAATCGCTTTCATTCGAGAGTATGGTGATGAAGACATGTGGAACGAAAGCCCTTATATTGATGGTGAAAGAGATTATTATACAACAATTACTGTATACCCTGAAAAACCTAAAGAAGATCCTACACTAAAGGACCCTATCCTAGTAATCCCTGCATTACAATTGAGTCCTAAAGAGTTTGAAAAACTTCCCGAAGATATTCTGGAGTTATATAATCAAATAATTCATGTCTATAATTTGAAATACTACTTGCTGTGTGCATTTGGTTTAAGAACTCTTATTGAAGCAATATGTAAAGAAGTTGGTGTAACAGATGGTACATTGTTTGATGAGAACAAACAGGCTATTTTAAAGAAAGATGGATTAACTAAATGTAAATCTCAAAGTCTTGAAGGAAAAATATACGGTCTTTATGAAAATGACTACATTCTTTGGAGACATGCTTTAATTCTTCAAAAAGTTCGCGATGTTGGGAATTCGGCAGCGCATGAAATAAAAACTCCGACCAAAAAAACAGTGAAAGACAGCATTGGGATAATTGAAAAAGTACTTGAAGACATTTACGATTTAGATAAATACCAAATAATACCTAATAATTAAGATGTTCAAAACATCTCAGACTGTTTTAGGAAGTTTAATTGAATTGAAACCTCGCCTAACATAATATTCAAGCTGCGGCTCCTTACGGAGCCGTGGTCTGTTTGATGAATTTCGAGGAGGAATTACAGCAGACACATCCGACTTTGTCGGACGTCATGAATACAGGAACGTTATGCGAAACCTTTTAAAAATCTAAAGTCAACAATGATGTGAAAAATAAAGAATTTCTTAAAATCATTTATAACTTTAAATCATTAAAGTGAGTCGAGTGAGTTTTATAATTGATTGCGAGCAGAATGAAATAATAGTGGAGGTAATCAAAATGAATTTTCAACTATATGATGAGCTGTTTAACAGAAATAATTACCCTGTATTTTCGCCAAAAGACCATTTGCCTATGGATGATAAAATGTGTGTTTGTCTAAGTGGAGAACTGTACGAAAATTGCTGCAAAAAGGAAGTTGAAGAAGCGGCAATCAATAGAAAAAAAACGCCTTATGTAGATGAAATGCTAGAAGAGATATATTCTAAAAAAGATAAAAAGTTATTAAGTTATATTACAGAAGATAAATCTCTTAATAAAAAGAATATTAGCTACTGCGCTGCTAATAAGGTGTTCGGCGATTGTGACAATAAAAATCATATGAGACGATCTCATACGCTCTCTAGAGGTATTGTTTTAAAGAATCTAAGTGATGGTGAAAAAGTAATTCGATTTAATGACCATAAAGTTATTTTAGGAGAAGGCAAAGACTTTTTGCGTAATGCGATAACACAAAGTGGTTACTCTGAGATTGATATTGAAGATGCAAGCGTCACAGTTTCTTTTTGCAAAAAACACGATGTAGAACTTTTTTCTTCAATTGAAACAGATGGGAATGGGAACTATTCAGGTAGTAATATTCAAAATTTGGAGTATGCCTTAAAGGCGATTAGCTTTGATATATATTACAAAATAATGAATATTAAATTTCTTTCGGAATTGATTAAAGAAACTAAGTATGTTGCTTTTAATCCAACTGGTTCAAAATCCACTTTTTTTCGTGATTATAGCGTACTAGTTAATTCATTATTTGAATTGTATCCTCTTATGCTGAAAGTATTGGAGGAACTCAAGCTACTCTTAAGAGATAACATAGAGCCTAGTTTAGAAACCATATCTTTTGAATTGCCACTAAGTAAAGTGAATTTTTCTCTTTCAGAAATTATGGTTATTGAAGATACAGTTTGTTATGCAAATGTTATCAATGCAGAAAAACCTTATATTATTATTTCTTATTATAAAAATAATGGAAGAATCATTAGTCTTGATAAATTAAAAGAACAATTCGATTTGAATCATTCCAACAAAAGGGGGAAACTCAAGTGTTTATGGCCTCTAATTAAAGGAGAATTTTTAATTAATGCTCAAAACATATATTTTAACAAGAAAGCATTTAAAAAATTCTCAGATGATGTAAAGGTATACCTATACTTGGTTCACAGAGAAGGTACTAAGGATATACCAGATAAAGTAGAAAGCGAATGTGATAAGGAATTAATGAGAATCTTGTATGGTGTGTAGTGAAAGTGAAACTACTGAATGGAACGAGATCTGAAAAGCTAGGGCATCGCATAACATAATATTCACGCTGGGGCATACGCCCTGGGTCCGACATTCGTCGGACACCCGGCATGCGCCGGGTCGTGAATACAGTGAACGTTATACGACAGAATCAGAAGTAATAGAAATAGAAAAAGAGGATCATATGATCCTCTAAATGCTAGAGTTTTTCAATTCACTAAAGAGTTGTAGAGCGTCTTTGAAACCTTGTATGTAGATGCTTCTTTCTAAGATGGATTGGAGAGAAACTTGAGCATCTTCGTACAGAAAAACCGTATGTTGAAGTTGATCGGGTAACGCTTCGCGAAGCGTTCTAAAGTATCGATCTGTCTCCGAAGAAAGCTGATTGTACTCCGTATGGTACTCCAGAAGCTCAGCAAAGAGTAATTCTAAACGTATTCTTATAAGTGGCTCTGTCAATGATTCTAATGCATTAATCATATGATGTTCCTCCTTTAACTAACTTCATAGAGTTATTATATAACCTTGTAGAGTTAATTACAAGGTGAATATTTAACTTTGTAGAGTTAAATCTTTGCTTTTCGTTGATGATTACTGATATGGGAGATAAGATAGAATTATGGAGGGGAAAAGATGACCGTAATCAAGTGCAATATAAGGGAACTCATGGCAGAACATCGAATAGATGATATAACAGAATTGATGGCGAAATCGGGATTGAGTCGGAATTCAATTAATAAGCTATATAGGGAAACGAATATAGAAACAACAAAGCTGGAGACTTTATTCAAGCTTTGCGATACATTTAACTGTAAATTATCTGATTTGATTGAATATCTACCTGGAGATATTCAATAGTGAGGGCAGATTCAAGAAGCGAATCCGTCGTATAACATAATATTCAAGCAGCGGGCTCCTTCGGAGCCTTGGTCTGCGGATGGATTTCGGGGAGTAATTTCAGCAGACAACCCCTTCGGGGTTTATGAATACAGAAACGTTATAGGAAATTGCAAAACCCGAAAATACAAGAGGAGGATATATGTCTAAATTACTAATGGATATAATTCAGGTATCTGCAAATATTGCGATTGTATTAACTTTTATAATTACAATTTATATTTTCAGAGAAAACATCTCTTCCCGAAAAACCTCAATTAGACCTTTGTTGATGCCAGGTAGGGTTAATCAATTTTTTAATGATGATAATTTGTTTGCTGGAAATTACGAATATCCACTGACTGATGATGTAGGAACAACCGCGTTAGTTCATTTTGGAATAAAGAATGCAGGAAAAGGAGTTGCGAAAAATGTAAACGTGCTTAACTTTAGAAGTGAAGAAGAAGAACCTATTGAATTTAGAGTGGGGAACAATTCAATTAGTATACCTGAGGGTGAACATGTACCATTTGTAATTAAAATTGCGAGAAAAGATCCTACTGATTATTACTTCATTACATACAGTACAACGGTTTCTTACGAAGATATTTTCGGGAAAAAATTCTATATAAGTATAAGACTATGGGTTCAAGAAAGTGGCGTAATAGTCATTGAATACAATGATACTCAAATACCACAATGGAAAGAATTTATGACTGTTGTATCAAGAGAAGTTGAGTTAAATGGATTTTTTGAAATGAGGCAATTAGAAGAACGTATCAATGATAATAAAAGAGAGTAAATAAGAACAAGCAACATCCTATAACATAATATTCACGCTGCGGCTCCTTTGGAGCCTTGGTCTGCGGGATGGATTTCGGAGAGGCATTTCGGCAGACAACCCCTTTGGGGTTCATAAATACAGGAACGTTAGGTGAAATCATCGTGAAAGGAAAAGGTGAAGATATTGTCAGACAATAATATTAATACACGAATAATGGATTGGTTAAATTCTCAGGGCTATCCATTAGAGATGAGTGTGGCAGAAGTTTTACTGAACTTAAAATTTAATGTTATTCAATCGGAGTATTTTATTGATGATGAGTCAACTCAACAAAGAGAGATAGATATAGTTGCAAGTCTTCAAAAAGAGATTGGTAATAAACTTGTTAGAATAAGCCTTATAATTGAATGCAAAGTATCGAAAGATAAACCATGGATAATATTTACCTCAGAGAATACAAGATTAGCTCCTCCAGCTAGAATAGCTCAAAGAGCTGGCTCAAGAATTGGAAATATTGTATTGGGAAACTTAGCACATAAAAAAGAAATTCAAGACCTTAATCTATTTAGCTTACCAGAACGCCCCGGTTATGGACTTACACAAGCTTTTACAAACGGGAATGATGTTGCATATAATTCATGTGTTTCGGTTTCTAAAGCAACTAGAGCTATATCAAAAAGTGTAGATTCAAGAAAGAATGATAGATATGTAAGGATCTGTTTGCCTGTAATAGTAATCGACGGTAAACTATTTGAAACTTATTTAAATGAAAGTAATGAGATGTCTGTAATTGAGGTTTCTAAAGGAGTTATGGTATGGAGAAACCCAATTGTTGGGATGCCGCATACTGTAATAAACGTGATTACTAAGGAAGCAATAGATGAGTATTTTTCAAGTGTAAAAACAGACATTATTAAGATCATCGATTTTATAACAAACGACCCATCAATAATTTCTAATGAACCTCAGGTAACTCTTAGAACCGATGACATCACCTAACATTACATTCCTACAACGTCGCGTCCTCGGTCGCCAAGAGGGATTTCGGAGAAGTTAATTCTGGCACACATTCAATCGGCTAAGTTTAACGACCCGTTCCCTATGGTCACTTAAGCCGCTTGAACGTCAGGAATGTGCGAACGTTATGTGAAATTGCAGAAAACTTGATAAGGATGTGTTGCAGGGATGTTACTAAGACATATAAATGAAATTGAAAATACTTTATTACAAATCTCAAGAATTCCCGCAAATGCTGGACATACATTGCATCGGGGAACACCACGAGAAGCATTTATTAGAGAATTTCTTCAGAATCACTTGAGTGAGTTAATTGGGTTTGGTACAGGGGAAATCATAGATTGTAATTCAGAGCCTCGTCAACTGAGAAATCAAATTGACATCCTGCTTTATAAGAAAAATTATCCTAAACTAAACTTTGGGGGAGATATTAACGGTTTTTTTGCTGAATCCGTTGTTGCGACTATAGAAGTGAAATCTCTATTGACGGAGCAGGAACTCATAAGTGCATTTAATTCAATTAGAAACACCAAGAGTTTGCAAAGAAATGTAGTAACAAGTTTTCATACTGGTTATCAGCCACCAGGAATCCTATCAATCATTGTTGCCTATGATGGTCCAGCGAATATGTCTACGATTCATGGTTGGATTAACAACTATGTTAATAATAAAAGGGTTATAATACCCTCAATGCCGTTAACTGGGAACGAAAGGAATCAGATAAGTAGTCCAGTTGCTGATTTAATAGTAGTTTTAGGTAAAGGGGTCATTCAATTCGACAATAGCCCAATCTCCTTTATTAATGATGAAAATCGGCGACAAAACCCAAATGGAAAATGGCTAGTGATGGATAACAATACTGGAAGCTTATTGATGCTCTTTTCTCAGTTAACACTTGCATTATCAGGTGTATCAGCGAATTGGATGGATATGATGCCTTACTTGAGAAATTTCAATTTACCAAATGGTGCCGCAAGGTTTTTAGATTAAGAGATCTCGTGTGCTAATTCTACGATGCCTGCAACTTCACATAACATAATATTCAAGCTGCGACTCCTAACGGAACCTTGGTCTGCGGGAAGGATTTCGGAGAGGAATTTCAGCAGACAACCCTTGTGGGGTTCATGAATACAGGAACGTTATACGACAAAATCTAAATGATATTGTTGAAGAATCAACTTTACAGAAGGAGAAATTATGCAAAAAAACTTAAATGTCGATAAAATTCTTGGAGTAATGTTGAAAGAAATACAAAATGAAACAAGGAAATGGCTAGCTGGCAGACCATGTAGTGAGGAAGCATTTTTAAACAGACTTACTGAGGTTTTAGCAAAGACGAGAAGGAATTGCGATGTAGGAAATACTGAAGTTTATAAAGTAGAGGTTAAACAGTATATTTTACATAGAAAAGGTAAAAATCAAACGGATAAATATGGCTCAGATCTAGCAGTTACAATTTCTATCCCAGACCTCAAATTCTCAAAAACATCGTTGCTCCAATTAAAAAAAAGTGAAAATTATAAGGCACAACTTTTGCGAGACCAAATACAACAAGCATCACAATTCGAACCCATCAAGCAAAGAAGTTTTGTAATGACAGTAGATGAATCACGAGGCGGCATTAAAGTCAATTCTATTACTAATATTGAGAAGGATATACCTATTGGACAAAC
This sequence comes from Paenibacillus sp. CH40, assembly GCF_024213605.1. NCBI lineage: Bacteria > Bacillati > Bacillota > Bacilli > Caryophanales > Paenibacillaceae > Paenibacillus > Paenibacillus sp. CH40. The sequence goes on from NZ_JANAVQ010000001.1 coordinate 330,130, forward strand.
TAGTAAGACTTTTGAATGTGAAGAGTGGGATACACTTTCAGAATGGATTATTAAATGGATGAGTTGTAAAGTAGGAGCTGGAAATAAGGCTAATGATCCAATGCCTATTGAAAAATTATTAGAAAAGCAAATTATAAATGATGGTGAGATTGACCAACTTGAACTTGATGATATTTATGATTCAAATGAACTTAAATTACCCGAAGATTTCTTTTTAACTAAGAGTTGGATAAAGTATACTTTTAGAAAAGAATGACTCCAAAAATAGAGTTAAAGAAAAAAAGAATATGTTAGTCAATCAGAGAAGGGATTCTGTCGTATAACATAATATTCAAGTAGCGGCTCCTAACGGAGTCTTGGTCTGCGGGAAGGATTTCGTGGAAGCAGATTCAGCAGACACATCCGACATTCGTCGGACGTCGTGAATACAGGAACGTTATACAACAGAATCAAAGTTAAAGAAAGGGAGAATTACATCATGAAAAATGTAGCTATAGTAATAGCAGTATCAGATTACGAAAATATCACGCCACTACCAGGGTGTAAAAATGATTATAAACTTATATCAGATATTTTAAAGGCAACAAATAAATACACAGATGTTTTAGAAATATATGAAAAAACCGATTCTCTGAATGTAAAAGAAAGTTTAACGAGTTTCTTCTCTGGTATAAGAGAGGAAGAGATTGGGGAACTTTTCTTTTACTACACTGGACATGGAACTTATGATGGGGAAGAGGAGGATCTTAGATTTGTTCTAACAGACTATTCAAAAGAAAAATATAATACAACTACTCTTTCAAATAATTTTATTGATCAACAGATTAGAGGAGTTGATCCAAAATTAACTGTAAAAGTAGTTGATGCATGTAATTCCGGAATACCTTATATCAAAGGAGATTTAGAAGTTACTCAAATCTTCGAACAAGAAAAAGCAATTAGTAATTTGTACTTTATGTTCTCTTCTCATAGCCATCAGTCTTCCTATGTAGATACGATTAGTCATTTTACAAAAAGTTTTGCTGAAGCCATCTTAAATTACAAAGGAAATGAAATCAGCTATGCAAGCATTATAGAATACATTAAAGATAAATTTGCTCAGTCAAGTAAGCAAACTCCTTATTTTGTTACTCAAGGCACTATGAGTGATATTTTTTGTAATATTACAGATATCATAAAAAATATTGATATAAAAAAATATGAAAAACAAATTCTTGATTATAAAAAAGAAGAAACTTCATTGACTGAAGCAATTAAAAGATTATCTAAATCATATTCATCTAAAGATGAGATTGATAAGATTTTAAGTGAGATGAAAGAAGCATTTGCTGAAATAATTAATATTGACTTTCTTGCAGAGATATTTTCTTTAGATGTTATTGAAGTATCAAATTATACAGAAATTTTAGACATAGATGCAGTAGCTAGGTGGATTGATAAAAATCCTAATGATTATTTTATTGAAGTAGAGAAAGAAGAGATCAGTAATAGTAACAATATTTATAATAATATTTATGGAAATCTCATTCCAAATTTGTTTAAGCCAAAAGTTGAGTTTACAGGTATTTCTACAAGGTTGAATACTACTTTTGACTCTCTTAAAATAAAATTAAATCCAAGTTATCCGGCAACTTTCCCTTACCAATGTAATGTGGTTTTTTTAATTTCACGTTATAAGATTACCGTTTTTTATAAATTCATCACGTATCATGAAACTGGATGGGAAATATATGAATATGGTGATAGAAGTAAATGGAAGTATTTCGATTTGAGATATGCCAATAAAAGTGAAGGAATGAAAAGAATTAAGAAAATCAATAATGAATTTTTTGAATATATTAAAAGCAGTATACAAGCACGCTTGGAAGTACAAAATTCCTCGAATAAACATGATTAAATGATTCTGAAAGTTAAATAGGTTAGAGCGTTGAAAAAATATAAATGAGGCCTAATCGAAGAAGTAATTCCGTCGTATAACATAATATTCAAGCAGCGGCTCCTGAGGGAGCCTTGATCTGCGGGAAGGATTTCGAAGAGGAATTTCAGCAGACAACCCCTTCGGGGTTCATGACTATAGAAACGTTATATGAAATCCTAAAAAATGAGAGGAACAGAAATGACAACACAATTTAATTTTAATAAATTGAATAACATTTATGCAGAGGCTATCGCATCGGATGATAAAACATTAATCTTTGAAACCCAAGTTGGAAAAGGAAGATTCTTATTTATGATGTTTTTATCAGATGAAGACAAAGATTCAAAAGACAAATTATTTATATATCTGAGAAACACCAACCTTATAAAGCCTGTAAAGGTATATGGTAACCATAGTAAAGGTCAGTTTGAAGTATATATAAAAGATGAATTGAAAGAAGTTCTGATAAAGGAATTACAGCTAAATTCAAGTTCAGGTTCTTTTGATTTTAAGAACTTTCTTGAACAGCTTAATAGTAGCATTCCTCAAAGCATAAATCGTGACAACAAAATTACTGAATTAAGAAAAAGTAGAAGCATAATAAGCGAGTTAAAAGTAGTAGATGAAGCTGATAAAACAGTGTTAAAGCACGAAGTGAAACTTCCTGAAAACAAAAAGCCTCAAGATAAAACTTTAAGAAAATTATATGTTTATACTGATGGAGCTGTTGAAGATATAGCCGAGTTAATTCAACTGCTCAAGAAATTTAATATGACTGTGGCATGGACAACAAAAGACAAAGAAAATAACACTTCAAGTGTAAAAGCATTGTTGGGTAAGCTAAACAACTAAACGGACTTCATATAACATAATATTCACGCTGCGAGCCTACGCCCTGGGTCCGGCATTCGCCACCCAGCCTACGCTGGGTCGTGAATACAGGAACGTTAAGTGAAATTCCGAGGCAAAATTGAAAGGAAGCTAAAGGATGATTGATGGAGATCAAATAAGTGAATTTGAGACTGCAAAAAAGTATCAAGAAGCCTTTTTGTCAATGAAAAGTGAGTGGGACAAAGGAAAGCGTGACTTGAGTATATGCTTGAATTTAGGTTTTATATCCTGGTATCTGAGCGTCGAATCTGGAAATACGTTTATTACTCAGGGGCTTAATGATAACGATTATGAAATCATTGAATTGACATTAAGCGAAGTTACAGAAGAAGGGATACGTAATTTCTCGACAGAGACGCAGTTTTTATTGATTTTCGGTTACATGATCACTTTGTTTCCTCATCATTTTGGAGACTATGAGCATTGGGAAAGCATAGGGAAAAACATGCTTTCAAAAGCATACGAGCTGGAACCAAGTGATCCAATAATTGAAATGGTTTTTCTTGCGGACAATATGAGAAGTGAAGGTTATAGAAATGCTTGTTTAAGATCTAAAGAACATATTAAAGACAGATTTAAGAATAAAGGATTAATGGATAAATATTTTCAAGACGTATTTGATAGGTAATTCAGAGGAAGATCACTTAACATAATATTCACGCTGCGGACATTCGTCCTTGGTCCGGCAGGAGCCGGACACCTCAGCATATGCTGAGGTCGTGAATACAGGAACGTTATCTGAAAGACTAGCATTTAAGAAAACAGGTGAATAGAATGCCATTAATTCATGAGTTTCTTATAGCTCCTAAAATTGGCTTTGAATTAAATCAAATTGTTAGGAATAACAATGGGAGAATTAATAAAAGAAAATCAGGTATCGATTATTTAGTTGAATTAGATGATGAACTCTTTCAGTATTTTTCAGATACATTAAAGTGGATACCAAATGAAACTGAAAATAGATTCGGTTTGAATTACTGTGGGTTAACAGTTATGTATTCAAATGGAGCGAGTGTACTAAAGAAAATTATTACAGGTTGGTATGAGATATTTAAAAATGCTCCAAATGAAATAAAGTTAACAGGGAATTATTTTTGGAGAGACCAAATCGATAAAGGTGAATATGAAAAAATTGAAGTAAGAAAAGCTAATTTATTAAAAATTCTCTCTGAACTAATTACCTTATGTAATCTAGTTGAAGATAATGACGACTTAATAATATTAAATCTAGGGATTTGACACTTTGAAAGAAGTTCTAGTAAGTTATTAGGTGTCAAGCACAGAAGCATATTCAGATAACACACGACCTGACCTAAGATAAGCTATCTAGGGTCAGGTCACGTCATAGAGGCGGAACCGTTAGATGAAAGCACCCAGATAAATAAAACCATCTAAAAAGGATAAGAAGAAAAAATGATAAAGTCTATTAGTATTGATGAATGGAATGGGACCACATTCAATGAAGAAATAGTTATGAATCCTACGTGGGCAGACACTTTAAGTTTTTTAAAAAAACTCGATGGAGATAAATTTACATTAGTTTTTTTTGAGGTATCAGATACAGATTCAGATTCAGCATTGGTTGGAGGCGGACCGGAATATTTTATAGTGTCTATTACAATTGATGGTAATATATATACTCTTATGAACGATAAACAGGGGAACAGAGAAATTCTTCTGGTTGCTGGTGGTCAGTTAGGCAATTATTGCGATAACATTTGTATAGAATTAATTCCTATGCTTGAAGTAATAAAGTATTATTATGAAACTGGAAAACTACTCGAAACACATAAATGGAAACAAGAATAATAATTACTTTCAATGCAACTCTAAGAAGTGGGTGACACATCATCTAACATCGCATTCAACGCAGCGGTCGGGACAAGCCCAACCCTTGGCCCGGAAGAGGCGTTTCGGAGGAGCGGATTCACCGGACACATTCGACCTGTTAAGTCTGACGAGTATTCCCAATGGTCACCTTAAACTGCTTGAACTTCAGGAATGCCCAACGTTATGTGAAATCAACGAAATTATTTAAGAGGTAAACATGGGTGTGACCGCTTGGCACTTTTTCTTACTCCACGTGCAAGTTGCAATAAAATGAACATGAAGTAGACGGAGCTGAGTGTCTACTTCATGTTCGCTTAAATTTTAAAAACTGAATTACAGATGGATCAATGGATCTTTGGAGGTTCAGAATTCATCCTATCGTTAAGCTGGGTCACAAAAACACCTTCGTTCGGGCCAGGGTTATTTCGAAACATTTTCGCTTCTTCCACCAGAACTTCGTCTGTATCTGTACCAAGTATCTTTATTGTTGCATCAATGAATGAAGCAAGTGGCATCGCACGCGGTTCATCGTTGTTGCTTTGAACCCATAGGGGCACAATTTCTATTACTTTGACCGATGTGTCTTTAAGCATGTACCTTTGGGACAGCGTATAGGTATGAAGTGCTGCCTTCGTCGCGGAATATACAGCAGTTGTTGCTAACGGTACAAATCCAAGTATTGAAGTCGTGTTGATGACGACCGCTTCTTCTTTGGACTTCAAATGCTCGATGAATGCAGAAGTCAACCGAATGGGACCTAGCAAGTTTGTAGTGACAGTCGAAATCAAAACATCCTCATCGATCACACCCGCCGCGTCATCGGACTGTATGATGCCAGCGTTGTTAATCAAGACATTAACATCCGGGTATTCTTCGATTAACTGCTTGGCGACCGCCTTTATGCTGGCAGGATCTTGTACATTCAATTCCACTGCGGACATGCCGGGATTCGCTTTGATCGTCTCCTCCAGACGCTCTTTACGTCGACCGGAGATAATAACTTTGTTTCCAAGATTGTGGAGAGCTTCTGCTAACGCACGTCCAATTCCCGAACCGCCGCCTGTAATAAAAATCGTGTTTCCTGTAAGTTTCAATTTTTAAACCCTCCTAATTCAATGTAAATTAAATTATCCAAACATTGTAAAACAATAGCTTTCATGAGTATGGCTCCTCTAAAATTGAACATATGTTGAATCATCAACATAAATTTTATAAAGTGAATGTATCAGAGCGGTATATGGGGTTCAATGGTTAAAACAAGCGTGGTTGTTGATTCTTCAACAGAGGACTTCGAAGTGTTCATTTTTTCGGATGGTACAAAGGGGAGAAGGATATGGACAGGCGTATTCAAAAATCGAGGCAAGCCATTATTGATGCTTTTATGAGGCTGATGTCAGAAAAGGAATTCGAGAGAATCACGATCAATCAAGTTGCGGAGGAAGCGAATGTCAATCGCGGAACGGTTTATTTGCATTTCGCTGACAAGTACGATCTACGCGATCAATGCATGGAAGCTCAAATTAACGAGTTACTGCGCAATTGTATGTCTGAAGATAATTTCTTTCATCTCCCTTCCAAAACCGCACTACTGCGCACGTTTGAATATTTGGAGCAGCATGCTTCATTCTACTCTAGAATGCTAACAAACAAGGGAAGTACGGTTTTTCGGAACCAAATGGAGACCATGTTTCGGCAAAGTCTGAGCGAGCATCTGGATTCGATCAACCTCGATCAGGAAATGAACAGGGACATTACGGTGCAATTTTTAATTTCAGCAGCGGTGGGGGTAGTGGAATGGTGGATTACCCGTTCGATGCCATATCCGGCATCGGTCATGGTTGAACAATTTTGGAATTTGCTGAACTGTGGTGTCGAGGGACACGAACGAACATCGTCCATATGAGCCTCTAATTTAGAGGCTTTATACACAAACGTTATCAGAAATTCTTGAATTACTAAAACATAATAATAAGATCTCAAAAGTACTAAAAGCTATAGTATAAAGAACGCGAAAGAACTGGAGGTCACTTTATGAATATACTCTTTGCCAATTATGGGATTAATATAATTCGAAGAGATGGGGGAATATTCATTATTTTTGATGCTGGTGGAATAGTGGTTCAAATGATAGAAATAGAAATAACAGAAGAAGAGTCACTAAAAGCTCAGAAAAGTGAAAGAGATGCATATGAACTAATAATCAAACTACAAAATGAAAAAAGACCATATAAGAAAATTCGCTGATAAAAAAATTTGCAGATTGATTTTGAATGCATAGTGAAGAAGTTCGGTAACTTCTGATAACATAATATTCAAGCATCGAATCCTCACGGAGCTTTGGCCTGCTGGGATGGAATTCGGGGAGGCATTTTACCAAACTACCCCTTTGGGGTTCATGAATACGGGAAGGTTAGACGAAACCTGTGCAAGGAAATAATAAAAAGACAATGGAGGTATGTTTGGTGCTGACATTAGAAAAAGCTAGAAAAAATGATGCACAAAAACTTGCTGAAATACAAAAGGCCAGTTTTGAGGATGATTCAAAGCATTTTAAGAATAACGAAACCGTTGGGCCAACAGGATATGACTCCATAAGTTGGCAAGAAGAGATGATGCAAAATTGCGAATATTTCAAGGTACTCTTTAATGGAGAAATAATCGGGGGAGCAATGATATTCGTAGAATGTAATCAAGTGCATAATCTAGGAAGAATCTTTATTGATCCAAATTTTAAAAATCAAGGAATCGGAACGAAGGTGATGGAGAAAATTGAAAGTAAATTTCCAGACAGCACTGAATGGTGGCTGGATACTCCTAGCTGGAGTGTGAAGAATCATCACTTCTATTCAAAGTGTGGGTTTACTAAAGTTAGAGAAGAAGGTGACTTATACATTTTTAAAAAGACTTTATAAACTTATGTAATGTACAAACGTTATGAGACATCAGTGCTAAGTGTTACCAAGAAGATATTCAATGAGAAGAGTGAAGGGAGGATTTACAATGAAGATTGATTTTGCGATTGAATCAGATTATGAGTATATCTCGTTAAGAGACAAGCACATACATAAGACACTGATAAGACCAAAAATAAAAGAAAATGAAATTCTAATAATTAGAGAATCCAATCAAGAAATAGGTTGGATGAGATACGGATTTTTTTGGGACAACACACCATTTATGAATATGATATGGATAGATGAGGAGTATAGAGGAACAGGTATTGGTAAAAAAGTTGTCCACTATTGGGAAGAATTAATGAAACAAAAAAGATTTGAAATGGTCATGACCTCAACACTCTCAAATGAAGAAGCTCAACATTTTTATAGAAAGCTTGGATATAGAGATGCTGGATGTTTAATGCTTGAGAACGAACCTCTGGAAATAATACTGACAAAGGAGTTGAACAAAAATTGACGTTGAGTAAATCATGGAAGGCACTGACATCTGACAACATAATATTCAGGCTGCGGCTCCAATGGAGCCTAGGTCTGGTTGGATTTCGAGAAGGCATTTCAGCAGACAACCCCTGACGGAGCTCATGAATACAAGCGTTATAGAAAAGGGACGCAAACCATAAAAAGAAGGTGTTTAAGTTGTTTGGTTTATTTAAGCAGAAGAAAATAATATTTGAAGATCAACTAAACAAACTTTCTGAATTGGGCATCTTCATGAGTGCAGATTTAAAGAAAGAATTACTTTTGGAAGAATTTTCGAGAAATGAATATGAAGAAGATCCCTACAACTTGCTACTACTTACTTTAGGTGGAGAAGTTGAAGTGAATGGTGAATTTATAAATGTATCTGAGGAAATTTGGTATTTAGATACTGAATGTATTGAGGACCATGGAGACTATGCAAGAATAATAATACGATTAGAGAATATGACAAAACTTAATTTAAATAATATAACGGATTACGTAGATATTCAGAATGATACTGCATGGGTCTCTTTTGAATATATGAATGAACTTATCAGATGGGAAATGAAAGTAGATGATGATTGGTTGGATATGGAGATATTCAAGAAATTTAACGAACTAATAAAGACTGAACAATCCATGGAATTGTATATTTCAATTTTAGATCAAGGTTGCCTAATGGGCTATTTTAATAAAGAACAAGTAATTGAAATAAATAAATTAACAAAATATAAATTTGAAGAATATTAGTAAGTATATCAGTAGGCGTCCCTATCCTATAACAACATATTCAACGCTGTGCGGCTATGACTTCTTGGTCCGGACCGAAGTTTAAAGTAGCGGTTTCGAAGAAGTAGATTCATTAGCAGGAGAGTATATTCAGCCGGATAACCCTTTACTGCCTAACTGCGTCGCAGCCGCTCCTTTCGGTTGGTTGAGGCAGTGAAGGCCGTGAATACATGACGTTATATGACAGTATGATGAATAACTCTCAAGGAGATGCTTCATAGATGACAAACAATGATTATAAAATTCAAGTCGAAAAAGAACATGGGAAAATACTTAAAGAAATAATGTATTTTGAAAGTAGTCCAAAGTACCGTCATATAACATCATATTCAAGCAGCGGCTACTGACGGAGCCTTGGTCTGATAGGTCGATTTCGAAGAGGAATTTCAGCAGACACCCCCTTTGGGGTTCATGAATACAGGAACGTTATGCGAAACCTCAGTAAATTAAATACGGTATGGAAGTGAATTGATGGAGGGACCAATCATAACTTGTATGAGTATAGGCGTTTATGCTCATGCACTTACAAGAGGCAATAAATACATCGTAAAAAAAGAAGATAGGGACAAGTATAGAATTATTGGAAACCATGGAAAAGCAGTTTGGATATCAAAAGCTCATTTTATTGAAGGAAATATAGAAGTGCCTTTTTTAGAAAGATGGAAGTTTGATGATGATCCAAAGGAATTTGATTTGGTGGAGGTGACCCTTACTTTTTCGGATGGAAGTGAACGTTGGAGTTTGGTGACAACCCCTCAAAAATTAGTAAATCACTTTAAAAAAGAAATGGAACCACCAGGCTTTAATATTAAACATCTAATTATAACGAAAACAATGGACCACGACGATATTGAAAAAACATTGAAATATTTAGAGGTAAATGATGAATTAACAGAAGCAAGCCAATCTTTGGAACGTTGATTCGGAGAGGATGGAGGAATTGCATAACATAATATTCAAGCTACGGCTCTTATGGAAAATATAGAAACGTTAGGTGAAACCTTTGAGAATCTAGAAATGAGGTAACTTCAATGATACAATACAGAATCCGACCAATAATAGAAGATGATGTGTTTTTTTTATGGGAGATGTTATATGAATCATTATTTGTCCCAGAAGGTCAAGAGCCATTCGATAAAGCGATAATAAAAGACCCTTATATATCAAAGTATATTGAAGGTTGGGGAAGAGAGGGGGATTTTGGATTTATAGCAATGAACCATGAGGGTGAACCCGTCGGATCAATAACAGTTCGATATTTTAACGAGGATAATAAGGGATTTGGATTTATTGATAATGATGTACCCGAACTAGGAATGGCTTTGTTAAAAGAATACAGGGGGAGGAAAATCGGAATGGCCTTAATGGATGAATTATTTAAAGAAGCTAGGAAGAGGAATATAAAAAAATTATCCCTCAGTGTTGATCCGAGCAATGCAGCGGCAATGAAACTCTACGAGAGATTCGGATTTAAAGAAGTTGGGAAAGTTGATTCATCAATCACGATGGTTGTTGATTTGAGAAGTTAAAATACAGTAGTAATAGGGATTATTTTAAGGAACTCAAAAGAGATCAAGGGTATCGCCTAACATCATATTCAAGCAGCGGCTCCTTACGGAGTATGGGTCTGCGAGGTGGATTTCGGAGAGGAATTTCAGCAGACAACCCCTTAGGGGTTCATGAATGCAAGAACGTTAGCTGAAATATGACTAAAAAAACAAAAAGGAGCCAAAACAATGAGTGAATTTACTTCAGGAAGCTTATCACTATTGAAATATAAAGAAGCAATTCTTGAGCATGATCCTATATACGCGGAGGATTTAAATGACAAATGGTTTGTTTTCGTAACCAAAGATACAGAAGAAAGTGAAGAAATTCCAGAAAGTCTATTTCAAATTTCAGAAAAAATCCCAGTGTTATATTTTTATAATTTTGAAGATCACTGTTGGGGATACCGTGTAGTTTACAATTCACAAGAGATAGCAAGTCTTCATATATCATATGTGTTATTAGATACTTCAATTATTAAGCTTGCAGAAGAAAGATATCCAGAGGAAGATCACATTGAATTTTTATATGTCGACCCTAGAGGGGACAAAATCAGAACTGAATTAATTGAAGAAGTACTGAGATCTAATGAATACAATGAGAAAATAGCAAAACAGTTTACAAATTGCAATCTAAAAACATTTAGATTTTTTGAACTAGATAATGAGCGAATAAAACAATTAGACGATATTTTGAATAATAATTACTATACACAACTGGAATCTAAGCATCAGTTAGTAGAAGAGTTTAAAGAATTATTAAACATTGAGGAAATGAGCTGGATAGGATACGAGCAGATAGAATGAATGAAGAATAGAAGGTCGTAGTAGTTCTACTATGTATTTTTCTGCACCTAAACAATCCAAAACTCGGGAGTCAAGGGTTAAAAATGTATGCAGAAAATTCTCAATGGAGAGGGTTTAAATGATCGTTAAAAGTAATTCAGGCAAAGGCTAAATAAACGTATCAGAAGTGATAATTATTAAGAGAAAACAATAAAATGATAGGACACATTTATTTTAATCAAACCGTATCGTTTGAGTTTTTAACATGGGAAATAGGATACATATTCAACCCAAGATACTATGGAAATGGATATGCTACTGAGGCAAGTAGAAGAGTATTGCAATATGGATTTGAAGAGTTAAAGGCTCATCGGATTATTGCGATGTGTAATCCAGAAAACGCTTCATCGTTTGGAGCGCTTGTTGATGCGAAAAGAAGGTCACCATATCAAGAAAGCATTTTTTTATAAAACGGAAGAAGGACAACCCATTTGGCATAATGTATATCAATATGCGATTTTGGCAGATGAATGGCAAAGGAACAATGAATAATTTGAAAAAAGGAGTGTGAAACCATGAATGAGAAGTCGAGGTTACTAGAGGAGTTCAAAGAATGGATCCGTTTTGTTTCTGAGATTCGTGACATGGATTGGCAAATAACGATTGCTGAAGGTAAATGGTCAGTTCAGGATATCGTAAGTCATATACTGCTGTGGGATAAATACTTTTTTGAAGCAGCAATAAGTCCCATATTAAACAATACACCTTTGACATTAACACATATGGATTTTGAACAATTTAATCAGGATGCTATTGAATATGGAAAAACAAAAACGAAAGAAGAATTAATTAAAATGACTATTCAGTACCGTAACATGATATTGGAGAGTATAGAGAGTTTTGAAGACGATAAGTTTACTAAAGAATATGCTGACGGGAACTTTACTGTAATATCATATTTAAGAGATTTTATCTGGCATGATCAACATCATATCAGACAGATTGATGAGCTTAAAAGAAGAGCTATGTGAGTATATAGGCGGGTGAATCATATGGGGGATTATTGGAACAAAAGATTTACTGAAGAAGGGATGATTTGGGGTTGTGAACCAAGTCAAACTGTAACCCAAGCTATAGATTTGTTTAAACAGAATCATGTACATGATATTTTGGTTCCTGGTGCTGGATATGGAAGAAATACGAAGGCGTTCTCTTCTTATTTTCAGGTTGATGGAATTGAGATATCTAGTTCAGCTATAAATCTAGCAAAAGAATGGGACTTAAAAACGAATTTTATTCAAGAATCGGTATTAGAGTTTAGTACATGCCAAAGGTATGATGGAATATATTGTTATGATTTATTGCATTTATTTTTGTTAGAAGATCGAAAAAAACTGATACAGAATTGCGTGAAGCATTTGAAGGAATTGGGAGTAATGTATTTCACATGTTTTTCTGATTGTGATTTTAATAATGGTGTGGGTAGGGAAATTGAAGAAGGAACATATGAATACAAGAAAGGTAAATATGCTCACTTCTTTACTGAAGAAGATTTAAAAGGACATTTTAATGATTTGAATATATTAGAAACGGGTTCCATAAGAGAGACTCTGATATATGCAGAAAAACAACAGAAAAAATATGAATTAAGATATATATTTGTTCAAAAGATTGGATAGCTATTCTAAGAAGCAAGCAACTTCTACTACATCGAAGGCGCTGGGACGTTGTGAATATGGAAACGTTATATGAAAGACCGAAGGGAATAAAAAAATGAGAATGCAGGATAAACCGATAGTAAGTATTATAGGCTTGGGATTATTTAGTCTGACACTAGTGGTGCACATTTGTTTTAGATCAATAAAAACAATGGATGTAGGAATGGGTATATTATTGTCTCTAGTAAATGCCGTATTTTTAGTCTTTACATTGCTATGGGGAGTATTAGGTGCAGTAGAATTCTCAAGATTAATGAGTTGGAGAGAGAAAATAAAGAAAAGAGAAGTGAACGAAGAAGTAGATTTACATAAATACAAGAAAAAAATTAAAATATATCTATGTATAAACGTAATTTATTTATTACTAGTTATATGTCAACTCGGCTATGTTATTTATAGATGGGATGAGGTGAACGTATAGCACATAGAGCAATGCGATGCTATTCGAAGGCGAAATAAGTTCCAGTAATAACGTATTTTTGTACCGGCTATCATCTCAATCTGGCAGAAGAATTTCGGGAGAAGTGGAACCAGTCAGAAACTTACGCCAAATCGTCAGGACGTAGAAAAAAATCAGCTTTGGAATTCTGTATAAGGTCGCTTCACTCGGCTCAAGTTGATTTTTTGTGTACTTTTGAACAAAGCAAATACACTGCCGTAAGCCTAATCGCTTAGGACAGTGTATTTGTATTTAGAACCTGTATATCCGTTGAAAACTTTTTATTCCTCTCCGGTCGCCACCGGATTTTCCTTATAACTGATCCAGTCGCTCCAGCTTCCCGGATATAAACGGACCTTACTAAATCCAGCTTCATTCAGGGCCAGTACATTAGGACAGGCGGATACGCCGGAACCGCAGTACACGATAATTTCTGCGTTTGGATCAAGGTCAGCAAAGTGCTGCTGCAATTGTTCCGCATTTTTAAAGCTGCCTTTTTCGTCCAATACTTCTTTCCAAAAGAAATTCACCGCACCTGGGATATGCCCCGCTGCTTGATCAATGGGCTCCTCCAGCCCCAGGTAGCGAGGCCGCTCTCTCGAATCAATCAATATGGAAGAGCCACCAGGAAGCGAATCTTTGGATACACGGTGCACCTCTTGCATACTTGTGAGCATTTGCGGCTGTACATTCGGTGTGAATGTACTTGGAATGCGAATCGGCTGGTCTGACGTCACCGGGAACTTCGCTTCTTTCCAAGCGCTGTAGCCTTCTTCCAGCACATATACCTGCTCATGCCCGAGATAGCGCAGGAGCCACCAGAAGCGGGAAGCCATCATACCGCCTTGATCATCATAAGCGACGATGCGTGAAGATGCGTTGATCCCGGCACGACTCAGACGTGCGGCAAGTGTATCCACATTAGGTAATGGATGGCGACCACCATGCTCACCAAGAGGAGCGGTAAGGTCTTCTTCCAAATCGAAGTGAACTGCCCCTGGAATATGGTCTTCATTAAATTGAGTCCGTCCAGCCCCGGCTTGTCCGAGCAGGGAACGGCAGTCGGCAATGATCATGTCCGGCTCATACAATCGGGCCAGCAGCCAGCGTTTGGATACGATGGATTTCATAGAGGATTCCGCCTTCCTTTATTTAACAGTAAATTTAATCCATTGAGTATGGTTTATGAAAATGGGGTAAATAAGTTAAGAGCTGGCCTTCAAGGGATGCTCAGTGTCGGGCAACTCACTTTGGTGGATGACTTTCTTTTTAAAATCCGCCCCGTATCGGATAAAAATCCATACCCCGAATAGGATAAAAAAGCCTGCACCAAATTGTAAGGCAGACAGCCTTTCACCGAGCAGCACCCAAGCTAGCAGGGAAGAAATAACAGGTTCGCCGAGTACCGCCATCGACACCGCAGTGGCGTTAATGTATTTGAGCAGCCAGTTAAACAGGTAATGTCCGAACAGCGTAGGCACAATGGCAAGCAGCAGGAATAGTCCCCATTCCCGTGGAGCGTATCCGGTAAAAGGAATGGCATTGACCATATTATACAGCGCAAGTGATGTGGCTGCGATGGCGAAAACCCAAAAATTATACACAAACGCGCTCAAATGCTCGCGTAGATGCTTGCCCATTAGCATATGGATGGACACGGCTACCATACCCAAGAAGGACAGTGCGTCCCCGAGCAGGGCTTGTCCCGAGACATGGAAGTCTCCAGCTCCGATGGCCAGTGAGCCGATAAAAGCCATACCCATTCCGATGAGCATAGCGCGATTCGTGCCCGTCCGGAAAAACAAAAAAGAACCGAGCATGACAAGGATCGGCTCCAATGTCATAATAACGGTAGAGCTTGCAACGGTGGTCAGTCGCAGTGAGCCCATCCAGAGCAAAAAATGCAGCCCCAGCGCAATACCGGACCAGAGGATCAGCATCCACTGCTTGCGGGTCAGGCTAAACAGATCAGTGCGGTACTTCCAGACCAAAGGCAGCATGATCAGATTGGTTAGGTACAAACGGTACATAGCGATGACGGACACCTCGGCTTCAGACCATCTTACGAAGATCGAGGAGAACGAAATAGCGATAATACCTATGATGTACAATAACTCAAAGGAAAACGACGGTTTGTGTGCTTGATTCATGTGGCAGCTCCATCCGTATGGAAGAAAGTAAATACGTCTATGTTCCTTCCAAGCGGTATCTCGAAAAATAGGTTTAATACAGCCCATTATACCGTACCTGACATTCCCGTGGTATTAGGATTTTGCAAAATCCTGAGAATATTATAAACGGGAGCAGGAGGTAGGATTTTAAGTGAGATGCTGCGTAGAACTTTTGCTGCACAAGCTCGTCTATCATATGTGGAGGTGGATTTTATGAAAAAACAAAACACATTTTCAATCATACTACTGACTGTAGTGGCAGTGCTGGCTCTGTCAGCCTGTGGAACGAAACCGCAAACCAATAACAACGCACCTCAAGGGGCAGACCAACCGCAAACGCAACAGCAGCCGCAAGTTAAACCGGAGCCAGTCGCTGAGCCGGAGGTTAAAAAAGGCACAGGTGTATACAATGGAGCTGCTGACCCGCATACGGTAGAGATTGAAACCAATGGCGAAGCCCAATCCTTCCAATTGGGGGAGGGACTGGACACGGTAATAGCTGGACTTAAAGAAGGCGATACAGTGGCGTTTGAATACAACGAAAAAGCAGTAGAGGGCGACGCGACGGCGAAGCAACTGACTTTAACGAAAATACAAAAAACAGAGGCTGCAACAGATGGCAATCAAAACGGAAGTTCTGGTCAAGCAGTAGGCGGAGAACGCTCGAAGACTCAAACTTTTGAGCTTACCCTTGAAGGAAAAAAGGAAAAGCAGACAGCAACATTGGCAAAAGGAGAGGGATATTCACTGTATGTGTTTGATCCGATGTCCCTGTTTCCCGATCAAAACCGTGTTGCCTTGGCTGTAGATGATAACTATTATGCTGAAATTACGAAGCTGCCCTCCGACTTTAATCTGGATGAGCTTCAAAAAGAAGGCGAAAAGGATCTAGCTTCCATCGGCAAGGTGCAAAAGCTGGACAAAGCAGCCGTACCTCAAGCGCTGTCCAGTAGCCGTCTGTTCTTACAAGCGAGCGGTTCGAAGATGACACAGCAATATATTGTTGTAGAAAATAAAACAGGCGGTTTCATCGTGAAAGTGAACATTCCACAAGGTGAACCTGCTGAAGGATTCGAATCCTTCATTTATACATCGCTGGAGAGCCTGCAAGCTAATAAATAACCCTACTTTGATGTGAGATGGTCGGCGACTTACAATTATGAATTTAAGGCAGTCATGCCACTGGAAATTGTTATTTTAAGGGCTAGGTTAGAGCTATAAGGGTCTAATCTATAATTGCGAGACCTGCACTTTTGTGCTATAAAGGATGAGAGAATAAGATCATTCCGGCTTGCGAAGTCGTATGAAGCGATGAAGGAGTTGTTAGATTTACTATGTCCATCGAAATGAATACACAAGAAGTCATCAACGTGATTAAAAACAGCAAGAAAAAGACGCCTGTTAAAGTATATGTAAAAGGAGCTTTGGCTTCCGCATCTTTTGGCGAGAATGTTCAAGCTTTTATTTCTGGAGACAGTGGTGTTGTATTTGGGGATTGGGCTGATATCAAGCCTGTACTGGATAGCGCAAACGCGAAAGAAGAAGACTATGTGGTGGAAAATGACCGCCGTAACTCTGCTGTTCCTATGCTCGATCTGAAAGGCATCAATGCCCGTATTGAGCCAGGCGCATATATTCGTGATATGGTTGGCATCGGTAACAACGCAGTCATCATGATGGGTGCAGTGATTAACATCGGCGTTACGATTGGTGAAGGCACGATGATTGATATGAATGCTGTGCTGGGCGGTCGTGTTAAAGTAGGTAACATGTGTCACATCGGTGCAGGCGTTGTCCTGGCGGGTGTCATTGAACCACCATCTGCACAGCCAGTTGTAGTAGAAGACGATGTATTGATCGGTGCAAACTCGGTTGTATTGGAAGGCGTGCGAATTGGTAAAGGTGCAGTTGTTGCAGCCGGAGCTGTCGTAACTGAAGATGTGCCTGAATACTCCGTAGTGGCGGGTACACCTGCACGTGTGATCAAACAGGTCGACGATAAGACCAAATCTAAAACTGAGATTTTGAAAGAACTGCGCGTTCTGTAAGAAGGCAAAAGTTTTTTAATGTACCAAAGGTGAACGATTCCTTGTCAGAAGCATGATGCACTGACAGCATAACTTAGGGACGAAGCACAACGGACAAGGCTCGGCGGCTGCGCCGGGCTTTTGTCCTTTTGTTCTTTTGCCAGATAAGAGCTGATGAGCTATAAAGAGGAGGCGTAGCAGCAATGAGTACGGTCGACTATCGTTCTTTTGTCCAAATACGAAGGGATTTACACCAAATTCCCGAACCGGGTTTTGAGGAATACAAAACACAACAATATTTGCTGGATTATTTGGAAACGCTCCCTCAGGAGCGGTTGGACATTCGTACATGGCGTACGGGCGTGTTAGTGTTCATTCATGGAACAGCTCCTGAACGCCGCTATGGATACCGTTGTGATATGGATGGTTTGCCGATTGAAGAAGAGACAGGGTACGATTTCCGTTCGACCCATCCCGGCTATATGCATGCTTGTGGACATGATTTACATATGACGATTGGATTGGGAATTGTTACTCACTTTGCAAGCCATCCGATTAAGGATGACCTGGTTGTGTTGTTTCAACCGGCTGAAGAAGGGCCGGGCGGAGCCTTGCCTATGCGGGACAGCACGGAGCTGGCAGATTGGATACCCGATGAAATTGTCGCGCTACATGTTGCACCTGAATATCCTGTTGGCACAATTGCGACTCGCCCGGGCATCCTATTTGCCAATACGTCGGAGCTTTTCATCGATCTGAAGGGTATGGGTGGGCATGCTGCGTATCCACACAAGGCGAATGATATGGTAGTGGCTGCTTGTCAGCTGGTGGGACAATTACAGACGGTTGTAGCCCGTAATGTGAATCCACTCGATGCAGCGGTCATTACCGTGGGTAAGGTTAGCGGAGGCACGAAGCAAAATATTATCGCGGAAACCGCCCGTTTGGAGGGTACGATCCGAACGTTGTCAGCCGATACGATGAAGCTGGTTAAATCACGGATTGAAGCACTAGTGCGCGGTGTGGAGGCTGGATTTGAATGTCATGCCGAGATTCATTATGGCTCCAATTATTTGCAAGTGTACAATGAAGCCAAGGTGACCGAGGAATTCATGAACTGGGTCCGTAATCGGCAAGATGTGCAGCTTATTGAATGCGGAGAAGCGATGACCGGAGAAGACTTCGGGTATTTTCTGGAGCGAATTCCCGGTCTGATGTTCTGGCTTGGTGTTGATACGCCTTATGGTTTGCATCATGCCAAGCTGGAGCCTGCGGAGGAAGCGATTGGTGTAGCCATTCGTGTGCTGACAGACTATTTTACCTGGAAGTCTCAAGGGTAAATGATACGCCCTGAATAAATAGGTTTAATGAAAAGAATGAAATGGAATGAAGTCGAATTTTTTGAAGGAGGGTGTTATGGGAGAGCAAACCATCATCCGATTTGAACGGGTGACCAAGCAATATGACAACGATCCCCCAGTGCTGGCGGACGTCAGCTTTGAGATTGAGCGTGGTAAATTTTATACACTGCTGGGGCCTTCCGGCTGTGGTAAAACGACGATTCTGCGTATGATTGCAGGTTTTGCGGAGCCGACAGAAGGCTCTATTTATTTAAATGGAAAACTCATTAATCGTGTTCCAGCCAATGAGCGGCAGGTCAATACGGTTTTTCAGGATTATGCGCTATTTCCGCATCTGAATGTGTTTGAAAATGTAGCTTTCGGCCTGCGAATCAAAAAGATGAACAAAAAGGACATTCAGGAGAAGGTGACACAGGCGTTGTCCTTTGTCAATCTGGAAGGCTACGGTGAGCGGGAAATTTCTGAGATGTCCGGTGGACAGCGTCAGCGTGTAGCGATCGCACGGGCTATCGTCAATGAACCTGATGTTCTCTTGTTGGATGAACCATTGTCTGCACTGGATTTAAAGCTGCGTACAGAAATGCAGTACATTTTGCGCGAAATGCAGCAGCGCCTTGGAATTACTTTTATTTTCGTTACGCATGATCAGGAGGAAGCACTGGCCATGTCGGACGAAATTTTTGTTATGAACAAAGGTAAGATTGAGCAGAGTGGTACGCCTAATGATATTTATGATGAGCCGATCAATCGGTTTGTTGCTGATTTCATCGGCGAATCCAACATTGTCCCAGGACGGATGATTGCAGATTATCGAGTGGAATTTAACGGTCGACAGTTTGAATGTGTCGACGGCGGATTACGTCCGAACGAGCCCATTGAAATTGTGATCCGGCCGGAGGACTTGGAGATTACGAATGTTGCTGAAGGCAAGCTGCGTGTGAAGGTAGATACCCAATTGTTCCGTGGTGTTCACTATGAAATAAGCTGCTATGATGATTCGGGTCAGGAGTGGCTCGTGCATTCTACCAAAAAGGCGGAGCTGGGCAGTGAAATCGGTCTGCGATTTGACCCGGAAGCGATCCATGTGATGCGGTTTGGGGAAACAGAAGAAGAATTTGATCGGCGTCTGGAAGCCTATGAAGAGGTGGATCAGCATGTCCGGTAATACAAGAGCAGCGTATCTGCTGCCTTACTATTTATGGATTGTGCTGTTCGTGGCAGCTCCGGTTGTACTTGTGTTTTACTATTCACTATTTGATGTGGATGGTCATCTCACATTCAGCAACTATGCTCAGTTTCTGACACCCGTTTATTTGAGCATGACGCTCAGCTCGTTTTGGTATGCATTTCTGATCACTGTATTTTCACTATTAGTTGCTTACCCGGCGGCATATTTGCTTACACGTACCAAACATAAGCAGCTGTGGCTGCTGCTCATTATTTTGCCGACCTGGATTAACTTGCTGCTCAAAACGTATGCTTTTATCGGGATATTTGGTACCTATGGCCCGGTGAATGCGGTGTTAGGTATGGTTGGGTTGGGAGGTCAGCAATTATTGTTTACCAGCTCCAGCTTTGTGTTTGTATCGGTTTATATTTTTGTGCCTTTTATGATTTTGCCCATCTATAACGCGCTGGAAGGGTTAAACCCTTCATTGCTGGATGCTGCCCGAGATTTGGGAGCCTCCAAGTGGACCGCGTTTCGTAGGGTTATTTTCCCGTTAACGCTTGCGGGTGTGCGATCCGGTTGCATGGCTGTGTTTATTCCAGCGTTGTCGCTGTTTATGATTACCCGCCTGATTGCAGGTAACCGTGTGATTACACTGGGGACGGCGATAGAGCAGCATTTTCTGGTTACTCAGGATTGGGGGATGGGCTCTACGGTTGCCGTGTTCCTGATTTTGGCGATGGGGATTATTATGCTGCTCACCTCGGGAACGAAACGGAGGGTGCGGCATGGTAAATAAAAATCGATTCGGGAATATTTATTTGGTGATTGTTTTTCTCGTGTTGTACGCACCTATTTTGTATTTGATGTACTATTCCTTCAACAGTGGCGGGACGATGCATGAGTTTGAAGGTTTTACCCTTCAATATTACAAAGAGGTGTTTGCAGACACTCGCTTGATCATTATTGTCATTAACACCTTGGTGATTGCTTTGCTGTCGTCTGCGTTGGCTACGATTATTGGCATCATGGGTGCGCTGGCTATTCATCAGATGCAAAACCGTCGAGTCAAAAATACGCTGCTATCGCTCAATAATGTATTGATCGTGAACCCGGACGTCATTATAGGCGCTTCCTTCCTCATTTTGTTCACGATGGTCGGGATTAAGCTGGGTTTCTACTCCGTTTTATTATCCCATATTGCATTTAGTGTGCCGATTGCGGTCATTATGATTTTGCCGCGGTTGCAGGAAATGAGCCCATCTCTGGTCGATGCCGCGCATGATTTGGGTGCCAGCCGAATGGATGTGCTGACCAAGGTGATTCTACCCTTTATCAAGCCAGGGATTTATGCGGGCTTCTTTATGGCGTTAACGTACTCGCTGGATGATTTTGCGGTGACCTTTTTTGTGACAGGCAGTGGCTATTCGACCTTATCGGTGGAAATATACTCACGTGCCCGGCAAGGGGTTTCCCTGTCCATCAATGCGCTATCCACGCTCATTTTCCTATTTACTGTGCTGCTGGTGGTGGGTTACTACTTTATTATGCGCAAGGCGAATCGTAATGGTAAAAAAGAGCCTGCGGCAGAAATGGGGGTGCCTAGATGAAGTCACTTGTGCGCGTGTTTCTGTCGATTTTCATCATCTCGTTTGGGCTGATGGGGGTGGCCGCATGGTTGAATTCCAGTCAAGGCTACTCCGGTGGTAACACACTGACGGTGTACAACTGGGGAGACTACATTGATCCTGAGCTGCTGGAACGGTTTCAAAAGGAGACGGGGATTACCGTCATTTATCAGACCTTTGACTCCAATGAGGCGATGCTGACGAAAATCGAGCAGGGAGGAACTTCGTTTGATGTAGCGGTTCCCTCGGAATATGCTTTGGCTAAAATGAAGCAGGAGCACTTGTTGCTCCCGTTGGACCACAGCAAGCTGCCGAATTTGAAGCATGTGGATTCTCATTTTCTAAACCTTTCGTTCGACCCGAATAATGAATACTCAGTGCCGTATTTTTGGGGTACAGTCGGGATTGTGTTTAACCCAGAGCTGACGAAAGGCATTGATTTTCATAGCTGGAACGGTCTGTGGAATCCAAAGCTGCGTAATAATCTACTGTTGGTTGATGGTGCGAGGGAAGTCGTAGGGATGTCACTGAACAGCCTTCACTATTCCTTGAACGATACGAATGAGGCACATTTGCAGCAGGCTTTGACGAAGTTGGAGAAATTAGCGCCCAATGTCAAAGCGGTTGTCGGTGACGAGATTAAAATGCTGCTGGCAAACGAGGAAGCCGCTGCTGGGGTTGTATGGTCCGGTGATGCGTCTGAAATCATGGATGAGAACGAGAAGCTCGATTACATCGTGCCAGATGAAGGCTCCAACTTGTGGTTTGATAATATGGTTATTCCAAAAACCGCTACCCATGTGGATGCGGCCCATAAGTTCATCAATTTCATGATGCAGCCCGATGTAGCCGCTCAAAATGCCGAATTTGTAGGATACTCCACACCCAACGAGGATGGAAAGAAGTTGTTGCCTGAAGATATCTCTGGTGACGAGCGTTTTTACCCTCCGTCCGAAATTACAGACAAGCTGGAAGTATACAACAATCTAGGCAAGCGCATGCTCGCTCATTACAATGAATTGTTCCTGCAATTCAAAATGCATTTAAAGTAGGGGAGTGGCGTTGGGATTAGGGGTTGGTGCTTTAGAGGTCGCTGCGGTGGCGGATGGTGCTTACCATCGCTGTTAAATTCCGATTTTTATGATTTGAAGTATAAAGGTTAAAATTGGAATTTAAAGGCGACCGCTTCGCTTGTCCAGCACCATTCCGCCCCCTCCGCTGCGCCGTGCTTAAAGCTAGTCACCCATGAATCCCTACGCCGATAGCCGTGGGAGTAGTGGAAGAGCGAAAAGGCCTCTGAGCCACCCGTAGGGGTGGCACAGAGGCCTTTTTTATGTTTACTCACCGTGCGAGGCGGGTGAGTATTGTACTTCCGCTCCCCTTACTCTATACACATGTTAGCGGAATGGGGGACTTTAAGGCGGGTAGTGAGCGAAGTGGGCCATTTGAATCTGGAGAAGCGGTAGCGTTCGCCTTTGCTGTGGGATTCTTACCTATAAATGTTTTATCCAATCCAAGCATCCCCCAGCAACAGCGATCGGAAGATCAAATGGACTGTGTAGCGCCTCTCCCACCTTAACTCCTCACAATTCCCCTAACAAACCTCTCTATTTTATCCAACCCTTGCTCCAGCACATCCTGTCCGTAAGCATAGGACAAGCGAATGTATCCTTCGCCATAGGAAGAAAAAGCATCTCCAGGTACGACAGCCACTCCATGCTCTTCCAGCAGCTTCAAGGTAAAATCCATCGAGCTTAATCCAAAATGGGCGATAGAAGGGAAAAGGTAAAAGGCTCCTTCGGGTTTCTCCAGCGGGATACCCATGTCTGTCAGCCTACCATGTACATAATCACGACGCTTGCGGTATTCCTCACGCATCGGGAGTGCATCATCGACACCAACAGTCAAGGCTTCCAGGGCAGCATATTGGCTAATCGAGCTAGCACAGGTTACGTTGTACTGATGGACTTTGACCATGTGCTGTGTAATTTCAGTGGGTGCAAGTGTAAAACCAATGCGCCATCCCGTCATGGAATGTGATTTGGACAGACCGTTAATGACGATGGTGCGCTCCCGCATACCTGGTAGATCTGCAATGGACACGTGGGGTGTTTCGTAAATAAGTTCACTGTATATTTCATCCGAAATGATAAACAGATCGCGCTCCTTCAGTAAATCCGCGACCGCTTCCAGTTCTTCACGACTCATTACTCGTCCGGTTGGATTCGAAGGATATCCGAGAATGACTGCTTTTGTCCGTTCGGTCAGATAAGGCTCCAGCACCTCGGCCGTGAGCTTGAAGCCGCTGTTGCGGGTGTCAGCAAACACTGGAATGCCGCCTGACAAGCGGATCAATGGCTCGTACCCTGGGTAGATCGGCACTGGCAGAATGACTTCATCGCCCGGTGACAAAATCGTGCGTAAGGTAATATCCAGCGCTTCACTGGCTCCGTTCGTTACGATCACCTCATCCTGTCCACGGTAATTCAGGCCGTATTTACGAGCTACAAACGCCGCTGCGGCTTCTCGTAATTCCGGCAGTCCCGGATTAGGTGTATAGGAGGTGCGTCCTTCGTTAATCGCCCGATGGGCAGCTTCCATAATATGCGCAGGGGTAGGGAAATCCGGTTGTCCGATCGTTAATGACAGGGTTCCGGGTAATGCTGCAACTTTGTTGGCGATTTTGCGGATGCCGCTGATTTGAATGTTTTTAACCTGATCGTTAAGCAAATGCTCCATAGCGTATGTGCCACCTTTTTCTGTATTAGAACAAGTTTACAATAATTTGATCTGAATATGCTACGGCAAGAAGAATTCATTTTACATAATTAAGGTACTAAATTGACTAATTTATGGTATCTTAAAAGATGAATATATTTGTAAGCGTAATCATAGTAAAAATGGGGAGGGGAGTATCTTTTGATGAAACAAGAATACATAGAAAAAATATTACCTACGAAATTAAAAAGGTTCGGGATCACATGGCTCAGTGCCATACTGGTGCTTTCAGTTGGAGGACCGGGAGGGTTGTCCAGTGGAAAAGCTTCGGCAGAGCCTGCATCTTTTGCAGGAAAAGAGGTGCAACCTTCACCCGTAACTGTAGGGGCAAGTGTATATGCAGATGTCTATTTTCCTAAAAAGCTTCGCATCCACGATGTACAGGGGGCAGCACACCGTTCTCCATATGAGGGACAAAAAGTAGCGGATATTGAAGGCGTTGTCACGATGGTGAAGGGGAGCAGTTTCTATATCCAAGAGTTGGATGCTCAAGTGGATCAGGATGAAAAAACATCCGAGGCCATTTTAGTGTACAAGCCTAGTCACGGTGCACAGGTAGGGGATGAGGTAAGGGTTAGCGGTTCGGTAAAGGAATACACGGAAAAAACATATGCAAGCAAGCCAATCGACTTGACGACCACAGAAATTGTGGCTTCTTCGGTTAAGGTAATTGCCAATGACCGTCCATTGCCAGCTCCAATTTTGCTAGGTGAACAGGGGCGTGTGATGCCGACATCTATTGTGGATCATGACGGAATGACGGTGTTTGATCCACAGGAGGATGGCTTGGACTTTTTCGAAAGCCTGGAAGGCATGCGTGTAGAGTTGAAGGATGCCACTGTAATTGGTCCTTATGGCTATGAAATTCCAGTCCGAATTGATAACGGTCCAAACACAGGTGAGGTTGTAACGGAGGCAGGCGGACTCATGCTGACAGAAAGAAGTCTGAACCCGCAACGGATTCTGATTGATGCGAAGCCTTCGACACCGTTGAAAACAGGCGATCGTTTTGCGGGTTCTATCACAGGTGTGGTGAGCTATAGCTTTAGCAATTATAAGCTGCTGCCTGAGCGTATGCCGGATGTTGTACCTGGCGGCCTCCAGCCAGCCAACACGCGTTTGATAGGGGATGATCGTAAGCTGACAGTAGCTTCTTTTAATGTGGAAAACTTCGATCCCGGTGATGGAAAACGGATAGATCAGCTGGGGCAGGCTATCGCTGTAAATTTGAATCATCCGGATATCATAGGATTGCTGGAAGTGCAGGATAATAACGGTGAGAAAGATAATGGCACCACAGACGCTTCCGAAAGCTTCCGTGTGCTCATAGAGGCGATTCGTGCTCATGGAGGCCCGGAATACAATTTTACAGATATTGGCCCTGAAAATAATAAGGATGGCGGTGCCCCCGGTGGCAACATCCGTGTTGGCTTCTTGTACAATCCGCAACGTGTTACGCTGACCGACAAGCCCAAGGGGGATTCAGTTACGTCTGTCACTTATGGAGTGCAGGGACTTTCCCTCAACCCGGGTCGGATTGATCCCCTGAATGCATCATTTGAAGACTCGCGCAAGCCGTTGGCCGCTGAATTTGAGTTTGAAGGCCAGCAGGTGATTGTGGTCGCTAACCATTTTAATTCCAAAGGGGGCGATCAAGCGCCGTTTGGAGGAATTCAACCACCTGTGCGAAGCAGCGAAATACAGCGTGCGAAGATTGCAACGATTGTGAATGGCTTTGTAAAGTCGGTACTGCAAGTAAACCCTAAGGCCAATATAGTGGTGCTCGGTGACCTGAATGATTTTCAATTTTCGGAAACGCTGGCTTTGCTACGGGGGCAGGAATTGACCAATCTGATTGACCATTTGGATGAAAAGGAACGGTACTCTTATATTTATGAAGGTAATTCGCAAACATTGGATCATATACTGGTCAGCCCGTCACTGAGCCAAACATCCGTGCTGGATATCGTTCATATGAATGCAGACTTTAGTGCGGCGGACGGGCGGGTCAGTGATCATGATCCGTTGGTTGCGCAAATAGATGTGCCGCGCGAAACGGAAGAACCACCGACAGATGGTGGGAATGGCCGAAATGACGATGATGAGGAGGATCAGCAGGATAACGAGGGAAACGCCAACGTTGGAAATGGCAGTAGCGGTAACGTGAATGGAACGGTAAATGGGCAGGGTCATCCCGCCAGTGGTGAACCCAATGGAAGCAGCCTGTCTGGTACAAATGTGGTGCAAGTTAAGTCTGTGATGATCGGAGTGGAGCAAAATGGACTGAAAAAGGTAGTTGCTCAAGTAACAGCTGCTGAAATACAAAAGGCCATTCAAAATGGTGCGAAGGGTACGCTTGTGATCCGTGCAGGGGAGCAAGTAGAAGCGGGGACGTACGAGGTTCATTTAAACGGGGAAGCTTTGGGAGCCGTCTTGAACGACCGTATTCGTACCCTTCGAGTGGAAACGCCACAGGGTGGATATGAAGTAGCAACAAGTCGTTTGTCTCTTCAGAAACTGGCTGATACCTGGCAGGTGCCTGTAAAACAAATTTCTTTGAATTTTTCCATCGCTTCGAACGAAGAGCTGGCTAAACGCTTGGATGTTCCAACAGGGCGCAAACTGTTACAGGCTTTGGATATCGCCGCTGAGCTGAGAAGCGAGGATGGACGGAAACAGCTTTTGGCAGGTAACGGAGACTCTGGTAGAGGGTATGAACGTTATCTGTTACGTGTTCCTGCAATGGTCGATACAGACCAGCTTGCTGTAGTGAAGGTATCATCGACCAACCAAGTCGGACAGCTGTCCTATCAACCCGTTCCTTTTCACACTTCGAGTGAGGAAATAACCGTGTATGGACGTTCGGGAGGGACTTACGCTGTGCTTGATGGCGGGTCTTCTGGTGAAGTCAGATCGTTCATGGATATATCCGGCCATTGGGCGCAGCAGGACATTACACGGCTGGCGACTCGCCTGCTTGTGACGGGGACCCATTCAACAGCGTCTACAGCTAGTGCGACTCGTGAAAGGGACTTAGCGAACGTGCATTTTGAGCCTGAAGGCCAGGTACGACGCTCTGAACTGGCAGCGATGCTGGTTCGTGTGCTTGGACTGGAGCGTACAGATCGCACGCTGACGAGCTTTGAAGACGTTCAACCCGAATCGTGGTATGCGGCTTCCGTACGTACCGCAGCAACAGCTGGGCTGATCAACGGCTATACTGACGGAAGCTTCCGTCCTGATACCCCGGTATCGAGGGAGGAACTGGCTGTGATCATAGAGAGAGCCTTGCGCTTCGCTGGGAACACAGAAGAAAAAACAAGAGAAGTGAGTGAAAGTATATCCGTATCATTGTCGGATGCGCAGGAGATTTCTACATGGGCAGCTCCGGCTGTGAAGAATTTGTCTGGACTAGGCATTCTGAGGGGAGACGAGAAAGGCCGTTTTGGCCCGGCTACATCCGTGACGAGGGCAGAAGCTGCGGCTGTATTATCTCGCACGCTGGATAAGCTTCATTGGGAATAGGAGATTTCCCTATACAAATGTCAGATTGATTGACTTTATACGATAGTTAAGTTATCTTTTGTGGAGAGGTAGTATGATAAAGTAAAATGAATGACGAATGAAGAGGTGAAATGTCGTGGGAGTAAAAGCTAAACAAATTTTTGTGAATTTGCCAGTTAAAAATCTGCAACAGTCCATTGATTTTTTCACTACCATCGGATTTGAATTCAGTGCTCAGTTCACTGATGAACATGCAACCTGTATGGTTGTTAGTGAGCATATTTTTGTCATGTTATTGGTTGAAGAACGTTTTAAAGCGTTCACGACAAAGGAAATTTCAGATGCCACAAAAAGCACAGAAGCAATTGTTGCCTTATCGGTGGAGAGCCGAGAAAAGGTAGACGAGATCGTCCACAAGGCTTTGGAAGCGGGCGGCAAGCCCTCAAACGAACCTCAAGATCATGGTTTTATGTATGGATGGAGCTTTCAGGATTTGGATGGTCATCTGTGGGAGTTCTTTTATATGGCAGAGCAGTAATGGAAATGAGAATGATGAAGTAAGCGAAGTATTATGGAAAGTAAACTATCCTAAAAAGATAGTTTGCTTTCTTTATTGTATATTATCGAACTCATCGGGAGGAATCACAATGTCTAACGAAATGAGAGTCTACCCTGTTCAGGCTTTGGATGAAGCCCTGGTAGATTCGCTAAGTCGACTGTTAATCGACGTGGTTGCAGACGGTGCATCTATAGGTTTCTTACCCCCATTAGGTTATCAGGAAGCAGCAACTTATTGGAACAATGTACTTGAGGACGGCGTAGTTCTGTGGATTGCCGAGAAGGACGGAGTACCTGTAGGGACGGTCCAGCTTCATTTGGCTCAAAAAGCTAACGCTATTCATCGTGCGGAAATTGCAAAGCTTATGGTACATCCGTCCGGTCGCAGGCTGGGGATCGCACGACAGTTAATGAAGGCAGCGGAAGAAGAGGCACTAAGTCAGGATAGAACGTTACTGGTGCTAGATACGCGGGTGGGTGATCCCTCCAATGGACTATACGAGTCGATCGGGTTCGTAGAAGCTGGTGTTATTCCAGGGTATGCTCAATCAGCCGATGGTCAGCTTCATGCCACTCGATATTATTATAAGCCATTAAATCCGTATTCAAGTCATAGCTGAGCATTTACCGAATAAGTGTGGTATATACGGGTAATCATAACTTGTCATAGGATTACATAGCTTTTTCCGCGTTTATTCAACTGGAAAAGCACGGGAATAGAAACGTATAATGAAGAGGGGGATCAGAGAAGGTCTTTTTATGTCAATTTGGCTGTACTGAATTGAAGAACGTAGCAAACACAGCGGAGGAATCAGAGAATATGAGGTTGGAGCATGATTTTTTAGGTACCAAGGAAGTGCCATCAGATGCCTATTATGGTGTACAAACGTTGAGGGCAAAAGAAAATTTTCCAATTACAGGCCAAAAACTGCACCCTGAGTTGATTAAAGCCATGGCGATTGTAAAAAAGGGAGCAGCGACGGTAAATATGGAACTAACCCGTTTACACCGCCCCAAAGCAGAGGCCATTATTCAGGCTGCTGATGAGATTATACAAGGACAGTTGCATGATCATTTCATCGTCGATCCGATTCAGGGCGGCGCAGGCACATCCATTAATATGAATACAAATGAAGTGATTGCGAACCGCGCGTTGGAGCTGATTGGCAAGCAGCGCGGAGATTATCAGGAGATCAGTCCTAATAATCATGTTAATATGGCGCAATCGACGAACGATGCTTTTCCTACAGCCGTACACTTGGCTGTATTAAGTATGATTGATAAGCTGTTAGCTACCATGAGTGAGCTTCAGGAAGCATTCTCCCGCAAGGCAAATGAGTTTGATAGTGTGATTAAAATGGGGCGAACTCACTTGCAGGATGCAGTGCCGATTCGATTAGGGCAGGAGTTTCAGGCTTATGCGCGTGTGCTGGGTCGTGATATCGGACGCGTCCGTGCGACCAAGCAGCACCTGCTAACGATTAATATGGGTGCAACTGCGGTGGGTACTGGCCTGAACGCAGACCGTCGTTATATTCAGCGTGTCGCAGAGGTACTGGCAGACGTCAGTGGCTTCCCTGTGGAAGCTGACGAAAATCTTGTAGATGCTACACAAAATACGGATGCTTATACTGAAGTGTCTGCCGCCTTGAAAATTTGTATGATGAATATGTCTAAGGTGGCAAATGACATCCGTTTGATGGCTTCCGGACCACGTGCGGGTCTGGGGGAACTGAGTCTGCCTGCCCGCCAGCCAGGGTCATCCATTATGCCGGGCAAGGTAAATCCGGTGATGTGTGAGGTCATTAACCAAATTGCTTTTCAGGTCATTGGTAATGATCATACAATCTGCTTGGCTTCAGAGGCTGGTCAGCTCGAGCTGAATGTAATGGAGCCCGTACTGGTGTACAACCTACTGCAATCGCTGGAAATTATGAAGCAGGGCTTCCACGTCTTCCGCATTCATTGTGTAGAAGGAATTGAAGCGAATGTGGAGCGTTGTCGTGAATATGTAGAGAACAGTGTAGGCATTATTACAGCGCTTAATCCGCACCTTGGATATGAGGTGGTATCACGCATTGCTCGCGAAGCAATTACGACTGGGAAATCGGTGCGCGAGCTGTGCTTGCTGTACAATGTACTGACCGAGGAGGAGCTGGACATTATATTAGACCCGTACCAAATGACTCAGCCTGGTATTGCCGGAGAATCTTTGCTGAATCGCGAATAATGATGCGGAGTATGGAGTTTAGACAGCTTTGAGGCAAGACGAAGATAGCCCCGTCGAATCTGGCGGGGCTATTGTTATGTGATAACCCAGATGTAATACGGGAGCCAGCCTGCATAGGGGAGTTCCCTGTTAAGGATGATACGGCTACGCTTATGGTAGAAAAGGGGGAGTTGGATGTTGCTAGAGAAATTATTGGCATACAAGGAATTAGGAATAGGACTCATTGTACTTTTAGTGTTGTTTGCGCTCATCATCAGAGGATTGATACGTGGTCGCAGAAATCGGATTTTACGTGATCTGGACCCACGTAAAATTGGAATTCAGGATATAGATCGTATGGAGGATGGTTCGGAATTTGAGCTTTATTTGCAGCGGTTATTATCCGCGCTTGGCTATAAGGACATCTATAAAACAACCAGTAGCCGGGATTTTGGAGCGGATCTGGTTTTTACAGACCGTGAAGGCGTCAGAGTTGTCATACAGGCCAAACGTTATGGGGTACAACATCCGGTAGGTTTGGGCGCGGTGCAGGAAATTTATACCTCCATGCGTTATTATGCGGCCGACAAGTCTGTCGTCATCACCTCCGGCCGTTATACGGAATCCTGTAAAACACTTGCTGCTGTCAACGGGGTTAAATTATTAGACCGCAACGACTTGATCGACATGATTAATTTATTCAAGACGAAACGCCGCGAGGAAGTCATGGATCTCATAGAAAGTAAAACCGAAGTGATTGCTTCCAAATGGAGTGAAAGTAAATAAGATTGGGGACTGATTGTTAGGCGATGTTATTCAAGCCTGGTGGTCAGTCCCTTCTATTTTTTCATAATAAAATAGAAGAACTGAGTTTACAGAAATTATTATGAAAAAATATGCTTTTATAACCGATATAAAGATGTTGGGGATTTCCAAATTATGCTGAGGTGATATGTCATGAAGAAGCGAGCTGTATTATTAAATTTTAGGTGGATTCCCATTGTCACAATCCTTGCATTATTGCTAAGTGCATGTGGGCAATCGGCAGCACAAACCAAGGCTCAGCCCATTAAGGTGGGAATCGTACTGTCAGATATTGGTCTGGGTGACCAATCTTACAGCGACGCTGCTTTCCGAGGTTTGGTCAAAGCACGGGATGAGGGGAAAATTGTTTTTGAATACCGAGAAATAACGGAGACCAAGACGTATGATGCGGCTTTTGAACAGCTTGCTGAGGAAAAGGCTGATTTAATCATTGGGCTGGGTTACATGGTGAAGGACAGTTTGGAATCCATTGCTAAAAAATATCCAGACCGTAAATTTTTAATCGTGGATGAGAAATCAGATTTACCGAATGTGGCCTCTATTAGCTTCAAAGCAGAAGAGGGCAGTTTTATGGCTGGAGTCGTTGCGGGTTTGACGAGTCGCACCGAACAGGTGGGTTTTCTCGGAGGTGCGGAATCTCCTCTGTTGAAAAAATTTGAAATTGGGTATCGCGCAGGGGTGCAATCAGTCAAGCCTAATGCCAAAGTTACTGCAACGTATGCAGGAGATTTTGGAAAGCCGGAACTGGGTACGGAAATTGCAGATGACATGATTAATCAGGATCAGATTGATGTCATCTTTGCAGCCGCAGGTCTTACGGGCGTAGGTGCGCTGCAGGAAGCGCAAAAGCAGCATAAATTCGCCATCGGGGTCGATAGCGACCAGTTTTTTATTGCGGAAAAAGCGGTAGTGACCTCGATGTTTAAAAATGTAGACATTGCAATTTATACAGCAGTCAAAGGATTTGCAGATCATCAAAGAAAATTTACGGAGAAGGATATGGTGTTTGGTCTTGCGGAAGATGGTGTAGGTTTGGCGCCTATTCGTGTCGTGACACTGAGTCCGGATCAGCAAAAGTTGTTGGATGATTTAAAGGAAAAGATCAAATCCGGCACACGGACTGTTCCCACCCAATAAATTTTCGCAAACGGAGGATGAAAGCTGATGAAACTGCAAGGTAAACTGGTGCTGAACGCGATGATTTCCTTGATCGCTTGCCTGGCTTTAGTGGCTTATATCATTTTTGAATTAATTCGTATTAACTCGCAAAGTAGTAATCTGGTTCCGGCTATGTTGAATGTACAGCAGCTCAATGCCTATTTGATTCAGTCAGGGCAGGCACTGCAAAATTATTCAGCTTCCATGACGGAGAGCAACAAAGCCGATGTGCAAAATCAACTGACTCAGTCTGAAAAGACGATTGCATTGCTTTCACAGGGTATGATGCAAACCGAAGCGCAGCAAAAGCGACTGAATACGATTAAAACAAAATTCAGCCAATTGAAAGTAGCAACGGAGAAAGCCATGAGTACCCAAAACAGCCCGGAGTCCAAGCGGGAGGCCATGCGTGCCCAAGGGATTCAGAACGATGTATTTATGCTGGATCTGCTGACCAAGGCACGTTATGACCAATACACAGAAGATTTGACCAAGAGCATTCGTTTTACATGGCAATTGGCCTTGGCAGGTGCAGTTATACTTCTGGTGGCGGTTGGGCTATATAATACATATACCTCCAGGCAGCTTGCCCTTAGAACACGCAAGTTAACGGATGCCGCAAAGCAAATTGCTGAGGGGAATCTGACAGTGCAGCTTGCCCAAACCAAGGGACGCGATGAGCTGGACGAGCTTAATGAATCTTTCCGGTTGATGATCGGGAACTTGCGCAGCATTGTACTCTCCATTGATCAGGCGGGTAATCGTGTCGATCTGATGGCTCGGGATATTGATCAGCATAATGAGGCCATGAAGGAAATTGTGACACAAGTCAGCACGTCAACAGAGGAACTGGCAATAGGCAGTCAGAAAATTGCTGAGGATCTGTCGTCGACAGTTGGCGTTGTGGACGAGATGCAGCAGAAGTTTGAATCGAATCTACTGGAGACCACACAATCGACCGCGTATAGTGAGGATGCTTTGCGTGTCATTGAGCAGGGTACGCGGGTCATGAGCGATCAACTGCGTATCGTTGCAGAAAATCGTTCAGCCATGTCCGAAGTGGAGCAGACGGTCAAGGAGCTGGAGGCTAATGCAGCCGAGATTACAACCATGACTGGATACGTATCCGAAATTGCCAGCCAAACATCGCTGTTGTCCTTGAATGCTTCTATTGAGGCTGCACGTGCAGGTGAAGCAGGAAAAGGTTTTGCTGTTGTTGCCAATGAAGTGAAAAAGCTGGCGAATCAATCAGAGTCTGCTGTAAAGAAAATTTATACTGCTGTTGACAGTATCACTCAGGCTATGGATAAGGTGAAGACTTCTGTGGCGCAAAGTCAGGAGCTGTTCCGTGAGCAGGAGAAGGCAACCTCCTCGACTGGAGAATCGTTTACAGAGATTAGTGGCAAAGTGCAGCAAATTGCCAGCCAAGTCAGCAAGCTATCAACGGACATGAATGTATCGCGAGAACTGAGCGTACAGGTGCAGCAAGCTATTGAAAATATCAGCGCAATCACTCAGCAGTCCGCCGCAGGCAGTGAAGAGATTACGGCTTCCACAGTGGAGCAGAAGCGTTCATTTGAGGAATCGGCTGAGAAGGTAAAAGAGCTTCGTCAGATTCGCGAAGAGATGCAGCGGGAGCTGGATCGTTTTCAGGTGGAATAGACTAGCTAAAACCTGTGCAGCGAGTATCTGTTTTTGCTGAATAATGATACAAGCAGTGCCAAAGAAGGAGTTCTACCTTGTACAGTACAGGGAGGCTTCTTCTTTTTTATATGAATCCTTATATTAAGTTTGATATACATAGGCAGGGAATTCCAACTCTTACGTCAAATAGATTTAGGGAGAATATGTCACCACGTATATTGGCAAGAGGAAGATGGACAACGAAGTCCGGAAGGATGAAGTTACGGGAATGTTGCGACTTAAGCTTCGATTGATATTGAAAAATAAACAGACAAGATTGATTCTACTGCTCACTCTGTGCGTGTCGCTTGTAATTAGCGTGATCGGCTTGCTATCGTATTCACGATACCGTGAAGGTTTGGATACCGAGCTGAACACACCCAATATAGAATTGCTGCAAATCAATCTGGATGTGACCAATCGGGCTTTTCGTGAGTCTGATAACAAGGCGCTGGACGCAGCATATCATCCAGACGTAGAGGCCTTTGTACGTGTCCAAACAGATGGGGAATCGCTGGAAGACAAGGCCTCCGTCATAGATCGGCTTCACAAATACTTGAAAACCCTTTCTTCGCACGAAGAAATTTACTCGGTTGAAGTTATTTCTTTGGACAATCATGCTCTCGTATCCAGCAATTATGGTTACAGGCCTGATTGGAAGCAGGCACCGGATACCACATGGGTTCCCTGGATTCAGGACATTCAAAAAAAGCCGTTGTTGATTAAGCGGCGATGGTACGGCACCGATCGTGAGCAGGGGGCGGTAGAGCTGCTTTCACTGGCCAGGCCCATAGTAGAGGATGGTCAGGTCATGGGTGCGGTGCTAATCAATCTGGATTATGACCGTTTTTTCTCCAAACTATATATTCATTTATCCAACTCGCAATACGTGTATGATCTGGAGGGCGAGTTGATCTATCCCAAGCTGAGATCGTCCTTACCCTTAAATGATATGGGCAGGATTTTAAAAGAACTGGATGTGAGTCCCTATGCTTATGTGGAGATAGGGGACATGGAATATATGGCGAACCAAACCTTTTCTGATGTAACGGGCTGGCGTCTAGTATCGCTCGTTCCGATGGACAAGCTGCTGAAAAATGTAAAGCTGGCGCGCAATATGATGCTGTGGCTGGCCTTTATCTCCATACTGGCTGGGTGCTCAGCAGTTTACTATTATAATTATGCAGCTTTTCGTCCCATGAAAAAAATTAATAGCCTATTGAATTCGGGCAATAAGGGAACGCGCCAAGGAGGATTGTATGACCTGGAACCTGTGATTAGCAAACTGGTTGGAGAGTTTCACCGCAAATCATTGGTGGTAGAGCGAAGCCTGCCGGAGCTGCGTTCCAAATATATGGAAGATGTCATCCAGCGTAGAATGGGCATACAGGAAATGCGTATGAAATGGGAACAGTATTTTTCCGATTGGGACGGCCATTCTTTGTTTGTCATGGTCGTGTCCATTGACCGGTATTCTGCGTGGGCCGCAAGCTTTCCAGAAGAAGATAAAATGCTGCTCAAGTATGCGCTGAACAATATTTTGCTAGAGATGCTCGAACCTCACTGGAAAGCAGTATGCTCGCCGGAGGAGGAAAGTGGTTTTATTGTGCTGTTACAGTTCAGCGAGAGTTCGAATGAAGTTGGTACAGAGACTGACCTCCAAGAGAGCATTTTGCTTCAGAAAAGCGTGGATAGGCTGATTCAGGTTGTCGGTGAGTATCTTCCTTTGACCATTTCTATAGGAATTGGCCATATGGTCACGGATATTCGAGAGGCACGGGCGTCTTTTATAAAAGGAAAAGAGGCCCTTAATTTGCGTTTGTATGAGGGGTATGGACGTTCATATACGAATATAGACAGCAGTATAAGTGTGAAAAAGGATAATACGGTAGATGAACAGTCAAAGGAGCAGATTCAGGATTCAACATTGCTGGACAATCGGCGTGTGGAAATGATTCGTGCCCTGGAGTCACAGGAACCTGGTGCAAGTGTAAAGCTAATCAGCCACTGGGTAGAAGAACTTCGACTCCACAGAACATCCCCAGCTCAGGTCTACTTGTTTGTTCATGAATTGCTGGAAGATTTGCTAAAATGGTGTGCCACTCAGAGTGTGACACCGCCGGATCAGCTTGCTGATTACCACTGGAATCAGATTCTGACGCTAGACCTTCAAGACATGGAGGTATTGCTGGTCATTATGTTGACTGATATTGAAGAAAAATGGAATGGACGCATCCAGTCCAAAGATTTTGTGCGTGTACAAGAGATGATCGAGTATATGGAACATCATTTACATTTGAACATCGGGCTTCAGGAAATTGCGGATCATGTTCACATGAGCGTGTCCTCAGTGAGTAGCATGTTCAAGGAAGAAACGGGGACCACCGTTTACGATTATTTGACTGGATTACGCGTAAAAAAGGCATGCACATTACTAAGTGAAACCCATTTGAAAATCGGTGAAATTGCAGAACAGGTCGGATACCGAAATGAGAACAGCTTTATCCGGGTATTCCGCAAGCACAAACAAGTGACCCCAGGGAAATTCAGACAAATCAGCAAATCTTCCAATGAATATGCAGATCGGTCAAAAGGTTGATACTTTGGCGAAATAGAAGATAAATACGAAGATTAAGCGATAGCTGTAGTCCTCCACGTTGCGGTACATTGACTTCATGTAAACGCAAATAACAAGACCGAAAACGTTGGAGGTGAAAACGGGCGCATGACGGGCCCAGTTCATTTTTAGAGAAGAGGAAACGTAATGAAGAAAAAGCCATGGCAAAAATATGTGCTGGTTGCGGCGGGAGTAGCTATGCTTTCTGCCTTGAGTATCAGTGAATATGTGGATCACCACACCTTGCAGGATCACAGCCGTATATTTCCTACGAAGCCAATAACACTCGTCGTTCCTTATGCAGCCGGAGGCGGTACAGATATTACCGCGAGAGCGTTGGCGAAAGCCGCCGAAAAGCATCTCGGTCAGCCGATCATCGTCGTTAATCGAACGGGAGGAGGCGGTTCTGTCGGGCTAATGGAAGGGGCTGAGGCGCAGGCGGATGGTTATACCGTAACGTATCTGGTCGCTGAGCTGACTACGTTGCCTCATTTGGGACTGCTACCGCTCACCTATGAGCGATTTAAGCCGCTGCTTCAAACCAATATGGACCCTTCCGCCATTACGGTCCGGGCGGATGCACCATGGAAGACAGCGGAGGCATTTCTGGAGGATGCTGGGGCCCATCCCGGTAAGCTCAAAATGGGGAATGCAGGCACAGGGAGCATATGGCACCTTGCTGCCGCGATGCTGGAGCAGAAAAGCGGAGTTCGCTTTACCCATATCCCTTATGAGGGAGCAGGCCCAGCCGTCTCCGCTTTAATGAGCGGATTTGTGGATGCTGTACCCGTCAGTCCCGCAGAAGTGAAGAAATACGTGGACGAAGGGAAACTTCGCATACTGGCGATCCAGGCAGACACTATTTCGGAAGCGTTTCCAAAAGTGCCGACACTACAGCAATCCACTGGGCTACGTGTACATTTTATCGGCACTTGGAGAGGGCTGGCTGTACCCAAGGATACACCGGATGAAGTTGCTCAAACGCTGACGGATGCACTGATCAAGGGGACGAAAGACGAGGAATTCAGGGAGGAAATGCGTAAGCATGGGTTGGGATTGCGTGTACAGGATGCAGAAGCATTCGCGCGGCAACTGAAGGAGAGCCACGATACCTTCGCGAGACTGATTCCCGAGCTCGGCTTGAGCCGCAAGTAACACGGCCTTGTTTTTGCATTGGCAAAAACGAAAGGGTTGAACGAAGTTATGAAAATCAAACAAAACATTGATAAAATTCCAGGGGGCATTATGCTGGTGCCGCTGTTTATTGGCGCACTTTTTCATACATTTACTCCATGGGCAGGCGACTATTTTGGATCTTTTACCAAGGGGCTGATGACAGGTACGGTACCCATCTTGGCAGTGTGGTTTTTTTGTATGGGTGCTTCTATAGATGTGCGAGCGACGGGTACTGTATTGCGTAAATCAGGAACGCTCGTATTGACTAAAATCGCGGTCGCGTGGGTAGTGGCGATCATTGCATCCAGATTGCTGCCTGTTGGTGGTATAGAAAGTGGGCTATTTGCAGGTTTGTCGGTGCTGGCGCTGATCTCGGCTATGGATATGACGAACGGCGGGTTATACGCCTCTATTATGCAGCAGTATGGCTCCAAGGAAGAGGCAGGAGCATTTGTACTGATGTCACTGGAATCGGGTCCGTTGGTGACCATGATTATTTTGGGTAGCACCGGGCTGGCCGTTTTTGAACCGCAAACATTTGTGGGAGCGGTATTACCATTTTTGGTCGGATTTATGTTGGGCAATCTGGATCATGATTTCCGAAAATATTTTGGGAACGCAACGCAAGCTTTGATTCCATTTTTCGGTTTTGCACTTGGTTGTTCCATTGACCTGAGTGTCATTGTCCAGACAGGTATGCTTGGTATTTTATTGGGCATTTTTGTCATTATCGTTACAGGTATTCCACTGATTTTGGCGGACAAATATATCGGTGGTGGCAACGGAACAGCAGGAATTGCAGCCTCCAGTACAGCAGGTGCAGCAGTAGCCAATCCAGTCATTGTCGCCAACATCAAGCCTGAGTTTCTGCCTGTAGCGCAATCTGCAACGGCCTTAGTTGCTGCTTCGGTCATTGTGACCTCGATTTTAGTACCTATTCTGACGGCATACTGGGCCAATTATATGAAGCGTAAGGGGAAATCCCAAGGAGCAGGGCCTGTAAAACCAGGTGTGAATTTGCCTAAATAAAGTTTGGATGAATGATGGCTCGACTTATGGACCTTTCCATTACCCGGGAAATGCTGTTACAGTTATATCTTTAATCCTAAGATTACAAAACTTGTCCTAAAACGCTTCTGCAAACATACATATGTAAGCAGAGGAGCGTGATGGGATTGGAAAACAAGGTGCGTCGCTACTACCAGTTAAAGCAAAAGCAAAAAGAAATTGAAGGTGAACTGACTGATTTGCGTAATGACATTACCGCACATTGTGCACAGCAGGAAGTGTCAGATTGGGAAATTGGCAACTACCGAGTCAAGATTATACAGCAGCACCGCAAGGAATACGATCATACAAAGCTGTATGATTCACTGCCTGATCCGCAGCTATGGCGCTTGTTTTCCAAGCCGGATACGTCGAAGATTGCCAGTTTGCTTAAGCTCAAGGTCATCGCAGAGGAGCAAATAAAAGATGCCGTTTCTCTTAAAACGGTGACGCTATTACAGGTGGATAAAAAATAAATAAAAAGAGCTGTCCCCGTTTTCGGAGCCAGCTCTTTTTATTGTCTGTTGTTACTAGTCTTCCACCTTCACGCTCAATGAGCTATTTATCAGACAAACTCTTTCCCACTCCTTTGAGAAAATGAATGCCAAATCCCATTGCCCGGTTTACATCTGGATCATTCATCGCCTTCATAAGATCGCGCAGACGAGTCTTTTTATTCTGCTTTAGATGTTTATCGGCTTCGTTCAGGCCATTAGTAACGCTGTTTGCCAGCTTTTTCATCAGCTCGGGGTCTACCTCAGACAGCATCCCTGCTGCTCCCATGAGATTATTGATGATGTTCGTCACAGGCTTACGCGTCGCTTGTCCTACAGCGATTTTGGCGATGCTTTCTTTAGCCTTTAGCATAGACTGAGCTGCTTCGAGAAGACCACTATCGTGCAGTTCACGTACGATTTCAAGTGTCTTCTGCAATGCCGCCCCATTGTCCGCCAGATCAGCAGTAAGCTGATCCAGCGATTGTTTTTGCCGTTCTTCTTCTGTCAAAATGCGTTTTCTCACAATTGAAATAGGCTTAGCCACGGCTTGACCTCCTTATTTTTGATCCACTAAATCGACGTAACCGGGACGATTCCACTTACGGTCCACTTCAACCCCATTTTGCGGATGACGCTTTTTGTAACGCGGATTGATACGTGGTAGTGGATTTTGACCGTCTACTTCCAAAATTTGCATCCGTACTTTGGCTTGTTTATAGGCCGGTGTACGGGTGACCACATCGAACGCTCCACCAGTTAACAGATTGACCGCACCATCATGGCTGGTAGAGTGCATCGGCACATAAATTTCAGTTCCCTGCACCCGGTCTGTAACCAGAACGCGTAGCTTGACCGCACCATAAGGGGATTCCAATCGAACTAGCGATCCAT
Source organism: Paenibacillus sp. CH40 (assembly GCF_024213605.1). Taxonomy (NCBI): domain Bacteria; kingdom Bacillati; phylum Bacillota; class Bacilli; order Caryophanales; family Paenibacillaceae; genus Paenibacillus; species Paenibacillus sp. CH40. Next base: position 370,765 of record NZ_JANAVQ010000001.1, read on the forward strand.
TATGGATTCCGCGCTCTTCAGCCAATTCAGGTGACACTTCTACAAATACTTTTGGAAGTTTGAGCTGAATACCCGCTGATTTGGTTGTCATATTTCCTTCATGAAACTGTTCGAGCAGTCGACCATTATTTAAGGTCAGATCGAATTCAACGGGGTACTCTTTCGGTGGCACATATTCGAAAAGTCCCAAACGCGCTTTTTTATCTGGAAAGTTAAAGCCGTTGGTGTGCAGTAGCGGTGTATTGCTACCATCCGGCGATCCCCAGTGGAAGCTGTTCCAGCCTTCCAATACGTCATAATTACATTGGGAGAAAAATGGAGTGAGCGACGCCATTTCCTCAAAAATTTCACTTGGATGGCTGTAATCCCAATCAAATCCCATGTGCTTGGCAAATTGGCTGAAAATCCACCAATCCGGTTTACTGTCTCCCATAGGGCGGAGTGCTTCATATAAACGCTGGACACGACGTTCGGTGTTCGTAAAGGTTCCGTCTTTTTCGAGTGAAGGTACGGCTGGCAAAATGACATCGGCGAATTCAGCTGTTTTGCTCAGAAATACATCCTGAACGACAAGGAAATCCAAATTCGCCAGCATTTCTTGGGTATGATTGGAGTCGGCATCCACCCATGCCATCTCTTCTCCAGCGATATACATCGCTTTGAGTTTACCTGTTTCAATGGCTTCCAGCATCTGAATGTTGTCTAGTCCGCGTTGACCTGGAATTTGTACGCCGTAGGCCGCTTCGAACTTGGCACGAACGACATCGTTCGTCACGGGCTGATAGCCCGGGAAAATATCCGGCATTGTACCCATATCGGCAGCACCCTGAACATTGTTATGTCCGCGAAGCGGATATGCGCCTGCACCCGGACGCATAAAGTTTCCAGTCACCAGCAGTAGGTTGGCAATTGCAATCGAAGTGTAAGAGCCTGCGATGTTTTGCGTCACACCCATGCCCCAGCAAATGGCAGTGCCGTCGGCTTCGTGAATCATAGTCGCTACCTGAATCAGTGTCTCTTTGGAAATACCAGTTTCCTGTTCGGCAAATTCCAGGGTGAAACGATCTAGCAACTTCAAATATTCAGGATAGAAGTTTACATGCTCTTCAATGAATTTTGCATCATGCCAGTTTTGCTCAATGATGTATTTGGCTACAGCGGATAACCATACATAATCCGTACCTTGCTTCGGACGAATGAACAGATCTGCGCGTTCTGCCATTTCATGCTTGCGCAGGTCGACCGAGATCAACTTTTGACCGTGTAGCTTATGCGCACGTTTGATACGAGTAGCCAGCACGGGATGTCCTTCTCCCGGCGCGCAACCGACCAGCATGACCAAACCTGCTTTGGCAATGTCTTTAATCGTACCGCTGTCCCCACCGATGCCTCCGGTGTATTGCAGCCCCCATGACGCAGGAGATTGGCAATACCGTGAGCAATTATCGACGTTATTCGTTTGGAAGACCTGACGAGCCAACTTTTGCATCAAATAGTTTTCTTCATTGGTAAATTTGGACGAAGAAATAAAGCCGAGTGCCTCACCGCCGTAAGTTTCTTGAATAGCTCCCATTTTGCTGGCCATCAGGCTCAAGGCTTCTTCCCAGGTAGCTTCCACAAATTCGTCACCTTGACGAATTAAAGGGGAGGTCAAACGCTGATCGCTGTTCACAAAATCCCAGCCAAATTTCCCTTTTACGCATGTCGAGATACCGTTAACAGGTCCCTCAGAGGTAGGTTGTACCTTCAAAATTTTGCGGCCTTTGGTCCAAACCTCAAAGCTGCAACCTACACCGCAAAACGTACAGACGGTTTTCGTTTTTTTCGTACGGGTTTCACGCATTGCTGCTTCGACTTCGGAAATAGCAAAAATCCCACTATAGCCCGGCTCCACTTCCTTTATTAAATCCACCATCGGATTTAATAAATCCTTTTTCATGCCACTCATGAAGCCTGCTTCTCCCAGCATGGATTTCTCCATCAAGGCATTGCATGGGCAGACGGTTACACACTGACCGCAGCTGACGCAGGAGGAATCGTTAATCGCAACCCTGTCATCCCATATGACGCGAGGGCGTTCAGCTTCCCAGTCGAGGGACAGCGTTTCATTGACCTGAAGGTTTTGGCATACCTCTACGCATTGGCCGCATGCAATACATTGATTGGGGTCATATCGATAGAAGGGATGAGACATATCTACTTCTGTCGGGTCAACTTTCGGTTGATACGGATATTTTTGATGTTCAATCTCCATAAGCTCTGCTGTATTATGCAAAGTACAATTACCGTTGTTGTTATCGCACACTGTGCAGTAGAGGAGATGATTTTCTAGCAATCGGTCCATAGCCTCGGTTTGAGCTGCTTTCGCGCGATCCGAGTGTAAATGAATATTCATTCCATCCGAAGCCAGTGTTGAGCAGGAACGCATAAGTTTTCCGTCCACTTCCACGATACATGTGTCACAGGTGCGGATCGGATCGACTTCGGGAACGTAACACAGCTGGGGATGGGCGATGTTGTTTTCGTTAATCACTTCAAGAATCGTTGCGCTGTTCTTCGTTTTCAGTTCCTGTCCGTTTAATGTAATTTTGATCGTACTATCAGTCACGGTTCAGGCTCCTTTCAGATTTTAAATTTAAAAATTAGGAATAAAAAAACTCCACCATAAACACAAGTGCTGAAACACGAGCACTTGTGTTTATGGTGGAGTAGTGACCAAGCTCTAGGTCCTGGAGGCCAATCCGCCATTTGAATATGTATTAATAACAAACAGTACGCACCGTCTGTATATCAATAACTTCTGAATAACTTAGATATGTCATTTTCTGCATGTCATCTCGTGTAACTATAACGTAAAATTTAAGATAGTTCAACGGTACATTATTAATTTTTTAATTGATAATGATTATCGTTTGAGAAATCGAAAAATCATTGACAAACGTTCCAGGATTGCTAACAATAGGAATGTAATCTATTTCAGAGCAATCGTAAATGGAGTGTGCGTGGGAACCGCGTATATTTTATTTGTCGCAGCGCTTGTTAGTTTGATTTTTCTATATCACATGAAGTGGGATTCGTAAAATCCTGATGTAGATAAATTAACCGGCATTTAGCAGATTCTTCGATATTCATAAGCGAAGAAGTTGTTGTGATGCCGGTTTTTTGGTTCAGTATAAAATGAATGGAAATACCGTTCCAATTTAGAGTGTAAAGAGTTTTATTAATGAAGACGGATTGAGGTGAACAGGATGGCGAACCGGAGCGACGATCAATGGAATCGTCCGTTACGGGACTTAAGAATATCCGTCATAGACCGATGTAATTTTCGGTGCCGATATTGTATGCCGGAAGAAATATTTGGCCATGACTATCCGTTTTTGCCAAAAGAAAAAATATTGACCTTTGAGGAAATTACGCGCCTTTCCCGTATTTTTGTCTCGCTGGGCGTTACGAAGTTGCGTATTACTGGTGGTGAGCCGTTGCTGAGGAAAAATTTGTCCTTGCTTATTCATTCGTTAACTCAACTCGATGGCGTTGAAGATATTGCAATGACGACAAACGGCGTATTTTTGCCTAAATATGCTGTAGCACTGCGAGAGGCGGGACTGAAGAGAGTGACGGTTAGTCTGGATTCGCTCGATGACGATCGGTTCCGTCAAATGAACGGGGGCAGAAGCAGTGTAAAGGCGGTGCTGGATGGTATTGAGGCTGCGGCTCAAGCAGGGATGCAAGTGAAAATAAATATGGTCGTGCAAAAGGGTTTTAACGATCAGGATATTGTTCCCATGGCTGATTATTTCCAAAAGAAAAAGCATATTTTACGTTTTGTTGAGTTTATGGATGTAGGCAACACCAATGGCTGGAAATTGGATCAGGTCGTTTCCAAGCAGCAGATCATCGAAGCCATTCACGAGCATATGCCGTTAGAACCTGTTCCACCCCAGTACAAAGGTGAGGTGGCGACGCGCTACAGGTATCAGGACAGAGACGGGGAAATCGGCATTATTTCGTCTGTTACGGACGCCTTCTGCTCCACATGTACACGAGCGAGAATTTCTGCTGAAGGCTCCTTGTACACGTGCCTGTTTGCCTCTCAAGGGTACAAGCTTCGCGCGATGCTGCGTTCCGAACAGTCTGATGACGAGATTAAAGCTTACATTGAGCGTGTTTGGAGAGAACGTACCGACCGCTATTCAGAGGAACGACTGAATCATACACAGCAAGCAACGTCTAAAATTGAAATGTCACACATCGGCGGGTGAGCCGAAGAGCCCGCCTGTCAGAAACAAGGGAGTGGAGCACATGGAAAAGCCAGCTGAGGTAAAACGTGAGATTCTACGTTATCGTGACGGTCAGATCAAGCGTTTTGAAGACACTGTGGTGACGGAGCATCCGGTGACCATCAAAATCAATCAGCAGGAATTTGCTACCATGGTTTGTACACCAGAGTATGTGGAGGATATGGCAGTAGGTTTTTTGGCCTCTGAAGGCGTCATTCAACGGTACGATGATATTGAAGATATTTGGGTTCAGGAAAAAGAAGGTTTTGTTCATATTAAAACCCGTCGAATGAATGAGTTTTATCAAAACTTTCATTCCAAACGGTACATTACCTCCTGCTGCGGAAAAAGCAGACAGGGCTTTTATTTTATGAATGATGCCAAAGTGGCAAAAAGAATGAATGACACCCATGTTACGCTGTCTTTTGACGATTGTTTCCGCTTGATGAATTTAATGCAAAGCTCGGCACTTACGTTCCAAGAGACCGGTGGTGTTCATAATGCAGCGTTGTGCGATAAAGACGGGATGATCCTGTCCAGAATAGATATCGGCCGACACAATGCGCTGGATAAAATCTATGGGCATTGCCTAAAACATGATATTGTATTACAAGACAAAATCATAGTATTCAGCGGACGCATTTCGTCTGAAATTTTGTTGAAGGTTGCGAAGATTGGCTGTGAAGTTGTGTTGTCCAAGTCAGCTCCCACAGAGCTTGCACTTGAGTTGGCTGAGGATCTGGGAATTACAACCGTCGGCTTTATACGCAGTCATTCTCTGAATGTATATACGCATACCGAGCGGATTGATGAACTGGTTGAATCTAAAATATAATATACAAATCCTCATTGTACACCGTCATAGTTAACCAGCATGGAATAAAACCTTTCGGGGTATTCATTCATGTTGGTTTTTCTTGGTACATATGTGGTGGACAGTCACTGTACTGAAAAGGAGGGGATGTTAAATGAACTATCATATTCAAGTATTTGCCGGACTTGCGGAACAGATGGGAGGGCCTACAATCACGGTGCCTACTGATCAAGAAACGATGAGCGTTGCCGCGTTAAAAGACTTGCTATCCGAGTGTTTCCCTGAAGCAGCAGCCCAGTTGCAGGGTTCTTTTGTTGCCAGAAATCAAGCCTACGCCGCTCCTGAGGACCTCGTAAGTATCCATGATGAGATTGCGATTATTCCTCCGGTTTCAGGAGGGTAAATTCTATTAATAGAATAAATGAATTTGATAGAATAGGTGCAAGGGGGCAGATCATATGCAATACCGTATTCAGCTATTCGCAGGTATGGCGGAGCAACTTGGTGATGTGATCACGGTAGAACTTTCACAGGAAGCGGTGACCATTGCAGACATTCGAAAAAGGCTGAATGAGCTGTACCCGGAAGTGACTTTACAACTGCCAGGTTCTTTTTTTACCCATCATAAAAAGTTGGCTTCTCCAGATGAACTTGTGCTTCCGTCAGATGCAATTGCTCTTCATCAGTCAGCACCCGGGATGGAGACGGTCGTTTCAAAATGTGGCTTATTTGCCATTACGTACGACCCGATTGATGCCGATGAAGTAACCTCAAAGGTGCTCGACCCTTCTCATGGCGCCTCGCTGACCTTCAATGGTACGACTCGGGAATTTACGCAAGGTCAGCGAACGGTGCTGCTTGAATATGAGGCGTATGTCCCGATGGCCATGAACACGATGAAGCAGATTGGTGACGAAATTGCAGAGCGTTGGCCTTCTACACGTACTGCGATTACACATCGGCTTGGTACGGTAAGAATTGGAGAGACGAGTGTGGTGATTGCTGTCTCTGCTGCACACCGCGATACTTGCTACGAAGCCAGCCGCCATGCCATTGAACGGTTAAAGCAAATCGTACCGATTTGGAAAAAGGAAGTGTGGGAGGACGGCTCAGAATGGAAGGGGCATCAGCTGGGTGGCTGGAACCCTCAAAATACTCCAAAGCTTTCGCATAAGGGCGAGGACATTTGAACTTTTAGCTTGTCTGATCAACTTGTAGCTATCAATGGATAAGTATGGAGGCGTAAATCAACGATGTCAGAAATGGACAAAAATCAGAAAATAGAAGTTGATGCACAAGCAAATGCGCATACGTCTCATGCCCGTTATTCTAGACAGGAATTATTCTCGAAAATTGGACCGACAGGCCAGCAAAATATCCGTAGTAAGCATGTGCTGATGGTGGGGGCTGGCGCACTGGGCACTGCCAATGCTGACATGCTGGTGCGAGCGGGCATCGGACGGCTGACGTTGGTAGACCGTGATTATGTAGATTGGAGCAATTTGCAGCGCCAACAGCTCTATGACGAAGCGGATGCCCGTGGTCAGATCCCCAAGGCAGTGGCCGCGCAGAAGCGATTGCAGCAAATCAATTCGGACGTGGACATTCGTGCTCTAGTCCGGGACGTCTCGCTGGAGGAAATCGACGATATCGCAGCAGGGGTGGATCTTATCGTAGATGCCACCGATAATTTCGATACACGTCTGCTTATGAACGATTATGCGGTCAAGCACCGAATTCCCTGGATTTATGGAGCGTGTGTAGGCAGCTACGGGACAACCTTTACCATCGTGCCAGGACAGACACCGTGCTTGCATTGCCTACTCGGGACCGTACCGCTTGGCGGTGCAACCTGTGATACGGTCGGTGTGATTAGCCCGGCTGTACAGATGGTGGCCGCTTATCAAAGCGCCGAAGCATTGAAGCTGCTCACCGGGGACGATTCGGCTTTGCAAAATAAGCTGATTTCTTTCGACTTGTGGAACAATCAGCATCAGGCGATTCAAATCAGCGCCATGAAGAAAGCCGATTGCCCAACGTGTGGTGAGCACCCAGTGTATCCTTTTTTACAATCGGAGCATCAGGCTAAAACGGCTGTCTTGTGCGGACGAGATACGGTTCAAATCCGCCCTGCCCCGGGTACTGTACGTGATCTGAATGAAGCGGCACGTTTGTTATCCCGTCAGGGGGGCAAGGTGGAGCATAATCCATACCTGGTATCCGTTGTTATCGGAACGCATCGAATTGTTCTTTTTCAGGATGGACGCGTCTTAATTCATGGCACGAAGGACATCGCCGAGGCGAGATCGATTTATCACAAATATTTGGGTTGACCCAATAGATTCGACCGGTTATGAGATGTACAATGTTTCCTTATTTTCGCTATCACATTTCGTCATCTCATTTTGGAATTTATAGGATAGGGGAAAAACAAGTTGAAAAAGAAATTTGGGTACATATTCACGTTCGTTGGATTGTTGGCATGGGTTCTGGCGGGCTGCTCGTCTCCGACTGCTGTACAATCGGCACAGTCCGCACCCAAGACAGAACTAGTTGTATCTGCCGCTGCAAGTCTTCAAGATAGTCTGAATACGCTCAAAGGCAAGTATGAGAAACAGCACCCAGATATCAAACTTACCTTTAACTACGCTTCATCTGGTACATTACAAAAACAGATTGAGCAAGGCGCACCCGCTGACGTATTTATTTCGGCAGGCATGAAGCAAATGAAGGCATTAACCGATGCTTCATTGGTGGAAAAGGATAACGTGCTGCTTCAAAATAAACTGGTTGTGGTTATTCCGCAAGATAAGGCGAAAAGCACAGATAACAAAAGCATTACGCTCAATGACTTGATGGGTCCTTCTTTCCTGAAAGTGGCTGTTGGGGAGCCTACTACCGTTCCCGCTGGACAGTATTCCAAAGAATCGTTAACGAAGGCTGGACTATGGGACAAGCTGGAATCTAAGATGGTATTCGCCAAGGACGTAAGACAGGTATTAAATTATGTTGAAACAGGCAACGCCGATGCAGGACTCGTCTATTTAACGGATGCCAAATCATCCGATAAAACGGTCATAGCACTGGAAGTGCCCGAGGAATTGCATGCACCCATCCTGTATCCTGAAGGCATTGTAAAAGCAACCAAACATAGCCAGGAAGCAGGCGAGTTTCTTGATTTTCTACGGACAGATGAAGCAATGAGTGTGTTCAGTAAAGATGGATTTTCAGCCCCCACAGAAATGACGGGAAAATAGAATTCACAGATAAAGGAGGGGGTCCCGTTGGATTGGTCAGCTTTTCTTCCTCCGGTTATCGTATCTGTTAAAGTCGCTGTCGTCGCCAGCATCATCGTCTTTTTATTAGCTACTGTGGTAGCGCGAATGATGGCGAACTGCACGCCGCGGAGGGGGACCAGCGTGATCGAGACCGTCCTACTTCTTCCGCTCGTTTTGCCTCCCACTGTTGTCGGCTTTATTTTGCTCATCTTGCTGGGAAGGAAAAGCTGGATCGGCACAGCCTTCGAAAGCCTGTTCGAGCAGACGATTGTATTTACGTGGGGAGCTGCAGTGGTGGCGGCCGTAGTTGTTGCTTTTCCACTGGCTTACCGTACGATTAAAGCAGGATTTGAAGCTGTAGACCCGGAGGTAGAGCAGGCTGCACGTGCGCAAGGTGCCAACGAATGGCAAGTGTTTCGCCACATTACGATGCCCCTTGCCTATCGACCGCTCATATCAGGATACATTCTCGGATTTGCCCGAGGGTTAGGGGAATTTGGCGCTACGCTGATGCTGGCAGGTAATATTCCTGAACAGACCCAAACTCTGCCTACAGCAATTTACACTGCGTCCGAGGTCGGAAATATGACACTCTCCTGGAGCTGGGTAGCCGTCATCATTTTATTCTCTTTTATCATGTTGATGCTTTCTAATCGACTGGTAAAGGATTAGTCCGTCTGGAGTAAGAACATGCGCAGTCTGACGATAGGGCAGCTGCGGCAACGTTATAGAGCAGCTTAGATCACCAAGAAACCCTGCGATTACTAAAACGCAGGGTTTCTTGTTCCTTTCGACAGCGATTACGGTGACCTCCCGGTCCTTGGTATCGCGCATTAGGTTGCACTAATGGCCGATGCCATAGAACAGATTTAGTAGAATCATGGTACAATTTACAAGAAAAACAAAGGGGGATGAGGAACATGAAGAAATTCGGGCAAATGTTTCTGGTAGGTTTATCCATGGCTTTCGGACTTGGTCTGGTGGCCGGAAATGTGCAACCTCCCGCCGCTTCCGCGGCCGGTACAGAATATTATGTGGCCACGAGCGGCAGCGACTCTAATGCCGGAACGAACGATGCGCCGTGGAAGACGTTGCAGCACGCGGCCGACGTGGCTCCTGCGGGCAGCACGGTTTACGTCCGAGGCGGAGTGTACAAGCAGAAATTAAAGATTACCCGCTCTGGCTCCGCTTCCCAGGTCCCAGGGTCCCATTGTGTTCACCAACTATGGGACAGAGACCGCCATTATTGATGGCAGCGGACTTTCGGTTAGCGGGAACGAAGGGCTGATCGAACTGGCCGATGTCAATTACGTTACTGTTCAGGGGTTTGAAATCCGCAATTTTACCGCTGCTTCCAAGAACGTGGTGCCTGTAGGTATTTATGTCCACGGTTCGGGCGGCTTCATTAATCTGTCCAACAACAAAATCCATGACATCAAAAACACGGTCACCCCGATCGGCAAAGATCGGCTGGGTCGGGATGCTCACGGTATCGCTGTTTACGGCACGAAAGCTCCGGCTTCGATTCACGACCTTACGATCAGCGGCAATGAGCTGTACAATCTCGTGCTGGGCTCCAGCGAATCGCTCGTTTTGAACGGCAACGTGGATGGCTTTGTGGTGACCAACAACCTCATTCACGATAATGACAATATCGGGATTGATTTGATCGGCTTTGAGGGAACTGCGCCGAATACCGCTTACGATCAGGCGCGGAACGGGTTGGTGAAGGGCAATCGGGTATATAATAATTCAGTTCAAAATAACCCATCTTACAAGAGCGATGACAACTCGGCCGGCGGCATTTATGTAGATGGAGGCAAGGACAGCATTATTGAGCAGAACTACAGCTACAACAACGATATCGGCGTCGAAATTGCCTCTGAGCACGCCGGTAAAGCAACCAGTAATATTACGGTCCGCAGCAACGTGATATATAACAACCGACTGACCGGCATTGCCATGGGCGGTTACAATGAGGAGCGTGGCTCCACGGTAAACTGCAAGATCGTGAACAATACACTATACAAGAACGATACGTTTGACGACGGAAGCGGTCAGCTTTTGGTTCAATATGATACGCGAAACAACGTGATCAAAAACAATATTTTCGTGGCCAGCTCCACGGATATGCTGATCTCCAATGGATACACCAAAAATTCCGGCAATGTTGTGGATTATAATTTATATTTTGCTCCAGGCGGTAGCTCAGAGGCCAATTGGACTTGGAAAAATAAAGAGTATACGGGATTCTCCGCATATAAATCAGGAACCGGCAACGATACGCATTCTCTATTTGCCGATCCTAAATTCGTGAATGCCGCGAACAACGACTTCCATTTGCAGTCTTCGTCACCTGCGATCGATGCCGGGAACACGGACCGTGCCATCATTGGAACACTGGATATCGACAGGGAGCCGCTGTGAACATCGGTGCCTACGAGTAATTCCTATATTTTATGACAAACAGTGCATGGCGAAACTATGCGGTGCCATTGCTTGTACGTTTTTAAAATTTTAAAACACCTTCAAAGTGAAACCCCATGTCGTAAGATATGGAGATAACCTTGAAGGTGTTTTTGCGTTGGCAACAAGATTAAGCTGTCCTCGGAAAGTAAAAATGGAAGTCATACAAATGAGATTAGAAAGTTGTTCCTGTTCGATAGGTTCCGATTAACGTAGTTGTTGCACACCTTTTAACCATACGGATTTGATCGACAAAGTATCCGAGATGTTGGTTGTCGGATCACCGTTTACTAGTATAAGGTCAGCGAGCGAACCTTCGGCAATACAGCCGCGATCGTTAAGCCCAAAGCAACGGGCCGGTTTCGCGGTAGCCGACTGAAGCGCTTCTATGGGAGTAAATCCGGCCTCAACCAGCAATTGCATTTCATGATGAACGCTGGCTCCATGAGCAAGGCCGCCAAGATTGGGAACAGGAACGGGGGCGACATCCGTCCCGACCAGAATATCCACACCGGCACGGTGAAGATCCATCACATTTTTAAAGCTATTCTCCAAATTGCCTTGCGGGAAAGTATGGAAGCTTGAGTTCAAAATATCGATCCATTCCGGACTTAATTTGGAATAAACACGTGAATCATTCGCCAATTCTGATGCCGGATTCCCCAGAATGGATGAGTTCAATACCAAGCACGGTATAACAAATGCGCCTGAATCCGCTATGGATTTCACCAACTCAGATGTGTATTCGGGCCTGTCGAGAAATAAGTGACCCAATCCGTCGACTCCCATATCGATGGCGGTTTGCGAAGAGTGAGCCGTCAAGACGTGAGCTATGACTATTTTATCGAGCTTATGGGCTTCTGCCACGGCTGCTTTTAAAATCTCGTCGCTTAAAATAGGCAGTCCAGGGGCACCCAAGACCGTCCCTTCTTCAATCATGATTTTAATAAAGTCGGCGCCACTCTCCACCTGGGTATGCACATGTTTGATCGCTTCTTCTACTGTCGTCACTTGGGGCACTTTTTCGTGATCGTGAGCGTAGGCGGCTAGCATAGCTTCCCGGTCTTCCTTGGGTAACTTCTCCAATTCCTTTAATACGAACTCAGGAATTTCATCCTCATCCTGCAATAATTCATCCGGATGACCACCTGGAGCAGTGATCGCTGTGCCGGCGGAACGGACTTCGGCGACGTCATTCACGTTTTTTAACTGGATCTTGCGCCCTCTTTCTGTAAAACTGCCGTTCATTTCGAGTTCTGTCGTGACGCCGAATTTTAAAGCATCTCGTAACCCACCGATTGAAGTGTGGACATGCGCATCAATCAGGCCAGGCAATAATGTCGCATTTTCCCCATCGATGATCGTTGCATGCGTGGGAAGGTCTCCGCCTACCGAAATAATGGTTTCCCCCTGGATGACAACATTTCTGGGCTCAATAACTTTTTCTCCATCGAAAATACGTACATTCGTAATCGCTGTAACTTTTTCTACCGTAGAGCTTTGAGTTACATTCTTCATGTCGTTCCTCCTTAGTGTTCAGTTTCAAACACTTAGAATTCTAACTATTAGTTTTATAACTGTCAATAAACTGATTTTCATTTGACAAACAGTTTAGAGATTTATATAGTTTATTTATTGACAATTAGACTTCTAATAATTTGAGGAGGTACGATTATGAAAACCCAAAAGGATACGGTTTATCTGGATTTGTTTCAGATTATTGGTCTTAAGTTAAAGAAAAGAGCGGACGAGAGCATAAAAGAGTTGGGATTAAATGCTCAACAAGGAAAAATGATTAGATATATCTACGAGAATCAAGAAAATAATTTAATTCAGAAGGATCTGGCCGATCGGTTTCATCTGCGCGGAGCCAGCATTACAAGCATACTTCAAGGTCTTGAGCAAAAAGGATTCATCGAGCGCAAAATCCCGGCCAATAATGAGCGGCAAAAAAATATTTATGTTTTACCAAAAGCCATTGAATTGATTGAAGCTTTTAGCGACTCTTTTCAAAAGGTGGAGGACGAAATTGTTCAAGCCCTGACCGAAGAGGAGAAGCAAATCTTAGAGGAAATGTTAAACAAAATTAATGAACGTTTATAATTTTAGATAAAATCATGTTCCAAAAATCACTTTCGCTAGTCTCTGTTTTATAGGAGAGGAATCGGTTATGATGGATATAGTAATAGGAATTTTAGTAGATTTTAGGAGAGCGGTGCGATATGAGAAGGGAAACGGGTTTTAACGAAATTATTCGAAAAGTACGTAAAGAGCTGTTTGGGAAAGGCCCGGAGCGCATACATACAACCTTTGTAGATAATATGGCCATCACGATGCTGTATGGAAATTTAACCCCATCTGAAAAGTTTCTGGCACAAGAAGAATCTGGGAAAGAGATGGTGCATGCAGCTCGAACCAAAATGGTTCAAAAAATATATCCTACACACTTCAATAAAGAACTAGAGGATTACATGGGTTCCCGGCTGCTGCACCTCTTTTCAGATATTAAAGTGGAGGAAGATATAGCCATCTCCGTTTTTGTATTTGAAGATAACATTACCGCAAAATAAAAAGAAGGCGGAACCGATATAGCATCCATATTGTTGGAGAGTTCGGCTACACCCTCGATTTAATTAACGATGTCCTAATTGGAATGGAATGAATAGAGAGTTTTTTCTGTTTACACGTTTTTTCTTCTTCGATATTGATATTGGGACCATTGGTACAGAACAAAACATCCTATGCAAAAACCAAGGATAGCCACCAAAGCCGCCACTAGGACCATGGCCGAAAATACATAAGCGACAATACTCCACTGGAGCATAAATCCTACCCAAGCGACCAGCAGAAAAAAGACGGCAAGAAGCTGATTAAACCTTTGCTGTTCTCGGTTCTCCTGCACATATGAGGAGGGGCTTTTCTTCAAGAAAAGCTTGGCTATCCGCATTACTGGATTGAAGTTAAAAAGGACGCCGAGCAACCCCGCGATAAGAGGAATAACTAGCACCCCATATCCCCCTGTAATCCAAGTAAAAACTACAGATAAAACAATTACCCATTGATTAGCCCTGACTAACGGGCGCGGAATGGATGGATTTTGGCTCAAATATATCATCCTTTTCATATCGGAATAAATTCAAAGATGGAAATATTATAGCCTAACATTTGGGGAATAGATACCAAAAAACCAAAGACTCTGCAAGCCCATCTGCTAAGGTTTTTTGTCTTGCTTAATTCCTAGCAATGCATAATCCAATTTGTTACAATTCTTATATACGCCTATTGGGGAAGATAGACATTGTTGTACTCTATGCGCAAATCACGGATCAGGAAAGGGACCTACATAGTTTATGAAAAAAAATGATTTTGGAAATAGGATGAAGGAATATGAAAATGCCTATAGATTAAGCCTACCACGCCGTTTACCCGTAATTATCAGAATTGATGGTGCGCATTTTCATACCTTTACACGTGGGATGACGAAACCTTTTGATGAGAAACTAATTTTTGCATTATGGGAGACGTGTAAATATTTGGCCTATAACATTATGGGGTGTAAATTGGTGTATCATCAGAGCGATGAAATCTCACTGCTTCTTACGAATTATGATAAATTAACGACGCAATCCTGGTTTGAAAATAATCTTCAAAAGATGGGAATTTGCATTACCAAACAACAGTACAACAAAGGCGAAGCCGTCAGAAGCAAGTGGGATGTTGATCATGAGACACCGATTTTTTCACAGAATAGAGATTATATTAACCAATATGTATACTTGGACAAGGATGTGTAGATTTGGAGTGTGTCATTTTTATAGGAATTCAGGCTTCGGGCAAGTCGACATTTTATAAAGAACATTTCTTCAAAACACATATGCGAATAAACCTTGATATGCTTAAAACACGGAATAGGGAAAATATTTATCTACAAGCCTCCATCGAAACCATGCAGCGCTTTGTTGTAGACAATACAAATGCTACCGTTATAGAACGGAAGAAATATATAGATGCTTGTAAAAATAAGGGATTTAAAATTATTGGCTACTATTTTGAACCCGATTTTGCAGAATCTATTAAGCGTAATGAGCAGCGTACAGGCAAAGAGTATATTCCTGAAATCGGTATTAAAAGTGTTATGAGTAAACTAGAGGTCCCAAGCTACGAAGAAGGATTTGATGAACTCTATAGCGTGATTTCCATTGAAGGAACGTTTCAGATCAAAAGGCTACTGGAAAACCATACAATATAGGGGGACTACCATGAACATACCTGAGAGATTCATCAAACGTTTTCCAGCATACGAAGATGTATTTGCCAGCGATCTTGAACATCATCGCAAGCACTTTCTGCCGATTTGCTCGATTAATCTTCAGTTTTTATTCCCGGAGCAGGACGAGTGGCTGCATTTTGTTTCCGTAAAAGAAATCTACGAAGGCTGTGTGGGTGAAAATACTCAGCAATTTCATACCTCATATACCAAGGAAGATATGCTGGGTTTCGATGTAATTGACGGCAAATACAAATTCGAAGCAGACTGGAATTATTTTAGTCTCCATCAGAAAGAGCAATTGGAAGCTACCTATGAAGCGCTGAAATCTACCGGGGATAAAGCGTACCTACGTATGAAGAGAGAAGTCATGGCGTTGGACGGACTGGAACAGGTGTACATGGCTAATGAACAAGACTACCAAGCTCGCAAAGCATTTTTCCTAGAAAACAATAAAATTTATCCATATTCCTCCTTTGGAGAGGCCAAAAAGTCTGTGGAAGAGCTCATCCGTGATTTTGAGGAAAAGCAATCCAGCGGTTGGGGGCTGAGTTTCCCTGAAGTTAACGGTATTTTAGAGGATATCGCATTTCAGTCTGACAAGGCTCAAAGTTTTATCAAGGAATATGACGAATCTCTGGAAGAGATGCTCCAGTTCGAGCAAACCAATCTGCTTCATGTGCCTAAGCGTCCCAATGGTGAGACATTTACCTATATCGGTTCCATTACCGGATATTATTTTCAAGCATGTGGGGCGGATACCGTATATTTATTTTACGACCAAGAATTAAGAAAAGCGGTAATTTGCTTCGAATATTCATAAGTATATAAAAAAACTCCCATCAAGGGAGTTTTAATATTTATTTCTTATTCATCTCCACATCATGCTCTTTGGCAAGTGTGTTGACCTGTTCACCAAAATCTCTGAATAGCTTTCTACCTTCGCTGAGCTTAGTGTTACTTTCATTGATTAAGTTCAGATCCTGTTTATCCAATGCATCGAGCATCTTAATGAAGGCTTCCTTTTGAGTACTAGCGGCCTTGATGTAGGTTTCGTGGACGGCTCTTACCTCAGGAGTTTCCGTCTTTACAGCTTCTAACTTATCAACAAATTTAGTGTATCCCGGGATGATATCATCTTTTAAAGCATTATATAGTGTTACATCATCTGTAAAGTTATCTCCAGTCACAGCTTCATACTTTTCAGTAACTGCTTTTTCATCTTGTGCCAAAGGAAGCATTCCATCATTGACATACGTAATTAAATCTTTTTTTATCGGATCGGTAGAGCAAGCTGCCAAAATAGAGAAGCAACATAATACTAACATAAACACGCTAAGTTTTTTCATCTGTATTCCCCTTTTTTATGTATGTTATGGGTAATTCGATTCTTTCAATAGTCGGAAAGAACTATCCATATTATTTAATTATATCGTATAAATAAGAGAATGGTAGGATTTTTATGGTAAAATAGTGTCAAAATTAAGTTGATTAACCTAAACCTATTCATTCGTATTACAAATAAGAATATTTTAAGAAGTATATTCCATTTGAACCAATAGTGTATTATGATAGAGCCATACAGCCTAGAAATCGCCCTGGTTTATCCGGGGATAGCGGGAATTCCTTAAACCATTTGAGAGGGGATTTCAGTATGAAGAAGTTCAAAAAGGCTATTGCAGTAATGTTAAGCATGATGCTCCTGTTTGCTTTCGAAATGACTGCGAATGCGAGTGAAAACACGGAGGCTGCATCGGATCAAGCGATTAAAGCGGAATCTGAGATTCAGCTAACAACTGTCAATGAAGACGTAATTAAGCGTTTAACACGGGCAGACAAGACAGACAGCGTTACGTCTTCGGTTTATGTCATGCAAGAAAATCTCAACTTCAATACACCAGAGACAACCTCATTGAAAAGGGAATCCATTTCTTCGCTGAAAGCAAGCCCAATGGCTGCTTTAGCCACAGCTTCTTCTGCTACGTATTCCGGTACGATTACGCAAGAGGGAGGCACACAATTTTTATATCCGATTTATTTGCAGCCTGGTGAATTGTTGCAGTCCCAGTTGGATGGTCCATTTTCAGCCCAGCTTGACTATGACTTATACTTATATGAGTTTGATATGACGACAGGTGACATTAATCCTAATGCCATTGACGCATCTACCTATGGTACTTATTTTAACAATTATGAACAGGGTGCTGCCTCACTTCCTGAAAACGTAGGAACCCGTAACACTGCCGGATATGAAAAGGCATATGCGATTGCTGTCCATGCCAAAAAGGGTTCCAGCATCAATGATCCTTTCTATCTAACGGTCGATACAAGTTCCAGCTACGATGCATATGAACCAGATGAGAGTGCTTTCCATGCCTATAACTTTACCTTTAGTACGGGTGGTTCGTCGCTTAATTCACGCTCCATTCATTCAGGCATTGATAACGACTGGTACCAAGTTACGATCCCTGCCAGCCGCAATTATGACGCTTTGAACGTAAAGCTTGACAATGTTTCGGACGGCTATGGCTACAAAGCGGAAGTCTACGGAGCTCTTACCGGAAACCAAATGGTGCTTTTGCCGCAAACGAATCATAATGTTAGCTTAAATACAGGAACCTACTATGTGCGAGTGTACACAACAAATCAGTTTTCAGCTGACCATTCATATGCACTCACACTTAAACCGGTGCTTCGGGCTGGGAAAGTTGTAATTACCGGTTATGATTCTTCTAAAAATGGGCCTAATGACTACCCAACCTATTCTTATGGGCGCCATTATCGAGTTAATGGAAGTAGTAGTTTTACTGTGAAGGGTGTGGTTACTACAACTGACAATTATCCAGTTGCAAATGCTCCTGTTGACGTAACATGGTTGAATCAAAACTGGAGCGAAAGCAGCGGAAATCGCACTCGCACAGGTACTGCATATACGGATCAGAATGGAGTTTTTAGTGTTACTCTTTCCCTGCCACCTTCAACTGGAAGTATTGCAGAATATCTGTCTGGAGCTATCAGTTTCACACACTATTTTGATCTTTCAGGGGTAGCTGCTCAGGTGAGAGGTACTTCGAATATAGCCACAGATGTTGTATATCACTTTGCTTACAGTATTTATGGAGGGTGATAGATGGGGTTATAAAGCAATTACTTAAGGTGAATTGTTGCTTGAATGAAATAAAAGTAGTTTGTTTCAATATTTGTTCATTATTGGGACAAAGCGTATATTCATTCCATATATGCTTTGTCCGATATATATAGAAACAGGGTCACATTACACTATACATACGCCTTAGATTGCCTGTTACAAACATGACAGGAGGAAATAGAATGAATTTTGGACCTCTTAGAGCACAGCAAGCGATTCTTAATGCAAGTAGTTTACGGATCAATCCGACAAGCAAGCAAGCTCCACCACCCCAGCTTCATGAAGAACAGGTCTCCAGAGTGGTAGTTCAAGACTCCGTGGAGATTAGTGAAGCTGGTAGACAGTTGGCCGAAGGGGCTATTGTATCACAGGCTGCCAAGTATTTCGGTACAACACAGATTAATGATTCATTAAACCGGGTTTTGGAAGGTCAGCCAGAAGAAGTGTCTAATGCAGTGTACAGTATGATTCAATCTAATTTTATCGTCGACGGAACAGTAACGGATGAGAGTCAGCGAGCTGTGCTGCTGGAGATGGGAGTTACTCAATCCAAGTATATTGCTGATCATTACATGGAAGGCGACAAGGCCAAAGAATTTCTCGAAACCATGAACCAGATCGCTGGTATTGCTTTAACACGATCCACTGATCTAGAGACCGGAGATATTAGCTACACGACTCCAATAGATCGTCCGTCAGGTGCTCCTGAGGATTATGTCAAGCTATCAGAAGTGATGAAGCAGGTCGATCCTCAAAAATACACGGCGTACATGAATGATATTAAAGGTGGAGGAAATGGGCTGAGCCAACTGTTAAATTTTGCGCAAAAGGTTCCTCAACATCCCGATTGGATTGAGAAATACAAGGAACGCACGGGACAGAACGCAGAGTTGCTAAATAACACACCGTTAAACAATCGGTTTGACAAAGCTAATACGACATCAGCTTCTGGTTTTATGAACAGTATGCAAAATCTTCTTAAGGAATCTTCCGCTACTCAGGATTCTTACATGCAAAATATGCGAGGATTTTTTCGGAACTTGGGCGTTCAGATTCATTAGTATCCTCAAATAATTTGTCAGTTCTGTTTACATCCTGCTAGGAACGAAGTATAATAGCTTCAAAACATACTCGTGATATAGAGGAAGCACCTCAAACCTAGGCATTAATGCCTTCGTTTGAGGTGCTTTTTCTATTTTACCCGAAGCGAGTTTGTAAAACTTTTTGAAAATAAAATAAAGTAAGGAGAAGTGTATGTATCGAAAAAATAAGCGAAAGGTAAGGAAGTGGGGGTATGGATTTTTGGCTGTAGTCCTACTATTAACGATGATTCCCATATTTCCGGAAAGGGTATCAGCTGCTGCTCAGGAGATCATGGGGGGCCCTTTTTGCCAAAACAATTTGCCGGGTGGAGGCGATAGTTGGGGTTCTTGGTCAGGAAATGGGATAGGAGCAACGGAAGTATATACTGGCATGGGTTCGGCCAGGTATAAATGTGATGGTACTACGCAGCCGACAAATCGTTTTATTGATATTGGAAGATCCATTAAGACTTCGGATTACAGGATTTTTGTTTACATTGAAGGGTCTTATCATACTGATATATATGCATCTAATAACGCAGCAGGCGACAGTTGGAGGCCTAATGGAACGAACTTATATACATGGACTAATGTAACGAAATTCTATGCGGATAGATATTATCAGGGAAAATGGTTAGATATCACCGACTCTATTACATTAAGAGATGTTCGATATTTCAGAGCGGTGGGAGATAGCCAACAGACAAGTGCTGAAATATCCAAGTTTGGAATCCGTGTTATTCCCAAATCGGACCTAATGCCTAAACCACCTCAGATCCATGCAGGTACAGAGGGACAAGCGATCACAGGATGGACCAAAGAACCTGTAACCGTGTGGATAAATGGGGACGTGGCTCCTGAAGGACTAAAATACTATGAATATAGCCTGAATGGAGGAGCATTTCAGCAATACACCGGGCCTTTCACTGTCTATGAACATGGTGTAAATACAATCTATGCCCGGACGGTGGACGTAAATAATCAGTATAGTGGTCTTTCTTCTGGGAATGTCCGAATAGACAAGATGCCTCCAACTCCACCCACCCTAAGCGCAACGGGAAATAGTAATGACCACACCATTTCATTACAGCCGGGAACAGACGATTATTCTGGACTAGCCCATACTCAATTTCGTTTGACGGGCGTTGTGAATCAAGATTGGCAGGACTATGTTGGAGTGTTTCATGTGAATAAAGATGGCAAAAGCACGGTTTATGCACGCTCCATTGACAGCGTCGGTAATGTGAGCCAAGAAGTAAGCAAAGAAATCACGATTGATAAAAAGGGACCGACTACTCCTGTCATCCGGGCTAGTGAAACAGGTCCAACGAACCGTGATGTAAATATAGCTATTGATTCAGGAAGTGACTCTACAAATGGAATTAAGATGACACAGTATCGCTTGGGTCCATTAGGGGAATGGCAGACATACAATGGCACTTTTACATTAAACGCAGAAGGGTCTTACGAATTAGCAGCACGGACGATCAATAATCTCGACGTGTCTAGTCCAATCGTGACTCAATCGGTTATGATTGATCGAACCCAACCAACCCCTCCAAAAGTGACGTTTTCCGAGGTGACGACACCTACTCGATATACCAATAAGCCAGTGGAGTTTGCTCTATCGGGTGCGACGGATACTACAGCAGTACATTATGAATATCAATTGGATTCTGGCGCTTTTGTGTCTGATTCATCAGGAATATTAAAGAGTTCAGGGATCATACAAGTGACTGCCCAAGCTGTAGATGCAGCTGGAAATCGAAGCGATCCGGTGTCCGTAATGTCTTATATTGATTTGGAGCCACCGACGATCCAACTGACGCCGGATTCGCGTGAATGGAAAGATACCCCTATTCATGTGAGGATACGATATTCCGATCAGCATTCGGGGATTGAGTCGTCGACAATGCAGTATAAAATCACGAACAGCCCTGATTCACCTGGAAACTGGGATACTGCAGCCGATACAACAATCCAGATGGATCTTTCAGATGAAGGTGAATGGTATGTTCATGCCAAGGTCAAAGACAGGGTGGGTAACATTTATGAAACGGTTAGCAGTGCACTTCGCATTCAAAAGCAGCCCCAGTCGGTTGTGCTCTCTGCGACATCCGTACGAAATACGGAAGCTGATTTGCAGTGGACTCTCCCGTCTGGCCTTGATGATGGTTACGTTTATACAGTCCGAAATCTAACAACTAATGAGGTTTGGGATGTTACGCATCCAACAAATTCTTTTACAGTTAGGGGGCTACAAGAAGGACGGCAATACGAATATGAAGTGCGTTCCAGTAACCATGTAGGAGGCAATGCATATTCCAATCGAGTCCATGTATTAACGTTACCTGATGCTCCTGATCATATCCAGTTACAACCTGTCTCTCGTCATTCTACAGAAATCATGGCTGATTTTACGCCAGTTTTCTCAGCTAACAAATATAACATTACAGCAGCGGACGTAAGTACGGGAGAAATCATATTTAGGAATACCGTTACACAGGATGTGTATAATCCAATTACAGGAATGAAGCCTGGTCAATATTACGATGTTTCTGTATCAGCTATTAATGACACTGGAGAGGGTACAGCAAAGCATGTATCTTTTCTAAGCCTACCAGACAGCCCGAACGGATTCCGGAATGTAACTGTAAGAGAAGATGGAATCGATTTGAAGTGGAATTCTGTAATCACTGCCACCTACTACGCCCTAGAACGTGACGAAGTCTCGGTTTATAACGATGTGTATACAGAATTTACCGATACTGATCTTCAGGCAGGAACAGAGTATGGTTATAACGTTTCCGCTGAAAATGCAACAGGATTCGGAGACTATGCCCATCTAGGAGTCATCACTTTACCTGATCGAGTAACTACAATATCAAGTGTGACGAAGGATGTGTATGCTATCGGTGTTGCGTGGCAGGATGTGCAGGGGGCTGAAGGATACATCTTGAATGTTAACGATGAACCGAAGGTGCGGGTTGCACGTGGTATCCATTCATATACTTTTGAGGGCTTGCCTGCGGGTAGATCTGCCAATATTAAAATACGAGCCTACAATCGAAGTGGTACAGGTAAAGATACATCTATCAACGCATTAACACTACCTGATTCAGCTGTGCAACTTGCAACTGAAGATGTTCGCGAGCACGATGCCACGTTGATATGGGCCCCGGTTGATGGGGCAACTCAATATAAGGTAACGATCAACGGTCAAGATTATTATAGTACGGAACCACGTGTGGTTGTATCTGGTTTAACAGGTGGGAGAAACTATGATTTTCAAGTGAGCAGTGGGAACAGTAGTGGTTTCAGCCAGCCAGCGTTGGGTAAGCTGCTGACACTTCCTCCTCAAGCACAAAATGTTAATGTTACAGAACTTGAGGATGGCCAGATTTTACTGAGCTGGGATGAAATCAAGAGCGCTTATCAATATACTGTAACCCGTAAAGATACGGGGGAAGTTTTTAACACCAGAGATACTCATATTAAGCTTTCAAATATCCAGCCTGGTATGATTTACTCGTTTGGTATACAGGCCGTGAATACAACGGGGAGAGGTAATATAACTCCCTTTACGCATCGCGCTTTGCCAGGTCAAATACCAGACAATAGATTGACTGTGAAAGAAGTAACAGATACCGATTTGGTTGTTACGTGGAAAGAAGCTCCGGGTGCAGATGCTTACAATGTCTACCAAAACGGGGGGCTTATCGGTCATACGACCTCCCATGAATTTAAAGTAGATGGATTGGATAGTTCTACATTGTACCGTATTACCGTCAAGCCATTGAACACAAGTGGTGAAGGTAAGCAGACAGAAGGTCAGGTCGAGACGCTGCCGTCTCCAGCGTTTGCATTTTCGAAGACAGAAACAACGAATAGTGAGTTTATCATCCATTGGGAGTCAGACCATGAGAATGATATTTTCGTCCTCGCCAGTGAAGGAGTAGAACTATATCGTGGTAAGGAACGAAGCTATATCTGGAGAGAACTTAAAGAGAAGCAATTGTATAAAGTTCAACTATGGGCAGAAAATAGTCAAGGAAAACGCACAGAGGCAAAACAAGCGAATGGAAAAACAACGGGTAATACTGCGGACGCAGGGGGTGGAGCAGGAGGGGCGGAGAGTGTAAGACTGATTCAGCCTGTTGTAAAGGAATCGTTAGAAGCAGAGTATATTCAAGATTCAACCGTTGAGAAGAAGCCAAATCATTTTAGCGACATTGATCGGATATTTAATAAAGAAAAAATAAATGTGCTTGCCGATTTGGGTATAGTAAAGGGAACAACCCACACGCTATTTGAGCCGAACAGACCTGTAACGCGTATGGAGTTCACTTCTATGCTGGTCCGTTCCTTGAAATTACCGCTCGAAACGGATGTGAA
Source organism: Paenibacillus sp. CH40 (assembly GCF_024213605.1). Taxonomy (NCBI): domain Bacteria; kingdom Bacillati; phylum Bacillota; class Bacilli; order Caryophanales; family Paenibacillaceae; genus Paenibacillus; species Paenibacillus sp. CH40. Next base: position 394,495 of record NZ_JANAVQ010000001.1, read on the forward strand.
TTTAGGCTTCGAGGATATCAATCCATCGGCGTGGTACGTTGATCTGCTCAAAACGGCGATTAAAGATCAGGTCGCTCGCGGGTTTAGTAGTAGAGAATTTGGCCCAGATCGGGTCATTAACCGTGAGCAAGCGGCTAAAATGGTGAATAACATTATTAAGGCTACACCACAGCAAGAAAGCAGTGCATACTCGGATTCCTCTCAAATTGTAGAGTGGGCCAGAAAGGATGTACTTGGTCTAACCGAGATTAATTTAGTACAAGGATATCCAGATGGTAGCTTCCGTGCCAAACAGGAGGTCACACGGGCGGAAGCGGCTGAGATGATTTATAACATGCTACAAATGAAATAGAATAAATCAAGGGGCGGCGTTGGCCAGCCCCTTTTTTGTGTGTAGTAACTTATTCCGCAATAGCGGGGTTTATATTGGATGCTCTGTAGGCAGGAACGCCATTAATGAGTGCGGTTCTTAGCTGAATATATCGTATACCATAATAGGAGGTTGTACTACTCAAGCCGGATGAAAGTACAGTTATTTTATAATATGAAAAAGGAATCTCATTACTAAATTGATAAGTTGTTTTTGCAGTGGTTGGCAAAGTTTCGACTTCACCTAACCTAAACCAATTTTCTCCGTCAATAGAGCCGTGAAAAGAAAATGAAAGTATAAAAGCTCGAGAAGATGGCTGAGCTAAAAGAATATCATTGATCGTCTTGCCTGTATCTAATTTGAAGATGATTTCTCCACCTTTACCGCTTAAACTGCTCTCCCAATAGAGATTATTATCGACTAAAACATTTTTCGGAAAAGTATTTTTAGAATCCCCGTTGGTTGAAACATTTTCCTCTGCTATAACAACAGGATCTACGGAAAAAGTATAGTTATCTGGATTTTGACTGAATTTTGCCATGTTGAAATTCCTCCTTAAGTTTAATTTTTGATTGTGGTGAAAAGGTTGATTTATATCATTTATATGGAACTCTCTATGAATATATTCCTTGATGATAGAATGCACACTAGTGTTTAAGCGGTCCAACATCATAATAGCAAGCTCATTTGCGGGCGGGGAGTTGCATGTTTAGAATATAAATAACTAATTGAGGTGCGAGAAAGGAAATGGATAGAATATGAAAATATACACTTATTATTTGGGAGACGGCATATTCCCTTTGGATTGGGAAGTTTGTTTTAGTACTGTTGAGGAATATAAAAGAAAATTATTTGAGAAGTACACGGCTTCCCAAGAATATAATGATTTTGTAATAGGTGGATTTAATGTGCTTACCGACAAAATAGATGTGATTCTGAATTGAGGCGATGAAAGTAATGGTGCTGAGTTTGCTATTTTTTTTAAAACGAGATGAAGATGGAGATACAATGGTCTATTCCCCACTCCCATTGTCATATTTAGAAAGAAGTTAATACTCTGCTGAAAGAAAAGGAGGAAACCAAGTGATGAATAATGTAAAGCTATCCCGGGTTTCCCTCTGGCTATATGGAGTGCGTTGATTTGTGTCGAAGAGATCTCTACGTTTCGAATTAAGTATCGGAGGTTGCTCCAGAAAGGTATCTGGCAAATTGTTACGGAGCAGTTTTCGGAGTACAGGCACGGATGGGCACCTGCCTACATACAATAAACAGACCGCAAGCCCGGTAAGTAACAAAGGCCGGTAAGTTCGCAACTACCTCAGGAGGTGTCATCCGTGCCCGGACTATTTAGCGCTATCGCTCTGTTCATCAAGGAATTGACGCTGCTCGTTTCCTACGTGAAAAACAACGCCTTTCCGCAGCCATTGACTGAGAAAGAGGAAGCTCGACACCTAAAGCTGTTTGCCGAAGGCAACGCACACTCCCGTAACACACTCATTGAACATAACCTACGGCTGGTGGCCCATATTGTGAAAAAATTCGATAACACCGGCGAAGATTTGGAGGATCTTATATCCATCGGTACCATCGGACTGATCAAGGCCATTGAAAGCTTTCAGACTGGGAAAGGCACCAAGCTGGCAACATTTGCAGCCCGTTGTATAGAAAATGAAATTCTTATGCATTTACGATCCCTAAAAAAAACACGCAAAGACGTATCTCTCCACGATCCTATAGGGACTGATAAGGAAGGCAACGAGATTACTTTGATTGATATCCTCGGCACCGAGGCGGATGATATTGTAGATAAAGTACAGCTCAAAATTGAGAAAAGTAAAATCTATCGCAACCTGGATATTTTAGATGAGCGTGAAAAAGAAGTGGTGATCGGCCGCTTCGGCCTGGAAGCCGGAGGAGAAGAACGAACACAGCGGGAAATTGCACGAGAACTGGGAATTTCGCGCTCGTACGTGTCACGAATCGAAAAGCGCGCGCTGATGAAGTTGTACCATGAGTTTTACAAGCAGAAGGGGTAATGGATAAGGAGATATATGAAGCCGCTTGAGGCCCTTAACAGGGCCTTTTTAGGTCTTTTTCATAATTCAATTACTTGCTTCTTTTCAGAGGTGTGTTTAAATTGCATCCCCCTCTACCATCCAATATTCTTATCTAAGGCTATCTTATAAAAACAACTGCCCCTTTTCGCTTAAATAATAACTATTTTGCTATGTGTTTTCATTTAAAACGCAAATAAAAGCCTGTAGTGGTTTTCTACACTACAGGCTAAAAATGCTTGATATTATTGGGTGTTTATACTTCGTCAGGACAAGTTCCTTCGCTAGTCGGCTCTCTTGGATTGAATTTATTTTCCTACATACTCATCCAAAAAGCGATCTACTCTTTTGAAATACTCAGTGGGGTAATGGTTGATGGCATCGATGTGCTCCGTATTTTGCGGGTACCATACTTCTGCTTTTGGGTTATCTTTTAAGGACTCGTAAATAATTTCTGTATTTTTATAACTAATTTGCTGATCTCCAGTACCATGAATGAGCATAACTGGCTTGTCTTGCATCTTTTTTACCGCATCCATAGGAGATATGGAATCAAGATCAACCTTAAAGGCCCAATTTGCCATCCATGTCGATGTATAACTGAATGGAAACGCAGGTAAACCTGAAAAGAAGGGCAAACCCTCTCTCAGAAATAGACCAGCATTACGAAAAGGACTATCCGCAATTACGGCTTTGATGTCATCACTTTCACTTGCGGCTAGCAAAGAAGTAGCAGCACCCATTGAAAAGCTGATAACTCCAATCTTATCACCCGTATGGTCTCTGGATTTTAAATAGCTTACAGCTCCTAGCAAATCGTATTTTTCATTGAAGCCCAGTGTAATCAAATCACCATCGGATTTACCTTGTGAGCTGAGGTCAAATGCCAATACATTGTAGCCTTTCGGAACGAAATGCTCTACTAACTTTTGGGTCCGCCCTTTGACTAAACGATTGCTCGTATATCCATGGACGACAATAATTGTCTTATTGCTTGCTTTACCAGAAAGACCACTTGCAGGAAAGAAGGAACCTCTAATCGTATTATCATTTTTCAAACTCTTGAACTCGACCTCTTCGTAGGGAGTTTTATCGATATTCAATCCGTAGCTGACATTAGTATCTCTAGGATGGTGCAACAAGGTGTCTACTACTTTATAAGATATAAAAAATACAAGAGCCATTACAAGCAAAAGCACGATCCCTAGGCTCCATAAAATTTTCCTTCGTTTTTTCACACGAACGTTAAATGTCAGCTCGGGTTGTAATGATGCCTGACTCATTCAGACTCCTCCAGTTTTTCTTTAGGTTGTATGGGGGCGAACAAATAAAAGGCATGCCCCTTCAGATTTTCCCACTCGGGATGATGAATAATACTTTCTCCAAGAGTTAAGCCCACTCCATTTAAGAAAGAGATATAGGCACGAGAGATCATTGCTGGAGAAAAGCTTTTGTTGAATTCTCCCATTAACTGTCCCTTGGCATAGACGCATTCGATCGCATCTGTCATTACCTTTATACTTTCAAGGACCTTCTGTGTAAGTTCAGGGAATCTTATTCGTTGCCCTAAGACAGATTGAACAAGCCGCAATTCATTTATATAGAAGTAGATATGGTTGAATTGTTCTGCCACCATGTTCTTAATCAATACACCCGGCGTCCCCTCTTGTTGTAGACAAGCAAGCGATTTAACCTGAATATCAGCAAGCGGCTCAAGGACAGCGGCGTAGTATAAAGCTTCTTTGCTGGGGAAATATTGAAAAATGGTTCCAGGAGTCACTCCCACACTCTGCGCAATGATAGCCGTTGTGGTATTAGAATATCCACTTTCTGCGAACAGGACAACAGCTTCTTCTAGGATACGTTTACGCCGCTCCAGTCTTTTTTCTTCATTGATGGGTCTTGCCAAATGTATTCCCCTCTCTTTAAACTAAACTTTATTAATTAAATAATTGATTATTTAATTAATAATATATCTTAAATTACGACTTATAGCAAGAGTGAATTTATCTTACTTGCGAGCAGGATGAACCTTAACAAATAAAAAACCAACATGCGCCTCAGGCTTGTTTTTATCAGGTTATTTTGGATGAATACATTGAAAGCTTTCGAACCGGGAAAGGCACCAAGCTGGCAACATTTGCAGCCCGTTGTATAGAAAATGAGATCCTGATGCATTTACGTTCCCTGAAAAAACACACAAAGACGTATCTATCCGCGATCCTATAGGGACTGATAAGGAAGTCACGAATTGAAAAGCGCGATCATGATTACGATTATGTCATCAGCTGGAAGAATATCCTTACGGAACGCGGACGTAGTGGCGAGTCAAAATTTTCGTACGATGACTCTACTAGAAAATTTGTTTATACTTTAACTACTTAATAGTGAATGCAATGGATATGAGGTGGAACTAATGATTCTGGTAAGTTCGTGTTTGGCGGGCATGAAGGTACGATATAACGGGACGGATAGCCTGGATGTACATATTCAGAAGTTGGTAGAGGAAAAGAAAGCTGTGACGATCTGTCCTGAGCTTTTGGGGGGCTTTGTGACTCCGAGAGAGCCTGCTGAGATTGTTGGAGGGACAGGCGAGGATGTGCTGAACGGCACAGCTAAGGTGGTCGAGTTCTCAGGCAACGATGTTAGCGATATGTACATTAGAGGTGCGTATGAAGCCTTGAATATAGCCAGAGAGGTTAACGCAACACTTGTTGTTTTAAAAGAAAACAGCCCGTCCTGCGGATCAGCAGCAATATATAATGGGTCATTCGAAAATCGTAAAATAGCAGGTAACGGGGTAACCTCGGCTTTGTTAAAAAAGGAAGGCTTTAAGGTCATATCGGAAGAACAAATATCAGATATTTTCTTGGATTAGAATATGTAAGGGTAGATCAAGCGCCTTGCTAGCTTACAGGCTTATACCTGCGAGCGCAAGACGCTTGTTTGTGCTATGTGCCGCTATACGATTAGACATCACATTATTTAAGCTTTAATGCAAGAATTCCTAGGTATTCCTTGAGGGCTGTTCCGGTTGTAGACATGGCCCCAGCAGACGGCGAGAGCTTGCCAGCATACAGTGACAGCTTTTCACTTGCCAGATAGTCGGTAGGATAAGCTATGACCTGCATGCCTGCACGCTGAAATTCCAGTGCAGCACGTGGCATATGGAAAGCGGAGGTCACCAGAACAGGTCTAGTGAGTTGATGTTTTCCCAAAATTTGCGATGTATATACGGCATTTTGCTGTGTGTTCAAGGAACGGTTTTCGATCAGGATATCCTTTGCCGGAATACCGAGTCCTAGCAGCTGCCTTTGCGCAATATTCGCTTCATTTCCACTGTCTCCAAACACTTGCCCGCCGGAAAAAAGAATGGGTAAGCCTGTTGCTTCGTGCAATCTGGCCGCAGTGAGCAGTCGATTGGCTGCAGATCCTAGCAGATTGCCTTGTCCATTGATGTCGGGGGTTCCCTGTGTGGCTCCGCCCCCAAGCACGACAATGACATCGCCTTGAACGGTACGGGGTTGTGGGTACTGTTTTTCCAGGCTACTGATTAACAAATCACCAGCCAAATTGGTCGAGGAAACGTACAGCAGCAATGTGACAAGAAGCAGTACGACCGCAGGTATACGTGCCCTTTTCCATAGCCAGATCACGAGCCCTGCCATCACGAGGATGAACAAACCGGGAGGGAGCACAAAGCTGTACAAAAATTTGATGATATAAATCAAGTGCAGACAACCTCCTATCCTTATAAGCTTTATAACTCTTTTTGGTATATTGTAACATAGGCAAATGACTGGATTCCTCTGTCCGAAGACATACCTCGATGAACAAGCGGGCATGAAAGGTGGAGCTTTCCAATACATATTTTTTGTTTGATAAAGTTGTTCTGTAGGCGTAGTATATAAAGTCTAGTGATTTTTTTCATAGAGGAGCGATAGCGTCATGGGAGAGTTAACGACAGCCAAGCGGATGATGATGATCGCGCTACTGGTTGTATTGTGGGGCATTTCTTGGCCCATTTATAAAGTGGCATTGGAATTCACACCTCCATTGTTGTTTGCAGGGCTACGTACACTGCTGGGCGGTCTGCTATTAGGAGCAATTTTAGTACCGAGATGGAATCGCATTCGTTGGAAAGAAAATTGGCGGGTGTATGCTATTTCAGGTATTTTTAACGTGGTACTGTTTTATGGCCTGCAAACAGTGGGACTGATGTACGTCCCCTCCGGCTTGTTTTCTGTGCTGGTATATCTCCAGCCTGTGCTGGTCGGTATTTTTGCATGGATGTGGCTGGGAGAAGCGATGTCCAGACTCAAGGTGATTGGATTGATCATCGGATTTTTGGGCGTTGCAGCTGTCAGTGTGGGCGGATTTTCAGGGCATGTGGCTGTGGCAGGTGTAATCATCGCCATTATTACTGCCGTGAGCTGGGCATTGGGAACGGTATATGTGAAAAAGGTAAACCAGCGTGTGGATTCGCTGTGGCTGGTTGCATTTCAATGTACACTGGGAGGCATCGTGCTGACGGGAGCTGGAACGGTGACGGAAAGCTGGTCAGATATCGTATGGAATGTCCCGTATGTGTCAGGGCTGATATTCGGCACGGTGCTGGGAATTTCACTATCCTGGCTGCTGTATTTCACGCTGGTCAATTCGGGGGATGCCAGTAAGGTCGCTTCCTATACGTTTTTGGTGCCTGTGATTTCAGTATTTGTCAGCTCGTTGGTGCTGGGCGAAGCGATTACGGCTTTCCTGCTTATCGGGTTGATCTTAATCGGGCTTAGCATTTATTTGGTTAATCGCAGAGCGAGAGTAGTACGACAAGCTTGAGCGTAGTAGTTGAAACAAAGAAATTGAAAGATAGAACTCGAAACATAGAATCTGAAACAAAGTAACAACAAGGGACTCTTGCACAATAGCAGGGTCCCTTTTTATATGCCGACAGGTGACACAGTTAAGTGGGTTATGACATACCGAAATCGAGAGTTTAAGGGGTTTCCTCCCTGGGGAGTTGGTTAAAATTATGATATGGATGACAGCATACAACCAAGCTAAGAAGGGAGATGCGGACGATGGCACGAAAATTATTGATTACAGGTGCGGCAGGAACAATTGGGAAAGTATTGTATGAAGGGCTACAAGCGGAAGGTAAATATGAAATAACCGCTGCTGATGTGAAGAGCGATGAAGAGGCAGGGATTGTGGAAATGGATATACATGATGCTGCACGACTGGATGAGCTGACGCGTGGAGTGGATACGGTACTGCATTTTGCATGGATCAAGGATGAAGGGGATTTTCTCGGCAAAGTGCTGTCTGGCAATGTAAGCGGAGCCTACAAGCTGTATGAAGCTGCGGTCAAAAATGGGGTAAAACGCATTGTTTTTGCCAGTTCCAATCATGCCACAGGGTTTTATAAAGTAGGCGAAAGTATAGATGTAAAAGATCCCTACCGACCAGACAGTTTTTATGGATTGAGTAAGTGTTACATTGAACTGTTGGGACGGCTGTATGCCGATCAGGGCAAAATATCTTCAATGAATATCCGTATCGGAAATTTTCCTGGGGATGATCGGCCCCATTCGGAGCGCGCCGCTCATATTTGGATTTCCGAGCGCGATATGATCCGTCTGACCGTCTGCTGTATCGAAGCTCGTCCGGAGATGAGTTATCTTAATTTGTACGGTACATCAGCCAATACGGATAATTATTATGACATTGGCTACTTGGAAGAACTAATCGGATATAAGCCGCAGGATAATGCCGCTGAGCTGCTGGAGCAGGCCAAGAAAATCGGATTTCGGGTGAAACAGGATGAAACCACTTTTCAGGGTGGACAAAAGGAATAGAGTAGATCGTTCAAATATGCTTTGTGAATGGGCTCAAGGCGTCGATCAGGCGCCTCATATTACATAAAACTTCACAAATATCCGAATTGTTCACTCCTCCGGACACTCCTTTGTTCATGAAGCATAAGAGGCTTCACTTTTCATTTTGAATGCGCTTACATAAAATACAGTTATACGGCGGCGGTGCTACAAACCTTGCTGTCGGTAACGTACACAGAGGGGGAGTGACTCACATTGAATCAGCCTATGCCCAAAAATTCTGCAATGCTTGCAACGGATTCCCGCCTGAACGGTAAGAGGCTGGGAACGGGTAGAAAACACGGTTTTTTCTATGAACTGTTCCGCAATCGGGTATTATTTTTGATGTTGTTGCCCACTTTAATTTTTTTCTTCATTAATTCCTACATTCCTATGGTGGGTATTTATTATGCATTTACCCAGTTCGACTTCAATACCAGCCTGTTTGATGCCAAGTTCGTCGGACTCCAAAATTTTCGCTTTCTATGGCAATCCGGCACGCTGACAAAACTGACATTGAATACGGTCGGATACAACGCAGCGTTTATTTTACTTGGCAACGTGTTAGCGATTGTTCTCGCTATTTTGCTGAATGAGCTGCGAGGCCGCTACTTTAAAAAGATCGCTCAATCCGTGATGTTCCTGCCTTATTTTGTTTCTTTCGTTATTCTAAGTGTCATCGTGTATAACATATTTAATTATGATAATGGTTTTCTGAATACGCTGTTGCTGCAATTTGGTGGTGAACGCGTGGATGTATACAACAAACCGTGGGTATGGATTTTCCTGATTATCCTGTTCTATTTATGGAAAAATCTCGGCTACAGTATGGTGATCTATCTGGCAGCAATTACAGGGATCAGTGACGAATATTATGAGGCAGCTAAAATGGATGGAGCCAACATTTTTCAACGAATCTGGTACATTACCGTTCCGATGCTTAAATCGACATTCGTTGTGCTGCTGTTGTTTGCGCTTGGTAGTATTATGAAAGGACAATTTGATCTTTTCTATCAATTAATCGGCAACAATGGGGTGCTGTACAATACGACGGATATTTTGGACACTTATGTGTACCGTTCCTTGAAAGTGACTTTTGATGTGGGTATGGCTTCGGCAGCAGGCGTGTACCAATCCTTGTTCGGTTTTGTACTGATCATGACCGTGAACTACATCATCCGTAAGTTGAACGACGAATATGCCTTATTCTAGAAAGGAGGACCCAAACGGATGGCAATCAAAGAGGATGTATACACTCGAATTTTTAAAATCATCTCTTATGTGATTATCATTATTGCTTCCATTGCTTGTTTACTCCCGTTCCTACTTATTATTTCGGCTTCACTGACCAGTAATGAATCGATTATCAGGGATGGATATCACTTTATACCACAACAATTCTCACTGGAAGGTTACCGGACGGTGTTCACCTTTCCTGAAGAGGTGTTAAGGGCGTATGGGGTGACAATTTTTACCACGGTTGTAGGCACGACGTTGGGCCTGTTCCTGATGACGATGGCAGGATATGTGCTGGCACGCAAAGATTTTAAATACCGCAATGCGTTTTCATTCTATATTTACTTTACGACGCTGTTCGGAGGCGGGTTGGTGCCTTGGTACATCATGCTGACGAAGTATTTAGGATTGCTTGATACGTATACAGTGCTTATTTTCCCGGGATTGATGACTCCGTTTCTGATCATTTTGATGAAAAACTTCATTCGTTCTTCCATGCCGGAAGAACTGTTCGAGTCCGCTAAAATTGACGGTGCGGGTGATTTTAAAATTTACTATCGAATTGTGCTGCCTTTATCTACACCGGGTATTGCCACTGTGGGGCTGTTTCTGGCCTTGGCTTACTGGAATGACTGGTTCTCATCCTCACTCTTTATTAACGATCCGCATAAATACCAGTTGCAATATTATCTGTATAATGTAATTAACTCCATGCAATTTATCGCTCAAATGGGTGCAGGTACTGGTGTGTCTCTTTCCAATGATATGCCGACCGAATCGACCAAAATGGCAATGGCGATCGTGGTTACTGGACCCATTTTGCTGCTGTACCCGTTCATTCAGCGTTACTTTGTTAAGGGGCTGACCATAGGCGCGGTAAAAGGCTGAAGCGGCACTAAAGGGCTTTGATGGCATAACGTGCTGACGGTATGCCATCAAAGCAGCAATTTTTGTAAGCGTTTTAATAAACAGACTACCATTTCAAAGGGAGGATTCACATGACATTCACAAAGAAAAGAAAACAACGCATGTCCATCCTGATTGCAGTAATGGTCATCATGGCGCTATTAGCCGGATGTGGAGGCGGTAGCGGAAACAGCGCACAAAAAGCAAATGGAGAGGATGATAAATCCCAAAAAGTTCAGCTGCAATTTTATATGCTGGGGGATGCTCCTAAGGATCTGTCTATCATTGAGGCAGAGATTAATAAATTGGCGGAAAAAGATCTGAATGCCACCGTCAAATTTAACTATACGACGTGGACAGACTGGGATCAAAAATATAAGCTGTTATTGTCTTCGGGTCAGCCTATCGACCTGATATTCACTGCAGATTGGACGCAGTATCAGGCCTATGCCAAGAAGGGCGCATTCCTGCCGCTAGACGATCTGCTGCCTAAGGCTGCACCTGCCTTGCAAAAATTTGTACCTCAGGACATGTGGGATGGAGTTAAAATCGGAGGCAAAATTTATACCGTGCCTGGCACGTATAAAGAGTATGTCACTAACGGTTTTGTATGGCGTGAGGATTTACGAGAGAAGTACAATTTGCCTAAACCGACAGATATCAAAAGTTACGAGGCTTATATGGATGGGATACGTCAGCATGAGCCAAATATGAAAACCGTATCTCTGAACAGCGATATCAAGGGAAATCTGCATGACCGATATACCGAATTAGTAACGAAGAGTGTTGGTGCCTTGCCTTATGGCATTGGTATTAAATATGAAAAACCAACAGAAGTTTATAAATATTGGGGCTCGGATGAACAAAAGGAAGAGCTGAACACTTACAAACGCTGGGCCGATAAAGGATTCATTCCCAAAAATGTATTAAACGTAAAAGATACGCTTCAGGATCAAGTGACTTCTGGTAAAGCAGCGAGTATTTTCGGTGATAATCCAACCCGGTTTAATGATATGGTCATTAAGCTCAAAGCATCTCACCCGGACTGGAAGCTCGAGTATTACCCATTCCCTTTGACGACAGGTTATGCAACTCCAGTGCATCCGATTCACAACGGCTTTGCAATTCCAAAAAGCAGCCCAAATCCGGCGCGCGCATTGGCTTTTTATGAAAAGCTTGTGACGGACAAACGCTATAACTTGCTCACGCAATATGGTATTGAAGGCAAAAACTATGAAGTCAAAGATGGTTACTACCATATGATAGGTAGCGGCAGTTCTAATGGATTTTCACGCGAAGGTATGAACAGTTGGGCTTGGCGTAATCCGGAATACATGCTGTTTGATTCTGGCTTTGACCGTGTGAAGAAAATTTTTGCCGAGCTGGATAAAATCCAGAAGCCTGACCTGTTTACCGGCTTTGCAGAGGACTACACAACCTACCAAGCAGAAAAAGCAGCTCTAGAACAGGTTGAGAAGCAATATCTGTATCCGCTCCAAGCTGGACTGATCGACAATGTAGATCAAGGCTTGCAGACCTTCTTGCAAAAGGCAAATCAAGCTGGTTTGGAGAAAATCCAAACCGAATATACAAAACAATGGGAAGCTTACGTAAAGGAGAAGGGTATTAAATAAAACATAAAGAATTGTGATAAAGAATAAAGCAAGTCTCCAGAAAGTTGGAGGCTAGCTTTTTTAATGTCAGTTTATGTTTTTGGGAGCAATGTTCCGTTCTCAGAGCTGTCGTGTAGAGCAGTCTACTTATTGCGCATTTGCTTTAGAACGACGAAAATCTGTCGGTGTTACGCCCAAGCTACGCTTGAACATGCGATGGAAATAAGAGCTACTCGCAAATCCGGTTTGTTCTGCTACGTCAGCTACAGACCAGTCGGTCTGTTCCAGCAGCTCACAGGCCTTGCGAATACGGAGTTGTTGGATGACGTCCACGATGGTAGACATGGTCTGCTGCTTATATAGCCTGCTGACATAGATCGGCGACATATCCAGCTCTTCCGCAATCTGATTGAGACAAAAATTGGGATCCGTATAGGCTTGCTCTATTCGTTCATTGATTTGCCGCACCAATCGTTCCTGCTTCGTGTTTCGTTTTTCCGATAGACTGGAGCGAATATGATCAAAGACCAATTGATAATGATCAATAAGATTCTCAGCGGTCTCTAACCGATCTGCGGATGGTAATTCAGGTTTAGTTTCTATAGCAAATCCATTGAGCTCACTGATATGCCGAACAGCATTATTCACACTCATGATGAGCCGGGATATTGCCACTTGAACGGAGGAAAACGGATATTTTTCCATATGCATCAACAATTCTTTGAACATACTGTGTGCATCCTCCGTATGACCAGACAGCAGCGTATCCAGCATTTTTTTCTCTTTATCGGCTGGATATACGTAAGTATTTTGGATATCCTCGTCTGTAGTGTTTTGCGCATTAATAATGCAGCCATGCCCCTGAAAAAATCGGTGCATAGATGCGTCTTGTACCTGGCGGTACAGCAAATGCAGCCGTTCTGGTTGACTTGTGATGGCACTGTAAGTCAGTGAAACGCTCAGCTTCAAATATTCAAAGCAAGCTTCACGTATTTGGCGTAATAAGGTTTCTAGCAGTACAGTGTCTGTATGCTCTGCGGGATCGAGAATGTTAAGCATCAGCAGTACACTGTCCTCATCCATATCAACGGTCTCCACCCGGTACGTTTGTCCGCATATTTCAGAAGCAATGTTCATGATTGCAAACTTATAGGGTAGCAGATCAGGTCCACGTTCGCTTTGCCATCGGGTATATTCATCTATGCGCAGCAGCACAAGGCGGTAGTCTTTGTCGAACTGGAACGTAATCCCAAGCTCACGTAATCGTTCCGGTTCTTCACCGGCAGGAAGATTTCGGATTCCTCGGATCACATTCCGTAAAATGTTTTGCCGGATTGTGTACATGCTGTTTCGTTTCTCCGATTCCAGTGAATTCATATGCACAACAATTTGGCCAATAGGCGTATACAGCATTTTGGATAGCAGCCACGAAGCCACGAATCCTGCCAATGCAATGATGGCGGCTATCAGTAACATCGCATTACGAATAACACTCGCCATTTTGATAACGCTTTCATATGGTGTGACACTAATATACTGCCAACCTAGTCCGTCCGGGGAGGTGTAGGAAATGAGTGATCTTTTACCATGAAAGTCTTCTACAAAATAGCCTGTTTCTTGTTTTTTGACTCTCGTGTGCAACCATAGCTGCTCTTTTTCGTTCAAAGTTTCGTCTGTCAATGTTGTACCAGACAACAGTCTGCCCTGATCGTCTAAAATATAAGCGGTCCCGCCTGAGATTGGATTCGCCGCCATTTCCTTGTTCATCCAGGCCGCCGACACATTCACAATCACAGCCGAATTTATCGCTTCGTTCGAGTTAATTGCGTCATAACATAAATACGTATAGGCTGCGATATCTGGGCTTGCTTGCTCTACTCCAGCTCCAGAGTCTGAGGCCGACAGCAGCGGATACGTGCGTGGAATAGGGGTAAAGGGTTTATAGTCCTGATAATGATCCAGCACGCGAATGATATCTGTATCAGCCAGTTCATGTTTGCTGAATAACCCGTTTTGACCTTGTGAGGACGCAATGTAGAAGGTGCCGCTTTTAGGGTTAAACACGTAGATGGATTCAATATACGGCATGGAGTTAAGATAATTGTTCAATTCGGTCATAGCAGCGGTTACATCATATACATTAGGTTTTGGATAATACAACAACTTGGACAGGGTACTGCTGCGATACATTTGAAATGCCAAAGATTGAGCAATAGATGTCATGTTAATAACTTCTTTGCTTCTCAACGTCAAGCTGTTGTGATTGGCCTCGAATGCCTGCTCCTTTTCCACGCGAATATAGTAAAAATAATACACAGTGGTGGATACCAGCAACGTTAGCGTAATACATAACGTAATGCTGACCAGCAATTTGCTGTGAAGCTTGTGATGCTTTTTGAAATTGCTCATATGAACAGGCCTCCTGTCTGTGTGCACGTAGCTGTAAAGTACACCCTATTTATGTATTCATTATACGTGTGATCTTGTGAACAGGACAGTGAACAAACCGATTCTTTGTGAAAAATAATGATTTTTTCGTAAAAAGGCCAGGAACACTTATACGCATTGGATTGCGTCGGTTCCCGGCCGGGTTTGTGTATTCAAATAAAAGAAGGAAAGATGACGGTACTGCAATTAGTCAGGAAATTGAACGTTACCATTAACGATATAGGCTCCGCCTGTACCATTTTCCGCTAGAGCTGGGATTGTATCGTTTAGCACGACACCGCGAATGTCCGTAATCCGTATTTTCAGAGGTTGTTTTCCTAAGTTAGTACCTAGAAAGTGGTTGTAATCCTGTTTTTCGAGATTGAGCCATTGTCCGTTTTGTTGGACTTCCATCTTCAAGACCGGATATTTATGATTGCGTACTTGAATGGCTGCCCACCATTGGCTGCTGCCTTCTTTAATGCGGTAGGAGACATTGCCGTTAACCGGAGCTTTGACAACTTTCCACGAAATATTAATTTTTCCGTCTATTTGATTGCCAATCAGGTTGAACGCGTTTGGGGACAGATCGAGTGCGCCACTTGGACCTTCAGGGTAAAGATCAGTTACATATACGGTTGTTTTCCCTTTGGGACCTTGAACTTCCAAATAGGCTCCAGCTAATGCAGCTTTGATTCCGTTATAATTCAGTTGTGTGCGGTTAAGCGCTGTAATTTTGGCATCCGAAGGGATGGGATCGAGCAGTAATGCCCCTCCAGAGTAACCTGATCCTGTATATGTGGCGTACCCCGTGTATGTATCATTCCAAGCAGCTGAAGCGGGAAGGGCGAATAATACAAGACTTAGCAACGATGTTAGACCGATGGTTTTGAACTTTCGGAACGTCGATACTTTTTGCATAACATTTCCTCCTTATTCATTTAATAGATTCATATAGTAAATATAAACACTATATTACCTAATATTTCAAATTGTACAATAGGACTTTGAGGCAAAAAGAAAATATTGAAGATGTTTGTCAACATACTCATAGGCCATATGGCGTGTTTTTTTAGAAATGGTTGTACAGATAAAGAATAAGGGGAGGATTAAGTAATGAGGACGAAACTAGGACTTTTGGATGAAGTCTTTTAAATAGAATAAGCGAACTATTGTTCTCCTTTTGTTTGTCGTATACAATCGAATCATGCTGATTCAAATGGAGTGATGTTGAACTCTGTTGTATGCTGCAACGAAAGGATGTTTTGCACCATGATGGGAAGAGCCCATTTGATTATTGGAACCGGGGTCTCCCTGTCGGTATTAGCTTTAGGTGGATACGAAGTGACCCCGGCTGCCGTGGCAGCTGCTGTGGTCGGTTCACTGTTGCCGGATATTGACGAGCCTAACTCCATGCTCGTGAGCCGTGCGCTGCCAACCAAAATGCTTAGGCTTATACAGCTTCTAATGATTGGGGCTGCTGGTTGGGTATTTTTCACCCGTTTGGCTCCACCGCCATGGAATCTTGTTTTGGCTTTGCTGATGATCAGTGCTTCTTTTATGCCTTCACGATCCATGCGCAAGGTTATTATCTTTCTAATTGGTATCGGCCTAGCCTTGTATGGAGAATCATATGCACCGTGGAATTATATCGCCGGGTGTCTGCTGATCATTTGTACGTTAGTCCCACACCGGGGGTTGACCCATACGGTATACGGGACAGTCGCATGGACTGCGTTGCTTTATGGTACGACACGTTTGCACGGTGACAGCATATGGCTGGCTGGAGGTCTAGCGTACTTGCTGCATTTACTGGCAGATTCCTTGACGAATAATGGAATCAAACCTTTGCCGCCGTTCAAATGGAAGCTGCGATTTAAATTGATGAGTACCGGAACCCGGAAGGGAGCTAAGATAGAAAACGTCTGTATTGCTTTAACTACTGTACTTGTAGTGATTGCTTTGCTTCGTTATAAGCATTTGATTTGATATATTCTATCTTTTGTTTCTATTAAATTAAAAAAACAGTCAAAGCACGTTGTACGTGTCTTGACTGTTTTTTTATAGATTGCGATTCTCTGTTACAACTTAGGCTCGTTCAATAATGGTATTCAGCGTTGTACGATCCAGATTTTGAACCAGCTTGATGATCAGCTCTTTGGCTGCATCATAATCATCAGTGTGAATAATAGACGAGGAAGTATGGATGTATCGTCCACAGATGCCTATGACGGTGGATGGCACGCCAATTCCGCTCAAGTGCACTTGACCTGCATCGGTTCCCCCTGTGGAGATGAAATATTGATATTTGATTTTGTGAGTTTCCGCCATGTCTTGCACGTATTCCACAATCCCTCGATGTGTAATCATACCCGGATCAAATACCCGCAGCAGTGCGCCTTTACCGAGGTGCCCGTAAGCATTCGGGTCGCCGCCCATATCGTTGGCTGCACTGCAATCCAGTGCAAAGAATATATCCGGCTGAATCAGATTGGCCGCTGTGCGTGCACCACGCAGTCCCACTTCTTCTTGAACAGTGGCCCCTGCATACAATGTATTGGGAAGCTTGTCTTTTTCTTTATGTAATGCTTCAAGCAGTTCAATAGCCAAGCCTACACCGTAGCGGTTATCCCATGCTTTAGCCATGATTTTTTTAGGATTTGCCAGTGGAGTGAAATCACAGATCGGCGCAATGGCCGTTCCTGGTACGATCCCCAGATCTTGCGCTTCTTGTCTGCTGTCTACGCCGATATCCAGATACATATGCTTGATGTCCATAGGTTTGCTGCGTTGCGATTCATCCAGCAAATGAGGCGAGACAGAGCCAACTACACCAATAACTGGGCCTTTTGGAGTCAATACTTGAAGACGTTGTGACATAATGGCTTGGCTCCACCAGCCTCCAACCGGCTGAAAACGAATCATTCCAGTTTCCGTAATACCATTCACGATAAAACCGACTTCATCCAGATGGCCTGCCACCATCACACGTGGTCCACTCTCTTGACCGCGTAGCACCCCAAAAAGACTGCCCAGTCGATCTTGCACGATTTCATCGGTATAGCCGGATATCCGTTCCTTAACCCATGCCCGCAACTCACGCTCATGTCCAGGAATGGAAGGAAACTCCGTTAAGGTTTTAAACAATTCCAATGTTTTTGATTCCATGATGTATACCTCACTCCTTATTAATTAACCAGTGGTCGTCATGTATTCAGTATGAATGGATTTGTATCGAATGTCCACGATATCATTTTCCTGACATAACATTTCTCCAAAAAGCTCATAATGAAAAAGACCCAAGCAATTCGAACCGCCAAGCGCGAAAACTTACAGATAAGGGGTGGTGAATGATGCCAGCTAAATCCGGGCAGCGCGGTTTTCGTACCAATACGTCGCCGCTGTCCATAAATGAGAAGGACTATCAGAATATTTCACAAAAGCATGAACCCTCGAGAAAAGTATTTGCCAATTGTGTGCGCGCTTTTCTGGTTGGAGGCGGGATATGTGTGATTGGACAGGCGATTCAAGAGGCTTTTATGGCAGGAATGCACATATCAGCCAAGGAGGCCGCCCCGCCGACCTCATCGATGATGATCTTGCTGGCGGTCATATTAACCTGTATCGGGGTTTACGATAAGGTTGCTCAATGGGCAGGAGCAGGAACCGCTGTTCCCATTACAGGCTTTGCTAACTCGATGTGTTCGGCTGCATTGGAATATCGTTCTGAGGGACTAGTGCTCGGAGTAGGCGCCAATATGTTCAAACTTGCAGGCTCGGTTGTCGTATTCGGGGTGGTGGCTGCATTTATCGTAGGCGTTATATATGCCATCCTTGGTGTGGGAGGCAATCACTTATGAGAAGACAGGGCGGACAAACCTGGAAGTTTGAATCGAGACCGCGCATCATTGGAAGTGCCACTGTTGTGGGCCCAGATGAAGGAGAAGGGCCGTTGTCCACAGATTTTGATTATATTTATGACAATATAGAAATTAACGAGAAAACGTGGGAAAAAGCGGAACGTAGATTGATTGAGCATTCTACAGAGCTGGCGCTAATTAATGCCAATTTGAACAAAGAAGAAGTGCAGTTTTTTATTAGTGGTGATCTGATGAATCAGATTATCAGTAGCTCCTTTTCGGCTAGCAAGCTGGCTATTCCCTATTTGGGTGTTTTTGGAGCCTGTTCAACATCAATGGAAAGCTTAGCCTTAGCCGCACTTATTGTGGACTCAGAGGCCGGTGACTACGTGATGGCGGGTACGACCAGTCATAACTGTACTGTAGAAAAACAATTCCGCTATCCTAATGAATACGGATCACAGAAGCCCCCTACGGCTCAGTATACTGTTACCGGTTCCGGCGCCGCAATTGTAGGACATGCCAAGTCAGGGACGGTGGTGGATTGTGCTACCATTGGACGTGTAATGGACATGGGCATTAAAGACCCTTTTAATATGGGTGGAGCCATGGCTCCCGCGGCTGCGGATACGCTGTTGTCTCATTTTCGAGACACTGGCCGTGACCCTGGTTACTATGATCTCATTGTAACGGGCGATTTAGCCTCAGTGGGGCTACCAATTGCCAAGGAGTTGCTCAAAAAAGATGGGTTCGATATGAATCAGACGGAATTTAATGATTGCGGTTTACTGATTTACGACATCAATAAGCAAAAGAAAGTCATTGCAGGAGGCAGTGGTTGTGGCTGCTCGGCTGTTGTAACCTACGGGCATTTGTTGAAGCGGATCGAAAAAGGAGAGCTGCAAAAGGTACTGGTCGTGGCGACCGGAGCGTTATTATCTCCTTTGACTACACAGCAGGGTGAAAGCATTCCTTGTGTTGCCCATGCTGTAGCTTTTGAAGCGGGAGGAACAGTATGATATTTCTATGGGCTTTTTTAGTGGGTGGTGCCATTTGTGTCGTGGGCCAGTTGATGATGGATGTGTTCAAAATGACGCCGGCACATACGATGAGTACGTTGGTGGTTGCAGGTGCAATTGCTGATGCTGTTGGGATATACGATCCGCTTATTAAATTTGCAGGGGCGGGTGCGACCATTCCAATTACCAGTTTTGGTAACTCACTTGTACACGGCGCATTAACCGAATTGGAGAAGGACGGATGGCTGGGTGTCATTACAGGGATCTTTAGTCTGACAAGTGCAGGAATTTCCTCTGCGATTATTTTCTCTTTTCTGGCATGCTTGTTTGTTCGTCCAAAAGGAAGCATATAAAAGCAGCGTACTTTAGATTTGACATAAAAATAAATGATTATATATATGTGCCCTTCGGATCTAATGACCGAAGGGTTTTTAATTGTTCTGCACATGAAAGATCGAAAGAAGGATGGAGTTTGAATAATACGGGCAGGGGGTTAAGTGTACTCTGTGCCCACCTTCATGTACAATAATAGGAAACATGTTGCTATCTAGGAGGTTTACAGAGCTATGCCCGTACGTCAAGAATCTGTGCAGATTGTATCTGCAATCCGTTCTAATCTGGAATCATGTATATTAGGTAAATCCTTTGAAATAAAATTACTGCTTACGGCTATGCTGGCGGGTGGACACATTCTGATCGAGGACGTTCCGGGTACGGGAAAAACGCAAATGATCAAGGCTCTTGCCAAATCCATGCGCGGTGATTACCGCCGTGTTCAATGTAATCCTGATATTCTCCCGAGTGATATTACAGGGGTATCCATATTTCATCCACGGGACGAGCGTTTTTATTTCCGTCCGGGTCCTGTGATGACTAATATTTTGCTGGCGGACGAAATTAACCGAGCGACGACGAAAACCCAGTCGGCTCTGCTGGAGGTTATGGAGGAACGCAGTGTGACAGTGGATGGGGACACTCATATGTTGCCTCATCCTTTTATGCTGTGTGCGACACAAAATCCGATTGATTTTGAAGGCACTTATATGCTGCCGGAAGCACAGTTAGATCGTTTTATGCTCAAAATCAGCTTGGGTTATCCTGACATGGAGACGGAGCGAAACATGCTGCTTCATCATCAGGCAGGCCAGCCAGCAGACCGCCTGGAGGCTGTAGCTCATATGGAGCAGATTGCTGACATCCAGCAGGAAATTAGAGGGATTTATATGGACGAAGCAGTGACGTCCTATTTACTTGATATCGTTCGTGCGACAAGAGAACATCCATCCGTGCTGCTGGGAGCTAGCCCTCGGGCGGCGCTTGCTTTTGTAATGGCTGCGAAGGCATACGCTTTTCTGGACAACCGTGACTATGTGCTGCCTGATGATGTGAAGGCGCTGGCACCTTATGTGCTAACGCATCGTTTGTTGCTGCGTCCCGAGGCGCGTCTGGACATTTCCAGTGCCCAGTCCGTGCTGCAGGCTGTCCTTCGGCAGGTTCATGTACCCGTACGAATGGAGCGTCCTTAGGGAATGAATATGGTCAAAAGGAAGCGCAGGCTTCCACGGCTGTCAGGCCGCATCTGGCTTCTGGTGGTCATATGGGTGGTGTGCCTGCTTTATTTGTTGTTTCAGGGCGGCAAGACGTCGGTCATGCTGTTTTCTATGGTTACGCTGTTAATCGTTTATTTATGGATCGTTGGTCTGAGCGGAGTTCGCCGTGTGCAAGGCTCCCGGCAGCTTTCGCAAGGCTCGCAGTTTGGAGAACTGCTGCATGCGGGAGATCAGGTGCATGTAAAGCTGAGCCTCAGTATACCTGGTTTTCTTCCGTTACCCTATGTCATTGTTCGTGAGGTCCTCAAGCGACATACAGGTGAATCCTGGTCGTTTGAGGACAGTGTCATTCCCAGTCTAAAAGGGGGCGGTCAGCTTACATTTCAGACTCCTGCTTTAGAGCGAGGAAGCTATCACTTTGAGGAAACGGAATGTGTGAGTGAGGACATCTTCGGTCTGTTGGAGCACAAAGGCAGCTTGAACGCACGCGGTGAATTTCGGGTGCTGCCCCGAACGGTATTCATTCCATATTGGCAGATGAATGACCGTCGCTCAAGGATGTCTGGACCGCAGACCGTTCAAACTCGAACGCGGCGTGAAACGACACAAATTAACGGTGTACGTGATTATGTATATGGAGATCGGTTTTCGCGCATCCACTGGAATGCGACGGCGCGTACAGGTAGCTGGAAATCCAAGGAATTTGAGCATGAGACCGTTCCTAAAACGATGCTTGTGCTGGACGTACACATGAAGCATTATGTAAACGCCGAACAGTTTGAGCTAGCTGTATCCTCTACCGCTTCATTGCTGGAATATGGTGGACGAGAGCGAATGGGGGTTGGATTGTGCACAGCTGGAGAGAAAGGTACCGTCTTTCAGCCAAGTGAGCAGACAATGGAACGACAACGAATGATGCATCACTTGGTAGACATACACACAACTTCACAAGGTAGCTTGAAATCCGCTGTAGAAAGCAGTGTACGACAGTTTCCGCAAGGCTGTTATTTTATACTGATTAGTCCGCTGAAGGATTATCAGGCGATGGAGCTTCTTCGCTGGGCCGATACCCGGGGGATGACTCCGTGCCACGTCTATATCGGAGAAGGTTCTGCTGAGGGAGAAGCTGAAGAATGGATGAGCATGCTTCGTGCAAGAGGAATCAAGGTCTACGATGTTGAGAGCCTTGGGGAGCTCCCGGCTGTAATGGGGGGAGGAACACTATGAAGAGCTGGTTACAATCGTTAAAGGGTTCCTGGGCCCCCGCTTTTACATTTTTATGGATTATTATTATTGCCATGCAATGGGTTTCTTTTGCTTCCGAATTATGGCTGGAAGAGACAAGAGCACTTGTACTGATGACCATTACGATGCTGGCTCTGGTGAAGATTGTACTACCATTTCGTCCTTGGATTGAATTTATTGTTAAGGCGGCGGCGCTGTTTTTTATTTTGTATCGGACATTGGTGTCTTACTCCATCATTATCCCCTTCGGAGGGGTAGCCAATCGCCTGGACCAATTTATATCCAATATGTCTCCTTATATTTGGTTTTCCCTCATCGCTTGGCTAGTTATTGAAATGGTGCCGCTCATCGTTACAACGAAGCAGCGGATTCTTGTTTTTGTGGGTATTAATATCGCCGCGCTGGCAGTGCTTGATTCCTTTACGCCAACTGTGCTGTGGGAGGAGGTTGCCTGGATCGTCTTTGCTGGTATGGGTTGGCTAGTGACACAGCATCTGCAGTATTTTCGGCAGCATTATCCTCAAGGATGGAAACATATTCGGCGCTATCCATATAAAATAGCAGCCAATATTGCGGTCATTTTTGCGCTCATTATTATGGCTGGTGTCAATATGCCCGAGGTACAGCCAGCTTTGACGGATCCCTATACAGCGTGGACCCAGAGAGATAGCTCAACCACCGCTGGGATCAGCAATGGATCTGGGGCACTGAATCAACGGATGAACACCGCATCGGGTTATAGTCGCCAGGATAATCGGTTGGGTGGAGGTTTTAATTTTGATTATTCTCCTGTCATGACCATCACGACCACTCAGCGAAGCTATTGGCGGGGGGAAACGAAACGAACCTATTCTGGTACAGGCTGGAGTGATGGGGGCAACGATGATCAAACGCTAAATGATGTGCCGATGACCGCAGAGCTTGAAAACACACAAGAAACGCGGCATTCGACTGAGCAGGTCGTTCAGACCATTACGATGCAAAACGACCAGAGCTATCCTGTTTTGTTTGGCGCTTATTCGGTGCAGCGTGTTCAATCGGTGGACAGAGATTCACGGGCAGACGGGTTACGTTGGAATCCGGAACAGGCGGAACTGCTTTGGAATCCATCCTCCCGAAGAACTGCTTATCCTAAAACGTATACTCTGGTATCGCATGTCCCTGTGATCCCTGAGAAAGAGCTACGCACAAAAACTTTTAATGAGTTGTACGGAAAAAATAAACAGGAAGCCTATCTACAAATTCCAGATGAGTTGCCACAGCGGGTTCGTGATTTGGCTCAGAACGTAACGTCAACGGCGAAAACGCCGTATGAAAAAGTCGGATTACTACAGCAGTATTTGCAGCAAAATTATGCATATACGAACAATCCGGACCTCTCACGGAAAAGAAGCAGAGATTTTGTGGATGCCTTTCTGTTTGAGATTCGGGAGGGCTATTGCGATTATTATTCCACCTCATTAGTCATGATGGCTCGCTCTGTTGGGGTTCCAACCCGCTGGGTTAAAGGGTATGCACCTGGTCAGCAGACGTTTTCAGATGATGCAACAACGGGCGAAAGTGACGAAAATATGTCCTCTTACTCCGTGACAAATGCGGATGCTCATTCCTGGGCGGAAGTATATTTAGGTGAATACGGTTGGGTCCCTGTAGAAGCTACGCCTGGCTTTGATATGCCACTGCTTACGGAACAGGAGGATTCAAAGACTCCAGAAGCCCCTGAGGTTAAAGATCAGCCTGAACCAGAACAGCCTGAGCAGACCCCGCAGACTAATCCGGAGGAAGGTTCAAAGATTCATCCTGTAATTATAGGTTTTGCTGCTGCAATTCTGCTGCTGTGGGCTGCTTATATCGTCTGGCGTAATCGGGCAGACATTCACTTTTACCTGCTGCGGTTACGCAGAGGTAAGCCGCTGACTCCGGATGAAAAGGTGGTCGTCGAAACTGAGCACTGGTTAGGGTACATGCGAAGAAGGGGATTTGTCCGCGCCAGTCACGAGACGCTGAGGGAATCAGTTGATAGATGGTCGCTAGAAGTACCGGAATACGCTTCAATTTTACATCAGCTGCTTGGCCGATTTGAACAAGCGCGTTATAGCCCCTCATCCGTAACCGCAGAAGATTGGCATATGGTTCGCCAGCAGGCATCTCTGTTACACAAAGAAGGATGGATAAAACGATGGGCTGGACGAAAAGCTGCGTCGGATCATAAGGATCAAGACTAGTCTATTTTTGATTAGGTTCAAACGCCGTCTATTTTAATCTTTAGCTATATATTTAGTGAAAAAGCTGTCCGTTTGTTGCGGATAGCTTTTTACTAAGCCATAGTAATATGGTATAGTTTGTCGTATGAAACTGAGGTGACCGACGTTGTTTGAAATGCTGATGCCCAAATTACGGGTGAATACCGTCTTTGATATTGATCTTGAAGGCTTGTATGCTCAAGGATATCGCGGCATTATTACGGATCTAGATAACACGCTGGTCGGTGCAAAAGCGCCGAATGCGACTCCCGAGCTGGTGGCCTGGTTTGAGAAGGTCAAACAGGCGGGTTTTAAGCTTGTCATCGTGTCTAACAACAATATGGACCGTGTATCCGTGTTTGCTACGCCTTTGGACATTGAATTTATACATGCCGCACGGAAGCCCTCCAACTCGTCTTTTCGTAGAGCCATCCGTATGATGGGGCTGACTCCGGAAGAGACTATTATGGTCGGGGACCAAATGTTGACGGACGTATTGGGAGGCAACCGACTGGGATTGCATACGGTGTTGGTGCTACCGATATCCATTCATGATGAAGGAGTCATGACCCGATTTAATCGGCGGTTGGAGCGAATCGCGCTCACAAGGTTACGTAAGAAAGGCTTATGGCTTGAGGAGGAAAAGAAGAATGACTGAAAGACCTGACGGCGGCACTGCCGTCAAATGTAGTGGTTGCGGTATCACCGTGCAGACCACTAGCCCGGAGCTTCCGGGATATATTCCTGAAAAATTGCTTACTCGCGAACCTGTCATCTGTCAGCGTTGCTTCCGGATCAAAAACTATAATGAGACGTCTTCAGTGACGGTGGATCAAGATGAGTTCTTGAAGCTGCTCAGCCAGATTGGCGACAAGGATGCGCTCGTCATCCACATTGTAGATATTTTTGATTTTGAAGGTAGCTTGATTTCCGGTTTGCAACGCTTTGTAGGCTCCAATCCAGTTATACTGGCTGTGAACAAGACCGATTTGCTGCCTAAGGTAACGAATTGGAACAAGGTACGTAACTGGGTACAAAAGCAAGCGAAGGAGCAAGGACTTCGCACGGAAGAAATCGTACTGTGCTCAGCTAAAAAAAATCAGGGCTTTGACCGTCTGTTGGATGTGGTATCTGAGCTCCGTGGTAACCGCGATGTATATGTAGTCGGAGCGACAAATGTGGGTAAATCGACGCTTATTAACCGCTTGATTCGTGATTATAGCGATATGGAGCAGGAACTCACAACGTCCCGTTACCCGGGAACTACACTCGATATGGTGAATATTCCGCTCGACGACGGCAAGCACATTATTGATACTCCGGGTATTGTATACCCTTGGCGATTCAGTGAAATCGTCTCCCGTCAGGACTTGAGCGCTATTATGCCGGACAAGCCGCTGAAGCCTGCTGCATATCAGCTTGATGCCGGACAAACATTGTTTTTCGGCGGTATGGCCCGATTTGATTTTGTGGAGGGTCAGCACCAATCATTTACCTGCTACATTAACGGTGGTCTTAAGATACATCGCACGAAGCTGGAGCGAGCTGATCAGTTGTTCGCTGATCATGCCGGGGAATTGTTATCTCCGCCAACACGCGATCAATTGGCAGAGATGCCGGAATGGACAAGACATGAGTTCCGCGTTCCACGCAAATCTCCATCGGACATCTACATTTCCGGTTTGGGATGGATTAGGGTGAATAGCGAGAACGGAGCTCTGATTGCGGTTCATGCTCCTCGGGGAGTCCGTGTGCTTTTGCGGCCTGCGTTGATATAACGTTGCTGTAACCATGTTATAGGGCGGCAAGGAACAGGTACTGGTTCCTGCCGCCATTCATGTATTTGTGCGGCCTAATATTTTGCAATATGGGGGAGAGCAACGATGAACAGCGGGGAGTCTGAAGCGACCGAACAAGGTCTTGTACTATTGGGCGTATTGGGTGATCCGATCAAGCACTCCAAATCGCCTCTTATGCATAAAATAGCTTTACAGGCAGCGGGGATTGAAGGAGATTTTGTACCTCTTCATGTCAAACCGGATCAGCTGGAAGATGCCATGAAGGGGATTCGCGCTTTGCATTTCCGCGGAGTCAATGTGACGATTCCCCATAAAGTTGAGGTTATGAAATATCTGGATGAGATTGATGAAGGGGCCAGACTCATTGGCGCTGTCAATACGATAGTGAATGACAATGGACGTCTTAAGGGCTATAACACGGACGGAATTGGCTACGTACGTTCTCTCAAAGAAGAGACTTCTGTCGAGTTGAAGGGCGCAAGAATTGCTGTTCTTGGAGCCGGAGGGGCTGCTCGTGGTGTGATTCATGCTCTGTTGGAGGAGCAACCGGAATCGGTTATTATTTTGAACCGAACACGTGACAAAGCTGAGCAACTGGCATTAGAGTGGACGACGAAAGCGATCCCAGTGAGGGGTTATTCCGACGAAGATGCCAAGAGCGTGCTCGCCACAGTGAATGTGTTGATTAACACAACCTCGGTGGGAATGTCTCCTTTAGCGGATGAGCTTCCACTGGAAACGAGCTTGATTCCGGAGGGAATCATTGTGAGTGATTTGATCTACAACCCGCTGGAAACGAGACTTTTACAGGAAAGCCGTGAACAGCGCGGCTGCACTGTACATGGGGGTTTGGGCATGTTCGTGTACCAGGGGGCTGTGGCTTTTGAGTATTTTACAGGGGTTGTCCCTGCTGTAGAGCAAATGAGAGCGGCTGTGCTGAGTAGCCTGTCGTAAGTAAGATTGTACATTAAAATTATGGAAATGCTGCATTGCATATGTGGCGACGAAGGGGTTAAATATACATGTTAACAGGTAAACAAAAAAGATATTTGCGTTCAATGGCGCATCATTTGGACCCGGTTTTTCAAGTAGGCAAAAACGGTACGAATGAGCATCTTATGCGTCACATCAACGATGCGATTGAAAAGCGTGAGCTGATGAAAGTGCAAATTTTGAACAACTGTTTGGACGACAAGCATGAAATTGCGGAAGAACTGGCCGCGGAGACAGGTTCTGAGCTTGTTCAGATCATCGGGAGCACTATTATTTTGTACAAAGAATCCCGTGATCATAAGGAAATTGAGTTGCCTAGAGGATAATACGCGGGGAGAAAATTATGAAAATCGGTATTATGGGTGGTACATTTGACCCGATTCATATTGGACATCTGCTGGCCGGAGAAGCGGCAAGAGATGCCTATGGGCTGGATCAAGTATGGTTTATGCCTTCTCATATTCCTCCGCACAAGCATCAGGCGGGGGCGAGCGGTAAGGAGCGTCTGGAGATGACGAGTGAAGCGGTAGCGGGTCATCCTGCTTTTGAAGTGCTGGATATTGAAGTGCTTCGCGGGGGAGTATCCTATACCATTGACACGATCAAGGAGCTTCAGGAGTTGCACTCTGCCGTGGATTTTTATTTTATTATTGGTGCGGATATGGTGAACTACTTGCCTCATTGGCAGGGAATTGAGGAGCTGGCGCAGCGAATTTGTTTTATTGGTGTTCGGCGCCCAGGATTCCAGCTTGCGTTGGATGAGTTGCCGCATTATTTGCAGGACAAGGTACTGCTGGCGGATATGCCGGTGGTGGATATTTCGTCGACGGATATTCGAGAGCGTGCTGCGGAAGGGCGCACTATCCGTTATCTTGTGCCTGATCGTGTGCATGACTATATTACAAGGGGCGGTTTGTATGAAGTACAGCCGTGAGCAATTAATGGAAGCCGTATCTGGTCAAATGCCTGAAAAGCGCTGGAAGCACACACTAGGTGTTATGCATACCTCAGTGGAGCTTGCGAAGCGCTATGGAGCAGATCCGGATAAGGCAGAACTGGCGGCTATTTTGCATGATGTAGCAAAATATTGGCCTGTTCAGCAGATGGAAGAGGTGATTCGCAGTCATCCCGAATGTGATCAGGAGCTTTTGGAACATGACAAGCAGCTCTGGCATTCAGAGGTAGGATACTGCGTTGCAGCAAGAGATTACGGAGTGGATGATCCGGAAATAAGGAATGCGATTCGCTGGCATACGTCAGGACGCGTAGGTATGAGCCTGCTGGATAAAGTCGTGTGTCTCGCTGATTACATCGAACCGGGACGGGATTTTCCGGGGGTTGAGCATATCCGTAAACAGGCAAAGAAAAGCTTGGAGCAGGGCCTTATCGCTGGATTCGACTCCACGATTTCATTGTTGCTGGAAAAGAAAAAGGTTATTTTTCCACTAACAGTCTTGTCGCGTAATGACTTGATTCAACAACTAAAACAGAGAAAAACGGAGGTTCATGAATGACCCTAACTAATGAGCAATTAATGCAAACAGCGGTTGATGCTGCAAATGATAAAAAGGCAATGAATGTTGTCGCACTGGATTTGCGGGGAATATCACTAGTAGCTGATTATTTTGTCATCTGCCACGGTAATTCGGATACACAGGTACAGGCGATTGCAACAGAAATTCGCAAACGCGCTCATGATGAAGGTGTAACCATCAAAGGAATCGAAGGAATGGATTCCGCCCGTTGGGTTCTAATGGATTTGGGGGATGTCGTAGTGCATGTCTTCCATCGCGACGAGCGCGAATACTATAACATTGAACGACTCTGGTCGGATGCTAAGGTTGTGGAAAAGGTATGAGTTTGATCGCCGGTACTTATGTCACCATTATGGTGGATCGTGAGGTATCTCCTTTCGGCTACTTTCTCACTGTTGGTGAGCAGGATGTGCTGCTGCATTATACGGAGCTGACACGTGAAATTGAAGTTGGTGAACGGTTGGAGGTATTTATTTTTCACGATACAGAGGACCGCTTGGCCGCAACCATGAAAAGGCCGTTCTTGTCGTTGGGCGAAATGGCAAAGCTTGAGGTGGCCGATGTGCATCCGCGTTTGGGTTGTTTCCTAGAGATGGGATTGGGTCGTCAGCTTTTGCTGCCGATTCGTGAGTTGCCAGAAAACCGAGATTTACATCCTCAGGTGGGCGACTACGTATATGCCATTATGGAGCATGACAAGCAAGGCAGACTGCGGGCTAAGCTGGCAGGGGAACAGGAGCTTGCTCCGTTGTGCTTCCACGCCCCTGATTCGTGGCTGAATACGTGGGTGCAGGCGACGGTGTACAAGCCGCTTCAAATGGGTACATTCGTTCTGGTGGACGGAGGTGTGCTTGGTTTTGGCGCGATTGGGATGATTCACTCCTCGGAACGCAACCGGATGCTTCGCTTGGGCGAAGAGGTCAAGGTACGGGTCACACTTGTTCGCGAAGACGGTCGGGTCAATCTGGCGATGTCGCCACGCAAGGAAGTAGGCCGTGATGAGGATGCGGAGCGGTTGATTGCTTTTCTGAAGGAGCGTCCGGGTGGCGGCATGCCTTACTCCGACGCAACGCCGCCGGATATTATCAAGCAACGGTTTGGTATTAGTAAATCCGCCTTCAAGCGTGCGATGGGCAAGCTGATGAAGGAAGGAATGGTTACACAAAAGGAAAACTGGACCTACCTGGTGGAGAAAATGCCGAAACCGAAGGACGGGAATGGGGAATAAAAATGGCTTCTTACCGGAAGTTTGCCTATGTGTATGATGAGCTGATGCAGGACATGCCGTACCCGGACTGGTTACGCTTTGCACGGCAGGCTTGGGATCAGTACGGTATGCCGCATACGGTGGCTGAGCTGGGCTGTGGAACGGGTTCGATTACGATTCCCCTAGTTAACTCGGGCTTCGAAGTGTCTGGAATCGACTTATCCTCTGACATGCTGGCAGTAGCCCGTCGCAAAATGGAAACCACTCCCCAGGGACAGCGATTGTTTCGTGAGGGAAGCGTTCGCTGGATACAGCAGGATATGAGAGAATGGATTTTACCCGAGCCTGTGGATTCTGTAATTTCTTTTTGCGATTGTCTGAATTACTTGTTGGAGGAAGAAGATATAATTTCTACTTTTCGTAGAACTCATGCTGGTCTGAAGCCTGGCGGAACCTTCTTGTTCGATGTACATCATCCGCAGACGTTTTTACGTTATGATGAAGAGCAGCCATTCGTACTGGATGATCGCTCTATCTCATATATCTGGACATGTGCGTTGGACACTCCCCGTTGTGAAATTGAGCATCATCTTAGTATCTTTGCGAAAGCAGAACATGAAGGACGCGATCTGTATCAGCGTTTCGAGGAAATACATGTACAGCGTGCCTATGATCCAGACTGGATGAAGGCAGAATTGTCCAAAGCAGGTTTTCGTGATGTGAAGGTATATGCGGATTTTGAATGGGTAGAAGCAGAAGATGACGCGGCGAGACTGTTTTATGTTGCTGTAAAATAGTGAAGACTCATTGAGCAAATTTAGGAAAAGAAAGACGCTTTTCATGATGACATGAAGGGCGTCTTTTTGCACTTATATATTCACTTTATAGTTCAACTGAAGCTCATCACCCGGTACACCCCGAATACCCCAGTTCTGTTTGGGCGTTTCAAATATAGTAATCTCAAGATCCTGTGGAGCAATGCCAAAATGGTCCGTAATTCGTTGGAATAACAGCTGGATGAGCTGCTTCTTAGCTTCTGTCGTTCTGCCTTCAAAGATACTGATTTCAATAATGGTGTACGCCTCAGAGCGACCATCGGCATATATAAAGTCTTCCTGATCCATAGGGAAAAAACGATGAAACCTCTTGTCTGGAGGATATTTGAACGCATCCACCACAGCAGAATGAATCACCTCTGATAGTTGCTTTTTGATTGGATTTAGAGTTTCTTTTAATCCAAAAATTTTAATCTGTGCCATGTCTCAGCTCACCTTTCTTATCTCAACTCAACTCAATTTGCATCAATTTAATTCGAAGTTATTATAAAACATTCGTATGCATGTGTCATGAACAATTAGTATGAAGAGGGTCTTTAACACCAAAGCTAGTCCTTATTTGACTTTTTTCGCGGTTTTCAATATAATAGTGCCATTATTAACGGTTAAACAATCGCTGATGAGGAATAGTAGCTTTGTCTGGACATATAGAGAGCCGGCGGGTGGTGCAAGCCGGTTGACAGCGCAAAGTGAACTCGCCTCGGAGATATGCGTCCAACGCAGGAACGCCTTTACAGGTGCTTGTATCCTGTTATTAACCCGCATCGGATCACCTCCGTTATCAGGTGCAAAGGGAGTAGAACGCGAAGAACGCTTTCTGCTAACTAGGGTGGTACCACGGGAATATAACCTCTCGTCCCTAGCGCTGACACGCTACGGGATGCAGAGGTTTTTTTGTTGCATACCGTTTGAGGAGGAAAAGACAATGACAGACACACAGCCGAAGCACGGCTATCAACCGCAAAGTATTGAACCAAAATGGCAGAAATATTGGGATGAGAACAAGACGTTCCGCACCGGGGAAGAGCCGGGCAAACCGAAGTTTTATGCTTTGGATATGTTTCCGTACCCATCTGGAGCCGGCCTGCATGTAGGCCACCCAGAGGGCTACACAGCTACGGATATTGTTTCACGTTATAAAAGAATGCGCGGCTACAACGTACTGCATCCGATGGGTTGGGACGCCTTCGGTCTGCCTGCCGAGCAGCATGCGCTGGATACAGGGGAGCACCCACGCGAAATTACGGTGAAAAACGTAAATAACTTCCGCCGTCAAATCAAATCGCTCGGCTTCTCCTACGACTGGGATCGTGAAATCAGCACGACGGACCCTGATTATTACAAATGGACACAGTGGATCTTCATCCAGCTGTACAAGCGCGGCCTTGCATATGTAGCTGAAGTACCCGTGAACTGGTGCCCAGCGCTGGGAACAGTGCTGGCGAATGAAGAAGTTATTGACGGCAAGAGTGAGCGTGGCGGTCATCCGGTCGTCCGTAAACCAATGCGTCAATGGATGCTGAAAATTACGGAATACGCGGATCGTCTGCTGGATGATCTGGAGGAACTGGATTGGTCTGAGAGTATTAAGGATATGCAGCGGAACTGGATCGGTAAGTCTACCGGGGCAGAGGTTCGTTTTCCAATTGAAGGCTATGACGA
Organism: Paenibacillus sp. CH40; assembly: GCF_024213605.1. Classification (NCBI taxonomy): domain Bacteria; kingdom Bacillati; phylum Bacillota; class Bacilli; order Caryophanales; family Paenibacillaceae; genus Paenibacillus; species Paenibacillus sp. CH40. The sequence continues at coordinate 426,923 of NZ_JANAVQ010000001.1, forward strand.
GCAACTCACAGTATTTACAACCCGCCCAGATACACTGTTCGGCGCAAGCTACTGTGTGCTGGCACCAGAGCAGGAATTAGTGGATATTATCACTACGCCTGAGCAAAAGGATGCTGTACAACAGTACCGTGAACAAGCTGCTCGTAAAAGCGATCTGGAGCGTACGGATCTGGCCAAGGATAAAACAGGCGTATTCACAGGAGCTTATGCAGTGAACCCGGTGAACGGCGAAAAGCTGCCGATCTGGATTGCTGACTATGTACTGGCAGGCTACGGAACTGGAGCGATTATGGCTGTACCTGCTCACGATACGCGTGACTGGGAATTTGCCAAGCAATTCGGATTGAATATCATTGAGGTTGTCCAAGGTGGAGATGTGGCTAATGAGCCATATACTGAGGATGGACCGCACGTCAATTCAGGCCCGCTGAATGGACTTACCAATGAGGAAGCGATTCCGAAGATGATTGAATGGCTGGAAGCCGAGGGCAAAGGACACGGCAAAGTCACCTACCGCCTGCGTGACTGGCTGTTCAGCCGTCAACGCTATTGGGGCGAGCCGATTCCGGTAATTCATCTGGAGGATGGAACGATCAAAACGGTTCCTGAGGACCAACTTCCGCTCGTACTACCGGAGATGGACAATATCAAGCCTTCAGGTACAGGTGAATCCCCGCTGGCGAACGCAACAGATTGGGTGGAAACCATTGATCCTGAGACAGGTATGAAAGCACGTCGCGAGACGAATACAATGCCGCAATGGGCAGGAAGTTGCTGGTATTACCTGCGCTTTATTGATCCGAAAAATGACAAAGAGCTTGTATCCAAAGAGAAACAACGTGAATGGATGCCTGTTGATTTGTATATTGGCGGAGCGGAACATGCGGTTCTTCACTTGCTGTATGCCCGTTTCTGGCATAAGGTACTGTATGATATCGGCGTAGTGGAAACGAAAGAGCCTTTTTATAAGCTGGTCAACCAGGGTATGATTTTGGGCAACAACAATGAAAAAATGAGTAAATCACGCGGTAATGTCATTAATCCTGATGATATTGTCAATACATTTGGCGCCGATACGCTGCGTATTTATGAGATGTTTATGGGGCCGCTGGAAGCGACCAAGCCATGGAATGAGAATGGGGTAGAGGGAGCACATCGTTTTCTGTCCCGCGTATGGCGCCTGTTTGTTTCCGAGGATGGTAGCCTGAATGATAAAATTACAAATGACGGCGGTAGCGATGAGTTCAATCGTACTTGGCATAAAACGCTGAAAAAAGTAACCGAAGATCTGGATGCGCTGCGCTTCAATACAGCGATCAGCCAGCTGATGATCTTCACCAACGATGCATACAAAGCAGACCTTCTGCCGCGTGCAGCAATGGAAAACTTCGTGCAAATGCTGTCTCCGCTTGCACCCCATCTGGCTGAGGAATTGTGGCAGCTGCTGGGGCACAATGATAGCATTACCTACGCGGCTTGGCCTGCTTATGATGAAGCATGGACGGTGGACGCCGAAGTGGAAATTGTTGTGCAAGTAAATGGTAAAATCGTACAGCGTGCAACGATTGCCAAGGACCTTGATGCTAAAGCGATGGAGGCATTCGCTGTGTCGTTGGACAATGTTCAGCAGGCACTGGCCGGCAAAACGATCCGCAAGGTAATTGCTGTTCCAGGTAAACTGGTTAATATTGTTGCCGGTTAATCGGCTTTAAGCCGAAGGAGACATCTACCTTTTGCATGTCCTCTTCATACTTGTTGTGCGTGGCCTGTATTAGCTCGGGAAAGACGCTATGCAGGCTGATGTCCAACAATGCGAGAGCTTCGGCGGTAATACCTCCCGGAACCGCCACTCTGGCCTGTAACTCGGCTGGTGTCATCCCGCCTTCCGTGAGCAGCTTTCCAGTGCCGATGATCATTTCACCGGCCAGGGCGCATAGCTCCGTACGGTCTATACCTGTAGCTTGAACTGCGGCTTGAATCCACTGGTCCATAAAAAAGGCCAAGAAAGCAGGACCACAACTCGAAAAATCCGACGTGATCCGAGTATAAGATTCTTTAACCCGAATCGGCCTGCTGATGTGGGACATAAGCTCTTCCAGAAGGGTGCGATCCTCCTCTGTAATCCGGCTTCCATGGATGCACAGTGAGGCTCCGCTGCCCACTTGGTGGGTGATACTTGGAATAATTTTGGATACTTTGGCTTTCAGTGCATGTTCCAAAATACGAATCTGCACCGGGCTTGTGATAGATACGACGATTTGCTCTTCTGTAATGACGTTGCGTATTTCATCCGTTACGGCTTTTGATTCCAGCGGCTTCACACAGATAAACATAACATCGCTTTCCGCTGCCGTTTCACGGTTGCTTTGGGCTGCATGCAAACCTGGATAGCGACGGGCTAGCTCGGTTACTTTGGAATGCGTTCGATTGCTTGCTGATATTTGCTGCGGCTTGAGTGCGTTAGAATTAATAAAAGACTCAATTAGCAGACTTCCCATGCTGCCAGTCCCGATAAATCCAACTTTCATTGTTCAACGTCCTCCTTTCATACTTTGCGGTATAGACGCTGTGCTGTCAGCTGTCATTCTTCTTAGTGTATGCGCCTGGTCTTGGCCGACATGACGAATTTTATGTCTGAGGATGTTAGATCGTCCCCGGGGTCGTACCACTTTTTTGTGAAAATGCTCACAGCGAGACCGTATGGAGGTTGTTTGCACCCTCCGGTTTAACGGGAATTGGACAGACTTGCTCTGTTTGATTGAGACGGTGTTTTCAGTCGGCTCAATTTCCCGAAATCCATGTGGAGTAGGGGACGATACGGAAATGAAACGTGTTTGGACAGGAACAGCGATAACGCTTGCTGTAATCGGGAGTGGACTTATTTTATTTGCCGGAGGACAGCGCTCTGAGCCGCAAGAAGAGTGGACTTTACTTAACCATAAGGTGGAGCAGGCTGTGGCGATGGGGGCAGAGCCAAATGAGTCGCAGCGCAGCAGTGACTACGCCCAGAAAAAGCCTGGTGTAAAAGAACCTTCAGACAAAACTGAGCGCAGTAGGAATGCCGAAGCCGCTGACAATGTGAAACGTGATACTGTGCAGATTTCTACTGGTGTATCTGCTGCTGTGAGCGAAAACTCTATTGCGGGAAATTCAAGTACCGTAAAGCAGTCAGGTGTTGCGAATCCGAGCTCAGACACAGGTATTGTTAGTTCGAGTGGTGCAACGACGAGTAGGACCAATAGGGTAAGTGATTCGGTTACTGCACCCGATTCCGGCGAAAAAAAGGTAAACATCAACACGGCGACTGCTGCTGAGTTAATGGAATTACCAGGGGTTGGGGCTAAAAAAGCCGAGGCTATACTGAACTACCGTAATCAGCACGGGGCGTTCAAACGTGTGAACGATTTGGATCATGTAAAGGGAATCGGAGCTAAAATGTTGGCTAAAATGAAGCCGTATGTCAGTTTGTAACTTATATAAGCTTATAATGTACAGGTCCTGAGAACGGCGGTAGCGGATATGGTTTACGTTTTAACTTGTTTATACGGGAGAGATGGAAATGAGTGCAGATGTACGCAAGGACTGGGACACCTATTTCATGGATATCGCTTATATGGTATCCACCCGTTCGCGCTGTGCGCGGCGTCATGTTGGAGCCGTACTTGTACAAGGTAAAAAGCTTTTGGGGACGGCCTATAATGGAGCACCATCCGGGGTACCTGACTGTTCTGAGGCAGGCTGCATGATCTCAGAGGAGTATGAGGTCGTTCACCGTGATGGGCGCGAGGAAATGGTTAAGAAGCAGCGTTGTATTCGCACTATTCATGCGGAGCAGAACCTGCTGCTGTTTACTGACCGAATTGATCGTGAAGGCTCTTCAGTATATGTCACCGACCAGCCATGCTGGACGTGTGCCAATATGTTGGCGAACAGCGGTATTGTGGAGATTGTATACCACCGACCTTATCCCAAAGATGCCGACAAGGTTCGTGCTATGATGGAGGAAAAGGGAATCGCCTTTCGTATGCTGAAAACCTATCATCCACCAAAAGAAACGCTGATGGATGTAATGAATTAAAAAAGTAAACGAGGAAGAACCTCTGACGAATGCTATTTTGTCAGAGGTTCTTTTTGTTTTGTGTTTTTTGGACAGAAAGCAATGTTTGCTACCGGAAGGTGATTGTATTCAAGCTAAGCTTGTGTTAACTAGACCTATATTGACCCTTACTGTTTGTTGGATTACAGGAAGTGCGGGAGCATGTCTGTATTCTGGACATATGCTTTTGTTACTCTGGGCGGGGGTTACCCTGATCTTTCCGCTTATAGCTTTATGGATGAAAATCCCCATCCGGCATATGGTATTACTTTGGCTTGCATTCAGCGGTGGTGGATTTCATTGGTTTTGGCATGATACGCATAATGTTAGCAGTATTCCCGATGCTCTTCATGTATCGTCTTCTATGGTGGAAGACATGCCTGTTCAAATAGCAGGGCTTATCGCTTCTAAAGTGCAGGTAGATGGTGATCGAACACAGTTTGAGATGAGAGTCACCTCAATCAATCACTACGGAAGTCATTCGAAAAAGGATGAGAATCGTACACCAATTTCTGAACAGGCCATTGTTCATATCAAGTTGGCTGCCAAGCAGGAACAGCAACTTGCGGCAGCATGGCAGCGTGGAGATGCAATCCTACTGCGTGGTACCTTAAAGGCTCCTGCAAAAGCGGGGAACTTTGGCGGCTTTGATTACAGTGAATACCTGCACACACAGGAAATCCACTGGCTTTTCAAAGGCGATGGGGCAGCCTCGCTACAGAAGCAGGAGGCTTCACTGTGGAACCGCTACACTTTGTTCAGATGGAATGATCAGCTTAGGGAGAAACTAGGGCAGAGAATGGAATCGGCATTTACATCACTTCATCACGCAGGATATATGAAAGGACTGGTGCTTGGGGTAACAGATGAGTTGGATCCAGCAACGTATAACGAGTTTACGCAGCTTGGTTTAACGCATATTTTAGCAATATCGGGCATGCATGTGGCAGTATATGCAGCTACACTATTATATTTACTCAGGCTGTTACGAGTTAGCCGCGAGACATCTCTTACAGTCGTGATGATACTCATTCCGGCTTATGTCCTGCTGACAGGTGCTTCTCCCTCTGTTGTGAGGGCAGGAATTATGGCGATGATCGGCTTGTTTGCAGCCCGACGAGGTATGCTGAAAGACGGACTTAATATTCTAAGTATATCCGCGTTGCTCATGCTGATTTGGAATCCATATTATCTTCTTAGCGTCAGCTTTCAGCTTTCCTTTTTGGTGACAGGTGGGTTGCTCATTTATATGCCGCTTATGAAGCCGTTTTTCGCCAAATGGCCTTTCCTAATCGGAGGTGAGGTTGCGATTACAATTACGGCACAGCTTGTTTCGTTTCCAATGACGGTATTCTACTTTAATCAATTTTCGCTGTTATCATTTGCGGCCAATTTTGTGCTTGTACCCCTTATTACATATATCGTGCTTCCAATAGGTACGGTGGCGATGGGGCTTTCCTTTTTGTGGGGGGATGGGGCTCGTATTCTTGCGTGGCCGGCAGAGCAATTGAACGAATTGACCTTTTTACTAGTGAAATGGCTGAATGTGGATGATGCTTATGTGAGTATTTGGCCGTCTTCCTCCATCCTGTGGGTCATGGCGTATTACGCAGCTCTGTATAGTGTTCTGTACTGGCTTAAAACGTGGCTGACATCTCGCAGGCAAACAGACGATAATTCTGTTTTGAATTCCACTCCCATATCATCACCCGTGTATACGGGATTAGCGGCTTCTGCCGAATGGGCTGCTGTTTTGAATACAGCTCATGAACCTGAGGGAGCAGGGAAATTTGCGCGTCGACAGTGGAATGGTTATCGTCATTTGGCACTGGCTCTAAGTGTTATCGCCTGGCTTGGGATATTGTATACAGGTTACCAATCTCCTAGTGGAGGAAATACGGGAACTGTTCAATATCTGGATGTGGGCCAAGGTGACAGCATTTTAATTACCACGCCGGGCGGGAAACATATTTTGGTAGATGGCGGGGGTACAATGGACTTTGCTACAGGGAAAAATGCTTGGCGCAAACGCGCAGATCCCTACGAGGTAGGTGAAGATACGATTGTACCCTTGCTAAAGCAACGAGGTGTACATCGGCTGGACGCTGTCATTTTAACACACGGAGATCATGATCATGCAGGAGGACTACAGGCTGTGCTTGACCAGATTCCCGTATCTACCTTGTTTTTTAATGGTACCCTGACAGATAAAGCCCCATTCCGTAAGCTGTTGAACACGGCTTTAGACAAGCAGATTAAGCTGTACGGTGCACATCATAGTATGGAATGGGAGCCAGACCAGGCTACGAAAATCCGCTTTCTCTATCCGTTTACGCTACCGGAGGACGAATCTGAGCAGTTGCCTGTTATGAAGGAGCAAAATCATTACTCTGTTGCCATGATATTGGAGATGGAGGGAGCCTCTTTTTTGTTCACAGGAGATATGGATGATGCAGCAGAGTCGTCGTTGCTCTCTGAATTAACTCGTTTTTCATCAAGTGTGAAAGATAAGGGAGCAACGGGGGCTGTCGGGAAAGCTGTAGATGTCATGAAAATAGCACATCACGGTAGCAAGTATTCCACCTCGGAAGAGTGGTTATCCTACTGGCGACCGAAAGTATCCGTTATTTCGGTCGGTGCGACCAATACTTACGGACATCCGAATGAAGCGGTATTGGAACGTTTATCGGCAGTTGATTCTGCTATATATCGAACAGATACGATGGGAGAGATACAGATTCGAGCGCAGCAAGGAAAACTGAGTGTGAGGTACCAACGCAATCAGTACAAAACAGATACTAATACAACAACATACTAAAACGGGTGCTCACTCTCAGGAGTGAGCTGTTTGCTTTGAATCCAATCTGCATGGACAGTAGCTGTAAGCTTTGATAGAATCATATGAGTAATGAAAATGAGAATCATTATTAACTGGAGGAATATTGTGACTTATTTTAAATTTAGAGCATCAGCTTGTTTGTTCATCATTTCATTAATGCTGGTATTGAGTGCATGCGCTACAAGTGTGGGTGGGACTGTAACAGAAAGCGGTCAATCGACTGCTTCCAAGACCACATCAACTGGATATAAAGCTGCCACGCGTACATATGAAAGTGATAAAGGTACAATTACTCTTCCTGAGCATCCCCAGCGTGTCGTAGTGACAGTCGGTGATTATGTAGGTGATGTGCTAGCACTTGGTATTACACCTGTAGGGGCTCCAGACACCGTATTTGATGCTCCATATTATAAAAAATATTTGAATGGTGTTGCAAATATCGGTGACAGTTCCGCATTGTCCCTTGAAAAGGTGATCACCCTAAAGCCGGATCTGATCATTACCTATGATGAGAAAGCATATGAAAATCTGAAAAAAATAGCGCCTACTGTGTTTATTCCATATGGTAAATATCAATATAAGGATCGTCTGATGGAGCTGGGCAAAGTGTTAAACAAGGAGCAGGAAGCGAAGAATTGCCTGGCTGATTTTGCAACCAAAATTGCCGAGAAGAAACAGGCTTTGTCTGACGTCATTGATTCGGGTAAAAAAATCGCTATTTTTGAGATTACAGGAAAAGAATTATATCTATATGGAAAATCTTATGGACGTGGAGGAGCCATACTTTATGATGAGCTGGGACTTCATGCTCCTGAGAAGGTAGAAAAGGCAGCGTTCGAGAAGGGGTGGGCCAGCATTTCAATAGAGGCTTTACCGGAGATGCTGGGCGATGCCGATTTTTTAATGTTGGGTATTCGAGGCGACGGAGCAGACCAAGGAAAAGATATTTTATCTAAAAGTGTGTGGAAGAACCTTTCTGCCGTTAAATCAGGTAAAGTATATCAATACTCAATCGACGATTTTTATTTTCAAGATCCGATTGCTCTGACTTATCAATTAGAACTTATATCTGATTTTTTGGTTTCCAAGAAGTAACAATATGATCTTGCAGCTCGATAGGCTAGCATTTAGATGTATGTAGGAGCTAGGGGAAGGTGACTACCTTCCCTTTTTCTGTTATTCTAAGGGAGGATACGCTGGGGATTCTGGGCTTTTTGGTATAATTTTTTTTGTTAAAAAAATAAAATTAGTGTCAGACGTCTATCCTGCAACAATTTGCAAAATGGATACGTCTGTAATATTGCAGGGAGAGGGGGATCCTTTGTGGTAGAGCAGGGACTCATTCGAGCCGCTCAATCGGGCGATCGCGACGCTCTCATTACCCTATTAAGAGAGATAGAACAGCATGTGTACCGTACGGCATATTACATTCTAAACAATGAGCAGGACGCCATGGATGCTTCACAAGAAGCCCTCATACGGATCTATTCCAAAATTAACTCTTATGAGGAAAAAGCGCAGTTTAAAACCTGGGTCCAACGCATTGTAACGAATATATGCATCGACAAATTCAGAAGAACGAAGCCCTCGGTTTCCATTGACGAGCACGACATGATATTCAACGATCCCCAAAACGTGGAGGTCGAGGTGTTGACCTCTTATATGGCACAGGATGTTCGTGAGGCTATACAACAACTTCCGGAGCACCACCGGACGGTAATTGTCTTAAGATATCTGCAGGATTTTTCCTATAACGAGATTGCAGATTCTCTGGATTTGCCGCTAAATACGGTCAAGTCATACTTATATCGTGCAAGACAGCAATTGCAAGGGCTACTTCAGGAATATCAGAAAGGTGGTGTATCAGGATGAAGTGTGGGGAAGAGGTGATGGATTGGATGCAGCGTTATGTGGATCATGAGCTGGGCGAAGAAGAAACGTCCCAATTAATGAACCATATTGCGACTTGCCCGGACTGTGCGGAAAAATTTCTTATTCTTCAGACACTCTCTCGCGAGCTGGAGGAATTGCCTGCGGTTTCCCCGGCGTTCAGCCTGGTGGATTCCATCATGCCTCAGCTTGATGCCATTGACCGCGCACGTGAAGAGCAGGGAAGTGCGCTTCAGGAAATGCAGCCTGTGGCTGTAGAGCCTGGACCAGTGCCTAGACAGCGTACCCAGCCTACACCTTGGTGGAATCGAATGGCTGGGCGCGCTGCTATGGGCGTGGCTGCCGCTGCTGTTGTGCTGGGGATTGTAGTATTTAACTTCGAGCCTAAAACAGTGCAGGATGCGGAAGGCATACTTACAACCCAGTCGCCCGAAGTGACGAATCCGCAAAATCAGACGGAAATTACAGATATAGCCAATGGCAGTGAAGGCCGTGATGCAGCCATTGGTTCGGATTCTACACAGCAGCTGTCAGAGCAGGGGCAAGGAACGGATGCATCTCAGCCACCTGCGGATAAAGAACCTGACCTGAGCAAACAAGGTGCAACCAATGCAGACGATGAAAAGAACTCTTCCAAACGGGATGCTGGGAAACGTGACGATCAGCGAGCTGGGGAGGAAGATTCGACGAAGTCTGCACCAGCTGAACGTTCTTCTCGTCAGGAGGAAGGGCAGGGACAGCTACGTACGGATCGTCAGATGACAAAGGAAAATCCGTCTGCTGCAGATGCTTCTAAATCTGAGGACAAACAGTTAAGTCAGGAAAAATCTGATCAACCCACGATTGCTTCTGATGAACAGTTAGAACCGAAAATGGAAAAAGCGCCCCTAGCGGGTACGGGTACGGCTCAGGACGGTAATAACGATAGCACGAGTACGAATGATTCATCTTCGTCGCTTAGTCAGGAATTGAAGGTGCAGGAGCGGATTGCGTCAAACGAAACGTCGAAAGACACGACTTCCAAAAGCATCACTAAGGATTCGGGGAATGCCTTGGGAACGGATAGCAGCAATGCAGCTTCTAATGATCAGCAATCATCCGTGTCACAAGACCCGGTTCGTAAAGAAGGCTTTGTATCTAATTCACTGGTCTCTCCAGACAACGATAATGCTTCCAGCTATAGTGCCCAATCCGCATCTACAGATCAGCTCAACTCGCCTGATGGTAGCTATGCGGTGGCTATTGAGGGCAAAAAGCTGAAAGTGTATAAGCTTTCCGATAACGGTGTAGACCGAACAACCCTGGAAGTCCGTACTTTAAAAGGTGCCTGGGTCAAAGGAAGCTGGTCAGAAGACAGCCAGACCTTTATGTATGAGACGGAGCAGGATGGGACAGCAAGTAAATATACGTACACCGTCCCGCGCAGCACTGGAAAATAGTTTCCGTAAGTTGACACACTTTTAAAAACAGAGAATAAACTATATGAACCGACGTCGTATCCCGACGGCCGAAAGTTTCTAGAGCTTTCTGCTGCCGTGTTGATATAGATGGTGGTGAAGGGATCCTGCCTATAGGCAGGGTCCCTTCGTTTGTATCACGACTTGCCTTCCGTTCGGATGTCGGGTACGATCAGTGGGTGGGGGGAACGGAAAATGGATGTAAAAACAGCCTCTAAGGCTATTCGCAAAGGCGACATTTCGCCAGTGTATTTGCTATACGGCAGTGAAAAATATCAAATGAAGCAGTTTGTTGAGATGCTTAAAGAGAAAGTGGTGGAAGAGGAGCATCGTGACTTCGCCATCATTCCTTATGATTTAACCGAAACGCCCATTGAGGTGGTCGTGGAGGAGGCGGAAACAGCGCCTTTTCTGGTACCAAAGAAGCTGATTATTGTACGGGATACCAGTGTATTTGCAGCAGGCAAAGATAGCGGTAAGATAGAGCACCGGCTTGAGACGCTGTTGACTTATATGGATAACCCGACTGACTATAGCGTCATCGTTTTTACGGTTCAGGCTGAAAAGTTGGATGAACGGAAAAAGATTGTCAAAAAACTGAAAAGTGATGCTTCGGTTATTGCTTTTGCTCCAATGGGTGGAGATGATCTTGTGGCTTGGATTCATAAGCGTGCAGGAGAAAGAGAAGTGCAATTGGCTGCAGGAGCTGCTGAAAGCCTCATTCAATTCACAGGTACCGGGCTGCAATCCTTGGCTGCTGAGATAGACAAGCTCTGCTTGTACGCAGGAGCACAGGGAACCATCTCATCCGCTGATATAGAATCCCTGGTGCCTCGTAACACAGAGCAAAACGTATTTGCGATGGTTGAGGATCTGGCTAATTTGCGGCTGGATAAGGCACTCAGTATTTTCTATGAGTTGCTTAAGCAAAAAGAGGAACCGATCAAGATTGCCGCTTTGATCACGCGCCAGTTCCGTATTATGTTGCAGGTCAAAGAGCTGGTAGGTCAAAGCTATTCCCAGCAACAAATTGCGAGTCAGCTTAGTTTGCATCCTTATGGGGTGAAAGTTGCAGGAGACCAAGCGCGGAGGTTTCGCCCTGAGCAGCTGCGTCAGCTTCTCTACGAATTGGGCGAGCTGGATTATCATATGAAAACAGGTGTCGTTGACAAGGTACTGGGACTAGAACTATTTTTGATGAAAATGGGTGCGGGGGCTTCAATCTAATTCCCCCCATATGCTGTTATAGAGTCAGCTAATGTATCGTGAAAAGCTGACTCTATAAATTAATAAAAGTTATAAACTAAAAAAACCTGATCAGCCAAGGCTGGTCAGGTTTTTTTCATTAACGTATGAAAGTAGCTCTTGCTTACGCTTGAGCTGTAAGAGCGTTAAGTTTTTTCGCCAAGCGGGATTTCTTGCGAGCAGCTGCATTTTTGTGGATCAGACCTTTAGTTACAGCCTTGTCCAGCTTTTGGGAAGCTACTTTGAAAGCAGCAGCAGCAGTTTCAGCTTCGTTACCTACCAACGCTGTATCGGCAGCTTTTACTGCTGTACGAAGCGCAGATTTTTGGGAAGCGTTCAACGCACGGCGTTTGTCGCTAGTTTTAACGCGTTTGATAGCGGATTTGATGTTTGGCATTACATTCACCTCCTGTAAAGGCATTACTTATGAACACAAACGTTTCACAACTTAAAATATTTTAGCATGCCACACCTCAAATTGCAATAAGAAAACATTCTGAGGCGATGCGAATTACAGGATGAAAATGGATGTGCATAAACCTGTTGGGTGTCTCGCACACTATAGTCAAAGATGGTATCCAAGGAGGCTTAAAAGATGGATCTGGATTTGCAGAAGTATGCGGTACGCACGGATTTGGCATTAGAGGCAAGAGAACTGGCCGAACGGGATCAGCCTGTACCTCTGGCGGGCATAAGTGAGAACGTGGAGGAAGATAACGGAATCAAAATCACACGGCTGGATGTACTGAATGAAGAAGGAGCCAACCGTATTGGGCGGGTACAAGGACATTACGTCACGCTAGAAGTACCCGGCCTGCGTGAAGGCGACACGGGGCTCCAGCAACGTGTCGCTATTGCATTTGCAAAAGAAATGGAGCATTTTATACAAAAAATAGGAATCTCTAATACGGCAAAGGTACTGGTGGTAGGTCTGGGCAACTGGAACGTCACTCCCGATTCGCTGGGTCCGCTTGTCGTTGAAAATTTAATGGTGACTCGTCAATTTTTTGAACTGACACCTGATCAAATCAACCCGGGCTATCGAGATGTGAGCGCAATTGCACCGGGCGTCCTGGGTATTACGGGGATCGAGTCCAGTGAAATTGTTCAAGGCATCGTGGATCGCACAAAGCCAGAACTGATTATTGCCATTGATGCTCTGGCGTCACGTTCACTGGAGCGCGTCAACACGACCATTCAGGTGGCCGATATCGGGATACATCCAGGTTCAGGTATTGGCAACAAGCGGCGCGGTATCACCAAGGATATTATGGGCGTTCCGTGTATCGCTATCGGCGTACCAACCGTATGCTACGCTTCGACCATTGTCAATAACGTAATTGAACTGATGAAAACACATTTTACCAAAGAAAAGGCTTCTACAAAAGCAATCCTGGGGATGTTGGACGATATTTCAGAACCTGAGAGACTTGGGCTTGTGAGAGAGGTCCTACAACCGCTGGGGCATGATCTGATTGTGACTCCTAAAGAGATCGATGAATTTATTGAAGATATCGCGAACATTATTGCTACTGGATTGAACGCTGCTCTGCACGAAGCTGTTGATCCTGGCAATGTCGCCGCCTATACGCATTAATAAAGGGTTGGTAAAATCGTATTTCATACACAAAAGTCTCTATTTAACAGGAATCTAATCTCTTTCAAAAAGGGAGGTGATATATCTGTAGTAGAGATTTTTTGTGTTCTAGCAATTGTTCTCCGTTCATAGAGTTGAAGTATAAGAGATTTCCGTAGCAGATAGGAACCCTATGTTCCTAAATAAAGTGGGTTTCGACGGGACGAAGGAGGACAAGGCTCACATGAAAAAAATTCAGACCTGGAACGTCGGAAGATGGAGAAGAAAAGGTATCGAAATTTTGGCGATGGGACATACGCTTGTGCTGCTGATCATGGGCTCGGCGCTTTTATTTGTCGTTTTGGGGCTAGGGGGATTGGCAGAAAATCGTCTACAAACCTCTCCTGTTTCTTCCATGAAAGGATTGGCAGGATCGGTGTCTAGTGGTTTTTTTGCGGATATGCTAGGTATGGAAGTACCTCACTTGGCACAAAAGAAGCAGCAATCTTCGTTGTCGGGTGAACAATGGTCGCCTTTTGTTTTTCAGATGCTTACAGGTATTAATCCGCAGGATCCCAAAAGTCTCATTTCTCGTGAGATTCCTGGCATGTCTGCAGGAGCACCTGTCTTGCTGCGCAAGGGTTCGGGGAACACCAAGGTAGAGGGTCCTACGGACTATCAGCCTGATCAGGGGACGACGGATGCCCCTGGTGGCTCAGATGCATCTGAGAATCCACCGACTACTACGCCGGATATTCCGACAACACCGGAAACAGACCCGGTACGTGAGGATCATCCAGGTGATACAGCCAAAGGGGACAAGCGTATATTAATCTACCATTCTCATCCCAGAGAAGCATATAACCCACTACTCAGCAAAACCAGTTCCAATCCTAATTCAGGTTCTAAATCAGCCAATGTGTCAAGGGTAGGGGACTTTGTAAAGAAGAGACTGGAAAAGCAAGGGATATCCACGTTGCATGTAAACAAGGATTATGCCACTACAGTTCAAAATTACAATTGGAACTACTCCTATAAATATTCACGCGAAACAGTCAAGGAAGCTTTAGCTGGAAATAAAGGTTTAACTTATCTGCTTGATATCCATCGAGATTCACAACGTCACGGAAAAACAACAGCAACCATTAATGGGCTTTCATATGCCAAGGTATATTTTATTATCGGGCATGACAACAAAAATTGGCGCGAGAATGAAGCTTTTGCTGCTCGTATTCATGAAAAGCTGGAAAAATCGTATCACGGCGTATCACGTGGTGTATGGGGGAAAGATGGTGGCAAAGGCAATAACGGTGAGTACAATCAAAGCTTGTCTTCCCACAGTATTTTGATCGAAATTGGGGGTATTGACAACACCGAGGAGGAGTTAAAACGTACCTCGGACGTTTTGGCAGACATGATTGGTGAAGTGTATTGGGAAGATCAGAAAGCTCAGAAAGCGGGCACTAACGTATCGGATACAAAAAAGAGCAACAGCGGCAATTAAATGAGGTAGCGGTAAGGGGGAAGGGTAATGTCTGGACATTTTCGTAAGAAAGCACTTGGATTTGTACTGCTCATGGGGGCAGGCATTCTACTCGGTATGCAACTGGCAGGATCTGGCCTGCGTTCAGTGTATGGACCGGAATGGAACGGGGATACGTTTCAATCGGTAAATCAACAGAAAGTCGGATATGAACAGACGGTTATTGAGGATACACCCGCAGTTAACACTCGTGCATATAGCGGTACGTATAGCACAAGTGGAAATGTTAAGGTTGAGCCGACAACGGGAGTGGGTATAAACGAAGCTAGTGGAAGGGAAGAAAATGAGGAACAGACGGAGCACGGGGCATCCAGGTGGTATTCGACGACTGCGCAGCATGTCAATACTCAGGGCCTGGAGACACCGCGTGAACTGCTGGCCGTCAAGGAACAGCAAGCCTCGGTGGATACCATGGCAGACAAAACAGCTGGGTTGCTTCAAAACCTGTCGAGACAGGGCATTCGATGGGTCGTATCTGTATTTGATGGAGTAACAGAATAGAAATATTGCTGACCCCCCTTACAACTGCTATAATAAGCTGATTGACACTAGGCATTGTGTGGGGGTAAGGCATGACTGACATTTTGGCAAGACAACGTAAAATTCGGAACTTTAGTATCATTGCACATATAGACCATGGTAAATCCACGCTGGCTGACCGGATTTTAGAATATACCGGTGCACTCACTTCTCGTGAAATGCAGGAGCAAGTGCTTGACCAGATGGAGTTGGAACGGGAGCGCGGAATTACGATCAAGCTCCAGGCAGTGCGACTCACTTATAAGGCCGATGACGGCGAAGAGTACATTTTGAATTTGATTGATACACCGGGACACGTCGATTTTACGTATGAGGTATCCCGTAGTTTGGCAGCCTGTGAAGGTGCTTTGCTGGTAGTAGACGCCGCGCAGGGAATCGAGGCACAGACGTTGGCTAACGTATATTTGGCGTTGGATAACAATCTGGAGATTTTGCCGGTGCTTAACAAGATTGATTTGCCAAGTGCTGATCCTGAGCGGGTAAAACAGGAAATCGAGGATGTTATCGGCTTGGATACAAGCGAGACCGTACATGCTTCAGCCAAAGCTGGAATCGGTATCAAGGAAATTTTGGAGCAGGTAGTCAGAAGTGTGCCTGCTCCACAAGGTAATCCGGATAATCCGCTCAAGGCACTCATTTTCGATTCGCACTATGATCCTTATAAAGGCGTTATCGTATATGTTCGCGTCGTGGATGGTAGTATCCGAGCCGGTTCGAAAATTAAAATGATGGCGACTGACAAAACGTTTGAGGTTATTGAAGTTGGTGCTTTTATGCCGCGTATGAACATCGTGGACGAGCTGAATATCGGTGATGTTGGCTTTATCGTTGCCGGAATTAAGCATGTAGGCGATACGCGTGTCGGGGATACCGTGACAGATGCAAAAAATCCAACATTAGAACCGATGCCAGGTTATCGCAAAATAAATCCGATGGTTTATTGCGGTCTGTATCCAATCGAAACATCGGAGTATAACGATCTGCGTGAGGCGCTTGAAAAGCTACAGTTGAACGATGCTTCGCTCAGTTTTGAGCCAGAAACATCAAGCGCGTTGGGCTTTGGCTTCCGTTGCGGATTCCTTGGTCTGCTTCATATGGACGTTATCCAGGAGCGGATTGAACGTGAATTTAACATTCCGCTGATTACAACAGCACCAAGCGTTATTTACCGCATAAAGTTGACGAATGGGGAAACGATCCAGATCGACAACCCATCGAATTATCCGGAAATCGGACGGATTGAACATGTGGAAGAGCCCTATGTAAAAGCAGGTATTATCGTCCCTAATGATTACGTAGGTACGGTGATGGAGCTTTGTCAAACCAAGCGTGGAGAATACGTAAATATGGAATACCTGGATACGACACGGGTAACCATTACGTATCAAATTCCGCTGTCTGAAATCGTATATGATTTCTTCGATCAGCTTAAATCAAGTACCAAAGGCTATGCTTCCTTTGATTATGAGATTTCAGGCTATCGCCAGTCCAACCTGGTGAAAATGGATATTTTGTTGAATGGCGAGCAGGTCGATGCGCTGTCGTTCATCGTGCATAGAGATCGGGCTTATCATCGCGGACGTATTATCTGTGAGAAGCTGCGCGAGCTCATCCCGCGTCAAATGTTCGAGGTGCCGATCCAGGCATCTGTGGGAACAAAGGTTGTGGCGCGTGAAACCGTTAAGGCGATGCGTAAAAACGTCTTGGCCAAATGCTACGGCGGCGATATTTCTCGTAAACGGAAGCTGCTTGAAAAGCAAAAAGAGGGCAAGAAGCGTATGAAGCAGGTCGGTAACGTAGAAGTACCACAGGAAGCATTTATGGCGGTACTGAAAATAGATGAGTAAAGCTGCTTGAAGTATTCGTCCATTCTTTCATGGGGCATTTGCCGTGCATGGAGAATGGACGTTATTTATTTGAGCAAGCTATCCAGAGATGGAGTGTTTGTTATCTCAGTTGCAAAAATAGTATAACAACAGCATCTTTAGCGTATTTCTAAAGATGCTTTACTCTTACTGCAACACCTACACCACAAAAAAATGACCGATGGTGGTAGGCAGCAGCGGAGTGGATGGAATCGTTCTGAAGAAGCGTTAGCGTTCGCCTTTATCCCCGGATTTTACCCTATTAAGTTTATTTAGAAAGAAAAAATCCGGGGGTAACAGCGATCGGAAGAATGATCCATCCACGGAGCGTTCTCCCCCTCTTCGCCATTTTTTCAATCACCACACTCTGAATTGACAAGGAGGATCGGTATGACCGCATCCATACAAAAACATGAACATTCATCCGCCCCTCAAGCGGTTTACCTGCATATACCTTTTTGCACGAATAAATGCTTTTACTGTGATTTCAACTCTTATGTGCTCAAGGATCAACCTGTTATGGAATATCTGTATGCACTGGAACGAGAAATGGAACATACAGTCAAGCTTCACCCGCCAGGAGAGATTAAAACCATTTTTGTCGGGGGTGGAACACCAACAACCCTAAACCCGAAGGAAATGGAATATTTTCTGAAGAGTGTCCGAACCTATTTCCCACATTGGGCGGAAGATATTGAGTTTTCCATGGAAGCCAATCCAGGCACCACTGATTTTGAAAAACTCTCTGTGATGAAAGAAGGCGGCGTCAATCGACTGAGCTTTGGTGTACAGGCTTTTCAGAATGAGCTACTCACAGGCATAGGTCGTATTCACAGTACAGATGACGTATATCGTAGTTTGGAAAACGCCCGTAAGGTCGGCTTGGACAACCTGTCGATTGACCTGATGTTTGGTTTGCCGAATCAAACGGTGGACATGCTGCATGAAAGTGTGAGTAGAGCACTAGAGCTGGAGCTTCCTCATTACTCTATCTACAGCCTGAAGGTTGAAGAAAACACGCTCTTCCACACGCTGTATCAGAAAAATCAGCTACCGCTTCCACACGAGGATGATGAACTGGAAATGTATTTACTTCTCATGCGTCGCATGAAAGAAGCGGGTTATGAGCAGTATGAGATTAGCAATTTCGCAAAACCAGGTTTGGGGAGCAAGCACAACATGACCTATTGGCGAAATGAAGACTATTACGGTCTCGGCGCAGGGGCACATGGATATGTTGGCAGAGAGCGACATATGAACATTAAGGGTATTAACCCTTATGTGGAGGCTAGTCGTAATGGTTTGCCACGTCTGGATAGCTTTGAGGTGCCAGCGGCGGAAGCTATGGAGGATTTTCTTATGGTCGGTTTGAGAATGCTAGAGGGCGTTTCTAAGTCCCGCTTTGAAGCTCAATTCGGTCAGGCGTTGGAGGATACATTTACTGCTCCTCTCGGAAAAATGCTCAATGCCGGGTTAATCGAATCCATTGAGGACGGTTATCGTTTGAGTGAACGCGGCATTTTATTCGGAAATGATGTATTTGCAGAGTTCATCGGTTCTATCACGGTAAATTCATAAGTCGTAGGCTTCAGTACAGTACGTTTCAACTTTATAAGCTGGGACGATCATTTTATAACACCATTCTGTCACAGCAGGGTAAATGGAGTATTGCGATTCTATGCGTTATGTTGTATATTTATTCATTATATGCGGCAAGCGGCAGGAGGAGAGCAAGATGGCTTCAGTGTGTAAAGATGTATTGTGCAGAAGTGCGGTTCCTGAGGATGTGGAGCCTTTATATCAAATGATTAGCGGCTATGCAGAGCGGGGGATTATGCTGCCACGTTCGAGGGAAGTGCTTACGCGCCAACTGGAGCTGTTTATTGTTGCAGAGGTGGACGGCGAAGTTGTTGGTTGTGGTTCTTTATGCAAATTGGGCGCTGATCTGGTAGAGATTCGCTCCCTTGGCATCTCTGAGGGACATAAAGGTATGGGTATTGGCTCCAAGCTCGTGGAGGGCCTTATTATAGAAGCACGGCGGCAACGTATTCCTAAAATTATGGCATTGACCTACGAGGTCTCCTTTTTTATAAAAAACGGTTTTGATGTAGTAAGCAAAGAGATTTTCCCTGAAAAGGTATGGACCGACTGCATTCACTGTAGTAAACAAAACAATTGTGATGAAATCGCAGTGTTGAAAGTACTGAACTGACCTGTCAATAATGAGGTCAGTTCTTTTTTTCATCAGGACTTAATCATGCGTATATTATACAGCCTACATTGTTTAATCCTGATTCATTTCTCATATGTTTTGAGCAACCACCAAATGAATTGATGATGAGGATCCAGTTCGGAAGGTATTCCATTCAGGCTTCTTATGGGATGGTCCTTATGATAATCAGTATCATTATAAAAGTATGCAGTGCCGTCTAATGGAACTCGGTGTTTATATTTATACAAGGCGACAACATATCTTTCAGACTCTCCGCTTCTGCTTGGACTATATGTATATCCTCCCCAATCGGCTAGTGTTAAATCATCGTAATGTTGTATTGCCGATATACTGTATTTTATTTGCTTGGGAATACTTGGACTGAATTCTTGAGGGTAAAACAAAATGGTATTCCATATGCTTAAAAGTATTGTAGGAACCAAGATTAAGGTACAACACAGGGGGCTTAATTTACGAATTAAATGGATGACTGAAATAATAAGGGCTGCATTCAGGATGAATACCAATGGCAAAGCAACTATTCTTCCTAGTCCTGTATACGGAAACAACTCAATTAAAATCTGAAACATACAAATTGTAGGTAAAAGTGCGATCGATGCGTATAAAAGATTGCGGCGATTAGTTTTCAAATTTAATTCCTCCTCAAGGACAAAGAAGCTATAATGGTATGGAGACATAGTCTCGAATTTTTCTATTTTCTGTGTCACTATACATAAATACGGTTTTTATGCGCTGGATATTGAGATTTTTCGTGAAAAAGTGTAAACGTTGTGGATTCATTCCAGTAAACTAAACTGTTGTGATAAATCTTGTTTATTGAAAATACTGAACTGACTTGACAATGATCAGGTCGGTTTGGTATTTTTGTATTAACGGTTAGCACTCATCGCGAACGAGTGCTAATGATTCCATTTAACAATCATGCTATTATGGATAAACAACAAGGGGGGATTCGCTTGTTAACCGAACGTCAGAGACTCATTCTGAATGCGATTATTGATGACTACATTCGTTCGGCTGAGCCAGTGGGTTCCCGCAGCATATCCAAAAGGCAGGATGTCGGATTCAGCCCGGCCACGATCCGTAATGAAATGTCGGATTTGGAGGAACAGGGCTATCTGGAGCAACCCCATACTTCTGCGGGACGCATCCCGTCTCATAAAGGCTACCGCTATTATGTGGACCATCTGGTGCCACTGAATACACTGAAGCCTATGGAAATGCGGGAACTGAAAGCCTTTTACGCCGAAAAGCTGAATGTAATGGAGCAAGTGATCCAGCATGCGTCAGGCATTTTGTCCCATATGACCAATTATACTTCCATCCTGCTTGGGCCGGAGGTTTTTCATACTTCATTGCGTCATTTTCAGCTGCTGCCGCTCAACGAAACGACGGCTGTGGCGATAATCGTGACCAATACCGGTCAGGTGGAGAATAAAACGGTAGATATTCCACCGGGAATTTCAATTTCCGAGATGGAGAAGGTTGTGAATTTACTGAACAGCAAGCTGGTCGGTGTGCCGATTTATCAGCTTAAATCACGCCTATACACCGCACTTGGTCAGGAGATGGAGAAGCATGTGTCTCATTTTGAGGACGCTATGAAGGTGCTGGATAAAGCACTGGATAATGAATCGGATCAGCGCTTGTATTTGAGCGGTGCGACGAACATGCTCAATCAACCTGAATTTAAAGATGTAGAAAAGGTTAAACATATTCTCGATCTGCTGGAGGAAACACCAACGCTACTTAAACTAATGACACCTGTTGCCGGAGCACCTGAAATTCAAGTCCGCATCGGCACTGAAAATGATCATGAGGCGTTTGCCAATTGTAGCCTAATTACTGCTACGTATGCAGTAGACGGAGAAGCGTTGGGCACTATAGGCATACTGGGTCCGACACGGATGGAATATGCGAGAGTTATTAATATTTTGGGTATCCTGTCTAAGGATTTGACCGCAATGCTAACGCAGCGGTTTAAATAGAACAAGACCGCATAGGTTGCGGTACTACATGTTCCGCGCGGGGATACGGTTTGTATCCTGCGCGGGTGCATTGTTGCGTGTTTTTGTAGAAGGTAGTTATGACTTGAAGGAGGTGAAACATTTTGAAGGAAGAACAAGCGTTCCAAGAAGAAAAACAACAAAATGTAAGCACAGAGGAAGCCGCCGAAACGAGCCAGCAGGAAGAGCCGGTTAATGAAGCGGCGGCACTGGAAGACCAAGAAAGCGAAACAGAGCTCACTAAGCTTCGCGCTCAGGCGGAAGAGCATCAGCAACGGTTTTTACGCGCTCAGGCGGATTTTGATAATTTTCGCCGTCGTACGCTGAAAGAAAAAGAAGACCTTGCCAAATATGCATCTATGAAGCTGGTTACCGAGTTGGTGCCTGTTTTGGATAACTTCGAGCGTGCGCTGGCAACAGCACCGCAAGGAGCGGAGTCTGAGTCATTCAGCAAAGGCGTGGAAATGATTTTCCGTCAGTTTGAGAGTGTGCTTCAGGCAGAGGGAGTAACGGCCATGAATTCAGTGGGACAACCGTTTAATCCTGATTTCCATCAGGCTATTATGCAGGTAGAGAGCGAAGAGCATGAGGAAGGCATCGTCGTTGAAGAGGTACAAAAAGGATACATGCTGAAGGACAAGGTGCTTCGTCCAGCGATGGTAAAAGTGAGCATGTAGCTTTTTCAATATACATTAGAAATACATCATTTTGATTCAACCATTCTGGCCTGAGGGCCTCGTATATACAGAAGGAGGAATTGTCCGATGAGCAAAGTAATCGGTATTGACTTAGGTACAACCAACTCTTGTGTGGCTGTTATGGAGGGCGGCGAAGCGGTCGTTATTCCAAATCCGGAAGGCGCACGCACAACCCCTTCCGTTGTTGGTTTCAAAAAAGATGGAGAACGTACTGTAGGGGAAACGGCAAAACGCCAAGCAATTACGAACCCAGATCGTACAATCATGTCCATCAAGCGTCACATGGGTACAAATCATAAAGAAAGCATTGACGGCAAGGAATATTCCGCACAGGAAATTTCCGCTATGATTTTGCAAAAGCTGAAATCCGATGCTGAAGCTTACCTGGGACAAACGGTTTCTCAAGCTGTTATCACTGTTCCAGCTTACTTCAATGACGGTCAACGTCAAGCAACCAAAGATGCAGGTAAAATTGCCGGTCTGGAAGTTCTGCGGATTGTCAATGAGCCAACAGCAGCTGCATTGGCATACGGTATGGAAAAATCCGAAGACCAAACGATCCTCGTGTATGACCTGGGTGGTGGTACATTTGACGTATCCATTCTGGAACTGGGCGACGGTTTCTTCGAAGTTAAAGCAACAAGCGGCGATAACAAGCTGGGTGGCGATGACTTTGACCAAGTGATTATTGATTACCTCGTAAATGAGTTCAAAAAAGATCAAGGCATTGACCTGAGCAAAGATAAAGCTGCTGTACAACGTCTGAAAGATGCAGCGGAAAAAGCGAAAAAAGAACTGTCTGGCGTACTGACAACGACGATTTCTTTGCCGTTTATCACAGTAGCTGATGGCGTTCCACAGCATTTGGAGTTGAACCTGACTCGTGCGAAATTTGAAGAATTGTCTGAAGGTCTGGTAGAACGTACTTTGGGACCTACTCGTCAAGCGATGAAAGATGCAGGCATGAGTGCCAGCGACATCGACAAAATCGTTCTGGTCGGTGGTTCCACACGTATTCCGGCTGTACAAGAAGCAATCAAAAAGCTGACAGGTAAAGAGCCTCACAAAGGCGTAAACCCTGATGAAGTGGTAGCTTTGGGCGCGGCAGTTCAAGCGGGTGTACTGACTGGTGATGTGAAAGACGTCGTTCTCCTTGACGTAACTCCACTGTCCCTCGGTATTGAAACCGCAGGTGGCGTATTTACTAAAATGATTGATCGTAACACGACGATCCCTACGAGCAAATCGCAGGTGTTCTCGACGTATGCCGACAATCAGCCTAGCGTAGAAATTCACGTGTTGCAAGGTGAACGTGAAATGGCAGCAGGCAACAAAACGTTGGGTCGTTTCCAATTGGGAGATATCCCTCCAGCACCACGTGGTGTACCACAAATCGAAGTTACCTTTGATCTGGATGCGAACGGTATCGTGAACGTATCCGCTACAGATAAAGGCACAGGCAAAAGCCAAAAAATTACGATCACATCTTCCAGCGGCTTGAGCGATGAGGAAGTAGAACGTATGATGAAGGATGCCGAGTTGCATGCGGAAGAAGATAAAAAACGCAAAGATTTGGTAGAAGCGAAAAACGCTGCGGATCAACTGATCTACTCTGTAGACAAAACGATTAAAGATCTGGGCGAAAAAGCGGATGCAGGCGAAGTCGAAAAAGCAAATGCAGCTAAAGAAAATCTGCAAAAAACGCTGGAAACCGACAACCTGGAAGACATCAAAAAAGCTACTGAAGAACTGACTGAAATCGTTCAGCAATTGTCTGTGAAGCTGTATGAGCAAGCTGCTCAAGAAGCACAGGCTCAACAAGCTCAAGATGGCGCAGCAGACAGCAAAGGCCGCGACAATGTGGTTGACGCGGACTATGAAGTTGTTGACGAAGACCAGAAGAAAGACTAAGTTACGGATCGGGTAGTGGTAGCTTTACGGTACACCGATGCGTTATGATATACTGAATAGTAATTGCAGCGTAGCTGCCTTGATAAATAACAATTAGCCGAAGGGTAACAGTTATTTCCAAGATAAATAAGCATATTACGGGTTGTACTGCCTTGAAATGATGGGAAGGTCAAAGCCGGGTCATCCCGTGCCTTTGGCTTTCCTTTTATATGTAGTGCAGACACGTTGTAGGCATGGGGGTGGAACATTGGCTGATAAGCGTGATTATTATGAGGTGCTGGGCGTCGCGAAGGGCGCTTCGGATGAAGAAGTCAAAAAGGCTTACCGTAAGCTTGCGCGTCAGTATCATCCGGACGTGAACAAGGCTGCGGACGCGGAAACTAAATTTAAAGAAGTGAAAGAAGCTTACGATGTTCTCAGCGATGGTCAGAAGCGGGCAAGATACGACCAGTATGGTCATGTAGACCCGAACCAGGGCATGGGAGGCGGCTTTGGTGGTGGTGCCGACTTCGGTGGCGGGTTTGGCGATATTTTTGATATGTTCTTTGGTGGCGGCGGCAACGGTCGACGCGATCCGAATGCACCGCAGCGTGGGAACGATCTTCAATATACGATGACGATTGAATTCAAGGAAGCGGTGTTCGGTAAAGAAACCGACATTCATATTGAACGTACGGAAACATGTGATACGTGTCACGGTACGGGAGCCAAAGCGGGTACTCAACCACAAACCTGCTCCGTCTGCCACGGTAGCGGACAGGAAGAAGTGGTGCAGAATACACCGTTTGGTCGTATGGTTAATCGACGTGCCTGCTCCAATTGCGGCGGTTCCGGTAAAATCATTAAAGAAAAATGTACGACTTGTAGCGGTTCGGGTCGGGTACGCAAGCAACGTAAAATTCATATCCGTATTCCAGCGGGTGTGGATGACGGCGCACAAATGCGTATTAACGGTGAAGGCGAAGGCGGTGTCAACGGAGGACCGGCAGGTGACTTGTACGTCGTGTTCCGTGTGAAATCGCACGACTTCTTTGAGCGTGAGGGAGACGATATCTACTGTGAAATTCCGCTGACGTTCTCACAGGCAGCATTGGGAGATGAAGTCGAGATCCCAACGTTGACCGAGAAAGTGAAGCTGAAAGTTCCAGCAGGTACACAAACAGGTACTTACTTCCGTCTTAAAGGAAAAGGTGTGCCAAAACTGCGCGGCGTAGGTCAGGGTGACCAGCATATTAAGGTAGTTGTGGTAACGCCTAGTAAACTGAGTGAGGAACAAAAGGATTTGCTGCGTCAGTTCTCTTCGCTTAGCGGAGAGCAGACACATGAGAATGAGCAGTCTTTTTTTGACCGTGTGAAGCGCGCCTTTCGAGGCGACTAAGCCCAATTAGGAATCGCGGAGCTTCAACCATGAATCAAAGGAAACTATTCCGCAATTGCGGGATAGTTCCTTTTTTTATATTCACGTAAACACATACATAACCATTTTTGTATAGGCATGTTGAACTGTTGAAGACTTAATATCAAGTAGAAAGGGGTGAGTTCCATCGGAAATGTACAGCTCAAGCTGCGTCGGGGTAAACCGCTATTAAAGCTCAGAGGCTTAATTACACTGCTAGTATGTCTAGTTATGGCACTTGTGCTTCTGCCTGTAACCCTCTTATTTGCTGAGAGAGTGGAGCATGAAACTGAGAAGGGACTGGAAGAAAAGGCAATGTCCATCGCGCGTACACTCGCCCATACGCCGCTTATTGTCGAGCAATTGCAAGGGACGGGTTCGTCTCCTTCCATGCAGGAGTATGTGAAGAGGGTTTCAGCAGCAAATCACATCCAGTTTATCGTGGCAATGGATATGAAGGGAATTCGTAAAACGCACCCGGATGCTAGGATGATCGGCAAAGCCTTTGTCGGTGGAGACGAGTCTACTGCACTTCATGGCCATGAGAGCGTGTCCGTTGCGAAGGGAACATTGGGCTTGTCCATGCGAGCCTTTTCCCCCGTGTTCAGTTTAACGGGGAAGCAGGTAGGGGCGATTGTTGTTGGTATATCCATGCAAGATGTACAGATGGCTCAGGAAGGCAACAACCGCCTTATTGCGATAGCCATTGGCACTGGAATGTTGATTGGCACTGGAGGTGCGGTTGTGCTGGCTCGTAAAATCAAAAATATGCTAGTCGGTCTCGAACCGCCGGAAATCGCACGCTTGCTGGAGGAACGCAGCGCTATGTTGCAATCCATCAAGGAAGGAGTTATTGCGGTAGATGAATTCGGTTGCGTCATGCTGATGAATGCAGAAGCGATACGTCTGCTTAGACAAGCGGGGATTGAAGATTTCTCATTCTCCGGACAGGAGATTACCGTTTATCTATCCGCTTTTCGATTGCAAGAGGTCTTGGAAGCGAGTACTCCACAAATGGATGAGGAAATGGAGCTGGGTGGAATAACTTTGCTGACCACCAGTGTTCCGATACGGGTCAAGGGGGAAATTGTGGGGGCAATTGTAACCTTTCGGGATAAAACGGAGATGAACCAGCTTGCGGAACGTTTGACAGGAGTGTCCCTGTACACAGAAGCACTACGTGCGCAGGCTCATGAATTTATGAACAAGCTGCATGTCATTATGGGGATGGTACACTTACGAATGTATGATAAACTGGAGCATTACATTATGGATGCCGTCGAGCATCATCAAGTGGAGATTGGCTCCATCACCCGGCAGATCAGGGACCCAGTTATGGCAGGGTTTGTGTTGGGGAAATTAAGCCGGGCCAGAGAAGTAGGGGCGAATTTTGAACTGACTCCAGGTAGTTACTTGCCCGAATCCAGTCAAACTCAAACGACGCATGAACTGATTACTATTCTTGGCAATCTGTTTGATAATGCGGTGGAGGCGATGGAATCTTTGGAGCTCAAGCGGATTACCCTTTCACTTTATTATGAGGAAAGCCAGAAGAACGGTTATCTGACCTGTATCATGTGCGACAATGGTCCGGGTATACCGGAAGGGCTTGTAAAGGCTATATTTGAAAAAGGTTTTTCGACCAAGGGAGAGTCACGAGGAATGGGCCTTTATCTGGTGACGCAAAGCGTGAAAAGATTACAGGGAAGTATAAAGTTGATCCCAGCCGAGCAAGGGTGCTGTTTTCAGATTACGATTCCATACATTATAGCGGGGAATGATGAACATGATTAATGTCCTGATTGTAGAAGATGATCCGATGGTTGCGGAATTTAACCGCAAATATATGGAGCAGGTGGAAGGTTTTCGATGTGGGGGCTGGGCTTCTTCTGTGGAAGAGGCGAAGAAATATATAGCTGAACAGGCCATTGATCTGATACTGCTAGATGTGTATATGCAGGAAAGCAATGGCCTCGATTTACTGTCATTCATACGGGAGACAGGTGTAAATATAGATGTCATTGTCATCTCGGCTGCAAGTGACATGAACAGTGTCAAAAAAGCGATGAACTTCGGCGCGGTGGATTACTTGATTAAGCCGTTCCACTTTAACCGTTTTTTGGAGGCCCTCACGGGGTACCGAGAGCACATTAGCATCGTGCGTGAGCACAGTCTACTTTCCCAGGAGGAACTGGACCGACTGATTTATCATAAAAGCTTGACTAAAGACTTGGCACGGTTGCCCAAAGGCATAACTAAATCCACGCTGGCTATGATATGGAATTGTATCCAGCGGCATAATAAGGTGCTATTTTCCACCGAGGATATTGCGGAGAGCGCAGGGATATCCAGGGTGTCTATGCGCAAGTACCTGGCTTTTATGACAGAGATTGAGGCTCTTTCCATGGAAACCATATACGGTACCATAGGACGCCCTGTTTACCAATACCGAATATTGCCACAGGCAGAAGGCATCATGAATAGTTTTATTTAAATCTTCTTTCTGATTACTTTAATTACAAAAGTGAATGATTAGTTATAAAACCAAATAAAGCGTTTTCCAAGGTGTAGAATGGAAACATGATCATCATTCTTCACTTTATGGAGGGAGATTTATGGAAAATGCTACGAATCAGCCTGTCATTCAAAAGGGGCAAAGATGGAGTAAAAATTTTGTAGATGGCATCAGAATGCTGGGTAGGGTAAAGTTGGGGGTTATTCCTCTTCCACTCTATGCCGTGATCGCGCTGATTGTTTATGCAGCTGCAGTTACTGAAAGACTTCCAAACGATCTGTTGGGCGGGTTTGCCGTCATCATGATTTTAGGTATACTGCTCAGTGATCTAGGGGCCAAACTTCCGTTGCTTAAGCATATTGGCGGGCCGGCCATTTTATCACTTATGGTTCCATCGTTAATGGTATTTTGGAATATGTTTAGTCCATCTGCGATGGGTGCGGTACACACGCTTATGAAAACCTCGAATTTTCTTTACTTCTACATCGCATGTCTAGTAACGGGAAGTATTCTTGGCATGGATCGCAAAATGCTGATGAACGGAATTGTCAAAATTTTTGCCCCCATTATTATAGGATCTATTGCAGCTGTTGGCGTGGGAATGGTGGTGGGTATGGCTTTTGGCTATAGCGCCTACCATACATTTTTTTTCATCATCATTCCAATTATCTCCGGTGGGATTGGGGAAGGCATTTTACCGTTGTCCATTTCGTATGGATTGGTGCTGGGCAAGGATTCGGCAATATTCGTATCCCAGTTTATCCCGGCTGCAATTATCGGGAACATTGTTGCAATCATAGGTGCGGGTGTTCTGAAGAGATTAGCAGAGAAAAATCCAAAAACTTCAGGTAACGGGAGGTTACTAAAACTGGATAAAGATGCAGACAAGTTAGCCCCGGCAAGTCTGGAACAATCGATTTCTTTTCCATTGATGGGAGGAGGTCTGCTGTTGGCCTGTACTTTCTTTATTGTGGGAAAGCTGCTGGAGCCGTATCTCCATATTCCAGGTCCGATCCTCATGATTCTGGCGGCGGCATTAATTAAGTGTATTCAGATCATGCCGAACACATTGGAGCAGGGAGCTTTTCACTTGTACAAATGTATAACGGCAAGTCTGACGTGGCCCTTGATGGTGGGATTGGGTATTTTGTATGTACCTCTGGATAGTGTAGTTGGGATTTTAACGGTTCCTTATGCCATTACCTGCGCATCTGTTGTAGTTGCATTGATTGTTACAGGATACTTCACAGGAAAATGGATTCACATGTATCCCGTAGAAGCTGCTTTGGTGACTAGCTGTCGCGGTGGGTTAGGGGGCACGGGAGATGTAGCCATTCTGTCTGCGTCCAATCGGATGGAACTGATGCCTTTTGCACAAATTGCAACACGTATTGGCGGGGCAGGCACGGTCATTTTAGCAACTTTGTTACTCCAATTTTGGAGCTGATGAGTTTTATACACAGGATTGAGTTTCATATCCAAATAGAGACATGAAAGGACGGAGAAAAATATGAGCAGTTTAATAGACGAAATTAGAGAATTACATGCAGGTGGCAAAATGGAGACCTTACCAAAGAAGCGAATTGAAACGATGGAGGGGCTGTCCAAAGTGTATACGCCGGGTGTAGCTGAAATTTGTATGGAAATCGCCAATGACCCAGCCAAAGCGTATCAATTAACGATCAAAAAGAATACAGTAGCAGTCGTTTCAGACGGAACAGCAGTACTTGGATTAGGAGATATCGGACCGGAGGCCGCTATGCCTGTAATGGAGGGTAAAGCAGTGTTGTTCAAACAATTTGCAGGTGTCGACGCCTTCCCAATCTGTCTCAACACGAAGGACGCTGATGAAATTGTTCAAATTGTCAAAATGATTGCTCCTGCCTTTGGCGGCATTAATTTGGAAGATATATCTTCGCCACGCTGTTTTGAAATCGAGAGACGGTTGAAGCAGGAACTAGACATTCCAGTATTTCATGATGATCAGCATGGTACGGCAGTTGTTGTATTAGCGGGTCTGGTCAATGCATTAAAGGTATGTGGCAAAAAAATGGAGGATGTCAAAGTTGTATTTGCAGGGATTGGTGCGGCGGGTATGGCCTGCTCCCGTATGCTGCTTAAGGCAGGTGTGCGCAATCTGATTGGCGTTGATCGACAGGGAGCTATTCATCGTGACGTGGAGTACAGTAACCCGCATTGGACAGAGTATGCGAACATGACTAATCCGCACAATTTAAGTGGAAGTTTATCCGATGTGATTGTGGGAGCTGATGTATTCATCGGTGTTTCAGGCCCGAATATACTGACTGTAGAGGATATACAGAGCATGGCAACTGATCCTATTGTGTTCGCCATGGCGAATCCGAAGCCGGAAATTGATCCAGCTGTAGCCGCACCTCATGTACGTGTACTTGCTACCGGTCGCTCCGATTTTCCAAATCAGATTAACAATGTGCTGTGCTTCCCGGGAATTTTTCGGGGTGCTCTAGATTGCCATGCTACGACAATTAATGAGGAAATGAAACTAGCTGCCGGACTTGCCATCGCTGATGCGATCTGTCCTGAAGAGCTAAGTGAAACTTATATCATACCGAATGTTTTTAATCCGAAGGTGGTTCAAAAGGTACGGGATGCTGTTATTCGTGCTGCATGGGAGACAGGAGTAGCCAAGTCAGGTGAAGCTCCGACTGCTACTTTACACCCGTAAAAGTTATATTCTTCACAAACTATGGTTCACAGTCTTGGCTTGATGTTCTCGATACCGCCTGATCCGTCTAGCTTCGTAGGGAATATAAAATCGTGCCAATGAGCAGGATATAACAAAGCGTAACGCTCTATGCTCTTGAAGAGCAGTTGCGCTCAATACTACACAGGGAGATTTTGAGATGGGTGAAAAAAATATTTTGGCGTATTTCAAAAGTCCTGAGGAAGCACAGGGAGCCGCTAGAAAACTGGAAGCTCTCCGGGTAGCCGATGTGTCGATAGACCGATTTAGCCGGTATCCGCGGCAGTCTACTGGCAACGCCGGATTACCTGTATTTTCAGGACAGATTAGCAGCTTGTCCTCACTGACACAGGGCGTGGACTTTACAGATGCAACTCCAGCAATACTGGCTGCAGCTGATCCGTCCGCCAGTGGCATGAGTGATGGAGGACAAGGCGGACCGACAGGCCGCGATATTTTGTTGACCGCTGTGGTGGATGAATCCATTCATCACCAGGCGATGTCCATCGTGGAACAAGCGGGTGGAATGCTGTGAAAAGTTTGGAAGGAGCAGTGACCGATGTCCAAAAACAAACGGTTTGATAAAGTGCTGACCAAAACGGAGAAAATCAAACGCATGCAATCTGCTAAAAATGAAGATGTTGAGTTCTCGGCAGATCAGGCAGATGCTGAGGATCTAGAAGCGATCCGGCGTAGCGAAGTAGCTGACCGTCGTCAGCAGCGTATCATAAACGACAATGAGTAGAATTTAATAAAACGGGTTATCCCCATCAACAATGATGATTTTGGGATAGCCCGTCTTATTTGTGTTCTTTCCTCTTCCTATTCATTATCCGCTATATGCTGTTGCACTAAAAACAAGAGGACCGGAGACAAATGCAGTCGTCGCAGGCGTCTGATTTTCAATAATCAGTTGGTAGTTTTGCACGCCCAGAGGTGCAACGTCTACCGTTTCGACATTAAGAATAATATTGTTATCGAAGACATTGGATTCCAGTCCGTAATAAATTTCTTTGCCAGCTCTCCAAATCCGTACAAGTACTCTAATGTTACCGGCACCGACAAAACGTAGTCCAATCGAGGCTTTTAACTCTACTCGGTTGTTGACAGCTCCAGGAATAGCAGGATCAATAAATACAGACGTCGTAGCAATTCCAAGTCCGGCTGGAGAAATCGGAACAGGAAGATTTATACCATTAGTGATAGGTGTAATAACACTGGCATTATAATCTAACACCGTCTTTGCCATACTAAATCACTCCTTTTCTAGTATATTGTATTGTATGTACTAGAGTTAAGGGTGCTTGGACTAAAAGAGAGGACAACAAATACAAGCTCTACAAAAAATATTTTGAGCACCGATAATATTAGCTTTTTTGAACTCCTGTGCATGTATATAGTACAATGTAATGTATGCATGTGAAATGAGGAGGAAATGAAAACCATGTTGTGGAATGAAATTACAATACATACAACCGAAGAAGCCATCGAAATGATTTCGAATTTTCTGCACGAAGCAGGTGCAGGAGGGGTTTCCATTGAAGAATCTGGTTCGCTCAACAAGCCACGGGATACGTCCTATGGACAGTGGTATGATCGGCCTTTGAACGACATACCTGAAGGACAAGCGATCATCAAAGGCTATTTTGCCGAAGAAGTGGACATGGATAGTATTCGTTCGCAGATTGAGCCGCGCGTCGAAGAATTGAGAACTTTCGATATTGATCCTGGTGAGGTTCAGTATGAGCTGAAAACAGTTGATGAGGATGACTGGGCAAATGCTTGGAAGCAATATTTCAAGCCTTTGCGTGTATCGGACCGTCTGACGATTAAACCCACTTGGGAGGAATATGAGCCTGCGAGTGAAGAGGAAAAAATCATTGAGCTGGACCCTGGTATGGCCTTTGGGACCGGAACGCATCCTACGACATCCCTTTGTCTGAGAACGCTGGAGTCTGTGATTAAGGGTGGAGAAGAAGTTATTGATGTCGGCACGGGTTCCGGTATTTTGGCCATTGGAGCTGTAAAGCTGGGAGCGAAGCATGTACTTGCCTTGGATTTGGACCCGGTGGCAGTATCCAGTGCGCGGGAAAATACGCGTTTGAACGGACTGGAGGAACGCATCACCATTAAAGAAAGTGATTTGCTATCTGTGCTTAATGCAAGCGATCCAACGCTGGGTATCCAGTTACCGGTCAAGCTGGTGGTAGCTAATATATTGGCAGAGATTATTCTGCTGTTCATTGATGATGTATATAAAGCCCTGGAACCAGGTGGTATTTATATTGCTTCAGGGATTTGGAAGAACAAAGAAGAGGTTGTCGAAACTGCTTTGAAAGCAGCTGGCTTTGAGATTGCCGAAATAAGCCGGGATGAAGATTGGCTGGCGTTTGTGGCGAGAAAGAGGTAAGTATGGATTTTCTACAAAATATTTTTCGTGTAAATTTAAATGTTCTTCCCTTTTATTTACTGGCTGTGATCATATCGTTCACGGTTCATGAGTTTGCACATGCGTATTATGCCAATAAATTTGGTGACCCTACGGCCAAGCTACTTGGGCGCGTGACTTTAAATCCGGCAGTGCATATTGACCTGCTGGGTACGCTGCTGCTGTTGATCGGAGGCTTTGGCTGGGCCAAGCCAGTTCCGGTTAATCGTGACAATTTTAGCCGTCCGCGCCTCATGGGCATTATCGTATCGGCTGCGGGTCCGCTGAGCAATCTGCTGCTTGCATTTGTTACTACTTTGATCTATGCCGTGCTCCTTCATTTTCAAGTATTGCCGGGGATGGAGAACCAACGGGTAGCTCAAGCAATCTATTTGTTTATCAATGCTCTGATCAATTTAAATCTATTTTTGTTTATCTTTAATTTGATCCCACTGCCTCCACTGGATGGATACCGGATTGTGGAAGATGTGGCCCCCACTCCTGCACGCCGTAAACTTCAGCAATTTGAACAGTGGTCGATCTTTATTTTTCTGCTTATCCTGGTCATTCCGCAGGTTCGAGCTGTAACAATTGAACCTCTTTACACGCTGTCCCAGATGATTTATATACAGTTTTTGCAGTTCTCTTTTTATATCACTGGATTGTTTGGAGCCTAAGGGCTCCTTTTTTACGAGAATAGGTAGGTATAACCTGAATAGAAGAGGGAACAGACTGGTCATACAGGCGCAAAAGATGATATGATGTTGCTTGGTGATTTATTCGGATTTTGTACGGAACGCTAGTGGATAACAGTTATTTTTAGAATGAGGATTTTGCAAAATCCAGGAATAGGTGTGAGAGAGAATGCAGCGTTATTTTATTCCGGCAGAGCAATTTCTAGAAGATCACGTGATTGTCGCGGGTGAGGACGCGCGGCATATCGCTAAAGTCATGCGGGGCCGTAGTGGTGACAAAATTATAGTTAGTGACGGGGTATCTAAAGAAGCGCTGGTTGCTTTGGATACGATTGAGCAGGATCATGTTACGGCGACGATTATTGAGCCGCTGAAGATGACCTCTGAACCACATGTGCAGGTCACCATCGCTCAGAGTCTTCCTAAAGGAGACAAGATGGAGACGGTGATGCAAAAATGTACAGAAATCGGAGCAACCGGGTTTGTACCGTTTTTGTCCGAGCGTACGGTCGTGCAGTATGATGCCAAAAAAGAAGGCAAGCGACTGGAGCGTTGGCGCAAGATTGTGAAGGAAGCGGCTGAACAAAGCCACCGTAACCGGATTCCAGAAATTAGCGCGCCCATGACGTGGAAAGAACTTCTGGCTTCTTTTGCTGGGTATGATTTGATATGTTATTGTTATGAAAAAGAGCAGGGTAAACAGCTACGGGATGTAATCCAGCCTTTGGCAGGACAATGGGCGTCGACGGACATGCCGCGTGTTCTGCTAGTGGTAGGCCCGGAAGGCGGCTTTACTGAAGCGGAAAGTCTGGAAGCCGAGCAGGCTGGAGCCCAGTCTACAGGACTGGGAAGACGTATTTTGCGTGCGGAGACCGCAGGAATGGCTGCATTGGCATGCATTTTATATGAGACAGGAGAAATGGGAGGGGTTTAATATGCCGTCAGTGGCATTTTACACATTGGGCTGTAAGGTAAACTTTTATGATACAGAAGCGATCTGGCAGCTGTTTAAAAATGAAGGTTATGAACAGGTGGACTTTGATGAGCAGACTGCTGATGTCTATCTTATTAATACATGTACCGTTACGAATACCGGTGATAAAAAGAGTCGTCAGATCATTCGCCGCGCGATTCGCCGGAATCCAGATGCCATTGTGGCAGTGACGGGCTGTTACGCCCAAACTTCTCCTGCCGAAATTATGGATATTCCTGGCGTTGATCTCGTTATCGGGACTCAGGACCGGGACAAAATCATTCCGTTCGTGCAGGAAATTCAAGGGACGCGTCAACCGGTGAACGCCGTACGCAATATTATGAAAACGCGTGTATTTGAGGAAATGGATGTGCCTGATTTTGCTAATCATACTCGGGCCTTTTTGAAAATTCAGGATGGGTGCAATAACTTCTGTACCTTCTGCATCATTCCGTGGTCGCGGGGTCTATCCCGCAGTCGTGACGCTGCGAGCATTATTGCACAGGCACGTCAACTGGTACACGCAGGCTACAAGGAAATTGTACTCACAGGTATCCACACTGGCGGTTATGGTGATGACATGGATAATTATGACCTATCTGATCTGTTGTGGGATCTGGAGAAGGTGGAAGGGCTGGAGCGTATCCGTATCAGTTCGATTGAAGCCAGCCAGATTGATGAAAAAATGCTTGATGTGCTGAATCGTTCCACCAAGCTGGTTCGTCATTTTCACATACCGCTTCAGGCGGGGGATGACACTGTATTGAAACGGATGCGTCGCAAGTACACGACAGAAGAGTTTTATAACAAAATGCTTATGATTCGCAAAGCAATGCCAGATGTAGCGATTACAACGGACGTGATTGTCGGCTTCCCTGGGGAGACGGATGAAATGTTCCGCAATGGCTATGAGCTGATGAAAAAAATCGGTTTTTCGGAAATGCACGTGTTCCCGTACTCCAAGCGCAGTGGAACTCCTGCGGCGCGTATGGAGGATCAGGTGGACGAAGACGTGAAAAATGCACGAGTGCATGAGCTGATACAACTGTCAGAGCAAATGCAACTGGCGTATGCTGAGAAGTTTGTAGGTCAGGTGCTGGAGGTCATTCCGGAAGTTGCGCCGAAAGGGACCGAAGATAGCGGCATACTCCATGGATATAGTGACAATTATATTCAACTGGCGTTTGAAGGTACTGAGGATCTGGTTGGCAAGGTATGCCGCGTGAAGCTGACGAAGGCAGGCATTAATGAAAGTGAAGGCCAATTGGTCCGCGTACTAGAGAATGGGTTGCAAACAGCTCTGTAAGAACAAAAAAAGCCTGAACAGGCAATAGAGATGGCAGACAAGGATTTCGCCTTTCCTTACAGAGAGGACGGAATCCTTGTTGCGCAAGGAAGGGAGATTACAGGATGGCAGCAAAAAAGGAAATTTCCGCAGGCGGCGTTGTGTTTCGCAAACAGGGGGAGCAGCTTGAAATTCAGCTCATTACTGACCGATATGGCAAGGTATCCTTGGCTAAAGGGAAAATGGAGTTGGGAGAAACAATCGAACAGACGGCTTTACGTGAAATTCGCGAGGAAACAGGGTTGAACGGGCGGATTATCCAGCATGTAGATATGATTGCTTATACGTATCAGCATCCAGAATTTGGGGAAGTAGATAAAGAAGTACATTATTATCTCGTAGAGGCACTGGATGGGGATTTACAGGCACAGATCGAAGAAATTAAAGGAGTTGCGTGGCATACGCCTGAGGAAGCATGGCGTCTCCAGCGCCAGGGTGGATATGACAATAATGATGTCATTTTAAGCAAGGCGCTGTCCATGCTAGGAATTAATGTTTGATTCTGTGGGGAGATATACGATCCTCTAAACGCGTCCATACAGGTAGATAGCAGAGAGGCAAGACCAGCAGAGAGCTAATAACGTTAAACAGAGTTTGGGCATGGGCTACCTTGGCTCCGGGCTCGGTAGATATCCAGGCAGCGGCTATCTCCAGACCAGGGATCAACGGCATAAAGAGCAAGGCTCCGCCGACGTTCAGCAGCACGTGGGACCAGGCTACAAATTTGCCGGACACGCTGCCGCCAACAGCGGCAATCAGGGCGGTTACGCAGGTGCCTACATTGGAGCCGATGACGATGGCGATCCCCACATCGGCTGGCAAGGCTCCCGCAGCGGCAAGGCTAATCGCCATGCCAATGACGGCTGCGCTACTGTGAACCAGCGCGGTCAGGCAGGCTCCCGCAGCGAAGGCCCACCACATGTTGGCTGCAGCGTGATCAAGAAACCAACGGAATAGTCCGGCCTGCTCAATCCAGGGTCCGACCGACTGCATCACGCGAATACCCGCCAGAATCAGCGAAAATCCAGCAAAGACGAGGCTGATATATTGTACAGCCTGCGGACGGCTGAGCCCATGGGAGCCGGATGAAGCTCCGGCAGACACATACTGGCGGCTGGGGACAGCTTCACTCCACAGGACGGCAGTACTCCAGCAGAGCAGTGAGCCGCAGAGCAGCGGAACAGCCAGCTTGCCGAGCTGGAGCCCCATCAGCTCGGTGGTCAGGCAGGTGCCGATATTGGTGCCGAGAATGATGCCGAGCGTGCGGCCGTAGGTCAACAGCCCGGCGTTGACCAGTCCGATCGTCAGCACCGTTACGGCGGTGCTGCTTTGCAGCAGGGCGGTAATGCCTGAGCTGAACAGCATGCCCCGCCAAGGGGAAACGGTGGCGCGGTTCAACCAGCGGGTGAGGAAGGGGCCGGCCAAATGCCGGAGGGCTGCTTCCATCAGCTTCATCCCGCCCAAAAAAATAAACAGCCCACCGCACAGCGGGAGTATAACATGTATAAACACGGGCATAGCCCCCTTTTCTAGGTGAAAATACTTATGTAACAGCCTATGATCTGTCGGGGACAGCCATGACAAGCATGGCCGAGCTGTTTTTTTAT
Organism: Paenibacillus sp. CH40; assembly: GCF_024213605.1. Taxonomy (NCBI): domain Bacteria; kingdom Bacillati; phylum Bacillota; class Bacilli; order Caryophanales; family Paenibacillaceae; genus Paenibacillus; species Paenibacillus sp. CH40. Next base: position 464,506 of record NZ_JANAVQ010000001.1, read on the forward strand.
AGAACGATAATTTTTGTAGTATCTTCACAAGCTTTAAAAGCGTGACGTCGATATACAGGCGGGCAGTAGCGGAGCGGTTCATTTGAATCTGGAGAAGCGCCAGCGTTCGCCTTTGCAACGGGATTCTTACCTTTAAATGTGTTACCTAATTCCAAGAATCCCGTTGCAACAGCGATCGTAAGATCAAATGATCCGCGGAGCCGCGCCCCTATCGAACAACGTTTTAACACTTTGAGTAATTCAAGAATGGGAGTGAAGGATTTTGCCTTCAGTAATATTAGAACGCAGCCGTAAAAAAAGGCTGGAGCACGCACACCCTTGGGTGTTTAAAAACGAAATAGCCAAGATTGAGGGTGACCCAGAGGCAGGCGATTTGGTCAGCATCGTTAATCATCAGGGGCGTTATTTGGCGACAGGTTACTATAATCCGGCTTCACAAATTACAGTACGTGTGATGTCCTATGAGCCGCTGGAAGCAATGGATCAAAACTTTTTTGCCCAACGCTTTCGCAAATGTCTGGAGCACCGCCAACGTTTTGTGACCGGGGGAGACGCTTATCGGTTGGTGTACGGCGAGGCTGATTTTTTGCCTGGACTGATTGTAGATCGATTTGGTGATGTGTTGGTCGTGCAGTTGTTAACGCTTGGCATGGATCGGCGAAGGGAAGAAATCAGGGATGCGCTCGTTGAAGTAGTGGGTCCTGTTGGTATATATGAGCGCAGTGATGTATCCATCCGTGAGCTGGAAGGATTGGAACAAACGAAGGGTCCTTTGTACGGTGATTGCCCGCGTCATGTGGTGGTGACGGAAAATGGCCTGCACATCAAGGTTGATATCGTAGAGGGCCAGAAGACGGGTTATTTCTTTGACCAGCGTGAAAATCGTGCGGCCATAGCACCATTGATGACAGGTTGGGGAGCACGTAGTGGAATTACGCTACAAGAAGTAGCTGCAGACTCAGGAGATGCGGGCACAACGGTGTTGAAGCCAGTGAATAAAAGTGGTAAGGTTGTTGAATTCCCATTCTGGGATGGCGCAACCGTATTGGAATGTTTTTCGCATACGGGAAGCTTTACGCTCAATGCATGTAAACATGGTGCTAAAAAAGTAACTTGTCTTGATATTTCTGAGCATGCGATTGAAAGTGCGCGGGATAATGTCAAGCTGAACGGTTTTGAGGAACGCGTCGAGTTTGTCGTCGACGATGCTTTTCAATATTTGCGCAATCAAGTGAAAGGTGTAGAGGAACGCAATGCACGAGCCGGGGGCAAAGGAGATACATCCAAGCCGCTGACAGCAGGTGGCGGACGCACCTTTGATGTGGTCATTCTCGATCCGCCAGCCTTTGCCAAAACAAAGAACGCTGTCAAAGGAGCTACACGTGGGTATAAAGATATCAACCTGCATGGGATGAAACTTGTCAATGAGGGCGGCTATCTGGTGACAGCGAGCTGTTCGTTCCATATGCGGCCAGAGCTGTTTTTGGACACTATTAAGGAAGCGGCGGCAGATGCCGGCAAAATCCTTCGTCTGGTAGACTGGAGAGCGGCTGGTAAGGACCATCCTCAAATTTTGGGTGTGGAGGAAGGCCATTACTTGAAATTCGCCATCTTTGAGGTGCGCAGCCGGACACAGCTTTAGGTTTCATACAAAGTCAAAGTCAATCGCCTTTTTGGTGATTAAATAGGTAAAATAGACTCATTTTAGGTATAAATCAGTCCTGTAGAGAAGGCATGCACCAAGCCAACCTGCGGGACTGATTTGTTTTTTAGGGGGAGGATGAATTGCTACAACATGGCAAACGTACGTTCTTTTCTCCCTTGCCTGATATGCTATACTGTTTAATAGAATGTTGTTCGTTGGAAAGGAGGCCGCATCATGTCGGTCCGCTTGTTGATTGGCCGCTCTGGTAGTGGTAAAAGTACGTTAATCCGCAATGAAATGACGTCTATGTTACGCAAGGAGCCGCTAGGTAAGCCTATGCTGTTACTTGTACCGGAGCAATCGTCATTTGCTTCCGAGCATGCGTTACTTACAGAAGCCGGAAACGGTATTCAGGGGTCGGTGCGCGCCCAAGTGATGGGATTTCATCGTCTTGCCTATTTAGTTATGCAGGAAACCGGGGGTTCAGCACTGGTGCCTGTAACGGAAGAAGGCAAGAAGATGCTTTTATATAAAATTATTCGTCGTCGCAAGGATGAACTGAGCTTGTTTAAGGATTCGGGAGACCAGCTCGGCTTTGTGGATCGGTTGAATACATTGTTTACGGAGCTAAAGCAGTATGGAAGTGATACTCGGTCTGTACCTGAGCAACTGGAGCGAATGAACGCTGTTGGAGAGTCAACTCCGATTTTGCGCGGCAAGCTCAAAGATATCAGTCTAATCTATGAGGATTTTGAACGAGAGCTGACGCTTAAATATATAGACGGTGAAGATACGCTGCGCATGCTGGCAGAACAGATTGCGGAGTCTTCCCTTGTGCGTGGAGCAGACATTTGGATGGATGGCTACCGTAGATTTACACCACATGAATACAAGGTGGTGGAGCAACTTATGCTGCATGCCTCTTCGTTGACGGTGGCGCTGACTTGCAACCGCAGCTACGAGGGCGGACAGCTTCCGCATGAGTTGGATTTGTTTCATCCTTCGGCGGCTACGTATGTAAAGCTCAAAGGAATGGCGGACGAGCTGATGATAGAGACGCAGACACAATTACTGCGCCCTGATCCGCTGCCGAGATTTAAGGAGCGTCCAGCGTTGGCATATTTGGAGGCTAACTTTGAACATCGTACAGGGTTACGGAATCAGGAACAACGGATGCGGCTGCAGCAGCTACGAGAGCAGTGGACAGAAGAACAGCCGGAGGGCATAAAACTGTACACTGCGGCTAATCGCCGTGCAGAGCTGGAAGGGGCTGTACGCGAAATGCGCCGTCTGGCCCGAGATGAAGGCGCGCGTTACCGAAAGATGGCTCTGTTTGTACGTCATATTGAAGATTATGAGCCATGGGTGGAACCGATATTCAAACAGTATGAGGTTCCAGTATTTCTGGATCAGCGAAGAAGTGTATTACATCATCCTTTGGTGGAATTGATTCGGGCTTCGCTGGATATCGTGCAGCGGCGTTGGCGGTATGAGGATGTATTCCGTGCGGTCAAAACAGACCTTCTACTGCCGCTGGACGGTCGGGTGAGCCGCGAGGAGATGGACCGTTTGGAAAACTATGTTCTGGCCTGCGGAATACAAGGCAGCCGTTGGACAGATGGTCGGCCGTGGCAGGCTGTGCCCAGCTTGTCACTGGAGCTGGAGGAGCAAGAACGGAACCGTAGGCGGGATGAAACGTTAGATTTGATGGAGCTATGCCGGGATGTGATCGTGACGCCTTTACGTGCGTTTGAGAAACGTGTGGGCAAGGCACGAACTGCACTTGAGAAGTGTGAAGCGGTATATCTGTTACTGGAGGATGCAGAAATCGGCCACAAGCTGGACGCCTTCATTCATCAGGCAGAGGAAGCAGGAAAACCTGAGCAGGCGAAGGAGCATCGTCAGGTATGGGATGCAGTGCTTGAACTACTGGATCAAATCGTCGAAATGATGGGTGATGAGAGGCTGGATACCTCTTTGTTTGCGGGTGTGCTGGAAACGGGATTGGCCGAGTTCCGTATGGGACTTGTTCCGCCGGCTCTGGATCAGGTTCTGGTCGGAAACACGGACCGTACGCGTGTATCCGGTATTCAACATGCCTTTGTGCTAGGTATGAACGAAGGTGTGATGCCGGCTGTGTTCCATGAGGACGGTGTGCTGAATGAGCAGGAGCGTACGGCATTAAATGAACGAGGCGTAGAGCTGGCGCCGGATATGACAAGACGTCTGTTGGACGAACGTTTTCTCGCTTATACGGCCCTTACCTCAGCCGGTAAAAGCCTGTGGATGAGCTATGCAGTGACTGATGAAGAAGGCAAGTCATTGTTGCCGTCTGAGTTAGTACGACATGTGCGGCACCTGTTTCCTAGTCTGGACGAACGTCCGTTGGCTGGATACCCTTTGCCTGGGGATGCTTGGACGACGCAATGGGAGTATGCTTCTCATCCGTCCGAGGCTTTGCCGCAGCTCACTGCGCAATTACGGCATTGGCGACGTGGCGGTGACATTTTATCTCCTTGGTGGGAGGTATATAACTGGTATGCAAGCCAGCAAGGGCGTGAGAAGGACAAGCTGCGTCAGCTGTTGACCTCACTTTTTTATGAGAACCATGCCGAAATGCAGAAGGAAACAAGCCGCCGTCTGTACGGTAGCAAGCTGCGTACCAGCGTATCTCGTATGGAACGTTTTGTTGCATGTCCATTTTCGCACTTTGCCTCTCACGGTCTTCGTTTGAAGGAACGTCAAATGTATCGCCTGAAGGCCCCGGATATCGGACAATTATTCCATGCAGCGCTTGGAGAGATGGCGATCAATCTGCGTAAACGCAATGTCAGCTGGGGCAGTCTCAGCACCGAGGAATGCCGACAAGAGGCGGAAAGTACAGTGGAGCGTTTGGCTCCTCGTCTGCAAGGCGAGATTTTAATGAGCTCCAAGCGGTATGGCTACATTTTGCGCAAATTGAAAGACATCGTGAGCCGTGCTTCGTTGATTTTAGGTGAACATGCGCGAAGAGGTAGTTTTGAGCCGATTGGGCTGGAGTTGGACTTTGGACCGGGTCAGCAGCTTCCTCCGTTAAGCTTCCGGTTAGATAACGGCGTTGTGATGGAAATTGTTGGACGGATTGACCGTGTAGATGTGGCAGAGGGAGAAAAGGGGTTACTTTTGCGTGTCATCGATTACAAATCTAGCCAAAAGGATCTCAAGCTGCATGAAGTGTACTATGGCCTGTCCTTGCAAATGCTCACCTACCTGGATGTGCTACTGAATGCGGCGGAGGAATGGTTGGGCGAGACAGCTTATCCAGCGGGTACCCTGTATTTTCACGTCCACAATCCGATGTTGCAGTCGCCTAACGGTCTTAGCGCAGAACAGGCCCGTCAGGAGCTTTTGAAACGTTTTAAGATGAAAGGATTATTGCTTGCAGATCGGGATGTAGTTGGACAAATGGATACAGCATTGGACAAAGGATATTCCTCTATTTTACCTGTTGCGGTGAAAGCAGACGGCAGTTTTTATAGCAGTGCTTCGGTTGCTTCGCCGGAACAGTGGGACAGTCTGCTAGCTTCGGTGCGTAATAATATTCGGACGATTGGTACACGGATGACAGAGGGCGATGTGGCCATTGAACCTTATCGAATCCAGCAAGAGACGGCTTGTACCTTCTGTTCTTTTAAGCCTGTTTGTCAATTTGACGACAGTCTGGAGGGCAGTGGCTACAATCAATGGGGTAAACCCGGTAAGGATCAAATCTGGAATCTGTTGGGTCATACACAGGAAGGGAAAGGAGGAATGGACCAATGATAGGCACGTCAAACACTAAAGACATGCCGAAGCCGGAAGGCAGTATGTGGAGCGATGACCAGTGGCGTGCCATTTCGGAATCGGGTAACAACATGCTGGTCGCGGCAGCGGCAGGGTCTGGTAAAACAGCGGTGCTCGTAGAGCGTATTATTCGTAAAATTGTCGATCCCCAGCTTGGCTTCAGTGTGGATCGGTTGCTGGTAGCAACCTTTACGAAGGCTGCAGCCGCCGAAATGCGTCAACGGATACGCGAAGCGTTGGAACGTGTGTTGGAACAGGAACCGGAAAGTGAGCATGTACGCCGCCAGCTGTCGTTGCTGAATCGGGCCTCGATTACGACGCTTCACTCATTTTGTATGGAGGTCATCCGCAGGCATTATCAGGCCATTCCTCTTGATCCTGGTTTTCGGATTATGAATGAGCATGAGACAGAATTGTTGCGTCAGGAGCTTCTAGAAGAACTGTTTGAGGAGAAATATGAGGCTCATGATGAAGGTAGTACATTCCGCAGACTGGTCGACTGGTTTAGTGGAGAACGCACCGATGATGCAATGTACGTGCTTGTTCAGCGGTTGTATGATTTTTCTCAAAGTCATCCTTGGCCAGAACATTGGCTGCGGGAGACAGCGGCAGCATTTCGTGTACAGGATGTAGCCGCTTTGGGAGAGACTCCCTGGGTTCGCAGCATTTTGGCGGATGCCGTACTTTCTTTGCGCGGAGCAGCGAGCTTGCTGGAACAGGCGCATGAAACAGCTATGCAGCCCGGCGGTCCTGCACCTTATGCCGTGACGCTGCAAGAGGATGCGGCGATGGTGAAGGGATTGCTGCAAGAGCTGGAGACACAGCCGTGGGCATCTCTATATGATCATTTTCAGGCAGCTGCCTTCGGTAAGCTCAAGCCGGTCAAAAAAGATCAGACTGAGCCTGCATTGCAGGAACGGGTTAAGACGCTACGCGAAGCAGCCAAAAAAATGATTACAGATATGAAGGCTTCCCTGTTTGGCAGGAGAGCAGAAGCCTATTGGGAGGAGCTACACGCCGCGGCTCCGCTGATGGACGAATTGGTAGAAACCGTGATTGTATTCGGGGAACGATTTCAACAGCACAAGCAGTCAAAAGGGTTGGTGGATTTCGGGGATTTGGAACATTATTGTCTGAAAATATTACGACATCCCGATTCTACTCCGTACAAGCTACTACCTTCCGACGCTGCACTCGAATACAAAGCGCAATTTGACGAGGTGCTGTTGGATGAGTATCAGGATACGAATACCGTACAGGAAGATATCGTTAGGCTGGTATCACGGGAGGAACCGGGTAACCGTTTTATGGTGGGCGACGTGAAACAGAGTATTTATCGGTTTCGGCTGGCGGAGCCGGGTCTGTTTTTGAATAAGTATCAACGGTACGGCATGCAGGAGCAGGAAGATGGCTTTTTAGTTGATCTGGCGCGTAATTTCCGCAGTCGGCAGGAAGTTGTCGATGCGGTCAATTTGGTGTTCCGCCAGATTATGAGTGTGGATGTGGCGGAAATTGAGTACGATGAACGAGCCTGGCTGGTACACGGCGCATCCTATCCCGACCCGTCGGATCAAGACACCGCATCTATATACGCACCTGAGCTGCTCTTAGTTGATAAGGGTGGACAGGGTCTTTCCGAGGCTTCGGAGCTGTCCGAAACGGGGGACGAATCTGCTCTACAGGAAAGTGAGCTGGCTGAGCTTGCGGAGCTAGAAACGGCACAGTTAGAGGCTCGTGCGATCGCGCAACGGATTAAAGAACTGACCGGAGACACTGGACAACCACTGTTGATTTACGACAGAGGATTAAAAGCGATGCGCCCGGCAGTCTACGGCGATATCGTCATTTTGCTTCGTTCCGCAAGCGTGTGGGCCCCCCTAATTGTAGAGGAACTGCGGCTTGAGGGCATTCCGGCTTCAGGGGAGCAGACGACAGGCTTTTTTAAAGCAACAGAAGTTGAGGTGATGTTGTCTCTGTTGCACATTATTGATAATCCGCAGCAGGACATCCCGCTTGCATCCGTGCTTCGTTCGCCGATTGTTGGCTTGACCGAAGATGAACTTGCACAAATTCGGTTGGAGAAGCCGGATGGATTATTTTATGACGCATTGCTGGCGGCGGCAGAAGCTGACCCACTGGAAGAAAGTGAAAAAGGGATCTCAGCTGACATCATGGAGTTGGATCTTTTCCCTAAGGACTCTTTATCTTCATCTGACTTTGGTAATAGAAATGACGGGAATACGTTATCTGCCCGACTACGTTCATTTTTGCGTAATTTGAAAGCCTGGCGGCAGGAAGCCCGACAAGGAAGCTTAAGTGCATTGATTTGGAATGTGCTGGAGGAAACAGGATATCTGGATTGGGTCGGTGGACTGCCTGGCGGCTCACAGCGTCAAAGCAATTTGCGGGCGCTATATGACCGAGCGAGACAGTATGAGACTTCTACGTCCAACCGAGGATTGTTCCGATTTCTGACCTTTATTTCCCGTCTACGGGAGCGAGGCGGTGATTTAGGATCCATTAGCGGGGGGACTGAACCCGATCAGGCTGTCCGTATTATGACCATTCATAAAAGTAAAGGACTTGAATTCCCTATCGTGTTTATTGCCGGGACAGCAAAAATGTTCAATCAACAGGATCTCAATGCGCCGTTTCTTATGCACAAGGAGTTGGGGTTTGGTCCTAAATATGTGGAGGAACAAAATCGTGTCAGCTACCCTACACTGCCTAATTTAGCGATCCGCCGACGCTCACAGCTGGAGCTATTGGCTGAGGAAATGCGGGTGTTATATGTGGCGCTTACGCGTCCGCGTGAAAAGCTAATTATGACCGGAACTGTGAAGGACCTCGCTTCGCGCGCAGCGGGTTGGGCACGTGCCAAAGAACATACGGAAACGGTCTTACCAGACTATATGCTGGCGGCAGGCCGCAGCTATCTGGACTGGGTAGGTCCTGCTTTGATTCGGCATCCTTCTGCTACTTTGTTGAGGGAAGCGGCAGGTGATCAGGATGGGTACTATCACAGGCTGGAACATATGCGGGGAACAGACTGGTTATTTAAAATCGTAGCCTCGGAAACACTTTCCGGCTCTCGTGTGAACTCAGATCATGAGGAAGAGGTGTCGGGCGAAGAGCGCCAAAAGAAGACAGAAGCACTGAGAAATGCGGAGCTAATCGACTTGAACGAAGAGAGTGAAACGGATATTGAAGCTGCTCTTTCCTGGATCTATCCGTATGAACGGGCTGGCAAGACGGCAGCCAATACATCGGTCACTGAGATGAAAAGATGGCTGGAAATGCAGGAGATGGGTTCGGACGATTGGCTGAATCTATCTACCTCCCTACTAGCAGAGTCACCGGAGGATTCTCACACTGGGGGAAGTCAATTACACTTGCGCAGACCTAAGTTTATGGGGAATCAGCGACTGACTCCAACGGAACGAGGAACAGTCTATCATACGTTGATGCTGCATTTGCCATTAGATGGGGGGATGAGCGCCGAAGTTATTGAGGAAACCAAGGCTCGTTTGCTCAATCAGCGTATGTTACTGGATGTTCATGCAAAGGCGCTAGATACGGATAAAATATTACGCTTTTTCACTAGTGAGCTGGGTAGCAGAATGCTGGGGGCATCCCATGTTCAAAGAGAGCTTCCGTTTACTTATACCATGCGGGCAATCGATTACTGGAACCACAGCTTACCATCGATGTCACCAGGACAAGAAACAAGTTCGGAAGGTGGACAGGATGGGGATAAAGTGCTGATGAACGGGATTATTGACTGTCTATTTGAAACTCCCGAAGGACTCGTGCTGGTGGATTATAAAACAGATCGGATATCTGAATATCGTACATTGTCCCATTTAACAGACCAATATCGTTTTCAATTGGAGCTGTATGCCCGTGTGATCGAAGAGATTACAAGCAAAAAGGTCGCTGAGAAGTGGCTGTATTTTTTAGAAGCTGGAGAGAGTGTACAGCTGTAGTTATATAGATAGGGAGAGGAGGAATAGCATGCGGATTTTGCATACAGGTGATTGGCATTTGGGCCGCACGTTGGAAGGACGCAGCCGTTTGAAGGAGCAGGAGGCGTTTTTGGAAGAGTTGGCGAAAATGGCTGACGATCAGCAGGCCGATTTGATTATGATGGCTGGAGACGTATACGACTCAGTCAATCCTTCGGCCGCAGCCGAGCAATTGTTTTATGAAACGTCTGCCCGTCTTACGGCTGGAGGAAGACCACTAGTCGTTATTGCGGGCAATCATGATCAGCCGGAAAGGGTATCCTCGGTCACACCGCTGGTGAGCGGGCGTGGAATTACGTTGCTGGGACTGCCCCATGGAGAAGCGGTACGCGTTCGTACACCGCGAACGGGTGAAATGGCATGCATTGCAGCCTTGCCATATCCGTCCGAGTCTCGTCTGAACGAGCTATTGTCTGAAGACGGAGATGAAACAGTCTTGCGCGAGGCATACAGTCGCCGTGTGGGCTTGCTGATGTCACAGCTGGGCACAGCATTTGGGCCTGACACCGTTAATTTGTCGATGAGCCATATTTATGTGCTCGGCGGGCTGGAGTCCGATTCGGAACGCCCGATTCAGGTCGGGGGGGCGTATACCGTAGATCCGTCTGCTTTGAGCATTGGGGCACAGTATACGGCTCTAGGACATTTGCATCGTCCCCAATATGTGAAGGGAGACGGGCTGATGCGTTACAGTGGCTCGCCGCTGGCTTATAGCTTTTCCGAAGCCGGACAAGCCAAATCGGTTACGTTAATTGACGTGGTTGCTGGCAAGCCTGCTCTGGTCGAGGAACTGTATATCACCAGTGGACGCCCATTAGTGAGGTGGCGCGCACGGGGAGGTCTGGAGGAAGTATATCGCTGGCTGGACGAAGGATTGGATGCCGATGCCTTTATTGATCTGGAAATTACGCTGGATGAAGCGATGTCGATGGGAGATATTCAGCGGCTGCGCAAAAGCCGTGAAGGCATCATTCATATTCGCCCCATGTATCCAGAAATGGCTGCCGCACAGTTGGAGCACCAACGATCAGAACTGCCAGTGCATGAGTTGTTCCGGGCATTCTATCAGCGGCAGACAGGTGGAGCACAGCCAGATGACGGATTAGTACAGTTGTTTCTGGAACTGGTGGAACAGGATGATGCAAGAGACCACGCTGAGGAGGATGACGAATGAAACCAATCCTTCTAAAACTGGCGGGGTTGCAAAGCTACCGGGAGTCGCAGGAAATTCGCTTTGACGATTTGACCGAAACTGGGCTGTTCGGAATATTTGGCCCAACGGGTAGTGGAAAATCAACGCTGCTGGATGCCATTACGTTGGCTATGTACGGTAAAGTGGAGCGGGCAGTGAATGGTACACAAGGCATTATGAATCATGCTGAGGATACATTGTCTGTTGCATTTACGTTTGAATTAATGTCAGCTCAAGGTCCTCGTCGTTACCGTGTAGAACGACGTTTCAAACGTGCTGGAGGCGTATCGGTTAATAATACGCTTAGCCGTTTTATTGCGTTAACAGAGGATGGCGAGGAAGTGCTTGCCGATAAGGTGCAGGATGTGACGCGCTGTGTGGAGGAGTATATCGGCCTGAAAATGGACGATTTTACACGAGCTGTCGTATTGCCGCAGGGAAAGTTTGCGGAATTCTTGTCCTTAAAGGGCAGTGAACGCAGACAGATGCTACAGCGTTTGTTCCATCTGGAGAAGTATGGAGACCAACTTGCACAGAAGCTAAGCCGTCGTGTGAAAGATAACGATACCGCACTGAAAGCGTTAGAGGCAGAGCAGCAAGGGCTGGGGGATGCCAGTGCTGAAGCGCTTGAACATGTAGAGCTGCGTCTCAAAGAGGCGATTGCCAATGCAGAAGCTTCGCGTCGTGAGCTAGAGCGTGTCTCACGTGAATGGGAGGCGCTAAACAAAACCCGTGAGCTGGTCGTCGAGCTCAGCCAAAGATCGAACGAGCTGGAGCAGTTGGCAGCACAGGAGCCGGGCATTGCTTTGCTGGAGCGCAAGCTTCGCCAAGCATCTGCAGCCGAGGCATTGCTGCCTGCGCTGACGGAATGGAAGGAAGCCATTGCTGAAGCGGAAAAACGGCAAAAGACTGCCGAAGAAATGGAAGTCTTGGCCACTACCGCGCAGGAGGCTGCGCTTGTGTCTGCGCAAGCAGATGAGCAGGCCCGGCAAGCACTCAGTGCCGAAGAACCGAAGCTATTGCTGCGGATCGACCAACTAGAGCAGGCACTTCAACTGGAGCGTGATACGGAAGCATTGCGTATTGAACGGGAACGTCTGGCGGCCGAGCTTGTGCAAAGCGAACAAACCCTTGCTGAACATGCAGAAGGACTCGCAAAGGAACAAGAGCTACAGACGCGAGGTTTGAAGCGACAGCAAGAGCTTCAACAAGAGCTAAAGCAAAATGAAGTGCGGGCAGATGAGCGGCGTATGCTGCAAGAGGCTGTGCAACGGTTGCAACAGCTGGAAATCGCGAATGAGCAATTGCGTGAAGCTGAACTGGAGTACACCGCTCAGGAGAAACGTCTTGCGCAAGCTGACGAACGTTTAAAGCTGACGGACCAGGAGACACAGGAGACAGAGGCATGGCGTTCTGCCTTTGCTGCACAGGCAGCTGATGGCATTGAGGCATTGCTGACGTTGGAGGCAGAGATCACCGCCGATATGTCGTCACTGGCCTCCGAGGAAGAACAACTGCGCCACGAGCTCCGTGCCGAGGAGCTGGGGCGTCTCGCACAGCATCTCGCTGCTGAGTTGCGCGAAGGCGAGCCGTGCGCAGTGTGCGGCTCGCTGCATCACCCCGCGCCTGCCGTCGTTGCGGCGCATAGCGCGGATGCCGCTGCGCCAGATGAGCTGCACCGCCTGCGGCTTGGTTTGCAGGAGCTGCGCCTCACACTGCGCCAGCAGTTGCACGAGCAGCGCAGCTTGCTGGCGCAGCCCGCCACCGCAGACAGCGGCGCTGCCGCCACGGGCGAGCCTTTCACGCCTGCGGCAACGCCAGTAGAGCCGCGCGGTATTGCCGCTTGGGTGGAGCGCTGCACGGCGCTGGAGCGTGCTGCGGCAGAGCTAGCCGCACGTGCGCATGCACTGCCTGCCGAGGCACAGGCGCTACGCGAGGCAGACGCCGCCGGACAGCAGCGGCGCATCCGTGCTGCTGCCGAGCAGGAGGCAGCAGCTGCAGCGCTGACGCAGGCACGCAGCAAGCGCGAGGCATGCACCACGCGCAGCGAGGGGCTACGCGCCGAATGGGCGGCGCAGCTAACGGATGTCGCTCCGAGCGAAGCTGCGGAGCGTTACCGTGCTATGCAGGAGCGCGACGGGCGTGCGGAAGAACTGCGGTCCCGGCTGGAGACGAGTGTGACCTTCCTCGAAGGAAAGGCGGCGCGTGTTCAACAGATACAGCAGAGTATCATCGAGGAGGACAAAATCATTATTGCCCGCCGTACAGGGCTCCAAAGTAAAGATGATTCGCTTCGTGAAAAGCTAGCACAGCTCCGAAAATGGGTTGGAGATGGCCAAGCGGCTTCATTGCTGGAAGAAGCGACCTCGCGACTGTTGGGACTGAAAAACGGAGCCGAAGCCGCGGCACGCCGCCGTACCGAAGCGGAAGAACGTAAGCAGCAAGCCGTTCATGCTTCACTGATTGCCCGGCAGGCCTCCGACTCGGCAGAAGAAAGACGTCAGATGGCAGAGTCCCGTTGGGGCAGCCGTCTGGAAGCATCCTCCTTCGCTACGGAAGCAGAGGTCATGGAATGCTGCCTGGGACCGGAAGAAGTCGCACGTTATGAACGTGAAGTGAGTGTGCATCGAGAACGGGAAAAAGAGCTGTCTTCCCGCTTAAAGCATGTCGAAGAGCAGCTGAATGGAGCAACGGTAACAGAGGAACAGTGGGAAACGGCCACTGCACAGCTACGTGATTGCCGTGCACGCGATGAAGAGGCGCTCCAGAATCGCGCCAAGGCTGAGCGTGATTTAGAGGACTTGCAGCATCGACACGTCCGCTGGATGAAGCTGGAATCCAATCGTATACATTTGCGTAGCGAAGCGGAAAAAATGTCCAAGCTCCAGTCTGTTTTTCGTGGCAATGCCTTTGTTGAATATATTGCCGAGGAGCAGCTCATGCAGGTCAGCCAGTCGGCTTCACGCCGCCTGCGTTTTCTGACCAAGCAACGTTACGCGCTAGAGGTAGATTCCAGCGGTGGTTTTGTCATTAGTGACGATGCCAACGGTGGGGTCAAACGTCCAGTATCGACCTTGTCCGGTGGCGAAACATTCCTGACCTCCTTGTCGCTTGCGCTTGCGCTGTCGGCTCAAATTCAATTGCGGGGCCAATACCCTCTGCAATTTTTCTTTCTGGATGAAGGCTTTGGAACGTTGGACCCTGAGCTGCTTGACACAGTGATCACTTCACTGGAAAAGCTGCACCACGATCAATTGTCTGTTGGTGTGATTAGTCATGTGCCTGAACTACGGGCCCGTCTTCCGCGCAAGCTAGTTGTTCTTCCAGCAGAGCAGGCTGGAGGCGGCTCACGTGTGGTTATGGAAACTTTTTGAAGTAATGTGATACAGGTCACAGATACAGTTTCAAACTATTGTTATAATACAGCCAAGCCGACAAGTTAATCATACAGCACCCCGGCGGACGTATGCTGCGGAAGAAATCTTCCCGTCATACGTCCGTTCAGAGGGGCTCTGCCAAGAGCTCCCGGGGTGCTTCTTTTTTTTGCAAGCCGGAATTCGCCCAATTTGATGTAGCAAATAGCCCGTTTTTGAATAACATACGGTATACATGCAAGAGCCTAGGAGGAAACAACCATGGAAAAAAGCATGACAACCGAAAAAGTTACAGCACCGGAACAGACGGATGTTAAAACACTATGTCAAAAACATATGCATCGTTATGTATGCGTATGGGTGAAGGACGGGACAATGTATGATGGCATTGTAGAGCATGTGGATGATGAAAAGATATACTTAGCCGTTCCTATGGGTGGAGACGAGATGGAGAATGTCAATGTTAATCTCCCATATCCGCCTAACAATTGTGGCTGCGGCTCCCGTGCTTATGGTGGCTATGCTTCTTATCCTCCGTATCCGTACCCGTACCCGTATCCAGTACCCGCTTATGCATATGGGTTCCCATACGGACGCCGTCGCTTTAATCGTTTGATTCTGCCACTTGCAGCGTTGACAGCGATTAGCTTGCTGCCTTATTACTAATCCTAATTCCTTAGTCGCCAGATATAGTGAATTCTCTGCTCTCTCCCGCCTACAGTTCTTGTACAGTACAAGTGACTTTAAGGCGCATCCATACATCATCACCATGCAAGGCTGTTTCTTCCATTATGAAGAAACAGCCTCTTTTTCACGTAAACCATCCCAAATATGATCCAATAATAAAAACTGTATCAGTACAGTTCAATGAAATGAGGTATCCTGTTTATCCATAAACCATGGTAACATCTAGCGTGTAAAGAAACATAAGACGGAATAAGCATGTAATGAAATGAGCATGTAATGAGTATGTAAAGAGCAGGTGGGAGGATATTGTGAAAAAATACGTTTCAATTTTATTGGATATAGAACTTAAAATTCGCGAGGGACAATATAAATCAGGTTACAAGCTGCCGTCGGTCCGTGAGGCTTCTGAATTATACAGGTGCAGCAAAAGCACGATTTTGCGGGCATACGCTGAACTTGAAAAGAAACACGCCATCTATTCCATACCGCAAAGTGGATACTATGTAGTGGAAAATTCGGGCGATTTACACCATAGCCATATGCAAGACTTCGTTGATTTTGCTTCGGCCTCCCCGGATTTAAATGTATTCCCTTATCTGGATTTCCAACATTGTTTGAATCAGGCTATTGACACCTACAAATATCATCTGTTCACTTATGGCGATTCGCAAGGACTGGAAACACTGCGTCATACGTTGGTTTCCCATTTGGCTGATACTCAGGTGTTTGCAAAAATGGATCGGATTATCGTTACTTCGGGTGTTCAGCAGGCATTAGAGATACTCGCTAAAATGCCGTTTCCCAATGGCAAAGAAAAGGTTTTGGTCGAGCAGCCAAGTTACGATATATATTTGCGTTTTCTGGAGGAAGAGAACATACCCGTCAGTACCATCGTCCGGACAGCGGAAGGTATGGATTTTCACGAATTGGAGAATCAATTTAAGAACGAGAGCATCAAGTTTTTTTATACCATGTCAAGATATCATAATCCATTAGGAGTCTCTTACAACACAGAGGAGCGAAAAGCGATAGCTGCCTTAGCCGCCAAATATGATGTGTACATCGTAGAAGATGACTATATGGCAGATTTGGGGGCCGATCATCTGTTTGATCCCATTTATGCATACGACCAGACGGACCATGTTATTTATTTGAAAAGCTTCTCGAAAATCATTTTCCCCGGCTTGCGATTAGGAGTTGCGGTATTGCCAGAAGCCCTATTGAAGACGTTTAATACCTATAAAAGATATGTCGACACATCTATTTTGTCTCAGGCGGCGCTTGATATTTATATTAAAAATGGAATGTATGAACGCCACAAGCACACGATATGCAAACTGTATTCGGAGCGCGTTCGTGCTCTTAACAAGGCTGTGGAACGATACAATCAGGCCGGATACGTTCAGACTTCAGCTGTAACCTCAGGAGTTTATATGCAGTTTAAACTGCCTCGGACGGTGAATTTGGAACGCTTGGTACAGTGTCTTTCCGCGAGGAACATCCAGGTTGTAGCTGGCAAAGGCTTTTATTTATCAGGCTATAGGGAACAAGAGAAGTTTTTGCGCATAAGTATTTCGCGCGCGCAGTTGGATCAAATTGATGCAGGGGTGAAAGCTATTATAGAGGAAGTTAGTAAGGGAAACTGGTATTAAGACCCTTTTTCCGTTATGATACATATAGAAACATAAGTATAACCAAACATGGCTGTATATGTTTCTATTCAGTGTGGGAAATACATAACTTTGAATGCCGAGAGCAAGGGCTGTTTATGCCTATTTACTTATGATCGGCTCACTGCCAAAGGAGGGTTTTGAATGGACGATCTGTTTTTGAAAATTGTGGATGGAACCATCCCCAGCAAAAAGGTGTTGGAAACCGACAATGTGCTCGCATTTCATGACATCCAGCCTGCGGCGCCAGTACACGTGCTCATTATTCCCAAAAAATATATTCCTTCGATGAACGCTGTGACGGAGGAGGATCTTCCTCTTATCGCGGAGATTCATCGTGTTGCGGTTGAGGTTGCGAAAAAGTTAGGAATCGCTGAGTCTGGCTATCGGTTGATTAACAACTGTGGCCCGGATAGTGGACAAGCGGTGGGGCATCTGCATTATCACTTACTGGGCGGCGCCAAATTGGGTGCCTTGACAGGTATTTCGGACTCACATTCTTAAAAAATGACAGAGCTTGTCTTTTCAGTAGTACGGAAGTGAATGGAGAAAAATGGCCCTTTATGTATTCATTTTTTCTTATAGGTTGACACCTGGTTTCCGTTTCACCTATAATAAAATTTGATGAACCGTGTTATTGCTCTTGGACGGTCTGGTCGGAGGGAGGGAAAACTGGTGTCTGAAACTAAAGTTCGCAAAAACGAGACAATTGATGCTGCACTTCGTCGCTTTAAACGTTCCATTGCTAAGGATGGCGTATTGGCTGAGGTGAAGAAACGCAAGCATTATGAAAAGCCAAGCGTAAAGCGCAAGAAAAAGTCCGAGGCTGCTCGTAAGAGAAAGTTCTAGGAGGATCTAAGCAATCATGAATTTGAGCGAACGATTGAACGAAGATATGAAGCAAGCAATGAAGAGTAAGGACAAGTTCAAACTCTCCACCATTCGAATGGTTCGTTCTACGATTAAAAATCTTGAAATAGATTTGAAACGGGATTTGGACGACAACGAAGTGCTTGATATTCTGAGTCGTGAGATCAAACAGCGAAAAGATGCCCTCCATGAATTTGAAAAAGCCGGTCGTGATGAACTTGCGACAAGCACTAAAGCAGAAATAGAGATCATCGCTCAGTACCTTCCCGAACAACTTTCTGAGGAAGAAATTAAAGTTATTGTACAGCAGACCATCCAGGAAACCGGTGCTTCTTCGAAAGCCGAGATGGGGAAAGTAATGACGGCCTTGATGCCTAAGGTAAAAGGCCGCGCTGACGGTAAGCTCGTGAACCAAGCGGTTCAGCAATTTCTGCAATAAACCTGCGACAAACAGGAAAACACAACACCCTCTGTTTACAGAGGGTGTTATTTCTATATAAGCGATGCCTACCATAGAATGTAATGATGAGAAGATTCTTATATGTAAGCGTTATCGTTAATTGTGTGAAACGTGATGTCCGTTGGGTGCGTAAAGTATCTGACAGCCGTCAGGATTAGCAATATACCCAATAATTTCACATTAAATCCTGAAAACTGTATAGTTTGTCTAACAAAGTTTGGTATGCTGTAACATAGAAAGATCGAAAGGGGGGAGAGAAATGCATAGAGAACATCACCACTCCAGTCGCAAATTGATCTTTTTAACGTTGTGGATTATGGTATCCGTTTTGCTGTTACCCTTAGTTCATTCCGAATCAGCGGCGGCCCAAACTAAAGGTGGAGCTGTGTTTGTTATACCAGTTGATCAGGAGATTGAGCAAGGTCTGGGCAAATTTATGGAACGTGGATTTGCAGAAGCAGCAGATTTCAAAGCAGGTCTGATTTTACTGGATATTAACACTCCCGGTGGACGGGTAGATACAGCGGAGAAGCTGGGCAAACTGATTAAAGACAGTCCAATTCCGACCGTAGCCTATATAAGGGGCGAAGCGGCCTCAGCGGGTAGCTATATTGCGTTGAGCGCAAACAAAATTGTTATGAAACCGGGGAGTATTATCGGAGCAGCAGCGTTAGTAGACGGCAGGGGGCAGGCTATCACAGATCCAAAAACGATAGCCTGGTGGAAGAGTAGCATGGCATCTGCCGCAGAAGCTGGCGGACGTAATCCGGATATTGCCAGAGGTATGGTCGACTCTAAAACGACCATATCTATTCCAGAGATGAACTTTAATAAGGAAAATGGTCAGATCATTTCTTTAACCAGTGAGGAAGCGCTGAAGTTGGGTTATGCGGATCACATCGCGTCTTCCGAACAAGAAGTTATCCAGTGGATGGGTTACAGCACGGATGATGTAATTCATGTGGAGCGAACATGGGCTGAAAAAGCAGCCGAGATATTGACCAACCCAATTGTGCAGACGTTGCTTTTATTTATCGGTATCGCGGGTGTCGTTATTGAGCTGCTCGTACCTGGTTTTGGTGTACCGGGAATTTTGGGCATACTCGGATTTGGGTTGTATTTTTTCGGCAATTATATCGCTGGTTTTGCAGGTTCGGAGACATGGTTGTTGTTTATTATCGGTCTGGCTCTGCTTATCCTTGAAATGTTCATCCCAAGCTTTGGTATTTTGGGCATTTTGGGTTCCGTCAGCCTTGTCGCCGGAGTTGTTCGCGCAGCATACAACATGCAGCACGCGTTTATATCTTTGGGCATTGCCTTTGCAGCTGCGGTTGCCGTGGTGGCGATCATCGCGGTTGTATTCAAGGACCGAGGGATATGGAACCGTTTTATACTTAAAGAAAGTTTAACGGCTGACCAAGGTTTTTCTTCAGTTGTGAACCGGGAAATGCTATTAGGTCAACGGGGTGTCAGTCTGACACCACTTCGTCCAGCCGGAACGGTGCTGATCGCTGATGAGCGAGTCGATGTTGTAACGAACGGCGAGTTTATTGCTACAGATATGCCGATTATAGTATCCAAAGTAGAAGGTGGGCGAATTGTGGTCAAGGCAGACACTAGCGTCTAAACTAGTAAACAACAAAGAATTAGATTAATGGAGGATGATGCGAGTGTTCGAATCAGGTATTGTCAGCGTTTTGCTGATAGCCGTTGTAGTGATTATTGTATTGAGCGTATTTTTCAGTTTCTTCCCGGTGATGCTGTGGATTTCAGCATTGGCTTCGGGTGTGCGCATTGGTATCATTACGCTGGTAGCTATGCGGTTACGGCGCGTCACGCCAAGCCGAATTGTCAATCCGCTCATTAAGGCAACCAAGGCGGGTCTGGGCTTGAACATCAACCAGCTGGAAAGCCATTTTCTCGCAGGAGGGAATGTAGACCGAGTGATCAATGCGTTGATTGCTGCGCAGCGAGCTAACATTCCGCTTGAGTTTGAACGTGCGGCAGCGATTGACCTTGCGGGACGGGATGTTCTGCAAGCGGTCCAAATGAGCGTTAATCCGCGTGTTATTGAGACACCTATTGTGGCTGCGGTCGCCAAGGATGGTATCGAAGTAAAGGTTAAAGCTCGTGTTACGGTGCGTGCCAACATTGATCGACTTGTTGGGGGTGCCGGAGAAGAAACGATTATTGCACGGGTCGGTGAAGGTATTGTTACAACCGTAGGTTCCAGTAACTCGCATAAGGACGTATTGGAGAATCCAGATTCAATTTCAAGAACTGTATTGTCCAAAGGTTTGGATGCCGGGACAGCATTTGAAATCTTGTCCATTGATATTGCGGACGTTGATGTAGGTAAAAATATCGGTGCTTTTCTGCAAACAGAGCAGGCGGAAGCCGACAAACGTATTGCGCAGGCAAAAGCGGAAGAGCGGCGTGCGATGGCTGTAGCGCAGGAGCAGGAAATGAAGGCACGTGTTGTAGAAATGAGAGCACGCGTGGTGGAATCCGAGTCCGAAGTGCCGCTGGCAATGGCTGAAGCGCTGCGTGGCGGGAAGCTTGGCGTCATGGACTATATGAATTTGAAAAATGTTGAGGCAGATACGCAAATGCGTAGCTCCTTAGGCAAACCGAATGAGAACTCGGGGAATGACAACAAGAACCGGGATTAATAACGGGACATAGCCGATGAATTACGGCAGCTAGGTGGTGAGTAATGAACTTTATCAGCTGGATCTTTGAACATTTGTATATCCTGATCGTGATTGGCTTTGCTTTGGTGTCCTTCTTGGGGAAAAGCATCCAAGGTACAGGGCGGAAATCACCGCCGCGAAAAGGTATGCCTACCTTTGGGGGTGATCATGGTTCTCGCGGGCCCTCGACGTCATCCAGACCCTTCACAACGGAACATGGGCAATTGCAGCGCCAGCAGGATGTTGCTGGTGAGTTGCAACGTCAATTTCCTAATGAACGACGGGCGGTTATGGAGGCTCGTCGTATAGAAGAAGTGGGCGATCGGTCGGAAACGGAAGAACGGATGGACCGGGATTCATTAGATAACGGTTCGACTCTAGAGGATCGGATCCGTGCTATGGAAGAAGAACGCAGATTGGTTTTAGCCCGTCTCGATCGTATATCCAACGCGAGGGAGTCAGGGGAAATTACAGATGCGCCAGAGATAGCTTCGCAAGACCGTAATACGGTGGATACGGCTGATCTGCGCAGAGGTGTGATTTGGGCAGAAATATTAGGTCCTCCGCGTTCCAAGCGCTACATGGGTGGAGGAAGACGTTAAAATGATAGTGGATCCGTCACGGCTTTGGCTGTGGCGGGTCTTTTTTTTTGTGATGCTTTAGGAATACATAAGCATGCTCAGAATAAAAAGTGAATTAACGACAAATGCTCTAATTACCTGACAACGAATGTGATAATCTCTTGTGTGCCCTAGGTTTCTAACATTTGCTGTCATCTAAAATGGCGGCATTTTGTCTAATTTAGGGCCTCATTTATGAAAATATATTCGTGAAAAATGATCAAATGTAACAATATGAATGAGGATTTCCGAAAGCAGTTTTCATTTTTTCTTTTTTATATATAATGTTCTCAATGATAGATACTTATGAAATTAACTCCATATTTAGCTAAAATTTGATTTAAATTGAGGTGATAAAACGAGGTTATAAAAATGAAAAATTAATTTTTAGGAGGATGGAATGGATGGGGAATAGCTTGTTCAGAAAGAAGAGCATTGATCAGTTGATTGCTGCTACGCGGGGGGAAAAAGCACTCAAAAGGGAACTGGGTGCGTTTGATTTAACGATGCTTGGAATTGGAGCCATTATTGGAACGGGGATTTTTGTGTTGACAGGTACGGGAGCAGTTACAGCTGGTCCAGGCTTGGTTCTTTCTTTTGTGATTGCAGGACTCGCCTGTTTATTCGCAGCATTGGCTTATGCGGAGTTTGCATCCACCGTTCCAGTATCCGGTTCTGTTTACACTTTTACATATGCAACGATGGGGGAACTATTGGCCTTTATTATTGGATGGGATTTGATTTTGGAATACATGCTGGCAGCCAGCGCCGTTTCCGCAGGTTGGTCGGGTTACTTTGTATCATTTTTGAATGGAATTGGCCTTCACATTCCGCTTGAATTCACTGCTGCACCTGGGGCTTTAAAAGACCAAACGACTTATTTTAATCTCCCAGCTTTTTTAATTTTGATGGGTATCACGTTCTTGCTTTATTTTGGGATAAAAGAATCAAAACGGATAAACAACATCATGGTAATCGTAAAAATTGTTGTTATTTTATTGTTTATCATCGTTGCTTTTAAATATGTGAAGCCAGATAACTGGACACCGTTTATACCGTTTGGGTTCAATGGGGTGTTTGGAGCCGCAGCTCTTGTGTTTTTTGCTTTTATTGGTTTTGATGCTGTTTCATCAGCGGCTGAAGAAACCAAAAATCCCGCTCGTGATTTACCGCGAGGCATTATTTTCTCACTTGTTGTTTGTACATTTTTGTATGTCGTTGTTAGCGCGATTATGACTGGTATAGTACCGTTTATGCAATTTGAAGGTATCTCTCACCCTGTGTCATTGGTATTGCAGGTTGCGGGTCAGAACTGGGTTGCAGGTATTATAGATATAGGAGCTATCTTAGGAATGACAACGGTCATGCTGGTTATGCTCTATGGTCAAACTCGCATTATGTTTGCTATGTCACGTGACGGCTTAGTCCCCAAAGTATTATCCAAGGTTCATTCCAAATATAAAACGCCCTACATTAACACGTTGTTTTTCGGTACTTTATCTGCATTAATGGGTGGGCTGATCCCGCTAGATGAGTTAGCTAGTTTGGTGAACATTGGAACCCTGTCAGCATTTATTCTGATTTCGATCGCCGTCATCGTTATGAGAAAAACACAACCTGATTTGCCAAGGGCCTTCCGATGTCCTGGAGTTCCGTATATTCCAATCCTGGCTATCGTTTCATGTGGGGTGCTCATTCTTAATTTGAATGGTCAGACATTTATTCGCTTTATTATTTGGCTTGTCATTGGTATGGCTGTTTACTTCTTATACTCTAGAAAAAACTCTCTTTTGAATCGAGATACCGAGAAATAACCGTGTCATATAATGAAAATTAAAAAAGCCAACCTTGTTTTCGATATGAAAACGAGGTTGGCTTTTTTGGTTATGAATTTTGAAAGAACCCATCTTTTGCCTCTGCAATATAGTAGCAGCTACGAATTGTAAGTTTAGCCTCATAAATGCGGGGGCTGGATCATAAAATGTACAGAACAGATATCTGTGGCGCTGGTGTAATGGTGTTCACTGATAATAAGAATATATGATGAAAAGCCAGCAGCGTAGCTGCCATGAAACATCTATGGGTCCGAATGGCAATAACAGAAGATGAAAAAATAGCAGCGTGCTGTCATCAAAACAACTATGAGCCGTTGGATAACAGATGTTTTGATGACGGGAAAGGAGATTTCGCCGTATGAGCAGGATGAGCCGCAAACTGCGAAAGTGGGCCAGCGAGACGCTGGAGCTTCCGCAGGACATTCTATTTGACTTGCCGCGGTTAACCCTCATCGGCAGCCGCCAGCTTTATGTGGAGAATCACCGGGGCGTGGTGGATTTCACGCCGGATCAGCTCGTACTTGCACTTGCGCAAGGCAGGCTGAGGGTGTCCGGCCATGATCTAGTCATTACGTCTATTCTGCCAGAGCAGGTAAGTGTGGAGGGACATATAACGGATATCCAAATGGAAGGAACGGAGGAAGGCTTGTGAAACATCCTGCTTTAGCAAAGCTGCATGGCACGGTTACCCTTGCTGTCAAGGGCGAAAGTGTGGAAGCTTTCATTAATTTACTCAACGATCAACATATACCTGTTTGGAACGTGCGGCCGATGGGTACTAGACATGCAGAAATGAACCTTCTGCTGCCGCACGTCTTCCTCCTACGCCCGCTTTTGAGAAGGACAGGCTGTAAAATGCATGTTCTGAAGCGGCAAGGGCTTCCCTTTACTGTTATACGACTTGCCAAACGTAAATTTTTTCTGGCTGGATTGGCTTTGTTCTGGGTAGGTCTCCTGCTGATGTCTTCGCTTATCTGGGACATTGAAGTGAAGGGGAATGATAAGCTCTCGACGGAATCCGTTCTCAAAGCCGCCCGACAGGAGGGGCTGTATCCGTTTCAATGGAGCTTTCGTCTTTCCAGTCAAGACAAGCTTTCCCGTGCGCTCATGCAGAAGCTTCCAGAGGCATCCTGGATCGGTGTGGAAAAACAGGGTACTTTGGTGACGATTCAGGTTGTTGAAGCTTCACAGCCTACCCCTGCGCCGCTCTACAGCCCACGTCATATCATCAGTAAGGCAGACGCGGTAGTCACTGAAATTTTTGCCGAGCAGGGTCGTCCTGTCGTGCATAAAAATACGCGTGTCAAAAAAGGAGCCATTCTCATCTCGGGAACGCTTGGAGATGAGGAGAATCAGCAGCAGGTCGTAGCCAAAGGAGAGGTTAAGGGTCTTGTATGGCATGAATACGAAATTAGCAGTCCCACGGTGCAACGCAGCAGCACGTATACAGGTACCAGTCACGACCGCTTGTATCTGGTGTTAGGCAACCGTGCGATACAATTGTGGGGATATGGGAAAATACCTTATTCTACACATAAAACAACAGTTGAACATGATCCGCTAACATGGCGTTCCTACAAACTTCCAATGGGTTGGATGACCGAAAGTGTGAGGGAGACAAAGATACAAGAGCAGAAGCTTACGGAAGCAGAAGCGAAAATGTCAGGAATAGAAGGCGCGCGAGCTGATATTTTAGCTAAATACGGCAAAGGAACGAAAATAATGAGCCAAAAAATTTTGCATGAGAAGAGAGAGAATGGTAAAGTTTATATGAAAGTGCTTTTTGAAGTGGAGCAGGATATTGCGGAAGAACTTCCGTTAGTTCATAACCAAGGAGAATGAGGCTATTTGGCAGAACAACAACGCAGCATACAAATTGCATTGAACAATGCGGGAGAAGGACAGGCGTTATTTGGCCCGCAGGATTCCTTTTTAAAATTAATCGAAGCCGCTATTCCAGCAAAAATAGCATCTCGTGAGGCAGAAGTTAATGTTTTTGGTAATGCACACGAGGTGGAAGTGCTCGAACAATTGTTCGATGTATTACTCCAGTTAATTCGCAATGGGTATATACTGACCGAAAGGGACGTCCATTATGCGATTGAATTGGCCAAAGATTTGCGCGCTGATCAGCTGCTCGATTTGTTCAAGGGTGAAATTACGACGACGTTCCGGGGTAAACCGATTCGCGTCAAAACGATTGGACAAAAGCACTATGTAACCACGATTAAGAAACGCGATATTGTATTTGGAATTGGCCCGGCAGGTACTGGTAAAACCTATCTGGCTGTAGTGCTGGCCGTAGCTGCCCTGAAGGAAGGTTCAGTCAAGCGCATTGTACTGACTCGTCCTGCGGTGGAAGCAGGTGAAAATTTAGGTTTTTTACCAGGGGATTTACAGGAAAAGGTTGATCCGTATTTACGCCCATTGTATGATGCCCTATACGATGTGATGGGCCCAGAGCAGACTGCAAAGGCACTGGAGCGCGGGTTAATAGAAATTGCTCCTTTGGCTTATATGCGGGGACGTACGCTGGATGATTCATTTATTATTTTGGACGAAGCGCAAAACACCACACCCGAGCAAATGAAAATGTTTTTGACTCGACTTGGCTTCGGCTCCAAAATGGTTATTACCGGCGATGTCACGCAAATTGATTTGCCTCGTGGCAAAAAATCCGGTCTGATTGAAGCGAATGCGATTTTACAAGGGATTGAGGAAATAGGCTTTGTCCAGTTTGCAGAAGAGGATGTTGTCCGTCATTCCCTCGTTCAAAAAATCATTGTTGCTTATGACCGTGTTGCCGAAAATCAAGGATAGCCATTCAATCACGAGTATGGTGTGTACGATCAGAAAAAGTATAAAATGAGCAGTGTAGCTGCCTTGAAAAAGATGATGGAGAGGGATTGTTTTAGATGACCTCGAAGGAATTATCTAAAGGGAAAACGTTCCAGCATAGAATGAATGGATGGAAGTATAGCGTGGCGACACGCTATCTTCTGTTTTTATTTTTGGTGGTTCTTTTTTATGTAGGCTTTGCGTCCAAGCTGCTTCCCGAGCGTTATGATATTCGGGTAAATCAACCGAGTGAAAAGGAAATTGTCGCCCCGATGCAGCTTCCTAACAGTAAGGCGACTTTGAAGGCTCAAGAGGAATCAGCTGAACGTGTGCAGCCCATGTATACCATTGTGCCCGTTCGCAACGATAACCTGATTACTGGTATTTTGGATCGAATTGAACGGCTCAATCAGGATGATCAGGTTTCCAGAGCAGATAAGATTTCGATTTATAAGGATGAGATTCCGCAACGTGCACGGGAATTTGTGCAAAATTTTGTGAATAACAGCCGTAATGCGGATGCCTACCCAGATAAGCTGCTGGATGAAGTGCTGGAAAAAACGAAAGAGCAAACGTACCGAATTCCAGAGGAGACATTCATTAAAATTCCGCGCCTTACATCTGAGGATATTGCTGAAATGCGGCCTGTTGCCCGTGAGATTGTGACAGGGTTGATGAATGATCAAATTACGGATGCTCAGACAGCCCGAGCGAAAGTAGCTGAGCGGGTTAGTACAAGCTCGCTTACTAAGCGTACTTCACGGGAGGTTGTTCAGGAACTTGCAAGGCTTGTCATTACCGCCAACAAGTTTTATGATGATACAGCTACGAAGGACGCCAAGGTACAGGCTCGTGAAGATACACCGACAGTTTACATTAAACAGGGTGAAGTACTCGTCAAGAAGGGTGAGATTATTACCCAGGAAATCTATACACTGCTTGATGAAAATGAATTGCTCAAGGATAAAATCAATTATTGGCCACAATTTGGGCTGCTGATGTTGTCTATGATGCTGGCATTGGGCCTGTTTATGTATATTCGTCAATTTCAATCACGAACACGAAACTTCAAGTATAATAATGCGCAGTTGCTCATGCTAGTATTAATCTTTGTGATTACAGTAGGAGCAATGATGTTAATTTCCATACTGCAGAACAGTGAACGTTCCTATCTTGGCTATCTGGCGCCTATCGCGCTTGGAGCTATGCTCGTAACGCTGCTGCTTGATATGTCGTTGGCTTTTGTATGTGCCGTTATATTCAGTATATTGGCAAGTGTTATTTTGAATGTCCGTCAGGGACAAATTTTTGACTTTAATTTTGGATTTTTTGCTATTGTGGTCTGTCTGGCAGCGATTTTCTCTACCCATCGAGCCAGCCAGCGTTCAACACTGTTCAAAGGGGCGATTATGGTATGCCTGTTCGGTGCCCTGTCTGTTTTTTCTCTGGCACTGATTGACCAAGGGAATTGGACTCAAACGACGACGCTCTATGGGGTAGCTTTTGCTTTTGCAGGCGGTCTGATAACAGCAATACTTGTTATTGGGCTAATGCCATTTTTTGAGTCTACTTTTGGTATCTTGTCGGCACTGAAGCTTGTTGAGCTGTCGAATCCCAACCATCCATTGCTCCGCAAGCTGCTTACGGAGACACCGGGAACGTATCATCATAGTGTAATGGTGGGTAATCTGTCAGAGGCCGCAGCGGAGGCTATAGGAGCAAACGGCTTGTTGTGCCGGGTTGGTTCGTATTATCATGATATTGGTAAAACCAAGAGGCCTTCGTACTTCATTGAAAATCAAAATGGGTTGGAAAATCCACATGATTCAATAGAGCCCAAGCTTAGCAAATCCATCATTATCGCCCATGCTCGTGACGGCGTGGAAATGCAATTGGATTACAAGCTACCCAAGCCAATTCGCGATATTGCCGAGCAGCATCACGGAACGACATTCTTACACTATTTTTATCACAAGGCGTTGCGTGAGGCTGAAGAGCGGGGGGTGGAGCCTGACTTCACGGAGGATGATTTCCGTTATCCGGGACCGAAGGCTCAGTCTAAAGAGTCTGCTGTGGTGGGAATTGCTGATAGTGTGGAGGCAGCAGTTCGTTCCTTACGGAAGCCGACGGTGGAACAGGTTGAATCCATGATTGAGAAAATTATTAAGAGCCGTCTTGATGATCACCAATTTAACGACTGCGAGCTGACCATGCGGGAGCTTGATATCGTGGCTCAAACCCTCAAGGAAACAGTAATGGGGATTTTCCATTCCCGTATTGAGTATCCAGAGGAAAGGCCCAAGTCTGAAAACGGAAAAGCTTAATATAACTTGTGCATGAAGCACGGGTAGAGCACTAGAATTAAAAGGAGCGGTTGGCATGGGCCTTCAATTAGCTTGGAATAATGAACAAAACGATATGGTAATTAACGAATCTTTAATTACGCTGCTGAACACCTTATTAGAGGGGGCAGGCAGAGTGGAAGGAGTCACAGACGGTGAGGTAGCCCTTACCTTCGTTAATGATGAGCAAATTCATGAGTTGAACAGGGACTATCGGGGAATTGATCGTCCCACCGATGTGTTGTCTTTTGCTATGAAGGAGACACTGGATGAAGAGCTTGAAATTATTTACGAACCGAATGAAGAAAATTCATTGAATGATGTACCGGATGTTCTGGGGGATATTATAATCTCTGTACAGACAGCGCAAGCTCAGAGCGAAGAATACGGACATTCCATTGAGCGTGAAATCGGTTTTTTGTTTGTTCACGGCTTTCTGCATCTGTTAGGCTATGATCATCAGGATGATGTGAGTGAAGCTGAAATGATGGGCAAACAGGAAGCTGTACTGGCTCAAGCGGGGTTGACAAGGTAATGAGACGTCAGCCTTGGA
The DNA here is from genome assembly GCF_024213605.1 of Paenibacillus sp. CH40. Classification (NCBI taxonomy): domain Bacteria; kingdom Bacillati; phylum Bacillota; class Bacilli; order Caryophanales; family Paenibacillaceae; genus Paenibacillus; species Paenibacillus sp. CH40. Next base: position 493,132 of record NZ_JANAVQ010000001.1, read on the forward strand.
GAATGACCTTTCGCTATGCTGCAGAAGGCGTGATGTATGCTCTGCGTACGCAAGTCAATATGCGGATACATGTGGCCGTGGCGTTCCTTGTCATTGTAGCAGGCTTAACTCTGCACATCTCCCGGCTCGACTGGTTATTCGTCTGCGTGGCTATCGCTATAGTCATTGTAGCCGAACTGTTCAACACCGCTGTTGAAGCAGCGGTGGATCTCATCTCACCTGATATTCATCCGCTGGCCAAAGCGGCTAAAGACACCGCCGCCGGAGCCGTGCTCCTGGCAGCGGTTTTTGCTGTAATTATTGGTATATTTGTGTTTTATAGGCCTATGTTGACGTTAATTAGTTCGCTGTTTTAATGGAAAAACCAAAATAAAATAGGTGCTTAATCGCGCTGGAGGAAATGAAATGGCTAAGAAACACTTTAAATCAGGCTTTGTCGCAATTGTTGGCAGACCTAATGTCGGAAAATCAACACTGATGAACCACGTCATTGGGCAGAAGATCGCCATTATGTCAGACAAGCCACAAACTACACGCAACAAAATTCACGGCGTATTTACTACAGAGGACACGCAAATTGTATTTTTGGATACACCCGGGATTCATAAGCGCCAGTCAAAATTAGGCGATTACATGAATCAGACTGCTTTTAATACGTTGGGTGAAGTAGAAGCGGTACTTTTTCTTATTGACGCTGCTGAAGGTCTAGGCGGTGGCGACCGTTTTATTGCGGAACAGCTTAAACAAGTAAAAACGCCAGTTATCTTGGTGCTGAATAAAATTGATCGCATTGAGCCGGAAGCGTTGTTGCCCCTGATTGAGCAGTATCGCAAGTTGTACGACTTTGCTGAAATCGTACCGATCTCGGCCAAAATGGGCAACAATGTAAACACCCTGCTGGAGCAGGTGCAAAAATACTTGCCAGAAGGTCCGCAATATTATCCGGATGATCAAATTACCGATCATCCAGAACAGTTTGTTATTGCCGAGCTGGTTCGGGAAAAAATTCTGCATATGACACGTGAGGAAGTACCCCATTCTATTGCCGTTATGATTGAAGACATGAAAGTGCAGGATAATGGGGTAGTGCATATTATGGCTGTTATTTTTGTAGAGCGTGACTCCCAGAAGGGGATCATTATCGGCAAACAGGGAGCCATGCTCAAAGAAGTGGGCAAACAGGCCCGCCAGGATATCCAAAACCTGCTAGGCTCCAAGATTTTCCTGGAACTTTGGGTTAAGGTAAAAAAAGACTGGCGCAACCAGGACCGCGTCCTTCGTGACCTTGGCTTCCATCGCGACGCTTAAAAACAGAATTCGATTCTACGTTACTTTAGTTCAAGGGTTTATTGAGGCTAAAAAAATGGATATTAAATAAATATGTATAGTTGTTGTAAGCATCATAAAAAAGCCGTCCGATCTCTATGACTGAGATAAGTAACAGTCTTCTGGTCATTCAAAGCGCCGCGCATATGCGGCGCTTAACTCTTGCTCTTTTTTACCCTTTTCTTCCAGTGATGAAATAACGAACGTTTTAAAAAAAGGTTATCTGTATGCACGTTGTAGCGGAGGATTTGAATCTGAAGAAGCGATAGCGTTCGCCTTTACCCCCGAATTTAACCCTTTGTATGTTTGTACATTCAAATCAATTCGGGGGTAACAGCGATCGTAAGATCAAATCATTTGCGAAGCGGCATTCCAATCTACATACAGCAGCCTTTTTTAACGCAATCCATTTATTTCATCGCATACTTCTCCTCTCTTCGCATCATCCTATTTTTGAGATGCAAACGTCATTTCCGAAGAAAGGATGAATACAATTGCGAGATTTTTCGTGGAAGTATTTTGCGATGACTGGAGATGTCGGTGCGTATCTGTTATATCGGGAGAGCGCCGTGACAAGGGAGCAAGACACGGATAAGGGAGAGTCGGACGAGCATGAAGAAGCCCGTGAATAGTACAAGCCACTGGCTTCTTCGCGAATGTTTGGGGGAAGAGGCATGCTTTACAGGGTGGAAGGAATCGTCATCCGCAGCATGGATTACGGTGAGGGGAACAAAATTATTACGCTTTGCACCGAAAGCGGAGACAAAGCAGGCGTGCTGGTCAGAGGTGCAAAAAAGTCCAAAAGCCGTCACGCTGCTTTAACGCAGCCGTTTACGTACGGTGAATTCGTTTTTTTTCGAAACACAGGCTTAGGCACGTTGAATGCCGGTGAAATCATCCAATCCCACCATACATTACGCGAGGATATTACTAAGGCTGCTTACGCTTCTTATGCTTGTGAATTACTCGATCGGGTGTTACAGGATGAGGAAACAGGTGCGTTCTGGTTTAAGCAGCTAAAAGCATGTTTGGAGGCGCTAGAGAGTGGCAAAGATCCGCTTATCGTCATGAGTATTTATGAATTTAAAATATTGCAGGCGGCCGGATATGCTCCTCAGCTTGATGCATGTATTTCAAGTGGTCAACAATGTGCTGATGAAGATATGTTTGTCAGTCCGAGGCTAGGCGGAGTTTTGTGTCGGAGCTACAAGCATTTTGATCCAGCTGCATTGAGCGTGACTCCACGTACATTGAAGTTGCTGCGCTTGTTCGCCAGAATGGATTTGAATCGGCTCGGCAACATTGACGTGAAGGACTCCACTAAGCTGGAGATCAAACATGTCATGCGTCAGTTCATGGATATGCAGTTGGAGGTCAAGCTGAAATCCCGCAATTTCTTGGATCAGCTCGACAAGTACGATATGTGAAACGCCCTATTCTCTTGACTGTATTGCTGAAAACGTGTAATATCCTACTATATATCTCCTTCGGGAGCAGATGCATTGAACGAGAAAGTAGCGGGATGTATTCTCTGTAATTAGCGAGTTGGGGACGGTGTAAGCCCAGCGGGAATTCTTCGTGAACAAGGCACTCGGGAGCATCTGAATGGACACGGAAAAGAGGATTACGATCTGATTGGTGATGTAGGATCGCAATCAAGTAGGGTGGAACCGCGGGAGTCAGCTCTCGTCCCTACGTCTGTACAGGCGTAGAGGCGGGGGCTTTTTGCTGTCTCTAGCAAGGCTTTTGGGATAAAATAGCCCTGTACATACGAGCTTAATGAGAAGAAATCACCAACATTTGAGGGAAGTAGAAAGGGAGCGTGTACCAATGAATTTTCAGCAGATGATTTTAACGCTGCAACAATTTTGGGCTGAACACAACTGTATTATTGTACAGCCGTATGACACGGAAAAAGGGGCAGGCACGATGAACCCAATGACGTATTTACGTTCGATCGGACCTGAGCCGTGGAATGTAGCTTATGTTGAGCCTTCTCGTCGTCCGTCAGACGGACGTTATGGTGAGAACCCGAATCGCCTGTATCAGCATCATCAGTTCCAAGTAGTTTTGAAGCCTTCACCGGATAACATTCAGGAATTGTATTTGGAGAGTTTGAGCCGTTTGGGCATTAACCCTCTGGAGCATGATATTCGTTTCGTTGAAGACAACTGGGAAGCACCGACGCTGGGAGCGTGGGGCTTAGGTTGGGAAGTATGGCTGGACGGTATGGAAATTACTCAATTCACGTATTTCCAGCAAGTGGGCGGTATTGATGCCAGTCCGGTTGCCGTAGAAATCACGTATGGTATGGAGCGTCTTGCTTCCTACATCCAGGACAAGGAGAATGTGTTCGATTTGGAGTGGGTCAATGGAATCACGTACGGTGATGTTTTCCACCAGCCTGAATTTGAGCATTCCAAGTATACGTTCGAAGTATCTGACGTCAAAATGCTCTTTACTCTTTTTAATATGTATGAAGAAGAGGCAAATAAAGCGATGGCGCAGCATCTTGTATTTCCAGCCTATGATTATGTGCTGAAATGTTCTCATGCGTTCAACTTGCTGGACGCTCGCGGAGCGATCAGCGTGACGGAACGGACTGGGTTTATTATACGAGTACGTAATTTGGCGCGTCAGGTGGCTGCGACCTATCTGGAGGAGCGCGAGAAGCTGGGCTTCCCGCTGTTGAAGAAAGGAGGTGCGGCAAATGTCTAAGGATTTATTGTTTGAGATCGGGTTGGAAGAAGTCCCTGCACGTTTTATCCCGAATGCGATTCAGCAGTTGAAGCAGCGTATGACGGCGTGGCTTGACAGCTCGCGTATTGCTTATGGTGCTGTAGAGGCTTATGCTACACCTCGCCGTTTGGCGGTACTTGTCAAGGAAGTAGCAGAGAAGCAAGAAGATATTAACGAAGAAGTTAAAGGTCCTTCCCGCAAAATCGCACTCGACGAAGCTGGTAACTGGAGCAAGGCTGCACTAGGCTTTGCTCGCAGCCAAGGTGTTGATCCTGAACAGTTCACATTCAAGGAGCTTGGAGGCGTGGAATATATTTACGCCACTAAGAGCAGCATAGGTGTACCAACAGCGGATGTACTGTCCGAAGGTTTATTGCACATTTTACATGCCATGACATTCCCTAAATTCATGCGCTGGGCAAGTTATGACTTTAAATTTGTTCGTCCGATCCGCTGGTTGATTGCCTTGTTTGGTAACGATATTGTTAATTTGGAGATTGCCGGCGTGCAGTCAGGAAATGTGACAAGAGGGCATCGTTTCCTGGGACAGGATGCCGTTGTAGCAAGTCCAGCCGACTATGTTGAAGTACTTCGCAAGCAGCATGTCATTGTGGACATTGAGGAACGTCAAACGCTTATTGTAAAGCAAATTGAAGCGCTGGCTGCCGAAAAAGATTGGACGATTGCGGTCAAGGATGATCTGCTGGAAGAAGTGCTGTATTTGGTGGAAACCCCAACAGTACTGTTCGGAGGTTTTGATCCTGCGTTCCTGAACATTCCGAAGGATGTACTCATTACTTCCATGCGTGAACATCAACGCTATTTCCCAGTGCTGGATCGCACAGGAGAGCTGCTGCCATACTTTGTTACGGTACGTAACGGAGGAAGTCAATCGCTGGAGGTCATTGCTAAAGGGAATGAAAAAGTATTGCGTGCGCGGCTGTCTGATGCCAAATTCTTTTATGAAGAAGATCAGAAGCTGGAAATTAAAGATGCACTCTCCAAACTGGAAAGTATCGTTTTCCACGAAGAGCTGGGAACGGTTGGAGACAAAGTGCGCCGGATTCGTCGTATTGCTGATGCTCTGGCAGAGAAACTTCATGTTTCCTCAGATGCACAGGAATCGGTTAGTCGAGCAGCGGATATTTGTAAATTTGACCTGGTAACACAAATGGTATATGAGTTCCCTGAACTGCAAGGTGTGATGGGTGAGGATTATGCTCGTAAGGCTGGAGAGAAGGAAGAAGTGGCGAGAGCGGTGTTTGAGCATTACCAACCGCGTTATGCAGGAGAAACGGTTCCTTCAACGAATGCTGGAGCGATTGTAAGTATCGCAGACAAGATAGATACCATTACAGGATGCTTCTCCATCGGTATTATTCCAACAGGTTCACAGGACCCTTACGCGCTTCGTCGTCAGGCAGCAGGTATTGTGCAAATCTTGTTGGATCGTAAGCTTTCGGCTACGTTGTCTGATGTGTTCAATATCGCGCTCGATGTGCACGGCAACCTTGGAAATATGAAACGTTCCGCGGATGAAATACGTAAAGAATTACATGAGTTTTTCGGATTACGGGTGAAGAAACTATTGTCTGAGACACTTCGCTATGACGTTGTGGATGCTGTGCTTGCAGCTGGATATGACGATGTTGCTTCCGTTGTTAACCGCGGAACTGCATTAATGACTGCCGTACAAACAGGTGAGGTATTCAAAGCAACAGTTGAATCCTTTAATCGTGTAGGCAATCTGGCTGCTAAAGCAGTGTATAAGTTAGTTAATACGAGTGAGTTTACGGAGCAAGGCGAAAAAACGCTTTACGAAGCATGGTCTAGCGCTTATGAATCTTATAGCGTAGCTTTACAGGAAGGTGATGCGACACGAGCGTTAGCGCTTGCTTCATCCATTACCCCTGCGGTGACGGCATTCTTTGATTCCGTTATGGTTATGGCTGAGGATGATGCTGTTCGTAATAATCGTTTGGCATTGCTGGCTGCTATTGACTCAGAACTGAAGCGTTTTGCCGATTTTTCCAAGCTTGTAGTTTAAACGTCATTGTGGTAGTATGAACAACTTGAAAAAATGGGTATAAATATACGGAACGGTGTAAGAGTAATCTTGCAGCCGTTCCGTATTTTACTCGAATGCGGATGGAGATGGGGGATGCTCATGGAGGGAACCGGAACTTTACTGGATGTGCGGATCGTTGTTGACGGGGACGCTTGTCCTGTTAAAAGTGAAATTGCGGAGATAGCTTCCCGTTTTCATATTGAGGTTATTATGGTATCTTCATATGATCATCTCATTCAGGGCAGCGAAGGCGTAAGCGTCGTTAAAGTAGACCGAAGCGACCAAAGTGCCGATCTCTATATTGCCAATCATATCCGCCGCGGGGATATTGTAACCACCAATGATTATGGTCTTGCTGCACTTGCCTTGGCAAAAGGTTGTGAAGTGATGTCTTTTCGCGGAGCTATGTATCGAAACGATTCGATAGATTTCATGCTTGACCGACGCCATACTTCTGCCAAAGAACGGAAAAAAGGACGTTATGGAAAAGGTCCTAAACCGTTTACATTAGAGGATCGTGAAGTTTTTCAACATAAACTGACAAAACTTTTACTTCGCTTGCAGGAGAATGAGTAACGGTATCGAATTATATTTACGTGCTAAAGAGATGAAGGTGGTTAATATGAGTGCCGGACAAGGCAACATACCGGACGATATCATTGAGTCGGTTTTACAACATCATGATATTGTAGATACGGTAAGCAAGTACGTGCATTTGACCAAGCAGGGGAAATATATGAAAGGCCTCTGTCCTTTTCATTCCGAAAAAACCCCTTCATTCACCGTGACACCGGATCGTCAGATTTTTTACTGCTACGGCTGCGGCGCGGGAGGCAATGCCATCAAATTTATGATGGAAATCGAAGGACTATCCTTTCCCGAAGCTGTCAGGACAATGGCAGAAGAAAGTCATATCCCGCTCGGCGAATGGCAGGGACGTGATTCATCGCATCAGCATCCTGAGTTGGACAGGCTGTTGCAAGCGTATGAGTTAACTTCTAAGATGTACCATTTTTTGCTTAAAAATACGGAGCACGGCAAACCAGCCATGGAATACTTGCGCTCACGGGGATTCAGTGACAAGATCATTGATCAATTTCAAATTGGCTATGCACCCAACCGATGGGATACGATCGTTCAGTTTCTGGAGAAGCGTTCTTTTGATCCCGTGGAGATGGAAAAGGGAGGGCTTATTTCTCCCCGGCATGAGGGTGATGGATATGTGGATCGATTCAGAGATCGTATCATGTTTCCCATTTGGAATCGCAACGGAAAAGTTATTGCCTTTGCAGGCCGTATACTTGGTGAGGGACAGCCGAAGTATTTGAATTCACCGGAGACCAAGCTATTCAACAAGAGCCGAACGCTGTACAATCTCCATCATGCTAAAACCTCAATTCGCAAGCTACGCCAAAGTGTTCTTTTTGAGGGCTATGGTGATGTTATCTCGGCGTGGGAAGCTGGCGTACAAAATGGGGTGGCCGCCATGGGCACTGCTCTAACGGAGCACCATGCTACGATGTTAAAAGGACTGTGCGACGAGGTTATTATTTGTTATGATGGTGACCGGGCAGGACAAGCTGCTGCGCTTAAAAATTTTCCGCTGTTGGAAAATGCGGGGCTTCACGTGAAAGTAGCGCTGGTCAGTGACGGTATGGACCCGGATGATTTTATCAGGCAATACGGCGGCGAACGATTCCAGCGCCAAATTATCGAAAGTGCTGTTTCAACGGTGAAATTTAAGCTTATATATCTGAAAAAAAACCATATACTGCAAGAGGAAGAAGGAAGAATCGCGTATTCCCGCGAAGCATTAAATGTCATTGCACCTCTGTCATCCCCGACCGAGCGGGAAGTGTATCTGCGCGAAGTATCATCCGAAGTCAAGGTGGATTTTGAAACCTTGAAGCAAGAATGCAATTTACTCCGTCAATCCCTGCAAAAAAAACAGAACTTTGGGGATAATAACGAAAATGGGTGGAATAATGGTAGGCATAAAAAAGGGCAGGTCTCCACACCTAATCTGTTGCCAGCTTACCATGTGGCTGAACGCAGGCTGCTTCACTGGATGATGCAGGATTTAGAAGCTGCAGAGTATGTAGAAAAGCATCTGGGCGACGCCTTTAATATTGAGGATCATGCAGCAATTGCTGCTTATCTATATGCCTATTACGCGCAAGGGAAGTTACCGGATACAAGCCGTTTTATTTCATCTTTGCAAGACGACCGACTGGAGAAGAACGTAAGTTCGATCATGATGATGGATGCTCCAGGCGTATGGGCACCGCACATTTTGGATGATTATATTCATCAAGTGCGAAAATTTCCATTGCAGGAGCAACTGGATTTGAAAAGGGAAGAAATGAGAGCCGCTGAGCGCTTAGGTGACTTTTTGCGCGCAGCACAAATTGCAAGTGAGATTATAGCCCTAGAGAGACAATGAACACACAAAGGTCGGATGTTTCTAGGGAGGAGGGAGTCGAAAGATGGCGAATGATCAGCATACTGAACTGGAGACGGAACTAACACTGGATCAGGTTAAAGATCAACTGATTGAGTTGGGTAAAAAAAGTTCCTCTCTGAACTACAAAGATATCATGGAAAAACTGTCGCCGTTTGATCAGGACCCCGAGCAAATGGATGAGTTTTATGAGCAGCTGGGTGACTTGGGGATTGAGGTTGTGAATGACAACGACGAAGAAGTTACCAGATTGCGTCAAAATGACGACCCGGAAAACAATGATGGGGATGATTTTAATTTCGATGACGATCTGAGCCTGCCTCCCGGTATTAAAATTAATGACCCGGTCCGGATGTACTTGAAGGAAATCGGTCGTGTACCGTTGCTTTCTGCTGATGATGAGGTGGAGCTTGCCAAACGGATCAATAACGGCGATGAAGAAGCTAAGCGTCGGTTGGCAGAAGCGAACTTGCGTCTGGTTGTAAGTATTGCCAAACGTTATGTTGGTCGCGGAATGCTTTTCCTGGATCTGATTCAGGAAGGTAATATGGGTTTGATTAAAGCAGTAGAAAAATTTGATTACGAAAAAGGCTTTAAATTCAGTACGTATGCAACCTGGTGGATTCGTCAGGCCATTACGCGCGCAATAGCCGATCAGGCGAGAACGATCCGTATTCCGGTGCATATGGTGGAAACGATCAACAAGCTGATTCGCGTATCGCGTCAACTTTTGCAAGAGCTGGGGCGCGAACCTACGCCGGAAGAAGTGGCTGCCGAGATGGAGCTGAGCGTGGAAAAAGTACGGGAGATTATGAAAATTGCCCAAGAACCGGTTTCATTGGAAACACCAATTGGTGAAGAGGATGACTCACATCTGGGGGATTTCATTGAGGATCAGGAAGCATTGGCGCCTGCAGATGCGGCTGCCTATGAACTTCTGAAGGAACAGCTTGAGGATGTACTGGATACGTTGACCGAACGGGAAGAGAATGTTTTGCGTCTCCGCTTTGGTTTGGACGACGGAAGAACCAGAACTCTTGAAGAAGTGGGTAAAGTGTTCGGTGTTACACGTGAACGTATTCGTCAGATTGAGGCCAAAGCGCTGCGTAAGTTGCGCCATCCAAGCCGCAGTAAGCGACTGAAGGATTTCCTCGAATAGAAGCGTAACATTGCGGACCTTCTGCGGCTTGAAGCGCGCAGGGGGTCTTTTTTTATCTCATGGCAGCCTTGGTGGAGGGGAAGAAGCTTGGACCAGGAGAAAAAACGGGCAATACTGTTACATGAAATTGAGCATTGGCGGCGAAGTCGGCTGCTCCCTGAGCAATATTGCGATTTTTTGTCTAACCTGTATCGGGAGGACGAAGAGCCGTCGCAGAGCCAGAACCGTAACAACACCGGGCTGCTTACATATCTTAGACACGGGCATGGGATCGCCTGGCTTCTTGGTTTTGTCATTATTTCCTGCATTTGTTTGATCGGTTTTTATTTTACCGCTTTTCCGTTGGCAATGCAAATATTCTCGGCAAGTGCAGTTACTACGATTTGCTATGGAGTGGCCGCATTTTGGCGGTCTTCCGAAAAGAGTATGAGTGCGATGTTGAGCACTTTAGGCAGTGCGATTATGCTGGGTTCGGGTGTGTGGATCATTCAGCTCCATCAAGGTGAAGCTAAGGTTTGGTTTCTTTTTCTCGTAGGCCTATGCGGTGTAGTATGGTGTCTTGTGGGATTAACTTTGCGGATCAGCTTACTTCATTACTGTGGTCTTGCTGGGCTGCTTTTAGTGTACGCGGTCCTTATAGGCCGCTACTGGCCTACAGCAACTTTAGTGATGCTTGAGGCATTTTGGATTTTGCACGCAGTATTGTTGATCTGGTTAAGCTGGTGGGTACATCGCCGCTTTCCGCGTCTCGCTTTGGTTTATTTCGCTATAGGCATGACACTAGCATTCATGGCTGAAGCAGACATGATTATCCTGCGCCATCAAGCAGCGGGAGATGTGGTGTTTTACAGCATACTGAAGTTGGCATTTGTTGTAGGGATTTTATTTTGGACTCGAAAAAAATGGATTATGTGGGTGACGTCATGAAACTTTCTCAACGATTACAATATATTATGGAACAAATTCCTGCCGGGAGCAGACTTGCGGATATTGGCTCGGATCATGGACTGCTCCCTGTGGCTGCAGTGCGTAGTGGCAGAGTACCGCAAGCCGTGGCGGGTGAAGTCAACGATGGGCCGTTGCGTGCGGCTCAAAAGCAGGTGGCCGAAGCAGGTCTTACTGATCGCATTGCGGTTAGAAAGGGAGATGGCTTGGCTGTAATTAAGGCCAATGAGGTTGATGTTATTACAATAGCCGGCATGGGTGGTGCCTTGATCGCTTCCATTCTAGAGCAAGGGAAAGACAAGCTTGTTTCAGTAAAACAACTTGTTCTACAGCCTAACGTAGGCGAGGATATTTTACGCCGATGGCTCATTGAACATCAATGGGTACTAACAAGGGAACATATTATGGAAGAAGACGGAAAAATATATGAGATTCTGACGGCAGTACCTGATTCGGTAAGCCCACTGAAACAGGATGAGCTGTATCAACCATGGAAACTTCCCGATAGTTCGCTGGTACTGACACAGGATTTGTTAATGCAACTCGGGCCGCTATTGGTTAAAACACCGAATGAAATCTTTTTTTATAAATGGAAATTAGAGATTCGCAAGCTTCAGGATGTGCTGGCACAAGTGGCACGGTCAGATCAGGAATCCGCACAGCATAAGCGGGAACAATTGCGCAAGCAAATTGAACAGCTAGAGGAGGTACTTGCATGTTTGCCAAAGGACAGACAGTAATTAGCTACATGGAGCAGCTGGCTCCAAAATACTTGGCAGTTCCAGACGATAGAATCGGGCTTCAGCTGGGTAGTCTGCAAAAGGAAATCAAAAGCATATTAGTAGCCCTGGATGTTAATGATGAGGTTGTCGAAGAGGCAATCCGCATAAAAGCTGACCTCATTATTGCGCATCATGCGATTATATTCCGCCCACTTAAAGCTTTGAACACGGATCAGCCTGCGGGCAGATTGTATGAAAAGCTGATCAAGAATGATATTGCTGTCTACATCAGTCATACGAATCTGGATACGGCTGAGGACGGCATGAATGACTGGATGGCGGAAGCACTGGGTATTCAAAGTGAAGGTACGTTGGAGGATGTTCACACCGAGCAATTGTTCAAGCTTGTTGTTTTCGTACCTAAAACACATCATCAACGGGTACTGGATGCCGTACTGGGGGCGGGAGCTGGACATATTGGCAACTACAGCCATTGCAGCTTTAACATTGACGGCTACGGAACTTTTGTGCCGGGTGAAGGCACACAGCCGTTTTTGGGTGAGCCGGGTAAAATGGAACGTAGTGAAGAGGTTCGTATTGAGACCATTGTACCGCAGAGTGTACGCAATAAAGTTGTTCAAGCGATGCTGAAGGCTCATCCTTATGAAGAGGTGGCTTATGACCTGTACCATATGGATTTGCAAGGCCGTAGCTTTGGTTTGGGGCGGGTGGGCAAGCTCAAGGAAGCCCGCACGTTACGGGAGTTTGTCGATGTTGTGAAAAACGGTCTCAACGTCGAGCATGTACGTGTGGTGGGCGACTTAGATCGTACGATCAAAAAGGCAGCCGTGCTTGGGGGCTCTGGCAGCCGTTATGTGAACAAGTCGCTTTTTAAGGGGGCTGATGTATTAGTCACGGGGGATATTGACTATCACACGGCTCAGGATGCCCTTATGGCGGGGATTGCTGTTATTGACCCTGGACATAACGCTGAAAAGATTATGAAGCCTAAAACTGCAGAGTGGATGCGTAAACGATTGGCAGAAGGTCGATACTCAACGGAAGTACATGTATCTCAGGTGGAAACCGAACCTTTTCAATTTTTGTAAAATCTCAACGTCTATGAGAAAATAAAGGTGCTTTCTACTTTTTACAATATTTTCAGGGTTGTAACGTGCGCGCGTTCCCTGTATACTATGTAATGTTGTTCGGAAAGTTTGACAGACAATCGCTGGCGGCGTAAGCCGCGAGAGGAAAGTCCGGGCTCCATAGGGCAGGATGCTGGATAACGTCCAGTCAGCGCGAGTTGAAGGATAGTGCCACAGAAATGGACCGCCGATGGCCGCTTGCGGCACAGGCAAGGATGGAACCGAGGTGTAAGAGACCCCGAGGAACGCTGGTGACTTCGTTCCTGGTAAACCCCATCTGGAGCAAGACCTAATGGGACACAGCTTCTTCGCGAAGCAGCCTTAGCCCGAGGCGTGTCTAGGTTGGTCGCTGGAGCTGGATAGCAATGTTCGGCCTAGATAGATGATTGTCGCTTGTAGTGGGAGGGTAGTTCCCGTCTGTACCACGAATAGCACAGAACCCGGCTTACGGAAAACTTTCCCCACTGCAACACCTTAAAATGTATGAATTTAACTTTTGTAAATGACCTGTTTGCATGAAAGCCTTTAACCAAATGTATTTATTGAATTAAAAAGGGTGTGTCATATTCCTGTGGGAATCATGACACACCCTTTTTAACATACCGTATTTGCGCAGAAATAGTGCAATTTTAGAATGAAGCCCCCAGCATAATTACTGGAGGCTTTCATTTTAATTTTTACTCCCTCTACCGTAAAAACGTGCGAGGAAGAGGCACGTAGTCAGCGTAGCAACGCATTTGAATCTGTAGAAGCGAGGCATGCGCCTTTGTTCCAGATTCCACCATACTATTCAATTTCCAAACGAATCAGAGGGTGACAGCGATCGTAAAATCAAATGATTCGTGAAGCGGCTCACGTACGTGTCCTGCCAACTCCATCAGCGTACGCTTTTTACCACACTTTCCTCTGTGTACATCTTCAGTGCTCGATCCAATCGGTCAACTGCTTTTGGAAGCAGGGAAGGATCGGTATGCGTGAAGTTGATTCGCATATGGTTGCTGCCGCTCAGGTCAGCATAGAAGACTTGTCCAGGCACAAATGCGACTCCTTCCTGAATTGCGAGTTGCAGCAACCGGTCAGAACGGAAGCCCTCAGGGAGGGTAACCCACATAAACATACCGCCAAGTGCATCATTCCATGTGATTCCTTCCCATTGGCGTTCTTTCATCAGCGATGTGAGACGCAGCATACGAGTGTGGTACTCGGCGGACACGGTACGAATATGTCCGTCCAAGTCAAAAAAGTCCAGTAACTCATTCAAAGCACGTTGATCAATACTGCTGGAGTGCAGATCGGCAGATTGTTTGGCATTCGCGACTTTAACGACGATAGCTTGATCGGCTACCAACCATCCAGAGCGAACACCTGGAGCGACAGTTTTAGAGAATGTAGAAGTGTACATTACATGACTGTCTCCACCTAACTGTTGATCAATTGAGAAAAGGGATGGAAAGTTAAGGTTTTCGTCAAATTTAAGACGTCCGTAAGGATCATCTTCAAAAATCAAAGTGCCGTATTTACGGCATAGTTTAACAACGCCTGTTCTGCGTTCCATACTCCAAACACTTCCTGCCGGGTTGGAGAAGGTGGGGATGACATACACGAATTTAGGCTGATGTTTTTTGATCTTGGCTTCAAGATCTTCTAATTGCATACCGTTAGAGTCTGTATCTACACTTACAATGTTGGCACCATAGGAATTAAATACCTGAAGAGCCGCCAAATAAGTAGGGGACTCCACCAATACAGTATCCTGCGGATCGAGCAACACACGCGAAACCAGATCAATGGTTTGCTGTGAGCCCGTCGTCATAATGATATTATCTCTGGTGACGGAGATGCCTTGGGATGACATGATTGCTGCAAGACGTTCCCGTAGAGGAATGTAGCCCTCGGTTAGGCCGTATTGAAGAGCGGTAGTACCGCCGAGGCGAAATACCCGCTCATAGGCTTTAGCAACAGCTTCGATGGGGAAAAAGGCATCGGCAGGAAGGCCGCCTGCCAGAGATAACACATCTGTTCCCTGTGTCAGCTTTAAAATGTCCCTTACCATGGACGAGCCCTGAGTACGAGCCATACCCGAAAATTTGTGTTCCAATCCAATCATCTCCTGTGTTCTATACTGTACTATGAAATTTGTTGTATTATATCGATAATGAAGTATAACAGTAAACGTCTAAATGTAACAGTTGATTTTTGGAGGGGACAGTTCCGATGCATATTGATCTCAGCCGCAATAGCAGTGTCAAATTATATTTACAGATTGCCAAAACATTAGCAGATCGCATCCAGTCTGGATTGCTGCCTCAGGGCACAAAGCTTCCGTCTGTCCGTCATCTGTCCAGCCTACTTGCGGTAAGTCCCGTTACTGTAAGCAAGGCGTATGCTGAGCTGGAGTCTATTCATTTGGTTACCTGTACACAGGGAAAAGGTTGCTATGTAGCAGAGCCTTCGGTAGCTGTTCAACGAGAGGGAGCGCAGGATTTGTCATGGCAAATGTCGCTGATCGATTATTTGCCGCGCGCACAGCTATGGAGAAACTTTAACCATAGCAGACAGGTTCCCTATTCTTTTCATATAGCAGCAATTCAACCGGAGCTTCTTCCTACACGTGAAATCATTGCTGATACTCAACATCTATCCTCTGGAAATCCCGATGCAATGGCAGCATATGGGACTTTTGAAGGTGATTTAGCGCTGAGGGAAGTGTTTGTAGATCACTTGAACGAACGCGGTATATGCACAGTGGCAGAACAGCTACTCGTAACCAGTGGTGCCCAACAAGGGATTGACCTGGTGGCACGTACTTTTGTTGGTTCTGGAGATGTTGTCTACATGGAGGCTCCTACATATACGGGGGCCATTGATGTGTTTACCAGTCGTGGTGCCAAAGTAATTATGATTCCGATGGATGAGCAGGGCATGCGGATCGATATCCTCACACGTCTTTGCGACACTCATCCCCCAAAACTGATCTACACGATACCCACTTTTCATAATCCTACTGGAGTAACTTTAACGATGGCCAGACGCGCACAATTACTGGATCTAGCTCAAAGTTATCATTGTCTCATTGTTGAAGATGATCCATTTTCCGACCTTTATTATAAAACAAAGCCGCCACTCTCTATCAAGGCGCATGATCAGTCCGGACATGTGATATATATCAAAAGCTTTAGCAAAACCGTTGCTCCCGGTTGCCGTATAGCTTGTGTAGCGGCCACGGGCAGTGTAATGGATCGTTTGGTGGCTGCCAAGTCTACTACAGATTTAGGGAGCCCTCTATTAACGCAAAAAGCGCTACTGCCCTTTATCAAGAACCGACTTGATCAGCATCTTGTTTGGTTGCGGGAACAAATGCGGGATCGGTTGACAGTCGCATTGCACACGCTCCAGCGCTATGCTCCGCCAGAGGTCAGCTGGTATGCTCCCGAAGGCGGCCTAAATGTGTGGATTAAGCTTCCTCCTAATGTTGATATTCCAGAATTGGAGCGGCTGGCTGACCGAGAAGGCGTTTCCTTTTTACCTGGGGCAGTATGCTATGCAGGTGGTATGGACAGTAATCATATCCGTATTTCTTTTTCGTATGCGGACAAGGAAACACTTAAAATAGGTCTTCACAAACTGTGCCGTTTGTTGGGTGAACTGCTTGATCGTTCGGTCATTGTTGAGCGGAAGCCTATTTTATAAGGGATATTTGTATTAGGGGGTAAACATCCAAGCACAGCACCTGCCTTCTTAATATGCTGTACTAATTCACCGAAAGGAGTTGCACATTATGAGTCATTGCCCTTACGACCCGATCGTGTGCCCACCGATCCAATTTGTAAATCATCAATTTTTCCCACAAGTCGTGCCTGTGGTTCATCCGATTGAAATTGTAAATCAGACGCACATTGTACCTGTGCCTCATCACGTATTTCCGGTGAGTATAAAGGATCCTGGAGAACCTTGCTGTCATACTCGCAGCCATGGCAAGCGTTCTGTTCGCAGCAGTTCCAAGCGTTAATAAAGCCCAAAAAAGCAGCCATGGAGCAACATGGCTGCTTTTTTCCAATAAGGAATCTTACGTTTCCAGTTTCTTTAATATTGATTTTAACTTGTCACTTAAATGCTGTGGATAGAATTGCAAAGGAACATATGGACGTTGTGCTGCTTTCAACGCTTTATACACGTCAATTTGACCATACCCGAAATATTTGTCATGCCCTGGTGTGCCCAAGTCAATTACGCTGCTTCTCATTAATTCCATTACCTCTTTGTTGGTCAGATCGGGGTTAATGGATCGAATCAGTGCAGCAAGCGCTGATACATGGGGACTGGCCATGGAAGTGCCTGACAGTGCAGCATATTGATTCCCTGGGTACGTACTGGCGATACTTGCACCTGGAGCCATGACGTCTACATAATCTCCATAGTTAGAAAAGGATGCACGGTGCATAGAAGAATCTGTAGCGGAAACGGCAAATACTTCTGGATACGCTGCTGGATAGCCAGGTCGTTCCGTATTGTCATTACCTGTGGCTGCAACTAATACGACATCTTTATCATAGGCGTATTTGATCGCATCATGCAAAAATTCAGCTTGTGCGTAATTGCCTAGACTCAAATTGATGACCTTGGCCCCATGATCAGCTGCCCATATAATACCTTCTGCAACCGAGTAAGTCGTACCGGAGCCGGATTGGTCAAGAACCTTAATCGGCATGACTTTGTTGTACCATGTCATGCCAGCGACCCCCTCACCATTATTCACGAGGGCAGAAATGATGCCAGCGACGTGCGTTCCGTGACCGACGTCATCATAAGGTTTTTCAGACGGGTTTACCACGTTATGACCTGAAAGGATTTGACCTTTTAGGTCGGGGTGATCCAAATCTACTCCCGTATCTACGACAGCGACAATTACGTCCTTGCTTCCTTTGCTTAATTTCCAACCCCGGTTGGTTTCAGTAGCCGGCAGATTCCATTGATAGCGGGAAAAGAGCAAATCATTGGGGATAGAGTTGTCCGCTTTGATAGGTGTTTTCTCATTGGTTAGATACATATAGTGAGGCTCAGTATAAAGCGGGTTCCACTTTCTTGAAAAATATTGCTTTAGCTCCTTGAAGTTCATCTTATCCGAATGAAATACATAGGTATAACCAAGCTTGCGGCCTGGCGCACAGTGTAAATCTGCTGCAATTTCCTGCAGTTGTCGTGAATCAGGATTGTGACGGAAGCGAACGACAATTTCGTTTTCAAAATAATGACTTGCATTTTCGTTGTCGTGGCCCGTCTTGACAGTAATATCGTGCAATGTGTCGGGATGTACGGATTCGATTTTGTAGCTGCCTTCTTTTGGATAGGGAATCAACCGCAAATTCTTACGCTGATGCTTCTCCACGTCACGCAATACTTGCTGACTAACCAGGGCAGCAACACCACATGTTCCGTCAGCCGATGGTTCTGCCATGACAAAATATTTACCGCCTTCAGCCTGAAATGCAGCAGATTCGTAGGATTTATTTTGCATGACGGAACGGCGAGCCGCGGCCAAACTGCTTTTAATTTGAGGATGACTCAGCAGACGAGTTTGTGATTTACCGCCCGTATAGGTGCTCGTGTTCCCGTCGCGTGTGTGAATCCACAGTAACGTATGAAGATGACTGTGCGATTGCTGGAGCGTGCGGGTAAACTGCCTTTTCTGATCAGCAGTTTTACCATCAAGCTCCCGCATCACGTATTGAATATCCTGCCTTGCATCCATGCGTGTTAGGGTATCCGTAGCGGACAGGTCCAAAGCCAACATTCCTTTTTTGAGCTGCTTCTCTTGCTGTGGCACCATCTTGGCCGTATATTCGGGCTGCGGTGTATGGCGGTGATCACGGGAAGGCAGCATCAGTGTGATGAGAAGCACCCCGGCAGCTGCTCCGAGCAGGGGTTTTAACCATTTTCGCCGAGACATGGGACCGTCCTCCTTGAGTATTCATAAATTTATGGTTTAGCGTGAGGAGGTTGGCATGTTTTTATACCTTTCAATGCTCATTTGTGGTAGGATAAATACTGAAAATTACAGCTCTTTCGGTTAGAAGGGACTATTTTCGGGTAATCAAATTGATGAACAAGCAACAAATAAGGGGGAGCTGCCTTGATGTCAGCAGTCAACGTACAAAAATTATGTGAGTCGGCGCAGGAGAGACTGAAAACTGCCGTGAAACGGGTGGAAACATTCCTCAATGAGCATGCTCTGCCACAACTTGCTGCAGATGGCAATGAGGAGTCCGTACTTTTTTACAAAGGCTTTTTGTCGGATCTCCGTCATGTCCTTGTTTTTTCCGAAGTATCTTATGAAAAGCTGGGTGTGGCTTTACGCCGTGCCAATTTTGACGTCGATTTTGCGGAAAAGGCATTGTATAACGTTTACCATGACTGCGTGAACAGCTTTTTTTATCCCAAAAATGAATCTTACGCAGAGGATGGACGCTATGCGTATACGGGACAAGATGCTATTCGCTTCCGTAAAACGCCAGTGCCAGCCGCTCGCGAAGTGATCATGGACATTACGAAAAATTTTGAAGAATTGCGTGATGATCTGACTTATTATGAAAGTGACTATTTGACTCAGCGCCGGATGCAGACTCGACGTACTCATGCCTAAAGCATTCAACGGGGAAGATCATTTCTAATCAAAAACTAAAACAAGACAAGCAAGCCGTTTTCTACTTGCTTCCTGCCATTTTGGAGGAGGTGAAGGAAGCGGCTTTTTTCGTATGTCACCAACTGCCATATACCATGAACGCATAGGTGCAGGGTAGCGGGGGGACAATGAATCCGAGGTGATGATCATGAGCCAAGAGGCCAAGCCAATCGTTAAGTGTAGCGTAGCCAATTGCCATTATTGGGGAGAAAACAATTTTTGCAAGGCAGATTTGATCATGATTGAAGTTGATGGTCATGCCGGTAAGAAATTTAAAGAAGAATATGCGGGAGAAAGCTTCAGTTCAGAAGAACGTGATAAGGCTGCCACGTCAGCCGCAACCTGTTGCCACACTTTTAAGCCGAAGTCCGTGTAAATTTTATTACGCGATTCATTTCGCATTTGGAGGTGCAGTTTATTATGGAAGATCATGAAAATGACAAGCATCAGAGTAAAGAGCATGTTAGCCGCGAACGTGTAGATTACCCCCGTCACATTCATGAACGATCTGCCAAGCGCCGTAATGATCGTGAGGAATATGCAGCAGAGGTTGCTCCCGGCTCAGCTGTGACTCGACATGAGGTTAAGGGTGAAGAGCAGGTTATAAACAATAGTGGCCGTATTTCTGGCTATATTGGTCTGGCTGCAGGAATTGCCTCATTGTTTATGTGGTCAATTGTGCTGGGACCTATTGCTGCAGTTTTAGGTTTTTTTGCTTATGTGAATGGCAGCAAAACGACCGGCATTTGGTCGATTGGTCTGGGGGCGCTAGCGACATTGAGTTATTTTGCTTTTATCCCGTTCGTTCGTTGACCCTACTGGAGAACAAGCTCAGTTTTCTTTTGTATATCCGAGAAAAATCATCTTAGTGATATAATTACATTAAAGCTGATCTATAAAGCTCCGCTGTCTTTTCGACAGAAACGGAGCTTTTTTTCATTAAAAGGTATGGAAGTACATAGTAAAAAGTTGTATCATAGCAGTAATGACAAGCTATTTGGGATATAACAACTATAGAAAGTTGGGAACACCACATGCAAATTGATCCGCGCGTGTCCAAGTCCATGTTAGACATGCAGCTGTTAAATAATATGAGTGCTACAACCCAGACGGGTACAACGGACGCTTTTTCCGGATTACTGGAACAAGTAGGTCAGTTGGAAACAGATGGTGCTGTGACACGAGAAAATTCAAGTGATGTTACCAGAGACGAAAACGGTTTGCTATGGCTTCAATTGGGACCTTCGAGGGGGACGGCTTCGTCATTGTACCCCGCTCCTTCCAGCACAGCAACAGACGGACCCACAACACCTACAGCATATGATGATTTGATTAACGAGGCTAGCCAGAAATACGGCGTTCCAGTAGCGTTGATTAAAGCGGTTATTGATACGGAATCTTCGTTTAATCCGTCGGTCACTTCTTCGGCCGGAGCCAAAGGGCTTATGCAGCTTATGGATGCTACGGCTCAAGGCCTGGGGGTCAGCGACCCGTATGATCCTGTTCAAAATATTGATGCCGGTGTTCGTTATTTGTCCTACCAGATTAAACGATTTAACGGACAAGAAAATATGGCGCTGGCTGCATATAATGCAGGTCCCGGACGGGTGCAGCGGCTTGGTGTAAATAGTGATGAACAGTTAATGGCTGTACTGGACAAGCTTCCGGTGGAAACGCAAAGATATATTACCAAAATTCAAAATGCACGTGAAAAATATACGATCTAAGCCCTATAGCTTACAACGAAAAAAGTGCGTAATTTCAATTAGATTAGGTCCGCAGACAGGATCAATATGGGGAAAGGGTGTCGCTATAATGTAGCGGCCTTTCCCTGTTTTGGTCTTTTTTTGTTGCAGCAGTTATAGAGCGGAAAAGGGGAGTGCAATGAAATATTTTGATTATGCCGCGACAACTCCGCCTTTTGAAGAGGTGATTACAACAGTTGCCGAGGTCATGAGACGCCACTACGGGAATCCATCCTCGATGCATCGATATGGAGAGGATGCGTATAAGTTACTTAAGCGTTCGCGCGAAGTATGTGCTGCGGCTTTGGAAGTGCATCCATCAGAGATTGTCTTCACATCTGGGGCAACGGAAAGCAACAATCTTGCTATCAAGGGAGCAGCTTTGCAGTATCAGACCAGAGGCAAGCATATTGTTACTGTATCGACAGAGCACCCGTCTGTGTATGAAGCTTGCAGACAACTGACAAATCTGGGCTTTGAGGTTACATTTTTACCTGTCGATGCAGAAGGGCATGTGAGCGCCGAACAGGTTTGTGCCGCTGTCCGTAAAGATACGATTTTAGTCAGTATCATGCATGTCAATAATGAGACGGGAAGGGTGCAACCGTTGCATGATATCGGTGTTGCGCTGAAGAAACAGTTCCCCCGTGTATTATTTCATATTGACGGTGTACAGGGGTTTGGAAAGCTACCGGTTGATATCCGGGGATGGCAGGCTGATCTGTACAGCCTCTCTGCGCATAAGTTGCGTGGACCCAAAGGTGCTGGACTACTATTCGTTCGGGAAGGTGTAGAGCTTTTCCCACTGCATAGTGGCGGCTCTCAGGAGCAGGGTTTTCGTGCAGGTACGGAAAATGTACCGCTGCTTGTCGGTATGTCTAAGGCGATACGGTTGGCGGGCGAACGGCAAGTAGAGACAGCACGCCGTATGACCGAGTGGAGAGAACGAGTGGTCGCAGAAGTGAAGACACTCCCTCAACTGCGGCTGAATAGCGGGGAAGAAGCGCCGCATATTGTCCACTTTTCGTATCCGGGCATGAAAGCCGAGGTAATGCTGCATACGCTGGAGCAACTGGGTGTGGTAGTATCCACCAAATCGGCATGCTCTTCGAAATTGGCTGAACCCAGTCGGGTGCTGCTGGCGATGGGATGCAATGAGGCCGAAGCGTCTGGCGGCATTCGTATCAGCTTCGGTGATGAACATACGGAACAGGATATCGATGAGCTTATACTTGCACTGCGACAGGCTGTAGCCAGGCTGGAATCCCTTGAAAGGTGGAAACGTTAAAATGCACTATGATATGCTGTTACTTCGCTTCGGTGAATTTACATTAAAAGGGAAGAATCGGACTCGTTTTGAAAAGGCAGTACTGAATCACGTGAAGCTGCTGCTCAAACCCTTTCCCGGTGCTTCTTTGCGGAAGGAATTTGGACGGATTTATGTGGTTCTCGGAGGAGAGCCTTATGAACAGATCATTCAGGTGTTACAAAAAGTGTTTGGCATCACGACAATAAGTCCTGTCAAAATGGCTCCTGTTGAGCTGGGTGCTATCATTGAGACCGCTGCAGCTTTGATGCGTGAGCTGAATGTGACCGAGGGAACGACGTTCAAGGTAAATGCCCGCAGAGTATGGAAGGAGTTTGCTCATTCCTCACAAGAGATGAATCATTTAATTGGTTCTCCTATATTGCGAGAGTTTCAAGCGTTGAGGGTCGATGTACATCAACCAGATATTGAGTTACGTGTGGAGGTTAGAGAGCAGGCGGCCTATATATTCAGCGATGTTATTATGGCTGTAGGGGGCTTTCCGTTAGGAACGAACGGTAAAGCTATGCTGCTGCTGTCTGGTGGAATTGACAGCCCGGTAGCAGGATGGTCTTCCATGCGTAGAGGATTGGAAATCGAATGTGTACATTTTTATAGCTATCCATTTACAAGTGAGCGTGCGAAAGAAAAGGTTATTGATTTGGCAAGGGTATTAGCAGGCTATGCGGGTCGAATCAAAATCCACCTTGTACCGTTTACAGAGGTGCAGACGGCCTTTACGCGCACTGGACAGGATAATCTGATTATTACGCTAATGAGACGGTCTATGCTACGAATTGCAACGATGCTGGCTGAGCGTGAAGGAGCACTGGCACTCGTGACAGGCGACAGTCTGGGGCAAGTCGCTAGTCAAACGTTATCCAGCATGAATGTGATTGGCCGCTCGACAGAATTACCATTGCTGCGACCTCTCGTAATGATGGATAAACAGGAGATCACGGAAATCGCAAAGCAGATTGGCACCTACGATCTATCGATACTCCCCTATGAGGATTGCTGTACATTGTTTGTTCCTAAATCCCCAACGACCAATCCAAATTTGTGGGTTGTTCAAAAGATTGAAGCCTCTATTCGGGATTTAAATGTGTTGATTGAACAGGCTGTGGCTACAACAGAGACGCTTGTCCTGGAGGCAGGCGGAGCTATAGAGGGGCGCAAAGAGGAAGTTATACAGGAAGATTGGTTTTAAACAAAAAGGCAGACCCGCCAGCTATTTTGGGTCTGCCTTTTTATTTTAGTTAAAACAGTTTTTGAATGATTTTAGACGGCTTTTTCTCGACTGGACACTGCTCTGCGATTTTGAAGATATCCTGTGAGCAAAATACCTGCCATGACTGCGGCAATAAACAAAATACGCAGCGCAGGGTGCTCAGTAAAGTAGGGTTCCAGCTTACGTTCTTCAGTAATCATATTAGAGGCCGTATAACCAAGCACAGCCGATCCTAAATAGATAATCCAAGGGAATTTATTGATCAACTTGATAAAAAGAGTGCTTCCCCATACAACGATCGGTACGCTGATTAATAGTCCCAGCACTACAAGGAGCAAATGCTGCTGGGCCGCGCCAGCAACAGCAATCACGTTGTCCAGACCCATAGCCGCATCGGCTACAACAATCGTGCGGATAGCACCCCATAACGTTGTTCCCGCTTTGACTTCGGTATGGTCCTCCTGGTCTACGAGCAACTTATACGCGATCCAGACTAACATGACACCCCCGATGAGTAACAACCATGGTACTTGAAGCAGCCAGAGTACCACAATGGTGGCTGCTATGCGAATGAGGAGGGCACCACCGGTACCGTACAGTATCGCTTTTTTTTGCGTTGCAGGAGGCAGCTTTCTGGCGGCAAGTCCAATTACAATCGCATTATCTCCTGCGAGCAGAAGGTCAATAAATATCACATTAAGCAGTAGCCAAAAGAACTGAAGTCCGGACATATCAATCGTTCTCATCTCCCTGATTAAACATCCTAAAATCATTGTATGTTGTTTATTTTAATACCCGTTTTTCGGAAATACGATTCATTATATTGCTGTTTGTTATTGATTTCAAGGTCTTTGCTCAACAAATTTGACATCAATTTTTAATAAATAATGACTTATTTGACAAGGCTTATAAGCATAGCCTCGTCCTATTTCGCATACAAGTAGGATGGGGGTGTTTGTACACATGGAGCATATCATTTTGCTGTTGAAAATATTAATGATTAATTTGGTGTTAAGCGGTGATAATGCAGTTGTTATAGCCATGGCGAGCAAAAACTTGCCTGCAAGGCAGCGGAGTCAAGCTATATGGTGGGGGGCAGTCGGTGCAGTCCTCCTGCGCTGTGTTTTGACTTTTGTAGCTGTCATTTTGCTGGGCGTACCCTTTATTCAGGCGGCAGGCGGTCTACTTCTGTTATGGATTGCGTTTAAGCTGCTTTATGAGAATGAGGATCATGTGGGAGTAAGAGCAGAAACAACCATATGGAAGGCTATACAGGTGATTCTGGTAGCGGACTTTGTGATGAGTCTAGATAACGTATTAGCTATTGCAGCCCTAGCAGATGGGGATATCGCCATTATTGTCATTGGGATTGCGATTAGTATTCCGATTGTCGTCTGGGGCAGCAACGTGATTGCGATCTGGCTTCACCGGTTCCCTGTACTTGTTTTGCTCGGATCTGCAATCCTGGCTTTTACGGCAGGAGAAATGCTACTGCGTGATCCACGATTGGGTGTATGGTTAGCAGGTACGGGAGAGCTTATACATGCATGGTTACCGGGACTCTTGGCAACAGCAGTCGTCGTTGCAGGTATATATCGTCAGTTACGAGCTCGCCATATTTGAACGTAGTTTTTTTGGAAAACATCGGCTAAAATAGACATAGAGTTTTTGCGAATGCCAGGTTTACTCGGTTTTTGTAAAGACTCTATATTCACAAAAATATACTTAAAAACAATCACATTAAGAGACCTGAAAACAAATTCAGCAAACAAAGGAGACCACGATGAATTCCGGAAAAGAGCGTATGATCGGAGTGGGCATTGTTGCCGTAGGACTGATTATTTTGTTGGGGAAACTGGGGGCGTTCTCCTTTTTGGGACGAAACTTTTGGCCTTTGCTGTTTTTAATACCTGGAATCGTACTGCATGCAATGTACATGAAGCGTAAAGTTTCACCCTTTATGTTGCTGCCGGCAGGGATTTTGTCGGTTTATGGCTTCTTATTTTTGCTCTGCAATATTTGGGGCTGGCATTTAATGGCCTATTTATGGCCTTTGTTACTTCTAGGTGTGGCGATTGGATTATGGGAGTACGCCATTAATGATATTTCGCTTTCTCGCAATGTATATACAGGGGGCGTAATATTGGGCTTGGTATCGGTGCTTTTATTGGTTATTACCTCCCTAAGAACGGGTATCATATATGTTATTGCAGTTTTACTGATTGGCGCTGGAATCTGGTTGGTCCTAAACAACCGTGGCAAACGCAAAAGGTAAAACGACAAGCTGTGAGATTTTATGGCGGTAAATTACGGAACAGGCAATAATGTCTTGCTTTATGACATATTTCAACTATAATATAATGGATATGATAAGAGCGTCGGAATGATTTCTGACGCTTATTTTAAGGTTTTCACGCGAATCGGAGAGAGAAGCTGTCTGTACAAAGCCTGAAACATATAGAAGGCTGGCAGGGAGTGGGCCTAAAGAACGATTGTTAGCCTTGAATCAGCACTGCTTCAGGATAGAGACACTATTTTGATATACGGAAAGGATATGGATACAAACCATGCATGCTAGAGAAAACATTCGCAATATTGCGATTATTGCCCACGTCGACCACGGAAAAACGACGCTTGTCGACAAGCTGCTTCAACAGTCCGGAACATTTAGAGAACACGAGGCTGTTCAGGAGCGCGCCATGGACTCCAACGATCTGGAGCGTGAACGCGGTATTACGATTTTGGCTAAAAATACAGCTATCACTTACAAAGATTATCTGATTAACATTGTAGATACACCGGGACACGCCGACTTTGGTGGCGAAGTGGAACGGATTATGAAAATGGTTGACGGTGTTTTGCTCGTCGTTGATGCTTACGAAGGTTGCATGCCGCAAACGAAATTCGTACTGCGTAAAGCGCTGGAGCAAAATCTGACGCCAATCGTTGTAGTAAACAAAATTGACCGTCCGGCAGCTCGTCCGGCAGAAGTTATTGACGAAGTACTGGATCTGTTCATCGAGCTGGGTGCGAATGACGAGCAATTGGAATTCCCTGTTGTGTACGCTTCGGCGCTGAACGGAACATCCAGCATGGATGCTGAAAAGCAAGACGATAACATGCAAGCATTGTACGAAACAGTTGTAGAGCACATTCCGGCTCCAACTGAGAAAGTAGATGAGCCTCTTCAATTCCTCGTAACACTGATGGACTATAACGAATACCTTGGCCGAATTGCAGTAGGTCGTGTAAACCGCGGTATCATCAAGCAGGGGCAAGCAGTCACAGTTATGCAGCGTGATGGTAGCAGTAAATCAGCGCGTATTGAGAAGCTGTTCGGCTTCCAAGGTCTGAAACGTATTGAAACTGACCAAGCGGGCGCTGGTGACATTGTTGCGATTGCGGGAATTAAAGATATCAACATCGGTGAAACCATTGCCGATCCAAATCATCCTGAAGCATTGCCTGTACTGAAGATTGATGAGCCGACACTGCAAATGACCTTCCTGGTTAACAACAGCCCATTCGCAGGTCGCGATGGTAAGTGGGTAACATCCCGTAAATTGCGTGAGCGTCTTCTGAAAGAACTCGAAACGGATGTCAGCTTACGTGTTGATGAAACAGATAGTCCGGACGCCTTTATTGTATCCGGACGTGGTGAGTTGCATCTGGGTATCCTGATTGAAAACATGCGTCGTGAAGGTTACGAACTGCAAGTGTCTAAGCCGGAAGTTATCGTCAAGGAAATTGACGGTAAGAAAATGGAGCCAATCGAACGTCTCCTTATTGATATTCCGGAAGAAAGCATGGGCGCGGTTATGGAAAGTTTGGGCTCCCGTAAAGCCGAAATGGTTAACATGATTAATAACGGCACCGGACAGGTTCGCTTGGAATTCTTGATCCCTGCACGTGGTCTGATCGGCTACACTACAAACTTCCTGACTTTGACTCGTGGTTATGGCGTAATGAACCATGCGTTTGACAGCTATGGACCATTTGTTGGCGGTCAAGTAGGTGGACGTCATCAGGGTGTACTCGTGTCAACCGAAAACGGCAGCTCTACATTTTATGGTATGCTGGGCGTGGAAGATCGCGGTATTTTGTTCCTGGAGCCAGGTACTGAAATCTATGAGGGTATGATCGTTGGGGAGCACACACGTGATAACGACATTGTCGTTAACATTTGTAAAGAAAAACAACTGACAAACGTTCGTTCAGCAACAAAAGACGATACAGTTAAACTGAAAACACCTGTTATCTTCTCTTTGGAGCAGGCGCTCGAATATCTGAATGATGATGAGTATTGCGAAATTACACCTAACGCTATCCGTTTGCGTAAAAAGATCTTGAACAAAGGTGAACGCGAGCGTGCGGAGAAACAACGTAAAACAGCACAAGCAAATATGTAATTGATTGGATTGGTCTTTGGCCACAGCGGCGACGCCCGGGAACGGGATGCGCCGCTGTGTGTGTTTTAGGATTGTAAAACTTGGAGAAAGCTATATTTCTCAAAACGCAGGAAAAGGTGTTGAAGCATGAGTAATCTTTCGAACGGATTGCCTCCCCGGACACAAAGCGGGAAAAAATCCGCCAAACCGAAAAAAACGAAAAAGAAAAAAAGCTTTTTCAGATCGTTTATGAAGTTTGTCTTGTTTCTGCTTATTATAGGTATTTTGGCAGCAGGTGGTTATACTTACTATCTTTACAATCAGGTAGAGGAAGTTTTGGATACGGGGATCAACAAGGAAGTACCCAAAACACAATTGGCAGAAACTAAGCCTTTGACTATCTTATTGCTAGGAACCGATTACCGCCCTGATCATCCGACTTATTTGTCCGACGTTATTATGGTAGCTACATTGAACCCTAATACCAAATCGTCTACCATCGTGTCCTTACCGCGCGATACGCGTCTAGAAATGGATGGATATAAACCTCGCAAGTTGAATGAGTATTATCCGGTGTTTAAGGCTAGAGAGAAAGAATCTGGCGAAGTTGCTGAAGAACAAATGAAGAAGATGATTGGCAAATATTTAAACATTGATATTGATTATGTGACGGTTATTAACTTCCAGGGCTTTAGAGATGTAGTAGATAATTTGGGTGGCGTAGATGTGACGGTTGATAAAAACATGTGTTATCGTGACCGTGCAGATGGTACCGATATTAACCTGACAGTTGGAGCCAAGCATTTGAACGGTGATCAGGCTCTTGATTTTGTTCGCTACCGCAAATCGAATTGTCGTCCGAGAACAGCTGAATCTGACGATTTTGATCGTAATCGTCGACAAAATCAGGTGCTTCATTCCCTAATTGACCAAATGCAATCCTTTAACGCTTTGACCAAGTTTAGTGCAATTATTAAATCGGTTGATAAGAATATGATGACAGATATCGAGTCACAGCAAATGAAAAATATCGTACAAACCTATTGGAATATTTCCAAGCAAAATGTGAAATACAATCCGGTAGCAGGAACGTGGCGTAGCCCGTATGTGTACATTGATGAGCAACAGCTCGATTTGGCCAAGCAAGCGCTACAAGAGGAATTAGCTAAAAAAGCAAGCGACAATACCGCAGCTTCTTCCAATTCCTGAGTATGTATCTTTCTTCCCACTTATGTTATACTCGCAACGAGTAAAGCTCTTATATAACATAAGGGGGTTGAGGTATGTCTAAAGTTATAGTGAACCAAGTCTAGGTCCAGTGAGCAATCACTGGGCCTTTTGTGTCTAATTTCAAAAATGGACAGGCTCAGAGGCTATCTTCACTTACAACTTTTCGTTGTTTTATGCTGCTTTGGGGTTCTTTTTTCAGGGAATCAGCAAGTATTAGGTACCCGGTGAATAGGTATAGGTATGAAACACGAGATTGTCCACGCCGCTTTGGAGGGGATTTAATGAAGAAAATTTTTGTGCTGGATACGAATGTGCTGCTGCATGATCCGAAAGCCATATTTACCTTCAAAGAACATGAAGTTGTTATTCCAGCTGTAGTTCTGGAAGAAATCGACTCCAAAAAACGCAACGCGGATGAGATTGGACGGAATGCCCGCAATGTATCGCGATTGTTGGACGGGTTGAGAGAAGTGGGTCATCTGCATAGTGGTGTTCCACTTCCCCAAGGTGGAAGGCTTAAGGTTGAGTTAAACCACCGAAGTTTTTTGAAAGTTCAGGAGATGTTCGGGGAGGTTTCGAACGATAACCGGATTTTGGCGGTTGCCTTGAATTATCATCTGGAAGAGCAGGAGCAGCCTGAACCACGTTCGGTCGTTTTGGTCAGTAAAGATGTGCTGGTCAGGATCAAGGCAGATGTATTGGGACTGCTGACCGAAGACTACCTATCCGATAGAACAGGCGATCTAAGTGAGCTATATCCCGGATACTCGGCAATACAGGTGCACCCGTCCATCATAGATGAATTTTACTCTAACCGTTTTTTACCAATCAAGCCACTGGAACTACCTTATACGCTGTATCCACATGAATTTGTCATTCTGAAAGATGAAATGGGAACTGGAAAATCAGCTTTGCTGAAAGTAAATCAGGAGGCAGAGCGATTAGAGCCGCTGTACTTAAGTAACGAATCGGTATGGGGAATCAGCGCGCGTAATGCTCAACAGCGGATGGCATTGGAGCTTTTGCTTAATGACGATATCCCCCTCGTGACCATTACAGGAAAAGCGGGTACGGGCAAAACGCTGCTGGCGCTGGCGGCAGGTTTGCTTAAGGTAGAGGATGAACATCGCTTCAAGAAACTGCTGATTGCTCGGCCTGTTGTTCCTATGGGTAAGGATATTGGTTATTTACCGGGAGAAAAGGATGAAAAACTTCGCCCGTGGATGCAACCAATCTACGACAATCTAGAGTATCTGTTTGATGCCAAAAAATCAGGTGATATCGACAAAATTTTGATGGGCTTGGGCAGTATTCAGGTGGAGGCACTTACTTATATTCGCGGGCGTTCGATACCTGGGCAATTTATTATAGTCGATGAGGCGCAAAACTTATCCCGACATGAGATCAAAACGATTGTGTCCCGGGTGGGTGAGGGAAGCAAGATTATTTTGATGGGAGACCCGGAGCAGATTGATCACCCTTATCTGGATGCAGCCAGTAACGGTCTAACCTATGTGGTGGAGCGGTTTAAGCAAGAAGGGATTAGTGGGCATATCATGTTGGAAAAAGGAGAACGCTCCAAGCTTGCGCAGTTGGCAGCCGATCTGCTATAAAATCCCTATCGTTATTACAATAATAAAGACCTCGGGAATATCCCGGGGTCTCTTGTTTTGTATACGTAAAAATTCAGAACAATGAAAGTGAGCAAAAGCTTATTTAAAGTTTAATTCGAGCTTAACTTCAAGCATTCCTGCTAAAGTGCGTACTTCTGTGGCTTTGACATAGGAAATAAGCTGTTGTGGGTAGAAACCTAGATCAAAATCTTTTTCCAGCTTGTTGCGGGTCGTATCAGGGAGTTCCAGACCATTAAATACCAATCGATCTACATGAAATAAAATTGCATTTTTCGGTTCATTTTCTACCGTGTAGTGACCTTCTACTCTTAATTTCATCGTTCCCTGCTGACCTTCTACCATAATTCGATCCTGTGCAAATGTAAAGTTGAAGTGATTAAACAATTCATTTTCTGACTTTAAAAAACGGTTAAAGTCCTCTTCGCGAATGCTTATCGTAATCACTTTTCCATTTGTAACCATAGCACCTTGTTGTTGTTGAATGAATTGCGGTAAATCCTGCATAGCTTGAGCTAATGCTTTAAAGTGCTTATTTACCTCGTAGACACCTACATTCTCCCAATAAGCTGTCATTTCGCCAATAAGCTTGCGTAGGGTATCCGGGTCATTACTGGCGTTAACGCCGTCATTTACACGCGACTGAAGCAGGATAATGCGTTTGCGTTGTGCCAGTAAGTTTGTTTTGACTGTCTCCAATTCCATTGAGGCTTGGGTGACTTGTTGTTCTGTTTTTCGCATAGATTGATAATTGGATTCGTATTCTTGAAGCACATCCTGATCGTGACTAATTAATAATAAGTAGTAATCGTACAGAGAGAGAAGTTGCCTTATACTTTTCGCCCCTAGCACTACACTCAACAGCTTGTCCCTTTCTCCCATATAATACGATCGCAGCACAGAACCTGCACGCTTCCGTTGTATGGTCATTTGCTCTTGCTGAACGGTGAGATTACTTCGCAATTCCCGCTGACGCTGCAAAAGAGTCTGCTGCTCTTGACTGATTCGCTCAATTTCATGGTCTATCTCTACAATCGACAGGCTATCTTGTAAAATCTGACTTTCTTCATGGGAGGGAGCGGCCAGAGTAGGACGTACATATATGAAAGTTAGCAACATAATGGTGGCCAGCAGAGTGCTGATTGTGATTTTTACTCGTTTATTCATGTGGTTTCCCCTTTTATGTATTCCCGAAAAAAACTAATAGTAATGTATATGATCCTTTCTGTTTCTTTAACCATTCATTTTATTGTACAGCAGTCTGAGCATGCTTGAAACCCGAAACTGTTTACGTTCACGTATGAGTTCTTGCAGAAATGGAAATACAATTTAGTATCAAATAGATTCTATGAACTCTACGAGAGGCATAGGAATGAATAAACAGCTTTTATACCCTATTCAAATACCGGCAAGATCGGTTCATGAAGACGGTTATTTCAGGATGTTGTTAGGAGGGCTAGAGGCATGACTGCAATAAGACAAGATGCATGGAGTGTGGAAGATGACTTGATATTGGCGGAGGTGACATTGCGGCATATCCGTGAAGGTGGGACGCAGCTCGCTGCGTTTGAGGAGGTTGGTCAAAAAATCGGAAGAACCTCTGCAGCATGCGGCTTTCGTTGGAACAGCTGCGTGCGCAAACGTTATGATGAAGCGATTAGCATTGCCAAAGCACAGCGCCAGAAGCGCAGCTATATCCGTAAGCAGAACCCGGTAGGTGTATCACAGGTTGCGGCTTTTGCCTCGCTTGATACGGTCGAAGGTGGGTACAGAACGGATGGTACGAGTGAGGATACGTTATCTATTGATGCAGTAATTCGCTTCTTGCGTCAATGGAAGGGATCTGTCCAGGAAACGAATCGGCAGATTAAGATGCTGGAGAAAGATTTACGGGAAAAGGAAGAAGAATTGAATCAGCTTCGCTCCATAAATGACCGGCTGTCCAAAGAAGTGAATGAGGTGCAAACCGACTATCGTGTTGTGAATGATGATTATAAAGCTCTGATTCAGATTATGGACCGGGCTCGGCGCTTGGCTTTAATCACTGATGATGAGGAAGAGCTTAAATCCAGATTCAAAATGGACGCCAATGGGAATCTGGAGCGCATTGAGTAACAAGATTACTTCTGCAATATTGAAATAAAACGTCAACTAGCGCTTTGCTGTAGTTGGCGTTTTTTGTATTTCTTTAGAGTGCATATGATATAGTAGAAAAAAAGATGGGAGCGAGACGATACAAAGGTGATTGATATTATTGGAGCGGGTTCGCTGGGATTGTTGTTTGCCGGGAGGTTGTCTGCCTCAGGTACAAAAGTAAGGCTGTGGACGCGTACACTTGAGCAGGCACACATCATTGCTCGTGAAGGGATTACTGTGTTTGATAAGGAGGGACAGACGGCAGTACATGTGTCCGGGAATAAATTGAAGGTAGCGCCATTGGCAGATTGGCAACGGTTAAATTCACAGGCTCCGGCACGATGGATAATGCTTATGACCAAACAGGGGGCGATTGAGGAAGTATTAGAACAGATCCAGCCTGCAGCTCAAATGGATAGAGATACAGGAATTGTTTGCTTGCAGAATGGAATCGGCCATATAGAACGCATTAGAAAGGCTTGGCCTAAAGCTGTAGTATACCCTGCTGTGACGACTGAAGGAGCCAAGAGGCAGGGAGTAGCATCTATTGTACATGCAGGATCGGGTGTTACTGAAATAGGATGTTCGGAGGAAGAGGAGGAGTCGAAGAACAATAATTTTAATCAATGTGTGCTAAATCGGCTGGTTGCAGCAGGATTTGACGCTTGCTTGTCGAAAGAAATCGAGAATGGTATGTATCGTAAGTTGTTGATCAATGCTGTGATCAATCCGCTGACGGCGTTATGGCGAGTTCGTAATGGCGAGCTGCTTTTGGACCCTATTCGAATACATATGATGCGCAGGCTTTACGATGAAGGCATTCAAGTGTATGAAGCTCATGGTATCCACTGGGAAAACGCATGGTGGGAGCAAATTATGAATGTATGCCGGGCAACGGCAGAGAATCACTCGTCCATGCTAGCTGATGTACTTGCACAGTCCATGACGGAAGTTGCTTCGATTAACGGACAACTGGTGCAGATGGCAGATCGGGCTGGAGTTACTGCACCAACTCATGAGTTATTGTGGCAATTAATTGAAGGCATGCGGCTAAAAGAGGGGTGATCAGTTGAGTCTTATACAAGGTACTATTATCACTTTCAGTATTCTTCCCTTTTTTCCGTTTTTGATCGTGTTTGCGGTTTGTCGCTACATTCTTAAAATGGAAAAAAAGAAATCGTTACTTACTTCTATGGATATTACCACGTTTTTTCTGATATTTTCCGTCGCAGCACTCTTTAACGTCATTTTTACATCTCGATTCGGTTTTTATTTGATTCTACTGCTCCTATTACTGGCTTTGGGTTTAATTGGAGGAGCTCAAAATCGAATAAAAGGGAAGGTTGATGGTAAAAGATTATGTAGAGCGGTCTGGAGATTAACTTTTATGGCGATGACATTGGCGTATATTTTGTTGACTGTAGTTGGTATATTTAAGAATATATTCAACGCCATGTGATATAAGGTGACATGAAAAGGTGAAAAAATATGAATTAATCATGTTTTTTTGAAAAAAAAGCTCAATTTGAAGAAATGTAATGTAGATTTTTTTGACCGCTGGTTGTATAATCTATAAACATATACCACTTTAGAACTAGGGGGAAAACGCTAGATGAAAAGGAAAAGCTTTTTAGTCCTTTTGACACTCATTCTTGCAGTTGGCGCACTGCTCGCAGGTTGCGGCGGCAAGAACGATACCAATGGTAAGGGCGCACAAGAAAACACCTCGACTACGCCGGCTGCGGCCGACAAGCAAATTTTGCGCATTAACCTTGCATCCGAGCCGCCAACGTTCGATCCGGCACAAGCTCAGGATAGTCAAACTAACACGGTTCTGAAAACTTTGTATGAAGGTCTCGTACGTATGGGTCCTGACGGCAAAGAAATCCCTGGCGTAGCTGAATCTTGGAAAATTTCCGATGACGGCAAAACCTATACGTTCAAGCTTCGTGATACTGCAAAATGGAGTAATGGCGACCCAGTCAAAGCAAGCGACTTCGTATTTGCTTGGCAACGGGTATTGGATCCTTCCACGGCTCCTGCACCTCCATATGCTTACCAATTGTACTATATCAAAAATGCTGAGGGTTACAACCTGAGCACTTCGAAATCTTTTAAAGGCACTAAAGTTACAGACTTTAAAGATGTAGGTGTTAAAGCTGTTGACGATCATACATTGCAAGTAGAGTTGGAGCACCCAACTCCTTACTTCTTGGGATTGACTTCTTTCTACACTTTCTATCCTGTAAATCCTTCTGTTAAAGGTAATGATAAGTGGGCTGTTAAGAAAGATAGCATGATCACTAACGGACCTTTCACATTAACGACTTGGGACAGCGGTCAAAAGATCGAAGTAACCAAGAGTGAAAACTATTGGGGTAAAGATGAGATCAAGCTGAACAAAATTACGATGTCCCTTGTAAATAGCGGTGCAACAGAGCTGGCTTCTTATAGAAGTGGACAACTCGATTACGCAGGTATGCCAAACGGTGAAATTCCTACCGACCAAATTCCGGCTGTGAAAAAAGAACTGCCTAACGAATTTAAGGCAAAAGGGATTGCAAGTACGTACTACTATCTGTTTAATGTAACTGAAAAACCATTTAACAATGTTAAAATCCGTAAAGCGTTTGCAATGGCTATTCAACGCCAACCAATCGTTGAAAGAGTAACATTGGGCGGTCAAATTCCTGCATACGGCTTTGTACCTCCAGGTATCAAAGGAGTATCTCAAGAATTCCGCACTGAGAATAAAGATGATTACTTCAAAGAAGACTTCACTGAAGCGAAAAAATTGCTTCAAGAAGGTATGAAGGAAGAAGGCGTAACTACACTTCCTCCGGTAACATTGCTGTATAACTCCAGTGAGAGTCACCAAAAGATTGCTTTGGCAGTTGCTGATATGTGGAAGAAAAACCTTGGCGTTGACATCAAAACCCAAAACCAAGAGTGGGGCGTATTTATCCAAACACGTAACAAGCTGAATTTCCAAATCGCTCGTGGTGGATGGTCTGCTGACTATAATGATCCAATGACATTCCTGGATATGTGGACAACAGGCAATGGCAACAACAATGCAGGTTATGCTAACCCGGCATATGATGCTTTGATTGAAGCAGCTAAGAAAGAAACTGATCCAGCAAAACGCATGGAAGATTTTGCGAAAGCGGAGAAAATTCTGGTTCAAGATGATATGGTAATGCTTCCGATCTACTACTACTCAAATGTTTCTTTAACAAAACCGAATGTAAAAGACATTGGGCTTGACTTTAGTGGAGCAGTTGATTTCACAAGAGCGTATATTACACAGTAACTGAAGCTCGATTCTGAAGTTTGATAGTTACTTCGGGATATATATGTGGATAGAACCATATATATCCCGTTTTTTTTGTGTGTCATGGTCTTTTCCATCATCATGTAACCATGCAAATAAGTAGATTGGACAGTCCAATTCTATTTCGATAAAATCGAATGGTGTCGAAAAAAATTTATGGGGGGTGTAAACGGGCAATGACGCGTTATTTGATCAGTAAATTTTTCTACATGCTGCTATCTTTGTTCATTCTGATCTCTGCGACGTTTTTTCTCATGAAAGCAATTCCGGGTAACCCCTTCATGAGTGAAAAAGCGACTTCTCCTGAGATTCAAGCCCGGTTAATGGAGCAATATGGGCTGGATAAGCCTGTATATGTCCAATATTTTAAATACTTAGGTGATATTGCTTCAGGTGATTTTGGTATTTCTATGAAAAAGCTGAATCAAAGTGTAACTGACATTATCGGACAAACGTTTACGGTTTCCCTCAAACTGGGTTTTGTTGCCATAATCGTGTCGATAATTGTCGGTCTCTTGCTAGGTATGCTAGCAGCTTTGTATCATCGTAGGCTAATAGATAACGTTGCAATGGTGTTAGCTATCATGGGGATTGCGGTTCCCAGCTTCGTTCTGGCATCGTTGATTCAATTTTTCTTCGCTCAACAGTTAGGTTGGTTTAATGTTATGGGCTTTGACGGTCCGATGGACTACGTTCTGCCTGTTGCAGCTCTATCTGCTTCCCCAATTGCGTTTATCGCTCGACTAACGCGTTCTAGCATGCTGGAAGTGCTTCATGCAGATTACATTAAGACTGCCAAGGCTAAAGGTTTGAAATCCATTACTATTATGTTCAAACACGTTGTGCGTAATGCTATTCTGCCGGTTGTTACCTATGTGGGACCAATGACGGCCAATATTATTACGGGTTCAGTTGTTATTGAACGTATCTTCGGGATTGGCGGTATTGGTAAGGTATTCGTAGATAGTATTACAACCCGCGATTATACCATGATTATGGGAGTTACTATTTTTTACGGTATTTTGCTGATGGTGGCGCGTTTTATTACAGATATTGCATATGGATTTATTGATCCGCGGATTAAGCTTACTGGCGGGAAGGAGGGATAACTTTATGTCTGTTAAAGATAATGCTGTGAACTTGGATAAGCTTCAGGTGAAACCGGAAGATTTCCAGAAGGTCGGGGCGGATGAAAAGCAGTCTGAAGTTATTCAGCGCGAAAGCTTATCCGCTTGGCGAGATGCTTGGGAGCGACTTCGTAAAAACAAACTGGCTATGACAAGCTTGAGTGTTTTGGTTCTCATTGTGCTTGCTTCAATCGTTGGTCCGATGCTGTCCCCATACGATGACCGCACGAATGATTTGTTGAGCACCAATCTTCCTCCTTCGGCGGAACATTGGTTCGGAACAGATGATCTGGGGCGTGATATGTTTGTACGTACTTGGATGGGCGCTCGGATTTCCTTGATTATTGGTTTGGCTGCTGCAATGATTGACTTGATGATTGGAGTTATTTATGGTGGAATTATGGGTTACTTTGGTGGCCGCGTTGATGAAATCATGAATAAATTTTCTGAAATCTTGTACTCCATTCCTTACTTGCTTGTTACGATCCTGTTGCTGGTTGTACTGGAGCCAAGTATCACTACAATTATTATTGCGCTCTGTGTAACGGGGTGGATTAACATGTCGTGGATTGTACGTGGTGAGATGTTACAACTTAAAAACCGAGAATTCGTACTCGCTTCCCGTTCAATGGGTGCAGGTGCTGGTCGTTTGCTGTTCCGTCACTTGTTGCCTAATGCGGTAGGACCAATCATTGTCACACTGACTTTGACAGTTCCAAGTGCTATTTTCTCTGAGGCATTCCTGAGCTTCCTTGGATTAGGGGTACAGGCTCCTCAGGCGTCGCTGGGTTCAATGATTGAATCAGCTCTGACCGGGTGGATGTATTACCCGTGGCGGATGCTTTTCCCAGCAGGTTTGATCAGTTTGATTATGCTTGCGTTCAACCTTTTTGGCGACGGCTTGCGTGATGCGCTTGATCCGAAGTTGAAGAAATAGGAGGTGAGATCATGGTGAGTAGCAACAATTTAATTGAGGTTGAAGGTCTTAAAAAGTATTTTAATGTTGGCAAAAACCGTGTGCTCAAAGCGGTGGACAACCTGAATTTCTATATTCGCGAGGGTGAAACGCTGGGTATGGTTGGCGAATCCGGCTGTGGTAAGTCTACAGCGGGTCGTACGATTTTGCGCTTGTATGAACCTACAGCAGGTAGCGTACGTTTTAACGGTACGGATATTTACAAATTATCACCAAGTAAAATGAAAGCAATGCGCCGTGATATGCAGATGATCTTTCAAGATCCGTATGCATCATTGAACCCGCGTTTTACCGTTTCTGATATTATTGGTGAGGCACTGGATATTCACAATATGGCGGGTAGCCGTGCAGAACGCAAGAAACGAATTGAAGAGTTACTTGATCTGGTTGGTTTGAACCCTGACCATGCAACACGCTATCCACATGAGTTTTCTGGTGGTCAACGTCAACGGATTGGTATTGCACGTGCACTGGCTGTTAATCCTAAATTCATCATTTGTGATGAGCCGATTTCAGCTCTTGACGTATCTATTCAGGCTCAGGTTGTCAACCTGTTAAAAGAGCTTCAAGAACGTTTGGGTCTGACATACCTGTTTATTGCGCATGATCTGTCGATGGTCAAGCACATCAGTGATCGGGTAGCTGTAATGTATATGGGTAGAATGGTTGAGCTTGCAGAAAGTGCTGAGTTGTATGCAAATCCGATCCATCCTTATACGAAAATGCTTTTGTCGGCGATCCCACTTCCTGATCCAGAAGTAGAAGCCAACAAAAAACGGATTATTATGCCAGGCGACCAAGCAGGCCCGATTCATGATGCATCTGGTAGTAAGACAGGGGCTTATAACCTGGAAAATGCCACGCTCATCGAAGTGTCTAAAGGACATTTTGTAGCTGAGCCTTACGCCTGATCTTGTTTTATGCACCAACCGCCGAGTTATTCGGCGGTTTTTTTTGTAGGAAGCTTTGACGTGGACATAGGCTTTCGGTACAATCAAGCAGTAAGGTTTTGGTGGAGACAGGAGGCAGACCCATGAAAATAATTCCGGAAACGCTTCGCGGAGGGTCGGCTTTGGCAGAAGATTATATACAGGGTACAGGACGCGCAAGCGACTTGTATGAATATAATGTGCTGCAAGCCGATGCTTATGCCCAACGGGCGAAGTGGCTGGATAAGACGGGGCATCTGCGATTAAACCGTAAGGATGTCGTAGCATGTCTTCGTATATACAATGAGAAATACAATTCGTATGAGGCGGTTCGTGCTTCATTGGACCGTCTGGAAAGTCCAGATGCTCTGGTAGTAGCTGGCGGTCAGCAAAGCGGACTGTTCACAGGTCCGATGTTGGTCATTTACAAAGCCGCTACCCTCATTAAGGCGGCGAGAGAAGCAGAGGAACGGCTTGGACGTCCGGTTATTCCCGTCTTCTGGATTGCTGGCGAAGATCATGACTGGGACGAGGTCAATCATACATACGTAATGGCAAATGACCCACAAGCCGTCAAAATCAAGCTGAATAAGCAACCTGAACGCCGTTCTTCGGTTAGTGCCATTAAAGTTGACTCTTTTGAATGGAAGCAAGTGATAGCGGATATAGAGCAAAGCTTGCCAGATTCAGAACATAAGGCTGATATAATGCGCATGATTGAGAACGGGATAACGGATTCATATGGACTGAGTGAAGCCTTTGCCAAGTTGCTGGGCCTTTTGTTCGGTACCTATGGATTAGTACTCTTGGATTCAGCAGATCCTTCGCTACGCAAGCTGGAAGCATCCGTTTTTAAGCGGCTGGTTCAGCACAATGATGAGTTGGAGCAGGCTTATCGGACGGCTGCCACACGAATCGTAGATTATGGATATCATTTACAAGCCGATGTGCATGAAGGTGGCGCGAATCTCTTTTATATCCATGAAGATGAACGCTTGCTGCTTTTCAAAAAAGCTGGACTATTCACGGATCGACACGGTCTGGTGGCGTTTACTGTGGATGAACTGCTTGAAGAGATAGATAGACATCCCGAACGTTTTAGTAACAATGTGCTAACTCGTCCTCTAATGCAGGATTCACTGTTTCCGGTGCTGGCATCTGTGCTGGGTCTAGGAGAGATTGCTTACTGGGCGATTACACGGGATGCTTTCGGGGTGTTGGAGATACAGATGCCGATACTGCTGCCACGGATGTCTTTTACGTTGGTAGAGCCAGGTGTGGAGAAGCATATGCTTAAGTATGAATTAAGTTTTGGTCAAGTTAGAGACGGACTTGAGAAACGGAAAAAGCAATGGATTGCCACTCAAGATCAGCTTGGAATGCAGGATCAGTTTTCCGGGGCTAAGGAAGCTTTTGTCCGCATGTACGAACCACTTGTGCAGCAGACAGGTTTGATTGAAAAAGGTTTGCTACGGCTCGGAGAAACCAACCGCGAGAAGATTCTGGCACAGATCGCCTATCTGGAGGCAAAAGTTCAGGAAGCGTTGCTTCGGCAAAATGAAACAGCACTTCGCCAGTGGGATCGTATTGAATGGTCGCTTTTTCCATTTGGACAGCCGCAGGAGCGGGCGTATACGGTCTATCATTTTCTAAATCGTCATGGTCTCAGCTTGATTGATACGATTATGAATGTACCATTGGATCTGACAGGTACGCATCGTGTTATTTATGTATGATTGTTATTTTATATAGGATTTATCATGGAGCAAATTTAACCAATATGAAGGAGGAAACAAAGTATGACTTCCCATTCTCTACAAAATAGCATAGTTCACGATCTTAAATTGGCCCCTGAAGGTCATTTAAAAATTGATTGGGTAGAAGCCCATATGCCGGTATTGAACCGTATACGTCAACAATTTGAGCAAGAGCAGCCTTTTGCTGGTCTGAAGGTAACCATCTGTCTACATTTGGAGGCCAAAACGGCTTACCTGGCTAAAGTGGTACAAGCAGGTGGAGCGCAGGTAACTATTACGGGGAGTAATCCTTTGTCTACACAAGATGATGTTTGTGCCGCATTAGTTGAAGATGGCGTTACAGTATTAGCTAAATACAATCCAGACCCAGAAGAATTCAAGAATTTGCAAATCAAGGCACTGGAAACAAAGCCGGATCTCATTATAGATGATGGTGGTGACTTGGTTACTCTGTTGCAATCCGAACGGCCTGATCTGATTTCTACGATCCGTGGGGGAGCAGAGGAGACAACTACTGGCATTATTCGTTTGAAGGCTTTGGAAAAAGAAGGGCAACTTCACTTTCCGATGGTGGCTGTTAATGATGCTTACTGCAAATATTTGTTTGATAACCGCTATGGTACAGGACAGTCAGCTTTCGACGGCATTATTCGTACGACTAATCTGGTTGTAGCAGGAAGTACAGTGGTTGTGGTAGGTTATGGCTGGTGTGGCAAAGGAGTTGCAATGCGTGCGAAAGGGCTGGGAGCTAACGTTGTTGTAACCGAAGTTGATCCGATCAAGGCAGTAGAAGCCCATATGGATGGTTTCCATGTCTTGCCGATGGTAGAGGCTGCCAAACTGGGCGACTTCTTTATTACAGTAACTGGAAACAAGGCTGTAATTACAGGAGAACACTTTGATGTGATGAAGGATGGAGCTGTGCTGTGTAACGCAGGGCATTTTGATGTGGAGGTTAGTAAGCCTGAGCTTGCTAAACGTTCCGAATCCATTCGTACGGTGCGTCGCAATATCGAGGAATATCGTTTTAAAGATGGACGTAAAATGTATTTGCTGGCAGAAGGACGCCTCGTGAATCTGGCTGCTGCTGATGGACATCCTGCGGAAATTATGGATACGACATTTGCGCTTCAGGCGCTTGGCTTGAAATATGTGAATGATCGTTACAATGAACTAGGCAAAGCCGTTATTAATGTACCTTATGAAATTGATGAGCAGGTAGCTCGATTCAAGCTTGATAGTCTGGGAATCCAAATTGACACGTTAACTGAAGAACAAAAGATCTATTTGGACAGCTGGAACGCGTAATCGGATTTTTCCATCACGATTTTCGCTGCAAAGTGTTGCGTTTTTAATGCAAGTATTTGTTTAGGTTGACATAATGGACAGAGAGTAAGCCCTTTATTCCGTGTTGTTTCGAAACCTGATGCATATTGTCGGGGGACGGCTTCATGGGATAAGGGGCTTTTTTGCATCTTGTGACGCGGAGCTACAATAACAGACATAATGGTATGGATCCGGCTTCTATCACTTTTTGGTAATGAAAAAGAGGTCTTTGATTTTTTAAAGCGAATCTATTATGCTTAGGTGGTGGAAAGTGGGCCAAAGTGGGAGAATGGGGTAAGGGGTGACGAAACCAATGTTTATGGGGGAGTTCCAACATAGCATTGATGAGAAGGGTCGGCTTACTGTACCGGCCAAGTTTCGTGAACTTCTCGGTGCCTCGTTCGTGGTTACCCGCGGGTTGGACCAATGCCTCTTCGTGTATCCCATGGATGAGTGGGCTGTCATGGAGAAAAAACTTAAAGCACTGCCTCTGATGAAGGCCGATGCGCGGGCGTTTACCCGTTTTTTTTTCTCGGGGGCGACTGAATGCGAATTGGACAAACAGGGCAGGGTAAATTTACCGGGGAATTTGTGCGAATACGCCAAGCTCACTAAAGAGTGCGTCGTATTGGGAGTGTCCACCCGTGTAGAGATTTGGAGCAAGCACACTTGGGAGCAATATTTCAACCAATCAGAAGAAGCATTTAACGACATTGCTGAGAAATTGGTTGATTTCAACTTTGAATTGTAATTTAGGAGGTCAGCCGTTTGTTTCACCACATTACCGTACTCAAAGAAGAAGCAACACAGGCACTAAACATCAGGCAGGACGGGATTTATGTGGACTGCACGTTGGGAGGGGCAGGACACAGTTCCGTCATTGCATCACAGCTTGGCCCTGAGGGAAGGCTCATTGCCTTTGATCAGGACGACTGGGCATTGAACAATGCGCGAGAGAAGCTGTCAGCCTATGAAGGCAAGATTTCATTAGTGAAATCCAACTTCCGCCACTTGCAGGACAAGCTGACCGAATTGGGATTGCCCGAGAAAGACGGCGTCCCGCAGGTCCAGGGTATTTTGTTCGATCTGGGTGTGTCCTCGCCCCAGTTCGATGAGGGGGAACGGGGATTTAGCTACAATCATGATGCGCCGCTTGATATGCGGATGGATCAGAGTAGCTCGCTTACGGCTTACGAAATTGTCAATGAATGGTCGGAAGCAGAGATTGCGCGTATTTTGTTTCATTACGGAGAAGAGAAGTTTTCACGGCGGATCGCAAAGATCATGATTGAACGTCGATTGAACAAGCCTATTCACACAACAGGGGAACTTGTCGATATTATCAAAGAAGGAATTCCGGCTGCGGCACGCAGAACCGGGGGACATCCGGCTAAACGCAGTTTCCAGGCTTTGCGGATTGCTGTGAATGATGAGTTGGGTGCATTGGAAGATACTTTGCATCAGGCAGTAAGATGTCTGGCTCCAGGAGGCAGAATTTCGGTCATTACATTCCATTCTCTGGAGGATCGGATATGCAAGCATATTTTCAAGGAGTATTTGGCGAAAAGCATCTATCCATCTGATTTGCCTATTTTGGAGGACAAAATGGAAGGCGATCTGAAGCTGGTGAACCGTAAGCCGATTGTGGCGTCGGAGCAGGAATTGGAGCTTAATCCACGGTCCCGGTCAGCGA
The DNA here is from genome assembly GCF_024213605.1 of Paenibacillus sp. CH40. Classification (NCBI taxonomy): domain Bacteria; kingdom Bacillati; phylum Bacillota; class Bacilli; order Caryophanales; family Paenibacillaceae; genus Paenibacillus; species Paenibacillus sp. CH40. The sequence goes on from NZ_JANAVQ010000001.1 coordinate 537,188, forward strand.
AGCTGAGAGTTGCCGAAAAATTGTAAATTTAATGGAGAAGGAGAGGCGACATGGCTTATACACGCGGTAATTTGGCTGTAAAAGAAAAAGCCCGTCAGGAACAGGTTCAGCAACAACGGTATCGTGAGACCACCAAAGTCGTTACACGCCGCAGAGAGCTGCCGATTCGAGAAAAGCTGCTGTATCTATTGACACTTGTAGCGTGCATTGTCATTGCTGGTATGTTGATTAGCAGGTACGCTCACATTTATCAAATCAATTATTCGATTAATACGGCAAGCAAGGACATTTCCAAATTACAGACCAATATCGCCCAACTGAAGATTCAAAAGGAGCGTCTGGAAAATCAGATCGTGCCGACTGCAAAGCAACAGGGATATATCGAACCAACAAGAGAGCCCATTCGTGTAGAAAAGCAGGCTGCCAAATAGTTTAGGGCATAGCATCAAGCTATGCTCTGACGTACATTTTTTTGCAGAGAGGTTTGAGCTATGGTCAAAAGAATAAAGCTTCGCACACTGCTAATAGGGGGATGTATTACCCTCTTTTTTCTTGTTCTGCTACTTAAAGTATTTTGGATTCAAGTTGTGAGCGGGGAATACTGGCATAACCTGGTAGTTAATCAAGTAGAAAGAGATCAGGTGATTCAGCCCAAGCGTGGAACCATTACGGACCGTAAAGGAAACGTATTGGCTACGGATGCACCGGCTTATACGGTAGTTGTCAATCCTAGCATCATTCAGGAGTATGATTTGGAGAATGAGGTTGTAGCTAAGCTGCACCAGTTACTCAAAACGCCTGAGGATGAGCTGAGAGGGCATCTTTCTGCAAAGGATAAAAAGGGGAACTACTTAAAAAATCGCGAGATTCGTAATGGGGGCTGGAAGGTAGATCCTGAGGTCAAGGCACAAGTGGATACGTTCAAAGAGTATTTGAAGGATAAGTATGAAGTAATTGGAGCTGTGGACACCGTTCAAGAATCCAAACGCTATTATCCGGAAAATAAGCTGGCTTCCCATGTTCTTGGCTATCAAAGAAAAGATGGCACAGCAGGTATGGGGTTGGAAGCTTATTATAATAAAGAGCTCTCTGGGACGGCTGGAAAGCTTCTGTATCAGCGGGATCGGAAGGGAGTTCCTCTTCAAGGATCGGAAAGTGTCTATGAGCCGGCACAAAATGGTAAAAATTTAAAGCTGACGATTGACGATACGATTCAGTATTATATAGAGGATGCCATGCAGGAAGCTATTGCAAATTATAATCCGAAAACGATGACTGTGGTAGCGGCTGACCCTAAAACGATGGATGTTCTCGGTATGGCGACTTATCCGAATTTTAATCCCAATACATATGGGAGTACACCTTTGGAATATTTCCGTAATAATGCTACTCAATCTATCTACGAGCCCGGCTCCACGTTTAAGATTGTAACCTTGGCAGCTGCGGTTCAAGAAAAGGTGTTCAATCCAAATGAATCTTACCAATCTGGTATGATTCGGGTCGGAGGCTGGGATATTCGTGATGTAAGCCGCAACTGGGGAACGTTAACCTATCTTCAGGGAGTCAAGCGCTCAAGTAACGTTGGTTTCGTCCATCTGGGTCTGGATAAGTTGGGTGGCGAGAGACTGAAGAAATATATTAATAACTTTGGATTCGGCGTGAAAACGGGCATTGATCTTCCAAGTGAGTCTACCGGAGCTATTACGTTCCATACCCAGTACAAATCCGAGGTCGCAACCGCTTCATATGGACACGGACGTGTTCAGGTGACGCCAATCCAGCAGGTAGCTGCCATCTCGGCAATTGCTAACGGGGGGAAGCTGATGCAGCCTCATCTGGTGAAGGAAATCATCAACCCAGATACAGGCGAAGTTCAGACGATTCAACCGAAGGAAGTTCGCCAAGTGATTACTCGGGAATCGGCAGTCCAGACAAGCAGCTATCTAGAGCAGGTCGTATCTGACCAAGAAATTGGTACGGGACGCCTTGCTTATATTGACGGATATCGTGTAGCTGGTAAAACAGGTACAGCGACGAAGGTCGTCGGAAAAGTATATGACCATTCGAAGGATGTCGTGTCCTTTATAGGTTTTGCACCGGTAAATGATCCGAAAATAGCTGTTTTGGTTGTTATGGACGAACCTAACAAATCGGTAGGCGGCGGTACAGCAGCAGCACCTGTATTTAAAAAAATTGTATCCCAATCGTTGCAATATATGGGGGTTCCAAAAACGGGAACTAAAACGAATAAATCAGGTGCAGCTGTTGTAAAAACAGTGAATTTGCCAACGGTACCAACATTAACTGGTCAGGTGAAGAAGGATGCGCAAAATGCATTGCTCAAACAGGGAATTGCCTATGAAACGGTAGGCAAAGGCTCCAAAATTGTTCGCCAGTATCCTGAAGCAGGCGTCAAAATGAAACCCGGACAACGCATTTACTTGCTGACTGAGGATAGTGCCAACATGACTATTCCTGATTTTACAGGTGTTTCGTTGCGTGACACACTTCAAGTTCTGACGCTTATGAAGGTTGGTGTGCAGGTAAGCGGCGAAGGTTATGTTGTCTCTCAAAAGGCGCAAATGGTAAATGGAAAGCGGATTGTCAGCGTGACGCTTCAGCCGGCCAAAGAAACGGTGACCGGGGTGAAACCGGAGGAAACACAGGACTCGACCAATGGAGTTGCAGCTAACCAGACCGGCAGCGCAACAAAAACGGAGGTCGATACTAAAACCGATTCCAGTACTACTGCTGATGCTGGAACAGACTCGGGAGCTCCTAAGGGAGGAATATCTGCTGTTGCAGATGAGGAAAGTGCTGCTGCGATTAAAGGCGAGGATAACTGATAGCTTGTTCTAATGTCCGTTCTTTTGAATATTCATGAGGTAAGACATGTCATGAGTATTTGAGGAACGGAGGGAGCGCGTTTGAAAAAATCTAACGTGACCATGCGGCGGAGGCTGGTATGGGGGCTAATGGGATTATTTGTACTGTTTGCGGCCTTGTCGATCCGGCTCGCCTATGTTCAATTGGGTAAAGGAGGCGAGCTCTCGGCCAAGGCTGAGGATTCGTGGCGCCGCAATATTCCATTTGCCGCCAAGCGTGGCGAAATTTTGGATCGGCAGGGTACGGCGCTGACCTATAATGTCAGTTCGCCGACAGTCATGGCGATACCAGTACAAATTAAGAAGCCGGAAGAAACGGCACGCAGGCTGGCGCCCTTGCTGGATATGAGTGAAGATAAAGTACTCAAGCTGATTACCAAACGAACAGCAAGCCAAAAACTTCAGCCCGGCGGACGAAAAATTACGATGGAGAAAGCGCAGCAAATTCGTGATTTGAAGCTGCCGGGTATCGTTGTTGCTGAAGACAACAAACGTTATTATCCTTATGGTGATCTAGCGGCTCATATTCTTGGGTTTACAGGAATTGATAATCAAGGGCTGACAGGCGTAGAGAAGCAGCAAAACAGTAAGCTTCGGGGAATCGACGGAAGCATTGCGTATTTATCGGATGCAGGTGGTCGTCTAATGCCTGGTTCTTCTGAAAAATACATTGAACCGAAGGATGGACTGAATTTACAATTAACCATTGATAAGTCTGTGCAGTCCATTATGGAACGGGAGCTTGACCAAGCCATGGTCAAATTTCAGGCGAAGTCCGCATTGTCTATAGCTATGAACCCTAAGACGGGTGAAATATTAGGCATGGCTGGACGACCAAGCTATGAGCCAGCGCAATACAAGCAATATGCGCCTGAAATCTATAATCGAAATCTGCCTATCTGGATGACATATGAACCTGGGTCTACTTTCAAAATTATTACACTGGCGGCTGCCTTGGAAGAAAAGAAGGTCAATCTCAAAAATGATCGTTTTTTTGATCCGGGATATATTGAAGTCGGTGGAGCACGACTGCGTTGCTGGAAGAAAGGCGGACATGGAAGCCAAACTTTCCTTCAAGTGGTGGAGAATTCTTGCAACCCCGGTTTTGTAACATTGGGGCAGCGATTAGGTAAAGAAACACTGTTCAAATACATTCGCAATTTTGGCTTCGGCAGCAAAACGGGGATCGACATGATTGGTGAGGGCAACGGTATTTTGTTCAAGCTTCCTCAGGTCGGTCCTGTAGAGCTGGCTACAACCGCTTTTGGTCAAGGGGTGTCTGTTACTCCGATCCAGCAGGTTACGGCTGTATCAGCGGCAATCAATGGCGGTAATCTTTATAAGCCTCACATTACAAAAGGTTGGGTTCAGCCGGGAACCGGAAAAGTGCTGGAAAAAGTAGAGCCAGAACTGGTACGCAGGGTTATTTCAGAGGAAACCTCCCGACAGGTAAGGGAAGCGCTGGAAAGCGTCGTTGCTAAAGGTACAGGTCGTCCTGCTTTCATTGAAGGCTACCGGGTGGGAGGTAAAACGGGGACAGCACAAAAGGTGATTAACGGGCGTTATTCTTCCTCGGAGCATATTGTATCCTTTATTGGTTTTGCACCGGCGGATGATCCGCAAATCGTCGTTTATACCGCTGTCGATAACCCGAAGGGCATTCAATTCGGCGGGGTGGTTGCTGCGCCAATCGTGCAAAATATTTTAAAGGACGCGCTGATTGCCTTGAAAATACCGCCTCGCACCAATCAAATTGCCAAAGAGTACAAGTATGGAGAAAATCCAATCGAAACGGTACCTGATCTGGTAGGTGCTACTGCAGCTGATTTGTACGAAGATATGAATATGAACTTTATGCTCGTCAAATCTGGGTCAGGCAAGACGGTCGTGAGTCAGGCGCCGAAGCCGGGCTCCAGATTGGAGCGGGGATCAACGATCCGTATTTACATGGGGGATTGATAGGTTCATTTTATACCATACTATGAATAACGAGAGAGCAATGGAGGAATGAAAGATGCAGCTTCAACAATTGGCTTCACTGCTGGCCGTCTCCCGTGTGGTGGGTGACGGTACAGTGGATTGCCGAGGAATCGGGGCGGATTCACGTCGAGTGCAACAGGGAGATTTATTTCTATGTTTGCCAGGTTTTACAGTGGACGGACATGACTATGCTGAGCAGGCAATTGCGTCCGGGGCGGCAGCTTTGGTCGTTGAACGGGAACTGGATGTACCTGTTCCGCAGCTTGTAGTTAAGGATGCACGACATGCCATGGCGGTTTTGGCGGATTATATGTTTGATTCACCGAGCCGACGTATGCGCATGATCGGCATAACCGGAACCAACGGTAAAACAACGATAACTTATCTGATTGAAAAGATCATGAAGGATGCCGGGGTGAACACCGGACTGATTGGTACGATTCAAATGCGTTACGGAGGTCAGTCTTACCCAATGTCTGGCACTACGCCCGAAGCGGTGGAACTGCAACGTTATCTCGGAAATATGGCAGAGCAGGGGGTTCAATGCTGTGTCATGGAAGTATCCTCACATGCGTTGGAGCAGGGCCGCGTCAAAGGAACTGATTTTCGCACCGCTATATTTACAAACCTGACGCAGGACCACCTGGACTACCACAACACAATGGAGGAGTACCGTGCTGCAAAAGGACTTTTGTTCTCTAGGTTGGGAAATGCTTTCTCGCGGGATGCATCAGATAGCAAATATGCTGTTCTGAATGCAGACGATCCGGCTTCTTCCTATTTGCAGGCTCAAACTGCGGCCCAAGTGATTACATACGGCGTAGAAAAGGAGTCTGATGTGCAGGCATCTCGTATCACTATAGGTTCCAAGGGAACCTCCTTCCATGTGTCTACTTTTAAAGGAGATACCGATATTGAACTTCGAATGGTGGGCAAGTTCAATGTGTACAACGCACTGGCGGCCATTACCGCTGCTTTACTGGAAGGAATCTCGCTAGTGGATATCAAGCGCAGTCTAGAGTCTATCGCAGGCGTAGATGGGCGGGTAGAGCCTGTAGATGCGGGTCAGCCCTTTGCTGTTATTGTAGATTATGCCCATACACCGGACGGATTGGAAAATGTCCTTCGCACCGTAAAGGAATTTGCGGTCGGTAAAGTATGGTGTGTATTTGGATGCGGCGGTGACCGGGATCGTACAAAACGTCCGTTGATGGGGAAAATTGCTGCGCGTTACAGCGATCATTCGTTTATTACTTCCGATAATCCGCGAACAGAGGACCCGAAAGTGATTTTGAAAGACATCGAACAAGGGCTGATTGACGAAGGTGTACCCGCAGAACGATACGAATTGATCGTGGATCGCAGAACTGCAATTCATAAAGCTGTTGAAATGGCAAGCCCTGACGATGTAGTATTGATTGCGGGAAAAGGTCATGAGACTTACCAGTTGATCGGAAAAACGGTGCATGAATTCGATGACCGCATCGTAGCCAAAGAAGCGATAAGGGGTTTATCCAAGTGATGAAAAGAACAATCGGTCAGATTGCATCTATGTGTGGAGGAATACTTCACGAAGAAGCGGACGCCGAACGGATGGTCGAAGGCGTTTTTACAGATTCTCGCAGACCGCAGAGCCAAGGGTTGTTTGTTCCACTCGTGGGCGAACGGTTTGATGGGCATAATTATGTGCAGCAGATCGTAAGCGAGGCAAGTGCAGCTGCATTTTTATGGCAAAAGGATCATGGAGCACCTCCGAGCGAGAATGCTATTGAGGTAGAGGATACGTTAGAAGCCCTTCAGCATCTAGCAGCTGCATACTTGCGCGAAACCGGCGTTTCTGTCGTCGGAATCACGGGAAGCAATGGCAAGACGACAACGAAAGATATCGTAAATGCTCTGCTGGGCACGACTTTTAAAGTACACAAAACCGAAGGGAATTATAACAATCATATCGGTTTGCCTTTAACTGTACTGTCCATGCCGCAGGATACAGATATTCTCATTCTGGAGATGGGCATGAGTGGACGTGGAGAGATTCGTCTGCTGGCTAATATTGCCCAACCAGATGTAGCTATCATAACGAACATAGGCGAATCGCACTTGCTGCAGCTTGGTTCTCGTGCGGAAATCGCTCGTGCAAAGTTGGAGATCACAAGTGGCCTTAAGCCTGGTGGTTTGCTGATCTACAACGGGGATGAACCACTGCTTTCACAAGTGTTGGCGGAGTCTGAAACGGTCAAGCCTGAAGGTTTAAAATTGTTTACGTTCGGGCTAGCTACAGGCAACGATGACTATCCGACTGAAATCACTTCGGATCGAGAAGGTAGCTTATTCATAACAGCCCAATCTGGCAAAGAGGCTTTCCGGCTTCCCTTGCTTGGACAGCACAATGTTGTAAATGGGTTGGCAGCACTGGCGGTAGCGCGTCATTTCAATGTCGATGCAGACCATATACGTAAAGGGTTGTCGTCTTTAAAACTGACGGGCATGCGCATTGAGGTCGTGAACTGTCCTAATGGACTTACTGTGCTAAACGACGCTTATAATGCCAGCCCGGCTTCAATGAAGGCTGCAATTCAGACGTTGTCTGCATATAAAACGGACGGACGTAAAGTCGCCGTACTTGGTGACATGCTGGAGCTGGGACCTGAGGAAAAGCAATTCCATGAGGAGATTGGAATTTTCGCGGCAAAGCACGACGTAGAGGTACTGCTTACCTACGGTACGTTAGGCACTTCAATTGCGCAGGGTGCGCAAGGGTTGATGCCAACTGCTAACGTGCACGCTTATACAGATAAGCAAGAGCTGATCCAGCATTTGCAGGTTCATCTCCACGCCAATGATATTGTGCTGGTTAAGGCATCCAGAGGGATGCGACTAGAAGAAATTGTGGATGCGCTGAAAAACGGTCCGCTACAGAACTGATGTTGACGAGAGGGAGACTCCCATGGATATTCAATTATTACTGCTGACGATCGTCGTATCGTTTATACTGGCGGTCATTGCCGCTCCACTGCTCATTCCGCTGCTGCGGCGAATGAAATTCGGCCAGCAGGTCCGGGATGACGGGCCACAAAGCCATCTTAAAAAGATAGGTACGCCTACAATGGGCGGTATCGTGATTCTGGTGGCTTTTACGCTGACCTTTCTTAAGTTTTCAGCTATCAAAAATACGGACTTTTACGTTCTGCTGGTTGCTACGCTCGGTTTTGGGCTGATCGGCTTTTTGGACGACTATATCAAAATTGTATTCAAACGCTCGTTAGGTCTGACGGCGCGTCAAAAGCTGTTTGGGCAATTATTGTTTGGCGCGATCATGTGCTGGCTTCTGCTTAGCAATGATCATAGTACTGCGATCGGCATCCCTGGAACGTCATGGTCATTTGATTGGGGCGGCTGGTTTTATTATCCGTTCATCATTATCATGATGCTGGCGATTAGCAATGCTGTCAATTTCACGGATGGGCTGGACGGGCTGCTGTCCGGTACAAGTGCCATTGCCTTTGCTGCTTATGCCATTGTCGCGATTCAGGCAACCTCGCTTCCGGCAGCAGTATGCGCAGCGGCTATGATTGGCGCTGTACTCGGATTTCTCGTATATAATGCTCATCCTGCCAAGGTGTTTATGGGTGATACAGGCTCGCTGGGAATCGGCGGCGCCATAGGTGCCATTGCCATCGTTACGAAAAGCGAAATTTTGTTCCTCATTATCGGTGGTGTATTCGTAATTGAAATGCTGTCCGTAGTCTTGCAAGTAGCTTCCTTTAAAACACGTGGCAAGCGTATTTTCAAAATGAGCCCGATTCATCATCATTTCGAGCTGTCCGGCTGGTCCGAATGGCGCGTAGTTATTACATTCTGGGCTGTAGGACTGCTGTTGGCAGGACTAGGACTTTATCTCAACAAGGGGTTGTAGACAAATGAACCATCCAGACGCATACAGAGATCAGGAAGTCGTCATTATCGGTCTGGCTAAAAGCGGCGTGCAAGTTGCCAAGGTACTGCACCAGGCCGGAGCCAAGCTGACAGTCAATGATAAAAAGGATAGGGAACAATGTCCCGAAGCTTCTGAATTAGAGGCTTTGGGAATTTCCGTTTTATGTGGGGGTCACCCAGAAGGGCTAATTCATCCTGGAGTGAAGCTAGTTGTCAAAAATCCAGGGATTCCTTATACGGCCCCTCCTGTACAGAAAGCTGTCGAGCTCGGCATTGAGGTCGTGACCGAGGTTGAGGTCGCCTACCATCTATGTAAAGCTCCGATCATCGGAATTACTGGCTCCAACGGAAAGACGACCACGACCACTTGGGTAGGCAAGCTGTTGGAAGCATCCGGCATGAATCCAATCGTGGCTGGTAATATCGGTACGCCCGTATGTGAGGCGGCTGTGGATGCCAAGTCGGACGAGTGGATGGTTGTGGAGCTGAGCAGCTTTCAGTTAAAAGGAACAAAAGATTTCAAGCCCACTGTGGCCTGCCTGCTCAATGTAGCTGAGACCCATTTGGACTACCACGGAGGCATGGAGGACTACGTTGCATCCAAGGCGCGTCTATTTGCCAATCAAACGGCAACGGATACTGCGGTGGTGAATTGGGATGACCCCGTCTGCCGGGAGCTCGTACCCTATATAAAAGCGAAACTGCTTCCGTTCTCTATGACAGAACGTTTGCAGGAAGGGTTGTTCGCTGACCCGCCATACATACCGGATGTGACGGACGATATTGAACGTAGCATCGTATACCGCGATGGAAATGGTGTGCTGCATCCCATTATAGGCGTAGCTGAGATTGGACTTCCGGGTCGTTTTAACGTAGAAAATGCTCTTGCTGCTTGCGCAATCGCCATTGCTGCAGGCGCAGAACCAGCAAATTTGGCGGAACCATTAAGTATTTTTCGCGGCGTCGAACATCGGCTTGAATATGTTTTAGAACACGCTGGTGTAACTTATTACAATAATTCCAAAGCAACCAATTCGAAAGCAACAATGATGGCCTTATCTTCCTTTAAGCAACCCATTGTACTCATTGCCGGAGGATTGGATCGCGGCTCTGATTATACAGAGCTCGTACCTTCCTTGCAGGAAGGTGTGAAAGCCGTTGTGCTCTTGGGTGAGACACGGCATAAGCTGGCTGAGCGGGCCCATCAGGCTGGAATAGAGCATGTCAAGGTCGTCGATAATGGGGAGGATGCCGCCGCTACGCTCGTGGAGGCTGTGAACAAGGCTGCTGAATTTGCTGAGACGGGAGATGTAGTATTACTCTCACCCGCCTGTGCAAGCTGGGATATGTTCCGATCCTATGAAGAGCGTGGACGTATTTTTAAAGAGGCGGCGCATAAATTGTAAGTAGGGGGGTTGGATAAGCCCCTACTTTTATGCAAGGGGTGGCCTCCTGATGAAGCAATCTCGTCCAGCGCCGGATCTATGGCTTTTCGTTTGTATTGTAAGCTTATTAGCCATCGGCATGGTTATGGTATACAGTGCGGGCGCCGTCCTCGCTTTTCACGAGTACGGGGACTCCTACTATTTTGTAAAGCGGCAATTGCTGTTTGCAGGGCTCGGCCTTGTAGCGATGTACTTTACTGCCAGAACGGACTACCGGATCTGGCAGAAATATGCCAAGGTCGTGTTGTTGATCTGTCTAGCGCTGCTGGTTGCCGTATTAATTCCCGGCATTGGTGTAGTAAGAGGCGGGGCACGAAGCTGGCTCGGTATTAGCTCTTTCGGCATTCAGCCTTCCGAGTTTATGAAGCTGGGTATGATTCTTTTTCTCGCTCGTTGGCTCAGTCGTCCTGACTATGATATTAGCTCTTTTACGCGCGGCCTATTGCCCCCGCTTGGACTCATGGGACTGGCTTTTGGGCTTATTATGCTCCAGCCCGATTTGGGCACAGGCACGGTAATGATGGGAGCGTCCATGCTCATCGTATTTACGGCAGGCGCGCGTATGAAGCATCTCGGTCTGCTGGCTCTGTCGGGAGCAGCAGGGTTTGCTGCACTGATTGCAGCTGCGCCTTATCGACTCCAGCGCATCACCGCTTTTCTGGACCCTTGGTCCGATCCGCTTGGCGCAGGCTATCAAATTATTCAATCGCTATATGCGATTGGTCCTGGTGGGCTGGCGGGCCTGGGACTCGGCATGAGTCGACAAAAATATAGCTACGTTCCTGAGCCGCAAACTGATTTTATTTTTTCCATTTTGGCGGAGGAGCTTGGCTTTATCGGTGGAATGACGGTGCTGGGACTCTTTTTGGTTCTCGTGTGGAGGGGAATGCGTGTCGCTATAACCATTCCCGATACCTATGGTAGTTTGCTTGCGGTAGGTATTGTCGCAATGGTCGCCGTACAGGTCGTCATTAATATTGGTGTCGTTATCGGTTTAATGCCGGTGACAGGAATAACACTGCCCTTAATCAGCTATGGAGGTTCTTCTCTGACCTTAATGCTAACAGCTCTGGGCATTTTACTAAATTTATCACGTTATGCGAGGTGAACGTTTATGCGCGTCGTGTTGAGCGGCGGCGGCACCGGAGGGCATATTTATCCGGCGCTAGCCGTAGCCAGACAGTGCGAAGAGATTGATCCGGACGCTGAATTTTTATATATTGGCGGTCAACGAGGACTCGAAAGTAAGTTGGTTCCTCAGGAAAAAATTCCATTTGAGGCTATTGATATCACAGGATTTCGCCGCAGCTTGTCTGTGGAAAATATAAAAACGATCATGCGCTTTTTCAAAGGGGTTCGCAGATCCAAAGCATTATTAAAGAAATTTAAGCCAGATGTCGTTATTGGCACTGGGGGATATGTATGCGGACCCGTCGTTTATGCAGCTTCCAAGTTGGGAATTCCCAGCATTATTCATGAGCAAAATGCAATTCCAGGGTTGACTAATACATTTCTGAGTCGCTATGTGGATACAGTGGCTGTTAGCTTTGAAGGCTCAGAAGGAGCTTTCCCCAAAGCTAAAAATGTACTGTACACTGGGAACCCGCGTGCTACAACAGTTCGTTTGGCTAACCGGGATCGGGGATTTGCTACAATTGGGGTTCCGATGAACAGTTCGGTCGTCCTTGTGGTCGGTGGCAGCAGGGGAGCGAAGGCCATTAATGACGCCATGATTGCAATGGCTCCGCAACTTTCGCAACTGAAAGACGTCCATTTTGTATATGTAACCGGTGAATCTTATTATGAGCAAACGCTGGATAGCATACGGAATCAGATCGGCTCATTGCCCAATCATCTACATGTGCTTCCCTATATTCACAATATGCCAGAGGTGCTGGCTTGTACCTCATTAATTGTTAATCGCGCAGGTGCGTCCTTCTTGGCAGAGATCACATCTTTGGGCATTCCGTCCATTCTGATCCCATCACCTAATGTGACGAATAACCATCAGGAGGCTAATGCTCGTACACTTGAAAAGGCAGGCGCATCCGTCATGATTGTAGAAAAGGAACTGAGTGGCCCGGCCCTGTTTCAATCTATAGCGGGAATTATGAAGGATGAGGCACGGCGAAGTCGCATGGCAGAGTCGGCGTCTGCGCTCGGCAAGCCTGACTCAGCAGATATTTTAGTAAAAGAAATGGAACGTCTTGCCCATAAAAGGTAGTCTGCAGCGCAGAATTGGGCGGTTGTCACACACCGGATGGTATTTACATAGGATACCCTATAGATTGTGACCATCACTCAGGCTGCCGGTTGTCAGGTGAGAGCCTTATAACCATGTGGGGCAAGCAACAAGGAGGTTTCAGTACAATGCAGCAATGGATGCCATTATTAGCGGAGCATGATATCGGAAAAGTGCTGGAGCATGAGCCGCTGTCCAAATATACGACATGGAAGATTGGAGGCCCTGCGGATGCACTTGTCATCCCGGATACCAAAGAGCAGCTGGCAAGAGTTTTGAAGCTGGCTAGCGAGCACGGAATTCCCTGGATGCAGTTGGGGCGGGGCTCCAACATGCTCGTCTCTGACAAAGGGATACGGGGACTTGTGATCAAGCTGGGGCCAGGATTTGATTATGTTCATTTTGAGGATGAACAGATCGTTGCTGGAGGAGGCGTTTCACTGGTCAAACTGTGCGTTATGGCCAGCAAGCAGGGCCTGTCCGGTCTTGAATTTGCTGGTGGTATCCCAGGATCAGTCGGTGGGGCTGTCTACATGAACGCCGGTGCCCATGGGTCTGATGTGTCACAAATATTCCAGTCCGCTGAGATTGTGCTGGATACAGGGGAATTGGCTGTGTACGATGCTGACAATATGCATTTCAGCTATCGTCACTCCGTGTTGCATGAGCAACGTGGAATGGTGACAGAGGCAGTGTTTCGGATGAAGCGGGGCGATCGGGAGGAAATTTCATCAGCGCTTGCGGCTTTTAAAGACCGCCGTCGGCTGACCCAGCCGCTACAGTTAGCTTGTGCAGGAAGCGTGTTCCGTAATCCTCCAGGTGACTATGCTGCTCGTCTTATTGAGAGCGCAGGTCTCAAGGGCTTGAAGGCGGGAGGCGCTGAGGTATCTGTACAGCATGCCAATTTCATTGTAAATACCGGTCAAGCGACAGCAGAGGACGTGCTTACCCTAATGAAGCATATTCAAAGTACAATATCATCTCAAACCGGCATCAAGCTAGTTCCGGAGGTTTTCGTAGTGGGTGAGCGGTAAACTCGGAGGTGATACATTGGACAAATTGGTGATTGAGGGAGGCCGTCCCCTGTCAGGCACCATACGTATCCATGGGGCAAAAAATGCGGCACTACCTATTCTTGCAGCGAGCTTACTTGCACAAGGTAAGGTAGAAATTCGGAATGTGCCCCATCTTTTAGACATTAAGGTCATGCTGCACATCCTTGAAAGACTCGGCTGTACATGCCGACATGAAGAGGAAACGGTATACGTGGATACGTCGTCCGTCCGAACGTTCCAAATTCCGGAAGATTTGATGAAGCAAATGCGCTCATCTATCTTTCTGATGGGACCGCTGCTCGCCAGATATGGGGAGGTTTCCATTTACCAGCCCGGAGGCTGCGCCATAGGCGAGCGCAAAATTGATCTTCACCTAGAGGGCTTAAAAGCTCTTGGCGCGGAGATAGAGGAAAAAGACGAGCAAATTACGTTTCGAGCCCACAAGCTAATCGGCTCGGACATTCACATGGATTTCCCGAGTGTAGGTGCAACGGAAAATATTATGATGGCCGCTGCGTTGGCTGAAGGACAAACAACGATCACCAATGCAGCGAGGGAACCGGAGATTCAGGATCTACAAAACTTCTTGAATGCCATGGGAGCCCGCATTATCGGTGCTGGAACCGACACGATTACAATCACGGGGGTCAGTCGCCTCAATCCGTGTACGTATGAGGTCATTCCTGACCGCATTGTAGCTGGAACGGTTATGATCGCAGCTGCAGCTACACGAGGAAGTGTGTCGCTGACTCACTGCAATCCATCCCACTTGTCTGCTCTGATTCACGTCCTTAGGCGGGCTGGTGTTCAAATCGGCATCTTGAATGATATAATGACCGTAAGTTGTATGAGTCGTCCCAAAGCAGTGGAGAGGATCGTTACCTCCCCTTACCCGTCTTTTCCGACGGATTTGCAATCTCAGGTCATGGTTTTGCTTTCTTTGGCGGACGGATTTAGTGTCATGAAAGAGACCGTCTTCGAAAGCCGATTCAAACATGTGGATGAACTAAATGTAATGGGTGCTGATATTACGGTTGATGCAAATGCTGCTTTTATAAGAGGAGTTTCTCGTCTGTACGGGGCTACGGTAGAGGCTACCGATCTGCGGGCAGGGGCTGCGCTGGTCATAGCGGGTCTAGCGGCTCAAGGACGTACCATTGTCGAGCAGGTTCATCATATTGACAGAGGGTATGACCGGATCGAACGTCTTTTCCAGGGACTGGGTGCCCGAATGAGCCGTCAGTCTCCGGTGCCGGAGCACCTGGATTTCGTAAATTAATGCCTGTAATGTCCCTCCGTTAACGGGGGGACAAAAGGCTTTTGTGGAGAGAAGCTATGCCAAATGCTCAAATACCTGTTCTTAAAAAGAACAGAACGAAAAAAAGAACAAGCCGGAAGATTGCTATTCTTCTCATTTTGTTGTTTATCGTACTGCTCGCTGTTCTCTTTTTCCGTTCTTCGTTGAGTCGGGTTTCTGAAATTCGTTTTGATGGTAATGTATTTTCGACCCGAGATCAGCTTCTTAATCGAAGCGGTCTGGCTGTTGGAGATCAGTATTTCGGAGTCAGTTCATCCGACATCTCTGAGAAACTGCGAGAAATTCAATCGATACAGCAAGTCACAGTGGACAAGCAGTTTCCGGGTATTATTGCTATTCATATTAAAGAGTTTGCTACGGTCGCTTACGAGTTGCAAAGTGACGGGAGCCTTCGTGCTATTCTAGCGAATGGGACAAGCGTGAGCGTGGGAAGTAGCGGAATAGCTGTTGAGAAGCCTATTTTGACCAAATGGAAATCTGATGATCCGTACAAAGCGAAGCTGTGTGATGCTTTATCGCGCATTCCGGGGGAATGGACAGCCGATATTTCGGAAATCATTCCCGCACCGATTCCTTCTTTTCCGGATCGCATCAAAATGTACACACGTTCCCAGTTTGAGGTTATTACAACTGTTTCTCTACTGAATTCTAAAATCAGCTATTTGAACCAGGTGCTAGAAACAGAAGATCCAGGTTTGATCACCATGTTGGAGGCGGATTCCTACGTTCCGTTCAAACCGGATACGAGTGAAGAGGGCCAAGAAAAAGATACTACTCAGTGATGTGAAAAAATGCTAGAATTGATTTTATGGGTAATAGACTTGCCTCCTTCTTTTTTCTTCAAATTTTTATGTGACTGCAACCATAAATTGGCTTCTAAAAAATTTGTAGAAAAAAGAGGGAAAGCATGGAGTTTGTTGAATATGTACAGAGTGTGTTTAAAGAACGAAATTCATTTTGGAGTCAGGAGGTGCCACAGACTTGAGCAACAATGACATCATTGTTAGTTTGGACATCGGTACATCCAAAGTTCGGGCTATTATTGGGGAAATGAATAATGGAACCTTTAATATTATTGGAGTTGGATCTGCCGACTCGGAAGGGATTCGCAAAGGTGCAATTGTAGACATTGATCAAACCGTGCAATCAATCCGTAACGCCGTGGATCACGCAGAACGCATGGTTGGTATTCAAATAACAGAAGTGTATGTGGGGATTTCAGGCAATCATATTGGCCTGCAAAATAGTCATGGCGTAGTAGCCGTGTCCAACGAGGACCGTGAAATCGGTGAGGAGGACATTGAGCGTGTACTGAAGGCAGCTGAGGTTATTGCCGTACCACCGGAGAGAGAAATTATTGACGTGGTAGCCAAGCAGTATGTCGTGGATGGCCTTGAAGGCATTCAGGACCCTCGCGGTATGATTGGAGTTCGTCTCGAAGTAGAGGCTACGATTGTTACTGGAGGCAAGACCCCGATACATAATCTGTTGCGCTGCGTTGAGAAAGCCGGCTTGAGGATTAAAGATCTGGTCTTGCTGCCTCTTGGAGCCGGACAATTGTCTCTTTCGAAGGATGAAAAGGTGATGGGTTCAGTGCTGGTGGATATTGGTGCAGGATCTACGAATGTTGCCATTTTCCAGGAAGGAACGATTGTTGCCACATCAACACTTCCGATTGGTGGAGAATTTGTAACCAATGATATTGCCTACGGACTGAGAACCCTTACCGATCAAGCCGAAAAAGTAAAGCTTAAATACGGCTGCGCATGGTATGATGATGCGGCAGCCGATGTCGTCTTTAAAGTGACGCGTATCGGCAGTAATGTGGATAAGGAATTCAACCAGCAGGATTTGGCTGCTATTATTGAGCCGAGAGTGCAGGAAATTTTTCAACTCATTCAGGCGGAAGTTAAGCGCTTGGGTTACACAGAGCTTCCGGGAGGTTATATACTTACCGGAGGCACCGTCTCCA
The DNA here is from genome assembly GCF_024213605.1 of Paenibacillus sp. CH40. Lineage (NCBI taxonomy): Bacteria > Bacillati > Bacillota > Bacilli > Caryophanales > Paenibacillaceae > Paenibacillus > Paenibacillus sp. CH40. The sequence goes on from NZ_JANAVQ010000001.1 coordinate 554,021, forward strand.
TGCCTGGTGTACTTCAGGTGGCACAAAGCGAACTGGCCGCTTCCGTAAGGATCGCCGTACCTGATTTTATCGGTGTAAGGGATCCGGGCTACACGAGCGGAGTTGGAATCTTGCATAATGCTATTCGTTACTATCGCGGAAGATCGACTAGCGTTAGCAACAGTGGCGGAAGTACCAAGAAGCCGACTAACCGAACCAAAAGCAGTAGTCCCGCTGCGGAAGGCGAGCAAAAGCAGGGGTTGATTGAACGCTTAAAAAATATGTTCAGTGAATTTATATAACGTTCATTGCTAATTATGCCAATCATGGACGGGCCATCCATGCACATTGAGGGGGAGATGGAATAGTATGTTGGAATTTGATTTTGAAATGGAGAGCTTGGCTCAAATTAAAGTGATCGGCGTCGGAGGCGGCGGCAGCAATGCGGTTAACCGAATGATCGAAAATGGTGTTCAGGGTGTGGAGTTCATTACAGTCAATACAGATGCCCAGGCACTTCATTTAGCAAAGTCTGAGCATAAGCTTCAAATTGGGGATAAGCTGACCCGCGGTCTGGGTGCCGGCGCTAACCCCGATGTGGGTAAAAAAGCGGCTGAAGAGTCGCGTGAGCTCATTATGAATACGCTCAAAGGTGCGGATATGGTATTCGTAACGGCGGGAATGGGTGGCGGTACTGGAACCGGAGCGGCTCCTGTCATTGCTGAAATTGCCAAGGAATGCGGCGCGCTGACTGTAGGCGTGGTAACCCGACCATTCACGTTTGAAGGGCGTAAGCGTTCCAATCAAGCTGAACTTGGTATTGAAGGATTAAAAGAAAAAGTAGACACTTTGATTGTAATCCCGAATGACCGTTTGCTTGAAATTGTGGACAAGAAAACCCCAATGTTGGAAGCATTCCGTGAAGCAGACAATGTTCTGCGTCAGGCGGTTCAAGGTATTTCAGATTTGATCGCTGTACCGGGTCTAATCAACCTCGACTTTGCTGACGTTAAGACGATCATGACGGAGCGTGGCTCCGCTTTGATGGGGATTGGCGAAGCAACTGGTGAAAATCGTGCGGCTGAAGCAGCACGCAAGGCGATCATGAGCCCGTTGTTGGAGACATCCATTGAAGGTGCTCGTGGTGTGATTATGAACATCACTGGCGGCAACAACCTGTCTTTGTATGAGGTTAATGAGGCAGCTGAAATTGTAACATCGGCTTCCGATCCGGAAGTAAACATGATTTTCGGTGCTATCATTGACGAAGAGTTGAAAGAAGAGATCAAGGTTACCGTCATTGCCACTGGCTTTGAAGGCAAGCCAAGTCAACCGGCACCGGGACGTAAACCGGCAGCCAACCCGGCTACTTCCGAATCGGCGGAAAAAGGCTCTCCTAACTTGCGTCCATTTGGTAACACTCAAAGCAGTGACCAATTAGACATTCCTACATTCTTACGTAACCGTTCGCGCAATAATAATAACGATAACTAGTTTCAATTCGGATTGCCCGCATTCTCCCTGGAGATGCGGGCTTCTTTCTGTTTTCCGTATCCTGCAGTTCAGGCGCTTCTCCTCTTTCCGACAAAATTAGTCGGTCACCGTCCCCACCGTTAGACAGACTTTGAACAGCATGACTACTATACTTAATCCTATCCTGCAAACGCTGGGCGGGTGAAGCCTTGGTTGTTTATATCGACTTGATTTTTTTGGCCAATTTGTTCATTGATGCTGTGTTGCTGATGGTCACCGCTTGGATGAGAAAAATCCGTCCAGTGTGGTGGAGGTTGATGACTTCAGCTGGAATCGGCGCAATGTATGTGGTCATGATGTTTGTGCCGGAACTGTCCTTTTTATTTACGTTCCTGATCAAACTGGCATTATCGGTCATAATGCTGCTGGTGGCTTTTGGATTTGGCAGCATGCAAAAGTATCTTCGTACAATGGGTGCTTTTTACATGATTAATTTTGTAGCTGCAGGTGGCATTTTGGGGATGCATTATTTTCTCCAAAATACGGGGGAATTGTTTAACGGCATCTGGTACACCGCTTCGGGTGGAATGTCCTTTGAACTCAAAATCGCATTCTGGTTTATTTTATGCGCATTTGGCGGAGTGATGCTTTTCTTTCGTATTGTGCAGTCCTCAAAGCAGCGCACAGAAAGGATGAGTGGGTTTTTGGGACAAGTGCAGGTATGGATTGGGCAGGATCATATTGAGTGTACAGGCTTGTTGGATACAGGTAATCAGCTCTATGATCCTTTGACCCGAACCCCGGTGATGGTCATGGAGGCGGCCTTGTGGGAATCGCATTTGCCCGCCTCCTGGCTCCGAAAATGTTCTGAGGGTAATGCTGACCAACTGGTGATGGAACTGGGGGACGAACCGTTTAGCTGGCAGGATCGTGTTCGCCTCGTCCCCTATCGTGGAATTAACCGCAATCATTCCTTTATGCTCGCCCTTAAACCAGACCGGGTAGAGGTGGTGATGAATGGGGTTCATTTTGTACATCATCGAGTGTTGATTGGCTTGGACGGGGGGACATTGTCGGCAGAGGGTAAGTATCGCGCCATCATCCACCCGGATGTGACGGCACAAGAAGGGGGCAGTGCTGATACCAACCAGAAACAAGATGCACATATTGGTGAGCATTTTACAGAATCAGGATGACAGTGCATAAACACAAAATGATGTCTGAAGGCGACGAGAAATATCCAATGGTGAAATGGGCGGAGCACAGCTGGAATTGCACTATTTTCAAAAGGGGGAGAATGATATGCGGGAACAGATGAAATTGAAGATGAAAATTAGGTTAGCATTGCAATTGCAATATTATCGTATTTTATTTTTATTTGGGCTAAAAAGTGAAGAAATTTATTATATTGGCGGCAGCGAGGCGCTCCCCCCACCGCTGACGAGAGACGAAGAAGAATATTTGCTGGGAAAACTTTCTTCTGGAGATGCGGCAGTACGGTCGATGCTAATCGAAAGAAATTTGCGGTTAGTCGTATATATTGCCCGTAAATTTGAGAATACGGGCATCAACATTGAGGATCTCGTATCCATCGGTGCTATTGGACTAATCAAAGCGGTTAACACTTTTGATCCGGAGAAGAAAATCAAACTTGCCACATACGCTTCTCGATGCATTGAGAATGAGATTTTGATGTATTTGCGTCGCAATAGTAAAACGAGAACGGAAGTTTCTTTTGATGAGCCTCTGAATATAGATTGGGACGGTAATGAATTGTTGCTTTCTGATGTGATGGGCACGGAAAATGATACCATTTACCGTAATATTGAGGAGCAGGTGGACCGTAAATTATTGCATAAGGCACTGGATAAATTGACGGATCGAGAGCGTTTGATTATGGAGCTGCGCTTCGGCTTACAAGACGGAGAGGAGAAGACACAGAAGGATGTTGCTGACCTGTTGGGTATCTCGCAATCGTATATTTCGCGTCTGGAAAAGCGAATTATAAAGCGCTTACGAAAAGAATTTAATAAAATGGTATAATGCATGGGTATATCCGGAAGCGATGGAAATGGCGAATAAAAAAATGCCCTCAGGAGATAATGTACATTAATGTTGCTCCTTGGGAGGTAAGACACGATGACCCGAAACAAAGTGGAAATTTGCGGTGTGGATACCGCCAAACTGCCGGTATTAACCAATGCAGAAATGCGCGAGTTGTTCACATCACTTCAGCAAAATAATGAACGATCAGCCAGAGAAAAATTGGTCAACGGCAATCTCCGGCTCGTCCTGAGTGTGATTCAACGATTTAACAATCGGGGAGAGTTTGTGGACGATTTGTTTCAGGTAGGATGTATCGGCCTAATGAAGGCGATTGATAATTTTGACCTTTCGCAAAACGTAAAGTTCTCCACTTATGCGGTGCCGATGATTATCGGAGAGATCCGCCGTTATTTGCGGGATAACAATCCGATCCGTGTGTCTCGTTCGTTACGGGATATTGCATATAAGGCGCTTCAGGTGCGGGACAGTCTGACGAATCTGAACTCGCGAGAACCAACGATTTTTGAAATTTCAGAGGCACTGAATGTGCCTAAAGAAGACGTTGTGTTCGCGTTGGATGCGATTCAGGATCCGGTTTCGCTGTTCGAGCCGATATATCACGACGGGGGCGACCCAATCTATGTGATGGATCAGATCAGTGATGACAGAAATAAAGACGTCTCATGGATTGAGGAAATCGCTCTGCGGGAAGCGATGCATCGCCTGGGCCAGCGTGAAAAGATGATATTGTCTATGCGTTTTTATGAAGGAAAGACGCAAATGGAGGTTGCCGACGAAATCGGTATCTCTCAAGCCCAGGTTTCAAGATTAGAGAAGTCGGCTATACAGCAAATGCAAAAACATGTAAAGTCCTAATGAAATGAATGCTTGAATGATCCAACGATAAAAACGATCCTACTTGGATCGTTTTTGCGTTTACAGGACATTTTTTGGGCTCTTCCGCTCATATAGTGAAATAAAGGATGTGATGCGTGTGAGTGCACCGGAAACGTCAGTAAGAGCAATGAAAATTTCCGAGTTTCAAACCAAGGATGTCATTAACATTGTAGATGGACGACGCCTGGGACAAATCAGTGATTTGGAGATTGACGTGCGGCAGGGGAAAATTGAAGCCATTGTGGTTCCAGGCAGCAGTCGTTTTATGGGCTGGTTTGGAGGCGGAAGCGAGTTGGTCATTCCGTGGCGCAACATTGTGAAAATCGGTTCGGATGTTGTGCTTGTACGACTGGAAGGATTGCAAGAGCCGCCGGGTGAAGGGGAAGAAAAGTTGTATATCGAACGTCAAGAGCGGAGTGACCGAAGGGGCTTCTGAACTTGCAGATCTACGTATTTTAGTGTGTTGTGAAGACACGGCGGCGGCTTTTTGGTACACTGGGCAGTAGAGGTGAGAATGAATGGAACCATTTGTAGTGAATACCGAGGCTACGGGGGCAAAGCCAATGCAAGATGGCGGACGTCCCGTACCGGAGTTGTTATATATTCAATCTTGGGAGCGGCAGGTTCAGGGATTAACAGCGGGTTTTACAGGTCGTCATGGCGGTGTCAGTGAGGTGCCCTACGCTAGTCTGAACTGTGCGTTTCATGTAGGGGATGACACCGAGAAAGTCATTCGTAATCGGCAGCTCATTGCTGAGCAGCTTGGTTTTTCTGCTGAAGCATGGACGTGCGGTGAGCAGGTTCATGGTCATCATGTTGCTGTCGTCAAGGCTGCTGATCGCGGGCGGGGCTTTAGGGATCGTGCATCCGCTTTTCAGGACACAGATGGACTTTTGACGAATGTACCTGGCATTTTGCTGACGTCCTTTTATGCAGACTGTGTACCATTATATTTTTGTGATCCAGTGCGCCGTGTGATTGGGTTGGCGCATGCAGGCTGGAAGGGAACCGTTGCGGAAATCGCATTGAAAATGGTACAGACCATGCAGAACGAATATGGATCTCAGCCATCCGATTTGCTAGCAGCTATCGGTCCTTCCATTGGTTCTGAATCCTATGAGGTGGATGAGCACGTGATGAGCCAAATTCGGGTTTTGGAGCATGATTGCCCGGGTAATGATAAATGGGAAGGTTCTGTTTACTTCCCCTTAACCGACGGAAAAACACTACTTGACTTGAAACAATGCAATCGACACATTATGATGAAAGCAGGAATATTGCCGAGCCATATCGAATGTACTACCTTATGCACGAGTAGCCGTAGCGATTTGTTTTTTTCATATCGCAAAGAAGGCGGCGTCACAGGAAGAATGGCGAGTTGGATTGGTCTGGAAGAGAGGTGAGTCCTCCCGTGTCTTTGGAGGAACGAATTAAAGAAGTGAATGCCCGGGTAGAAGCGGCATGTGCCCGAAGCGGACGTTCGCGTGATGAAGTTAATGTGATCGCTGTCACGAAATATGTTTCGGCGGCGACAATGACATCTGTATTGGATAGCAACTTGGAGCATGTGGGCGAAAATCGCTGGCAGGATGCTGCGGATAAATGGAGCAAGTTGGGTGACCGGGGAACGTGGCATTTTATTGGTCATCTCCAAACGAATAAGGTTAAAGATGTGATTGGAAAATTTAAATTTATACATTCGCTTGACCGCTTATCGCTCGCTCAGGAATTGGACAAGAAGGCAGCCGCTCTAGGACTGCGAGTTAAAGCTTTTGTGCAAGTCAATATTTCTGGAGAATTGTCCAAATATGGCTTGTCCTCTGAGGCGGTTGCCCCCTTCTTGGAACAAATTCGCGAGTTGGAGCATGTGGACGTGATCGGCTTGATGACGATGGCTCCTCATGAAGAAGACCCGGAAAAAACTCGGCCTGTGTTTCGGGGATTGCGTGAATTACGGGATACGTTAAATGGACAAGCCTTGACCAGAGAACCCATCGTTCACTTGTCAATGGGGATGTCCAATGATTTTGAAGTGGCAGTTGAAGAGGGAGCGACCTGGCTGCGGCTTGGTTCCGTACTGGTCGGACGAGAGGAGGATTTCCATTGGGCGTAATGAATAAGTTCATGAACTTTCTGGGGCTTCAGGAAGAAGAGGAAGTTATAGAGCGAGAGGTTATGAATACGCCGGAAGATCAAGAAATTGAAACCCCAAGCTTTGATAAACGTAAGAACCAGAAGGGCACTAATGTTGTCAGCATCCATTCACAGAAAAATGTGAAAGTTGTCCTGTATGAGCCGCGTTCTTATGATGAAGCACAGGAAATTGCCGACCATATCCGTTCCCATCGCACCGTCGTAGTTAATTTGCAACGAATTCGCAAGGATCAGGCGCTGCGCATTATTGATTTTTTGAGTGGTACTGTGTATGCACTGGGTGGTGGTATTTCCAAGGTCGGGAATAATATTTTTCTGTGTACACCAGATACGGTTGAGATTCAAGGCTCTATTACAGAAATACTGGCTGACACTGAACAAGAACTTAACAGAATGAGGTGAACTTTTCTTGATCGAGGTAATTTACTGGCTATTTCAGATTTATTCGTACATGATCATTGCATATGTTCTGCTGTCATGGCTTCCTAATGCCAGAGAGAGTGTAATTGGTGATTTACTTGCCAAGTTTGTGGAGCCGTATTTGTCTCCTTTTCGCAGGTTTATACCGCCAATCTTCGGGATGATTGATATTTCACCCATCGTTGCGCTGATTGCTCTGCGTTTTGCGTCGTACGGTTTGATTTCTTTAATTGGTAATTTCGTCTAGGAGGAGTTATGCGAACTGAGATTTATGAGCATTTTCACCCGGATGAACGGGACTATGTGGATCGCGCTTCCGAATGGATCAGTCATGCGGGAGCTTATCATGAGCAGAAGCTGACTGATTTTTTGGACCCGCGCCAACAGTACATATTGGAGACACTTGCTTCGAAGGAAGACAAGGTCACGATTAGGGTAGATGGCGGATACATGGCTTCGGAACGAAAGCGGGCGCTGATTGCGCCCGATTATTCGTATTTGGACGGTGAGGAGATGGGGATTCAGGTCCTTTCCATCACATCTGACGATCATAAAATAGGTACCCTTGAGCACGGTGATTATCTAGGTGCCCTACTGGGGCTTGGAATCAAACGTGGGAAAATCGGGGACATTCATGTACTGGATGATGGGTGCCATGTATTGGTAGCTTCAGAGATTGGTGATTTTATGACGATGCATTTACAGCAGGTACATCGTGTTCATGTATGGACAGAACTGTTGCCTGTAGCGAGTCTGCGAACGAAGGAAGTTGCATTAGATGCGCTAGATCTGACGGTCGCTTCCTTGCGCCTGGACGGTATTGCCAGCGACGTGTACAAGCTAAGCCGAAGTAAAATATTAACACCGATTCGGTCGGGGCGGTGCCGGGTAAATTGGAAGGTGGAGGAGAATCCATCCACTCCACTTAAAGCGGGGGACGTTATTTCCATGCAGGGTTTTGGGCGTTTCAAAGTGCTTGAAACAGACGGGATGACAAAAAAGGGAAGATTCCGTGTCAAAATTGGTAAGTTTGTATAGCTGTAGGCAGGAATCACGAGCTTTCTGTCGAAAAAATTAAGCTATAGCGGAGAACTGGAACGATTTTGCTCTGTACAGTATTCACAAAACGGGGTATGATGACCGATAGATGATAGTGAGCGTCGTGACGCGGAAAATGTATTTTTTGTCAATCTTATAGGAGGTGGACGGCATGCCATTAACGCCATTGGATATACATAACAAGGAATTTGCCCGCCGGCTTCGCGGTTATGATGAGGATCAGGTTAATGAATTTTTGGATCAGGTGATCAAAGATTACGAGGGCGTTATTCGTGAAAATAAAGAACTGAGCACCGAGTTATTGAACGTACAGGAGAAGCTCGATCATTTCGCGACGATTGAGGATACGCTGAGTAAGACGATTATCGTAGCGCAGGAAGCGGCTGATGAAGTTCGTAACAACGCCAAGAAAGAATCCCAACTGATCGTGAAGGAAGCGGAAAAAAATGCGGACCGTATTGTGAACGAAGCATTGTCCAAATCCCGCAAGATCGCGTTGGAGGTTGAAGAACTGAAGAAGCAGGCATCGATTTACCGAGCACGGTTTCGTACACTGGTGGAAGCACAGCTTGACTTGTTAAGCCATGACGGCTGGGAAGCACTTGAAAACCGGGAACGCGAAGTACTGGAGCGCGAGCGTGAGATGAAAGAAATTTACTAATTTCATTTCTGACAAGCTTTTATTAGGCTTTGTTAGGGTTGACTTTTATCTTTAAACAGGCTATAACTGTAAATACTATACTGAATTCAATGGTTATCCGTCTGTCGGCTGATGATTGTTATTCAAGGCAACGATGTTGCTGATTTCGATGAATTTAACATGTTTAATTCGTTGATGGGAACGAGTACGTCATGATTTGTCCCTCAGAGAGTTGGCCTTCCGGTGCAAGCCAACGTTCAGAACATGACCGAAGATCCTCCCGGAGAAGTGAGCTGAAGCGCTTAAGATTTATGGCGTGTGTAAGCAATCACCGTTTGCCATGCGTTATAATGGCGCCCTGCTGTAGTTGAGTGGGGCTCAGAGAGCCGTGATGAGACTGTATTTTTAATGGTCTGTTTTTACGGAATCAGGGTGGTAACGCGAGCACAGTCTCGTCCCTTTACAGGGATGGGGCTTTTTTTGTTGCTTTTTTTAGGAAATGCTAGAGAAATCAATGATGAGCAGAGAGGGAGTATGACAGTATGAACAGAGTGGATGTTAAAGAAAAAGCACGGTCTCGTGACCTACGCATCCTGAGCAAATGGAAGCAGGAGGACACATTCCGTAAATCCATCACAAATCGTGAAGGAAAGCCAAATTTTGTGTTTTATGAAGGCCCACCAACAGCTAACGGTAAACCGCATATCGGTCACGTGCTGGGCCGTGTAATTAAGGATTTCGTCGGTCGCTATCAGACAATGAAGGGATACCGCGTCGTACGTAAGGCAGGCTGGGACACGCATGGCTTGCCGGTAGAATTGGGTGTACAAAAGCAGCTGGGAATCTCCCACAAACCTGAAATTGAAGAATACGGCGTTGAAAAGTTTATTAAAAAATGTAAGGCGAGCGTGTTTGAGTACGAGCAACAATGGCGTGATCTAACCGAAGCGATCGGATATTGGACAGACCTCGATAACCCGTACATTACATTGGATAATAACTATATCGAGAGCGTATGGAACATTTTGGCGACGATTCATGAAAAAGATCTGCTGTATCGTGGTCATCGTGTGAGTCCGTATTGCCCGGATTGTCAGACGACGCTAAGTTCTCATGAAGTAGCGCAGGGCTACAAAGATGTGAAGGATCTGAGCGCCACGGCCAAATTCAAGCTGCATAACAGTGGTGAATATGTACTGGCTTGGACGACTACACCTTGGACCTTGCCGAGTCACGTGGCGCTCGCCGTCAACCCTGAACTGGAATATGCACGTGTGAAGCAGGAAGACGGTGTATACATCGTTGCTAAAAATCTGGTTGAGGACGTCATTAAAGGCGATCATGAAGTGATTGGCACGCTATCCGGTTCAGAACTGGTTGGCCAAACGTATACCCCGCCATTTACGTATTTTCAGGTTGAGAAGGGTAATCAGATTCTGGGTGCGAAGTTCGTAACAGACTCCAGCGGTACAGGTATCGTTCATATGGCTCCGGCGCATGGTGAGGATGATTACCGGGTATGCCGTGAAAATGGTGTTGAATTCATCAACGTGGTGGATCTTCAAGGTAACTATGTAGAGGAAATCACTGATTTTGCAGGCCGTTTTGTGAAAGACTGTGATGTGGATATTGTTAAAATGCTGTCCGAAAAAGGTTTGCTGTACAGCAAGGAAAAATACGAGCATAGCTATCCGTTCTGCTGGCGCTGCGATACTCCATTATTGTACTATGCTATGGACAGCTGGTTTATCAAAACAACTGCGATTAAGGATCAACTGATTGCTAACAACAGCGAAGTCGAATGGTACCCGGGTCATATACGTGAAGGACGTTTCGGCAAGTTCTTGGAAGAACTGGTGGATTGGAACATCAGTCGCGATCGTTATTGGGGTACACCACTGAACATCTGGGTTTGTGAGGAAACTGGAGAACAGTTCGCTCCGCATAGTATTGCTGAGTTGAGGGAACGTGCGATCGGCGACGTACCAGCGGATATCGAGCTGCACAAACCATATGTAGATGATATCAAGGTTCGTAGCCAATGCGGTAAATACGAAATGACTCGTACACCGGAAGTAATCGACGTATGGTTCGATAGCGGCTCCATGCCGTTTGCGCAGCATCATTATCCTTTTGAGAATAATGAAACGTTCGAGCAGCAATTTCCGGCAGATATGATCTGTGAAGGAATTGACCAGACTCGTGGCTGGTTCTATAGCTTGCTTGCGGTTTCGACTATGCTGACTGGCAAAGCTCCTTATAAAGCTGTCATGGCGACAGGCCATGTACTGGATGAGCAAGGGCAGAAAATGTCTAAATCCAAGGGTAATGTTATTGATCCGTGGGAAGTGATTGACGAGTACGGTACAGATGCTTTCCGTTGGGCATTGCTGTCCGATAGTGCACCATGGAATAGCAAACGTTTCTCCAAAGGCATTGTAGGTGAGGCTAAATCGAAGCTGGTCGATACGCTTGTCAATACACACGCTTTTCTGACCTTGTATGCAGATATCGACGGATTTGATCCGGCACAGCATCCGTTCAAACCATCGGCCCATAAGTTGGATCGTTGGATTTTGTCCCGTCTGAACAGCCTCATTTTGGTAGTGGACAAAGCGCTGGCTGTAAATGACTTCCTGAACTCATCTAAAGCAATTGAATCGTTTGTGGATGAGCTGAGCAACTGGTATATCCGTCGTTCACGCGACCGATTCTGGGGCAATGGTCTTACAGAAGATAAGCTGGATGCATACCGTACACTGACTGAGGTGCTATTAACGACTGCCAAACTGCTTGCGCCATTTACACCACTGCTTGCAGAGGATATTTACCTCAACCTAAGCAACGGGGAAAGTGTTCATCTGGATGACTATCCGACTGCCAATGAGTCCTTGATCGATCTGGAACTGGAACGAGATATGGAAACGGCACGCCGTGTCGTTGAATTGGCGCGTAACGTCCGCAACGAAACGGGTTTGAAAACGCGTCAACCGTTGTCCGAGTTGATTCTGTCCATGGATCAGGACTTTGAACTGAGTGGCTATGAGGAAATCATCAAAGATGAGATTAACGTGAAGCATATTCATGTGGAGACGGACGATAGCGGCTTTGTAGATTTTACACTAAAACTGAATTTGAAAGTAGCAGGCAAGAAATACGGCAAAAATGTCGGTTTCCTACAAAACTTTTTCAAAGGAATGTCTGCTGAGGATACCCGTTCTGTTGTAGAAAAAGGAGTGTTAAACGTCGCTTCTCCAGAAGGTGAAGAACTGCAAGTTACGGCCGAAGAATTGCTGGTGGAGAAAAAAGCGAAAGAAGGCTTCGCTTCTGCTTCCGGTTATGGCTTAACGGTAGCGTTGAACACAGACATTACACCGGAGCTGGAGCAAGAGGGCTGGGTACGTGAAGTGGTTCGTGCGGTACAGGATTATCGTAAAAAACTGGATCTGCCGATTGAAAAGTATGTGGCGTTGACGTTGAATGTAGATAATGAGCTGCGTCTGGCCATCGAAAGCTTCGACTCTGTGTTGCGTGAGAACGTATTGGTTACTACTGTGACATTTGGTCAAGCCGAACCGGCAGAACATGTGGAAGTGAACGGTAAAACCATCGGCGTTCATATTGGGGAATAATTACAAGCCCCCTGTCCCATAATACAATAACAGGCAGCATATAAAAACGAGCCTAAGCATCGGAAACGGGTTTTCTCCGTTACGTGCTTCGGCTCGTTTGCTGCGTTCAGGGCAGCCATGGAAAAAAGGGGGATTGTGCATATGACGGCACGATCAAGGCGTAGACAGGGAAGGAGTCTCCGAGGTATGAACGGAGAAGGGGCTGCCATAGCCGCAGATAAAAGCAAAACAGGTAATCAGGCAGAGCAATTAAGTCGTGTTGAAAAGCTGATACGTGCTGTGTCAGAGCAGATGGAACGGACACGTATTGCAGATTACGCTTTGCTGCTGAATAAGCCTTGGCGATTACTCTGGCTAAATCTAATATCAGGCGTTTCCCGGGGAATCGGCATCGCGCTAGGTTTTACTTTTTTTGCCGCTACCATTATTTATGTGCTGCAAGTGCTCGGAGCGTTGAATTTGCCGATTATCGGTGATTATATCGCTGATATTGTACGGATCGTACAGCGACAATTGGAGCTTACCACCTATTAGGCAGCGATCTCCACTTTGAAGTTCACGATTCGTCTTCGTGCGTATCCGGCTCCAGTAGACCTTCGCCCTCGCCATCTTCGATATAACGCTGATAAATGGAGCTGCGAATAACAGATACATTTTGTCCATAAATGTCAGTAGCAATAAAGCTTTCGTATGGCTCTACGAAGCCCATATTATCGTCGCCTGCTTCAATTTCCATATCATCATAACTGTGGATTTCTCCACTTTCGGCCATGGCTGGTGTGTTAGAGGTACCCCAATTTTCGACGATCTGCCAAGCATCTTCACCGTCGAAGCCGTTTTGATCATCACGCTCATCTAGACTCGTTCTGCCGAACGAGGGAGCGAGAAATTCTTCCTCTACTGGGCGGCGGTTAGACACTTCTGTTTCGGGACTGTACTCTTTACAGTAAATGGTATAGGGAACAGCCAGTAGGCGCTCATAGGGAATGGGTTTACCGCTGGCGGCACAAATGCCATACGTCCCCTTTTCCATAGCCATCAGAGCTGATTCGATGCGTTCTAATTGGAATTCGTCGTGTTCCAGTAAGGAGATATCCTTGGCTCGCTCGTAGGTTTCGGTAGCCAGGTCTCCTGGGTGGTTATCAATAGGAGAAAGCTCGCCGGTTTGGTCGCGTTGGGAATCGCCGAGTCCGTAATGGTCGTTGTTTTGCAAACGATGCTCAATTTCTTTTTTGCGTTCCAGCAGTTCGTTACGCAAGCCCTGCAATTGTTGCTCCGTCAATGGGGACATGGAATCCTCTCCTTGTTCTAGGTTTACATGCGCATGCGTTGTGACGAGTATGCTCCATGTAGTTTGCACCGGGAAGACCTCTTTTACATAGGAAATTCTAATCAAATGCGAAGGAGTTCATTTTATGGATGATCTGTACTTGAAGCTTGCGGGATTCGTGGACGATCTGAGAATGCTTATGCTACAATAAATGGGTTCAACAACGGATATAAGCGGATCGGAGTGACGAGGGACTGTGATTTATTTTGGTATTGCGCTAATTATTTTTTTGATTGATCAGGGAGTCAAATATTTGGTGGCTACGCGGATGGAATTGTACGAACAAATACCAGTTATCGGCAATTTCTTTTTAATCACCTCCCATCGAAATCGTGGAGCCGCTTTTGGGATTTTGGAAGGTCAACGTTGGCTTTTTATCGTGATTACAATTGTAGTGGTGATTGGTATCGTCTGGTACCTGATAAAAACAGTCAAGGCTGGACAAAAGCTACTTCCTGTTGCGCTAAGTTTGGTGCTGGGGGGAGCAGTCGGTAACTTTTTGGATCGAGCTATTTCAGGGGAAGTAGTTGATTTTGCACAATTTAATTTTGGGAGCTATACGTTCCCCATTTTTAATGTGGCAGATTCGGCGATTGTCATCGGTGTAGCACTGATTATTTTGGATACATTGCTGGAATCGCGTCGGGAAAAAGGAAATGGCAATGATAGCATTGAAGGGAAGTCATAGCATGAGCGAAGTGAATGAAAACGGCGAAGCCGCAGGTCTGTCTTATGAGGACGAACTGGAGGGTGAATCTCTGGAATGGACGGCCGATTCCGGGGATGCCAAAACGCGTATAGACAAATATATCGCCGAAGAAATGAAGGAAGTGTCTCGTTCTCAGATACAGCTGTGGATCGGAAATGGTCGCGTGCTGGTGAACGGTACGGCGATCAAGGCGAACTACAAGCTGGCTGAAGGAGATCGGATTGTATTATCGGTACCGGAGCCAGAAAGTGTAGATATTGTACCGGAAAATATTCCGTTGGATGTCGTTTACGAGGACTCGGACGTTATTGTTATTAACAAGCAACGTGGTCTGGTCGTGCATCCTGCACCGGGACACTCTTCGGGAACATTGGTTAACGCACTGATGTACCACTGTCACGATCTTTCCGGCATCAACGGGGAATTACGTCCTGGTATTGTTCACCGTATTGATAAGGATACATCAGGACTGCTGATGGCGGCTAAAAATGATCAGGCTCACGCATCACTTGCAGCACAGCTTAAGGACCATAGTGTGACTCGGAAATATATAGCCTTAGTTCACGGTCATTTGAGCCACGATCAGGGAACGGTAGATGCTCCGATTGGCCGCGATTCCGGTGATCGCAAATTGTTCACAGTGACGGAACGTAACAGCAAGCATGCAGTCACCCATTTTCTCGTCATTGAACGGTTGGGGGATTATACCCTGCTTGAACTTCAATTGGAAACAGGACGCACACACCAAATTCGTGTTCACATGAAATTTATTGGACACCCATTGGTTGGCGACCCTATGTATGGGCGCAGCAAAGGGGTTCGTATGGATGGTCAGGCGCTGCATGCGGCGGTACTGGGCTTTAAGCATCCATCCACTGGAGAGTACATGGAATTCAACAGACCGATCCCTCCTGATATGGAGGATGTGTTAGCGTCCCTGCGTAGTCGCTAAAACAATGACAATTTGCATTCCCATTCACAAACCTGAATAAATTATTAAGTTAAACCGCCTAAATGGCGGTTTTTTTATTGTGGGATAAGGTATGGGTAAAAACAACTATGGATAATTATACAATGAAGTTGTATAATTATTAGAGTGCTTCCGGTGGTTCCGGTTGAACGGGTGTTGACACACGATTTTCAATCTGTCATACTTCTTGTAGTTGCGATGAACTTTGTCCAAGAGATGGCTAACCATCTCACACTATGAGAAGCAGGACAAAGGAAATCCTGAATAGCACCTTTAAATCAGTCCCGTGAGGCTGGCAAGGTAACGTGAATGGATCACTGATCAGTGCATCCGCTGCGGCGGTATGTCTTCAGTGTGTCCGAGAGATCGGAGAACAGTAGAAGACTGTTCACACGAGACTCCTTGCCAAACTTGGGCAAGGAGTCTTTTTTTGTATCCGAACACGGGACCAGGTCTGAAGGGAACATCACCTGAGGAGGCTGGAAGCATGAGTCATGAAACACATGTACTGATGGATGAAATTGCGATTCGTCGGGCATTGACACGGATTGCACATGAAATTTTGGAGAAAAACAAAGGTATTGACGATTGTGTGCTAGTAGGTATTCGAACACGCGGAGTTCATCTGGCGCAACGCCTGGCTGAAAAAATTGCTGAGATTGAAGGCGCACCAATTCCATGGGGAGAGCTGGATGTCACAGCCTACCGAGATGACCGGAGCAGCGTAGCCGAAGCTAAAGGAAATGGAAAAGAGCTTTTGATGAATCCTGCTGACGTATCGGTTCATGATAAGAAAGTCATTCTCTTTGACGATGTGCTGTACACAGGCCGCACCATCCGCGCGGCGATGGATGCATTGATGCACTGCGGACGACCGCAAATGATTCAGCTGGCAGTGCTAGCAGATCGCGGACACCGTGAGCTTCCGATTCGTCCGGATTACATCGGCAAGAACATCCCGACCTCCAAATCTGAGGAAATCGTAGTAGCCCTTCAAGAGACGGACGGTAAGGACGAAGTGACAATCATTCAGAACCGGGGGGAACAGCTATGATCACAACAGCCAGTCAACTTAAAGAACGTAGCCTGCTCGGGTTAAAGGAACTTAGCCGAAATGAAATCGAGTCCATTCTGGATCGCGCTCATTATTGGGAATCTCAACCAGAAAAACTGGTTCCAGTACTGCAATCACGCTTTGCAGCCAACATGTTTTTTGAAAACAGCACTCGCACCCGCTTTTCTTTTGAAATGGCAGAGAAGCGGCTGGGCGCTCAGGTTTTGAACTTTTCCGCTGCGGCTTCCAGTGTGGAAAAAGGGGAGTCCATTTACGATACAGTACGTACGCTCGAATCCATGGGCATTGATGCAGGAGTCATCCGGTTAAAGCCAGCCGGGGTGCTGCAAGAGCTCGCTGAGAAGGTCAGTGTTCCACTGGTTAATGCAGGGGACGGCAACAATGAGCATCCAACACAGGCTCTGCTGGACCTGTACACCATGCGCAAAACTTTCGGTGAGCTTAAAGGCTTGAGAGTATCCATCATAGGAGACATTCTGCACAGCCGTGTCGCTCGCTCGAATCTGTGGGCCTTGCAAAAATTCGGAGCCAAGGTTAGCTTCTGCGCTCCTGATAATATGCAAGCACCTGATCTTGCGGCGTACGCGCCTTATGTTCCAATGCAAGAGGCACTACAGGCGGACGTGGTCATGATGCTTCGGGTACAGCTGGAACGGCATGCCGAAGGGATGTTGCGCTCAGCGGATGAGTACCGAGAGCAGTACGGTTTGACAGAGAAAAGAGCAGCGAACCTGAAGCCCGGATCAATTATCATGCATCCAGCTCCAGTGAATCGGAATGTGGAAATTGATAGTGCAGTTGTGGAAAGCGAACAATCGCGAATTTTTCCGCAAATGGCAAACGGGGTTCCGATCCGCATGGCGGTTATGGAACGGGCAATGAAGCTGTAGAAGCTGTCAGTAGGATTGTAGGAAAAGTTGCAGAAAACTGAGCGGAGGAATATTTCAGATGAAACAATTAATTATGAATGCAAGCGTATTGAACGAGCAGGGCGAGGCTGAATTGAAATCCATCCTAATCGCCGACGGAAAGATTTTGGCTATTGCAAATGCGGATGCTGGAGTTAGCCTACTTGTAGAAGAAGGGGCATCTGGACAGGAGCGCGAAGTCGAAAAAATCGACGCCCAGGGCAAGCTGGTCATCCCCGGTTTAATCGATATGCATGTGCATCTGAGAGAACCTGGCTTTGAATATAAAGAAACGATTGAAACGGGCAGCTGCGCGGCGGTGAAAGGTGGATTTACCACGATTGCCTGCATGCCAAACACACGTCCAGTGACGGACAATGTCGACACAGTCCAGCTGGTATTGAAAAAGGGACAGGAAGCCGGGCTTGCCAAGGTTCTTCCTTACGCAGCCATTACGAAAAACGAACTGGGTCGTGAGCTGACAGATTTTGAAGCGCTCAAAGCAGCAGGTGCAATCGGCTTTACTGACGATGGTGTCGGGGTGCAAAGCGCGCAAATGATGAAGGACGCCATGGCGTGGGCCAAAGCACTGGATATGCCGGTTATTGCACACTGTGAAGATAACACGCTTGTTGAAGGAGCGGCTGTGACGGACGGCGAATTTGCCAAGCGCCACGGACTTAAAGGCATTCCGAACGAATCCGAAGCCATTCACGTCGGACGAGACATTTTGTTATCCGAGGCAACCGGGGCACACTATCATGTATGCCATGTCAGCACAGAGCAGTCAGTGCGGTTAATCCGCCACGCGAAATCTTTTGGCATCAAGGTAACGGCTGAGGTATGCCCGCACCACTTGGTATTGTCAGATGAGGACATTCCTGGGCTGGATGCGAACTGGAAAATGAATCCTCCGCTCCGCTCCCCACGTGATGTGCAGGCATGCATCGAGGGACTGGAAGACGGTACGATTGACATCGTCGTAACCGACCATGCAGCGCACAGTGAGGAAGAGAAGGCAAGAGGGATGGAGCTGGCGCCATTTGGGATCGTTGGATTTGAGACGGCCTTCCCGCTGTTGTACACGAAATTCGTAGCTACCGGACAGTGGACGCTGGACTTTCTGGTGCGTCGTATGACTGCTGATCCAGCGCGTGTCTTCCGCCTTGATACGGGACGCCTGGAAGAAGGAGCTCCAGCTGACCTGACCATGATTGATCTGGAGCAGGAGCAGGCAGTTGATCCACAAACGTTTGCCAGCAAAGGACGCAACACTCCTTTTACAGGCTGGAAGCTCAAAGGCTGGCCTGTGAAAACTTGGGTAGACGGCAAACTGGTATGGTCTGCTGACGAAGCAAAATAAATAGAAACCACTAAAAAAATAGAACCTTATAGCAGGAAACAATATAGAGGAGTGAGACGGGATGCAGGCAAGATTGTTACTTCAGGACGGCACGCTGTTTACAGGCACATCATTTGGTGCGGAAGGTGATAAAACAGGCGAGGTCGTTTTCAACACAGGGATTACAGGCTATCAAGAGGTGCTGACTGATCCCTCTTACTGCGGACAAATCGTAACGATGACTTACCCGCTGATTGGCAACTATGGAATTACTCGTGATGACTTTGAATCGGTACGGCCTTATGTCCATGGCTTTGCTGTTAGACATTACGAGCCAGCGCCAAGTAACTGGCGTGCTCAATACAGCGTGGGCGATTTGCTGAAGGAATATGGCATCATTGGCATTAGCGACATCGACACCCGCATGCTTACCCGGATTATTCGCCATCACGGCACGATGAAGGGCATTTTGACGACTGGTTCCCAGCCGCTGGAAGAACTGAAAGAAATGATGTCTGACTTGACCATTGAAGAACTGCGCAATCAGGTTCCTATGACTTCCACACCTCATCCGTACAGCAGTCCTGGCAACGGAGAGCGGATCGTATTGATTGACTACGGTGCCAAAAGCGGCATTTTGCGCGAACTTAACAAACGGGACTGCGATGTAGTTGTCGTTCCACATGATACGACGGCTGAGGAAATTCGTCGCTTGGACCCGGACGGTATCCAGCTGTCTAACGGCCCTGGAGATCCAAAAGACGTACCCCATGCTGTTCGTACGGTAGCTGAACTGTTAGGGGAATATCCGATTTTCGGAATTTGCTTGGGACACCAGTTGTTCGCTTTAGCTTCGGGAGCGGATACGGAAAAGCTGAAATTCGGACATCGTGGTGGTAACCATCCGGTGAAAGAACTGGAGAGCGGACGCTGCTTTATCACATCACAAAATCACGGCTACACGGTGAATGAGGATTCGATCCAAGGTACTGAGCTTGAAGTGACGCATATTAATAACAACGATAAAACGATTGAAGGTCTTAAACATACCAAGTATCCCGCGTTTTCGGTGCAATATCATCCAGAGGCTGCACCAGGACCTTACGATAATGGCTACCTGTTTGACCGCTTTCTGGACATGATCCGTGAGCACAAAAGAAATCATCCAAAGCAACCGCGTCAGGCTGCTATCGCCGCCGCAGTGAGAGGAGAGCGCTAATATGCCGAAAAATACAGAACTTAAAAAAATACTTGTGATCGGTTCCGGTCCTATCGTCATTGGTCAGGCAGCAGAATTTGATTACGCTGGTACACAAGCTTGTCAAGCGCTCAAAGAAGAAGGCGTCGAGGTAGTACTGATCAACAGTAATCCGGCAACCATCATGACAGACACCAACATGGCAGACAAAGTATACATCGAGCCGATTACACTTGATTTTGTAACACAGATTATCCGTCAAGAGCGTCCAGATGGTCTGCTTCCTACGCTGGGAGGACAGACAGGTCTGAATATGGCAGTGGAACTGGCTCGTGCCGGAGTGCTGGAGCGTGAAAACGTCAAGCTGCTGGGAACTCAACTGAATTCAATAGAAAAAGCCGAAGATCGTGATCTGTTCCGTGATTTGATGCGTGAGTTGGAACAGCCTGTACCAGAGAGTGTAATTGTAACAACCTTGGAAGAATCGTTAGAATTTGCTAACGAAATCGGTTATCCAATTATTGTTCGCCCAGCTTATACGCTAGGGGGAACAGGCGGTGGTATCTGCTCCACAGAAGAAGAACTGCGTGAAACCGTCAGCTCTGGCTTGAGATACAGTCCAATCGGACAATGTTTGGTGGAAAAGAGTATCGCAGGTATGAAGGAAGTCGAATATGAGGTCATGCGTGACGGCAATGATAACTGCATCGTTGTCTGTAATATGGAGAACTTTGATCCAGTCGGCGTGCATACTGGCGACAGTATCGTCGTAGCTCCGAGTCAGACGCTGTCAGATCGCGAATACCAGATGCTGCGCTCCGCTTCTCTGAAAATTATCCGCGCCCTCAATATCGAAGGCGGCTGTAATGTACAGTTTGCGCTTGATCCGCACAGCTATCAATACTATGTAATTGAAGTAAACCCGCGCGTAAGTCGCTCCTCGGCGCTGGCTTCCAAGGCAACCGGATATCCGATTGCTAAAATGGCTGCCAAAATTGCACTGGGCTACACGTTGGATGAAATTGTGAATCCGGTAACGGGACAAACGTATGCTTGCTTTGAGCCAACACTGGATTACATCGTGAGCAAAATACCACGCTGGCCATTTGACAAATTCATTTCTGCCAACCGCAAGCTGGGCACGCAAATGAAAGCAACGGGTGAAGTCATGGCCATCGGACGCACATTCGAAGAATCCATCCATAAAGCGGTACGGTCGTTGGAAATCGGTGTACACCGTCTGCATCTTAAGGGAGCCGAACAGCTGTCTGATGACGTGCTCAAGGATCGCCTGATTAAAGCAGATGATGAGCGGTTGTTCTTGGTAGCTGAGGCGTTCCGTCGCGGCTGGCAGCAGCAGGAGATTCAAGATTTGACGAAAATTGACTGGTGGTTCCTCGATAAGGTAGAGGGAATCGTCAAGTTTGAAGCCATCATCGCTGGAGAGTCTGAGCTCACCTACGAAACACTCTATCAGGCCAAACGTAAAGGTTTTACTGACCGCTCGATCGCCGAGATTCGCAGTATGGGCCAAAACGACAGTATGATAACCGAGCGTGAGGTACGTGAATTCCGTCTAGCTCAAAACCTGCGTCCGGTCTACAAAATGGTAGATACGTGCGCAGCCGAGTTTGAAGCCACAACTCCGTACTACTACTCCTCTTACGAGGTGGAAAATGAAGTGATTCCATCTAGCAAAGAGAAAGTTATCGTACTCGGCTCCGGACCGATTCGGATCGGGCAAGGGATTGAATTTGATTACTCCACCGTACATGCGGTATGGGCTATTCAAAAAGCGGGCTACGAAGCAGTGATTATCAATAACAACCCGGAGACGGTATCTACGGACTTTAACACATCCGACCGCCTCTACTTTGAACCGCTCTTCTTCGAAGATGTCATGAATGTCATCGAGCAGGAAAAACCGATTGGGGTTATCGTCCAGTTCGGTGGTCAAACGGCCATTAATCTCGCAGCTCCGCTGAGCGCGGCAGGCGTGAATATTTTGGGTACGAGTCTGGAAAGTATCGATGAAGCGGAAGACCGGAAAAAGTTCGAGCAACTTTTGTCTCGTCTGGCTATCGCACAGCCTAAAGGCAACACGGTCACATCGGTAGATGAAGCAGTGGGAACCGCACAGGCGCTAGGCTATCCGGTCCTGGTACGGCCATCCTACGTTTTGGGCGGGCGCGCTATGGAAATCGTGTACTCAGATACGGAATTGCTGCGGTACATGGAAGAAGCGGTTAAAATCAATCCAGAGCATCCGGTGCTTATCGACCGTTATATGCTGGGTAAAGAAGTTGAGGTCGACGCCATCTGCGACGGCGAGACAGTATTGGTACCAGGCATTATGGAGCATGTAGAACGGGCCGGGGTTCACTCAGGTGACTCGATCGCGGTGTATCCACCACAGCACTTGTCTGCCGAGTTGAAACAAAAAATTGTGGAAATTACAATCAGCATCGCTAAGGAATTGAAAACGATCGGTCTGGTAAATATCCAGTTTGTTATTCATCAAGACGAGGTGTACGTGATCGAGGTTAATCCTCGCTCCTCGCGGACAGTTCCTTTCTTGAGTAAAGTAACAAATATCCCAATGGCGAATCTGGCTACACAGGCTATTTTGGGCGGTAAGCTTAAAGATGCAGGTTATTCAGAAGGTCTATGGCCTGAAAGTAATTATGTCTCGGTTAAGGTTCCGGTATTCTCCTTTGCCAAACTGCGCCGTGTAGAGCCGACGCTGGGCCCGGAAATGAAATCGACAGGTGAAGTTATGGGACGCGACATTCAGTATGCCAAAGCCCTGTACAAAGGACTTGTGGGGGCTGGTATGAAAATTCCATCCACTGGAGCGATCATCATTACAGTGGCAGATAAGGACAAGGAAGAAGCTGTCGAGTTGATGCAGGGCTTTTACAGACTGGGCTATAAAATTATTGCAACAGGTGGAACAGCGGCTGCTATGGAGCAAGCCAACATTCCAGTGAACACGATCAATAAGCTGAGCGAAGGGAATCCGAACATCCTGGATATGATCCGTACGGGTGAAGCCAACTTTGTCTTCAATACGCTGACCAAAGGCAAAACGCCAGAGCGTGATGGATTCCGTATCCGCCGCGAAGCAGTTGAGAATGGCATTGTCTGCATGACCTCACTGGATACAGTACGCGCTTTGCTAAGAATGCTGGAAACGATCAATTTCACATCCGAATCCATGCCAGTCCTGAGCAAATAATGCGTTACGAATAGATGTGAGGAAATAAGTAGCACAGGGAAGGACATTCATCAGCTTCGGCTGACGGATGTCCTTTATCACGGGCAAATGTACCCGAATTGACGCGAAAAGGGGATGTAGAACGGTGAATGGAGCATTTCAGCAGATGGCAGGACGGCTGATGGTTGCATTAGATTATCCCAATGCACAACAGGCTGAGCAGTTAATTCGGCAGCTGGAGGGGATTCCCTGTTATATAAAAGTAGGTATGCAACTGTTTTATAGTGCAGGACCAGCTTTTGTAGAACAGCTAAAGTCCAGAGGATACTCCGTATTTCTGGATTTGAAAATGCATGATATCCCTAACACGGTGCGGGGAGGGGCAGAGAGCATTACCCGCCTAGGTGTGGATATGTTCAACGTACATGCTGCTGGGGGCGTTAATATGATGTCAGCTGCTAAAGCTGGTGCAGAAGCAGCTATTTCGGCAGACAGCTCGCTTTCCATGCCGCTCATTATTGCAGTCACACAGCTGACCAGCACGGATCAGACGACCATGAATAAGGAGTTAGGTATTCCTGGTACGGTGCAGGATGCAGTGGTTCGTTACGCACAACTGACCCGTGAGGCGGGACTGGATGGTGTGGTAGCATCCCCTTTGGAAGTGCCTGCCATTCGTGCTGTATGTGGATCAGAATTTAAGACGATAACCCCTGGCATACGCCCGGCAGGTAGTGCTACAGGCGATCAATCGCGTGTGCTTACACCTGGGCAAGCCATTGCCCAGGGCAGCAGCTACATTGTCGTTGGACGTCCTATCACCGCAGCAGTAGACCCACGCGCCGCAGCGGAACACATTATTAAGGAGATGATACAAGTATGACTACATTGAATAGTATACCCGAGCAAATTGCATCCCATCTGTTACGTATTCAGGCGGTGGCATTGCGCCCACAACAGCCTTTTACATGGACATCTGGCATTAAATCGCCAATCTACTGCGACAATCGCCTGACCATGTCCTACCCGGAGGTGCGCGAGCTGATCGCAGACTCCTTTGCTGCCCTCATTCGTGAGCAATATCCCGAAACCGAAGTCATTGCAGGGACAGCTACAGCAGGGATTCCTCATGCGGCCTGGGTGGCGCAAAAGCTAAATCTGCCAATGGCCTATGTGAGGGACAAAGCCAAAGGACATGGGAAAGAGAACCAAATTGAAGGCCGCATCAGCGCAGGACAAAAGGTTATGGTCATCGAGGATCTCATTTCTACAGGAGGCAGCTCCATTAAAGCAGCACAGGCCGTAGCACAAGCAGGCGCTCAGCCGTTAGCGGTACTAGCTATTTTCAGCTACCAGCTAGACAAAGCGACTCAAGCCTTTGAAGAAGCAGGTGTGGAGCTGCAAAGCCTGTCCAATTATACAGCCCTGATGAACGTTGCCTTGCGTGAAGGAACTATTCAGGAAGAAGAGATGGAACTGCTGCGTTCCTGGCGTCAGGACCCGGCTTCCTTTGGCAAATAAGATGAGCTATAGGGGCCAACAGAGCTAATGATTAGAACGATTCGTACTCGTTGCTAACCATTGTAGATTGTTATGGCTCAGACCGTGTAAATCGAATTCGATCCGGTTACACTAACTCCTACCATCATGTGAAAAGAGGGAGCTCGGATGTATTGGATTTACTATGGCAGACTGTACACGACTAAATTTCAGGCAGGATGTCTGGCAAAAAGGTTGGAGCACGACGGCTGGATGTATGGCTACAATGATCCCCGCGCAGTGGAGGTGTACCGCTCGCGCAAAGGTCGTTATGGTGTCCGATTTATTCCGTAAGTCCATAAAAATAATTTTATAAAAGAAAATTTTCGAAAGACTATTGACGAAACACAAGAAAATGTTGTATATTAATTAACGTTGCTGTTATGAATATGTAACGTGAATATACAAATTTTTTTGAGGGCCCTTAGCTCAGTTGGTTAGAGCGGTCGGCTCATAACCGATTGGTCGGGGGTTCGAGTCCCTCAGGGCCCATTTCCTCAAAAACCCTTGCGTAGCAAGGGTTTTTTTGTTGTTTATAGAGGGTGAGAAAATGGAGGGAAGTAGCATTTATAAGGGGGCGATTATAATTTGCAGCGAACCTTCTTTTTCTTCACTTTTTCTAAATGTGATTTAATTTTTTTAATCTTTCATTGCCATGAAGAATGCCCCCTTAGAATATATTAAACTACCCAGTGGGGATCAATATCTATTCTAGGGGATGCAATCTATACGCTAGGAGAAGCTCCCAAAAGACTATTTTTTTGAGATTTTAAACTTGAACGGATTATATTCAATGGAAAAATCCTCTGCAGACCCCTTTGCAATTAAGGTTAAGTCCGTAGAAGAGTCAACTTTTGAGAATGTCAGAATTCCTTCTGTCTTCATACCAGGTAGTATTTCAGACTGTAACGCAGGATAAGTATAACTTACACTATCAGTCGTTGGTTCGTATTGTTTGTTTCCTTGAACCAATTTAGTATAAAAGTCATAATAATTTATCGTGTTTTTAGATTTATTTTCGATTGCCATATAAATCCGTGTTTCCTCTTCAGCAAACTCGACTTTTTGAAGAGTCATGATATAGCCCTTTTGTTTTATTGACTTATTTACTTCTATAGTGCTCAATGTAGGATCAATAAACATAGATTTTTCTATTTTATTTGCCGAGATGGCAGGAGCTGAGGTGTAGGTGCCGTAGGTCGTTCTATAGCGATATTTATCAATGACAGTACCGGTTACGTGGATAAAATCATTCTCTTTTGCATTAGAGAAGCTGGAAAAACTATTGCCGTAGACAAAAGTGTTTTTTTCATTATTTTTCGGATCAGCATTTACTTGAACATAAATCCCATTTGTATTCTCCTTAGGACCATTAGTGATTTGTCCATAAAAATCAATAGAGCGGTCTTCAAACTGATCAGCATTGACGTACATTTGTTCAAATTCTTCTTTAGATAATAATGAATGATCTTTACTTGATGATACTCCACATGCTGTTAATCCCATTATAAAAATAATAAAAGCACACAAAAGAGAGAAAAAAGCTTTATTTTTCATGAACCCAATATCCTCCAGCATAAAAATGTAGTAGCAATAGTCTATCAGAACTAGATCTGTTTTTCTATAAATATTTACAAATAGGTAACTCAAGATATTGAATCTGTACCCAACAATAAATATAAGTATAAAGTAATGGTCCGTAAGTACATGTAAAGAATAACTAATTTCACTATTTTTTCTCACGTTTTTACCGCAATTTATTATGCCGGACTACAATCCAAGTCTACAATTTTTACTTATGGGGTCCTTTTATGCAGCAGTTTCCATTGTTTGGTTTGCCACAATCGTATTATTGTTGAGTTATGTAAGGAAATGGTTAATGTCTCCGAGAGTACAAAATGTTATTGATAAAGCTACGGGCCTCGTTTTAATTGGATTCGGTTTAAACATGATCTTTAAAGTTCAAAGAACAGGACATTGAATAGCTATGAGAATAGGGGGTGACATCAGCCCGTCCATAAAAATAGCACTGCCCAATAAACGGACAGTGCTATTTTTACCGTTTTTATCTTAAGATACCTTAACAGTGTATACCATTCTCAATTTACCGTTACCGCCGTAAATCTCAACTCTTGCATTCGTTGCAGTAGTGGTGGTTACCACCCCGGAAGCGGAGACGGTGACATTTCCGCTCGCCACTTTATAAGTATCCCCTGGGTAATTCGACAACGCATAGGAATAATTACGTGGCAACGTAGCCGTTCTGTAGTATACTCCGTTAACTTCTACGACAGGCGTAATTACCGGAGAAGGGCCTACAGATGCGGACGCGCTAGGGACGATAATGCTCCCAATAAGTCCCAAAGACATAGCTGTTGATAATAATATTTTCTTAGTTTTCATAAAAAAATCCTCCTTATGTATGATGTAAGCTCCTAAAATATACCATGTAAAGTTATGGATCTCACTTCATTCGACAAATGTTGTCAAAATAATACAATAAAACGATTCTAAAGTCCTGTGAAATACAGAATAATTTAAATATAACAATTAAAGAATTTTATTTTAAGTTACTGTATTTTTGAACTATTCTCCTATCTGTATAGTCTTTGATCCACACGGAATAAAAAACGGACGTCAGAGTGATTAGCTCCAAGTCCGTTTTGTGTTTGTATCTATTTAGTTCTTGATATCAGTTTACAAGTTGGTGTGCAAGCTTCTCATCGCTGTCTAGATTCCTTTCTACGATACGCTGTTTTAATGCAGACAGTTCCGCACACTGTCGAATGGCTTCCGCTACAAGCTGGGCGACCTGTTTGGCTCCTTCGTCAGAAAAATGGGTATTATCTGTTACACCAGCGGGGTAATTAGGATGCGCTTTTTCAGGCAAATGCATAAATAGCTGCTGTGACTCTTTTTCACCCATTGAACGATACAGCTGTTGAGAAGCTTCAAAAATATCGAGCAGGGGTGTCTTGGTTTCCGCGGCTACTTTTCTCATGGCAGCAGGATAGGCTCCTACAGCCAACGGATCAGGTTCACCGTCTGCGGTGAATCGGCGGCGGCTTACAGAGGTCAATAGCACTGGAATTCCACCACGCTCCCGAGCGGACTGAATGTATTGAATTAAGTTTTGACGATACTCTCCATCAGGATCGGTATAGCGAGTGGGGTCTTCTTGTTTCTCATCGTTGTGTCCAAATTGAATAAACAGATAATCTCCAGCTTGAATATCTTTTTCAATATCAGCTAACCGGCCTTCTGCTATAAAAGATTTGGTGCTTCGTCCATTGACAGCACGATTGTCCACATGAACAGACGGTGCCAAGTAGCTTTGTAAGTGTTCGCCCCAGCCTGTCATTGGTTTTTCGGTAGCCCCTTTTTGAGCTGCAGTGGAGTCCCCAGCGATAAACAGTCGAGTTGTCATCTGTTGCCTTGCCTGAGCATATCCATGTTTTTGAAGCCAAGTTTCCGCCAGATTAAGCCATTGATGGCATTCATGGTTGTCCTCTGACAGTCCCAATCCGTGTCGCCCTTCCTCAAATACATGCAGTTCAAACGGAATATGTTCTCTGGATAATGAAAAAGCGAACAACAGACTATTTTCTACTGGTACAGCGCCATCATTGGCTGTAGTCCACATCAAAGTTGGAGGTGTCTGTGAAGTTACTTGCTGATCGGATGAAAAGGCTTGAAGCTGCTCCAGCGTTGGCTGTTCCCCTAAAAAATGTGTACGGCTTCCGATATGTGTATGAGGCTCATGAAATGAAATTACAGGGTATCCCAACAACAGAAGATCTGGCTTTACTGCCCCTATAGTGGAGACTATGGAGGCCAAGTGACCGCCTGCTGAAAAACCGATGAGCCCCACCTGATCAGGAATGACTAGCCAGTCATGCGGTGTTTGGCGAATCCATTGCAGAGCATGTTCTACATCCTCCAACAAGGAAGTAATCTCGAAATCGCCGACTTGATACTCCAGCACACCCGCATGAATACCTAGATCATTCAACCACCGAGCTATAGGCTCTCCTTCATGTGAGGCCAAATGCTCGTAGCCACCGCCAGGTAGTACCAATATAAAAGGACGAGCTTCACGAACTGCTACGGGATATAGGGAGAGAAAAGAAGTGTCTGACGGAAATTCTTCTTTTATAATCGGTTCTTTAGGACTAACAACATGTAACATAAGTAACTCCTCCAAAATTCTTTTTAACTGCCGCAAACCAAACAAAATCGACTTAAATTGGAATGATACGGATGTAAAAAATAATGCACACGTGAAAAAAATGATTTAAACCTTGTTATGAAAGCGCTATAATTTTGTTGTGATGCAAAGAGCCAGAGGGGGAGCGCAATGAAAAAAGGAAGAATGTTCTACACTATTTTTATTACGATTCTGGTTTTGGGAGTAGGATTGGTGGCCAGTTTTGGCAGCTACATCTATTTTACAACAATTAGCTCCGTTGTGGAGAGAGTTTCCAATACCAAGCAAAGCTACATGGCACAGATCAGAAATAGTCTGGAGCAGAAAATTCAAACGATTGAATATGCTTTTAATACGTATAGCACGACCAGTTCCTTTAATGATGTTGTGAAAAATCCCATTACAGAAAAAGATTTTATAGCGTATCGGAATGTGAATACTCAGCTCAATTATATTGCTACGATGGGATTAGAAGGAACGGAATATTCACTAATCAGTCTGGATCAGAATTGGAGAATCTCCAATGGTAGCCTGTCCTATTTGACGAAAACGGAACGAGAAAAGCTGATTAGTACCTATATCGACCACCAAGAGAAGGGGCTATTCTGGGTTAAAACAGATAAAGGAATTCGTTTTGTGAATACCTTGCCTGTATTCTCTAAGAAGAAGCAAGCCATTGCTTTGTCGGATATTTCGCTGCAAACGTTAAATCATACGATTCAAACCGAGGATCATATGGCTGTTTTTATTTTGAATAAACAAGGCGATTTAATGTATGAAACCCAGCCTGCTGAACAATTATTGTCCACTCAGCAGCTTCAGCACATTTCAGAAGCTACAGTGAAGCCGAACAACACAGGTATGTTAACTTTGGAGAAAACGGATCAGCAGCCTGCACGACAAGTCATTTACGCCAAATCTGCCTATAACAATTGGACTTACTTAACGGTATTGGATAAGAAAGAAATTGCGGATGCCTTTCAAACGACCAAATTTGGAATCATCATGATGGGACTTGTATTAACGCTCTTAATGGTGGTAGTGGCGTACTTCATTGCCATTTACTTTACAAAGCCATTTCAGCAAATAAAACGAAGCTTGCCTAAAAATCCTAATTTCGCTTTCAAAAATGAACCTTCTAAAAATGAAATTGAATGGATTATTAATTCCATCGACAACATTGTAACCGAGAAGGAAAGCTTGGAAAGTCTCATTCAGTCCGAAATGCCACAGTTGGAAACCCAATTGATTCTCAACCTGTTCCGCAAACGTATTTCTGCAGAGGAATTAGCACGAAAAATGCCACGCCTGGGTTATCCGCAGATCGAGAATCAAATGTATATTACCTTGTTAGTCCAACTGGATAATCTGGGAGATCGAGATCCCTCGGATAAAGACGTTTTGCTGCTGGCTATTAACAAAATCGTAGAAGAAACGATTCCAGAGCAGCAGCGAATGCTTCCCATCATTTTGAACGATAACACTCAGGCCACCATATTAATTTTGACAGGTAAGAGCGAACAGGAAATGAGAAAGCAAGTCCTGGATGATGCGACCCTTTTGGTTCGAAACGTAAAAGAGTATTTGAATGTATCCATCAGCATCGGCATTAGTACAGTGTATGATAACTTATTAGAAAGTAAAGAAGCCTGTGAGATGAGCAAGCAAGCTTTGCATCACCGTTTAAATTTAGGCAAAGAGTCGATTATTTTTTATGAAGATATTTCCATGGTCATTTCAGGTCCGGTGCTGCTTCATTATCCTACGGAATTGGAATCAAAACTGTTTGATGCCATCCGAATAGGGGACGAAGAGCAGGTATACCATACCGTGCACTCTTTATTGGAGGAAATGATGATAAAAAACAATCATTCCATGAACTTTGAAGTGCTGTTGGTACGGTTTGTGAATAACCTCATCCAATTAGAGCAGCTATTAGGGATTGAAGTGCTGCTGACGCAAGACAATCATGCCTTGTATCATCGTTTGCTGGACATCCGTAACCCGGAAGAGATAGAACGTATGCTAATAGAGCAAGTTATTTTCCCCATGGTAAAAAGCATGAAGGAGAAGACCAACCAGCAATTCCGCTGTCTCTCGGAAAAAATTGCTGCTATTATCCGTGCTGAATATGACCAGGAATTATCATTAGAACTCATTGGAGACCGACTTCATTACAATCCGAATTATTTAAGCAGTATTTTCAAAAAAGAATACGGAACGACGTTTAGTGAATATCTGATGGGTTACCGCTTACAAATGGGCAAGAAATGGCTCGTTGAGACAGATATGACGATTAAAGAAATCGCCGAGCGACTGCAATATCATAATTCGCAAAACTTTATCCGCTCTTTTCGGAAAAAAGAACAGGTTACACCGGGAGCTTACCGAAAGATGAAGCAAGCCAATTAGCCTTTTACCGCGCCTAACAATGCTCCTTTGACAAAGTGCTTTTGTACAAATGGATACACGATTAACATCGGAACGGTCGCAATGACAATGACGGCCATCTTAATCGTCTGCGCAGGCGGGATGACATCTACAGCAGTTCCTTCTGCCTGCATACCACTGGAAACGATTACAATTTGTCGTAGCAAGACTTGAATCGGCCATTTGGCAGAATCATTGATATAGAGAATGGCGTGCATATACGTATTCCAGTAGGCAACAGCGTAGAATAGAGAGATGGTTGCAATAGAAGGCAGGGCTAATGGCAACATAATTTTAAAGAAGATACCAAAATCGTTGCACCCGTCCATCTTGGCTGATTCCTCCAGATCATCTGGCAGCGCTTGAAAAAAGTTACGCATGATAATCAGGTTAAACGCATTAATGGCCACGGGAAGAATCAAGGACCAATACGAATTGATAAGCCCCATGCTTTTTACAACCAGGAATGTTGGAATCATCCCCCCACTAAACAACATAGAAAACACGACAATGAAGTTAATCGTATTGCGGCCTAGTAGATATCTTCGGGATAATCCATAAGCCATAAAAGCAGTAAATATCATGCTTACAACTGTACCGACG
Source organism: Paenibacillus sp. CH40 (assembly GCF_024213605.1). Classification (NCBI taxonomy): domain Bacteria; kingdom Bacillati; phylum Bacillota; class Bacilli; order Caryophanales; family Paenibacillaceae; genus Paenibacillus; species Paenibacillus sp. CH40. Next base: position 585,849 of record NZ_JANAVQ010000001.1, read on the forward strand.
ATCGTTACTCCGACCGAAACCCCGAGACCTCTAAAAATGGTGGGAGTCGACAGAATATAGCGGTAGGCATCCAAGGAAAAAGTAACTGGGAATAAAATGAACTTCTTGGCTATTACTTCTTCGGTTGAGGCAAAAGAGCTGGCGATGATATTCAAAAAAGGTAAGAGACAAGTGAGGGCAATGAGAATCAATAGTGTACTGTTTACAATGTTGAAAATACGGCTGCCCAGCGATTCTTTTTTTCGTAATTTTTGTTTTCGTAATGGCTGTGTCAATGTGGTTGACCTCCTCGTAATCGTTTACATGTCAACCTTATCAAGAGGAAAGAATTCCGTATATAATCAAATCTTGAGGTGTTCTCTAATCATGGAAATAAGCGGATGCTCATTAGGTTGTGTAGTAATCATTAGCTAAGGTGATAAGGTTGAAAAGTAGGCTGCACACCCAGTTTTGTAAACGCTATCATTTGATGATTATATGCGGAATGCCGAAAATCGCATACTCTTGAAAACGTATACAGGAACGTTTGAAGGAGGTCGAACTAATGAAAGTTTCAAGTGTCCCCGCACCAAACATGAAAATGAAAAAGAACAAAAGAACGACGGAAAGCCTTTTACGAATGCAGAAACACAAGCTGCTCTATTTAATGGTTTTACCCGGACTGGTGTACTTCATTATTTTTAAGTATTTTCCTATGGGAGGATTGGTGATTGCATTTCAGGATTATCAAGCTTTTCAGGGAATCACGGGCAGTCCATGGGTAGGAATGAAGCATTTTATTCGTTTGTTTACCGAGCCTACGTTTTTTATGCTGCTTCGCAATACGCTGGTTTTGTTCGCATTGAACATTGTAATCTTTTTTCCATTGCCCATCATTTTGGCACTCATGCTGAACGAGGTTAGGAAGATGTTTTTTAAGAACATTATTCAAACCATCATCTACATCCCGCACTTTATGTCATGGGTTATTATTGTTTCGATTTCTTATGTATTCCTAACTGTAGACGGTGGGGTGCTGAACGAAATGATTGCCGCGCTGGGCGGTGAGAAGATCAGCTTCTTAACTTCTCCGCAATGGCTGCGAACCGTCTACATCGGGCAAGTGATTTGGAAGGAACTCGGCTGGTCTACCATCATTTATCTATCTGCGATTACAGTGGTAGATACGCAATTGTATGAGGCAGCAGAGATGGACGGAGCTGGACGCCTGAGAAAGACATGGCACGTTACCTTGCCTGCGATTCGCCCAGTCATTATTACATTGTTAATTTTGAAAATCGGTAGCACGTTGGATTTGGGCTTTGAGCATATGTATTTGTTATTGAACTCATTAAATCGCGAGGTTGCCGAAATCTTTGACACCTACATTTATACTGCGGGTTTAAAGAATGGACAATTAAGTTTCAGTACGACGGTAGGACTTTTTAAAGGTGTGGTAGGTTTAATCCTGATTATGGGCTCCAATCGACTGGCCAAGAAATTTGGTGAAGACGGCGTTTACTAATGACGACGGGAAGGATGCAAAATGGTACGGTTTGTAGAAAACATGAACAAATGGTGCATGCGCCTGCTGCGTCTGGTCTACCTTAATTTGCTTTGGACGATTGCGACGATTCTGGGCTTGGGTTTTATAGGTGTTGGGCCTGCAACCGTCGCTATGCTTAGTATTTTAAGGCAGTGGATTCGGGGCAATGAGGAAGTCGCCATTTTCTCGACGTTTGTACGTTACTTTAGAGAAAGCTTTAAAGAAGCAGCAATCATTGGCGGGCTTTACAGCCTTGTGGGTTACGTACTCTACGTGGATATAGTCAATGTCTCGTCCTGGTATGTTCGTGTGGTGACGCTTATTGGAGCCTTTTTGTATCTCATCTCTTTGGCTTACATTTTCCCGCTACTGGCTCACTATGATTGGAAAGGTATCAGACTGAAGGTCAAAATGTCGATAGTGATTGGATTTTCGTATTTACAATATACGCTTGTTCTTTTTGTAGCCATTGTCGTGCTTTTTGCATTGATTCTAGGCTTGTACCCAGGAATTCTAACTTTTGCCGGAGCAAGTATTATGGGTTATCTCGTGATGTGGATGACGCATCAGGTGTTCAGCAAAATAGAGCGAGAGGTTCTGGTGAAAGAGGAAGATATGGCATAAATATATAAACAGAAGAGGAGCAAACACAATGAAAAAGGGAATCACGACGAAAAAGGGAGTATCAGGCCTTCTTGCTGTACTAATGGTCATGAGTGTTTTTTTAGCTGCTTGCGGTGACAAGGGAGCTGAGGATCAAAGCGGCCAAACCTATGATCCGAAGTCCAAACTGGAATTTACCTGGTTAAACGTATTGCATACAGCTTCTCCGCCTACAGAAACGATCAAAAGCAAAATTGAAGAATACACCAATTCTAAAATCACGTTCAATTGGGTGCCTGACGCTTCCAAAGAAGAGAGAATCACTACTGCGCTTGCATCCGGCGAATTGGCCGATATGGTGACGCTGACGATGATGACAAATTCTTCAGTACGAAGCTCTTTGAAATCAGGGCTATTCTGGGATGTAGGAAAGTATTTGGATGATTATGAAAATTTGAAGAAGATCCCGCCTGAAGTTCGGGAAGCCGCATCCATTGAAGGGGTACTGTATGGCGTTCCGTTCCAGAAGAATCTGGCTCGGGCGGGTCTGGTCATTCGTCAGGATTGGCTGGATCGCTTAGGACTGAAGGTGCCGACGACACTGGATGAGTTGTATGAAGTTGCGAGAGCGTTTACAGAAGATGATCCGGATGGAAATGGAAAAAATGATACGACTGGGTTTGTTGACAGATCGGATCTACGCTATAGCAGCTTCAAAACTTTAAGTTCCTACTTTGGCACACCTAATGGCTGGAAAGTAGATGAAAGCGGAAAGTTTACGCCAGAATTTGATACTCCTCAATATTTGGAGACCTTAAAGTATTCCAATAAATTATACAAAAATGGATATCTCTCTAAAGATTTTGCTGTAACCGCTAAAACGGATCAGCAGCAACAATTTGCACAAGGTAAAGCAGGTATTTATACGGGAATGATCGATATCTCTAACCTCAGAACCTTGTCCCAAGGCCTACAAAAGGGACTGAAGCTGGTACCGGTTAACAAGATTTCGAATGGAGATGGCAAATACCACGTATGGTCTGAAGGAAGCGGGGTAGGAGGTTTGCTGGCATTTCCAAAATCCGAAGTGAAAACGGAAGCTGAGTTGAAGAGACTGCTGCAATTTGTAGATGATTTAATTGACAAAGATGTATATATGTATATGACCGGCGGTATTGAAGGCACTCATTATAAAATCGAAAAAGATGGAGCCTTCAAAATTACGAATACAGATTTGTGGCAAGCAGATGTTCAGCCGTTTTCAAGCTCCAGACCAAGTGAAGTGACCTATAACTTAAAAGATGCCAATCCAGAAAAGGAACTCGCTAATGAATTAGTCCGTGAAAATAATGAATTTGCTGTTCTGGACCCGACCGTGCCACTGGATTCAGTCACTGCTAATGAGCAAGGAACAGAACTGGAGAAAATCATTACCGACGCCTCCTTCAAATTTATTATGGGCGAGCTTGACGAAGCCGGATTTAAAGCAGCCGTAGAAAACTGGAAAAACTCCGGTGGATCACGGATTACTGCTGAGTATGAGGAAGCGTATAAAAAAACGAAAAAATAATAGCTGAGCATGGCTGTTGCCCCCAGACTCCTTGAATGATTTCTTGGATGTTGAAACCCGGGGGCAGCTTATGCTTTCCCAATACAAAATGGATCTAACATCCACAAAATATAAAGACAGGAGAGAACGAAATGCAATTGTATAACATTGTAGATTATGGAGCAGTTCAGGATGGTACGACGTTGGCTACGGAAGCGATTGCGGCTGCCATTGAAGCGGCCAGCAATGCTGGAGGAGGAACCGTTTATGTTCCGTCAGGGACGTATCTGACAGGAGCTATCTTTCTGAAAAGTAACATTGAGCTGCATGTAAGCCCTGGCGCAACTCTGTCCTTCAGTACGGAACTGGCTGATTACCCTGTAGTAGAATCCAGATGGGAAGGCGTTCAGCGGGAAGTGCATGCGTCATGCATTTATGGACAGAACCTTGAGAATATTTCAGTTACAGGTAGCGGAACGCTGGACGGAAATGGCCAACCGTGGTGGGAAAAGCACCGGAATCATCCAGAGGAGTTACAATATCCGAGACCCAAATTAATCAGCTTTGACCGTTGTCAGCGGGTTACCATTAAAGATGTTATGTTAAAAAATTCCCCTAGTTGGACTGTAAACCCCATCGCTTGCTATAACGTTACGATTGATAATTTGTCCATTCTTAACCCCGCGGACTCCCCCAATACGGATGGCATTAATCCTGAATCCTGTTCCAATGTTCGTATTAGCAACTGCAATATAGATGTGGGCGATGATTGTATTGCCATCAAAGCAGGAACCGAAGATACACAAGAGCGAATTCCATGTGAAAATATTACGATTACTAACTGTACGATGGTGCATGGACATGGCGCAGTCGTACTGGGAAGCGAAATGAGTGGTGATATTCGTAATGTTACGATCAGTAATTGCGTGTTCAAGCAAACGGATCGGGGTATACGTCTGAAATCAAGACGAGGACGTGGCGGAACCATCGAGGATATTCGCGTCAGCAACATTGTGATGGAAGATGTAATTTGTCCATTTATTCTGAACCTTTATTATTTCTGCGGCCCTCGGGGCAAAGACAAATATGTGTGGGATAAAAACCCCTATCCGGTTACCAATGAAACCCCGTGCTTTAGACGAATCCATTTTTCCGATATTACGGCACGACAGGTTCATGCGGCTGCTGGATTCTTATATGGACTTGCAGAGCAATATATTGCTGAAATTACATTTTCCAATATTGATATTTCTATGGCTAAAAATGCAATTCCCGGTCGTCCGGCGATGATGACAGGGATTGAAGATATGAACAACCGTGGTTTTTATCTAGGTAATGTGAAGGATATTCGTTTTCAACATGTGACGATTGAGAATCATGAAGGTCCTGCCTTTTACATTGAAAATGGAGAAGACGTTGAAATCAATCGTTGTCATTCGAAGAATACAGCTCAGCCCGAAAAGCTGATAGAACAAGTAACGATACAACCTTCTGAACGAAATAAGATGAATTAGGAGGGCATGAAAGGAGGTACAACGTGGATAAGTTGCAAGCATTGTTGGGCGACCTTCCGGCAGATCGCCCTGTAACGGCAACTCTGCTGAATCAAGAAGAGCGCGAGGGATACCGACTGGAGTGTCTCCTGCTCGACTTGAACGGGATCGAGTCTGTACCCGCTTATGTAGCTACACCCTTACAAGGGAACAGTCCGTTCCCATTGGTCGTTTTTAACCATTCGCATGGGGGCAATTATACGAACGGGCGCAAAGAACTGATCCATAGCAGCACTTACTTGCAGCAGCCCTCGTTTGCTACTACCCTGACAGACATGGGGTACTGTGTATGCTGCATTGACATGTGGGGCTTCAATGAACGTGGGGGCAAAACCGAGAGCGAGCTGGTAAAGGAAATGCTCTGGCAGGGCCAAGTGCTGTGGGGCATGATGCTGTATGATAACCGTCGCTTACTGGATTATATGTGCCAGCGTGAAGATATTGATGCTTCCCGTATTGCAACAATCGGTATGTCGATGGGCGGACTCATGGCATGGTGGATGGCTGCGTTAGATGAACGGATACAGGTGACGGTTGATATTTGTGGACAGGTAGATGCCCATACGCTAATCGCCAAAAGGGGGTTGGATCATCATGGTTTCTATTCCTATGTCCCTGGCTTGCTGAAGCATTTTACCACCTTGGATATTCAAAAGCGGATCGTACCTCGTCCACGGATGAGTATAACAGGTCAAAATGATCGGATGTGTCCTATTGAAGGAGTCGAGCATTTGGCAAAAGGTCTGCTGGAAGCTTACCAAGAAGCAGGTCACCCTGAGCATTGGCAGCCTGTGATTGCGGGCGGTGGACATATGGAGACGTTGGAAATGCGAATGGCGTGGCAGTTATTTTTAGCTGAACACCTGTAAATCAAATGAAAGGATCGGGGTAACCATGCTAGTTGGAAAAGAATCCTTTTGCGATTTCCATACGATTCAGGAGGCGATTGCTGTATTGGAGCAGTCGGATTCCAACGAAATGGAAACGCTGACTATTTTATCAGGTACTTATGAGGAAGAGGTACGAATTTACCGTTCATATCTTCATATTATAGGCATCGGACAGGTAGAGATTCGAATGGATCGGTATGCCAAGGAGCGGGATGAAGCGGGAGAGGAAATAGGGACCTTTGCGACACCTACTTTATTTTTAGGCGGTAGCCATCTGATCTTGGAAAATCTCACGATTTCCAACACGGCGGGCCAGGGAGAAGCCATTGGGCAGGCCGTTGCGGTATACGCTCATTGTGATGAAACGGTCTTTAGAAACTGTACCTTTAAAGGGCACCAGGATACTTTATTTACAGGCCCTCTACCTCCTGCACCGAAAGAACGACTCCAGTTTGGTGGAATCCATTTGAAGGAGCATCATAGGCACTATCGGCAGCTTTATCAGCATTGTTATATAGAGGGTACGGTGGACTTTATTTTTGGTGGGGCTACCGCGTATTTTGAAGATTGCGAAATTCGCAGTTTACGTCATCATGACAACCAAACGAGCTACGTCACAGCCGCTTCTACGCCGCAAGGACAAGCGTATGGTTATGTATTCAACCATTGCTACTTAACCGCAGAAGCTGATATTACCCCGGTTTTTTTGGGGCGTCCGTGGCGGGAGTATGCCAAGACCGTATTTGTCGATTGTAAAATGGGCGATCATATTGACCCACGTGGCTGGGACAATTGGAACAATGTTGCGAACGAGAAAACGGTCTGTTATCAGGAATATAACGGACACGATGAAGTTGCTACGTTACGTAAGCAGCGTGTTCCGTGGGCGGATTGTTTTGAATCGGGAACAAAAGCATGGAGCAAGGAAAAGGTTTTTGATGAAGTCACATTTTGGAAGTAAGGAGAAGTGAGGTCTCATGATGATCCAAAATCCCATATTAAAAGGCTTTAATCCCGATCCGTGTATTACACGAGTCGAGGATACTTACTATATTGTGGTGTCATCGTTTGAGTGGTTGCCTGGAGTACGGGTGTACCAGTCCAAAGATTTGGCCAACTGGGAGCATTGCACAGATATTTTGACCGATCAGGTTGATTTAAGAGGAAACCCGAAAAATTGCAGCATTTGGGCACCGCAGCTTAGCTATGCGGATGACCTTTTTTATCTGCTCTATACGGATGTGAAAAGCACCAAACGTCCGTTCAAGGATGTTCATAATTTTGTGATGACGGCGCCTACGATCCAAGGGCCTTGGTCGGAACCCGTCTATCTTAACAGTAGCGGATTTGATCCGTCTTTATTTCATGACGAGGACGGACGCAAATGGCTGTTGAACGTATTGTGGGATTACCGCATGTTGGAAAGTAATAAATCTTCCGGTATCGTCATGCAGGAGTATGACAGCAAGCAACAACAACTCATTGGCGAGCCTGTTAAAATCTTTGATTGTACTCCTTTGAAGAAAACAGAAGCGCCTCACATCTACAAGCAAAACGGTTATTACTATCTCGTTACAGCGGAAGGCGGAACGGGTACGGGGCATGCCGTTACCGTAGCACGGTCGAAGCAGATATCCGGGCCATATGAAGTAGACCCGCACAACCCCATGCTTACGTCACGTGATCGACTGGATTTCCCGTTACAATGCGCAGGACATGGCAGTCTTGTACAAACACCGGACGGCGAATGGTACATGGCTCATTTATGTACACGTCCAGTAGAGGGGAAATATGCCATTTTAGGACGGGAAACAGCCTTGCAGCAAGTGTACTGGAATGATGAAGGCTGGCTGCGATTAACCGCCGGGGGCCATACACCTCAATTGGAGGTGCCCGCACCTCGAGGGAAGTTCTCGGTTAAACAAGAGCAGCAGGGTTATATTTTCGAGGATTTTTTCGAGGGAACCACATTAGATAAAACGTGGAACACATTGCGTATCCTGGCGGATGATAGCTGGTGTTCATTAAGCCAGCGCCCCGGTTATCTTCGGATTCTAGCTGGAGAATCCATTCAAAGTCTGTTCCAGCATCATGTGCTTGCCATTCGGCAAACGGATCATCATTTCCGGGTGGAAACAGCATTGGAGTATCAGCCAACAAGCTATTTGCAAATGGCGGGGCTTCTACTGTACCTTAATGAAGAAGATTATTTGTACGCCTATATTAGCTATGAGGAGGGACAAGGGAAGGTGCTGCGCATGATGCGATGTGAAGCCAACACATTTACCTTAGTTCCCCAAGCGATTACGCTTCAGGACGATCTTCCTATACATTTAGCTGTGGAAGTCCATGCATCCCACGGGCAATTTTATTATGGAGTCGGAGACAAACCTGCTTGGAAGCGGCTTTTTGAAATGCAGGATATCAGCTTTTTATCCGGTGGTTTTACAGGGAATTTTGTAGGTATTGCTGCTCATGATATGCAACAATTCCAAGGAAGCTACGCTGATTTTTCTCATTTTCTTATATCATGGTAAGGATCATCTTTCCTCATAAAAAACATGATAATGATTATGTCGAAAGCACCTTAATGGGTGCTTTTTTTCGTGGTTTCTGCACTTTACCTTGTCACATTATAACTTCGCAAAATCTCCAAAAAAGCGGTGCTTGCTTTCGTTTCAAATGTCGAAGAAGGAGTTAGGAAGGAGAATTTTCGAATGACCGGAAGATTATGAATATCCAGTACTTTTAATGTGCCCAGAGCAAGTTCCTTCTGAATGACCCATTGGGACAGCAAAGAAATCCCCAAGCCTGCTTCTACAGACTCTTTGATGATCTGTGTACTGCCAAAATTCATCATATGAGAAGGGGAGAACCGGAACCGTGCAAACATATTTTCAGCCGCTTCCCGGGTTCCAGAACCTTCTTCCCTCAGAATCCAGATGTCCTCTTGCAGCTCACTTAAATCCACTTGAGATTTACCAGCCAAACGATGATTTTGCGGAACGACGATATACATTCTATCATCAGCAAATGATTCAATGTGTAAATGGTCATGCTGAAATTCTCCTTCGATAATGCCTACATCCAGTTGATTATGGATCATGAGTTTTTCAATTTCCTGAGTGTTACCGATGGTAATCGAGGGCTGAATGAGTGGATACTGGATTCTCATTTGCGCAATCACATGCGGCAGCACATATTCGCCATATGTGTAGCTTGCGCCAATCGACAGGTTTCCTTTTGCCGTATGTATCAGCTCGTCCACCAAATATTGCATCCGTGTATGGAGACGGATAATCTCCTGAGCATGATGATACACAATTTCACCTGCTTTGGTTAAGCGCACATATTTATTACTACGCTCCAGGAGGCGGGTCCCTACGCTACGTTCCAGCGTTTGAATATATTGACTTACCGCAGGTTGGGTCATGTGTAACACCTCGGCAGCTCGTGTGAAGTTTTGTTTCTCCGCGACCATAACAAATACGATTAAAGATTGGTCCAATGCCCATTCCTCCAAATCCATCATATCTATTTACTTATTATCATTATTATAATGATTTATTTTTCTTATGACAAAAAACATATTAAGCTGGATGCATGTAGAATTGGAGGGGTTCACCATGAACAGTCATACACAACACACCAAATTATTTTCGAACAGAGGGCGATTATTCCAGCGTATATTTGGCATTATCCTCACGATGTTATTTGCTTTGGCAGGCTACGGCCTGAACGAATTGCCAGGTTTTCATTATGTAGGTCCATTGGCCTGTGCCATGTTTCTCGCTATTCTGTACCGACAGTTGTGGGGATACCCTGAAGCTGTGCGCTCGGGGGTTGAGTTTTCAGCAAAGAAAATACTACGTGGAGCGATTGTGTTATTTGGGCTGAAGCTGAACATGGATGTTGTCATTCATCATGGGTTGGGTTTACTTTTGCGTGATGTGGGCACCGTTGTATTTTCCATCTTTTTTACGGTTTGGCTGGCAAAACGTTTCAAGGCAGATGCTTCGCTTTCGCTTCTTCTTGGTATTGGAACAGGAGTTTGCGGTGCAGCAGCGATTGCAGCGGTTTCTCCCTTGTTAAAATCCAAAGATGAGGATACAGCCATAGGAGTAGGACTCATTGCCTTGGTTGGAACGGTATTTGCCATTTTGTTTACTGTGCTTCGGCCCTGGCTTCCTTTGACGGATATGCAATATGGAATCTGGTCGGGCATCAGTTTACATGAAATTGCACATGTGGCCTTAGCTGCAGCGCCTGCCGGACAGGATGCTCTTGCAATGGGCTTATTAGCTAAACTGGGGCGTGTTTTCTTACTCATACCGCTCAGCTTTGTTTTAATGGTTTGGATGAAACGAACTGGAAAAATTCGTACAGACGCTAAAGTGGAGTTTCCCTGGTTCCTCATCGGCTTTATGGCTACAAGTATTGTGGGCAGCTATGTTTTTGGGAAATATATTGTAGTTCCATCTAGTCTGACGAACGGAATTTCTCAAGTTACCACCTTTATGTTAACGATGGCTATGGTAGGCATGGGGCTGAATGTGAGCTTTAAGGCTTTGCGGGAGAAAGCAATGCTTCCCTTACTGGTACTATCTGTTACCTCGATCATTCTTATAGGGTTAACATTTTTAACAGTGTGAACATGAAGTATTCGTTTGGTGATAAGATTGCTAGTAAACTAGGTTAATAAAACTGAAAAAAGCTCTGCTTGCTGTATAGCTGGCAGAGTTTTTTAGTACTTTTGTATGATAAGACTGAAATATGTACTGAATCAATCGTAACTTTTACCATATGATTCGCGTCTATCAAAATAGAGGTCCTGAGAATCATAGAGTGCAAGAATTTCATAAGCGAAAATATAGAGATTGGTAGGGTACATAATGAAGAAAATTTGTTTATTTGCTTTTTTGTTTCTGTTTCTACTAGCATTTCCAAGAGAAAGTCATGCTGCATCTTCGAGTTCACATCTTCAGTTGGATGGTAAAGATATAAGTGTTGGCAAAGGTGTTCAGATTCAAGAAGTAAAGGGGAATGTACTGGTTCCACTCCGTCTCATTGTAGAGGAATTGGGTTATAGCGTGAATTGGGAGTCCAAGACAGGGACCATAACTATACATAAGCAAAATCTTAACCTCAGTCTTCAGGTCAACAATCCCATAGCCTCTGTCAATGATCATCAAATGGGATTGGCTGTAGCTCCTTTGCTTAAAGAGGGGACGACTTATGTTCCGCTTCGCTTTGTATCGGAACAGACAGGAATGAATGTGACCTGGAACAACGAGCTTAAAACCGTGTTCCTGACGACTCCTCCTACTTCAAGCGGCAATAGCGAGTCCACTCATGATCATCCTGCTACTCCAGCTGTAAGTAATCCTAAAGAGAGTGCGCGCACGGCTATAAACCAAATTAGCTTCGATAATCACCAATTAACTATAACTGTTAATGGAAAAGTAACCCCAAAAGTAACCACGTTGACTCATGCAGACCGTATTGTTGTAGACATACCGGATACAAAGTTTGCTGAGGAATTTCCAGCATCGCAATCATTTAACAATGGTGGACAAGGAAGTTTTCCAGTCACAGAAGATCCAGATGTTTCTCAAGTAAGATACTCCATGGCTAGTACAAACCCAGCCTCGGTACGCATCGTGGTCGATCTTAATCAGAGTACACCCTTTCATGTACTCAATGCGGATGATGGTAAGGTGGTTATAGCGTTGGATCAGGAAACAGAGGAGCCATCAACTACCGAGGACGTTATACCTACCATACCTGTTGTACCTGAGATTTCTTCTGATGGACACGCGCAAGGGATTGACGTCTCACACTATAATGGCAATATTGATTGGCAGCAAGTGGCGGCGGCAGGCAAGACATTTGCTTTTATTAAAGCTACAGAGGGCACAAAATATCAAGATAATCAATTTTTAGTAAATGTGCAGGGTGCCAGAGATGCTAACATCCTGGTTGGCGCTTACCACTTTTTGAACGCTACTACTGCGGATGGAGCTCGTCAGGAAGCAGCTAATTTTGCCAGGGCTATAGATTCAGCAGGAGGCAGGCTGGATCTACCCCCTGTGATGGACTATGAAAATAACCCCAAAGGTCTTACTCCTGCACAGATTAGTGAAGTGGCGCATGCTTTTTTGGATGAAATGGAGAGGCTTACCGGGCGTCAGCCGATCGTATACACAGGCAATGTCTTTGCTTCCAAGTTTGATCCTACATTTTCTATGTATAAGCTGTGGGTAGCCCGATACAGCACTACGCAAAAGCCGACCGCAGTCCCAGCTTGGAATAGCTGGTGGGCTTGGCAGTACAGTAGCACAGGCAGTGTTCCGGGTATTCAAGGCCAAGTCGATTTGGATGAATACAACGGAACGATAGATGAACTCCGGGCTTCACTGGCAGGAGGGCTTGATTAGCATAATCAACGTTATAATCAATCCTCGCGAATCCGGAATAGGATCTGCGAGGATTTTTAATGTCTAATTTGTTTAGTTGGGCATGATCCATACGATTTCGCTGATTCGAACAAAGAATTTTTTTCCGTATACATCTAAAATGACATGATCAGGCTTACAGTCCACTACACATCCATCAATTCTGCCACGTGTTGTCTCAAGTACAACGTACTTGCCGATCACCGATTTTAATGTTTCTACGACGTACGGATCTACAGGGTGCACCACGACGTGGTGAGAGGTAGGATGGTGGGGGAAAGGTTGATTAACGTTGTAATTGAGCATTTGATTTGAATTCAATTGCTTCACTCCTTCAAGATTAGTTGTGTTATCCTATGCTCCTGCCTAGGAAAGGTGTAGGCTAATGCCCATCAGCAAAAACATTCATAACATTGCCGAAAAGCCCGGTCCGTAGGAAAGCTCAATACATAAGCTATGTTGTACCTTGAATTGAAGGAGGCAATGACCATGAGTGAATGTGAAAGAGGTTGTGGTGGCGGTTCAGTAGGGGGCTACCCAGGAGTATGGACATCGACAGGAGCTATTCTGGTACTGTTCATTCTGCTCGTTATCATTACGAAGTCTTTATGGGTTTAAAATGAACTGAGTAGCTTAACCCCCCATTGGTATATAACCGATGGGGGGTTAAGTGTTTTAGAGGATGGAACGTATGTAAAACACCTCAAATAACAGCGTACAAGCCCTACACAAACTGTGCCGGGCTGGGCAGCTGTCATTTGAGTTACATTGGCATCTATAGACAGGAACGGACAATGGATCAGGATTAAATTAACGCAATCGCCAGCAGGGTGAATAGGCTCAAAGTTAAGATTTGATTCCCATACCCGTAGCCAGGATAAAAGGCAGACGTTTGTACACGTCCGTTCCGTTCTGTTTTTAAGTACACATTATTACGATCCACATCCATAATGGTTCCTTCGTACTGTTTTCCGTCAATGGTGAGAATACGCACCTTTTTATTCATGCAGTTCAAACAGTTGTAGTAAGCGTCCATTCCATCACCCCCTCTTATACATTGGCATTTTATGAGAGGGACGGTCTTATGGTAACGGCGAACATACAGGGAAAAGGTATTCCCTCCAACTTAAGACCTGACTAGAGTTAGCCTATTCTTGATAGGGATTAAAAGAGAAGCCAGGATATCCGTTAGTATAGGCGTAATCTCTTTGGGGGACGGCTTGATGGTGTGATGAAGCATCAGCAAGCCTTACATGTATCCCTGGTTTTCGGGGGGGCTGCTGCTTGCAGTCATTGGGAGGACCGATGATGACAGGTTTTTTAATAGGGGCGAGCGCTTCCTGAACCTTATTCTCATCCAGGCAGTAAGTATGAGCCAGAATGTTATTTGGCGTTAGGCGCAAAATGTCAGATCCCAGTATGAATTCAGGGGTCGGGGCATCAAACATCGTCAACAAATGAGTGTTATCCATCGTGGCGACCAGATAATGCCACCATCCTTGAGGGACGTTAGCCACTTGGCCAGGTGTGATCGGAAAATGTCGTAATTCGCGGGTAAAGGGGTTAATCAGTGACACGGTTACTGCTCCAGAGATGCAGTAGACCAGTTCTGTGGCATTTTGGTGATAGTGAGGCTCCACAACATTAGCAGTGCTGAGGCGAATATCCAGCAGCGATACATTTGCCAATGTATTCAGCTGCTGGATCGACAGCTCGTTGATCGAATTTTGAGCATCCTTCTGAAACAAAACATTGTCGCTTAAATCATAGGTGAATTGTACAGTAGGAGAGGTGTAATCCATATATGAATTCACGCGTCGTTTCCAGCCTTTCTGTTAATCAAGATTTGATGATCGTACGCTACCCTATGCATACGCCCATATATGTGTGCGCGCAAATGTGATTTGAATTAGTAGAAATCAGGCTCCGATCCCGGGCAAGTTGAAGCGAAAAATAGCGAAAAAAGTCACGTATTCAAGTGTGGTCAGAACATGATCCATTGCTTTTAATACACGTCATCCCTTTAGGGATGGCGTTTTTTGCTTGGGTAGTCTTAGGACCAGAGCCGGATGATACGTAAATGCGGCTTGTGGTATACTGCAACGGACGTGTGAAAGCATGATTGTCCCATTCCGTATGTAGCCACGCGTCACTTCTGCAGCTAGGCATAAGTTATGTCATAAGAAACATCATCGGATAAACGTCCCTGAGTTGTACAGGCCGGAATGGTTGCACCGGACAGAACATGAAAGAGGAGGTTGTCTGGAATATGAAAAAATTATCTATTTTAATCCTGTCCTGCGCATGTATGTTAGGTACTGTATTGTCAGTCGCACCAGGACAAGCACAAGCACAAACGTCAGCTTTGAAGAAAGGGGTTCAAAGCGAACGGGTGCTGGAGCTTCAACAGCAGCTTCATTCGCTCGGTTATTTCAAGGCTGGGTTTACTGGGTACTATGGTTCTCTGACCAGTAAAGCGGTGGCTCGTTTTCAACGAGATAACGGTCTGACACCTGATGGAGTAGCCGGAGCGGCAACACAAGCCAAGCTGAAATCCTTCGGAGAGGTGCGCGTAACCGCGCTGGATCAACTGGCTCGTATCATTTATTCTGAG
The DNA here is from genome assembly GCF_024213605.1 of Paenibacillus sp. CH40. NCBI lineage: Bacteria > Bacillati > Bacillota > Bacilli > Caryophanales > Paenibacillaceae > Paenibacillus > Paenibacillus sp. CH40. The sequence continues at coordinate 601,038 of NZ_JANAVQ010000001.1, forward strand.
GCGCGCGGAGAATCGTTTGAAGGTCAAGTGGCTGTTGGCGCTGTCGTATTAAACCGTGTGCAGTCCGGCGAGTTTCCAAGCTCGATCCCGGACGTTATTTTGCAGCCTGGCCAATTCACCGCTGTACAGGATGGTCAATACCGCCTGAAACCAAACAAGACGGCATACCGTGCAGCTAGACAGGCACTTAACGGTGCTGATCCGACTAATGGGTCCTTGTTTTATTACAACCCGGCCATTGCCACAGCCAAATGGAGTAAAAGTCGCCCGGCTGTCATCTCACTCGGTCGCCATACGTTTACGAATTAATTGCACATGAGAATACGCAAATTTCCAGCCGTCAGTTGCTTCTTCTAGGAGCAGTGACGGTTTTTTGTATTCACAAATTTGTAATATTTTAGTGGTGATTTATCTGATTTAATATTAAAAATTCTACCTATTATTCCGATACTCTTAATAGACAAAAAAATGAAATCAAAGGAGTCTTTCTAAATGAGTCAACATCCTTACACTATCGAAGTAGATCAAGCCATGAAAACGGTACATATGGCGGTGAATGGAGTTTTTAGCCAGGAGGAGTATGATAGCTTTGTAAAAGATTATGTAGCCAAAACTTCATCCATTCAGGCGTCCAGCTTTACACTCAAGGTAGATTGTACCCAGATGGCACTTTTGGGTCCGGGAGAAGTGGAAAAATTGAAGGGCTCATTTGTACGTTACAAAGAAACTGGATTTACCAAGGTAATCTTTGGCATCAGCCTTCAACAAACCATTATTAAAATGCAGCTTGGTCGAGTAGCACGTGAAGCAGGATTAAACAACGTAGATATTGTCGTACAATAATGCGCTGATGTATGTGTAAGGGGGAAACCTGATGAGCCATATCAAAATAAAAGCACTGGGTGTGTACCATCCGCCCCATTCGTTGGATAACGAATACTATGTTCGCCATTTTGACGAGCGGGGCAAAGATATTCGACGCTTCATGGAGCATATGGGTAGAAAACAGCGTTATATCATTGATGATCCGAACGAAAACGGCCTAACAATGGGAATTGCAGCTGCGCAAAAAGCTCTGGAACAGGCCGGTATGACAGGCCGTGATGTGGATATGATCGTGTTCTCCACTCAAGTTCCTGAGTCACTGTTTCCGATGAATGCTTTGTTTGTTCACCAGGCGATTGGGGCGAGAGATGATGTGGCCGTGATGGATTCCAACGCGAATTGTGCAGGGATGACAGTCGCTGTCGATCAAGCCAGTCGGTCGATGCTATCTAATCATGACGTGCGGACAGCGCTTATTATTGGTTCAGATTATAATTCACTCATTTCCGGTCCGGAGGATGAGATTACTTATGCGAACTATGGAGATGCTGCATGTGCGGCTATTTTGGAGCGCACAGAAGAAGACACCGGTTTTATAGATTCAATGTATTTTACGGACCCAGTCAATATAGATAAAATTTTGTACCCGGCTCAGGGGTTAGCGGCAACACTCCAAAGGAACGCCCCCGGAAAATATATTCAGTGGCTTCCGTTTGACGCCAATATGGCCTTACCTCCTACATTTGATCTGCTTGAACGCATTTTAAAAAAGAATGGGCTGACGCCTCAGGATGTACGGGCTTATTGTCTGTCTCAGTTCTCGTTAGCAAATGTATTGAAGATTCAGGATCACTTGGAGCTAGAGGATGCCCAAATGATTTATGTGGGTGATCGATATGGTTACACAGGTACCAGTAGCCCGTTCATTGCGCTATATGAAGGTATTGAATCGGGTCGTATCCGGCGCGGTGATTATGTGCTGTTCTGGACGATTGGAGCTGGATACCAGCTGGTTGCTATGTTGTTTAAATATTAGTTATGCGAAGACCTTGCAGCTGTAAGGTCTTTTTTGTGTGTCACACAATGACAATTGTAATGATTTGGTTGTGCTATGTTTGATTATTTTGTAAAATTTAAACATTGAATTAAAAGGGAGAGCTTATATTGCGGACATCGGATAGCATGACAATTATGACGGAAAACATGGCACACAATTCATAATAGGAGCTGAAGAGTCATTAAGATCGAAAATTTATTTTATGGGGAACGAATAAAATTGGCCGCAGTCAGGGAAGAAGATGCCGAAGTGATGTTCAAATGGGGTGAGGATGCGAAGTATCTGCGAAATGTAGATACGGATTTGGCGCTCCCCTACACGTTGAAACAGATGGAGTCAGAAGGATCTCCCCGCTCTAACGAGGTCTATTTTCGATTAAGAACATTGGCAGATGATGTCTTGATCGGATTTGTTGCTATCCACGGGATTGAGTGGAATAATCGCTGCGGACAGCTGGCAATAGGTATAGGTAATACGGACTACCGCGGCAAGGGCTTTGGGGCAGAAGCGGTACGGCTCATTCTTCGTTATGCGTTTTATGAGCTCAATTTGAATCGGGTTGGCTTGGATGTGATTGAGTACAATACACAAGCGATCCGAACTTATGAGAAGGCGGGGTTCCAGCTTGAGGGTAGAGTTCGTTCCGCTGTTCTTCGTGATGGTAACAGTTATGATCGTATCATGATGGGTATCCTGTATTCTGAATGGAGCTCGACTGTTCAAATATAATAGATACACAATTTGTTCATAAAATATTCCATAATAAGCCTTTTAATAATGTGAAAAGAGGTTTATAGTTAAGGGGTCACATGCCCAAATCATTATTAATTTGAGTATGAGTCAAAGCTGAGGAGGAATTTACATGGCAAACGTTGTAAGGTCCGTTACTTCACCCAAGAAATTTATTTCTGGACAAAATCTACTCTCGTCGTTAAATGACTATATTAAGGATTATGGCGATAAAGCCTTTGTCATTTGTGATGAGTTCATACTTGAAAGGGCCCAAAAGGAGGCAGGTGCTTCGATTGAAGCAGCTGGTAACCAGGTGGTCTTCGAGAAATTTCAATATGAATGTACAAAAGAAGAGATTGATCGTAACCGCGAATTGGTGCGTAAACATGGTTCGAACATTATCATAGGGATTGGCGGGGGAAAAACATTGGATACCGCCAAGGCAACGGCTTATTATGAAAAGCTGCCTGTTGTTATTTTCCCAACGATTGCTTCTACAGATGCTCCTTGTACCGCGCTTGCGGTTATATACAAAAAAGATGGCTCTTTTGATGAATATCTGTTCCTGCCTACTAATCCAGACGTTGTACTGGCGGATACAGGCATCCTGGCAGCAGCGCCTGCACGTTTCTTTGCAGCTGGAATCGGTGATGCACTGGCCACTTATTTTGAAGCTCGTGCCTGCTATCAGGCCAATGGGGATAACCTGGTTCTGAACAAGCCTTCCACTACAGGACTGGGACTTGCTCGTCTTTGTTATGATACGTTGCTGGAAAATGCTGTGAAGGCCAAACGTGCTGTGGATCGTAAAGTATATACTCGTGCGGTTGAGGATACGATTGAAGCTACCATTTATCTGAGCGGTGTTGGTGCAGAATCAGGTGGGTTGGCAGCAGCACACGCCATTCATAATGGCATGACGGCTGTTCCTTCGCTCCATAAAGCACAGCATGGTGAGAAAGTTACATTCGGTTTGTTAACCCAGCTAGTGCTGGAAAATGCACCGAAAGAGGAACTGGAAACCGTGATTAAACTGGTGAAGGATGTAGGCCTTCCGTTGACGCTTCGTGACTTGGGTGTAGAGGAATTTGTTGAGGCTGAATGGCGCCAAGTGGCTGAAGCTGCTTGTGCATCGAATGATACAATGGTCAACATGCCGTTCCCGGTTAGTCCTGCTGACGTGTACAATGCAATCATTGCAGCGAATGCAATAGCAGAATCCTATCAAGAATAGTTTCTTCCTAAATCACGAAAATGGGTTTACAAAAACGGGTCTGTCACATCACTGGCAGACCCGTTTCGTTTACGTGCACTAACTTGTGAAACAAAAGAAGGGTACCAGGGACTTATATCCTATCTTGTTCTGACCGATATACATGTAACAGGGAAATTAGGTTGGTTACACGCAGGAGGAGATTTGATGTTGGTGCATGGTAGAACACGTAGGGGTAACTTGTACATCCATATGTCCAGCGGTTTTCACAAAATTGGAGATTATCGGGAAGAATATTCTGTAGCACCGGGTGATCGGCTGATGTCTAGACTGTCCAAGCGGATCTACACCATTGTATCCGTACATCTTGGTGAAGAGGCGTATGCCGATATTGATCTAGAAGAGGTTATCAGAAATAGTTAGAGAGCTTTATTTGGATTTAGTATAAAAAAAGCTTCCACTTTGCTCTTAGAGCGAAGTGGAAGCTTTTTTCTTTCAGCGGAGGGACTCATGAAGAAGGTCTCGTGTGATGATATTATTTTGGTTCATAAAATGTCTGATTGCTGCTTGTGAATTGGTTGCAGACAGCTCCTTTCCCCATGTCATGGCATAGGCCCAGGCTGGCTGGTTTTGCAGCACCTTCGCACTCGGCAGAATATCACTTTCTCCGATTCCCATAGGCTTGCCCTGCGCAAGCTTTAGCAATTCAGTGTAATAGGAGGATTTATAATCATTATTATAGATATCAACTGCAAGAATATCTACCCGGTTAATACCTGGGAAGGACAGATTATAGGGAGTGCTATATGCGTTTGGGGCATTGGGACTCCACACCCACAACAGGTTATCCAGATGATGGACATGAGTGAACCGATCATACATTAGATTCCACAACTTAGCGTAATTTTGCTTGTTCCCCCACCAAAACCAGTTGCCGTTCATCTCATGATAGGGTCTCCATAAAACAGGTACATCCGCGTCTCGTAAAGTCTTAAGGGACAGAGCCACCTCATCCAGATCGGCGATCAGTTGTTTATATTGCGGGGTACCCGGCGTGATGTAACGATTAAATTCAGCTTGAGTTATTTTTGCTTGTACATTTTTCCACGTTTTGGGTGTGCCCGGTAGCGCCTGATGGAAGGTAATAGCTACGATTCCGCCGTCCTGACTCCATTGGATAGCACTATTCACAACATGCTGACGTTGCTCTTGTAGGGCCGTACGGGACTGATTAGCTAATCCTCCAAACTCATAGCCGTGAAGTCCTGCGTATTGTCCGCTGATTTGTTGTAGCTTGTTATTTTGTTCATCCGGTGCCTCTAAGTAATCATGCTGCCCGGAAATTAGCATATCATCCGGTACATTAGATAGGTAGGCAAGTAATTGCTTGGCTTTGGCAGAGGCCTGAACATTAATTGGCGGGGCGGCATCGGCAACAATGAATGATTGCTGAGAGCCGCTGAAGAGTAAAACAAGCATTAGCAGTAGCACCCTCTGTAACCAAAAGCGTGTTGAGTGAGATTTCATGGCGCTCCTCCTTTGATGCATGGTAATGGGATTAGTATTTTTCTTTTTGCTTTCTAAGCTGTATATAGGCACTAATAATAATCACCAGCAGACTAATCGTGGCCCATCCATTGAATTCCTGTGAGTGTATCCAGTTGTCCCATACAAGGAAGCCTAAAATTACAACGAGCAAACCCATTGCAAGATACATTTTGGTTTGTGCTGGACGTTGGGTGCGTTTTGAAATCCAATGTATGATGCCGAAAACGATGGCTGCCTGAAATAAAAATATGCCCATTATCATTAAACTTGCTATAAAGATTGGGGACATCGGTATCCTCCTCCTGGGTTTACAAACAGAATATGCAGGTTGTAACCGGGATGTGGATTCTTGGATGTGAATTTAATTACAATTGCAGTAAACAATTGAGCGCTGGTTACGATCTTGAACAAGTTGACTAAATTATACCATAACTACCGTCCTGCAATGAAAGACGTCTAAATACCCACTCTACCTTGATTCGACATCATACTTTATATTCAGCGAAATATTGACATATGGATATGCACTTCATATATATGAAGATGCAATCAGAAATATGTGGTAAGTATATGCATAAAAGCACCGCGAAATCGACGGAAAAGTTTGGTATGATTAAAGTGGATTGAAAAGGAGGTACTCTTATGAATGAAGAAAACAGACCATTCTCTAGATCAGCAGATGCTGAAGGAGCCAAAGCGAACTTTGATGCCAATCAGCGGAAGCTTCACTCCGAGGGAGTGCCTAGCTTATGGCGTCAGGTCAGCAACCTGCTGATTCTAGTTGGCGTGATTGCATTGATTATCATTTTAGCTCGAGTGCTCTAATTGAGATATCCAAAAAAACGAAAAGAATTTGAAGAATTAGGGATGTGAAATGGTGTTAAAGGCAGCTTTACTTTTTATATTGGCTGGCATCGCTGAAATTGGAGGAGGATATTTGATTTGGCAGTGGCTGCGTGAAGGGAAGACATGGTATGTCGGACTTTGCGGCGGAGTAATTTTGGCTGTGTATGGAATCATCGCTACCTTTCAGGTTTTTTCCTCCTTTGGGCGTGTATATGCAGCATACGGAGGTGTCTTTATTGTTCTTTCCATCGCATGGGGCTGGTGGATTGATAAAAAGACACCCGACTTGTACGATTTCATTGGTGGATTGATTTGTTTGGTCGGTATAGCAGTAATCCTGTTTCCGCGATCAGGGTGATAGGACGAAAAACCCTTTTTTATTTTCGAAAACATGACTATAGGTCTAAAAAAATAAGCTTCATATTCCGAAATAGAACTTAAGGAGGGGGTTCTATGAACTGGAATCAAATGAAGCTTAGATTGAAATTTGGCAGTACTATGCCGAAGAATGAAGGTAATTTCTCTTTTGGTATCATGTGTGGACTCTTAATCAGCATCGTGCTGTGGATATCGATCATTGGCTGGATTATGCTGATCTTTAAGTGATTTTACGAAATCACTGTACATATCAAAACAAATAAAATTAAGGGCTGCTCACAAACCTGTGTCCTATTACCCATGCTTTATTTTGTGAAATCGTTACGTAACTTGTCTATCCCGCGACCTATGGCTTCATCAATCATATCGGTAGCAGCAGGTGTATCTGCATCGGTGTCAGGAATGCGATTAAATCCTGGCTCGCGCTTGTCGAGGGATTGTTTATGTTCGATTTGATCGTCATTACGATTTTTTTCAGAGTTATTATCTCTCATAGTACATCACAGCTCCTTTTATTAGGTACATTCAGCTTCTATACTTTACATAAACGCTTGTGCTCCAGACTAAACGTTGATAAAAATAAAACCGGGAGGAAGTAAATCCCGCCCGGCACTTCCCAAACAACTAGCGATGCTCAATCAGATCAATCGCTCCCAGAACAACATGAGCCAGTCCGAAACCGAGAATGCCTGTAGCTGCAAGTTTGTACTTACTGCTCAGCAACACAGCGCCTGAAGCCGATACTACCGTTCCAAGAACAGCTGGAATCATACCTTCACGCATTCGTAACACCCCTTCTGGTAGTTTGGAAAGACGTTTATTAGTGTAATTCAAATGTGCACAAGTTATACAAAAAGAGAAAATTATTATTTTTTTTAAAAAACACTTTACAATTCGATAAAATTATCGTATTATATGTTGGTGCCCAATTGAACGACATTTACATAACGAGAACACTTCTTAATCAGATGCATGTTTCTCAGATACTTGTAAGACAAGTAAGTGTAAAGATTAGCGTTCCTAAATTTATGCCGGGGTGGCGGAATTGGCAGACGCACAGGACTTAAAATCCTGCGGTAGGTGACTACCGTACCGGTTCGATCCCGGTCCTCGGCATTCTTGAATTACCATGGACACATCAAAGTTAAATGAACGAAAATAATGAGAGATCTTGTAGCTGCAGTGGAGCATTCAGCAGGTACGCAGGATCAACAAAAAACGTCTCACCGTTAACATACGGAGAGGCGTTTTTTGTTTTGGCAAGATTAAGCGATCTTGTAACAGAGAGTCGGAGCCTTTCTATTGCATCAATGGTTATAATCGTAGGTACCACGAAATGGGGGCTTTATAATTGAGTGTAAATTATCTCCAAAAATGAAGAGGTATAAATCCTTCAAACAGAATGTTGTTGTTTTTAATTAATCATTGGGAAGGTGGTTCAGTGAAGCTGATATGAATCTGACTTATCATATGGAACAGTTAAGAGTTTGTTTTATGAATTTCATTAACTATGTATATTTTGTAATGGATGAGAAAACAAGAGACATAGCTATTGTTGACCCATCATGGGATTTATTGAAAGTAGAATCCTATCTTCAACAATTGAATGGCGATCTCAAAGCGATACTATTAACTCACTCACATTGGGATCATATTAATTTGGTAAATCCACTCCTAGAAAAATATAACCCGCAAGTATTCATGTCAATAAACGAAATCGATTTTTATAATTTTAGATGTAGAAATTTACATTCAATTAAAGACAAGGATTCAATCAAGGTTGGTGAAACGGAAATCAAAAGTCTTTTGACCCCCGGACATACCGTGGGAAGTGTATGCTATCTGTTGTCAGATCGCTTATTTACTGGGGATACAATTTTCATTGAAGGTTGTGGCTTTTGTGACCCAAATGGAGGAGATCCGGTAGAATTATATAATAGCGTTCAAAAAATAAAGCGAGAAATTGATGACTCTATTCAAATTTATCCTGCTCATTCATTTGGTAAAGCGCCTGGTTTTACACTCAATCACCTCATGGATGAAAATATTTATTTTCAATTTACGAGTAAGGAATCTTTTATTAAATTTAGAATGCGTCCGAACCAAAAGGGACTGTTCGATTTCAAATGAGTCTGTAATGTGGTTCAGTTCTAATGGTGAGAGAAAAATTTGAATATAAAAAATAGTACATAACGATCTATCGCTTGTGTATGCCTCAGATGCTCAAGTTCACTAGTATAAAACACCCAGATCAGTTTTTTTATGAGCCGCTAGAAACATAAAAGCTGTACTCGAAAGATAATAATGACCTCAAATTGAGCCATTTTCAGAAAGATTTGCGAATCCAATGATGAACTTGCCGTTCCCAATCAACTGTGAATTGACAGGGTTTGAGTAGAGGATTATAATGGAAAAACATTATTCCAATTATATGATTATATGAAAAATAAAGGAACTTGTCTGTGGTTAATCGCTGGCGGGTCACGTTAACCATTAATAAGGGATATATCGTGAGAGATTGTAGCTTATCAAGTAGGATAAGTGAAAGGGCGAAGCTATGTATATGGGTAGTAGACATTATAGAAGATGATTTGGCAGTACGTTTTTATAGGAGATGAGTTAAGTGAGCTGGTACGTGTTTTTTGTGCGAACGGGTAGGGAAGAACAGGTCAAGCAGCTTATTAATGAGTGGTTGGATTCTGAAGTCTACAAACCCTTTATACCTCTCCAAGAGAGACTTTTTAAAGTAGCAGGAATAGTAAAGAAAGAATGGGCTCCTTTGTTCCCAAGCTATGTATTTATTGAGTCGAATTTACCTGACTTGCAGTTCGTAACCAGTACAAATTCAATGATTTGCACTTCTAGTGATATCATTCGTTTATTGAGATACTCGAAGTTTGAAGCTTCAATGAGAGATTCGGAGAAACAAATGTTAGAAAGTCTATGCAATGATAGCTATTGTATAGAATCATCAACTGGAATTATTGAAGGAGACAATATACGTATCCTAGATGGCCCACTTAAAGGAAGGGGGAGTATAGTCAAGAAAATAGATAGACATAAACGACAAGCGGTCATTCAGTTGGAATTTATGGGTGATATTAGGTTAGTGAGGGTAGCGTTGGAAATTATAAGTAAGGTTTAAAGTGGAGAACTTATGACGAGTTCATACTCCATGAGGAAGCTTTCAGAACCCTTAAGGGATTTGAAGGCCTTTTTTGATTTGGACTGCTAAGTTAGTAGTTTACTAGGGGGGATATGCGTAGCCTCGTATGCAGAACAACTAATATTGAAGCGGGAAGATGCTGTGATGAAGGCGGCCCTCAGTTTTGTCCATGCAGATTATAACGCAGACGCTCCCCTTGATCGGGAAGTTTTCCATTCGGATGAGTGTAGTTACTTCGAGAGTTTGGTATTCCATCGGCGGAAATCCAACTTTGTGCTTGGCAGGCTAAGTGCGAAACAAGCAGTTTCGGTGCTGTTAAGCGAGCCAAACCTGCGCAACGTAAGTGTGGAGACAGGTGTCTTTGGCCAGCCCATGCTTCGAATCAATGGTGTCCACAGTTACCAGGTGAGCATTGCCCATTGCGACTATATCGGAGCGGCTGTTGTTTTTCCCGAAGCGCATCCCATGGGCATTGATATTGAGAGGATTGATTCTAAGCGAAATAAGACAATTGAAAGCCAACTGACGACGGAAGAAAAGGAAAGAATCTCTGTCGTGCGGGGAGTAGGGGAGTACTCAGCTTTATTGACGGTTTTTTGGACAGTGAAGGAGGCCCTGTCGAAAATATTGCGCACAGGTTTTACAACATCGCTGCATGTACTTGAAATGAATGAGACCAGATTGGTGGATGGATACTTCCAAAGTACATTTTCACATTTTCCACAATATGCTGCCCAGTCTTACCGGTTAGGTGACTATATCTGCACGATTGTAGCACCAAGGAAGACGGAATGGAGTATGAATACTTCTCGGATTTATGAGAAATTCAATACAATTTTTCATCGAAATCCGTTTGTAGGTCATGCTTACTGAATACCAGGTTTGTTGAGTTTTAAATCATTTATTTTTTAGGAGGATACCCATGCATAAGGAAGAAGTATTCGATATTGTTAAACGTTGTATTTGTGAAGTGCTTCCTGAATTACAAGATCACACGTTCGAGTATAGCGATCGATTGGTGGATTTGGGTGCAGATTCAGTAGATCGGGCCGAAATTGTAAACAAGACGATGGAAACATTATCTCTTAATATTCCGCGTGTCGAATTGTCTGGCGTGAAAAATATAGGGGAATTGACAGATGCACTTTATGCGAAATTATGAAAAATTATGAAAAATCTGAGTTAGTCGTTACGGGGATTGGTGTGACTTCGGCGATTGGGCAGGGGAAGGCTGCTTTTGCCTCGGCGTTGTTCAAAGGGCAGCATGCATTTGGCGTCATGCAGCGCCCTGGCAGAAGAGGCGAAGCTTCATTTATAGGTGCGGAGCTGCCACCCTTGTCTTATCCGAAGGCATTATCCAAACGAATGTTACGTACAGCATCATTTTCGGGGCAGGTGGCCATGGTAACCCTTCAAGAAGCCTGGAATGATGCCCAATTGGATAACGTTGATCCTAGCCGTATTGGACTGGTGGTTGGAGGCTCCAATTTTCAGCAACGGGAGCTATTTCAGACCTATGAGGCCTACCGGGAAAAAATGTGCTTTGTACCGCCGACCTATGGGGTTTCCTTTATGGATACTGATTTGTGCGGACTATGTACCGAACAGTTCGGCATTCAGGGGTTAGCTTATACCGTCGGTGGTGCATCCGCGAGTGGACAAGTTGCAATCATTCAAGCAATTGAGGCCATTCAAGCAGATCGTGTTGATGTTTGTATTGCAATGGGGGCATTGATGGATATTTCGTATATGGAATGCCAGGCATTGCGGTCCTTGGGAGCGATGGGAAGCGACCGATATGCCGATGAACCTGCAATGGCGTGTCGACCATTTGATCAGTCGCGGGACGGGTTCATCTATGGGGAATCTTGCGGGGTTGTAGTCATAGAACGGGCCGATTCTGCTGTGAGGCGTCGGGAGAAACCTTATGCCAAACTTGCAGGATGGGATATGGGAATGGATCGAAACCGGAATCCCAATCCCTCTTACGAAGGCGAAGCCCGAGTGATTAGAAGAGCTTTGGAGAAAGCAAAGCTGCTACCGGAAGAGATTGATTATATTAATCCCCATGGGACAGGCTCGATCGTTGGAGACGAGATAGAAATAAAGGCACTACAGGATTGTAAATTGTCACATGCCTATATCAATGCAACCAAATCCATTATCGGTCATGGCTTGAGCGCGGCAGGAACGGTTGAAATTGTGGCTACTCTTTTACAAATGAAAGAGTCGAGACTTCACCCTACCCGTAATTTGGAGGAGCCTATCCATTTGGACTGCAATTGGGTGAAGAATGAGTCTGTACCAGCAATTATTCACAATACCATGAATCTGAGCATGGGATTTGGTGGAATCAATACTGCCATTTGTATGCAAAAATGTGAGTCGCGTATTTGAGAGAGGGGGACGATTATGGTTGTCGTGGGAATTGAGGCAATGAACGTTTTTGGTGGCTCTGCCTATCTGGATGTTATGCAATTAGCCCAACACAGGCAATTGGATCCTGCAAGGTTCGAAAATTTATTAATGAAAGAAAAGGCGGTTGCCCTGCCTTATGAAGATCCAGTTACCTTTGGAGTAAATGCGGCAAAACCGCTGGTGGACGCTCTTTCAGAAGCGGAAAAAAACCGAATTGAAATGCTTATCACCTGTACAGAATCAGGTATTGATTTTGGGAAATCAATCAGTACATATATTCACCACTATTTGGGGTTGAATCGGAATTGCAGATTATTTGAGCTCAAGCAAGCCTGCTATTCCGGTACTGCAGGACTCCAAATGGCGGTGAATTTTATTCTTTCTCAGGTCTCTCCAGGAGCAAAAGCGCTTGTAATTGCCAGTGATATTTCACGATTTATTGCTGCTGAAGGCGGGGATGTCTTGAGTGAGGATTGGTCTTATGCTGAGCCCAGTGGAGGCGCAGGGGCCGTGGCAATGCTCATTAGTGAAAATCCTCATGTTTTTCAAATCGATGCAGGCGCTAATGGATATTACGGCTATGAGGTGATGGATACTTGTCGGCCGATTCCAGATAGCGAGGCTGGGGATGCAGACTTGTCTTTAATGTCCTATCTGGATTGTTGCGAGCAAGCGTTTTTGGAATATCAAAAACGGGTGAAAGGAGTGGATTATAAAGATACCTTTCAGTATCTTGCCTTTCATACTCCTTTTGGCGGAATGGTAAAAGGAGCGCATCGCACGATGATGCGAAGGTTGACTCAATCCAAACCAAATGAGATTGAGGCAGATTATTTACAACGTGTTAAGCCTGGATTAGCGTATTGCCAACGGGTCGGAAATATTATGGGGGCAACTTTGTACCTCTCCTTGGCAGGTACGATTGATCAGGGTACATTCGATGCTCCAAAGCGAATCGGCTGTTTTTCCTACGGGTCAGGCTGCTGCTCTGAATTTTATAGCGGGGTTGTTATGCCGCAAAGCCAGGAACATCTACGGCGATTTGAAATTGAGCGTAATTTGAATGATCGCTATCAGTTATCTATGGATGAATATGAATCCCTGCTAAAAGGCAGTGGCGCCGTACGATTTGGAACCCGCAACGCCAAGCTGGATTTTCAATTGATTCCGGGGGTCATAGCTTCCGGGAAAGGGAGACAGCGGTTGTATTTGGAAGAAATCTATGAATTCCACCGTAAATACAGGTGGGAATCATGAGTTATCAAACGATTCAGGTTCGCTTTCAAGAATCGATTTGTTATATTCGGTTTTACCGACCGGAGGCAAACAATACGATTAATAATACCCTCATCGAGGAGTGCTTGCATGTGCTAGCGCTGTGTGAGGAGTCGGTTACGATCGTAGTTTTGGAGGGTCTGCCAGAGGTGTTCTGTTTTGGGGCGGATTTTGAGGGAATGCGTGAAAAAGTGGAAAGTGGACAAGAACATGCAATGAGTCCAGAACCTATGTATGATCTGTGGTTAAAACTAGCAACTGGGCCTTATATCACGATTTCTCATGTGCGAGGAAAAGCAAACGCTGGTGGCGTCGGATTTATTGCTGCCAGCGATATTGTGATAGCTGACGAGACGGCACAGTTCAGCTTGTCAGAATTGCTATTCGGACTTTTTCCTGCTTGCGTTCTACCTTTTTTAGTCCGCAGGATTGGATTCCAAAAAGCGCATTATTTAACACTAATGACGCAGCCCGTTTCGGTTCAACAGGCCCATGTATGGGGATTGGTTGATGCGTACGATGCTCAGAGCGAGATGGTGCTACGCAAACATTTATTACGCCTCAGACGATTGACCAAGAAGGGGATCTTACGCTACAAGCGCTTTATGGATGAACTCAACGATTTGCGTCAATGTAAACCACTAGCGTTGGCGTCCAATCAAGAGGTGTTTTCAGATTCTCAAAATCTTAAAGGGATTTTCCGGTACGTTGAAACGGGGCAATTTCCTTGGATGGACTGATGACGTACGCCACAAGATGGGGATGTAGGAGGGAAGAAGATCATAATGTCACAATCCGTGGTTGAATTACTTGAAATCGAACGAGGTATTATTCAAGTGAAAATGCAAGATAGAGTTCATAAAAATACATTTACGCTTGAAATGACCCATGGACTAAGACAAGCGTTCAAGACGATCCAAGAAGATTCAACCTGCAAAGTCGTAATTCTAACAGGATACGATAATTACTTTGCCACGGGTGGGACGCAAGAGGGACTGTTGGCTTTACATGAAGGAATCTCGAAGTTTACCGATGAAAATATTTACTCTCTTGCATTGGGCTGTAAAGTTCCAGTGATAGCTGCCATGCAGGGACATGCGGTGGGCGGTGGCTTTGTAATGGGGCTATTTGCTGATTTTGTAGTCCTAAGCAAGGAAAGTGTGTACACAACTAATTTTATGAGATACGGATTCACACCGGGAATGGGTGCCACGTATATCATTCCTAAAAAACTTGGGTTCAGCTTGGGAGAAGAACTATTGTTAAATGGGGGCAATTATCGAGGCGTTGAACTGGAGAAACGGGGAGTTCCATTTCCGACCCTGCCCCGCAAAGAAGTGATGGGCTATGTAATGGATCTTGCCCGGCAGCTAGCCGAGAAACCCAGATTTTCTTTAATCACGCTAAAGGATCATTTGGTTGCTCCACTCCGGGAACAGCTTCCCAAAATCGTAGAACAAGAGCTTATCATGCATGAGAAGACCTTTCATCAAGCGGAGGTTAAAGAACGAATTATCAACTTGTTTGGAAAATAACCAAATAGAGATTCCTTGAATGCCTTTGCGGTTGTTCATGCGAACCAGCAACGAGTGTGAAAGAAGCATATAGCCTTCCTCATCACTCGTTTTTTCTTTGATATATTTTAGCAGGCAACTCCCGGCAATGCTTCAAACGTGAATAATAGCTCAAAATGGACAGGGTGATAAGCCTTTAGCTCATGTTATATAAACTTTGTGTTTTGAGGAGTTGGTGGAGAATGATGCGAAAACATGACCAAACAGGGAACCTTGATATTCCGATCGCTTCTTTTATTGAAACTTGCCGTAAATTTCCTGAAAAGGAGTTATTTACGTTTGAGAAAGAAGGCCAGAGTCCTCAAATTCTTTCCGGAAATACGCTTCTACATCAAATACAGTCTTTGGGCAGTATCCTTTTGAAAGAACTGGCTGAGCAGGAACGGGCACTTCTTGTATTTCCTCAGGGCCTGGAATATATCAGCAGCATGCTGGCATGTTTTTATGCAAATATCGTGGCCATACCTACACCTATTACAGATTCGGAGCCGGATGAAAAAATCTTTGAGAAGATGATGCCTATTTATAAGGATTCCCAAGCCGCATGTATCATAACTAATACGGACTTCAAAGCATTTCTCCAAACACGGGAGGAGTTTAATTCAATCCGTATCCTGAATATTGATGAAATCTTTCAAGAAGATGCCGTTAACGTTGACATAGAAATGAGAATGCCAGTGCCGCAGGATACTGCTCTTTTGATGTATACATCGGGCTCAACATCCTTACCAAAAGGTGTAATCCTTAGTCACAGCTGCTTGATGAATCAGGCCAAGGCTGAGCAATGGAGAATTGACCGGAATAGTCGTGTTGTTTCCTGGACGCCGCAATTTCATGCTTTTGGACTGCATAACAATATTTTAGTCCCACTTTTAAACGGGGCATCGAGCATTATTCTCCCGCCAGAAAGCTTCGCTAAAAATCCGGAAAATTGGATTCATATGATGGACAAGTATCAGGCTACCCATACGGCAGCGCCAAATTTTGCGTTCGATTATTGCTGCTCCACACTGGACATCGCTTCAATTAAGCAATATTCACTTCGCCATCTCCAAGCGATTATATGTGCAGGTGAGCCCATTCGGAAGGAAACTTACGAGAACTTCATCCATAAATTCCGGGCATTAGGGCTACGAGAGGATATATTTTGTCCCCTCCTTGGCTTATCGGAGCTGTGCCCCGTCGCCAGTATAAAACCAGGTCAGTCGATGAGATTCCTTAATTTAGATATCCCTAGCTTGGAGCAACGAAGAGTCCAATACACGGATGAGAAGAACAAATCGAAGTCCGTAGTGAGCTGTGGGGAGATTGAAGATCCGACGCAAATACGAATTGTTCATCCTGAAAGACATACACAATGCTTACCGGAGGAAGTCGGCGAGATTTGGATTAAATCCGCACGGATGGCAGAGGGATATTTAAACAGGAAGGAAGAAACGAATAGCACTTTTGAGGTAGCCCTTTCCGATACAAAAGAAGGCGGCTTTTTTCGTTCCGGGGACCTTGGCTTCATTGCGGATAATCATATCTATGTCATCGGCAGAGAGAAGGAAGTCATCATTATTCGCGGCAAAAATCATCATCCCGTCGATATTGAATGGACCATCCAAAAGAATATGCCAGAGTTGACCTTGCCCATCGCTGTATTTTCCTCTGAAATCAATGGTCAGGAAAAAGTAATCGTCGTACAGGAAATTGAAGCGTCCCTTCATGAGCAGGAATATAAACGGTTGGTCGAAAACATACTGAATGCCGTATCCGATACGCATCAACTTGAAATTTACGATATCTATTTGCTGCTTAAGGGAAGTATACCCAAAACGGGAAGTGGGAAAATCCAAAGAAAGATCTGCCGCAATGCTTATATCAAACAAGAGCTTCAAGCACTTTATCAATATCGGAGTGGGTTTTCACCATCACATTCGAATATGGAAGAAACCGCTGCAGAAAACCATGACGCTACCAAAAATGTCATTTCGTTGGTTCAGTCGAAGATTCAGGAGTATATAGTGCAATTTTTGTGTTGGGAACTGAATCTCAAGCACGAGGAAATGAATTTGAATACAAATCTTCATGGTTATGGCATCGATTCTATTCTTGTCATGAAGCTTATACGCGGCCTTGAGAAGTCCTATCCGATCAAGGTTAAAGCAAGAGAAATTTTAGAGAACCCGACGATTCAACTATTATCGGCATATTTAGCCCAAAAGGTTGAAGAAGATAAATCCACTGTACAGGTCAATACTGAGAAAAATTCGCTCAGTTTCCGAAGGAACCCGCTTTCTGAAGTTCAGAAAGGGTTGTGGCTATTACATAAAATGTCCCCTGAGATGAATGCTTACAATATACCAATATGCCTCCGGTTTAATACGAAGATTGAGATTGAGAGCATTAAACGGGCTTTTCACATCGTTTTAGAACAGTATCCTATTTTAAAAAGTGTGATTGAAGAGGAAAATGGGATACCTTATCAAAAGCTGCAGCCCACGCAGCCGCTTCATGTGCAAGTGGAGGATATTTCAGTCTTGGAAGTAGATAAGATTATTCCATTTATTAGCAATAAAGCAAAGCAACCATTCATGCTGGAACAGGATCCTTTGATGCGTATTTATGTTATGTCCAGATCTGAACAGGAACATTTCATACTGGTTGTCATCCACCATATTATTTTTGATGGAAGTTCTTTCGGCATGTTTATACAAAGCTTTTTAGATGCCTATAAGAACGTGGTACAGGGAAAGACATCGACGGTGTTGCCACCCGCAGCGAGCTACGGCGATTTTGTTAAATGGGAGCAAACGATGTTAGCGAGTGCAGAAGGGGAGAAGTATCGTTCCTACTGGACACAACAGCTGTCAGGTGCTTTACCGACCCTGGAGCTGCCATATGACCGCTCTGGTTTTCCGGCTCAAAGCATGGAAGCACAAACATATTCCAAGCCGCTTCCGCTTAAATGGGTCAAACGAGTAAAGTCTTTTGCCCAAGCGCAATATACGAGCTTGTCTACAGTCTTGTTAGGTATGTATACGGTATTGCTTAACCAGTATTCGGGACAGGAAGATATCATTGTTGGAATGCCAGTTATGGTGCGCCCGGAGCAGCGTTTTGACAATTTAATCGGCTATTTTGTCAATATGCTTCCAATCCGGAGTCAGATATCGGAAACAGAGACATTCCTGGATTTCATGAAAAAATTGCAGCTGACAGTAGTCGATGGAATGGATCATGCCTCGTATCCTTTTCCGGCTCTGGTCCGAGAATTGAATGTGCCGCGGATGCAGACGAGCTCACCTGTTTTCCAAGCAGCCTTTTCTTATCAAAACTTCCTTCCAACTTCAAGCTTTCGGCAACTTTGCAAGCCATATAAAGATATCTTTTTCGTCGAATTGGTTGAAGAAATTCACCAGGAAGGCGAATACGAGTTGGTATTGGAAATGCAAGAGCAGGAAGAGGAAATGATATTAAATATCAAATATCGCTCCAATTTGTTCGATCATTCAACCATCATACAGATGGCAGAGCGTTATATAGAATTAGCGGAAGCACTTATGGAGAATCCCACTTGGCCCTTGGAGGAGCATTCATTACTTTTACCAGAGGAAAAGGACATCATCCTTAATGACTGGAATGCTACCGGAACAAGTTATCCTGATAAATGCTTTCCTGAATTATTCACAAAACAGGCAAGAAAAACACCTGAGGCTATTGCAGTTGTATATGAAAAGGTATCGCTTACCTATGGGGAACTAAAAGAAAAGAGCACTTTGCTGGCCTTATATTTGCAGAAACATGGGGTAACTCCTGATACTCTTGTGGGGATTTGCATGGAACGTTCTTTAGATATGGTGATTGGGCTGTTGGGAATCCTGATGGCCGGTGGAGCCTACGTGCCGCTCGATCCGGAATATCCGGAGGATCGATTGGAGTATATGCTTCAGGATTCCAAAGTTTCACTGGTCATTACGCAATCGGGGTTGTTGGAGAAAGTGTCACGCTTGGAAGGGAACAACGTTAGCTGTATTGTCCTTGATAAAGATTGGGATCATCTGAAAAGTGATGTGAAGGGTAGAAAGACAATCAAACGGGAAGTACAACCTCACCATTTGGCATATGTGATATATACCTCTGGAAGTACAGGGAAACCCAAGGGGGTCATGATTCCACATAAAGCGTTGACCAACTTTCTTATTTCCATGGGAGAGCAGCCCGGTTTAACAGAGCAGGACAAACTACTTGCAGTGACAACGTATTGCTTTGATATAGCGGGACTGGAATTATATCTGCCTTTGATTAAGGGGGCTCAATGCCATATTTGCAGCTCCAAAAATATAAAGGATGCCGAAAGACTTAAGCAGGAAATTCAAAGAATAAAACCGACAATCATGCAAGCCACTCCTGTGACTTGGACCCTGCTCTTTCAAGCCGGCTGGAAGAACGAAGAGAACATGAAAGTTCTCTGCGGAGGGGAAGCCCTTTCAGAAACGTTGAAATCTTATTTTGTTCATAACAGCTGTGACGCATGGAATATGTTCGGTCCGACCGAAACCACAATTTGGTCTACAATTCAAAAGATCAACGCAGATAAGCCTATTTCGATCGGTAAGCCTATCGCAAACACCCAGATTTACATTTTGGACAAACATCTTAGACCTGTGCCTGTCGGTCTTCCGGGAGAGCTTTTTATTTCGGGCAGCGGATTGGCCAGAGGCTATTGGAACCAGCCAGAGCTTACGGCTGAAAAGTTCATAGACGACCCATTCAATCCGGAAACCAAGCTCTACAAAACTGGAGATTTATGCAGGTGGCTTTCGGACGGCTCTATTGAGTATGTGGGGCGGATGGATTATCAAGTGAAAATTCGCGGGTTTCGGATCGAGCTGAGTGAAGTTGAAGGTCAGGTCAGAACATATCCAGGAATCGATGATTGTATCGTGATTGCCAAGGAACAGGGGGGGAATAAGCAGCTTGTTGCCTACTGTTTGCTGAACAATTCCGAGTCCGGTAAGCCTCCTCTCGATCCGAAGGAAGTTCGAAACTATTTAAAAACTTTCTTGCCCTATTATATGATACCCGCATTTTTTATAGAGCTAGATAAGCTGCCTTTGACCCCTAATGGGAAAATAGATCGAAAAGAATTAATAAATCGCAGGATCGAGTTAGCAACAACAAGAAAGATCCATTTACCACAATCGGATGTTGAACATCAAGTTCTAACAGTATGGAAAAAACTTCTGAATGTTGATGATCTAAGTACAGATGATGCTTTCTTTGACGTAGGTGGGAATTCTTTTTCAGCAGCAGAGATGATCGGAAGGGTCAAGGAATTGTTGGAATGCGATATTTCGGTGACAGCATTGTTCAAGTATCCGACAGTTAAGGAACTCAGTGCCTATATTACAGAAACAAGAAGTGAGAATGTTGATTCTCAAATGGAACAATCACATACACTGGAACAAACAAATACAGCTGAGACAGCCCTACCGAAAATGGATTCAGGCGAAGATGACCTCAAGCCACCCTACCCAGATTATTTTGAGGATAGTCTCGCAATTATAGGGATTTCATGTCATTTTCCAGGGGCCAAAAACCATGCCGAGTTTTGGAGCAATTTGAGGGCAGGGGTAGAGAGTGTTCGCTTCTTTTCCGAGGAAGAATTGGTTGGATTAGGGCTGGAAAAAGAAATCGTCGGGAATCGAGGCTATGTTCCCGGACGATGCACGATTGAAGGAAAAGAGTATTTCGACCCTGAGTTTTTCAGTTTATCACAGAAAAATGCCGAGTTTATGGATCCTCAAATGAAATTGCTGTTGCAGCATTCATGGAAAGCCGTTGAGGATGCTGGCTATATTAGCAAAGAAATTCCTGATACCAGTGTGTTTATGTCAGCAAGCAGCAGCTTCTATCAAGCATTTATTCCCAATTTAGCATCGCAATCGCCTAATGTCCTGAAGAACGCGGATGAATATGTAACCTGGATCTTAGCACAGGGTGGAACAATTCCTACCATGATCTCTCATAAATTGGGATTTAAAGGTCCGAGTCTGTTTGTGCACTCGAACTGCTCTTCCTCATTAGTCGGATTGCGTCTGGCTTCGCAGAGTCTGCTATCTGGTGAAGCCAAATACGCTTTAGTCGGAGCATCCACGATCTTTCCTTTCACCAGTTTAGGCTATGTGCATCAACCCGGCTTGAATTTTTCCAGTGATGGACATATTAAAGCCTTTGACGAGTCGGCAGATGGAATGGTTGGCGGAGAAGGGGTTGGGGTTGTTCTACTGAAGAAAGCGCCAGATGCCGTTAGAGACGGTGACCATATTTATGCGCTTTTACGGGGAGTAGGTGTGAACAACGATGGAACCGACAAATTAGGGTTTTATGCCCCAAGTGTCAAAGGTCAGGCTGAAGTTATTCAGAAGACGATAGAATCAACCCGAATTCATCCCGAATCTATCAGTTATATCGAGACGCATGGAACCGGAACAAAATTGGGCGATCCTGTTGAATTTGCTGCCTTAAATGAAACGTACAGGCAGTATACGACCAAAAAACAATTTTGCGGTATTGGATCGGTCAAAACCAATATCGGGCATCTGGATACTGCAGCAGGTTTGGCGGGGTGCATTAAAGTTGCTTTAAGCCTATACCATAATGAGATTCCTCCTTCGCTTAATTACGAAAAACCAAACTCTGATATCCATTTGCCCGATTCACCCTTTTATGTTGTTGATCGTCTCCAAAAATGGGAGAAGGCGTCGGCTCCTCACCGGGCGGCGTTAAGCTCCTTTGGAATAGGCGGAACTAACGCTCATGCCATATTTGAACAATTTGTAGCCAATGCTGAATCAGAACGATTTAAAGATCATTCTGTGAACGAAGATACTATCTATCTAATTCCATTATCTGCAAGGCATCATCATCGGCTTAAAGTGTATGCACAAGAGCTTTCAGATTTTTTGATAGCTTCTGAAGACATTAATTTGTCGGATGTATCCTTTACGCTTCAGACAGGACGAATGGCAATGAAAAACCGGATAGCTTTTATCGTAAAGAATACGAGCGAGCTGGTACAAAAGCTCCAATCGTTCACGAATGAACAAGCACATATCGAGAACTGCTGGAGGGGAGAAAATAATCAGTCAAAAGATTCAGTGCAACTATTTGAACAGGAAGAAGTTTTCAAGGAATTAATGAACAAATGGATTGCAAATTGTGAAATGAACAAGCTGGCAGAGTTGTGGGCCAAAGGCTTCTATATAGATTGGCGATTGCTATATTCCAATGTCATACCGAAAAGAATAAGTCTACCTACGTATCCTTTTGCACAGGAGCGTTGTTGGGCTCCAGAGGTTGAGGCCAGAGCAGTAAGAACCGAAACAGCGAAAGCGCCAGCGGTTACAAGTAGCTGTACACTGCTATTTGAGCCTGCCTGGAAGAAGCAGGACATACCGCTGGAAGCCGAAGCTCCTGCCTATGATCGGCGAATGGTCTTGCTTTGTGAGCCGGAAGAAGTTTTGCACGAGAAACTCGAAGCGAGCTTGAATGGAGCTGCGCAGGTGCTGGCCTTTCAATCCGGAAAAGGCCGGGTCGATGAGCGGTTCCAGGCCTATGCTGTTCAGGCCTTTGAGAGCATCCAAAGTATGCTCAAAGACAAGCCGAAGGGAAGAGTACTGGTCCAGATTGTGGTGTGGAACTCTGGGGAAGGGCGGCTCTTTTCGGGGCTTTCGGGACTGTTGAAGACAGCCCGGCTAGAAAATCCAAAATTCATCGGGCAGCTGATTGAAGTGGATCAGGGAGAACAGGCCGAAGGCATCCTGACGAAGCTGGAGGACAACAGTCGAAGCCCGATGGATGGCTGGATTCGCTATGAGGAAGGTCAACGGAAGACCGCTTGCTGGAGCAGGCTTGTAACATCTGGGCAAAAAAAGGAGCTTCCATGGAGAGATAGTGGGGTCTATCTGATCACCGGCGGCTCCGGCAGCCTAGGGCTGCTGGTTGCAGAAGAGATTACGCGGCAGACGCAAGCAGCGACCTTCATTTTGACGGGGCGCTCGCCGCTGGACCGAGACAAGCAGACGAAGCTGCAGGAGCTGGAAGCTTCAGGGGCCAGCGTGGTGTACAGGCAAGGCGATATCACCGACAGGAAGACGGTTATCGATTTACTGGACAGCATCGAGCAGGAATATGGACGTGTCCATGGGATTATCCACTGTGCAGGGGTGATTCAAGATAACTTCATCATCAAGAAAACAAGGGAAGAATTTATAGAGGTGCTGGGACCGAAGGTGAGCGGACTAGCCCATCTGGATGAGGCGAGCAGCGGTCAGGACCTGGACTTCTTCGTGCTCTTTTCTTCCATATCGGGCAGCTTGGGCAATCCGGGACAGGCTGATTATGCGACCGCCAATGCCTTTATGGACGCATACGCCGAATATAGGAATGCCCTGGTAGGGGCCAAGCAACGGCGGGGGCAGACGTTATCTATCCACTGGCCGCTATGGAAAGAGGGCGGGATGCGGATCGATGCGGATTCGGAACAGATCATGACGCAAAACATGGGCATTACAGCCATGCAGACTCGGTCGGGAATGAGGGCGTTGTACCAAAGCTTGGCCTCCGGCAAGGAGCAGGTAATGGTCTTGGAGGGGGAACCTGAGAATATTGAGGCCTACCTGGCGAAAGCCGTTTCACAAGCCGGTGTCCGTGCCATTCAGGCAGTACCTAACCAAGCAAGCGTACCTATGCTGGATGCAGGCTTGCTCTACGACAAAACCTTGCATAGTCTCAAGGTACTGTTTGGAGAGGTGACCCGGCTGAGCGTCGGCAGCATTGAAACCAATGAACCGCTGGAAACCTATGGAATCGACTCGATCATGATTACCCAGCTGAATGCCAAGCTGACGGGCTTTTTTGGAGAACTGTCCCAGACGCTGTTTTATGAGTACCAGACCTTGCGCGCCTTGACGGAATATTTTGTGGCAGAATACCCGCAGGAGTGTATGCAGTGGGCCGGGATGAGCCATGACATACAGCCTGTAGAGGAAACAGTTGCGGCACCGCTGTATGTCGAAGAAGAAGCCGTGCCATCTGCGGCAAAGGCGGTAGCGAAGCCTGTCCGAAGCTTGGCGGGGTCTGCTTCTGCGGAAATGCGTGAACCGATAGCGATCATTGGGATGGCTGGAAAGTATCCCTGGTCCAGGGACATGAACGAATATTGGGAAAATCTAAAAGCAGGGAAGGACTGTGTCACCGAAATCCCGCGTGAGCGTTGGACGCTGGAAGGGTTCTTCCATCCTGATCCACAGGAAGCGGTGGTAAATGCAAAAAGCTACAGCAAATGGGGAAGCTTTATCGAAGGATTTGCAGAATTCGATCCGCTGTTTTTCAATATTTCGCCACGGGAAGCACTCGGTATGGACCCGCAGGAAAGGCTGTTCATTGAAGCCTGCTGGGAAGCACTGGAGGACGCGGGCTACACCCGGGAACAGCTTGCGGTGCGGCATAACCGCCGGGTAGGCGTATTTGCCGGAATTACTAAGACGGGCTACGAACTCTATGGGCCGGAATTATGGAAGAAGGGAGCGCAAATATTTCCCCAAATATCCTTTAGTTCGGTAGCGAATAGGATTTCGTACCTCTTTAATTTGCAAGGGCCAAGCATGCCGATCGATACGATGTGTTCGTCCTCGTTGACCGCGATTCATGAAGCCTGTGAGCATCTGTACCGCGGAGAATGCGAAATGGCTATTGCAGGCGGAGTAAATTTGTATCTCCATCCGCTCAGTTATGTTGGGCTTTGCGCCAACCACATGCTGTCAGCAGACGGGCAGTGCAAGAGCTTCGGCAAAGGAGGCAATGGGTTTGTCCCTGGAGAAGGCGCGGGAGTCGTCCTATTAAAGCCGCTGTCCAAGGCGATCGCTGATGGGGACCTTATCCATGCGATGATCCGGGGGACAAGCATTAACCATGGAGGTAAGACCAACGGCTATACGGTGCCGAACCCGACAGCCCAAGGGGAACTGATCCGGGCGGCCCTAGAGCGAGCGGGGGTACATGCGCGGACGGTCAGCTATATTGAAGCCCACGGAACAGGCACGGAGCTGGGGGACCCGATTGAAGTGACGGGTCTAACCCAGGCATTCAGGAAGGATACGCCGGATACGGGATTCTGCGCCATAGGCTCTGTGAAGTCCAACATCGGACATCTGGAGGCGGCAGCGGGTATCGCCGGGGTTGGGAAAATCATCTTGCAGATGAAAAACCAGACGCTGGTTCCCAGCCTGCATGCCCAAGAATTGAATCCGAACATCCATTTCGGTCAGACGCCGTTCGTCGTCCAGCAGGAGCTGGGGGAATGGAAGCGGCCAGTGGTTGAGATCGATGGAGAGACGCGGGAATATCCGAGGATAGCCGGGATTTCATCGTTTGGAGCGGGAGGCTCCAATGCACATGTCATCATCGAAGAGTACATTGCGGAAGAGAAGGTGCCCATGAGCGTTACGGCTCAAAAGCCTGCAATCATCGTATTGTCAGCCAAAAATGAAGAACGACTGAAAAAACAGGCCGAGAGAATGCTAGCCGTTATGCGGGAAGGACAGCTCAGCGAAGGCAGTCTGGCCGATGTGGCCTACACGCTGCAGGTGGGACGCGAAGCCATGGAAGAACGGCTGGCAGTGATTGCAGGGTCTATGCAGGAGCTGGTGGATAAGCTGGAAGGATTCCTGGAAGGACGAGACGGAATCCCTGAGTTGTACCGGGGCCAGGTCAAACGGAATAAGGAGGCGCTGAAGGCGCTGGTAGAAGATGAAGACATGGAGAGAATGATTGCTGCCTGGATAGGGAAAAGGAAATATTCGAAGGTTGTTGATCTCTGGGTCAAGGGACTGGCAATGGATTGGAACCTGCTTTATGGGGATGCCAAGCCGCGGCGAATCAGCCTGCCGGCCTATCCTTTTGCGAGGGAGCGGTACTGGATCACGGATATTAAAACTAAATCGGCTTCCATTGAATCTGCAGATGCTGTAAAGCCAACAGATTCGTTCATTGCCCAAAAGGCACTTGCCAAAACGGCAAATGTTTCGGAAATGAATAAGGAAGACATCGATGCTTCAAATCCCGAAGCTATTCCTTCGTATATCCAAAACATCCAGAGTCATATTTCTGCCAGTGTAAAAATAAAGAAGATGCCGGATCTTTCTTATCTAGCGGATGCATACGAGACAATGTCCTCGACTAGAGTCGACAGCAAAGCTTACTCGGAACAGGATGGAGCGACACGAGGGACTGAACGGGAATGGAGGCTTACAGATGAAGGAAATGAATGATATCTTATGCAGGCTGTTATGGAGCCATTTGCGCTTGATGGGATTATGTCCATATGCGCAAATGGAAAAGAAAGCTATGATCGCGGATTTTAAAACAAAAAACGGCTTACTGAATTTATACGATCGTTGGCTTGAAGAAAGCATAGAGATTTTGGTACGGAATCAGTATTTGTACTGCAATGGAGAGTCATATAGCGTAGCGGGTACTGCTTCGGTCGATCTGCAGGCTGTATGGAAGGAGTGGGAATGGAAGAAAGGGGCATGGCTGAAAAATCCGGATCTCTCAGCCTGGGTATTTTTGGTAGGATCGACCTTGCGCAAGCTGCCGGAAATTTTAACCGGGAAGATACCAGCCACCGATATCATTTTTCCTGATTCCTCCATGAAACTGGTAGAAGGTATATATAAGAACAGTCCTGCAGCGGATTACTTTAATGAAGTGCTGGGAGATATCGTAGTTTCCTATCTAAATGAGCGGATCAAGCATAACCCGTCGGTACCGATTCGAATCATTGAAATTGGTGCAGGCACTGGAGGTACTAGCGCTTTGGTCTTCCAGAAGCTCGAACCTTATCGGGAGCATATTCAAGAATATTGCTATACCGACAAATCCAGAGCATTTTTATTACATGCACAAAAAGAGTACGGTCCGAAAAATCCTTACCTGACTTATCAGATTTTTAATGTGGAAGAGTCGGCTCAGGGACAAGATATTGATACAGGTGGATATGATATTGCGATTGCCACCAATGTATTGCACGCCACACGGAACATTCGCCAAACGTTACGCAATGTCAAAGCGGCGCTGCGAGAAAACGGTCTGATTCTTATAAATGAAATCAGCGGTAACTCTCTGTTAAACCATCTATCCTTTGGCCTTTTAGAGGGATGGTGGCTTTATAATGACCCGGAGCTGCGCATTCCAGGCTCTCCCGGGTTATATCCCGAAAGTTGGCAAAAGGTATTGGAGATGGAGGGTTTCCGGTCCGTTTTCTTCCCTGCTCAGGAAGCGCATGATATAGGTCAACAAATTATTGTGGCAGAAAGCGATGGTATGATTCTGAACAAACAGGAGCCTGAACACGACAAATCTCAAATGAAACAGCGTGACGAAGGAATTCGATCAGATATTGATGTAACAAGCGAGATGGCTGAAGAGTATGTCAAGGAGCTTATCGTAGGGAAGCTGGTAGAGGCTTTGAATGTGGACTTTACTATGATTGATATTCATGAGTCATTCGCAGATTATGGGCTGGACTCCATTCTTGGCGTCAACTTTGTGCAGGCTGTCAATCAGGGGCTGGGGATTCATTTGCAAACTACCGACATCTTCGATTACAGTTCGGTAAAACAACTGACGCTATACATTTTAAGCCAATATGGAGATAAAGTTTCACAAGTCTTGGACCAGAGCGCTAATCCAATAGACAACATGGAAGATGCAAGTCGCGACATCCAAAAACCTAAAGACACGGATCATATTCTTCATCCCGTTGAAACGGCAAGTATATCCTTTGAGCAGGACAGACCCAATAAGAAGGATAAAGAGAAAGCTTTAACACCAAGGGAGCCCATTGCGATTATTGGAATGAGCGGGCGGTTTGCTGGATCAGATAATGTACATGAGCTTTGGAATCACCTTAAGAACGGTGACGATTTAGTGGAAGAGGTAACCCGGTGGGATCTTTCGAAATACCAGAAAAAACATGCAAGCTACTGCAATCACGGCAGTTTTTTGGGGGATATTGATAAGTTTGATCCACTTTTTTTCAATATCTCAGGATTGGAAGCGACCTATATGGATCCGCAGCAGCGATTGTTCCTGGAGGAAGCGTGGCATGCTCTGGAAGATGCTGGATATGCGGGGACAGGGATGGAGGGTCGCCGTTGTGGAGTGTATGTGGGCTGTGCAGAGGGAGATTACCAACAATTGCTGGGTGAAGACCTGCCTCCACAAGCGCTTTGGGGTCATATGGGTTCCGTGATACCCGCTAGAATCTCCTACTACTTGAATCTTCACGGACCAGCAATAGCTGTAGATACAGCTTGTTCCAGTTCGTTAGTTGCAGTTCATCTGGCCTGCCAAAGCTTATGGACCGGAGAAACGGATATGGCTTTAGCTGGTGGTGTCTATATTCATACGACCCCTCGCTGCTATTTATATGGTGACAGGGCAGGGATGCTGTCTCGATCGGGACGCTGCTATACCTTTGATGACAGGGCAGATGGAATGGTTCCGGGAGAGGCACTTGGCGCGATTGTGCTCAAGCGTCTTCATGAAGCTGTTGCTGATGGAGACCACATCTATGGAGTGATTTCAGGCTCAGCGATCAACCAGGACGGTACCACGAATGGACTTACTGCGCCAAGCCAGAAATCTCAGGAGCGACTCGAGCAAAATGTATACGATACATTTCATATCCACCCAGAGCAAATCCAGATGGTGGAAGCACATGGAACTGGCACCAAATTGGGAGATCCCATTGAATATCAGGCACTGACTCGAACCTTTAGAAAGTATACCGACAAGAAGGAATATTGCGCCATAGGGTCCATTAAGACGAATATTGGCCATACGCAAATTGCGGCAGGAATTACGGGAATGATCAAACTGTTATTGTCATTAAAGAATAAGCAAATTCCTCCTACACTTCATTTCCGGTCGGGCAATTCAAATATTCAGTTTGCGGATAGTCCTTTTTATGTCAATACGTATCTCCAGGACTGGGAGGTTGAGCCTGGAGTCAGACGCTGTGCTGCGGTCAGCTCCTTTGGTGCCAGCGGTACGAATGCTCATATGGTCATAGAAGAGGCTCCACAGACGGAACGGAGACATTCCGAAAAGCCAGGTTATTTCATTCCGCTGTCGGCACGAACTTCAAAACAATTGCGCCAGCAGGTAAAGCAACTGCTTGCTTATTGTGAACAGGAGCCTATGGCGGATTGCGGTAATATGAGCTATACATTATTGCTTGGGAGAAAGCACTGTAATCATCGGCTTGCATGTGTTGCCCGTAATCAAGGCGAGCTTGTCATGTCCCTTAAAAAGTGGCTGGAAAAAGGCAGTGCTTCTCAAGTTTATCATTCTGAACTGCATGAAAAAGATCAACGCATACAAACATCTTTGAAAAGATACGGGGATGAATGTATTTACAATTGTCAAAACGTAAGCGATACCCGCGAGTATTTGGAGCTTTTGACTACGATTGCAGATCTGTATGTTCAGGGATATTCGTTAGACTTTGAGTGCTTGTTTTCAAATGAACAGTACTCTAGGATTCCGTTGCCAACTTATCCTTTTGCAAAAGAGCAGTATTGGGCGCCTAGGAGTGAGGACGAAATTACAGGCGGCAGAGCGGCAGAGCGTGAACCAAAATTTACGGTCGCCAGAGCTGCGGAAGCGCCTGCCGTTACGAGTAGTCGTACACTGCTATTTGAGCCTACATGGAAAGATCAGGATGTACCGCTGGAAGCCGAAGTCCCTGCCTATGATCGGCGAATGGTCTTGCTTTGTGAGCCAGACGAAGCTTTGCACGAGCGACTCGAAGCGAGTTTGAACGGAGCTGTGCAGGTGCTTGCCTTTCGATCCGGGAAGAGCCGGATTGATGAACGGTTCCAGGCCTATGCTATTCAGGCCTTTGAGAGCATCCAAAGCTTACTCAAAGACAAGCCTGAGGGGAGGGTGCTGGTCCAAATTGTGGTGCGGAACGCCGGGGAAGGACGGCTCTTTTCGGGACTTTCGGGACTGTTGAAGACAGCCCGGCTGGAAAACCCGAAATTCATCGGGCAGCTGATCGAAGTGGAACAGGGAGAACAGGCGGAAGGCATCCTGGCGAAGCTGGAGGATAACAGCCGTAGCCCGATGGATGGCTGGATTCGCTATGAGAACGGACAACGGACAATCGCTTGCTGGAGCAGGCTTGAAACATCTGGGCAAGAAGAGGGGCTTCCATGGAGAGACGGTGGGGTCTATCTGATTACCGGCGGCTCCGGCAGTCTGGGACTGCTGGTTGCAGAAGAGATTGCGCGGCAGACGCAAGCAGCGACCTTCATTTTGACGGGGCGGTCGCCGCTGGACCGAGACAAGCAGATGAAGCTGCAGGAGCTGGAGTCTTCAGGCGCCAGCGTGGTGTACAGGCAAGCGGATATCACCCATAGAAACACCGTTATCGGTTTATTGGACAGCATTCAGCAGGAATTTGGACGTGTCCATGGGATCATCCACTGCGCAGGGGTGATTCAAGATAATTTCATCATTAAAAAAACTAGTGAAGAATTTTTGGAGGTGCTGGGACCGAAGGTGAGCGGACTGGTCCATCTGGATGAGGCAAGCAGCGGCCAGAACCTAGACTTCTTTGTGCTCTTTTCTTCCATATCGGGCAGCCTGGGCAATCCTGGACAGGCTGACTATTCGACGGCCAATGCCTTTATGGACGCATACGCTGAATACCGGAATGCCCTGGTAGGGGCCAAGCAACGGCGGGGGCAGACGTTATCCATCCGCTGGCCACTATGGAAAGAGGGCGGAATGCGGATCGATGCGGACACGGAACAGATCATGACGCAAAACATGGGTATTACAACCATGCAGACCCGGTCGGGAATGAGGGCGTTGTATCAAAGCTTGGCCTCCGGCAAGGAGCAGGTGATGGTCATGGAAGGGGAGCCTGAAAAAATCGAGGCCTACTTGGCAAAAGGCGTCTCACAAGCCGGCGTCCGTGCCATCCAAGTAGCTATTTCTAATCAGGCAACCCCTAAGCTGGATGCAGTCCAGCTCTACGATAAAACCTTATATCGACTCAAGGTGCTTTTGGGAGAGGTGACTCGGCTGAGCGTCAGCAGCATCGAAGCCCATGAGCCGCTGGAGAGGTATGGAATCGACTCGATCATGATTACCCAGCTGAATGCCAAGCTGGCGGGCTTCTTTGGAGAGCTGTCCCAGACGTTGTTTTATGAGTACCAGACCTTGCACGCCTTGACGGAATATTTTGTGGCGGAATACCCGCAGGAGTGCATGCAGTGGACCGGAATAAGCCATGACATGCAGCCTGTAGAGGAAATACTTGCGGCACCGTTGTGCGCCGAGGAAGAAGCCGTGCCGGCTGCGGCAAAGGCGGAAGCGAAGCCTGTCCGAAGCTTGGCGGGGTCTGCCCCTGCGGAAATGCGTGAGCCGATAGCGATCATTGGGATGGCTGGAAAGTATCCCTGGTCCAGGGACATGAACGAATATTGGGAAAATCTAAAAGCAGGGAAGGACTGTGTCACCGAAATCCCCAGTGAGCGTTGGACGCTGGAAGGGTTCTTCCATCCTGATTCACAGGAAGCGGTGGCGAATGGAAAAAGCTACAGCAAGTGGGGTGGCTTTATCGAAGGATTTGCGGATTTCGATCCGCGCTTTTTCAATATTGCGCCACGGGAAGCACTCGGTATGGACCCGCAGGAGAGGCTGTTCATTGAAGCCTGTTGGGAAGCACTGGAGGACGCGGGTTACACCCGAGAACAGCTTGCGATGCGGCATAACCGCCGGGTAGGCGTATTTGCTGGGATTACCAAAACGGGTTTTGATCTATACGGACTGGATTTATGGAGAAAAGGAACGCAAATATACCCTCATACATCCTTTAGTTCAGTGGCCAACAGGATTTCGTATCTCTTTAATTTGCAAGGGCCAAGCATGCCAATCGATACGATGTGTTCGTCCTCGTTGACCGCGATTCATGAAGCTTGTGAGCATCTGTACCGCGGAGAATGCGAAATGGCTATTGCAGGCGGAGTAAATCTGTATCTCCATCCGCTCAGTTATGTGGGACTTTGCGCCAACCACATGCTGTCAGCAGACGGGCAATGCAAGAGCTTCGGCAAAGGAGGCAATGGGTTTGTCCCTGGAGAAGGCGCGGGGGTCATCCTATTAAAGCCGTTGTCCAAGGCGATCGCTGATGGGGACCTTATTCATGCGGTGATCCGGGGGACAAGCATTAACCATGGAGGTAAGACCAACGGCTATACGGTGCCGAACCCGACAGCCCAAGGGGAACTGATCCGGGCGGCCCTGGAGCGAGCGGGGGTACATGCGCGGACGGTCAGCTATATTGAAGCCCACGGGACAGGCACGGAGCTGGGAGACCCGATTGAAGTGACGGGTCTGACCCAGGCATTCAGGAAGGATACGCCGGATACGGGATTCTGCGCCATAGGCTCTGTGAAGTCCAACATCGGACATCTGGAGGCAGCAGCGGGCATCGCCGGGGTGGAGAAAATCATCTTGCAGATGAAAAACCAGACGCTGGTTCCCAGCCTGCATGCCCAAGAATTGAATCCGAACATCCATTTCGGTCAGACGCCGTTCGTCGTCCAGCAGGAGCTGGGGGAATGGAGACGACCGGTGGTTGAGATCGATGGAGAGACGCGGGAATATCCGAGGATTGCCGGGATTTCATCGTTTGGAGCGGGAGGCTCCAATGCACATGTCATCATCGAAGAGTACATTGCGGAAGAGAAGGTGCCCATGAGCGTTACGGCTCAAAAGCCTGCGATCATCGTATTGTCAGCCAAAAATGAAGAACGACTGAAAAAGCAGGCCGAGAGAATGCTAGCCGTTATGCGGGAAGGACAGCTCAGCGAAAGCAGTCTGGCCGATGTGGCCTACACGCTACAGGTGGGACGCGAAGCCATGGAAGAGCGCTTGGCAGTGATAGCAGGGTCCATGCAGGAGCTGACGGACAAACTGGAAGGATTCCTGGAAGGACGGGACAGTATCCCTGAGTTGTACCGGGGTCAGGTCAAACGGAATAAGGAGGCGCTGACGGCGCTGGTAGAAGATGAAGACATGGACAAAACGATCGCTGCCTGGATAGGGAAAAGGAAATATTCGAAGGTTGTTGATCTATGGGTCAAGGGATTGTCGATGGATTGGAACATGCTTTATGGGGATGCCAAGCCGCGGCGAATTAGCCTGCCGGCCTATCCTTTTGCGAGGGAGCGGTACTGGATCACGGATATTATGAGTCCCTCTGTAGAAAGAGCCGTTACGGAAGCTCAGGAAAAGGCAATTCCCGTCCAGACTCATGCGATGCAGCCAACAGCCCTAATGCAATCCGTTTTTTTGAATAGTTCTGAAAAACCAAGCGCTATATCCTTACCGAATTTGTTGGACCGTCAGCCGCATCTAAGCAAGTCTGCCAACCAGGAGGGGACAACGATCATGTTAACTTCACTGGAGGAGACATCGCACACATTAGAGGATGAGAAGAAGACGGAAGCGCTGTCGTCTATTCCTTCTACAATATCAGCGGAAATATTGCAGGAGGAGCTGACAACAAGCCTGGCGCAGGCTTTATATATAGATCGGAGCGATATCGATTCGGATAGAAACTTTGTTGATCTTGGATTGGATTCCATTATAGGCGTAGAGTGGGTTCGTAGCATTAATAAGCATTACAATACAGCCATAACAGCGACAAAAGTCTACGATTATCCAACCATCCGGGATTTTAGCAAATTTGTAGAGAAGGAATTGTTGAGCAAATCAATTGCGCCATTCTCTGCCCAGTCTATTTCGGATCATTCTCCAGCAGAGTATTCACCGTCATCCGTTGCATTAGAGCCGGAGAAATCGGGAGAGGCTTCCATTCAGGTGAATTTGATGCCGATTTCGTTTGAAAAGCAGGCGCAGGCCAGCATGACTGAGTGCAGCGCCTCTGCAGAGCTGTTGCAGGAAGAACTGACGGTTAGCCTGGCTGAGGCTTTGTACATGGAACGGAGCGAGATCGAGGCGGATAAAAACTTTATAGATACCGGACTAGATTCCATTATAGGCGTAGAGTGGGTTCGAAACATAAATAAACGATATGGCACATCCATAGCAGCGACCAAGGTCTACGATTATCCGACCATTCGCCAATTCGCTACATTTTTGGCACAAGAAATCAATAAGCGTGGAGGAAGCTCCAATCAACAGTCCTTGAACACAGTCCCGGACACGGACAAGCCTATTGCGAAAGTCCATTCGAAGGGACCTGACACGATGCAATGCTCTCCAAGGCTCTCGCCTAAGGAGGAGCCCGAGCCATTCCACCTGGTAAAGGTAGCAGAGGATTCATCGCCTTTACCTTCGGAAAATAAAGACGTAATTGCAATTGTCGGGATTTCGGGAAGATATCCTGGTGCGGAAGATGTGCAGCAATATTGGGATAATCTCGCTCTAGGCAAAAATTCCATTATTGAAATCCCGAAGGAGCGTTGGGATGTAAGCCAATATTATGATCCTCGTCCAGCGCAAGAGGGGAAAATCAATTGCAAGTGGCTGGGTGCTTTAGAGGATATGGAATATTTTGATCCGTTATTTTTCAATATTTCTCCTACCGAGGCGGAAGGGATGGATCCCCAGCAGCGCATCTTTATGCAGGAAGCATATAAGGCAATTGAGGATGCAGGCTATAGTGGCTCACAGTTGGGAAATAAAAAATGTGGGGTTTACCTTGGAATTTTAAATAATGAATATAGTATGCTGCGGTACAAGCATCAAGCGCAGTTCACCAATACTACTGGAAACAGTAACGCTATTGCAGCGGCTCGCATCTCTTATTTCCTCAATCTGAAAGGTCCGGCCATATCCGTAGATACGGCATGCTCCTCATCGCTGGTGGCAACCCATCTGGCATGCCAGGCGTTATCTAACGGAGAGATAGAAATGGCGTTGGTTGGCGGGGTGTCGTTATATCTGACTCCTGAATCGTATGTAGGCATGTCTGCATCCGGAATGTTGTCGCCAGATGGTCGGTGTAAAGCGTTTGACAATAGCGCCAACGGCTTTGTTCCAGGGGAAGGAGTAGGGGCGCTGGTTCTGAAGCGGCTGAAGGATGCTGAAGCTGATCGGGATCATATATACGGAGTTATTATCGGGTCCGGAATCAATCAAGATGGGAAAACCAACGGGATTACCGCGCCAAGCACAAACAGCCAAATTGAGCTGGAGCGGGAAATATACAACAAATATCAGATTGAGCCTGAAAGCATTAGCTATGTTGAAATGCATGGGACAGGAACCAAGCTGGGCGACCCTATTGAATTGGAAGCTTTATCAACCGCTTTTAAAGAAAAAACCGATCAGAAGAACTACTGTGCCATAGGTTCGGTAAAAAGCAATATCGGGCATACTTCTGCAGCAGCGGGCATAGCAAGCGTGCAAAAGGTGTTGCTATGCATGAAGCATAGAAAACTAGTGCCGACACTGAATTTCAAGAACCCGAATGAGCATTTTGATTTTGATAATTCTCCTTTTTATGTCAATACAGAATTGAACGCGTGGGAACCTTCCCGCGGG
The DNA here is from genome assembly GCF_024213605.1 of Paenibacillus sp. CH40. Lineage (NCBI taxonomy): Bacteria > Bacillati > Bacillota > Bacilli > Caryophanales > Paenibacillaceae > Paenibacillus > Paenibacillus sp. CH40. The sequence goes on from NZ_JANAVQ010000001.1 coordinate 636,713, forward strand.
GACAAAAGGCGCGCCGCTGTGAGCTCTTTCGGTTTTAGCGGTACGAACGCCCATCTTATTATTGAAGAATATCGTCCCGGGACGGGAACATCTGCGATATCACCAACAGCCGCCGATATCCATAATCCCGTTCTCTTCGTTTTGTCTGCCAAAGGTGAAAAGCAACTAAAAACGTATGCCGAAAGAATGAGGAGCTTTATTGCATCCCAGGAAAATCTTAACCTCTCGGATATGGGGTATACGCTGCAAGTGAGCCGCGAGCCGATGGATTACCGGCTGGCTTTTGTGGCAGATTCAAAAGAGGCAATGCTAAAAACGCTCGAAGGATTTGTGAATCATGATCCGCTTGCTGGCGTCCTAACGGCTCAGGTGAAAAAGAGCAAAGACGGGATTGTGATGTTTGAGGCGGATGAAGATGCCAAATCGTTGCTTGAAAACTGGATCAAGAAGAGAAAACTAAAAAAAATAGCGGAGTTGTGGGTAAAGGGACTAACTATTGACTGGAACAAGCTGTATGGGGACATCAAACCTTACCGGATCAGTCTACCGACCTATCCTTTTGCAAGAGAACGCTGTTGGGCGCCTGAGCTTGACAGCAAGGCAGGCAAAGGCATGACTTCTGTCACTGCTGCTTGGCTCCATCCTTTACTGCATCTAAACACCTCCGATTTCTCGGAACAGCGGTTCAGTTCGACTTTTACAGGCCAGGAGTTTTTCTTGAAGGATCATGTGGTGAATGGACGTAAAGTTTTATCCGGGGCTGCTTGCCTTGAAATGGTCCGGGCAGCCGTGGATCAGGCAACAGGATCTGATGAGGGCGGGCCAACCGGAATTTGCCTTAAAAACGTGGTTTGGGCACGGCCTATTATCGTAGAGCATGGGCCACTACAGTTACACATCGGACTTTTCCTGGATGATCATCAAGAGATTTCCTATGAAATATATGGGGAGAGCGAAGAAGCTGATGCAGGGATTGTGATATATAGCTACGGCAGTGCTGCACGAAGATCAGCTGCGGAGGTCCCAGCACTGAATATTAAAGACTTGCAGAATGTATGCAGTCGGAACTTCGATCCCACACAATTGTATAGAGTTTTCAGGGATATGGGAATGGATTATGGCCCTGGACATCAAGGGATTGAGATGGTGTATGCGGGAGAGGGTCAAGTGCTGGCTAAGTTATGCTTGCCGTCTTCCGTTTCTGACAATCAAAGCCAATTTGTCCTGCATCCAAGTATGATAGATTCGGCCTTGCAGGCAACCATAGGCTTGACGCTGGGGTCTGGCGAGATCAAACCTTCTCTGCCTTACGCCATTCAAGAAGTTGAAATTATAAAAAATTGCAGCTCCATCATGTGGGCGTTGATTCGTTATAATGCAGACGGTATAGCTGAGGAAAAGGCACAGAAGCTGGATATTGACCTGAGCGACGAAACCGGAGCCATCTGTGTCAGGATAAAAGGATATTCATCAAGAATTCTGAATAGGGACTCGATTTCCTCAGATGTTCAGTCTAATTCTAGTAACTTGATGCTTGAACCCGTATGGAAAGAGCAAGGGATTGCTCTAGAGGTCGAAATGCCTGCATATGATCGCCATGTCGTGTTACTCTGCCAGCCGTACGGGATTTCCCGTGAACAAGTTGAAGCTCGGATGGACGGCGTGCAATGCATTGTACTGCAACCCGACCGAAACGGAATCGCGGAACAGTTCCAGCGTTACGCCGTCCAGGTGGTTGAAGAGATTCAAAGCATTTTCAGGGAAAAACCCAATGGTAAGGTGCTGATCCAGATTGCCATAAGCGGACAGGAGGAGCAGCAGCTTTTCTCGGGACTTTCCGGTCTTTTAAAAACGGCCCGGCTTGAGCATTCAAAACTGGTAGGTCAGTTAATAGAACTGGGACAGGATGAGGACTGGGGAGCAATCATAGACATTTTAAAAGAAAACAGCCGTAGCCTCGAGGATATCCAGATTCGTTACGAGAAAGGAACACGGTGGGTTTCCTGCTGGAACGAAGTTCACATCTCTCAGGAAGCGGCGGGTAACCCGTGGAAGGAGGGCGGAGTGTACCTGATTACCGGCGGTGCCGGTGGATTGGGGCTCATTTTTGCCAGAGAGATTACGGATAAAGTTCATAAAGCCGTCTTGATTTTAACGGGGCGTTCCGCGCTGGATGAGGGCAAACGGGCTGAGATAAAGAAAATGGAGGCATTAGGGGCACGAATCATATACAGACAGGTTGATGTGACTCAGGAGCAGGCGGTGACCGATTTAATCCAGGAAATTCAGGAGGAATTCGGAAACATCAATGGCATCATTCACAGTGCAGGAGTCATTCGCGACAACCGCATACTCCAAAAAAATAGCGAGGAGATGCTGGAGGTTCTCGCTCCCAAAGTATTAGGGACAGTGAATCTGGATCAGGCAAGCAAGAAACTGCCGCTTGACTTCTTTGTTCTATTTTCTTCTGTAGCCGGAGGATTAGGTAATCAGGGACAGGCAGACTATTCTGCAGCTAATGCGTTTATGGATGCTTATGCCGGATACCGGAACACTCTGATAGCATCTAAGCAGCGACAGGGTCAAACGCTATCCATCAATTGGCCGCTATGGAAAGAGGGTGGGATGCGTATTGATGAGGAGACGGAGAAGCTGGTAAGGCAGCGTACAGGCATGAGCGGCATGTCAACCTCTTCCGGCATTCAGGCCTTGTACCGTGGCATGATCGCAGGCGTTGATCAGGTTATGGTGATGGAAGGCAATCTTGCAAAAATGAAGAAAACCATGGGTTTAATCACGACTCCAGAGACTAGGCAGCCTGAAAAGGTGACAGGAATTTCAGAAGCTTCCTCTGAAAGCAATGCCGTACCAGATCTGCTGGACAAGGTGCAGGCCGCTATGATACAGGCCGTGTCAAAATTGCTGAAAGTCAAACTTGAAGATATTGATGCACATGTAGAAATGAGTGAGTATGGCTTCGATTCCATCCTGCTCACACAATTTACCAACAACATCAATCACTCATACCGGCTTGAGCTGACGCCGGACATATTTTTTGAATACACAACGATTCATGACTTCACCAGGTATTTGGTGGACGAATATGATGCCGTGCTTGGCGAGCAGTTTGCCGTGCATGCCCGGACTGAGCCTGCTGTGCAGGCCGTGGAGGATGATAGGGAAGACAGTACCCGCGGTAGACGGCAGCGTTTCCGGTTTGTAGGCGGGAATGTGTTGTCCAACCCGCAGCTGACTCAGGCTGCTCCTGAACCCATTGCCATCGTGGGAATGAGCGGTGTATTTCCCATGGCCCGGGATGTGGATGAGTTTTGGAAAAATCTTGAGGAAGGCAGGGACTGTATCACTGAAATCCCCGAAGATCGCTGGGATTGGAAGACGTATTACGGTGACCCTGAGCAGGAGGCCAATAAAACAAACATCAAGTGGGGCGGGTTTATTGAGGGGATCTATGAGTTTGATCCGCTATTCTTTGGAATTTCACCACGGGAAGCCGCACTCATGGACCCGCAGCAACGTCTGTTGATGACCTATATCTGGAAGGCGATTGAAGATGCAGGCATTCAGGCAGGGAGTCTATCGGGAACCCGCACAGGAATCTTTGTAGGTACCGCGAACAGCGGCTACAGCGGTATGATCTATCAGGGAAATGTGGATGTCGAGGCGTATTCCTCCAGCGGTATGGCACCGTCTGTCGGGCCCAATCGAATGAGCTATTTCCTTAATATTCATGGTCCGAGCGAGCCTGTCGAAACGGCTTGCTCCAGTTCGCTGGTGGCCATTCACCGGGCCGTTAGGGCCATAGAGGATGGAGGCTGCGAGATGGCGATTGCGGGCGGTGTTAATGTGATTATCACACCTGAACTCCATATCAGCTTTAACAAAGCAGGAATGCTGTGTGAGGACGGTCGATGCAAAACCTTCTCCAATAAGGCCAATGGCTACGTGCGTGGTGAAGGGGCCGGCATGCTTTTCCTGAAAAAGCTGAAGGATGCAGAGAAGGATGGAGACCATATTTACGGTGTGATTCGGGGTACTGCCGTCAATCACGGAGGCCGGGCCAATTCCCTGACAGCTCCTAATCCGAGGGCTCAGGCGGATGTGTTGGTAAATGCATATACAAAGGCCGGAATCGACCCAAGGACTGTCTCTTACATTGAGGCCCACGGGACAGGCACCGAGCTGGGCGATCCGATTGAAATTAACGGACTGAAAGCAGCTTTCAAAGAGCTTTATGAGAATACAGAAGGACCCGGGATTACAGAATCCCATTGTGGATTGGGCTCGGTGAAGACCAATATCGGACATCTGGAACTGGCTTCTGGAATTGCGGGCGTCATAAAAGTACTGCTTCAGTTAAAGCATAAAAAGCTGGTCAAAAGCCTTCATTGTGATGCAATTAATCCTTATATAAAACTTGAAGGCAGTCCGTTCTATATCGTTCAGGAGGCGCAGGAGTGGAAGCCACAGCGGGATACTCTAGGGGAAAATATTCCTCGGAGAGCAGGTGTTAGCTCCTTTGGATTCGGGGGTGCCAATGCCCATTTGGTAATCGAAGAATATATTCCTGGAAAGCAGGAGCAGGATTCTATTACCCTTACCACCCCAAAATCGGCTATTGTGGTGCTGTCAGCCAAGAGTGAAGGACAACTACAAGAGCAGGCGCAGCTATTACTAGCTGCAATCGGGGAGCATCCATTTACAGACAGCAGTCTGGTAGATATAGCGTATACCCTTCAGTCGGGGCGCGAAGCGATGGAAGAACGTTTGGCTTTCGTTGCAGGCTCTCTCCGGGAGCTAGAAGAGAAATTAAAAGGATTTGTGGAAGGCCGGGATGGTATCCACGGCTTATACGTGGGACACGCCAAACGCCATAGAGAAGATAATAGAGCTCGTGAAGACGGAGAGGGTGCGGGCACGGCGATTGATGTGTTAGTTAGCGAAGGCAGCTATGGCAAAATCGCAGACCTTTGGGTAAAGGGAGTCGTTATTGACTGGGCCCTGTTGTACGGAGAGGCTAAACCAAACCGTATCAGTCTGCCAACCTATCCCTTTGCCAAAGAACGATATTGTATAACCGATATCAATAAACGGACGGGAGCAAGCGGTGTTGTGTTGGAACGGGAGATAGCAGTCGGCATTCATCCCTTACTTCAGCGTAATACGTCCGATATTTATGGACTGCAGTTCAGCTCCACTTTTACGGGGAAGGAATTTTTCCTGTCTGACCATGTGATAAGGGGACAGAAGCTCTTGCCTGGAGTGGCCTACCTTGAAATGGCGCGGGCGGCAGTAGAGCAGGTTGCAGGATCTCCGGAAGACAGGTGGACGTCCATTTGGTTAAAAGATGTGGATTGGATCCGGCCTGTTGTGGTTGGGGAGAAGTCGGTGGATGTCAGTATTGGGCTCTATCCGCAAGATGGCGGGGAGATCGCCTATGAAATTTACAGCAAGTCTGGAACAACGGACACGGAGCTGGTGGTGCATAGTGAAGGTAGGGCAGTAATTGTTCCGGTGGCAGAGATCCCCGCTATAGATATTGAAACCTTGCTGGAGCAGTGCAATCTGGGCTCCTTCTCATCCCGTCAGTGCTATGAGGCGTTTGCGACGATGCAGGTGTCCTATGGGCCGGGACACCAGGGAATTGAGAAAATATATATCGGGGTTGGTCAAGCGCTTGCCAAGTTGTCCTTGCCTTCTTCCGTTTACCATACGATGGAACATTTTGTGATGCACCCCAGTTTGATGGATTCCGCTCTTCAGGCGACGATAGGCTTGATTATGAGTGCGGGTGATCGCAAAGCTTCCATTAAGCCAGCTTTACCATTTGCATTGGAAGAGTTGGTGGTGTTTAACAAATGTACATCAGAGATGTGGGCCTGGATCCGTAATAGTGAAGACAGCAGGCAAAATGGCTCGCTGCAAAAGTTAGATATCGATTTGTGTGACGAGCAGGGGAATGTTTGTGTGAGAATGAAGGGATTCTCATCACGAGTTGCTGAAGGAGGAACAGGGGGCCCAGATGAATGGACTGCACCTGAGACTTTGATGCTTGAGCCTGTGTGGGAAGAACAAGCGATTGCTCTGGAAGGAACAGCACCTGACTATCAACAGCATCTGGTAATTTTATGCGAACCGGGATATATTTCCGGGGAAATTATTGAATCGCAAATGAACGGGGTGCAGTGCCTCATTCTCCAATCCGAAGAGAAGAGCATTGATGCACGGTTTAGGACTTATGCGACACAGGTGTTTGAGGCAATTCAACATATTCTTAAAACGCAATCCAAAGGCAAAACATTGGTTCAGCTTGTCGTTCCGGTGCAGGAACACCAACAGGTATTCTCGGGACTTTCCGGACTCTTAAAAACAGCATGGCTGGAGAATCCAGTACTGGTTGGCCAGCTGATAGAAATGGATGTGGAGCAGGATTCAGCAGGTATGATAAATATCCTGCAAGAAAACAGTCGCGGTTCTATAGAACCACATATCCGCTATCAATTGGGTAGACGGCATGTTGCCGTATGGACGGAAATTAAAGCCTCCGGGGAAGCGATCAGCATTCCGTGGAAAGACAGGGGAGTATATTTGATTACCGGCGGAACCGGAAGTCTCGGTTTGATTTTTGCCGAAGAAATTACACGACAGGCTAGAGATACTACTCTAATTCTTATTGGACGCTCCCCGCTTCGTGGTGACACCAAAGCAAGGATTGAGGAGATAGAAGCTTTAGGTGCAAGAGTAGTATTCCGGCAAGCCGATGTCGCCGATAAAAGGGCGGTTGAAGATTTGATTCGGGATATCCAAGAAGAGTTTGGGAAACTGGACGGAATTGTGCACAGCGCAGGAATGGTTAGCGATAATTTCATTATTAAAAAAACACAGGAGGAATTGCAAAACGTTTTGGCACCAAAGGTTACGGGATTGGTGAATCTGGATCAGGCTTGTAAGGAAATTCCGCTGGACTTCTTCATCCTTTTTTCATCCGTTGCAGGGAGCCTCGGGAATATAGGACAGGCTGACTATGCTGCTGCCAATGCCTTTATGGACGCCTATGCCAAGTACCGCAGTACGCTGGTAGAGCGAGCACAACGCCAGGGGCGGACGATTTCAGTCAATTGGCCGCTCTGGAAAGAAGGCGGAATGCGTATTGATGGGGAAACAGAAAAGATCATGGAAGGGATGGGGATGTTTGCAATGGAGACGGGTGCAGGAATTCGGGCTTTGTATCAGAGCCTGGCTTCCGAAAAGAATCAAGTCATGGTGTTGGAAGGGCATGCCAGTCAGCTAAGAGAAACGCTCCTGCAGCAACCGTCCCTGGATCAGGCTGGAGATGCCTCCTCTATGATAAGGGAAAGCGAGATGGATTCGGTCATCGGACAAGACCTGCTTGCCGAAAAAGCGGCAAATTATTTAAAGCAATTGCTCTCTACATCCATCAGGCTACCGGCAAGGCAGATTGAAACTGATGCCCCTATGGAGAAGTATGGCATTGATTCCATTATGATTAAACAGCTAACCCGTGAGTTGGAGAAAACGTTTGGAACACTGCCCAAAACTTTATTTTTTGAATACCAGAATATCCGGGAATTGACCCAATATTTCCTCAAAGTCCACCAGAAGCAGCTGATTAAATTACTTGGAATCGAGACAGAGGACGCTACGAAAGATTTCAAGCCTTCTACGGTGGAAAACGACCCGGTAAGGTCACTTTCTGATAGTCGGAAGCAATCGCGTTTCATGCCAGTTCAGGCAAGTTTCCAACCGCAACCGGAAAGAGCAGGCGGATCGGAGGAAATTGCCATTATCGGTTTGTCGGGCATGTATCCCGATGCAGAAAATATACGGGAATTCTGGAACAATCTGCGCGATGGGAAGGATTGCATTACGGAAATCCCCAAAGATCGCTGGGATCACAGTATGCACTTTGACGAGGACAGGGACCAGTCTGGAAAAACTTACAGCAAGTGGGGAGGCTTTATCAAAGGTGTGGATCAGTTTGATCCCATGTTTTTCAATATCTCTCCTAGAGAAGCACAGATCATCGATCCTCAGGAGCGTCTATTCCTGAAATGCGTCTATGAAACGATAGAGGATGCAGGCTATACCCGGGAAGCGCTTGGACTGGAGCGGGGCCTTGGGCAGGATAGGAATGTGGGTGTTTTTGTCGGGGTCATGTATGAAGAGTACCAGCTTTATGGGGCACAGGAACAAGCTAGGGGCAGAATGATTGCCGTTCCTGGCAATCCGGCTTCCATTGCAAACCGGGTATCTTATTTCTGTAACTTCCACGGTCCGAGCATGGCTGTGGACACCATGTGCTCTTCTTCATTGACGACCATTCATCTGGCCTGCCAAAGCTTGCAACAAGGCGAGTGTGAGCTTGCCATTGCTGGCGGCGTCAATGTATCCATTCATCCGAACAAATACCTGATGCTTGGGCAAGGGAGGTTTGTATCGAGTAAAGGACGGTGCGAAAGCTTTGGACAAGGCGGAGATGGATATGTGCCGGGAGAAGGCGTAGGAGCTGTATTGCTTAAACCACTGGCCAAAGCTATTGCAGATGGCGACCATATATATGGGGTCGTAAAGGGGACCTCGGTGAATCATGGAGGGAAGACAAACGGATTCTCAGTTCCGAATCCCCATGCGCAGGCCAGTGTCATTGGAAGGGCATTTAAGAAAGCAGGAATTAACCCCAGAACCATCAGTTACATCGAAGCGCATGGCACTGGGACATCCTTAGGTGACCCCATTGAAATCGCCGGATTGCAAAAAGTGTTCCAGGAATATACGGAGGACAAGCAGTTTTGTGCAATCGGATCAGCAAAATCAAATATTGGGCATTGTGAGAGCGCGGCAGGGATTGCCGGAGTTACAAAGGTGCTCCTTCAGCTCAAATACGGACAAATCGTGCCCTCGCTGCATTCAAAAACACTAAACCCGAATATCGATTTTAGCGATAGTCCTTTTATAGTTCAGCAGGAGCTGGGAGAGTGGAAAAGACCCGTCGTCACAATGAATGGGAAGACGGTTGAATACCCAAGAATCGCAGGTATTTCCTCCTTTGGTGCCGGAGGCTCCAACGCACATGTGCTCATTGAGGAATATATCCCTGAGGAGCAGGAGACTAGACAAGCTACCATTTCACTGCAAAATCCTTTAATGATCGTGCTGTCGGCGAGGAATAAAGAGCGACTGGATGAACAGGTACAAAGGTTGCTTGCTGAACTCAAAGAGCCGGAATACTCGCAAACCAGCCTGGAGGATATAGCATTTACTCTGCAGGTGGGACGGGAAGCCATGGAAGAACGGTTAGCAGTCATAGTTAAGTCTACCCGTGAGCTTACAGGAAAGCTCGAGAGCTTTTTAGCGGGGGATGAGAATATTGACGGGCTATATTGGGGTCAGGCAAAGAAGAATAAAGACATCCTAGCTGTTCTTGAGGCGGACGAAGACATGGCAAAAATGGTGGATAGTTGGATAAGCAAGGGTAAGTATACAAAGCTGGCGGAGCTTTGGGTTAAGGGGCTGCTCTTCGATTGGACTAGACTTTATGAGAATACCAGCCCTCGTCGGATTAGTCTGCCAACTTATCCATTTGCCAAGGAGAGCTATTGGATCTTCGCGCGTGGGGGCGAATCCCGGGACGTCGAGGCGGAATCTCCTGTAGCCGATGTGTCGGTACAAGAACTCGTTTCCAACCCTCCTGCAGTTAACCATAGCAACGATAATGTGCAGAGACAGACTTTGGCGAAAGTACCTGAAAAACCGCAGGGCATTTTGCTGAGCTCCGTTTCCAGCATCCAGATGGTAGCAGATAAGCTGGAAAAGTCAGCCGCGCTGGGAGAATCCAAGCCTGCCCCGCCGCGACCTGAGGCCAAGCCTTCTTCGTCGCCGCCCGCTGCCAGGGATGAGGCCAAGCGGTCGACATATGCGCCAACGGCTGTACGGATAGAAACATTGGAGAAGGAACTGGTAGAAAGTCTTGCGAAATCCTTGAGTATGAATGAAAAGGATATTGGCCGGGACGATCAATTTATTGATATGGGGCTGGACTCTATTATAGGTGTAGAGTGGGTGCAGGCTGTGAATAAACGCTTTGGAACAGCTATTCCAGCAACCAGAGTGTACGATTATCCTAACATTAAAGAATTCTCCAAATTTTTGGCAAAGGAATTGAACAAGTCGGCGGGAGATACAAATCAGGCTTCTACAGAGACGAAGCCTAAGCAGCCCATGCAAGCCTTGATACAGAAAGTACTGCAGGGTGAGTTGGATTTTGAACAGGCCGATCAGTTATTCAACCAATTACACTCGTAGACAGCCAACACGGTATTTGTCCTATTTCATACAGCTAGGAGGACATGTTTATGGATTCAAAAGATATTTTTCGTGCGGTGCAAGCAGGGGAAATAAATTATGAAGATGCTGAAAAACAATTGCTTCAATTTATTGGCGAGCTCCCGGATGAATCTTTGGAAGCCAGTCCACAGGAATTATCAGAAGGACTAGCTTTCACGTTGCAGCCATTGGACAGCTTTCACACGCCGGAGGATGGGCAGGAGATAAGCGCCCCCCAAATAAAGGTACAGCCTGTGGTTGAATTGCAGGAATTTGAGCACGGGATTGTCTTGTTGAAAATGAAGGACACGGCGCACAAAAATACATTTTCCGATGAACTGATTATTGGCCTGAATCAGGCGTTTGAGACAGTGCAGGCTAACGAGAATTATAAAGTTGTGATTCTGACGGGATATGACACCTACTTTGCCACAGGAGGCACCCAAGAGGGATTGCTGGCTATCCATGAGGGAAAGGCGAAATATAGCGATACCAATGTTTACAAGATTGCTTTGGATTGCAAGCTGCCCGTCATCGCTGCTATGCAGGGACATGGGATTGGTGCTGGCTGGTGCATGGGGATGTTTTGCGATTTTATCGTGATGAGTCGGGAAAGCATCTATACTACTAACTTTATGAAGTACGGCTTTACTCCCGGAGCGGGTTCGACCCTGATTTTCCCTGAGAAATTTGGGGTTAGTATGGCACAGGAAATTTTATTTACAGGTACTAGATATAGCGGTTCGGAACTGGAAACCAAAGGGGTTCCTTTTCCAGTTGTACCGAGGAATGAAGTGGTGCCGTACGCCATCCAGCTGGCAAGAAAACTGTCCGAGTCTCCCAGGGAGTCATTAATTGAGCTGAAAAACCATATGGCTCAATCGATAAGAGAAAAGCTGGCGGCTACTATTGAAAAAGAAATAAAAATGCAGGATAAAACGTTTGTAAATCAGCAAGAGGTTAAAGAACGGATTCAATTTGCCTATGGACAGCTGCCGAATAGCAATGATTCCCACAAAACGGTCAAGCATGCTGATTCTAAAAAAGCTATGCCAGATATGCCGCGCGGTCAGGAACATAAGGAGTCTATCGCGATTATTGGTATGGCAGGGCAATTCCCCGAATCCAGGACTTTGGCTGAATTTTGGGACAATCTGGCTCAGGGAAGGGATTGTATATCGGAAATCCCTTCAACGCGATGGTCAATCGATGAATATTACGATACCGATCCCAAGGCTCAGGGAAAAACCTATAGCAAATGGATGGGTGTTTTAGAGGATGTAGATAAATTTGACCCATTGTTCTTTAATATATCCCCTGCTGAAGCAGAGATGATGGACCCTCAACAGCGCCTGTTTCTTGAAAGCAGCTGGAAATGCATTGAAGATGCCGGATTAAATCCAGCCTCACTGTCGGAGAGCCGATGCGGTGTTTTTGTAGGTTGTGCAGCCAGTGATTATGGGAGGTCCATGAGTGGGCAGGGGTTAAATGCGCAGGTTCTCATGGGAGGGTCTCCTTCAATTCTATCCGCTCGGATTTCGTATCTGCTAAATTTGAAAGGTCCTTCTTTGGCTATTGATACCGCGTGCTCTTCCTCTCTGGTGGCCATTGCTGAAGCTTGCAACAGTCTCCTTTTAGAAACAAGTGACCTTGCTTTGGCAGGCGGAGTCATGATTATGGCTGGTCCGGGAATGCATGTTATGACTAGCAAGGCAGGAATGCTGTCCAAGGATGGACGGTGCTTTACCTTTGATGCCCGTGCAAACGGGTTTGTCCCCGGAGAAGGAGTTGGGGTCATTTTATTAAAACGGCTCTCTGATGCAGTCAGAGACAAGGACTCCATATATGGAGTTATTCGGGGATGGGGAATGAACCAGGATGGAAAAACCAACGGAATAACTGCCCCAAGTGTAAATTCACAAATCTCGCTGGAAAAAGACGTATATCGACGGTTTAACATTCATCCCGAAACCATCTCCATGGTCGAGGCTCACGGGACAGGAACAAAGCTGGGTGATCCTATCGAGGTGGAGGGACTTACGGAATCATTCCGATCCTATACAAGCAAGAAGGGCTATTGCGCATTGGGGTCACTGAAAAGCAATATGGGTCATATGATGACTGCGGCCGGGGTGGCCAGTGTGATGAAAGTGCTGCTGGCCATGAAGCACCGCCAATTGCCGCCTACCATCCATTTCGAATCCTTAAATGAGCATATTTCTCTGGAGAATAGCCCGTTCTACATTAACACCGGTCTACAAAGCTGGGAGCCCGAACCGGGAGTACCGCGGCGTGCGGGCGTAAGTTCCTTCGGATTTAGCGGCACTAACGCTCATATGGTTATTGAAGAATATGTTCCTGTAGTCTCTGCGGTGAATCTACCCCCAGTGGGTAAAGACAACCCGGGACTATTTGTGCTGTCCGCTAAAAGTGAACAATCCTTGAAAACCTATGCAGCAGATATGATGAATTTTGTTAAGTTGCACGAAAGCGTTAATCTGACGGACCTGACCTATACCTTGCAAGTGGGAAGAGAGGCTATGGACTGGCGTCTCGCGTTTTTGACGGATTCAAGAGAAAATCTGATAGATGAACTTGAACTTTTTATTAACGGAAGCTCGTCGGAAAAAGTGCTGATCGGCCGTGTGAACTATGCAGGGGGCGGAATCGAACTCTTGGATTCGGACGAAGACACCGGAACCCTGGTTCGGGCCTGGACTGAGAAGAAAAGACTTGATAAGGTAGCCAAATTGTGGGCCAATGGTGCAAGCATTGAATGGGACGCACTTTATGGAGATATCAAGCCCAGACGAATCAGTCTGCCGACCTATCCTTTTGAAAGGACACGCTATTGGTTATCCGAAACAGACACTGGACAAGGCAGTGTAAATCTGGCTATGACTGCCCAAATTCATCCTTTATTGCATCAGAATATTTCCGACCTCTCCGGACAACGTTATAGCTCTACTTTTACGGGCCGGGAATTTTTCCTGTCAGACCACAGAATCAAGGGTCAACAAACATTACCCGGGGTGGCTTACCTCGAAATGGTGCGAGCAGCTGTAGAAGAGGCAGTGGGGGCTGTAGTAGAAGGCGTGACCCATATTCGGCTAAAAAATATCGTATGGGCCCGGCCTGTGGTTGTAGCAGACGGACCGGTGAGGGTACTCATCAGTCTATATCCCCAGGACAATGGAGAGATTGCGTTTGAAATATGCAGCGGGATGGAAGGAGCCGACGCTGAGGGCATTATACACAGTCAGGGAGTCGCTGTGTTGGAGAGGGCGGGCGAGCTACAGTATCTGGACCTGAATGTCTTACGGGCAGAATGTACCCGTACACCACTTTCTTCAAGCCAATGCTATGAAGCTTTCAGAGCCATGGGGATAGACTATGGACCGGCACACCGTGGCATTGAGGCAATCTTCCGAGGAAAGGATTACGTGCTGGCCAAGCTGTCCTTACCATCCTCTGTACTCCATACTCAAACTGAATTTGTTCTGCATCCGTCTTTGATGGATTCAACTTTGCAGGCCACAATCGGCTTGGTAATGGGTTCGGAAGAAAATTTGCCTGTAGGCAAGCCTGCGTTACCCTTTGCTTTGGAGGAACTGAAGATATCCGAAAAATGCACTCCAGAGATGTGGGCCCGGATCTCTCACGATGGGAGTGAAGAGCCGTCGAATGGATTAAGTAAGGTGGATATTGATCTGTGCGATGAGAACGGAAAGATTTGCGTGCAGCTCAAAGGACTTTTATCCAGAGCGTTGGAAGGAGATGTGGGGCAAGCCAGCATCACTGAGGATATGGGTACACTGATGCTTGAACCTGTCTGGCAGGAGATGCCTGTCACCGCAGGGGTGAATGCAAACGACGATATCCGGCATGTTGTGATCCTGTGTGAAGTGGATGGTATCACCGGGGAGGATATTGAAGCCCGCATGGATGGTACTCGCTGCCTTGTTTTACAGTCTTCCAGCGCGGATATGGACGGTCGGTTTGAAGATTATACCATTCAGATATTTGAAGAATTGCAAAGTATCCTGCTAGACATACCCAAACAGAAAGTTTTGATACAGCTGGCAACCCACGCTCGGAAGGACCAACAGGTTTATTCCGGGCTTTTTGCAATGCTGAAAACCGCTCAAAAAGAAAATCCGAATGTCATGGGTCAGTTGCTTGAGCTTGATGTGGAGGATGATGTCGAAGGAATCATTGAGAAACTACAAGGGAACCGGAGTGGCCGGTATAACGAACGGATACGGTACCAAGGGGACAAACGACAGACTTTAATATGGCAAGAAATTGAAGCCTTACGTGAAGATACAGACCTGCCGTGGAGAGATGGTGGGATCTATCTCATTACTGGTGGCTTAGGCGGCCTGGGGCTTATTTTTGCCAGAGACATTGTGCGCAAGGTGAAAAACTCCACCGTCGTATTGGTGGGTCGGTCATCACTTTCTGCGGACCAAAAGGCTCTGTTAAACGAACTGAGAGCGCTGGGTGGTCATATAGAGTACCAACAGGCGGATGTGGGCCACAACGAATCGGTTACCGGGCTAATTCATGGCATCGTCGAGCAATTTGGCGGCCTTAACGGTATTTTGCACACAGCCGGAGTGATTCGGGACAACTTCATCATCAAGAAGACTAAAGAAGAGGTTAGAGAAGTGCTGACTCCGAAGGTCTCAGGGGTGATGAATCTGGACCAGGCCAGCAGAGACCTGACCCTGGATTTCTTTATCTTATTTTCTTCGGGCGCAGGAAGCCTGGGCAATGTAGGACAGGTTGACTACTCCGCTGCTAATGGCTTTATGGATGCCTATGCCTCCTATCGAAATGCTTTGGTGACAGCAAAGCAGCGCCAGGGGCAAACGCTGTCGATAAACTGGCCTCTGTGGAAGGATGGAGGCATGCATGTCGACCTGGAAACGGAAAGGGCGATGCAGGGCCTAGGCATGATTGCCATGCAAACGGAGAGTGGAATCAAAGCTTTGTATCAAAGTCTGTCTTCCGGCAGAAGTCAGGTTATGGTGATCGAAGGATATCCCCAAAGGATTAAAGCGGCAATTCTAGGCCAGCTCTCGGAAACTGATGTCTCAGGCCGATCTGTAATGGAAAGCGGGGTAGCATCGCTTATCGGAGAAGAATGGCTAAGGGAAAAAGCGGAGGGGTATTTGAAAACGGTACTTTCAACCGTGATCAAGCTGCCCGCTGAAAGTATAGATGTACATGCACCAATGGACAGATATGGGATTGACTCCATACTGGTTATGCAGCTTACCAATGAATTGGAAAAGACTTTCGGCTCACTACCGAAAACATTATTTTTTGAATACCAAAATCTCCGGTCATTGACGGGTTATTTCCTTGAAACGTATCGCGGTCGGCTGATTGATGCTGTAGAAGCGACAGAGAAGAATACGGCTCCTGATGCAGGCCCGAAAGCACCTATAAAAGCAACCATAGAGCCTTTGACCTCGATATCGGCTAATCGTAGGCGCCCATGGCTTCTCCCCACAGGTACGCAGCCACATCAGGAGAAGAAGGCATTAGACGTTGCAATTATCGGCGTGTCGGGAAGATATCCGGGAGCACTAGGTATCCGAGAGTTCTGGGAAAACCTAAGGGATGGAAAGGATTGCATTACAGAGATTCCCAAGGGGCGCTGGGATCACAGTCTGTACTTTAATGAAAACAGAGGCAAGCCTGGGAAAACCTACAGCAAGTGGGGAGGGTTCATCGATGGAGTGGACTGGTTTGACCCGTTGTTTTTCAATATTTCGCCAAGGGAAGCGGAAACGATGGACCCGCAGGAGCGCTTATTCCTGGAATGCGTTTATGAAACGATAGAGGATGCAGGTTATACGAGAGAAAGCCTTTGTGCAGAGCGGGAGCTTGGCGGCATAGAAGGCAATGTCGGGGTTTACGTTGGAGTGATGTACCATGAGTATCAACTCTATGGAGCCCAGGAACAAGCCAAGGGGAGGATGATTGGACTTTTCGGGAATGCCTCGGCGGTTGCCAACCGGGTATCGTATTTTTGTAATTTTCAAGGGCCAAGTATCGCTGTAGATACCATGTGCTCCTCGTCACTGACATCAATTCATATGGCCTGTCATGGACTGCAGCATGGAGAATGCGAACTGGCAGTAGCAGGAGGGGTCAACGTCTCCATCCATCCAAACAAATACCTATTGTTGGGACAGGGAAGTTTTGCATCAAGCAATGGGAGATGTGAAAGCTTCGGACAGGGAGACGGATATGTACCGGGAGAAGGAGTCGGAGCTTTGCTGCTCAAGCCATTAGCCAAAGCCATAGCAGACGGAGACCGCATATATGGAGTTATCAAAGGAACTGCAGTGAACCACGGGGGGAAAACCAACGGCTATACCGTACCTAACCCCAACGCACAGGCCGGTGTGATTGGTCAGGCAATTAAGGAGGCAGGAATCAACCCCAGAACCATCAGCTATATAGAAGCCCATGGAACAGGAACTCCACTGGGAGATCCGATTGAAATTGCAGGCTTACAAAAGGCTTTCCGTAAATATACCGGGGATAAGCAGTTCTGTTCAATCGGGTCGGCGAAGTCTAATATCGGGCATTGTGAGAGCGCTGCTGGTATCGCCGCGGTGACAAAGGTGCTTTTGCAGTTGAAATATAAACAAATCGTGCCTTCGCTACATGCAAGTACCTTAAATCCCAATATCGACTTCAGCGATAGTCCCTTTAAAGTTCAGCAGGGATTAGAAGAGTGGAAAAGACCTGTAGTTGCCATCAACGGTGAAACCAGAGAATACCCAAGGGCAGCAGGAGTGTCGGCCTTTGGTGCTGGGGGCTCTAACGCTCATGTGGTCATCGAAGAATATATTCCAGAAGAAGCTAGTCAGCAGCAAGCTGCTCCTACATCCCTGAATCCTGTCATGGTCGTGTTGTCGGCCAAAAATAAGGAAAGGCTGGACGAGCAGGTGCAAAGATTGCTGTCTGCAATCAGAGAGCTGAATGACCCGCATACAAGTCTCTCAGATATCGCCTACACGCTGCAAATTGGGCGGGAAGCGATGGATGAACGTCTAGCGATCATTGCAAAATCCATCCAAGAGCTTGATTGGAAATTGGAAGGCTTCCTGCAAAAAAAGGAAGGCGTAGAAGAACTGTATAGAGGACAGGTAAAGCGTAATAGAGGAGGGCTTGTCACTCAGGAAGTCGATGAAGATATGGCTAAAATGATTGATGCATGGGTGGACAAAGGGAAGTATGGAAAGCTCGCTGAACTTTGGGTTACGGGACTGATTTTGGATTGGAACAAGCTTTATGGGGATGTGAAGCCTTGTAGGATGAGCCTGCCAACCTATCCTTTTGCCAGGGAAAGCTATTGGATACCCGTACATGAGGAAAAGAGCGCCGCAATAACAGAAGCCGCTTCGTCCCAATCTTCCTTTTTGACAACTTTACTGCATCAGAACACTTCAGACTTTCTGGAGCAGCGGTTCAGTTCAACGTTTACAGGCGAGGAATTTTTCCTCAAGGATCATGTTGTGAAAGGCCAAAAGGTTCTGCCTGGCGTAGCCTATCTTGAGATGGTACGAGCGGCTGTAGAACGTTCCACAGGAGATATGGACAACAGCACAACAGGAATCCGTTTGAAAAATGTAAACTGGATTCGGCCCATTGTGGTGGACAACCAGCCAGTTCCTGTACACACCAGGCTATCCCTGGAAGACACCGGAAAAATAAGCTTTGAAGTGTATAGCGGGCAAGTAGGAAGCGAAAGAGGGCATACCGTGCATAGCCAAGGTGATGCGGTGCAGGTTTGCGTAGAGCAAAAACCAACACTAAACCTTAAGGCGTTACAGGCAGATTTTGGTCAACACAGGTTTAACGGATCGCAATGTTACGAAATCTTCGAGGAAATGGGAATGGATTATGGCCCGGCATACAGGTGTGTGGAGAAGGTATATACACATCCGGGCAGGGTGCTAGCCAAGCTGGCATTGCCTTCCTTCATTTCTAATATGGCGTACAGCTTGGTCCTTCACCCCAGCTTGCTGGATTCGGCCTTGCATGCATCCATCGGGTTAATCATGGGCCAAGAGAACGGAGGGCTGCCGGGTAGCGCTGTACCAGCTACGCCTCATATGCCGTTTGCCCTCCAAGAGATTGAGATTTATGGGGCATGCACCCCGACCATGTGGTCGTTGATTCAATACAGCGAGGGCAGCAAGAAAGAAGACAAGGTACAGAAGCTTAATATTGACTTGTGTGATGAGGAAGGAACTATTTGCGTCAGAATAACAGGATTATCCACCCGGGCGCTGGACGGAGAAGTCGTCATTGAAAATGCACAAGGCGCAGCGGCAGGAGAAAGTGCCGCCGATCCGCTTGAGGGATCTGTAATGCTCATCCCGAAATGGGACCCGGTTGCTATAAAAAAAGATGTCGTTTCCCCGTCATCGACAGACCGATTGGTCATTGCAGGTGGTACTGTCAAAGACAGACAGGCCATCCGGGAGTATTATCCTAGGGCGCATTTCTTGGAGCTTCAAGCGCACGATTCCATTGAAACAGTTGCCTCAAAGATAGAAGAATATGGAGCCGTTGACCATATTCTGTGGATTGCACCCTGTGCTCCCGTCGAATCGGTGATTGCCGAATCCTTGATCAAGGAACAGGAGCAGGGAGTCCTACTCTTCTTTAGAATGGTCAAAGCGATGCTTTTATTGGGATACGGGACGAAAAAGCTAGGCTGGACAACGATAACCAATCAAGCTCAGCCGATGGATCAGAACGATACAGTCAATCCGACTCACGCAAGTCTTCATGGGCTGATAGGCACCATGGCCAAAGAATATCCGAACTGGAAAATCCGTATCCTTGACCTGCAATCCGATGATGACTGGCCGCTATCCGATATATTTACGCTACCTTCGGACCGGCAAGGACGGATGTGGGTTTTCAGAAATGGGCAGTGGTATCGGCAGCAATTGATTCCATTCAAACAGACTTCAGGTTTAAAAGGACAGACGCTATACAAAGCCAGAGGCGTCTATGTGGTCATCGGGGGCGCCGGCACTATCGGAGAGGCTTGGAGCAAGTATATGGCCTGTACCTACCAGGCCCAGACGGTGTGGCTAGGCAGAAGGCAAAAGGATGCCTCTATCCAGGCCAAACTGGACGGATTTGAAGGCCTGGGACCTGTTCCATGCTATATCACGGCGGATGTAGCAGACGAAAGGGAGCTGCAGCGGGCATATGAGGAAATAAAACAGCGGTACTCCAACATAAACGGAGTGGTCCACTCAGCCATTTCATTTTTGGAGAAGGGCTTGGAAGATTTGACGGAGGAAGAGCTCCGGTCAGGGCTTTCAGCAAAGGTTGATGTCAGTGTACGCATGGCTCAGGTCTTCCAAAATGAGCCGTTGGATTTCGTATTGTTCTTCTCTTCTATTATTACCTATGTAAAGAATCCGGGACAAAGTAGCTATGCTGCCGGAAGTACCTTTAAAGACGCGTTTGCGCATCGTCTTTCACAGGAATGGCGTTGTCCGGTGAAGGTCATGAACTGGGGATACTGGGGGAGCGGCGAAAACAATGCCTCCGAAAATGGACGGCAGGAGGTAGAAAACTACTCCAGACTGGCGCAAATAGGTGTTGGGCTCATTGACCCGCAGGAGGGGATGGAGGCGCTTGAGACGCTTCTTGCCTCACCGATCGACCAAATGGGGCTTATGAAAACAACAAGACATCTGGAGATGGAAGGGACTAATCCGACAGAAGAGATTGATCTCTACCCGCCTAATTCGGATCCGAACCTCAGGGATATACAGGAAAATATTGCTACAGCAATACAATCAAGAAGCCATTTTATCGAAAATTATGCCGGGGACGATATGGGCGATCTCCAGGAAAGGGAGATGGAACATCTCCTACGCAGGTTGTTGCGGGAGCAGCTCTTGTCCATGGGGTTATCAGGGACAGATCGTCAGTCTGTCGACGAGTTCAAAAATAAACTCGGACTTCCTGAGCTATATGGCAAATGGCTGAAAGAGAGCATGGAGATTTTGGCACAGATGGATAACGACCTATCAGGTAGAAACTCCAGCTTGACGGATCGAGATGATGTCTGGCAGGAATGGGAAGAGCGCAAGCGTACTTGGCTGCAATATCCGCAGATGAGAGCAAGGGTCAATTTGGTTGAGACAACGCTACGAGCTTTACCGGAAGTGCTTACCGGAAAATCGCCTGCGACCGAAATCATCTTCCCCAATTCCTCAATGGAACTAGTGGAAGGAATTTATAAGAACAATCTGGTTGTGGACTACTTTAATGAGGTACTTGCCGATACTACTGCCGCTTATATCCAGGAGAGGATTATGGCCGACGCCGCTGCGGAAATCAGAATTCTGGAAATCGGCGCGGGCACCGGAGGGACCAGTGCTACGCTATTCCTGAAATTACGCCCATATCGCAAACACATTCAGGAATATTGCTATACCGATATTTCCAAGGCCTTTTTGATGCACGCGGAAAAAGAGTATGGGCCGCATAATCCGTATCTCAGCTATCAGATTTTTAACATTGAAGAACCTATTGCCGGGCAAGGTATTGAGATGGGGAAATATGATATTGTCATTGCCGCTAATGTGCTTCATACCGCAAAAGACATCCGTCAGGCATTACGTAATGCAAAAGCGGTTTTGAAAAGCAACGGCTTGCTCCTGCTCAATGAAATCACAGGTAGTAGCGTGTTTACCCACCTTACCTTCGGATTGCTAGATGGTTGGTGGGCGTATGAGGATCCGGAATGGCGTATTCCTGGATGCCCAGGGCTTCACCCTCAAATATGGGAAACCGTATTGGACAAAGAAGGTTTCCATGCAGCGTTCTTCCCGGCGCAAGAGGCGCATGATTGGGGCCAGCAGATTGTTGCAGCCCAAAGTGATGGCTTGGTTCGGCAAAAGCGACAGCACAAACGAAGATCAATATTGATAGAGAAAAGAACCGTAGAGACGGTATCAGTGAAACAACAAACTCAACCCAAAATAGAGGTAGCACAAGCGGAGGTAGAACATGTGCTGCGTGAAAAAAGTACGGCGTACTTTAAACATTTGCTTGGTGAGACGCTAAAAATGGAACCGGGAAGTATCGACTCAACGGTTGCCCTGGAAGAGTATGGAATTGACTCGATATTGGTAGTGCAAATCACAAATGTTTTGCGTGAAGTCATCGAGGATTTTGCCAGCACGCTGTTTTTTGAGTACAACACCATAGATGATCTAGTAGCATACCTTCTTCAAACGCAAAAGGACTCGTTGAAGAAGCTGGTAGGAATGAAGGAACAGGAGTTGACCGAAGAGACTTCCAGAGTTGAAGAGGGCCCTGCTTCGCAATTACTCGCTACTGTCCCAATGAGGTTTGACCGGGGAGGGCGTTTCCTTAAGCCTTCTGACAGCACAATGGAAAAGCCAACGACACGATCCTCCAATATCAGGGATGTTGCGATTGTTGGGATGTCAGGACGCTATCCGGGAGCTCGTAATATAGAGGAATATTGGAACAATCTAAGAGAAGGTAAAAATTGCATAACTGAAATTCCGAAAGACCGTTGGGATTGGAAGACCTACTTTGACCAAGAAAAAGGGAAAAGGGGCACAATCTATACGAAATCGGGTGGTTTTATCGAAGGCATTGATTTATTTGATCCGCTATTTTTTAAGATTTCTCCCGCAGAAGCCGAAACAATGGATCCGCAGGAAAGACTTTTCCTGGAAGCAGCATATGCAAGCATAGAGGATGCTGGGTATACCCCTGCCAATCTTTGTGAGAGTAGAAGAGTCGGTGTATTTGCAGGCGTTATGAACGGAAATTACGGCTTGGGACCTCAATATAATTCCATCTCGAACCGGGTTTCCTATCATTTGGATTTCCAAGGTCCGAGTATGTCCTTAGATACCGCTTGCTCTTCCTCATTGACGGCGATCCATTTGGCTTTGGAAAGTCTGTATAGCGGTACAAGCGAGTGTGCCATTGCCGGGGGAGTCAACTTGATTGTAGACCCTATCCACTATATCAAGCTGTCGGCTATGACGATGCTTTCTAAAACGGGTGAATGTAAGTCATTCGGAGATCAGGCAGATGGATTCGTCGACGGAGAGGGTGTCGGCGCGATCGTGTTGAAGCCGTTGGAGAAGGCCATTGCAGATGGCGACCATATTTATGGAGTTATCAAAGGGAGCATGCTTAATGCTTCAGGTAAAACCAGCGGTTATACAGTACCTAGCCCTCAAGCTCAATCCTGGTTGATTGAAGAAGCGCTCCAGCGTGCGGATGTCGATGCAAGGACAGTTAGTTACATTGAAGCCCACGGAACCGGTACAGCTCTGGGAGATCCTATTGAAATTGCAGGATTGACAAGGGCATTCGAAAAATTCACAAAGGATAAGCAGTTCTGCGCCATAGGGGCGGTCAAATCCAATATAGGCCATTGTGAGAGTGCAGCAGGCATTGCAGGAATGACTAAAATATTGTTGCAGCTTAAGCACAGCCAGCTAGTACCATCCTTACATTCCAGGAAGTTGAACCCTGAAATTAACTTCAACAATACCCCTTTTATCGTTCAGCAAAGCCTGGAGGAATGGAAGAGACCGGTAATTACAACCGATGGAATCACAAAAGAATATCCAAGACGGGCTGGAATATCGTCTTTTGGTGCAGGCGGGGCAAACGCCCATATCGTGATTGAAGAGTATATTCCCGAGTATCAGGAACAGTCTGGAACAGAATCTGACTCTCAGGGACCTGCTATGATCGTATTGTCAGCCAAGAGCGAGGAGCAGCTTAAGGAAAAGGGACGGCAGCTGCTGAATGCTCTTCAGGGTCAGCTATCCTCCGCAAGCCTATCGGATATTGCTTACACGCTTCAGGTGGGACGCGAGGCGATGGAGGAGCGTTTAGCCGTACTTGTGGAATCTACCGCAGAGCTTGAGGAAAAATTAAAGAGTTTTGTGGATGGACGTCATAACATGCTCAACCTATATAGGGGACAGGCTAAACGCAACAGAGAATCATTGTCTATTTTTTCAGGGGACGAAGACTTGCAACAAATGATCGATCTTTGGATTTCCAAAAAGAAATATACCAAGCTTTTGGAGCTGTGGGCCAAAGGGATAAATTTGGATTGGAAAAAACTTTACACAGGGAAGATGCCTCACCGTATCAGCCTGCCTACCTACCCTTTTGCTAAAGAGCATTACTGGACTTCTGAAAGCAAGGATCAAGTAAAAGCCTATGCATTATTTTCGCAAGGTGAGAGCGATGTAGACTTTGATGATATATTGTGCGGCAGACTCTTGGATGAAATGATGAACGATACCCTGTCTGTTGATGAGGCTGCCAGTGAAATCCTCAATATATGTATACGTAAATGAGAAGTTTCTACGTGCTGGGAGGCAATAGAAGATGAAGGACTTTTTTCAATATATTCTAGGCGAGGTAAAAAGCGGACGGATACAGAAAGAGGATGCCATTGTAAAAATACGCCAATTTCAAGCTCAAATGGCTTCCCATGAGGCCCCGCAAAGCGGAACAAGGACTGCGGGGTCCTTGGCGGATAGGGGAGTCCTTATGCTTGAGCCTTTCTGGAAAGAGCAAGTTGCTCTTCAGAAAGTAGCACGCCCTGAATTTAGCCAGCATCTGGTGGTGCTTTGCGAACTGGATCATTTCGCGGAGCGAAGCATTGAATCGCTCATGAAAGGAACCCGTTGCATCAAGCTGCATGCCAGCCAAAGCAGCATGGATGAACGCTTTCAGGCGTATGCCCTTCAGCTGCTCACGGAAGTGCAAATGGTTCTCACAGAGGAATCCAAGGGTAGCGTACTAATACAGATTGCAGTTTCCGCACACAGCGCGCAGCAACCTTTCGCAGGACTATTGGGATTACTGCAGACAGCTGAGAAAGAAAACCCGAAAATCGTAGGGCAGTTCGTAGAATTGGAATCTGTAGGTCTGGAAGAGGTGATTGAGAAATTAAAAGAGAACAGTCAATATCCAAAGGATAGAAGGATACGGTATGAGGATGGCAAACGTCTAGTTCTCGGCTGGAACGAGATGAAACCCACCGAGCCAACGGGAAGAGTGCCCTGGAAGGATCGGGGGACTTATTTGATTACAGGCGGTGCAGGAGGTTTAGGACTTATTTTTGCGGAGGATATCGCCCAGCGAGTCAGGGAAGCCACGCTAGTTCTTGTAGGCCGCTCAAATCTGGACGAAGGCAAGCAGGCCATATTGGAGAAATTGAAGGCGCTGGGGGCCCGCGTTGAGTACAGACAGGTAGATGTAGCACGGAAGGAAGAGGTCTCCAAATTGATCCTTGAGATCAGGGAAGAGTATGGAGGCCTTGATGGTATTCTTCATAGTGCTGGAGTAATACAGGATCGTTTTATCATGAATAAATCACAGGAAGAGTTCGCGGGAGTAATGGCACCAAAGGTTGCCGGACTGGTGAACTTAGATCAGGCGACCAAGGAGCTACATCTTGATTTCTTTATTCTCTTCTCCTCAATAGCTGGGATTATGGGCAATCCCGGTCAAGCCGACTATTCTGCCGCAAATGCCTTTATGGATGCCTATGCCGCGTATCGAAACAGTCTTGTATCCTCAAAGGAGCGCAAAGGGCAGACGCTATCTGTCAATTGGCCTCTCTGGAAGGACGGAGGGATGCATGTGGACGATGACACGGAGAGGGCTTGGCAAAGTATTGGCATGGTAGCTATGCAAGCTTCAAACGGTATCCAGGCTTTATATAACGGTCTGGCCGCCGGTCTAAATCAGTTATTGGTCATAGAAGGTGAGCAATCCAGATTGCAAAAGTATTTCCTGGAGTCCCAACCGCAGGAGAAAGAATATGTTGAAGAGTCAGCTTCTTCAGAGGTGAATCTTGAACTGCTTCTGGAAAAAACCTTACATCAGCTAAAACTGTTGTTTGGAGAAGTTACCAAGCTGAGCATTGACAAGATTGATGTCAGCGAGCCTTTGGAGAGCTATGGCATAGACTCCATCATGATTACAAGGCTTAATCAAAAGCTGCAAGGGATTTTTGGAGAAATATCAATGACCTTGTTTTATGAATATCAGACGTTGGAAGCAGTGGCCGAATATTTTATTGCTGATTATCACAAGGAATGCGTACGGTGGATAGGACTCGGAAGCCCGATGAAGACGGAAGAGAAATCCGTCTCCATTTCCGCAACCTTGCATGCTGCCAGCGAGATTTCTTTGTCACCCCTGCCAAAGGAAGAAAACAATCGTATCTGCAACACGGCTAATAACAGAGACCGTGTGAAACACGAGCAAATAGCGATTATTGGTATAAGCGGACGATATCCGCAGGCCAAAAATATGGAAGAGTACTGGAGTAATCTGGAACAGGGCAAAGACTGTATAACAGAAATTCCTGCGGAACGCTGGAAGAGGGAAGGTTTCTACTGTTCCGACATCAAAGAAGCGGTTGAGAAGGGCAAAAGCTATAGTAAATATGGAGGATTCGTGGAGGATTTTGCAGATTTTGATCCTCTCTTCTTTAATATATCTCCCCGGGAAGCAATGAGTATGGATCCTCAGGAGCGAATATTCCTGGAAGAATGCTGGAAGGTTTTCGAGGATGCAGGATATAGCAGAGAACAGCTCGCCGAACAGTATAATGGCCGGATTGGCGTCTTTGCAGGAATTACCGGAACGGGGTTCAATTTATACGGGCCAAAGCTGTGGGAACAAGGACAACCCGTCTTTCCGCGAACCTCCTTCAGCTCGGTAGCCAACAGAATATCCTATTTCTTGAACTTAAAGGGGCCCAGTATCCCGGTTGATACCATGTGCTCTTCCTCATTAACTGCAATCCACGAGGCCTGTGAGCATATTTATAACGGTGAATGCGAGATGGCTGTTGCTGGAGGAGTCAACTTATATCTTCATCCTTCAAGCTATATCTTTCTCAGTACGATGAGAATGTTATCGCCTGAGGGGCGGTGTAAAAGCTTTGGGGAAGGCGGGAATGGATTTGTCCCTGGCGAAGGTGCAGGGGTCGTGCTGCTCAAACCTTTATCACGAGCCATTGCAGATAAGGACCATATCTATGCGGTTATTCGGGGAACCCGTATCAACCATGGAGGAAAAACAAATGGGTATACCGTGCCTAACCCGGTAGCACAGGGTGAACTGATTAGAGAGGCTTTTGATAAAGCAGGCGTAAATGCCCGGGCAGTCAGTTATATTGAGGCCCACGGTACTGGAACGGAGCTCGGCGATCCTATTGAAATCACCGGGCTTACCCAGGCATTTAAGAAAGATACGCAGGACACGGGGTTTTGCGCTATTGGCTCGGTAAAATCAAACATAGGCCATTTAGAGGCGGCCGCAGGGATTGCAGGCATCGCTAAAATCATCTTGCAAATGAAAAACCGGAAAATTGCCCCTAGCCTGCATTCCCAAAAACTGAACCCTAATATAAACTTTTCCAAAACGCCATTTGTAGTCCAACAGGGGCTTTCTGAATGGGAGCGTCCGATAGTGGAGGAGGACGGCGAGCAACGGGAATACCCGAGGATCGCCGGGATATCTTCCTTTGGGGCCGGTGGGGCTAATGCCCATATCGTCCTTGAGGAATACCTCCCTGTGGAACAGGATGACTTTCAAAATGCCTTTACTTCTCCAAGACCGGTCGTCGTAGTTCTGTCGGCAAAAAGTGATGGAGCATTGAAGGAGCAGGTAAGCCAATTGGTTGCTGCAATGGATCGGAATGAGTTTTCCGATCACGATCTGGTGAATGTGGCTTATACCTTGCAGACAGGACGCGAAGCGATGGAAGAGCGCCTCGCTGTGGTCGTTGAGTCAGTGGAGGAACTTAGAAGCAAGTTGCGGGGCTTTATTGGAGGAAGACAGAGCATTGCACAGCTTTACCGGGGACAGGCCAAGCGAGACAAGGAGAGCTTGAACATGGCCTCAGAGGAGAAAACGCTCGATGAAACGATTGATTTACAGATTCTAGCGGAAAAGTATGGCAGAATCTCAGACTTGTGGGTCAAGGGTGTCCGTATTGACTGGAGCAGACTTTATGGTAATGTCCAGCCCCGCCGTATCCCTTTACCCACATATCCTTTTGCCAGAGAACGCTATTGGATACATTTAGATGAAGAAAAGCCTGTCGTCAATGCGGTTGCACATCTACATCCATTACTGCATCAAAACACCTCCGTACTTTCTGAGCAAAGATTTAGTTCAACCTTTAGCGCCCAGGAGTTTTATCTGAAAAACTCCGTAATTGACGGAAAGCTTGTCCTGTCAGAAGCGGCATGCCTTGAAATGGTGCGGGCAGCGGTTGAGCAGTCGTTACCAGTACAGGAGAAGGGGCAGGCAAACATCATTATTAAAGATATTGTATGGACACATGCTCCCGCTATAGGAGATCAGCCGTTAGAAATACATATAGGGCTCTTTCCGGGAGATCAAGGAGCGATTGGCTTCAAAATCTACAGCAGATTAACAGAAGCCGGGGACCCTGTCTTACACAGCCAGGGTAGTGCCGAATTGGAGATGTTAAATGAAGCGGAAACGTGGGATATGCAGGCTTTGCAGAAGGAATGCTTTCAGCATGTTTCGCCTGGGATAGACGATGAAGCAGTGTGGGACAGGGGAGCCGACTACAGTCCGGGATATCAGGCCAATGAACAAGTGCATATAGGACAGGGGTTAGTGCTGGCCAAGCTATCGTTGCCTTCCGGTATTAGGAATACTGAGGGCTTATTTGTTTTGCATCCCTTTATAATAAACGCTGCTTTGCAAATGCCGCCGGCATACTTGTTTTCGAATGATGAAAATATCATGCGGCCTTCAGGCATTGATCCTCTACAGAAAATACGGCCGACTGCCATTGAGGGACTCGAAATATTTCGGGAATGTCCCTGTGAAATGTGGGCGTTGATCCGGTATAGCAGAGGAAGCGGGGCTGGTCATAATACGCAGAAGTATGACATTGATTTGTGTGATGAGGCAGGCCAAGTCTGCGTGCGCATAAAAGGATGCTCCTACAAGGTAGTGGGCGCATGTGAGAAAACACCTGGTGCAATGATGCTCCAACCCTTCTGGAAAGAACAGGCGGTTGTTGCGGAGGACCCGATGGTTCCCATTTACGAACGACATGTGGTAATGCTTTGCGAAACAGATACCATTGCTGCAGGAGATATCGAGTTCTCCTTGACAGGAATGGAATGTATCACTCTGCAATCCGGTATGGAAGAGGTCGATCGCCGTTTCGAAATGTATGCTGTCCAGGTTTTTGAAAAAATAAAAAGTATCCTGAATGACAAACCCAAAGGCAAGGTGCTGGTGCAGATTGTAACGATGCCTCAGCATGAAAAGCTGCTCTTCGCTGGGCTGTGCGGCATACTCAAAACTGCGCAAAAGGAAAATCCAAAGATCCATGGTCAGTTAATTGAAGTTGAGGGTACAGAAAAAATGGAAGGGCTCATCGAAATACTAAAGACAAGCAGCCTACATCCGACGGATAGCCGTATCCGGTTTGCAGAAGGCAAACGTTGGCTTCCTGTCTGGAGTAAAGCAGAAATGCCGTCAGAGACACCGGATATTCCATGGAAAGACCGCGGGGTTTATTTGATTACTGGAGGAGCAAAGGGTTTAGGTCTTATTTTTGCTAAAGAGATTGCGCGTCAGGCCAAGGAAGCGACTTTGATTCTTAGTGGACGTTCCCTACTGGATCAGGACAAGCAGACCTCATTGGAGGAATTGAAGGCATTGGGCGTCCGGGTGGAATACAGACAGGTGGATGTCACGCGGAAGGAAGCTGTGGTTGGCTTAATTGAAGATATCAAACAGACATACGGCGGAATCAACGGCATCCTGCACAGTGCTGGAATAATCCAGGATAACTACATTATTAAAAAGACTAGCCTGGAATTCAGGGCAGTGCTGGCGCCCAAGGTTGCGGGACTGGTAAATCTGGACCAAGCCAGTAAGGACATTGCTCTTGACTTCTTTATCCTGTTTTCGTCAGGTTCGGGAGTGGGTGGTAATGCAGGTCAGTCTGACTATGCTGCCGCGAATGCTTTTATGGACGCATATGCCTGGTACCGCAATACCTTGGTATCCTCCATGGAGCGTACAGGCAAAACGCTGTCCATCAATTGGCCGTTATGGAAAGATGGCGGAATGCGGCCTGACCAGGAGACGGAGAAGGCCATGCAGAAGGTGGGTATGTATGCGATGAGGACAGAGACAGGAATGAGCGCCCTGTACCAAAGCATAGCCTGTATTTCGGATCAGGTCATGGTGATCGAAGGAGACGTAGAGCTAATCAGCAACATGATGATCATGGAGGGACAGCTTGAAGAAAGCGGCAAAGCATCCCGGGATCAGGCGCTCGGATCAGAAGCTGAAGCATACATCGTTTCCTCCACAGCAAACAAGACAGAGTCTGGCCAAGAAGAAGACCTGCTGCGTGAAAAGACAGTCCATTACTTGAAGACCCTGCTTTCAACGTCCATCGAACTGCCCCTATATCGAATCGAAGAGAATACACCTTTTGAGAATTATGGGGTTGACTCTATAAAGTCTATGGAGTTGACCGACCAACTGGAGAAAACATTCGATCAGGTGTCGAGGACTCTATTTTTTGAATATCCAGATATTAGGAGTTTGACAGAATATTTTATGGAAGCCTATCGAGACCAATTGATTGCTTTGTTTGGTATAGATCAGGTAGCGGTGGCAGGCGCGAAAGCTGACACAACTTTTGCAGCAAACAAGGAAGTGTCCGGCAGAGCAGAGGACCTGCTGCGTGAAAAGACAGTCCATTACTTGAAGACCCTGCTTTCATCGTCCATCGAACTGCCAATATATCGAATCGAAGAGGATACACCTTTTGAGAATTATGGGGTTGACTCTATAAAGTCTATGGAGTTGACCGACCAACTGGAGAAAACATTCGATCAGGTGTCGAGGACTCTATTTTTTGAATATCCAGATATTCGGAGTTTGACGGAATATTTTATGGAAGCCTATCGAGACCAATTGATCGCTTTGTTTGGCATAGATCAGGCAGCAGCTGCGGGTGCAAAAGCCGACACAACTTCTATAACAAATAAGGCAGTGTCCAGCCAGGAAAAAGAGCTACTGCGTGAAAAAATGACAAGTTACCTAAAGCGCCTGCTCTCTTCGTCCACTGGACTGCCGGAACATCGCATTGAAGAGGACAAAAATATGGAAAACTATGGTGTTGACTCCATAAAGTCAATGGAATTAACTGATGAGTTGGAAAAAAACTTCGGACCGCTATCGAGAACCTTACTTTTTGAATATCCGAATATCCAGAGTTTAATAGAATATTTCCTGGAATCGCATCGAGGCGAATTGATTGAATGGTTTGGTATGGAGCAGGTAAAAGCCCCTTCTCCGATATTCCGTCATCCCCAATTTTCGGCAACCGAGGTAGAGCCTCCGGAGGAGAAGAAACAAGAAACAGGAGCGATGGACATTGCTGTCATCGGGGTGTCCGGGAAATATCCAGGTGCGGAAAATCTTCAGGAGTTCTGGAGCAATCTCCAAGAAAGCAAGGACTGCATTACCGAAGTTCCAAAAGATCGTTGGGAGCACGATCTTTATTTTGACAAGGAGAGAAACAAGGCGGGAAAAACCTACTGCAAGTGGGGCGGTTTCATGGAACGAATAAGCCTGTCAGAGCCAGCATTCTTTCATCTCACCCCCTATGAGATCAGTTTAATGGACCCGATGGAGCAACTCTTCCTGGGGATAATATGGAATTTGCTTGAAAGTGCAGGATATACGCGAGAGGCATTACAGAAGAAACACCAGAACAAGGTTGGCGTCTATGTGGGCGCTACGTATCACAAATACTGCTCCTGTGATACCGAACCGGACTCTGCTCAACGGGTAACATCATTTGGGTCTGTTGCAGTCGCAAACCCCATGTCGCATTATTTCAATTTCCAGGGACCGAGCATATCCATTGATACGATGAGCTCTTCCTCAGCTGTAGCTGTCCATATGGCATGTGAAAGCCTGATCAGGGGAGAGTGTCAAATAGCGGTAGCTGGCGGGGGGAATCTATTAACCAGTCCCAAAAAATATATTGAATCCAGTCAAAATCAGTTGATTGGAAGTCATGAAGATAGCAGAAGCTTTGCAGATGGGGATGGGTACCTTCCAGCGGAAGGAGTTGGAGCGGTACTCTTAAAACCGCTTCATAAGGCTGTACAGGATGGAGATTGCATTTTAGCGGTTATTAAATCCACGGCAACCAATCATGGGGGACATAGCAATGGATATACAATCCCTAACCCCAATGCGCAGGCGCAACTAGTCGAAGAAAACTTTTTGAAAGCCGGTATAGACCCCCGGACGATCAGTTATGTAGAGGCAGCCGCAAATGGGTCTACATTGGGAGACCCTATTGAACTTGCTGCTTTGAATAAAGCATTCCAGAAATTCACGACCGAGCAGCAATTTTGTGCCATTGGCTCAGTCAAATCCAATATTGGGCATGCAGAAGCGGCTTCGGGGATATCACAGCTAACCAAGGTCATATTGCAATTATGGCATCGAAAACTGGTTCCTACCATTAAGGCCGAGAAGCTTAACCCTAATATTAATTTCAGTAATACTCCATTTTATTTGCAGCGGGAAGTTCAGGAATGGGAGCGGCCTGTAATTGAGATGCAGGGAGAAAAACGGGAATTCCCGTTGCGGGCAACCGTAAGCTCCTTTGGAGCGGGAGGCTCTAATGTGCATTTCATTCTGGAAGAATATATCCCTTCAGAAAAAGACAACATTCATTTACGAGTGGCAGATCAGCCCGAAGTGGTGATTCTCTCGGACATAAACCGGGAGAGACTGATGGCGCTTGCCAATCAATTACTGGGATATCTGGAGCAGCAGAGCGATGATGCCTTACAAGATATTGCCTTTACACTTCAGACAGGTCGCGAAGCGATGACATGCCGGGCGGCAATCGTAGCGAGTACGCGGCAGGATCTACTCACGGGTCTTAGGGAACTTCTCGAAATAGCTGATAGCGGCAACGGACCCGAAGGGGAATCTATTCCTTTATTTATAGGAGAAAGCGTAGAAGACTCAAACACGAGTGCGCTTCTCTCAGGGAAAATAGGAGAGACCGTTTCTCAATTGCTGCTAGAGGAGAAAAACATGGAAAATATAGCGATGTATTGGACCCAGGGGGGCAGGATTTCATGGGAGGCACTCCATGAGGATAAAGATGTCCGCAGGATTCCCCTACCGATAACCCAGTTTTAAACATAAACAGGAAACCGATCACTATCAGATAGAAATTACAAATTATTCTGGAGGTAAATCATGAGGGAATTTAAAGATAAGATAGCCGTAGTTACAGGAGCTGCCAGTGGGATTGGCCGCGCTATTGCGGACCGATGTGTAAATGAGGGCATGAAGGTCGTCCTCGCGGACATTGAGGAGGAGGCCCTTCTAAGGGCCGAAAAACAATTGAAAGACATGGGCGCAGAAACGTTATCCGTAGTGACGGATATTTCCAAAGAAGCTGATATACGTGCATTAGCGCAAAAAACGGTTCAGACATTTGGAGCTGTGCATCTTTTGTTCAACAATGCAGGGGTGGACGCCGGCACGGGCTGCTTATTGTGGGAAAATACGGTGGCAGATTGGCAGTGGGTAATAAACGTAAACATATGGGGGATTCTCTTTGCAACTGAAGTTTTTGTTCCTATTATGCTGAAACAGAAAACCGCATGTCATATTGTGAATACAGCATCCATCGCCGGACTATTGTCCGGCCCCGGTAATGGAATATATAGCGCGTCAAAACATGCCGTTTTAAGCTTGTCTGAAACGCTACACCAAGAACTCAGATTGATAGGTTCCAATGTAGGAGTTTCAGTTGTCTGCCCTGGGTTCGTACGTACCCAAATTATGGATGCGGAACGGAACCGACCGACGGAGCTGAGTAAGCAGACCGGACTAGGAAATCTTCCCCCGGAAAGACAAGTCATTAATCAATTGGCCCGTAAGGCTGTCCAGAATGGAATACTTCCAGAGGATGTAGCAAATCAGATGTTTGAGGGAATCAAAAAAGGGCAGCTATATATCATAACTGAGCCGAAATTCAAACCTGCAATAAGACAACATATGGAGAATGTTCTTAACGAAAGCAATCCTACACCTTCCCAAATGCAATTAGTTCGCAATTTACTGTGAAATATTTATTTTAAATGGTTTTATTAGGATTTTATTAATGAGTATGTTGTGGGAGGTTAGAATGGACAGATCTGTGATTTTTATGTTTTCAGGCCAAGGCTCACAATACTACGGCATGGGAAGAGAATTATATAGGTTAAATTCAGTTTTTCGGAAATGGATGACCAAGCTGGATGAGATTCATACGGATATTACAGGCAGGTCCGTATTAAAAATGCTGTACGACGACAACCGTGGGAGGGGGGACGTGTTTGATAGCCTCTTATATACTCACCCTGCAATTTTCATGGTGGAGTATGCCCTCACACAGGTATTACTGGAAAAGGGGATTTATCCTGATTATGTTTTGGGTTCCAGCCTCGGTGAGTTTGCATCTGTTGCTGTGGCTGGCTGTATGAGTTATGAAGATACTCTTCAAAGCCTTGTCAAGCAAGCACAAATGGTAGAAAACTACTGTCCAAAGGGTGGCATGCTGGCCGTAATTGGCGACCTCAGTCTGTATGACCAAATATCCGTATTGAATGCCAACTCAGAGTTAGCATCAATCAATTATGACTCGCATTTTGTCATTTCGGGCAGATGTGAGGAACTGGAAAAAATTGAACGCTACTTGATAGCTAATGAGATTATTTGTCAAAGACTGCCGGTCCAGTTTGCTTTTCACTCTTCCTTAATGGACCCTATAGCCTTGGAATATACAGCGTTTTTAAAGCTTAAAACTCTAAGGAATCCGACCATAAATTTGGTCTCATCTATGTACGGAGGCAAGGCAACATCCCTTGACAACCGTTTTCTTTGGGATGTTGCTAGAAATCCTATCCGTTTTCGGAACGCTTTAAAATGTCTGGGAGACGGGGACGGGATTATCTATATTGACCTTGGACCCTCAGGCACTCTTGCTAATTTTGTGAAGTACAATTTTGGTAGCAAGAAAATGGCAAGTATTTGTTCTATTCTTTCGCCTTTTCAAAACGATATGAAAAATTTGGATCGTCTATTTGAAATATTCGACTAATATGCATTCACTAGCAAAAAGGAGGACACAAATGATCGCATATCTGTTCCCTGGACAAGGGGCTCAAGCCAAAGGCATGGGAGTAGAACTATTTGACGAATTTCAGGAATTGGTTGCAAAAGCGGATGCTATTCTTGGTTATTCTATTAAAAAACTGTGTCTTGAAGATCCTGCCAATCAACTAGGACAAACGGATTTTACCCAACCGGCGCTATTTGTCGTAAACGCTTTGAGTTATCTTAATACATTAAAAGAGACTGGAAGAAAACCCGATTATGTTGCAGGACATAGCCTGGGTGAATACAATGCCTTATTTGCCGCAGAGGCATTTGACTTTGAAACGGGCTTGAAGCTGGTTAAAAAAAGAGGAGAGCTGATGGTCAAGGCTACCGGTGGTGGTATGGCAGCGGTCATAGGCTTGAAGGAGGAAGTATTTAGAGAAGTTATCGAGAAAAATAATTTAAGGGAGATTGATGTTGCCAATTTTAATTCGCCAAGTCAGATTGTCATCTCAGGACCGAAGGAAATGATTGAACGGGCGCAGCCAATTTTTGAGGATGCAGGAGCCACAAACTATGTGATTTTAAATGTAAGCGGAGCATTTCACTCCAGGTATTTGGAAGATGCCAGACAGAGATTTGAGGCCTATGCGTCACAGTTCGAATTCTCAAAATTAAAAATACCAGTCATTTCAAATATCTATGCCAGACCCTACAGGCAGCAAGATGTAAGAAGTACGCTGATCAACCAGATCGTAAGTCCGGTCAAATGGTCGGAAAGTATAAGATATCTAATGGGTAAAAATGTAACCCAATTCATCCAGGTTGGACCTGGAAAAGTCATAACAGGGTTGGTTAATGCAATACAACGAGAAGCAGAACCGCTGATTGTGAGGGAGGATGAAGAACGTAGCGAGCAGGTACAGGAAGTAAAGTCGAAGAATAGTATATCCGGCCAACGATTTACGGCAGAGTCTCTTGGTCATAGCGAATTCAAACAATATTATGGACTTAAATACGCGTATCTTATGGGTTCGATGTATAAGGGAATATCTTCAAAAGAGATGGTCGTAAAGGCAGGTAAGGCAGGAATGATGGGATTCTTTGGGGCAGGGGGAGTCAAGATTGGGGCCCTTGAAGAAGCTATAAAGTATATTCAGAAAGAATTGAACCAAGGCGAAGCCTATGGAATGAATCTTATTCATGTTCCCGATCACCTGGAAATAGAAAATAACATCGTTGATTTATACATAAAATACGGTGTTAGAACTATTGAAGCCTCTGCGTTTATGAGTATAACGCCTTCTTTGGTAAGGTACAGATTGAAAGGTTTAAAACGAGATGAAAAGGGGATCGTAACACCGCAGAACAGGATTATAGCGAAAGTATCAAGACCCGAGGTTGTGGAGGCATTCTTGAGTCCTGCGCCTCAGAATATCGTAAATAAACTGCTAGAGGAAAATAGGATAAGCCGGGATGAGGCCCGGATGGCGATGGAAATTCCTATGGTAGACGATCTGTGCGTCGAGGCTGATTCAGGCGGGCATACGGATCATGCGGTTGCATATGTACTGGTTCCGTTAATGCTTAAAATGAGGGATGAAGCGTTACTTAAGTATAAATACAATAAAAGTATAAGGGTAGGGGCAGCCGGGGGGATAGGGACTCCACAAGCAGCTGCGGCAGCGTTTATACTGGGTGCGGATTTTATCATGACAGGATCAATCAACCAATGTACGGTTGAAGCAGGGACAAGTGATGATGTAAAAGATTTGCTCCAGCAGTTAAATATACAGGATACAGACTACGCTCCCGCAGGGGATATGTTTGAAATAGGAGCGAAAATTCAGGTTATGAAAAAAGGAGTTTTTTTCCCGGCCAGGGCGAATAAATTATATGATCTTTACCGTAATTATAACTCCATAGATGAAATTGATAGCGGAACCAAAAAATATATTGAAGAAAAGTATTTTAAGAAGAGTATTGAACAAGTATATGAAGATATTAAAGCTTATTACCCGGCTGAGATCATTGAAAAAGCTGAAAGGATTCCTAAACGTAAGATGGCGTTGATATTTAGATGGTACTTTACTTATTCTACACGACTTGCAATGAATGGAGACAAACACAGTAAGGTTGATTATCAAGTACACTGCGGACCAGCCCTTGGCGCTTTTAACCAATGGGTCAAGGGAACAGTCTTTGAGAATTGGAAGAACAGGCATGTTGATGAAATAGGACAAAAAATAATGGTTGAAACTGCGGAATACCTGAATGAAAGGTATAAAGCTTTAACGATAATGTGAGTATAAGTATGGAGAAAAATAGAAATTACTAAGATAATAGGGGATAAAAGAAAGTGAGGTTTTTCATGCATAGTTATAGGACTCATAACTGTGGAGAACTGGATCAAAAACATGTCGGCGAAGTAGTGAGAATCGCAGGATGGATAAAAAATATGCGTGACCATGGCGGGGTTATTTTTATTGACCTTAGGGACCATTATGGAGTAACGCAGGTTGTTGTTTCTGATAATAACGAATTGAAAGATTTTGTATCAAAGATCAGCAGGGAGTCAACCATTTCTGTTACAGGTACTGTATGTAACAGATCTGAAAATACGATTAGTCCCACTATGAAAACCGGGCATATTGAGTTAGCTGCCAATGAGATAAAAGTTTTAGGGAAGGTAGTGAATCCATTACCTTTTGAAGTAACTTTAGCAAATGAAGCTCGGGAGGATTTAAGATTAAAGTATCGTTTCTTGGATCTGCGGAATGAAAAACTACACAATAATATTATACTTCGTTCTAAAGTAATTCAAAGTATCAGAAGAAAGATGATCGATTTGAATTTTTTAGAGATTCAGACACCTATCCTGACAAGTTCATCTCCAGAAGGCGCCAGAGACTATTTAGTTCCTAGTAGAGTGCATCCAGGTCAATTTTATGCCTTGCCTCAAGCACCTCAACAATTTAAACAATTATTAATGGTTTCGGGCTTTGATAAATATTTTCAAATTGCTCCGTGCTTTAGAGATGAGGATGCAAGAGCAGACAGATCACCAGGCGAGTTTTATCAGCTGGATTTGGAAATGGCTTTCGCAACACAGGAAGATGTCTTTAATATAGTTGAAAATATGCTATATGAAGTTTTCTCCGAATTTACAAATTTTAAAATCTTAAAGCCTTTTAGCAGGATTCCATATCAAGAAGCCATGCTCAAATACGGGAGCGATAAACCTGATTTAAGGAATCCATTAATTATCCATGATGTTACAGAGCTGTTTACAGAGACTGATTTTAAAGTATTTGAAAATAAAACGATAAGAGTTATTGCTGTTCCTGGTTGTGGAGCACAGCCAAGAAGCTTTTATGACGATATAGTAAACTTTGCTGTTGAAGCTGGAGCGAAAGGCCTCTCATGGATTAAGTTCAATGATGATATGTCTCTTAGTGGCTCTATTGCAAAATTCATCTCTGAAGAGGTAAAAAACCAATTAATACATGTTACGCAAGCTAGTTCAGGATATGCACTGTTTTTTGCTGCTGACCAACTTAAAAATGTAGAAAAAATAGCCGGTGCTGTCAGAAATCAATTAGGAAAAAGACTGGATTTGCTGGAAAAGGATATATATAAATTTTGCTGGATAGTTGATTTTCCTATGTTTGAATTGGATCCTGATACTCATAAAATTGGATTTAGCCATAATCCTTTTTCGATGCCACAAGGTGGTATGGATGCGCTACTGAATATGAATCCTCTTGATATCCTTGCGTACCAATATGATATTGTATGTAATGGGATTGAACTGTCCTCGGGTGCTGTCCGGAATCATGATACGGAGATTATGGTAAAAGCCTTTGAGATTGCAGGTTATACATATGGAGACATCAAGAGTAAATTTCCTGCACTCTTTAATGCTTTTCAATTTGGGCCGCCGCCTCATGCAGGTATAGCACCTGGAATTGATAGGATTGTTATGATCATTGCAAATGAATCGAATATCCGCGAGGTTATTGCTTTTCCAATGAATAGCAAAGCGCAGGATCTATTAATGGGAGCACCTTCGGAGGTTACTGAAAAACAATTGAGAGATGTTCATATAAAACTAGTAAATACTCAGCCAGAAATAGAATAAACAGATTCAACAACATACTGAAAGCAAAGGCTGAATCCGACACGTATTTAAATCTCATTGAGTGTGTTAAAAACTCTCCCTGCTAGATGCAGAGGAGAGTTTTTTTATTTAGTTCAGATTGGGGTTGTTCACTATGCAATCTTCATCGGTACACTGGAAGGTATGGCAGGCTTATCGAGTGGAGCTATACCAAAAAGTAGAAATTATAGGAATACAGGAAAATCGAAATAGCTAGAAACGAAAGAATCAGCGTCGCGGTGTATGCCTTTCTTAACAATGTAGTTTGGGTAACACTGCATCTTCTTACAGCAAGATAGGCGGCCGATACAAAGGCAAGCCCCAGTACCCAGAAAAAGATAATATTCAAATTGAAATTGGACATAGGCTGATAGGGGTCGTCTATCAATTGGATGCTTGAAGCAATGAGATTGACGATCACAAGCAGACCCAGCAAGGGTATTACGGTTACACTGTCAGGCAAGGGAAGCCGCGAAGTACTCTTCTGCTTTCTTGCGTCCTTGAGCTTCCGCAGCCATCCAATAATACCGAAAATAGACCCAAGCGCAAACCAAATACCACATCCCCCAACCAGAATATAACTGAAAATGGATGTTTGCAGGAAGGATATCGGCAATTGGTCATCGATCACTCCATATGACAACTGCGTCACTTTACCATCGGCATTGGTTAAGAAAAAAAGACGGCTGATATTTAGGCCCGCATGATCATAAGGAGTGCTCCCGGGAGTCACACGTTCAAAAAAATAGGGTTTGGTTTCTACATAATCAACATTAATATTCATGGATGGAATACTCAGAGTGATTCCGCCATTGCCGTTGGCTGTGACCACTTCTTCCGCATTGGATAATACGGGTATAAGCTTCAATATACCAGATGATACTGCGCGAGCAGAACGGTATTTTCCCGCCACATCCCCGCTATGCTTCAACGTGCTGTCCGCTTGCGGAGTAGCGTCGGAACCCCCGACAAACAGGTCAATGAGTTCGCTTCTCGCCCCGGACATTTCATTTTCCACATTAGTCAGAATACTGATCCCAAAGTTTTGATCCGGCACGATAGAGACCAGAGAGGAGAATGAATCTGTATTTCCACCGTGCTCGATAACACGATAATCTCCCGCGAACCGTTCCCAAAAGCCATGGGCATTCCCCGGAAGCTCGGGATAGTGGGTATACGAAGCCTCATGCATTTCTCGCAAGGTTTCATTCTTGTTGAACAGCGAATATTTTAAGGAATGGTCCATGTTCAGATGAGCAAGCATAAAATGAGCCATGTCCTCCGAAGTAATGTTTAACGCACCAGCCGGCACATCATTAAAGAAAACATTCGGTTTTGCCACCCAGTTTCCATCCTTCTTGGAGTAGCCTGTTGCTTTATGTTCGATAACCTCTGGGATAAGATCATACCGTTGTGTAAAGTAAGAATGTTTCATGTCCAGAGGCTCAAATATATGTTTCTGAATATAGGTTTCAAAAGGCATTCCGGATACACGTTCTATAATATAACCGGCCAGGTTGGTCCCATAGTTGGAATAAGCAATCACTGTTCCGGGCTCATAAATCTGTTGAGGCTGATTTCCGGGTGCGATATGCTCCTTGAGAGGCCTAAGATCAGCAGCATCATGAACCAGAAGTTTTTCCAGGCGCTCCTCAAAACCTGCCGTGTGGCTTATCAGTGATTTCAGGGTAATAGGCTTATCAAAAGAAGGCTTGAGAAAGCCGTCAGGCAAGTATGTGCGGATGTCCGTATTCAAATCCAGCTTTCCTTGCTCAACCAGTTGCATTACTGCCGTCCAGGTGAACAATTTCGATACGGAACCGGCCTCCATATAGGTTGTTTCCGTACTCATGGGTGTTTGTTTCTCGATGTTTGCGTATCCCTAACCTTTTGAAAAAACAATTTTTCCGTCCTTTACTATGGAAACCGCAGCACCAGGAATCGCTGTTCCTATATATTTTTTCATAATTTGATCTGTTCTGTTTTCGATTTCGGAAATCGGAATTCCAGAGGGAGTGGTTGGAACGGACCCAGAAGCATATGCCTGGACCGGGATAAATGCCATCAATGCCAACAGGAACAAAGAGGCAAATCGTTTTTTCAATTTCATATCAAGTCTCCTTTTTGCTGCGCTTGAATCTTTAAGAGCAGTCTGTTTTTTGGAACATTTTTAGTGTAGCAGTCAAGTCTTTCTTATTTCTCTCCTGTTCCTTACTTTTTTCTTTCTCAAATGAAGCTTCAACTCTCAAATGATTTACCGAAAAAAAGATATATTTACGTTGGTACAGCTTTATATGTATGTTGACAACCTATAAAATAAAGACAAGAAGAATCCTCATAGTTGAAAAAAATAGGAGATGACAATAAATGAAAGCCTGTGAACCTCTGACTATTTCATCTGAAAGCGGATACAATCTTCAAATCGATGAAAGTGTGCCCATTGCCCACGCTTGGAACATGATTGCGCGAGATCATAAGCAAGTGTTTGGCCGCGAGCCATTGCAAACAGAAGTAGAGCCCTCGATCATTATCCGTTATGCGCAGGAAGGAGATAGCTGTCCGCATTGGCCAGAGGGCTATTGTCTGCGTTTTGTTGCTGGTAGCAAGGGAACGGTACTCCATATTATTGGCCGTGATGAATTAGGAATTATTTATGGACTGCTTCATTACAGCCGTTTCGCTCTGGGTGTGGAGCCGTTCTGGTTCTGGGCGGAGATTCTACCGCCTAAGCGGGATACCATAGTAATGCCGAGTCAGAATGTTGACAGTATACCGTCCAAGATCCGGTATCGGGGGTGGTTTGTCAATGATGAGGTATGCTTGATTGGCTGGAAGGATGATTATCCACCGACGGAGCAGGTGTGGCAGCCCGTTTTTGAAGCGTTACTGCGCTGTGGTGGAAATATGGTGATTCCCGGAACCGATTTACCACGCACAGGTATCCATCATAAGCTTGCAGCAGACATGGGTTTATGGATCACACATCATCATGCTGAACCGTTGGGGGCGGAGATGTTTTTGCGCGCCTTTCCGGGTAAACAAGCTAGCTACAGAGAGCATCCCGAGTTGTTTGAACAGCTGTGGCAGGAAGCGATTGAACGGCAAAAGGAAGAGAAGATTGTATGGGTATTATCTTTTCGCGGACAGGGTGACAAGCCTTTTTGGGAAGATGATCCTTCCTTTAATACGCCGGACAAACGTGGACATTTAATCTCGTATGTGGTTCGCAAGCAGTACAATATGATCTGTGAATTTGTGGAGCATCCTGTGTGCTGTATGGCGATGTATGGTGAGATTGCCGAGTTATACAAGCAGGGGCATATTGAAGTACCCGAAGGGGTGATCAAAATATGGGCGGACAATGGTTACGGTAAAATGGTATCTCGGCGCCATGGGAATCTTAATTATCGTGTACCAGCATTGCCTGA
This sequence comes from Paenibacillus sp. CH40, assembly GCF_024213605.1. Taxonomy (NCBI): domain Bacteria; kingdom Bacillati; phylum Bacillota; class Bacilli; order Caryophanales; family Paenibacillaceae; genus Paenibacillus; species Paenibacillus sp. CH40. Next base: position 678,953 of record NZ_JANAVQ010000001.1, read on the forward strand.
GGCGCAGGATGGGGGCAAGAATGGAGTATATTACCATGTGACCTTCCACGACTTGCAAGCGTCAAACCATCTTACCCAATTTCCCTCCTCAGCCAGCTTGATTGTAGAGGAATTAACAGCAGCGTTTACTTCAGGGGCGGACGAGTACCTGCTGGTCAATTCAGGTAATATTTTGCCACATGTATATACGCTGGATTTAGTAGCAAATTTATGGACGAAGGGTGAAGTGGATGCTGAAGAACAGCTTACTGATTTTATCGGGCGGCTGTACAGTAGTCAGCTTCAAGAGATTTCCCAATTATACCGGGATTATTCCCGCTGCACTATCGTTTATGGCCCGCACAAGGATGATCGAGCAGGGGAGGAATTCTATCACCATCCAGCTCGGCAAATTATGGGGTATTGGCTACAAGGCAAGGAAAGCTGTGATGAACGGCTGTACTGGGCTACTGGAGAAAGGCCTTTTCCTGACCAGGTTCGCTGGTTCAAGGAAAAAGCTGAGTCGGTAATCCCGGACTGGGTTGAACTGCGAGAGCGGTGTCTACGAATCATGAAGCAGTTGTCAGAAGATGAATGTCGAAGGCTGTATAATCAACTGCTTGTGCAGATTGAACTGCATCTAAGTGGCTCACGTGGACTGGCAAGCTTATGTAGCGCTTATGGGCTGTTCCTTGAAAAAGATTATCCACGAGCATTTATACAAGCTTCTCATGCCGTTTGGAGCTACCGAATGGGTAAAGAAGCTTTATCGCTCGCAGGAACTGGAAGATGGGAGCATTTCTATCGGGCAGATTGGTTAACCAATCTAGATAACACTATTTCTCATGCGGACACTGTGCGGAGATTTCTTCGTCTTCAGGGAGACAGTCCGGATATGTTCCTGTGGTCCAAACAATATTTAATGCCAGAAACAGAGAAATATATCTACCTAGAGAATACGCATCGCAAGCCCCTTCCCGATGATGAGTTGGCACGCAGTCTGGAGAAGGTATTATATTAAAAAGGAAGGCATGTAGCATAAGAAGCAACAGCGTCTGCCTGCAACCTTTCCAGCTTATACTACGTCAATGAAGTTGTTAATGGCCAAGCGGCCTAATTCAACTACAAGGTGGAACTTAACATGAGTATGAGAAAAAGTGCATTCGCAGCCATTACAACCGTAGCCATTTTGTCCTTCTCCTTTGGAAGTCAATTGTCTGCGGCAGACAGTCAATTCAAGGATTTGAACAACGTAAGCGGCAAAGAAAAAATCATATCCCTTAAAGATCAGGGTCTACTCAAAGGTGTCTCTGACACGCAGTTTCTCCCGTCATCTAAAGTGACCGCTGCCCAAGGCATTCAGTTGATCTCCGGCGGACTCCAGCTCAGTTTGGCCGCGATTGATTTTAATAAAGCGCCACAGGCCAGTGGACTGTTCACCCATGTTAGGGATACCGCATGGTACGCTGAAGCTTTTATCAACGCTCATTATAATGGTGTGGTTATTCCAAAGGATATTGATCCTGCCAAAGCTCTGACTAAGGAACAGTTCACCCACATGCTGATTCAGGGCATGGAAAAAGCAGGCGCTCTTCCGATGATTAAAATCGCACCTGCGAATATTGCGGATGACAGCGAACTGGAGCCTTCTTACCAAGGTAGCATTCAACGCTCGCTAGTCTACAAGGTCAATACTTTGGATGCAAATGAAAAGTTTCATCCAAAAAAAGAGATTACACGTGCCGAAGCTGCTGTTATGTTATATAATGCATTGGAATACCTGAATGCTCATACAAAATCGTCATAAATACAGCAATAAAGAGCTTTTCTTCTGAGGGAATTAAGCTTTCAGTTACTTGACATCATTATCGTTAATGTTATAATAAGGAAATCGAATTTAGACCTGCGGTAGCTGATTACCGTAAGGATATTTTCCTGGTCCTTCGGCATATAACACAGGTAACGAATAAATAAGCTGGCTCCGGATGAGGAGTTCAGCTTATTTTTTTGGATCAAAAAGCTTACCGTTTTCACAGATCTACATATTGAGAGGAGACAGGGGCATGTTTGGGAATGACTGGGATGATGTACTACGAGAAGAGGTCGAAAAGCCATACTTTAATGAATTAAGGTATACGTTAGCCCGAGAGTACAAGTTACATAAGGTATATCCTCCAAAAGAAGACTTGTTTTCCGCACTTAAATTAACGCCATTTCATCTGACCAAAGCGGTTATATTGGGACAGGATCCATATCATGGAGAGGGACAAGCTCACGGTTTGAGCTTTTCTGTTAGACCTGGTGTGCGAACACCGCCATCTCTACTAAATATATATAAGGAGCTTCGCGATGATATCGGTACTCCCATTCCGAATCAGGGATACCTCGTTCCTTGGGCTGAGCAAGGTGTGCTGCTGCTAAACAACGTGTTAACCGTGCGTGAAGGACAACCGCAATCTCACCAGGGAATAGGTTGGGAACGTTTCACGGATGCGGTCATTGAAGCGATTAATGAGCGCGAGCAGCCAGCAGTGTTTATTTTGTGGGGGAGCCATGCTCAGAAAAAAGCAAGCTTCGTGAATACCAGCAAGCATTTGGTGCTGAAATCCGTTCATCCGAGTCCATTGGCGGCTCACAGAGGCTTTTTTGGCAGCAAGCCTTTTTCGCGTACCAATGCATTTTTACAGGAGCATGGAATGGAGCCGATTCGGTGGGAGATTCCTAACCGCTAGCACTGGAGGTGAGGACATGCGTCAATGGAAGGGACGTCAGGTCATTTTATATCACGGCAACAACGATCATACCCAGAAGGTGCGCGGCACGCTTGAAAAATGGGATGATATACGAAAGTGCGTTATTTTAGGCCCGAAAATGCTGGCTATTCCTTTTGAAAATATTACGTATATTACCATGCTTCCTCCGGGGCGTGAGCGTAGAAGCCGCCATCCGGCGAAGCTCAACGCTATCGGTTATGTAATGAGTGTTCCGTTACAGTTTGATAATGCCATTCATTTTCAGTCGGCGGTGACGATTTGGAGAGAAGATCAGCTGATTGCTTATAATGTAAAGTTAGTTAGTCACTCGGCACACAATGTAATCCTTGAAGATGGACAAACCTTATCTAAAGAAGAGCATTTGTTTGTGGTAAGGTCACTGCGTGGAGAACTTTAACTGTAATTATTCACCTTTTTTTGATGAAGGGTTCAATTTAGTAAGCTGCTAACCGATAAAAGTAATGGGATTGTTAATTATATCCTATTTTATAGAGATGAAACTAAGGGAGAGAAACGAATGGAGCGTATGAAACGTATGAGCAAACGGAGTACCTTCTTACTTGCTTTGCTGATGTTTGTATTTGCAGCATGTCCAGCGGATTTGATCCGGGCTGAGGAGAGCACGACCTCCACGGTACAGTGGGACAGTCAAAATCCGACTACATTGAATCTGGGTGGAAGCCCCGCTCAATTAAAAGTGTGGTCATTGACTGAAAAGGGCAAAGAAGATGTTACCCAAAAGGCAGAATGGATCTCTGGGGATTCAAGCATTTTAAAGGTTGATAAGGGGCTCATTACTCCTGTGTCAAAAGGGCAGATTAAGATTGTTGCCACATATGAGCAGCAAACGGTAAGTACAACGATTACAGTAAAATCGCCTTACAGCAAGCTGCAATTAAATCCGTCTAGTCCCATTAATTTGACGATTGGCGGAGAATCAAAGCAATTGACTGCTCAAGGTGTACTTACTGGAGGTGGGACGGAAAATGTATCCGGTGTCGAATGGACTTCTTCGAATGCGGCTGTTGCTACCGTTGAAGATGGTCTGGTTCGTCCACTTGCCAAAGGCGTGACTTACATTAAAGCAAGCAAAGATGAACTTAAAGCACAAACGATTGTGTATGTGCGTTCTTCTTCTCAGGCGTTAGTATTGAGTGCAACTGGGGCCAAATCGGTCTTTCTGGGTAGCTCCCCAATTCAGGTTAGTGCAACCGATGTCAACCTGACTGGCGGCAAAACAGATGTAACAAACACGGCAGAATGGACTTCCTCCAATCCGCTGGTTGCCACAGTCGAGCAAGGTAAAATCACACCAATGGATGCAGGTAATTCGACGATTACAGCGTCCTATCACGGTTTGAGCAAGACTCTGAAGATTAATGTACTTCCAACGGTTGAAAAACTGGTTTCGAGCAAAGCCAGTCTGACCCTCGAAACAGGAGGCAAAACTTCTCTCCCGAGTATATCTGCTTATTTGGTCAATGGAGCAAAAAAAGCAGTTCAATCCGATGTAAAATGGAGTTTAAGCAGTGAAAGTGCAGTTAAAATAGCAAATGGTAAGCTAGTTGCAGTGAACCCAGGCAGTGCAACATTGACAGCAACGGTAGGTGCACTCAAACTAGATATTCCAGTGACTGTGCAATACAAAGTACTTAAACTAACCGCTTCAGAGAAAAAATACGTATTGGTTGCAGGCCAAGAAGCAAGTATTCCGACAGTAAAAGCACACATGGCTGGTGGCGGAATCCTTGATGTTACCAATCAGGTAAACTGGGTAGGTACAACAGCCGCAGTTACAGTAGCAAATGGTAAAGTAAAAGCGGTGAATGGCGGTAACTCTGGAATCAAGGCTATGTATATGAACAAATATGTGAAAGTACCTGTCATTGTGGAAGGAGCCATTTCTACATTGACACCAAGCTTTTCGAGTGCTGATATGAATTTGAAAGGAAGTAAGTCCATCAAAGTCATCGGCATATATACGGATGGTAAAAAAGCTACGCTGAGCAGTAAAGTGAAATGGACAACATCGAATGCTTCCGTAGCGATCGTAAAAGGCTCTTCCATTAAAGCCGTTGGAATTGGAAACGCAACGATTACGGGCACATATCAGGATAAGTCGTTTAACGTTGAGATCAAGGTCACACCTAAGCTGCTCAAACTGGTATTGAGCAATAAAAACCTGAAGCTGCCTAAAGGCTCCTCTCAAGTACTTAGTGTGAATGCAGTTTATGATTCAGGTGCAACTACTAATGTGACAAGCTCAGCGGTATGGACATCTTCCAAACCGTCGATCGTACAGGTTACTGGCGGTCAGGTGAAGGCGATTGATACCGGAAGTTCCAGTATCAAAGTAGTTTATGGTGGTAAGACTGTAGCGACATCGGCCAGAGTGTTAAAATAGTCTACGCATATTGCCACATCCACTTATACAAAATAACCCCCGGTCCAAAGACCGGGGGTTATTTTCAGCTTATTCTACGCCGTCCTGATAATGATTTTTCCAGTGCTTATCGCCTTTGTGTGCGAAGTCTTCAACTGTCTTTTCCAAAGTAGCTACCAGTTGGGCTTTAATCTCAGAAATTGTGTCTCGGAACAGTCTTTCTTCTGTACCATTGATTTTTTCACCATATAGAGCCTGAGCGGCTACAAATTGACGATGTTGCTCCACAAAACTGTCAATCGAATGCAATGCATGCTCCACGTATTGGGAAATGCTATGATGCTCGTTAGGCAGTTGCAATTTTAATTCATGAACTTTGTTTAATAATGCCATGATGATCACCTCGTGCGTTTTGTTATGTCAATAATTATACATCATTTTCGGAAAACTTTCATTAAATTTTGATTAAAATGTGACTTTTATTATGTCATGATTGCATTTTCGCTGGTGATCAGGCATAATTTCCGGAATTATTTCGTTCTTTCCTTTGTGTCGTGATTTTAAAATTTAATATATATGATACGAAGATGATATAAGAGCAAGCTGCGACAGCTGTCTTTCTGACATGTTATAATGGGGAAAAAGCCCAGTCGGAAAGGTTGTCAGTAAGGTATGAAGCTTTTTAAAGGTTTATTTTGGGGGATTCTGATTAGTCTTCTCCTGTGGTGTGCTTTGTTCGGGCTTGTCCACTGGATGTCTCATTAAGCCGCCCCCTGTATCTTATACAATAACTCTTGCGACCGTATCCACGTCATTAACGGAAATCGTATATACGTGTTCGTCATCGTAGAGCTTGAATTGCTGAGTTTCTTGGTCAGATAGGAGCTTAGGCCAGCCAATTAAGGTACTTCCATTCAGTAACCGGACTACAACGGCTTGCATTTGGCTCACGGCCAGTTTGATCTCATCGTTCATTCGTACAACCTCCTCTCTATACTATTTGTCGTCGAATATTCAACCTTTTTTTATAGTCAGTAAGGGGTTACAAAAAATAAAATCCGGGGATTACCTTAGTTGAAGGTATCTACTGGAATAGCTTGAAGGGAAGAGGGAAATTGAAGAAAAAATTGCTAAGTTTTATAGCTTTAGTGCTGCTAGCTTTGGGCGCGTACTGGTTTGAAGGAGGCAATCTTCTTACGAAAATGACAGGAGAGAACCCGCCTTCATCGGCTCAGGTTACGCTGCAATTCCCGTCAGGTCGTTACCCTGAAACGGCGCAGCATATTAAGGAAGCCATTCAGGCGGGAAAATCACCGGTATGCACAATTGACCGTGAAGGAGCCGAGCAAAATCGCAAGCATTCGCTTGCAGGTGTTCCCACTCGTAAAGGATACGATCGTGACGAATGGCCGATGGCTATGTGCTCAGAAGGTGGCAAAGGTGCAAATATCAAATACATAGCCCCTAAGGATAATCGTGGGGCAGGATCATGGGTCAGTCACCAATTGGATGAGTATGAGGATGGAACTCGTGTGAAATTTGTTGTGAAATAGTGCTATTACTTTTTATTACCTTGGGCTGTTTCCTGTCTGGCCTTAATCAACGCCAGAAAATCAAAAAAATCACCTAGTGTATTGAAGCCGGCACCTAAAATGGCCAAGTCTTCAGCGGATAGTTGGTCAAACCATTCCATTTGCTTAGCATCAAACATATTATCACCGCCAACCATTGATAATGTATAGTATGTACTGACGGCAACGAAGGTCAGGGCTCTGGCATACCATTTAAGTATGCCTGTTTTTTGTGCAGAGGATGTGTAGAACTCATGTTTAAATTTAATTTTTATACTAAAATCGTCTCCATCGTTATCGTATTGCTTATACCTGTGCTGATCCTGTATGTCTATTCTAATCAGACAACGACAGGTGTATTACGTGAGGAGCTGAATCAATCTAATTATAATCAGCTGACTTTTTTTCAAAACCAGGTGAATACGAATATTGAAATGATTTCCTCCTGGCCGCATCTGCTGATTCATGATCCCGATGTAGCCAGTTTTCAAGCGATTTTTTTGAAGGACAAGGTTCTCAATCTGGATGGAATTAACCTTGTCAAACGGATTCAAACCAAGCTTGGGCTTCAGGAAAGCTCTTCTAATTGGAGAACCGGGCTGAGTATCTATTCTCCTTCGCTTGGACGGGTTGTATCGGAGAATGGAGCAGGTTTATATGACCAGAAAAAACTAAATCAGCTGATAAAAGACGGCTGGCAGGTATCCAAAAAAAGATCATACGGGAAAGACCAATTTATATTTTCATTGTATACATTATCCCCGTTTTCTTCGCTTGGTAATCCAGAAACCGCTAACACGATTATTAAAGTTGAATTTGACAGCAGTAATATTGAGGATATGCTTGACCGCTTCAAAGGTGATGGCCGAAAGGAGCCTTTTTATTATAAAAAAGGCGTAGGAGCGATCTATAATCGTACTGCCAATGAAGAGCTGTCTGGACAGCTGATTTCAAAATTAGAAAAAATGGGGCTCCATGAAGTTGACAATCTGACTGTGAAAATTGGAGAAGAAAGCTACCTGGTTCATGCCGTTCTTTCGCAAACGACGGGGTGGTATTTGATTGATTACATGCCTTTGTCCGATATGATGTCTCCGATTTACTCATCGAATCGACTGTTTTATATAACTGTTGTTGGCTCGCTGCTGGTAGGCTTGATTGGCGCTTACTTGCTTCATTCACAGGTACAAGTGCCGATTCTTCAGCTTGTACGGGCATTTCGGAGACTAAAGGTTGGAGACTATGCTGTTCGATTAAGTCTAAGGGGGAGTCACGAGTTTGCTTTCCTGTCTAGTCAATTTAATCTGATGGTCGAACAGATTCAGGAGCTGTTTGAGAAGGTGTATGTTGAGCAGCTACATGTCAAGGAAGCGCGACTAAAGCAGCTACAGTCACAAATCAATCCGCATTTTTTTTATAATTGTTTTTCGTTTATTACAAGTATGGCGAAGCTGCGCAATCATGAGGCGGTCGTGGCCATGGCTCATAATTTATCCAGGTATTATCGATATACAACCAGACAGGAGCGGGATTTGGTTCCATTGTCAGAGGAAGTCGAATTTGTTCAATATTATTTGAACATACAGCAGATGCGTATGCCAAGGCTAACGTTCTTAATTCATGTTTCTTCACAGGCTAGCAGTCTGCTGATTCCGCCGCTTGTAGTGCAGCCACTGGTGGAAAATGCGGTGCTGCATGGGATAGAGCCTCAAGCGGAAGATGGTGTAATTCATATTTTAACCGAGCGTGTTGGCTCGTATATGTACCTGATTGTGGATGATAACGGACTCGGTTTGAGTAGAGAGGCTATAACTGCCCTAACATCAACGCTTGACAAGCCTGTGGAAGAGGATCGTGGATACGGTTTGTGGAATGTGCATCAACGTATGCGATTACATTTTGGAGAAGATGCAGGACTGGAATTCTCTTTGTCTCCATTGGGAGGATTGCGTGCAGTTTTAAAATGGTCGCTCTCAACAGAAGGAGAGCATGCGAATGGTTTAATTGGGCCTTCGCCAGATTCGAATATAGTTAAAACGGAGGGAACAGATGGTTCAGATATTACTAGTAGATGATGAGAGTTATGTAACAGAAAGTCTGGCAGCTACCATTCCGTGGGAGACGCTAGGCATCGAGAGGATTCATCAAGCGGCTTCCGCATTAGCAGCGGTGGATGTGCTAGAAGCGTACGATATTGATATTCTGGTTACGGATATTCGTATGCCTGGCATGACGGGACTGGAGTTGATTGTTGAGGTAAACGAACGATGGCCACATATCCGAAGTTTGTTACTGACAGGCTATGCCGATTTTGAATATGCTAAAAAAGCGCTTCAGCTTAAGGCTTTTGATTACATTTTAAAGCCGGTGGATGATGAAGAGTTTATCAAATGTGTGTCAGCCGCCATGGATTCGCTAAAGGAAGAATGGGAAGCATTTGACAAGGTTCATCAATTACAATATAGCCGCAGAAACGATTTTGGTGTACTGCGGACCCATTTGATGCATGATTTGCTACTCGGGCGTGATTTACCAGTACCCAAAATAGAGAGCAAAATGTCCGAGTACGAAATCAAGCTACGCACGGGACATCCTGCCAGTATGCTGCTTATTCAGCTAGGAAAGCATTTTTCTGATATGGACTATCATTCAGTCTCCTTAATTGAGTATGCGATTGGAAATATTGCCGAAGAAGTGTTCGCACCTGATTTTCACGTTTGGCATTGCAAAGCGCCGCATGACTGCTTAATTGTATTAATAGAAGGAAATTGGAATTCATTCCCTGAACGGAGCGCGGATGAGCAGAATCGTTTTTTGAGTGCGGCGATTGAGACCTTTCGAAAAAATGTGAGCAATTACTTGAAAGGGGAAATTTACGTTGCATTGACCGGATGGTTTAAGTTTCCAGAGGAGCTACCTAAGCTATATCAGACAGCGATTAGATCCTTATACTGGAACCATCAGGAGGAGACGGATACACTGCTATTCATAGAAGAACAGACAGAACAGCCACACAGCTCAGTTAAGTCACTGGAGGGGCTTTATATGCACCCAACGCTTACTCATCTGCTTGAATCCAGGCAATGGGACGAGGCCGAAGCGAAAGTGAGCCGTGTATTTGGAAAAATGGAAGAGGTGGGATATACACGCGAGCATTTATATGAGCTGTTTATTTCGGTGACGAGCGCCTTTATGTATACAGCGCACAAACAAGGACGTTTCATTACGCAGATGGATCAAGTAGGCTTCGATCCGTTACATGCGCAGAAAATGGTTCATTCGTTCCCCCACCTCAAAGAGTGGATATTTTCCATGATGAACAAACTTAAATCTGAATGGTCCGCAAGCGAGCAAAGCGCTAAAAGCTATGTGGTCAAGCAGGTTCAGGAGCTCATCTCCCAGGATAGAGGCCAGGAGCTGTCTGTTAAGACGATTGCTGATCAGGTTTATCTTCATCCAGTCTATCTGTCTAAAATTTATAAAGCTGAAACCGGAGAAGGTCTGGGTGACTATATTATCCGAATGAGAATGGAGCGGGCTCTTTATTTGCTCAAGTATTCCAACAAAAAAATATACGAAATTACGACGGAACTAGGCTACCAGAATCCCCAATATTTCAGTAAGATGTTCAAAAAGCATTACGGAATGACTCCGCATGAATTTCGGGACCAGTAAGGACGAAACCGGCAAAGATCAGTTGGGAAAGGTGCAGAAATATTTATTTTGTGACATAGGCTGTGAAGAAAAGCCCTCTTATAATAAAAGAGTAGAAAATGATTTTTAGAGGGGGAACAATATGCGAGTTCATTCGAAGAAAAAGCTGTTGTCGTTGCTCGCCGCAACTATGGTATTAGGAGTGGGCCTTGTGGGCTGCTCAGGTACGGGGAATGATGGAAATGCGGACAGCACAGCTAAAACTGAAAACGTATACAAAGAAAAATACAATCCAGAAGTCACAATTTCCACGGTATGGGGTGTAGATCCCGCCTTAAAATTTAAAAATGGTGAATCTATCGAAAATAACATTGCGACCAAATGGGCTAAAGAGAAATTTGGTATTAATATCAAATCACTCTGGTCCGTCACGGATACGAATGGCGCATTTGCTACGAAACTGCGTTTGGCTATGTCCTCCGGTCAGGAGATGCCGGACGTCGTTGTACTGGGGACGGAGAATGAACAACTGGCACAAGACATGATCGATTCTGGTATGTTTGCAGAGGTGGGTCCGTTGTTTGACAAGTACGCTTCGGATTCCTGGAAGCAGGCGATGAATCAGGATACAAACGTATGGAATCAGTATAGCCGAGATGGTAAGAAAATGGGTATTCCTGTGCTTGATTTCGCCTATAACCATGATTATGTATTGTGGGTACGACAAGATTGGTTGGATAAGCTGGGTATGAAGGCTCCTGAGACGATGGATGATCTGGAAAAAGTGATGGATGCCTTTAAAAATAAAAATCCGGACGGACTGGCTCCGAACAAAGTGATTCCGCTCAGCATCGGTTTCAAAACATCCATGAACACTTGGATGGGTGACCCATCCTGGATTTTCGGGGCATATGGCACTCTACCTCAGCAGTGGAACAAAGGCACAAATGGCAGTTTGGAATATGGCTCCGTGCAGCCTGGCATGAAGCCGGGTTTGCAAAAGCTGAGCGAGTGGCTCAAAAAGGGATATATTCCTCAGGAAGCAGCATTGTGGGATGAAAATAAAACGGCAGAACCTACAGTCGCAGGAACAGCCGGTATGATTCCTGGACCATATTGGATGAGCGGCTGGCCGCTTCAGGATACAGTCAAAAATGCGCCGGGTGCCGTGTGGAAGCCGATCAAGATTCCAGCGGGTCCTGACAACAAAGCCATGCGTCACGGAACGCAATATACCAATGGTGTTGTATTAATCAACAAACAAATGCAGCATCCTGAAGCTTTTTTCACTTATCAAAATTATTTGTTTGACCATTATGCTAATGCCAAACCGGACGGCGATTTGTCGAATGGGCTGTTTAAGGGCTACGATTATGATTTAGATGCGGGCGGAAAGCTAATGTCTATCGATAAAATACCAGGCGGTTATGTAAACTCTATTCGTTATTTGCTGGTTCGTGATGGTGCGCGTATACCTGATGCCCAAATGAAGGCTTTGTTAAGTTTGGCTAACGGCGCAGAACCGAAGACCCGTCTGGAGAAAGATGTAATGGTGAACTACGGGAAAGATACTCCCGCAGCTGCCAAAGTGCTTATGGAACAGAAGGATATCTCCATGAAAGATCAGTTCACGGGCCCTACTACGCCAACTATGAAGGCTAAAAAGGACTATCTGGATAAGATTGAAAGTCAGACCTTCAATGAAATTATTTATGGCAAGCAGCCGATCTCTGCTTTTGATACCTTTGTGCAGACGTGGAAAACAGCTGGTGGCGAACAAATTACAAATGAAGTAAACGAATGGTATAAAAGCGTCGAAAAGTAAAAGCCAATGATGTTGTAACAGAGTAGGAAGGCTGTCCCGAGGTGGGCAGCCTTTTTACTACAGCTTCACCCGTATCGAGTGAAAATGAATGCGCTATCATGTTGTATTTGAAAAAAAGTTTTATTCGTTTGGCGAGCTTAAAAAAATGATTGCTTTTGTGCCATGTATGTTGGTTTTTTGAACTGTTGGGACAGAGAAAACGCTTTTATAATTGAAGTATACCAAGAGAGTTACAGGAGGAACTGCAATGAGAAGTCTGCAACGTACGTGGCCATTTCATATCATGCTGCTGCCAGCCATCATTTTCTTAATTGTATTCAGCTACATTCCGATGGGCGGCATCGTGATGGCCTTTCAAAATTACAAACCTTGGCTAGGCATAACGGGTTCCGAGTGGGTTGGACTGGATAACTTCCGTTTTTTGTTTCAACGGGAGGACAGTCTTCAAGTCGTCTGGAATACGCTAATTATTGCTGTGTTAAAGATGTTTTTCAATCTGGTGGTTCCGTTTGTTTTTGCTATACTGCTGAATGAAATTCGCAAGGTTGGACTTCAGCGATCCATTCAAACACTGGTTTATCTGCCACACTTTCTGTCGTGGGTCATCTTGGGCGGAATTCTGATTGACCTGTTGGCTACAGATGGATTTATGAACCGTATTCTCGGTAGTTTCGGGATTCAGCCTATCTTTTTTCTAGGAGATAATAACTGGTTTCGGTTTACTGTCATTGTATCGGATATATGGAAGGAGTTCGGCTACAACACCATCGTATTTCTTGCTGCACTGGCGGGTATTAATCCTTCGTTGTATGAGGCTTCTGAAATGGATGGAGCAAGCCGCTGGAGACAGACGTTACACATCACTGTACCTTCGTTAATTCCGATGGTAGTCGTTGTTGGAACGCTTGCACTTGGCAATGTTCTGAACGCCGGTTTTGACCAGATTTTCAACCTTTATAATCCGCTGGTTTACCAAAAAGGCGATATTATTGATACATTCGTCTACCGGACAGCGTTAATCAATGGGGAAATGGGCTTTGCTACTGCTATCGGCTTGTTCAAATCCGTTATTAGTATGATTCTCATTCTGATATCTTATCGACTTGCTTACAAATGGGCAGGTTACCGCATATTTTGATTCCACGAGGCTGAAAGAGGGAGAGTCATGTATCATAAAACAACGCCATACCGCATCTTTAATGTGTTTAATATTTGCTTGCTTGTGATTTTGTCCATCATGTGTATCGTTCCGCTGATTCATGTGTTAGCGGTATCATTTAGTGCTAAATCAGCTGCAGATGCCAATCTGGTTGGACTGTGGCCGGTACAATTTTCATTAGAAGCCTATAAGAAGACGATGAATAACCCGATTTTTCTGCACTCCATCTGGATTTCTGTCTGTCGGACTGTATTGGGAACCGGCTTAACACTGCTTATTACCTTTTTAGCTGCTTATCCACTTTCAAAGGAAACATCTGTGTTCCGTAGCCGAAACGTATATTCATGGTTGTTCGTATTCAGCATGATTTTTAACGGTGGTCTGGTTCCATTCTATATGGTTATTCAAAAGATCCACCTCATGGACAGCTTCTGGGTACTTGTTTTGCCAGGAGCGGTCAACACATTTCTGGTCATCCTAATGTTGAACTTTTTTAGAGGAATTCCCAAAGAGATGGAAGAGGCCGCATTGATCGACGGAGCAGGACATTTTCGGACATTGTTTAGTATCTTTTTACCGATATCCATGCCTTCCATTGCTACGATTGCGCTGTTTAGTATGGTATTTCATTGGAACTCCTGGTTTGACGGTCTGCTCTATTTGAGCAATGCAAAGGATTATCCGCTGGCGACGTTCCTGCAAACTGTAATTATTCAGAAGGACATGAGTTCCATGAGCATGAGTCCCAAAGAGATGGAATTACTTTCTCAAACGACGGTTAATGCAGCGCAAATTTTCATTGGTGCAGCGCCTATTCTAATTGTATATCCATTTTTACAAAAGTATTTTGTTAAAGGTATGACGCTAGGTTCCGTCAAAGAGTAATAGAATTCATAGAAGGAGATGATTTGTAGTGACGAATCAAAACATAATCAAGTACCCTCCCATTAGTGAGCGAGTTCCACGTATGCTGCATGGAGCAGACTATAACCCGGAGCAATGGCAGCATTACCCTGAGGTGTTAGCGGAGGATATCCGTCTAATGAAACTAGCCAAATGTAACGTGATGTCTGTCGGTATTTTCTCATGGGTTTCATTGGAGCCTGAGGAAGGCGTATTTACGTTTGAATGGCTGGATCGTATTCTGGATTCGTTTGCTGAGAACGGAATTTATGCATTTTTGGCCACTCCTAGTGGAGCAAGACCAGCCTGGATGTCACAAAAATATCCTGAGGTGCTGCGTGTGGAGGCTAACCGTGTCCGTAATCTGCATGGGTTTCGCCATAATCACTGTGCTACGTCGCCTGTTTACCGGGAAAAAGTACGTATCATGAATACGAAGCTAGCCGAGCGTTATGCTAACCATCCTGCTGTTATTGGCTGGCATATTTCCAATGAATTTGGTGGAGATTGCCACTGTGATTATTGTCAGGAGGCATTTCGCGCTTGGGTCCAGGATAAATACGGTACGCTGGACAAGCTTAATCACGCATGGTGGACGACCTTTTGGAGTCATACGATTACGGATTGGAGCCAAGTTGAGTCCCCGGCACCTCACGGTGAAACACAGGTCCATGCTATGAATTTGGACTGGAGACGGTTTGTGACCGATCAGACCGCAGATTTTATCAAGCATGAGATTGTGCCGCTCAAGGCTGCCAATCCAGCCATTCCGGTCACAACCAATTTGATGGAGTTTTTTGAAGGATTGAACTACTGGAAGTTTGCTGATCTGCTCGATGTTATATCCTGGGATAGTTACCCGACGTGGCATGACCGTGAGGGAGATGATAGCCGTCAAGCTGCGAAAGTGGCTATGATGCACGATATTATTCGTTCAATCAAGGGAGGCAAGCCTTGGATGCTCATGGAGAGTACGCCGAGTTTGACAAACTGGCAAGACGTCAGCAAGCTGAAGCGGCCGGGAATGCATCTGCTATCGTCTTTACAGGCTGTAGCACACGGGTCAGACACCGTTCAATATTTTCAGTGGCGGAAAAGTCGGGGTTCGAGTGAAAAGCTGCACGGTGCGGTCGTCGATCATGTCGGACATGAGCACACTCGGGTATTCGGGGATGTGACCCATGTCGGTAATGCGCTGGAAAAATTGGAGGAGGTTATCGGTACATCTGTACCCGCAGAGGCCGCAGTCATTTTTGACTGGGAGAACCGTTGGGGGATCAACGATTCACAGGGGCCGCGGAACAAAGGTGTGAAATATGAGGAGACAGCTGAAGCGCATTATTTGGCACTGTGGGAGCAGGGAGTGCCTGTAGATGTCATTCATATGGATGCAGATTTCTCCAAATACAAGCTTTTGGTAGCTCCAATGCTGTATATGGTCCGCAGTGGTGTGGGGGAGCGTATACAGAAGTTTGTTGAAAACGGTGGTATTTTCGTAGCAACCTATTGGTCTGGTATCGTAGATGAACATGATTTGTGCTTCCTTGGAGGCTTTCCGGGCCCGCTTCGTAAGACGCTGGGGATCTGGTCGGAAGAGATTGACGGATTGCATGATCATGATCGTAATCACATTAAGCCGGTTGAAGGCAATGAGCTGGATCTGCAAGGGGAGTATGAAGCTGTAGAATTGTGTGATCTCATTCATACGGAGGGTGCAGAGGTACTGGCTGTGTACGGCTCAGACTTTTATGCAGGACGTCCGGCTTTGACAGTGAACCGTTTGGGACAGGGAAAGGCTTATTACATCGCATCACGCAACATCGGACTATTCCACAGTCATTTTTACAGAAGTTTAATTGATGATGCAGGAATCAGTAAAGCGCTCAATGTGAAGTTGCCTCATGGAGTGAATACGGCGATTCGTACCGATGGGGTTCATGATTATATTTTTATACTGAATTTCACGCATGAGCCGCAAAAGATTACGTTGGATGGACGAACTTATGCGGATATGCTTGAAAATCATGCGATAGAAGACGGTAGCGTTCAATTGGATGCCTACGCTGTTAAGGTTTTAAAGACAGAGCGCAATAAATAGAACATGATATTAAAGTGTGATCTCTATCGTTTTCCCGAGTGAGGGAGCTGGTAGATTGGTCAGAGGCAATGAGGAGTATACAATTTGAATGGAGGATGTACTTATGAAAACAGGTAACCGCATTATGGTATTTGCGATGTTGATCTTGTTATCCAGCTTATTGTATCCGTTGGGCTCTGTGGGGTTAGGTGCGGCTTCGGCCGCCCCTGCTTTCGCCAAAGGAGCAGATATAAGCTGGGTAGCAGGAATGGAAGCGCAAGGTATGACTTGGAAGGATAAAAAGGGTGTTCGTCGGGATATACTGCAAATTTTGCGGGATGACTATCAGATCAACTCGGTACGTATCCGTGTGTGGGTAAACCCTGACATGAAAGATTATGCAAGCGGATACATGAATGCCGAAAAGGCAGCAGAACTGGCACAGCGAGCTAAAAAATTGGGCATGAGCGTTATGCTGACTCTACATTATAGTGATTCCTGGGCAGATCCAGGGCAACAGAACAAACCTTATGCGTGGCGCAATTTCACATTTACACAACTTATGGATGCAGTCTGGTCTCATACGGTCTATGTTATGAACACGATGAAAAGCAAGGGGGTAACACCGGACTGGGTGCAGATCGGTAATGAGACGAACAATGGAATGCTCTGGGAAGACGGCAAAGCTTCGGTGAACATGAAGAACTATGCCTGGCTCGTCAATACAGGTAATAATGCTGTAAAATCGGTTAGCAGCAGTACTAAAACGATCGTACATTTAGCCAACGGGGATAACGGTTCCGTGTTGAACTGGAATATCGGTGGGTTGATTGATAATGGAGCTCAGTTTGATCTCATCGGGCTGTCTCTGTATCCGTCTCCTTCTGACTGGCAGGGTAAGGTGGACCAGACGATTACCAATGCCAATAACCTCATTGCCAAATACGGCAAAGGCATTGTCATCAGTGAAATCGGAATGGAATATAACGAACCTGCAGCTTCCAAGGCATTTATTTCTGCAATCAAAACAAAGGTTCGGAACATTGGAGGCGGCAAGGGTACAGGGGTATTTTATTGGGAGCCGGCTGCAACTCCAGGTTACAATCAAGGTTATAACAAAGGTGCTTGGCAGGCTGACGGTAAACCAACCTCAGCTTTGGAAGGGTTTATAAATTAAGAAGTATGTAAGAGTATATCAAAGAACCTCTAGTTCGCTTCTATGCAAACTAGAGGTTCTTTATTGTTATCTTGAGTTACTTGGAAGTTATAAAATTAGGCTTCCCGGTTCACCTTGAAGAACGAAATGAGCTCTTCCAGCTCCCCGGACATCAATGTAAGCTTGTCAGAAGCTTGGACAATAGAAGCCATAGACTCAGCCTGTTCTCCAATGGTATGCTCGATTTGTTTGCTGCTGTCGACTGTTTTGCTAACTGTCGAAGACAGCTCGTCAGAGGTAGCTGACATTTCCTGCGTGCTGGCTGAAATCTGCTCCGTTGCGCTGGATACCTCTTGAATTTGTGACGACACTTTATTAGACGCATCTAAAATTTCAGAGAACATTTCGCCTGTTTGCTTCGTAACTTCTAGCCCAATGTGAACTTCTTTTGTACCAAGGCTGATGCCTTTTACAGTCTGCTCAATTTCTTTTTGGATTTCTTCAATAAGCTCTGCAATTTGTTTGGCAGACTCTTGAGACTGTTCAGCCAAATTACGCACCTCTCCCGCTACTACTGCAAAACCTTTGCCCTCTTCACCGACTCTGGCAGCTTCAATAGAAGCGTTCAGTGCAAGCAGATTCGTTTGACTGGCAATGCCTGTAATGATGCTGACGATATTGCTGATTTCGTTAGAACGGTTCTGCAGAGCATTAACGGAATCAGCTGTACTTTCCATTGTAGTGGAGATGGAGTCCATTTGAGCGGAAAGCTTTTGGGCTACCTGATTGCCTTCAACGGAGCGTTTTTCCATAGAATAAGCTTGATCGGCTACGGAAGAGGAGCTTTCGGCAATCGTTTGGATAACTGTCGACATTTCATTCATAGCTCTGGAGCTTTCAAGTGCTGCGTGATCCTGAGCTTCAAGCCCCTGGGTTATTTCCTGAATATTGCTGTTAATGACGTTCGTATTCGTACTGTTTTTCTCGCTAATGCTTAACAATTCCTGGGCAGATCCCGTAACTTCTTGCGTCGTATCCTGTACTTTCACCATGGTATCGTTAAGGCGTTTGATCATAGAATTAAATTTTTGATTGATAATGCCAAGGTCGTCCTCGCCTGTCTTGATTTTTACATTCAGATTCCCCTCGCTGACTTCCTCAATGCCCTTCATCAAGCTACGAATCGGGGAGAGGGTCCGTTTTACCAGTAAATATTGGACCGTTAAGAAGATCGCAAGGAACAGAATGAGCAATGAAACACCATATACAAGCAATTTATGAAGTCCGTTAGGTACAGAGCTCGCGTCTACGTCAAAGTATATCGCACTTGTGATTTTACCGCTTTCATCTGTAATTGGGTAAACAATGGTCGTCCATGTGCCAAAATCGTCAGTATAAAAGCTGCTAAACGCTGAGTCTTTAGATTGAAGCATTTTATTTACACCTTGTACATTTTCGTCTGGAAGAGTGTACATATCCCCAATATTCATCTTCGAGTCTTGGAAAGCTTGGACTAAATTTGTGGGAACGCCAATAATGGAGGTTTGATTTCCTTCTTTTAGCTCTGTGCCGAATATGTAAGCTTGGGCAACGTTAGGATAAAGTGTGTGAATAGAATCGAGAAATTTGCGTAAATCTTGTTGAACAGAGCCGTTATAATCTTTTTCATTCAATGCTTGTTGTACTTTTGTTTTGTCAACATCTTCTGCCCATTTTTTAGTCAATACTTTAACTTGGTCTTGCAGCTGCGTGGTGAGAATGTTCTTTTGAAGTATATAGCTGGATGTGATGAGAATAGCACCTATTAATACGATGTTAAGAAAAGAGATTAATAGATTTTTACCAAAAAAGGACATAGTTCTCCACTTCAAGTTTTTCACGTTTTCTTCTCCTTTGAATTAGCAATTTAGTTTCATATACAACCTACCCCATATATATTTCGACAATTTGCTTTCTAAATGTTAGGTATTTATTAAAAGGGAGAGTAGAAGGTTATTCAAAAAGAACGGCGGCCCCTAGTGAATGAAACGATGGGACCGCCGCTTGTCGGCAAAACTGGATTTTATGTTGTTTTTCAAACTCAATTCTTACTAAATCACTTTATTGTTCAAACAATATTTAAAAAATAAGATAAATGAGAGCAAACGGGTATGCTTTATACCTATAAATACCAGGATTGCATTGAGGGTTCTTAAGTTTCTGTCCCTATAAAAGAAGTGAAATGAGTAAGGGTAGTGAAATGAGCGATAAGACTGAGCTAATAACAAATGCAGATGCAGCTTCCGTTTCCAGTGTTTCATAACGGGTAGCAATCATAGCGGCCACAGCCGAGCCGGGAAAAGCGACAAGCAGTACGGCTTTGGTTACATCTTCATGGGATAGTCCTATCAGGACAGCAATACCGAGCATAACAATAGGCATCACGATGGCTTTCAGCACAGCAATGCTAAGTGCTTTTGGACTGAACGTAATCTTTTTGATACCAATGGTTACCCCGATGGCAAATAGGGCTGTACCAGCAGTAATATTGCCGATTTGATCAAACATGGATTGCAAAAGTTTCGGAGCGTGGAATCCACATAGAGTCAATACGACACCAAACAAGGGTACGCAGGCAAGCGGCTCGCTGAGTCCATGAAGGACTGATTTCATAGTGACTTTAAATAAGTTGCCTTTAGTGCCGTCGGATTCTGTTGTTTTGCGCTGACCGACCGTTCCCAAAATACTTGCAAGCGGATCAAGAATGGCATTAACGACGATCCCAGTAATCGCAATCGGGATGGCGACTGCCGCACTTCCGAACAAGCTGCCCAGAACCGGAATTCCCATGAATGCAAAAGAAGGTTGTGTCGAATTCAATGCGAACATGGAGGATTCAGTCAGGCCTTTTTTGGCAATTAAGCGATAAACAATGAGCAATACAATATAAAAGCCGATTACACCAAGTAGCAAAGCCACAAGAAAGGGCCACTTTTGAATCAACGTCTCTCTTGGTGTCGTCGTGATACCAATAAACAAGTGTGCAGGTAGAGCAAACTTCGTCACGAGTGTATTTAATCCCTTAGAAGAAGCAGGGTTAAAAGCCTTAAACAATCCTGCGAAATAACCAATTAAAATGACAAAGAAAATAGGAATTAAGATAATAAAAATATGACCTGTAGCCATGATGTCGCCTCCAATGAAGATGTCCGCCAAAAATGGCGGACATCAGTTAAATAATCACTTTGCGTATGCAAGTACAAATTTGATGTTGTTCGCTATTTTTTAAACCAGGACGGCTTCCTGACCATATTGTTTGATGGGTTTATATTTGCAGTCCCACATCGCATCTCGAACCGCTTGTGCGATATCGTCCGGTTGATGACGCGCTACTCCATCCTGAACTGCTGCCTTAGCTACAGCCACGGCTACCGCTTCAGATACTTCTCGTAGCTCGTTGATTTTTGGCAGCAGGGAAGCACCAGGCTGCGACAAATCAACCATTTGAGCTACTGCATGGGCAGCTGCTGCAAACATGCTATCTGTTATAATTTTGGATTTTACCACGATTGCGCCGAGACCCAGACCCGGGAATACGAAAGCATTGTTGGATTGCCCAATTTCAAACTTAATATTGTTATAGATCACTGGCTCGAAAGGACTTCCTGTTGCAATGAGGGCTTTTCCTTCGGTCCAGTGGATCAAATCTTGCGGAGTTGCTTCTGCCAGTGGAGTCGGGTTGGACATAGGCATAATAATAGGACGTTCTGTATGCTTGGCCATTTCTTTAACGATTTCCTCACTGAATGCCCCAGTAACACCGGAAGTACCGATCATAATCGTCGGTTTCACGCGGCGAATGACTTCAAGCAAAGGGATTTTGCCATCCTCATCATGTTCCCAGTCACGGCATTCTGCAACATCACGCACATAAGGGACCTGGAATGGAAAAAGTCCTTCTGTTTCGTTGGTAAGCAGTCCACGGTAATCATAAGCCCAGAAGTTACGTCTTGCTTCTGCTTCTGACAGTCCTTCCAGCATCATGGCGGCGCTAATTTGGTCTGCATTGCCGATTCCAGCAGCACCTGGACCAAAGACTAGAACCCGATGCTTGCTCAGTGAAATTCCGGACAATTGAACACCAGACATCACACCTGCGAGCGTAACCGCTCCAGTACCTTGAATATCGTCATTAAAAGTCAAAATACTATCTCCATATTTATTGATAATGTTCCGTGCGTTGACATTGCCGAGATCTTCCCAGTGCAGCAGGGCATTCGGGAAAAAGGAAAGTGCAGCTTGAACATAAGTGTCAATAAATTGGTCATATTGTTCTCCACGTACACGTTTATGACGATTCCCCATATATAAAGGGTCTTCCAATAGCTTCTCGTTGTTTGTACCTGCATCAAGAACAACTGCCAGCACCCGGCTAGGATCTATACCAGCAGCAGCTGTATACACAGCAAGCTTACCAATAGAGATATTAATACCTCCGACTCCCCAGTCCCCGATTCCCAAAATACTCTCGGAATCTGTGGCTACGATCAGGTCGATATCATCAGGGTCTAGGTTCAAATTCTTAAAAGCCTCTCCAATACCCGCAAGATTATCGATAGATAAATACATACCACCAGGCTTGTGATATTCATGACTGTATTCCTGTATAGCCTGGCCTACTGTTGGTGTATAAACAATCGGGAGCATTTCGCTTAGGTGCTCAGAGAGCAAACGATAATAAAGAACGGTATTCCGATTAAAAAGATCATTTAACGCAACATTTTTACGCAAATTATCCGGTTGGCTCTGAAATTGCTCGTAAACCCGCTGAACCTGCTCCTCAATAGTTAATATCGTAGGAGGAAGGAGACCATCAAGTCCAAGCTGTTTCCGTTCTTCCAGGGTAAAAGCAACTCCTTTATTTAGCAGGGGGTTGGCAAGTAGATCTTTTCCGGTTAATTTAGTTTCGATAGATCCGTCTTCCGTAAAATGAAAAGCACGCATTTTCAATTCCTTCTTTCTAAAAAATTACATTTTGTTAATCCTTGAACAATTCGTGAACAAGTATACGCCTTATTTTAAACCAAGTGAACAAGTATGTTGTGTGAAAAATGGTTATATAAGTGTTTACATAAGAAAAATTATGAAAATGAAAGCGATTTTCAATGTTTTTCGAATGAAAATTTCATTTAATTTTCATAATATTTTCGGAAAATATTGATTCAATGTGATAATTATCATAGTTTTTATAGGTGTGATTCGATTGAGTGCGCATGAAAAATAGCTTAACTTCATTTTATATAAACGAAGTTAAGCTATTTTTTTGGCTATAGGGATGGTTGAGGGACAATTCAATGCTTCGCAGCTCTATGTTTAATGAACATCAGGCATTTAATTCTCCGATGCGCTTGACGGCTTCATCAGTAACTGTAGCAGAGCGTCGCATCCAGCTGTTACGCCATTTCAATTGCATGATGATGACGAGGGTAAAGGCACAGAATGTGATCAGGCTCAGAGAGATGAAGCCTGGCATATAGGAACCTGTTGATTTGTATAGATGACCCAGTATAAGGGGAAGAAAGTACCCGCCTATGCCACCAGCAGCGCCGACGATACCGGTCATGAGCCCGATTTCGTTGCCGAACCGCTGCGGAACGAGCTGGAATACGGAGCCGTTGCCAGCGCCAAGGCACATCATGCCTACGAACAGCAGCACGACTACCACGGCAAGTGGCGGTAAAAACGCAATGCCGGCGAGCATAATCCCGGCTCCTGCATACAAGTACATTAACATGCGTGAACCACCAATCCGGTCGGACAAAAAGCCACCTACAGGACGAAAGAAGCTTCCGGCAATCACACAAATGGTCGCAAAGTCGGCGGCATGTACCGCGGAGAGGCCATATTGGGTATTGAAGAAAATAGTCAAATAATTAGAAAGGCCAACGAATCCGCCAAACGTCACGCAGTAAAAGGCACAGAATACCCAGGCATCCCTCTGTTTGAGCACCGAAGCATATTGCGACAGACTTTTTGGTGCTGGGCGGAGAGGGCTGTTGCGGGCAAAAATACTGAACAGAACGAAGACGGTTAAGATGGGGAGGATGGCCAATCCGAAAACAGCTTCCCAACTGCCAAAATGTTGAGCAATGCGGTTGGCGAACAATGTCGCAAGGACGGTACCGCTATTCCCGGCACCGGCAATTCCCATAGCCAAGCCTTGATGCTCTTTGGGGTACCATTGACTGGCCAATGGCAGCGCAGCTGCAAATGATGCTCCGGCTACGCCCAGGAGCAGGGCAACAACGTACATGTGCTCTAGCGAATCAACCCACAGCCAGCCGAGCAAGAGAGGGATTATCGTGACAAGCATACCAATCTGTCCCGTGAGCTTCGGACCGATATAATCCGACATGAATCCGAGCACGAGCCGCAGCAGGGAACCACCAAGTATAGGTAGGGCGACAAGATTGGCTTTTTGTACAGGGTCCATTGGATAATCATTAGCAATTACAACGGCCAATGGGCCGATCATTCCCCAGATCATAAAACTGATATCAAAATACAGAAAGGAGCCAAATAGGGTGGGCTTGTGTCCGCTTTTCCAGAAACTTTTTTTGTTCATTCTCCATCTCTCCTGTTCTAATTGTTGTTCTTTGTCTGCAAAATGTAATTTGAACATGAAAAAGCCGCAAATCGCCCCTACATGGTATCTAGGAAACGGGTTGCGGCTTCATTGCCGTGGTTGACACACCTCATTGTGAGTCGACTTGGTATGATCACGTTGGAGTGATTTTAATCAAATTATAAAAAAGGATCTGTTTTATGTCAATATACATAACACAAAATCGTAAAAAAATTAAATATAAGGTGAAAATATAGTTTTCATGTATTAAATATTGACATGACCTTCACAATTCAGTAATCTTAGATACATATCGGCACAACGATGTGCCGACATTTATGGCAACGGTGCCCTTTTCCATGGAATGGAGAAGGGCTTTTTCTGTCTTATTTTATTCGGAGAATGGGGCTGGTTTAATATGATGAAAAAACTGGTCGTCGTCGGCAACGGTATGGCAGGCATCAAATGTGTGGAGGAAATACTTGATCTGGAGCCAGAGCGGTTCCAAATCACGATATTTGGTGCAGAGCCCCGTCCCGGGTACAACCGAGTGCTCCTGTCCAAAATGCTTCAGGAGGAGAGCTCATTTAAGCACATCGTTACCCATGACTGGGACTGGTATGAAGAGAACGGGGTAAAGCTGTACGCGGGTGAACGCGTCTGTCGTATTGATGTTGCAGCCGGGATGGTGGAAACGGAATCCGGCATGAAAGAACCTTATGACATGCTCATATTGGCAACGGGCTCATTGCCTTTCATGCCGCCCATTCCCGGAGCTCGAAAACAGGGGGTAATCGCTTTTCGTGATGTGAATGATTGTGAAACCATGGCAAGATATGCCAAAACATACCGTAAGGCCACAGTTATCGGAGGGGGGCTGTTAGGACTTGAAGCCGCTCAAGGCCTGCTGAATCTAGGGATGGAAACTGAGGTTGTTCATAATGCGCAGTATCTTATGAACCGTCAGCTTGATCGGACGGCGGCTGTGCTTCTGCAGCGAAAGCTGGAACAACAGGGCATGAGGTTTCATTTGGCGAAGGAAACGGTCAACATCATAGGCCGAAACAGGGCGCAAGGATTGATGTTTGCGGACGGGAACAGGTTGGAAACGGATTTGGTTGTGCTGGCGGTTGGTATCCGACCGAATATCGAATTAGCTCAGGACAGCGGTCTGACCGTAAACCGTGCCATTGTCGTGGATGATTATATGCGCACGAGTATTCCCGGTATTTATGCCGTCGGCGAATGTGCTGAGCATCGCGGGATTTCATACGGGCTAGTGGCGCCGCTATATGAGCAGGGCAAAGTGCTGGCAAAAGTTATTTGTGGTCGCGAAACGGCTCCCTATGAAGGGACGGTTCCGTATGCGCAGCTCAAGGTAGCGGGGGTTCATCTGTTTTCCGTAGGAGACATTCGCGAAGAGGGAAGCGAGATAGCGGTCATGGAGTATAACGGGATGCAGGAGGTTTACAAAAAAGTGATGATGCATGCCGGTGCTGTCACTGGTGCCATTTTATTCGGAGATACGGCGGAAAGTAACTCCCTGCTCGGTATGGTACGGCGCGGCGCGTCGGCTACAGAGCTTGCATCCCAGGATAACAGCGAGAGCAGAGCAGAGGATGCGGTAGCCGCACTGCCGGAAGAGGAGATGGTATGTGCATGCAACGGCGTAAGTAAGGGGGCTATTTTGCGAGCGATTGCTACGGATAAGCTGAAGACGGTGGAAGAAGTGAAAAGCCGGACCAAAGCATCCGGTTCCTGTGGGGGCTGTCGGCCGCTGGTGGCTGCACTGGTCAAAAATAGTTTGTCCCGATCGACAGTTTCTGGGCCTGTAGTTACTCCGACCGCCCAAGAAGTTGTCCCTGTGTGTGGATGTACGCACTACGATCATGATTCGCTTAAGACAGCTATGGTGGACGCAGCCTGTCAGACACCAAAGGAAGTAGTGTCCCGTCTCGGTTGGACCAGACAGCAGGGGTGTGAATTATGTCGTCCAGCTGTACTTTATTATTTGGAATCTCTCGGGTTGCGCGACAGATCTGCGACAAATCCATTAAGTTCTGGTGTTGCGGTTCAGGTCGCCGCGCAGTGCGGAGGAGAAGCGCCCTCTGCGGGTCTGCGCTTTACGAACCTAAATGCCGAGAATCAGGCTTTTGTTGAGTCGGACCTGATGGATCAGGCATTTGTAGAAGTAGCCTGGCTAAGAGAGCGGTTGGCAACTTTATGGGGAAGTCTCGCATTGCCCTCGTTGGTTACAGTTTCTGTTTGTCCTGGATCGGAGTATCCCGGAGGTGTACTTGTCCACGATATTGGAATATCCCGATCTCCAGCAGGCTGGGAGGTTTATGCCGGTGGTCATGCTGAGCATCCGGTTCGCCAGGGGCAGCTGCTTGGATTGGAGGAGGACCCGACAGAAGCGGTCCTGCTGGCTGCAGTTTGCTTGCGAATATACCGACATAGTGCCCGGTACGGGGAGAAAATGTGGGAGTGGATTGAAAGGACTGGCGTTATGGCGCTACGGGAAAGTGTGCTTGATGCTGCTCTTCGAAGTGAACTGGCGGGCAGCCTACGGACCACAATGCTGACAGGATGACGGGTTGAGTTGGAGTTGTGGCGATATATCTAGCGTGTGCAGACAATAAAATTACGAAAAATGGCGAAGGGGAGGTGACTTTGATGTGTCAGTCAGGAGAAAGCAAACCGGAAGCTGGGCTACATGTATCTTCAGTAATGGATACGCAGTGCCCGTTTTGCAGCGTGCAATGTAAGATGACCGTTAGCACGGGTACGGAGACACTCGCAGGTATCATCCGTACAGTGTATAAGGCGGAAGGGAAGCCTAATGCAGCCTCGCAAGGTAGGCTGTGCATCAAGGGAATGAATGCGCATCAGCATGCGACTCATGCGGAAAGGCTGGTACAGCCTCTCATACGCAAAGAGGGCAAACTTGTTCCCGTCAAGTGGGAGGAGGCATTGGATACTATAGCTAGCAGTTTCTCTACGTTACTGTCCACACAGGGTGCCGATGCAATCGGAATTTACGGTGGAGGTTCACTCTCCAATGAAACGGCCTATTTACTCGGTAAATTTGCAAGAGTGGCTGTAGGTACGCGATATATCGATTATAACGGGCGCTTCTGCATGTCGGCAGCGGCATCCGCTGGTAGCAAAGTGTTTGGCGTTGATCGCGGACTGACCTGCAGACTGGCTGATATTCCATTAGCTCGTTGTATTGTACTCGCAGGTACAAATATCGCTGAATGCCAGCCGACGTTAATGCCTTATTTTCACGAGGCGAAGGAAAACGGCGCGTTTATCATCGTGATTGACCCGCGCGCGACACCAACGGCGGCGGCCGCCAATTTGCACCTGCAAATCAAGCCGGGTACGGATGCTGTGCTGGCCAATGCCATGCTAAAGGTCATCGTGGATGAAGGATTTGCGAATGAAGAGTTTATCCGCAAGCGGACCAACGCCTATGACCAGCTGTTGACTCATTTGAAGGGTGTGGATCTGAGCGAATCGGCTGCGTTGTGCGGAATTGAGGTAGAAATGATCCGGCAGGCAGCACGTGCCTTTGGCAGTGTGGAGACTGGCATCGTTTTTACGGCCAGAGGTGTCGAACAGCAGACAGATGGACATATGGCGGTGCGTGCATTTCTTAATCTGGTGCTGGCCACTGGCAAGATAGGAAGGGAAGGATGCGGTTATGGGGCTATCACAGGACAAGGAAACGGGCAAGGGGGGAGAGAGCACGGCCAAAAGGCTGACCAGCTTCCTGGCTACAGATCGATTGAGAATGAAGAAGATCGATTCTATGTGGCGTCCGTGTGGGGAGTTGAACCAAGCAGTTTGCCGGGAAAAGGGGTGTCCGCATATGAAATGATGGAGCTTGTTCATCAGCGAGAAATCCAAGCTCTGTTCGTGATGGGCTCTAATCCTGTTGTATCTAACCCGAATGTCCGGCTGGTGGAGGAAGCCCTCAAAAAGCTGAATCTGCTGGTTGTGGCGGATATGTTTCTCACTGAGACCGCGCGGATGGCCGACGTTGTTTTACCTGTGACGTCTTATTTGGAGAATACGGGGACGATGACCAATCTGGAGGGCCGCGTTCTGCTACGGGAAGCGGCGAGGCCCGCACCGGGCGAGGCTAGAGATGACTGGAACATTTTGTGTCAGTTGGCTGCAAAGCTAAACAAGGGCAGTTATTTCTCTTACAGGGATGCTGAGCATATCTTTGAAGAACTGCGGCTCGCCAGCCGGGGCGGTCCTGCCGATTATTATGGGATCACATATGACAGGCTGCGTCGTGAAGAAGGAGTATATTGGCCATGCCCGTCTACGGACAGAGCCGGTATGGATATGATGTTTCGGGAAACCTTTGCCCATTCCGATCAAAAGGCTGTTTTTACGGTGGTTGAAAGCTGTGGAGCAGGAGAGGAGATATCAGAGGAGTACCCGCTTATTTTGACGAACGGCCGTGTACTGGCTCATTATTTGACCGGTGCACAAACGCGCAGAAGTCCGTCGCTGGCCGCGCGAGAGATTGAAAATTATGTGGAAATTCATCCGCGGACAGCGCGACGCTGGCATATCAGGGACGGGGAGTGGGTAGAAATAGCATCACAGCGCGGCAACTTCACTGTCCGCAGCCGAATCAAACCACATATCCGCGAAGACACGCTTTTCGTACCCATGCATTGGGGCGGGATACAAAATGTAAATCGGGCGACCCGACCCGATCTTGATCCGTTCTGCCGGATGCCTGGCTTCAAAACGGCAGCTGTACGTATTCGTCCCCTTCATCTGGCTGCAGTTGCAACAAGTGCAGATAATGGGGAATGGTCTGAGTTCTAGAGCAGGACGGAGTAAGTGACTTTTTCATTGCATAAAAGACCAGCCCTCATTGTATGAATGAGGGCTGGCCTTTTTGGGTTGGACAGTTAATGGCCTGCAATCACAGACTGCGTGAGGCCGATATTATAATTGCAATCGGGTTTCGGATATGTTTGCTCCCGTTTTTATTTCTGTTCTGAGCATAGCTTCCCGCCATTGTTTATACAAATTCCAGGCGTCCCCGTTTTCTAGCAGCGGTTTGCAGGTATACAAACCTTCCTCTATGGAGTTGACTCGTCCTGCAACGAACAGTCGGACCGCACTGTTGAGTAACACTTGATTCGAAAAGGCTATAGAAGCTGTACCTTGTAGCACTTCCTCCGTAATGCGCAGTTGTTCAGCGGGGGTCCAGTTATGCTCTGGTACCACCGAATCCAGCCCGTACATTTCTGGATCAATAACCTGTAGTGACACCTCGCCGTTAGCAAGCAGGTAAGTCCGGGTCGGCCGATCGATGAACAGGTCCTCCGATCCTTCGCTCCCCTGGACGATCAGAGCCCTGCGGTAATTGAGATTTTGCATGAGTTTCGCCGTCTTCTCGAACACAGTATTGTGGAAAACGCCGAATACAATATAGGGGGAAGAACCGTAATCAACCAGTTTCTCGGCAGTATTCAGCACCGTGCGAAGCCCCAGCTCTTCGCGAATGGACCGCAGATCTCGCAGGGGCGCGCACCACTGTTCGGAGGCTATGAATAGTACACCAGTCAGCTTCGCGGCATGAATGGCGGTTTCGCGTGTCATGTTCCCGGACGTAACCCTCATTTCCTGCAGTAAAAGCGGTAGCGTAACCCCCCATTTGGGAGGGAGAGGTGCGCTGCCATGCATCGTTACAGGTATTCCGCATGAGGCGAGTACGAAGGCTGTTGCGAAGGTGGCGATAAACGATGACTTCCTGCCATCGTACGGACCGGCAAAATCAATACCTTCCTGCATCGGGAAGCGATGGGTGTATTTACGGCAGACGTTTACGAATGCTTCCAGCTCGGCAACGCTCTCCATTTTAATGCGCTCCGCGGCAAAGAAAGCTCCGATTTGAGCAGGGGTTGCCGACTGGGTCATAATAAGTTCGGCAGCAGCTTCGGCTTCGGCATAATTCAGATCTCGGGCGCCTCTTTTGCCGCGACCCACTTCTTTTAATATTTCAATGATATTCATGTTCAGGCCCCTTTCAGATTTATGCTTTTAGCATTTGCTGTGCCTTGACGATGGAGATGGCCACATCAACGATACGTTTGCGTTCGTTCATTGCTTTTTTGCGTAGCACATCATATGCTTCCGCTTCCGGGATACCGTTTACTTCCCCCAGTATTCCTTTGGCCATATCAATCCATTTGCGTTCTTCCAGTCGAGCGGTCAGTTGCTTGCGTTCACTTTGCCAATGCTGGCGTTCAAAAAAGCGTTTGGCACTAAAATGAAGAGCCCAATTCAGTTCATGGGCTGCCATTGAAGGGGTTAGAATGCCATCGACAGTGACATCAGCTTCACAAGCCTCTGTCGATGATAGCGCTGATTCTGCGCTGCACCACCAGAGCAATGGGACCGCTTTGGCTTGCTCCAGCCTGTCACTCCATATGCTGATAGTGCCAACAGGTATGTTTAGTACCGCCGCATCTGCATTAAGGATTAGCTGTTTGATTTCGGATTCATTGCGGCAGGGCAGAGTTAGGTATCCGTTGGACTCTAAAAGGTACTCAGGTCCTGCTTGGCATGAGGAAACGGCGTGTGTCTGCTCAGATACATGGTCAGAATGTAAGTGAATTACCAACAAGGAACGCAAGCGGGCTCCTCCTCTCTGTAACATGAAGGGTGGTTAGGGATGAGATAGTATTCATTGATAACAAATATGACATGAAATTTTATCTGTCTGCTTATTTTTTTCACCATCATCAAATTAAAACGGACTTTTAAACCATTTTGGCGTGTTTTGGTCTGAAAATCAATCCTAATTTTGTAGGAGAGTGATATTTTATACGTCATAGATATGTTACATGGTGATAAAATATAATTTTTTATAAGATATTGCGTAAGGAATGTTGACATATCATTTGAACCATTATATATTAGCTACAGTACTTTTTAATTCCATACTCTGATGGATACAACGGCGTATTCGATGAAACGGCAATGGAGCCTGTTTTCTCATGTGAGGGATATTTTGAATCCCCATATGTGAAGCAGGCTTTTTATGTTTTAAGGATACAAATGGAAGGGGAGTGACCTGATGAACGATATCCAAAAGTTAGTGTTGATCGGCAACGGAATGGCGGGAATACGCACTCTCGAACATTTGCTGAAGCTTGCACCAGGTAGCTATGAAATTACGGTATTCGGGGCCGAGCCCCATCCAAACTATAACCGGATCATGCTGTCCTCCGTTCTGGCGGGAGGGGCTGGTTTGCAGGATATTGTCATCAACGACTGGAGTTGGTATGAAGACAACAATATTCGATTGTATACCGATGATCCTGTCACCGCTATCGATACGGAAAAGCAGCAGGTGACGTCGCGCTCCGGCGTATGCATCTCTTATGATTTGTTGTTGTTGGCAACGGGTTCTAAAGCCTTTATTCTGCCGCTTCCAGGAGCCGACAAGGAAGGTGTTATCGGTTTCCGGGATATTCGTGACTGTGAAACGATGATGGAGACGGCAAAGACGCACAAAAAAGCAGCCGTCATCGGCGGCGGATTGCTTGGGCTAGAGGCAGCTAGGGGGCTGCTTAACTTGGGGATGGACGTCACCGTTATTCATATTAACGGATATATTATGGATCGACAGCTGGATGAGGCTGCTTCCCTTATGCTACGGCGCGAGCTGGAGGAGCAGGGAATGACTTTTCTGGTCAATAAGCGGACGGCGGCTATTACGGGGCGTCGCCGCGTGGAAGGGTTGAAATTTGCCGATGGTAGCGAGCTGGAAGCAGATCTGATCGTTATGGCGGTAGGCATCAAACCAGACATTGAACTGGCGGTGTCGGCGGGAATCCCTGTAAACCGCGGCATCATCGTAAATGATTACATGGAAACGAATATCCCCGGAATCTACGCCGTTGGAGAATGCGCAGAACACCGGGGAATCACTTACGGGCTGGTTGCTCCATTATATGAGCAAGGTGGTGTACTGGCTCAGCGGCTCGCGGGAATGGAGATTCCCGGCTACAGTGGTTCTGTTACCTCGACAAGGTTGAAGGTATCGGGTGTCGACGTGTTTTCAGCAGGGGATTACAAGGATGAACCGGGAACACGTTCCCTGCGGTATCAGGATGATATTGGCGGCGTCTACAAAAAAATCGTGATCAAGGAAGAAAAACTGATCGGAGCTGTTCTGTTTGGGGATACGTCTGACGGAGCCATGCTGTTTTCTTTGATCAAAAGTGGCGAGTCGGTGGTTGGCCGAGAGAAAGAGTTATTACTAGGCTTCAATCCCGGTCAACCTGAAGCTAGTGGCGCCATGATGCTAGAGCAGATGCCTGATGACGAAATTGTATGCGGATGTAATGGTGTATCCAAGGGTGACATTGGAGAGGCGGTTGCGGCTGGCTGCCGGAGTGTCGGGGAGATTAAGGCATGCACGAAGGCATCGGCATCATGTGGCGGCTGCAAGCCATTAGTGGAGGGACTCTTACAGCTATACGCAGGCGCAGAAGCCGGAGAAACGATGAAAGAGGGAATTTGTAGTTGTACGACGCTTGACCGGGAAGCGATCATTGATGGCATTCGGGAGATGGGATTGAAGAGCGTCAAAGAAGTGATGAATGTGCTGGGCTGGAACGAACCGGAAGGTTGCACTAAATGTCGGCCGGCCCTCAATTATTATCTAGGTATGCTATGGCCGCTGGATTATGAGGATGAGAAGGAATCCAGATTCACGAATGAACGGTACCATGCCAATATACAGAAAGATGGCACTTATTCTGTCGTGCCCCGCATTTATGGAGGAGTTACTTCACCTGCCGACCTGAAGAAAATTGCTGCTGTCGCAGAGAAATACAATGTGCCTCTGGTGAAATTTACGGGTGGCCAACGTCTTGACCTGCTTGGCGTGAAGAAGGAGGATTTGCCGGGGATCTGGGCCGAGTTGGATATGCCGTCTGGATATGCCTATGGAAAGACGCTGCGAACGGTTAAGACGTGCGTAGGTAACACCTTTTGTCGCTTTGGCACTCAAGATGCTATGGGTATGGGTATCCGGTTGGAAAAGGCATTTGAACGTCTGAATGCGCCATCCAAAGTCAAACTGGCTGTATCTGGTTGTCCGCGTAACTGCGCTGAAGCGACGATCAAGGATTTGGGCGTCGTTGCTATTGACGGTGGCTGGGGGATCTACGTTGGAGGTAACGGCGGTATTAAGGTTCGGGCAGCTGAACTGCTTTGTACCGTTAAAACTGAGGATGAAGTGATGGAATGGACCGGTGCCTATCTGCAGTATTATCGCGAGCAGGCCAATTGGAACGAACGCACAGCCCATTGGGTGGAACGGGTCGGAGTTGAATCCATCAAACAGGCACTCGCGAATGCAGAGACGAGGAAGCAACTGGTGACCAGAATTGAGGAGACGTTAAGCACGACTACTGATCCGTGGCACGAAATTATTCACAACGAAGAGCTGCGCAAAAATTTTGTGCAACTGCCGGAACTTAAGCCAGTAATGGAATAGGGGGCTGACAAAATGGAGACTAATACGACAACCAACAGAATCAGAATAGCTGATCTGAACGAAATAGACCGACGTGGAGCAAGGACAGTTCGCATTCATAATACAGAGATAGCTGTATTCCGTCTGAGCGATGGCAGCGTGCATGCACTTGAGAATCGTTGTCCGCACAAAGGGGGACGGTTATCCGAAGGAATGATATGTGGCTCAACGATCCATTGTCCACTCCATGACTGGAAAGTTGACCTTTCCACTGGCCGGGTGCAAGAGCCGGATACTGGATGTGTGACTGCTTACCCCACGGAGATTGACAGTGAGAGCGGGGAGGTTTATATCGTAATCTAAGAGTTCTATGCGTATTGTGCTGGAGGTTCTGCTTTTTTTCTTCTATATAATAGAAGGATCAATGTGAAAGGCTTTGTTGAAGAAGTAGGCATCATTTTGATTGAAAAATAGGTTATTGACTAAATCTTAGTCAATAACCTATTTTCTTTTCACAGGATAACTGGATTTATCTCGAGACAAACAAAAAAGCCTTGAGTATCAAGGCTTTTGACGAATAGGACGGATGGGGATCGAACCCATGACCCTTACCCTGTCAAGATAATGCTCTCCCGCTGAGCTACCGTCCTGCGGTTACTAGATAATATCATGTATTAACCATATATGTAAAGTGGAAAAATAGAAGTCAGCCTGTACTTCATGAACATTTATATATATAATTCGAATTTAGTGAGTTTGCAATCTGGAATTAATGATAGGGGGAACAGATGATGGCCGCAGAAATTATAAGTGTAACAACAGAGGAGCAGCTACAGGAGGCAATATCGATCCGTACCAAAGTGTTTGTCGAAGAGCAAAAAGTTCCTCTCGATTTAGAAGTTGATCATTATGACAAGCTGGGAGATACGGCCCATCATTTGCTAATTTGTGAACATGGTGAAATGGTGGCCACTGGTCGGTTGACATACTATGAGGAAGATACAGCTAAAATGCAACGTATTGCCGTCCTCAAGGAGCATCGTGCCGCAGGCTATGGACGTGTATTACTACTAGCACTGGAGGAACGTGCACGTGAATTAGGACTAAGATACTCGCTGCTAGATGCCCAATGTCAAGCCGAGAAGTTTTACGAAAAGCTCGGTTATGAGACGATCTCCGATGAACCTTTTGACGATGCGGGAATACCGCATGTACGTATGCGTAAAAAGTTGTAGTCGACAGCGTAAGGTGCATACAAATCTGTACAATGTGCATGCTAGTAAAAGTTCCTCCACTATACTATGGATAAGGAGCGATACAGCATGGCTAATACAGAACGGGAGCAAATTACAGCAGTACGTAAAAACGGAGATGGCGACCTTACGTCTTTTCAGACATCTACCGGTCGGATTTTAGATTATAGCCAAGCATTGAATGAGATTGAGGCAGGCTCAATTGCAGGCGTTAACGTGTTCAAGGCCAAGGATGGAAGCAAACGAATTCGGGGAGATGCCGATGGAGATCCTTCTAATAACCTGGATCAACTGCCATTGTTCTGACCTTAACTCGCAACATTAGAATGCAAGTTCATCATTATATTCAAGAACAGCAAGCCGCCTGGCTATCCTTTGTAGGAAAGCCAGGCGGCTTTTGTTAATTGTTCAAGCTGTATTTAGCATGCTACTCTGCACGTTCCAACTCTGTAAGTTGATATACTCGTTGCTGCTCCAGAAAGGACATGACTCCTGCCTTCTCCCTGAACTGTTCCATATCATCACTATAGTGCATTAGATGAATCCGTTCTTGAAGAGATGGCGCCAAGCTTAGCAGCTCGTCCAATGTCGTATGGACTTCTCCAGCGCCTTGTAATTGAACCTCATGGAGAATACTCCGACATCCTCGTTCATGCACCAGATGATGAAGCAAATCAGGGTCAAAAACCATATCTGCACTATAAAAAAGGCGGTCATTAATGAATATGGAATAACTGTTTTTACCAGGAATATGCCTTGTAGGGATTAGCTCCACCTGAATACCGGATACTAATGTAGTGGGTACACCAGGCGTTATTACGTTTACCTCGAATACATCTTCAAGCTTGTCAATCATACCCTGCTGTGACATTCCGCCCTTGAGTGTATGCTCCCATAAAGGGTAGATTAGTGGTTCGGCAATATAAAGTAGAGGCTTGCGACGATGGAGAATGTTCATTTGAAAACCGAATTCCTCCAAACCTCCGACATGATCTGCGTGAATATGTGTGATTAAAATTGCGTCAATATCAGGCAAAGGGACGTCCATTTGGTGTAATGCTAAAGAAGCGGTTGTACCGCAATCGATCAGCAGTTTGCCTTCTCCGCTGTCCAGCAGGGCGTTGTTGTTGTAATAATGCTTGGCAAAGGCACTGCCTGTGCCAAGCATTTGTATCGTTAGGCTCATTATGGATTTATCCTCCAGACTTTGTGTACTAGGACTTCTACAGTCGTATTTTATCACCTATGCTACCGGAACTAAAGATTTGGCTCCTTATGTAAAAACTTTGGACAATTTGTGAAACACAGCGCAACTTGTGCGGCTGAGCTAGGTATAAATGTACGACAGAAGGTTTTAAACAGATGACGATGGAGGGATTAGTAGTTATGAAATGGAGAAGAGTGATGGCCCTGATGATGGCCTTTTCAATAATGGGAGGGACCGCCATTTCGGCGGAATCCGCCAAGGACCAAGTGCAGTTGATTATTAATGGAGAAGTGTCAAAAGATGGTGCAGTTGTCATTGATGGGAAAACTTATGTGCCCATCCGTGATTTTAATGGACTTGTCAATTTTGATCCATCCGGTGGAAAAGTTGTTTTCGATCAGCCGAACGTGCATATGTTCCTGTTCAAGGGAGATACTGTGTTTGGTAACGTGAATAAAGGCAATAAAGTGAAATTTAATGTATTTAGTCAAATTGATACCTTGAAAACAGATATCTCCGGAGTGAAGGTAGCGATCACCGACCCTTCGGGCAACGTGAAGGATATTCAGTCTCAAGATATCAAAGGAGCGCAAAAGGATAACTTCTGGTTCCGTACGAACGACTTTACGTATGATTTCAAAACAGCAGGGAATTACCGGGTTGGTTTCTATATTAAAGAGAGCAAAGACGGCAGCTATACCTTGGTGTCCGAAAAAGTCATTACAGCGATAAATTAGGCATACCACAAATTGACCTGCACCCTTGATCATGTTACGATACGGGGGAAAATAAAACAATTTGAAGGTAGGTATTTCCATGAGTGATCACAAACATGAACACGGTGAAGCCTGCAACCACGATCATGACCACGAACATGAAGAAATGGTTCTTACGCTAACTGATGAAAATGGTAAAGATGTAGAAATGGTGCTGGTAGAGACCTTTGACGTAGAAGATCACATTTATGCTCTTCTGCTTGAGCGAGGCAATCCTGAAGCGGATGGCATTATTCTTCGTATGGAAGAAGAAAACGAAGAAATGGTGCTTTACAATATTGAGGACGAAGATGAGTGGAAACGTGTAGAAGCCGCATATAGCGAGCTTGTTGCCCAATACGAATAGAATTGGATGCAGCAGCTGTATAGCTCTTCAAGAAAAAAAGCCCCCGAACGGGGGCTTTTTTTTGACTATCAACATGTTTTTTAAGCATGTGTTGACAGTTCAATATTATGAAATAGCGTCAGTTTCGACGATAACCTTCACCTGATGTACTGTTCGGTCCTCAGGTCCTTTAACAGGCAGGCCTACTTCTACATGATCAACAATATAATCAATATTGTCCTGCGAAATAACTTCTCCTGGCAATAAGATTGGAATACCAGGTGGATACACATAGATGAATTCTGCAATAATACGACCTGCAGATTCTTTGAAAGGCACGATTTCCGTATCTCCATAAAAAGCGTCTCTTGGAATGAGGGAGAGCTGAGGGATATCCGGTATCTTTACAACTAGCTCATGCTCCTGACCTGTGGAATAGTGCAGAGAAGCCAGCTCACGCAGAGCTTTCAACAAAATTTCAATTTCCTCTTTGGTATCACCAGGGGTCACCAAACAGAGAATATTGTACATATCGCTAAGCTCAACCTCGATATTGTAGTGATCTCTCAGCCAATTCTCCACATCGTATCCGGTAAGGCCCAAATGGCGGATATGAACCGTAATTTTGGTTGGATCATAATCATAGGTGGCTTCCGTGCCAAGAATTTCGCTGCCAAAGCAATATAGCCCTTCAATCTTGTTGACCTCTGAACGACAATATTCAGCCAATTCCAGAGCACGTTGTGCTATTTCATGACCGTTAAGGGCCAGATTACGTCGGGATGTGTCCAACGAAGCCAGCAGAATATACGAAGTCGACGTTGTTGTCAGCATACTGAAAATCGTTTGTACACGCTGTGGGTTAACGTATCCGTTTTTCGTATTTACATTCAGAATTGAGCTTTGAGTCAAGGAACCACCCAGCTTGTGAACGCTTGTAGCTGACATGTCTGCTCCCGCCTCCATAGCGGACATCGGTAGATCAGAGTGAAAATGAATCAGTACTCCATGAGCCTCATCGACCAGGACCGGCACATTATAGCTGTGAGCGAGATCTACAATTTCCTTCAAATCGGCGCACACACCGTAATATGTCGGGTTGATAACAAGGACGCCCTTGGCGTCAGGGTGACGTTCCAATGCCCGGCGTACGGACTTGGTTGTAACCCCGTGGTGAATACCGAGATTCTCATCACTGACTGGAGAAATAAATACTGGTTTTGCACCAGCAAAGATAATGGCAGACATTATAGATTTGTGTACGTTTCTGGGTACAATAATTTTATCACCTGGCAAGCAAATGGACATAATCATGGTGATGATGGCTCCGCTTGTCCCCTGTACACTGTAATACGTATAATCAGCTCCGAAG
The DNA here is from genome assembly GCF_024213605.1 of Paenibacillus sp. CH40. Taxonomy (NCBI): domain Bacteria; kingdom Bacillati; phylum Bacillota; class Bacilli; order Caryophanales; family Paenibacillaceae; genus Paenibacillus; species Paenibacillus sp. CH40. The sequence continues at coordinate 717,503 of NZ_JANAVQ010000001.1, forward strand.
GCCTCTGCTGCAAGCTTTTGAGCTTCTTCGATGACGCCTGATGGCTGATGCAGATCGTCCAATGGAGCGATGTTGATCATATCTATGGAAAAGGCATTATCCCCCATAAATTCGCGAAATTCCGAATCTGCTCCCACTCCCTTTTTATGACCTGGGATGTGAAATTGAACCGGGTTGCTCTGAGCATGCTTTTTCAAAGCAGTAAAAAGCGGGGTGTTGCTTTGATTCATTAGTGTTGTCACAACCTTTCGTGCAGGATTTCGACAATCCTGTGCAAGTGATAATAGAACAAAATTGAGTATAGCAGTTTGAAGTAGGAATGCAAGCGATTGAGGGCGCATTTATTTGCGAAAGAGTGGAGTAGGCTGAGAACCCGGTCTATACAGCCAAAAAACGAAGGTGGAGGATGTGGATTAGATGAGGCAAAATGGACGAAAAAAAGCTCCACAGCGGCTGTGGACTCCTTTTTTTAGCAAATTGTGGGTTTTGGTATTTCTGGTCGAATTTATGAAAGGATCTCTTCTGGTATCCATCCTGCCGGTATATATGGGAGAAACGCTTGGTTTGTCGGCCGGGATTATTGGTTTGGCCTTTTCGCTTCAGTATTTTGGAGACAATGCGTTTCGGGCACCGGCGGGTTGGATGGCTGAACGGCTTGGCTACCGCGGAACGATGTCGACCGCACTGTTGTTTACGCTTGTAGCGATTATTATGCTAAGCATATTGACAGAGCCCGTGTGGCTCGTCGTTGCGTGTCTGCTGCTCGGTCTGGGTACTTCTCCGCTCTGGCCTTGTGTTATGACCGGAACGACCGAAATGTCCGGGCCTAATAACAGCAATGGCGCGGCGATGGGCACACTGGAAATTGCGTCTATGGGTGGAACGGGATTGGGTCCGCTCATTATGAACTTTGCCATATCCCACTATGGGCATTCTTACGGCATGGTGTTCATGATTTTGATAGGATGCAGTATTGTATTGTTGTTGGTTGCTCTTATGCTGCCAGGACCGAAAAGGTCTCCTGATAAAGGTGACCTCGAACAGAGCGCTCTAGTGTCGTCTGATGGGTACACAAAGCAGAAACAGCAAATTCTGAAAGGAATCCAGGAGACGATCGGTGTGCTCAAAACAAAGCTTAACGTCAATCCGTTAATTTACCCGGCGCTATTTTTGCAGTCTTTTGTTATCGGTTTGATCAGTCCCGTACTGACGCTGTACGCTCGGACGGACCTCGGGATTTCACCAAACCTGTACAGCGTGCTTCTGATTGCAGGCGGTGGGGTGACTGTGCTGGCACTGATCCCTTGTGGCAAGTTGGTCGACAGACTTGGAACGGAGTATTTTCTACATGTTGGCTTTTTGCTAGCTGGAATTACGCTGTTTTTCTTCTCAATCGTTCGATCTATTCCGCTGGTGTTTGTATCCGTGGCGCTTATTGGTTTGGGATATGCGCTCATTTTGCCTGCATGGAACACCTTTCTTGCCCGATTGATTCCGGAAAGCGAGCGAGCAACGGTGTGGGGCTTTTTTTTAACACTTCAAGGCTCCGGCATGGTTATAGGCCCGCTCGTTTCAGGAGTGCTATGGGACCGTGCCGGACACACCGCTCCATTTATCATTAGTGGGGTCGTGATGCTGCTCATGTTTGGCTGCCACCTGGCTCTGGCGCGCAATCCACGCAGGAAGACTGTGGAGGCCTGAACAGCGCCTTAAAAAGCGGCGAGGGCTACTCTTTCGAGAAAGACATTCGGTACAGCGGCAGCAAATGCTCAAAGGTAGAACGCACTGCCTGTAATAATGCAGCCCCGTCGCTGGCAAGTGGATCTTCTCGGTCAATACGGATTCCACACATGACCTCCGCTTTTTTTACCTGTTGCAGCTTATGGATGATCGTTTGAAAATCTTCATTATCCATATGTTGTTGTTCTGTGCCTTCCGGAGCCATATGATCCATGGACCAGTAAAAATGATCAGGCAGGTTAGAGCGCACATCGCTCAGATTGGCTTCGAGTGCCTGGGCAAATGTAGCTTTGTTAGGACTTTCATAAATAATTGCAAAAATAACGAATAGGTGGGAAGCGAACATACCTACCTCAAAATGCGGCAGCGCCTTGTACCCGCGCTTATTTGCCGCCCAGGCTACCCAAGTATCTTTGGGGGGATTGACTTTGCGTCGTGCATGCTTGGCGACGTGAACGTGCATAGGCTCTCCACATAAGTCCGTCAGAAATGGGGCTAATTCCTCGCCAATTGCCTCCAGCTTGGGCCGAACCTGCTGAATCAGCACTTCCATACGAGGCTCCAATCCCGGTATTTCAAAAACATCGAAGTCCTTTGCAGTAAATCCACTAAATGTCATTCCTTTTCCTCCTGTAACTGGGTTAAGCCATAACGTGTGGCGTAATATGTCCAATTATAGCATAATGCCGCCGGGCTTGGCCGACTTTAGACTAGGTTTGAAACAAGCATATAAGGCAAAAGTAGGATTGTTCGCTGTTACTTATAAAAATAGGTCAAATAACCAAGTACCCTTACATAAAATGAAGTATAAAATAGAGCAAGGGAAGATCAAGCGGGAAAGCCGCAGGCTTGCTGTAGCCGGACTTCTTGAATCGGACTTGAAAAAGGAGGGAATGCCGTGAACAAGGGCTGTGAGGTAGAATATTGCAATCTAGAGCTCCGGTTTAGCCGTCGGCATATCCATAATCTGATCAAGGATTTGATATCGGAAGGGTATTCGCTGTACTGGAGCGAGGATGAGTCGTACCTGGTTTTGTCGGTGAGAACCGGGCGTAAGCTGGTGAAGCTCCGTTTTCAACAGCTGCGCACAGGACACTACAAGTTGGCTGGAGATTATGTAATCCGCGATGCCAAGCTGGCTGAGTGGTTGGAGAAGCTGATTGGAAGCACCCGAGGTCATGCCATTGTCAAAAGAGTCAAGGATCATCATATTTTGGTAGAAAATATTTTGTTTGGTGAGGTCATTCGTCTGGTCGAGGTTACAGGCTTTAAGCAGCGTGTCATTTATCAGAAGGGACCGGTGCTGTCCGCACAGGAAATGGAGGATATGTACGCTTCCAATGAAGGAGAAACCCGACTGCTGCTGCTTAAAATGGAAGTGGACGATGAATTGGAGAAGCTGTTCATAGCGATGACAGACGGAGATACGGCTAAAATCGGGAATTGCCATGAACGCCTGCAAACGCTATCCCACCAACTGCTGATGATGGAAGCGTAGTACATCTGAACACCTCATGTAAATGGGGTGTTTTGATCTGTGAATAGACAGGGGTTCACTTCTTACATCAAAAACGTTAAAATAGAAGTGCACGTGTTCCGATTCACATAAAGTGTAATGCGGTAAAACGGCGATATAGAAGACAAAATATGTTGCAAAGGATGAGGAACCAGATGGCAAAACAGCAAATTGGTGTGATCGGCCTGGCGGTAATGGGTAAGAATTTAGCCCTTAACATTGAGAGCAGAGGCTTCACCGTCTCGGTTTTTAACCGCTCTCCAGAAAAAACGCACGATCTTATCAAAGAAGCAGAAGGTAAAAAACTGACGGGTACTTTCTCTATTGAAGAATTTGTGAACTCATTGGAATCCCCCCGTAAAATCCTGATCATGGTTCAAGCTGGTAAAGCAACAGATGCCACGATTGAACAGCTTGTGCCTCATCTGGACAAGGGCGACATTATTATAGACGGAGGCAATGCCTACTTCCCTGATACACAGCGCCGCAGCAAGGAGCTGGAGGAAAAAGGACTTCGCTTTATTGGTACAGGCGTATCCGGTGGTGAAGAAGGTGCCTTGAATGGTCCTGCTATCATGCCGGGTGGACAGGAAAGTGCCTATAAACTGGTAGAGCCGATTCTAACGGCAATCTCTGCTAAAGTGGAAGGCGACCCTTGCTGTACATATATCGGTCCTGACGGTGCTGGTCACTATGTAAAAATGGTGCATAACGGTATCGAGTACGGCGACATGCAATTGATCGGTGAAGCGTATCACTTGTTGAAATCAGTCCTGAATGTGAATGCGGAAGAGCTTCATGCAATCTTCACGGAATGGAATAAAGGGGAACTGGACAGCTACCTGATCGAAATTACAGCTGACATTTTCTCCCAGTACGATGCTGAAACAGGCAAGCCAATGGTAGACGTTATCTTGGATGCTGCTGGTCAAAAAGGTACAGGTAAATGGACAAGCCAAAGCGCGCTGGATCTGGGTGTGCCATTGTCCATGATTACCGAATCCGTATTCTCCCGCTTCTTGTCTGCTATGAAAGACGAGCGCATTGCGGCAAGTAAAGTGCTGAGCGGTCCTAATGCTGAGTCCTTCAGCGGCGACAAAAAAGAATTTATCGAAAGTGTACGTAAAGCACTGTTTGCAAGTAAAATCGTGTCCTATGCTCAAGGTTTCGCTCAAATGCGTGCAGCTTCCGATGAATATGATTGGGATTTGAAATACGGAAAAATCGCTATGATCTTCCGCGGCGGTTGCATTATCCGCTCGCAATTCCTGCAAAACATCAAGGATGCATATGACCGCGATCCTGCCTTGAAAAACCTGTTGCTGGATTCTTACTTCAAAAATGTAGTTGAAACGTATCAAGATGCATGGCGTCAAGTGATTTCCGTGGCTGTATCCCAAGGTATTCCAGTGCCTGGCTTCTCCAGCGCGCTTGCATACTATGACAGCTACCGCACTGAGCGTTTGCCAGCAAATCTGCTGCAAGCACAACGTGACTACTTCGGTGCCCATACGTTCAAACGTGTGGACAAAGAAGGCGTATTCCATCATCAATGGTTCTAATAAACGGACGGATATGCATGAATAGCATTATGTAATACAACGGAAGCTTTTTTACCCTATGGGTAGAAGAAGCTTCCGTTTTTTAATTTATAATTATGGATACGATTATGATGGCAGTAGAGGATTGTGTAATCTTTTGGCGCTATGGTATGATAGGAACAAAATATTTTAATGCATTACCGCGTCTAAGCTTTGAGTCAAAACAAAAAAGACGGGAAGTTCCCGTCTTTTTTGTTAAGTAGGTTTTCTATTGCTCCTGTGACCATTGCAGCATGCCGCCAGTCATGTTAGTACAGCCTTCATAACCTAGCTGCTGTAGATATTCGCAGGCTCGTTCACTGCGGTAACCGCTCCGGCAAATAAAGATAATTTCACCGGTGCGTTCAATTTCTTCAAGACGACCCGGAAGCTGTCCGAGCGGAATGTGCTTGGCACCTTCAATCATGCCTTCCGCTACTTCTTCCGCTTCGCGGACGTCGATTAATTGCAATTGCTCTCCTGCTTGCAGACGTGCGCGCAACTCAGAAGGTTCAATCAGGGCGATTTGCGTCATGGCCGGACCTCTTTTCTGATATATAATGGGTGCTACGTATGTTTTTGACGTGTGCAAAATGTCACACACACTCTATGTATGATAGCTAAGCTATCTCCGGGCTGTCAATCGGCTTAATCCTAAAGGCAGATAAAGATTAATTAACCGACGGAATTCAACTTGGGGGACTTAGATTAATATTTCTTATTTTTTGGGTGGAGAAATGAATGCTACAACTTGTATAATTAACGTAAAATAGTATGGTTTGAACCGAAAAGGAGCATGTACATTATGGATGTTATCGTTAGACCTACCCCTTCCTTGCAAGGAGAGATTGGGGCCCTGTCCTCCAAAAACTACACTACTCGTTACCTGCTCACTGCGGCACTTGCTGAGGGACAAAGTACCATTTATTATCCAGCTCATAGTGAAGATAGTGATGCTATGCGCCGTTGTATCGCCGATCTGGGTGCAGTACTGGAAGAGGATGATGAAAAAATAGTGATTACAGGTTTTGGTAGCCATCCTCAAGCTGTGAAGGAATTGAATGTGGGAAACGCAGGAGCGGTGCTCCGTTTTTTGATGGGTATTGCATCTCTTTGTCCGGATGTTACATTTGTTAATACATATCCCGACTCATTGGGCAAGAGACCGCATGATGATTTAATCGATGCACTGGGGCAACTGGGCGTGAAAGTAGATCATCGTGAAGGTAAGTTGCCCATTCGTATTCAGGGTGGTCAGGCGAAGGGCGGTAAAATTCAGGTGTCCGGCTCGGTTAGCTCACAATATTTGAGCGCCCTGCTATTCCTTACGCCTTTACTGGAGGAAGACAGTGAAATCGAAGTGCTGCATGATTTGAAATCCAAGGTGGTCATTGGGCAGACCCTGGAGGTATTACAAGAGGCTGGTATTATCATTCATGCAAGCGATGATTACATGTCTTTCCGTGTCCCGGGGCGGCAATCCTATCAGCCACGTACGTATACGGTACAGGGAGACTATCCAGGGAGTGCAGCGGTGCTGGCGGCGGCTGCAGTAACGAATTCCGATGTTACCATCTATCGTCTTAAAGAGCAGAGCAAACAGGGAGAACGCGCTATTGTAGATGTGCTGCGTATGATGGAAGTGCCACTGACACATGAGAACGATACCGTCGTTGTGAAGGGCAATGGCCGATTGAAAGCTGTTGAGTTTGACGGTGATGCTGCAACAGACGCTGTGCTTGCAATGGTGGCTGCGGCTGTATTTGCTGAAGGCACGTCCCGTTTTTATAACGTGGAGAATTTACGGTATAAGGAATGTGACCGCATTACCGATTATTTGAATGAGCTGACCAAGGCTGGAGCTCGGGTAGAAGAACGTCAAGCGGAAATTATCGTACATGGCAGACCGGAGGGTGTCGAAGGTGGCGTGGAAATTAACGCGCACTTTGATCACCGTGTTATTATGGCCTTGACGATTGTTGGTTTGCGCGCACAGAAGCCGTTAGTGATTAAGGACGCACATCATGTCGCCAAATCGTATCCGCAGTATTTTGACCATCTAACGACGCTTGGTGCTTCTGTAGAATGGGTGAAATAAAAACAAACGAAGATGCGAATAGGAGGGAACAGAATGGCTTTTGAAAATCCGTCGAGAGAAGAGATTAAAAGCATTTTGGAACAAGTAGGCAATATTGCGGTTGTTGGTTTGTCTGATAAATCAGACCGTACTTCATACATGGTTTCTTATGCCATGCAGAAGCGGGGATACCGTATTATTCCAGTTAACCCTGCGGCGGCAGGGCAAACGATTCTTGGGGAGACTTGTTATGCCAGCCTTGCTGAAGTACCTGAGCCTGTGGAGCTGGTCAATGTATTCCGCCGCAGTGAATACTGTGCAGAGGTTGCGCGTGAAGCAGCTGCTATTGGAGCTAAGATTTTGTGGCTTCAACAGGGAATTATAAGCCAGGAAGCCGCTGACATTGCGCAGGAGCATGGAATGACGGTTATTATGGATCGTTGCATTAAGGTGGAGGACTCAGTGACCCAAGCTGTACGTAAAGGATAAACATGGATCAGTGATCTGTGCTATACGCAGATGAATAAAAACCTTCTTCCCTTGCTTCACAGGGTTGAAGGTTTTTGGTGCGAAACGAGGAATATGGTACAGTATATTATACTTTCAGGAATCCATATAATGTATGTATGTCTTGATGATGAAATAGCTCTAAACGGATTCATAGTGTTATCTGTTGTGATGATAAAGTTTTTGACCTGTAGTAGCGTAAATAAATATTTTGGCAGATGGAATCATTGCTTTGACAAAAGTATTTATTCGGCTTACCATCAGGGATAGAAAGGAGAGGAATGCCATGAATTGGCTCGGATCCTTACAACAGCTCGGTCGTGCTGTCATGCTCCCGACGATGGTGCTACCAGCCGCTGCAATATTGCTAAGTCTCGGCAGCCTTCCTTGGTCCACATGGGGATTCCCTATGGTGTCTGATATGGCAAATGCGGCTGGACACGGGATTTTTTATTTTTTGCCATATTTATTTGCGGTTGGTGTTGCCCTGGGTATGTCGAATCAGGCAGGTCAGGCGGGACTGGCAGCATTGGCTGGTATGGCTATATACGATCAGGTCACATTGAGATTTGGAAACGGACTCATTCAACCGGCGACGCTCATTGGTATCATTTTGGGGGTCATTTCAGGGGTGGCCTATAATCGCTTCAAAAGCATCAAATTGCCCGAGGTGCTTCAATTTTTTGGAGGTACCCGATTTGTTCTGCTGCTTATTGGCCTCTTCTCGGCTGTGTTTGCAGGACTCATGCTAATTATTGCCCCACTCATACAGAGAGGGCTGCAATTTATAGTAGGTCTGGAATCAAGCTTGGGCGGCTTTGGACTGTTTATCTACGGTATTCTATACCGGTTGCTGGCGGCCTTTGGTCTGCACCATCTGCTTAATAATATTTTTTGGTTTCAACTGGGTACATATAAAACGCCGTCTGGCAACGTTGTACAGGGCGATTTACCCCGGTTTTTTGCTGGCGATCCGACAGCGGGCTATTTCATGTCCGGGTTGTTCCCCATTATGATGTTTGCCATCCCTGCCATTGCGCTGGCGATCATTCAGGAAGCGCGTGAAGATTTGAAGCCAAAGGTGCAAAAAACATTTTTGACAGCTGCGCTTGTTTGCTTTTTTACTGGAGTGTCGGAACAGATTGAGTTTGCCTTTTTGTTTGCTGCTCCTTATTTGTTCCTCGTTCATGCAGTTATGTCTGGGCTGGCCATGTGGCTTACCTTTGAGCTGGATATTCATCACGGATTTTCCTATTCGGCGGGTTTTATAGATTATGTCCTTAATTTTCATCTCTCACATAACGCCTGGTTGTTAATTCCAGTGGGGGTGGCGTACGGGCTTGTGTATTATGTACTGTTTCGATGGGCTATCCGGCGGTTCCGTATTCCAACTCCTGGGCGCGAGGAAGGTTCGGTTCTGGAGGATTGGGCCGGCAATATTCCTTATAGTGCTCCACTTATTTTGGAAGCACTTGGCGGGAAGGAAAATATTGTGCAGGTAGAGGCCTGCATCACACGTTTGCGGCTGACCGTCCACAATGACAGGCTGATTGATACCGGAGCGATGAAGGCTTTGGGATCGGCCGGGCTTATCAATCTGGGTGGGGGTAATTTGCAGGTTGTATTCGGAACGTATTCAGAACTGATTCGTGAGGAAATCGCGAAGCTGATGGAGCGTGATCTCCCTCAAATTTTGTTCAACGCTCCTGTACATGGAAAAATGCTACCGATTCATGAAGTGCCTGACAAAATTTTTGCGACGAAGCTGGTCGGGGACGGTGTTGCTTTTGTTCCTGAACGTGGTGAACTTGTGTCTCCAGTGTATGGTACTGTGATGCACTTGTATCCGACTATGCACGCTTTAGGCATCTCCACACGAGAGGGACTTGAGGTTCTGCTTCACATAGGGATTGATACTTCACAGCTAAAAGGGAATTTTACTGCTATGGTAGAAGCAGGCGATACGGTGGAACCGGGGCAATTGCTGATCAAATTTGATTTGCAGGCGCTGCGAGAGCAAGCTCCATCGCTGGTGACTCCTATGGTCATCACGAATCCGGATCGCGTCAAGTCGTGGAGCTTTGCTCCGTTTAAAACAGTGAAAAAAGGTCAGGCCTCGGTAATGTCCGTTGTGCTGCATGACAGGAATGTTGGAGGGGTAGAAACATGATAGAAGGCATCGGCGCCGCAGCAGGTGTGGCAATCGGGAAGGCATTTGTCCTGCCGAGCTGGGAGTGGGATTTACCTGATCAAAAAATGGATGCGGTAGATCTTGCAAAGGAATTTGAACGTTTGTATGAAGGGATACGCACATCCAAAAGTGAAATCCAGTTTATTAAGGATGAGTTTCGAGAGATGGTGGGGCCAGAAGAATCCAGCATCTTTGATGCTCATCTTGCGATATTGGAAGATCCGGAATTCATGAATGAAATTCGTGGAATTATTGAGCGTCAGTACAAGGCGGCCGAGGTGGCCGTGAAGGAAGCCATTGATCATTTTGTGACAATGTTTGATTTACTGGACGATGAATATATGAAGGAGCGGGCAATTGATATCAAAGATGTGGGGAACCGGCTGCTCAAGCATTTGCTGGGTGCACCGGAGGTGACTCTTCCCAAGGACACACAGCCCTATATTCTGGTAGCCAAGGAGCTCTCACCCTCCCAATCGGCACACTTGAATCCTAGCTATGTTTTAGGGATTGTAACTATGAATGGTGGTAAAACTTCGCATTCTGCGATCATGGCCCGTGCACTTGGTATTCCACTTGTTTCAGGACTGGAGAGCAATCTGAATTTGCCCGTTCAAACGGGAGACATGATGGTTGTGGACGGAGACCTGGGCAAAGTTTATGTGAATCCGGAAAAAACGGTAACTGATCATTATAAAATTTTGCGCGACGAGCAGCGACGCAGAAAAGAGCAGCTTCAGGTACTTGCTTCTGTAGATGCCGTGACCAAGGATGGAACCACCCTGAGGCTGGCGGCCAATATTAGTTCGATTAAAGAGCTGGAGGCGGCTTTGAAGCATGGCGCTCAAGGTGTAGGACTGTTCCGCACGGAATTTTTATACATGGATCGCAAATCTGCTCCAGATGAAGAGGAACAGTATGAAGTATATCGGCTGATAGCGGAAAAGGCAGGAAACCACTCCGTAGTCATCCGTACATTGGATATCGGTGGAGATAAGCCGTTGGACTATCTTCAACTACCAGAGGAAGAAAATCCTTTTCTAGGTTACCGTGCTATACGGATCAGTCTGGATTGGAAGGAATTGTTTAAAACCCAGTTGACTGCAATTTTGCGAGCCAGTGCAATGGGAAATATCAAGGTAATGTATCCGATGATTTCATCCGTGGAGGAGGTCCGCCAGGCAGATGCTCTTTTGAAGGAGGCTATGGCGGATTTGGATGCAAGAGGGCTTGCCTATAATCCGAACATTCAGCGAGGAATTATGATTGAGGTACCGGCTGCGGCGATGATCGCTGATCTATTAGCAGCTGAAACAGATTTTTTTAGTATCGGAACGAATGATCTGGTTCAGTATGTGCTGGCTGTAGACCGTATGAATGAGCAGATTGCACATATGTACCATCCATACCATCCAGCTGTACTTCGAATGCTGCGCATGACTGCACAAGCAGCACATCAAGCAGGAATTGATGTGAGTGTATGTGGTGAGATGGCTGGAGATGAACGGTCCGTTCCTCTTTGGCTGGAACTGGGGATACATCAACTCAGCATGTCTCCCCAATCTTTATTGCGGGTCAAGCATCGTGTGCTGAATACGACTGCATCTGAGGCAACGACAGTCGCTCAGGTTTGCTTCGGCATGTCCACTGGTGCAGCGATCGAAGACAAGCTCACTGCAGCTAATGTCAGCTGCACTCCGGCCGGGCCTGGACGGCAGTAATATGTAATGTCCGTATACATCTTCAGGAGGAGCCGAACTCCGTACTGTTAGGTTTGTCGTAGCAAACCATAATGGCGTAGCATGGTTTAGACGAAAAAGAACCTTCAAAACCACTTTATTCATGGTTTTGAAGGTTCTTTTTTTCAACTTGTTGACAACCTCTTGTGATTATGGAAAATTCATAATTAGCAATTATCCTGATTCCATTAGATTGGGTTATTCAAGTCCTGAGTGTCAGGACTTATTCTCTTATTTCCGGGTGTTATCTGCTAATAAATCGCAGAACGCTTTTCCGTAAGGTGGAAGATCAGGCGGCCGACGAGCAGATACAATATGTCCATCCGTTACAACTGCCTCATCCTTCCAAATAGCTCCTGCATTCTCCATATCATCACGAATACCTGGTGTGGAGGTTACCGTAACACCATCCAAAATTTTAGCAGAGATCAGTACCCAGCCTGCATGGCAGATTTGTCCAATCGGCTTATGAGCAGCATGAAACTCCTGTACGAGTTGAATTACTTTGGGATAGCGGCGCAGTTTATCAGGTGCCCAACCGCCAGGAACGAGAATCCCGTCATAATCACTGCTATTCAGTTCCTCAAAGGCATATTCCGCTTCAGCAGGTACGCCATATTTTCCAATATATTTTTTACCCTTTTCCGCACCGGCTAAATGCACTTCTGCGCCTTCTTCACGAACACGGTAAATCGGATACCACAGCTCTAGATCCTCGAATTCCTCATCCACTAGGGCGATAACCTTTTTTCCGGCAAGTCTTGACATCCAACCATCCTTTCGTGCGTCACATGATGACACCTCTGTTTTGTAATTTGTACTTTTACATCTTAAGAAAAAGAACGCCCGAAGTCCATTCCTTCGCAGATTCTTATGTTAGTAGTCTGCTCTTTGACAGCAATTGTCGTCATTTTCTGACCCGCCAAAGCTTTGGTAATTTGTTCATAGCTGCAATCTGTGGAAGGATTTGAGGTCCCAAAGTCGAAATAAAACAAGGTATGATAGATTTAATGGAGTTAACAAATATTTATTAGACTAGTAGATATATTTGGATTCTGACGAGATCCTCGTATAGTTTGATCCTACGTAATGAGGTGGTTAAATGCATAAGCAATGCCAATGTGGCAAACCGATGGGACTGGAACTGCGAAAGGTAATCTATGCGGGCAAGGTTGAAATTTTGCACGTCCCTGTATTCTCATGCTCGTCATGCTTTTCCAGTGAGGTTTTGCAGCATGTGACGAAAGACATTAAGGCACTATTACAAAGTCTAGGGAGCAAACCTACGGCACGGAGAATATCTTTTGCTCGCAACAATGAACTGGCAGAAATCATTCGCAAGCTTGTACTGGAGGAAGCGGACAATCCCAATGTGGATTGGCAATCTGCTTTGGAGGAGCGGATGGAGCTTCGAATTAATCTCTTATTGGATCTTTATCGCTATGCGAGAAGTCTGGGAGACGAAGATTGGATGAATGATGTAGAGAGAAAATTGGTTCAATTATCCGGTTTTACCAGTGAATCGGTATTTACGAATACAAAAAACTAAAAAATATGAAAATTTTCATGGTCACCATTGGATTTTACATGTTCTTTTTGTTACGATGAGAATAGGCCATACGACAAGACACAGAAAGGAATGTATATCCAATGGCGACGATGACAAAAATGACTACTGTTCAACAATTAAATACGGCTCTGGAAGCGTCATCAGACAAGCCGTTGCTTCTCTTTAAACATAGCACACGTTGTCCGATAAGTGCAGGCGCATATCAGGAAGTGGAGTCCTATTTGCATGGCGCTCCCAACGAAAATATTGAATACGGTATCATTTATGTAGTAGAAGATCGGCTGGTGTCCAATGAAACCGCGGACAGGCTTCAGGTGAAGCATGAATCCCCGCAGGCCATTTTAATCAAGGACGGAGAGGCTGTTTGGCATACATCCCATTCGAATATTACAGCCCGTGCACTCCACGATCATCTCACATAGATAAATGTGTGCTGTCGTTGCATAAAGTAGTATTTTGTCGTATCATGGTTCTAATTAGTTGATCTAGGATTCGGTTGAAAATTTATTGGCAATGGAGAGAAGGAATGTGACGGTAACGATCTATGATGTAGCTCGCGAAGCTGGTGTCTCAATGGCCACAGTGTCCCGCGTAGTTAACAATAATCCTAATGTGAAACCTCAGACCCGCAAGAAAGTGTACGAAGCGATTGAACAATTGGGATATCGTCCAAATGCGGTCGCTAGAGGTCTGGCCAGCAAGAAGACAACGACCGTCGGCGTGGTTATACCGGATATATCGAACTCAATTTTTGCAGAAATTGCGCGCGGTATTGAGGATATAGCGAATATGTATCACTATAATATTATTTTGTGTAATGCCGACAAGCGAAAAGAAAAAGAGATTCGTGTCATCAACACATTGCTTGAAAAGCAAGTGGATGGTCTTCTGTTCATGGGTGGTACAGTAACGGACGAGCATATTCAGGCGTTCCATACAGCTGCGGTCCCTATTGTTCTATGTGCAACGAGTGATGAAAAAGGAAGCTATCCTTCGGTCGATATCGACCATGAAGCCGCTGCTTATGATGCAGTAAACACGTTGATCCGCCATGGACACCGTCAAATCGCAATGATCAGTGGTACGCTTCAAGACCCTGCAAACGGCTATGCACGTTTCCAAGGTTACAAGAGAGCACTGGAAACAGCCGGAATTGATTATCAGGAGGATCTCGTGCGAATCGGGAACTACCGTTATGAATCCGGTGTCGAAGCAATGAAATATTTTCTCGGCCTAAAGAAGAAGCCAAGTGCGATTTTTGCTGCTACGGATGAAATGGCAATTGGTGCGATCCACAGTATTCAGGATGAGGGATTGAAAGTTCCTGATGATTTTTCGGTTATCAGTGTCGACAATATTCGTATGGCCTCTATGGTTCGTCCTCAGCTGACAACCGTCGCGCAACCGATGTACGATTTGGGTGCGGTAGCGATGCGTTTGCTGACAAAGCTGATGAAAAAGGAAAACGTGGAGAACCCTCGGGTTATTTTGCCGCATGAAACTATTTTGCGGTTGTCAGTTAATTATTTAGACTAGACGCAGTGCTGAATAGGATATACCTTCGATGAAAGCTCCTTTGATGGAGCTTTTTTCGCGGATATAAAGCTTCTTATGGACATCATCATCAAACCAAGAATAGAGGGATGCGTAATGAGCCGACTTTACGGATTAATGGGTGCTATGGATGAAGAAATTGAATTGCTGCTGGCAGCGATGACGGAAGCAAGCAAGACGGTCAAGACTGGAATCACGTACACTACAGGAATCATTCACGGGCAAAGAGTCGTTGTCTGCAAATCCGGTGTAGGCAAGGTTAATGCTGCGGTAACAACACAAATCCTGATTGATCATTTTGGTGTAGAACAGATTATATTTACGGGAGTGGCAGGTGCCGTTCATCCCGATTTAAACATTGGGGATATTGTCATCTCATCAACATGTATGCAGCATGATATGGATGTAACGCCTTTAGGTTATGCCAGAGGGGTCATTCCTTATCAGGACACCTCAGAGTTTGTGGCTGATCCCGAGCTTGTAAGTCTAGCTGAGCAAGCCTGCAAATCGTTTGGCGATCGTTATATTGTCGGCAAGGTACTTTCTGGCGATCAATTTGTTGCAAGTCGTGAGTTAGTGACTGCATTGCATCAGGAAATGGACGGTGCTTGTACCGAAATGGAAGGTGCAGCTGTGGCTCAGACAGCTCATATGAACGCTGTACCTTATGTTGTCCTACGGTCTATGTCAGATAAGGCTGATGGATCGGCTCACGTTAATTATGCTGAATTTACGGTAGAAGCTTCACATCGTTCGCATCGTATTGTGGAGTTCATGCTCAAGCATTTGGGCTAATGGTATAATTTTTTAATACATGAATCTTCGGACAAACCGGATATGGTCAAACTGCTCCTGTGATGCAAGGGGCACATCCTTTCCCATTCGTACCATCAGACAGTTAGCAGGATGTGAGCATATTTCAGGATCATCCGTGGCGTACCAGACCATATCTACAGTTTTCATCAGACGTTCCATCATGCGGCGGTATTCCCATACGGAGAGACCGCTGCCTTTTAAATCCCAATGCCAATAGTATTCGGTCGTAAAAATAATATAGGATTCAAGCTGGCCGTCCTCAAAGGCAATCCGAATCATTCGGCTACCCAGGCCCAGACCACGATAGTCATCGGCTACCTCAACAGCTCCAAGTTCCAGTAAATCCTTCATGCCAGCTTCCGACCAGCGCTCCATCTCATCTGGGTAATGAAAAGTAACATATCCCAGGAGAGTTTCCCCGTTGTGGGCAATGATAATTCTGCCTTCTGGCAGTTCCGAAATATCCACTAATGCATCGAACTGTTCCTTTGGTTTGCGAAAGGCATCTAATTGCTTGTGCATTTGAAATGAACGCAGTTGATCCGCGGATACGGGGCCTTCTACATAGATTGTTTGTCCGTTATGATCCAGCGTATCCAAGTGGTACAGTTTTAAATGCTGCATGCGTACGCCCTCCTTGTTCGCCATAAGCTCGTTCCTCATATCCCCTACTTATAGCAAAAAAACAATTAAATGAAAAGGATGGTCGTCACATCCTGACCTATGATATACTGTTTTAGACATAAAATGTTCACAATTTAAATCAATCAGTAAACCAAAGGACTTCATCTGCTTTATTGATTTTGTAAGCGTTATCTTGTTCTGTGTGATTCTCATTAATCTATTGTGAGGAGGCTGAACGTATGAAGTTTGAAGAACTCCAGACTGTAGTTCCCACATCCAACATGGGCCCGTATGAACAAGCTTACAACAACTTTCAGTGGGAAGATGCAGAGCGTCATTTTACGTGGTATGAAACAGGCAAGGTAAATATGGCACATGAAGCCATTGATCGACATGTACAGGAAGGACGAGGGGAGAAAGCGGCACTATTGTATTGTGACGCAAACCGTCATGAAACCTACACCTTCTCTCAGCTTCGTGCTAGCTCTAACAGGTTCGGAAATGTGCTTCGCAAATACGGTATTGGTAAAGGGGAGCGGGTGTTTATTTTCATGCCGCGTTCACCCGAGCTGGTTATTAGTTTACTTGGTGTTCTAAAGGTAGGGGCTGTTGTCGGTCCATTGTTTGAGGCGTTTATGGAAACTGCGGTTAAGGATCGATTGGAGGATAGTGGGGCAGTAGCATTAGTGACCACACCTGCGCTTCTGTCACGGGTAAAACGTGAGGAACTTCCTGAGCTGCGACATATTTTTGTGGTTGGTGATATGGATGAACGCGAGCAGGGAATTATCGATTTTGAGACAGAAAT
Source organism: Paenibacillus sp. CH40 (assembly GCF_024213605.1). NCBI lineage: Bacteria > Bacillati > Bacillota > Bacilli > Caryophanales > Paenibacillaceae > Paenibacillus > Paenibacillus sp. CH40. Next base: position 734,225 of record NZ_JANAVQ010000001.1, read on the forward strand.
GCTCACATCCTCAGAGGAACTTGAGCCAGAATGGTTGAATCGTGAAGATGGATTAATTATTCACTATACATCAGGCTCAACAGGCAAGCCCAAAGGCGTGTATCATGTGCAAAATGCAATGATTCAGCATTACTATACTGGGAAAATGGTGCTGGATTTGCGGGAAGATGATGTGTATTGGTGTACTGCTGATCCTGGCTGGGTCACGGGAACATCATACGGTATTTTTGCTCCATGGCTAAATGGAGCAACGAATGTCATTCGTGGGGGGCGTTTCAGCCCGGAAGACTGGTACCGCACGATTGAGCGTCACGAAGTGACCATATGGTATAGTGCTCCTACAGCGTTTCGGATGCTGATGAGCGCAGGGGAGCAGGTTGTTTCCAAATATGATCTTAGCAGTCTGCGGCATGTTTTATCCGTTGGGGAACCGCTGAATCCAGAAGTGGTGCGATGGGGATGGCAAGTGTATACACAACGCATTCATGATACTTGGTGGATGACAGAAACAGGAGCACAGTTGATCTGTAATTACCCTGAGCTGCCGATTAAGCCGGGTTCGATGGGAAAGCCACTCCCAGGTATCCAGGCTGCTATTTTGGACGACAGAGGGCAGGTGTTGCCTCCTAACCGGATGGGCCACTTGGCGATCCGAACACCATGGCCATCCATGATGAATCGTATATGGAACAATCCGAACAAGTTTCAGGAATATTTCCGCTTTCCCGGTTGGTATGTATCGGGTGATTCAGCTTACATGGATGAGGACGGATATTTCTGGTTTCAGGGTAGGATTGATGATGTCATTAACTCTTCCGGGGAACGAATCGGCCCTTTTGAGGTGGAGAGCAAGCTTCTGGAGCATCCTGCTGTAGCGGAAGCAGGAGTCATTGGAAAACCAGATACCGTGCGGGGAGAAATTATCAAAGCTTTTGTTGCACTGCGTGAAGGCTATGCACCGTCTGAAGCTTTAAAGCAGGACATCTATCGCTTCGTTAAGGAAGGGCTGTCTGCTCATGCTGCTCCACGCGAAATTGAGTTTAAGGAAAAGTTACCTAAAACCCGTTCCGGTAAAATTATGAGACGCGTGTTGAAAGCCTGGGAGCTTAACCTTCCTACAGGTGACTTATCCACCATAGAGGATTGAAGTGCTCTGCATATTAGAATTAAAAAAGGGAGTCTCCAAAGCCTTAATGGCTAAGGGGACTCCCTTTTTGTTAGGGTGAATCTCATCTTCACCCAACCTATCACTTTCTGCTTTTGTCTTCAGTTATGGACGGACGGCTCCAGAAGGAGCCGATTCCCCCATGGCATTCATGGAAGTGACACGAAACCAGCCTTTTGGCTTTTTCCCCGACTTATATTCAAAGCTGGTAGATGCGGTAGAGCCTATGTTTGTAAAAGGCTCCGCACCGTTTTCGCTGTAATACACGTTATAGCCTGTAATAGCGTCTGCAGACTTACCTGCGCTCCATTGGAGCGCTACGGATGAGCCAGCGGCTTTAGCTTGAGGCTGTCCAGGGGCAGTAGGAACCTCTGTAGGCTGCGCACCTGTTCCATCTCCCTCGCCCGGAACGTTTGGAGACTCAGAATCTGCAGGTGGCACCACAGGTGCTGCGCTTGCTTTCGTGCTTGGCCCGGACTCATGACCGCCCACATCAACGGCAGTCACGTAGTAGCTGGAGCTGCTGCCTCCAGGGCTGTCAGAGAACACCTTGGAGCCGTCAGCCATAACGACCTTGCCAAGCCGTTGGAAGCTACCCCCATCTGTAGAACGATACAGACGGTATCCTACGACGTCGCTGTTTCCGCTAGGGCTAAAGCTGATTATGGCTTTACCGTCACTATAGCTTACGTTGACACTAGATGGAGCGTTAGGAGCTGCTCCATCGTCCTTGCGTGGATCAATCTGAGTAGGAGCTTCCTTATCTGCATCCTGAGGTAGATAGTAGGACAACGAATTATGTCGTCTCATCACCTTAAAGGCTTGCTGAAGCTCTTTAATCAATTCTGAGATTGACTTTTCCCGTTTCCTAACGGTCCGTTCATATAACATATCATCCGGTGTACCATCGCGTGGAATATAATTCACACCTTGGTAGGTAATATATTTCGCACGGCTCACACCATTTTCACTGTTTTTAGGTGGATACTTACTGTTATAAATGTCCGAACCATATGCGGATGCTGTACGGCTTACAATGCCGTCAGGTCTCTTGAAGCTGTCCGTTTGGAACAGCTGAGCATCTTTAGCTGTTACTTCATTCATGATTAGAGCCCATAAGCGGCGAGCCCGCTCTTTTTGGACTTTCGTTTCAAGCTTATTGACAGGTTGCTTGTAACCAACCCATACACCTAGTGTGACGTCAGGCGTAAAGCCCTCGAACCAAACATCAGTGTAGGATTGCGTAGTGCCTGTCTTGCCGGCAATCGGAATCTTACCGGATTGATCAAAGTTCCGCTTCACCAGTCTGCCTGTGCCTTCCGACACGGCTGTACGCAACATATCTGTCATCAGGTAGGCGGTTTGCGGTGAGAAGGCCTGCACAGGATTAGGCTGATGCTTATATACAATATTGCCTTGCGAATCCACAATCTTTTCGATCATATAGGCATCATTAAACACACCGCCATTTGGAATGGCTCCATATGCATTCGTGAGTTCCTCGACGGTCACCCCGTGGGCTAAGCCGCCAAGTACACCCGTTTGGGCGTTGTTATCACTAGATTCCAAGGTGGTGATACCCAGTTTTTTAGCAAAAGCCCAAGCATTGCTAATCCCTACTTTTTCGTTAAACAGCTTGAGTGCTATCGTATTAAGCGATTGATTCAGTGCATAACGCGCCGTGACCAATCCTTGATAGCGGTTGTTAGAATTTTTCGGAATGTGATATCCATTACTGCCATCTTTCAAAATAATAGGGGCATCATCCACGATACTACCAGGCTGCACAAGACCGCTGTCCAATGCAGGGAGATAGGCAGCAATCGGTTTCATTGCCGAACCCGGCTGACGTACCATCTGGGTGGCATAATTCATCTGCTCCTTTTGGAAGTCCCGACCTTCCATCATTCCAAGAATGGCGCCTGTTTTATGCTGAATCAAAATAGCCGCTGCTTGTTCGTCACCCTTGGTTTTACTAGTGGCAGAGAAGTTGTTTTTATTTTCTGCAATTTGACGCATAGATTTGTATACGCTCTTATCAATAGTGGTGTACACCATATAACCGCCTGTGCGAAGTTGCTGTTCGGCTTCTTTGAGTAAATCGTTATCATCCTTGGTCTTGGTATCTGCACTGGCATTAGCTGCTTGACCCGGATTGGTGACAGACATGAGTGCCTGCGCAGCTTGTCGTTCTGTTTCCATCATAAGGTATGGATAGGTGTTATAAGCTTTAACAGTGCGTGGTGCGAGAGATTTTTTAATATCAAAAGCCATCGCTTCATCATACTGTGCTTTATTGATTTTGTTCTCCTCCAGCATTCGACTGAGTACCAGGTGCTGGCGGTTGATGGCTCTTTTAAAGCCAGCTTCATTAAACTCACCCTTACCGTTGAAAGCAGAATAAGAAGAAGGAAGCTGTGGCAAACCTGCTAGATAGGCAGCCTGGGCTATATTAAGCTCGTTCAGATCATTCTCATTAAAGATACCTTTTGCCGCTGCTTTAATGCCAAAGACGTTGTAACCGCTTGAACCATTACCAAAAGGTACTTTATTGAGATAGGCCGTAATAATTTGTTGCTTGCTTAGGAAGCGCTCAAGGCGCAGAGATAGCAAAATTTCTTTGACCTTGCGGTCATCCGTGCGATCGAGATTTAGAAAGACACGACGCGCAAGCTGCTGGGTGAGGGTACTACCCCCGGTTTGTACGGATTCATGCAACGCCTTTTGCTTCACAGCACGCAGCGTTCCCGACAGATCGACACCTTTATGCTCGTAAAAATGATTATCTTCAATGGCAATGACTGCGTCAATGACGAGTTGTGGAATCTCCTTAAAAGTGACAGGTCTTCGATCTTCTTCTGTCCGAAGTTGTCCGATGGGAGAGCCATCATTGAAATAAGCGAAGCCTGTGATTGCATTCTTATCTACTTCCTGTAGGATCATGGATCTGGAACGCACGGGTTCGCTTTTTACAATAGAAGCAACATAGCCGGCGGCGGCTCCTCCTGCAAATAGTGCCCCCATAAAACCGATGATGACGACCCACTTTATGACACGGCCGAGCCTTCGCATGGTTGTCCGCAAGCGGGAAGGCTTTGGCTCTGATACATTGTTTTTTTCTTCAACCATTAAGTCTTCCTCCTTTATAACAGCCATTATTATAGCATAAAATTACAAAATGAACCCATATGCTAAAAAGCCTGTCTTTTGGTGTCGTTGACTACATAAAAGCAGTGTGTTATAAATAGGTCAAAGTAAATATCGTGAAAAGCAGAGAAAGACTTCAGTAGAAGGCGGATTCACGTTGTACAGAGAGCCGATGGGTGGTGTGAATCGGTAGCGTCCCTCCTTTGAATTACCGTCTGGAGCTGTCTGGATGAATGGAAAGCATTTGCAGGTTTGCGAAGCTATCATAGTAATCCAGTACCGGGTGTAGGCCCGTTATAGGAATGAAGTGAAAGAAATGTCTGTCTTTGACATGCGTTTCTTTAATTAGGGTGGTAACGCGAGCAGCTCCTTCTCGTCCCTTGGGATGAAAGGGGCTTTTTGGTTTGTCTAATATGTAATATTTTGGATGAAAAATAGGAGGTATACAGGATGAAGTGGGAAGAATTGAAGCCGGAGCAACAGGTAGAGGTCGAGCGACAGCTAGAGGTGATACGTCGTGGAGTAGCGGAAATTGTACCTGAGGATGAGCTGAAGCGTAAGGTTATTAAATCGGTCGTTAGCGGCGAGCCACTCAAAATTAAGCTGGGTCTTGATCCATCTGCGCCTGACATTCACATCGGACATACGGTTGTTATGCACAAACTGCGCCAGTTCCAGGAATTAGGCCATCAAGTGCAACTGATTATCGGAGATTTTACGGGAAGAATTGGTGATCCGACAGGTAAATCGGAGACTCGTAAGCAACTGACTGAGGAAGATGTACAGCGTAATGCACAAACGTACAAGGAACAAATTTTTAAAATTCTCGATCCTGAAAAAACAAAGGTATTCTACAATTCCGAATGGTTAGGGCCAATGTCTTTTGCTGATGTAGTAACCCTGTCGGCCAAAGTAACGGTTGCCCGTATGTTGGAACGGGATGATTTTACAAAAAGGTACCAAAACGGATTGCCGATCAGCATCCATGAGTTCTTTTACCCGCTGATGCAGGGCATGGATTCCGTGGCTCTCCAAAGCGATATTGAATTGGGGGGGACGGATCAGAAGTTTAACCTGCTAATGGGCAGAACCCTGCAAAAAGAATACGGAGTTGAGCCGCAGGCTACGATTACATTACCATTGCTTGAAGGGCTGGATGGCGTCCAGAAGATGAGCAAAAGTTTAGGGAACTACATTGGTGTTGATGAGGAGCCGAACGAAATATACGGGAAGTCCATGTCCGTTCCTGACGAGCTGATGCTGAAATATTTTGAGCTTGCAACGGATATCAACAACGAGGAGCTGTCAGAGCTGGCGAAAGGTGTTAAGGACGGCTCAGTGCATCCACGTGATGCCAAAATGAAGCTGGCTGGAACGTTAGTGCGCATGTACCATGGTGAAGAAGCAGAGGAAGCAGCGAAGCAGCATTTTGTGACCGTATTCCAGCAACGTGCGCTGCCTGACGATATTGAAGAGTTCACCTTGACGGCTGATCAGTTAGAAGAAGGTGGCATTCGTGTGATCCAGTTGCTGACTCATCTGGGCTTTGCAGCATCTAACGGTGAAGCCAAGCGCAGTATTCAGCAGGGTTCGGTCAAAATTAACGAAGAGAAATGGACCGATGTGAACGAAGCATACACGCCGAAGGAAGGCGACATTGTGCAGGTAGGTAAACGAAAATTTGCTAAAATCAAGCTTGGATAATGAAAATATATTCAAAAGCAGCGCTGAGATTGTATCGATCTCAGCGCTGCTTTTTTATTTTTGCAAAGTGAAAAGTCATGGTAAACTTAGCACAAATAATCAAACATGTAGGTAAAGAGTTATACATAATGAAAACGTGGGTTGCACAATTTGGGTGTAGGATCGATAACCAAAACAATTACAAGTGCGGGGAAGGATTATATGGACTACTTTAAACGAATTCAGTGTGCGATTGAGTTTATTGAATTGAATCTCCGGGAGGATCTAAAAATTGCCGATATTGCTTCACAGGCATGCTTTTCAGCTTTTCATTTCCAGCGGGTTTTTCAGGCCATTTCGGGTTTTACGGTTCAACAATATATAAGAAGGAGAAGATTGTCCGAGGCGGCTGAACAGCTAAAACAATCCAATCAAAAAGTGTTGGACGTTGCTATTGAGTATCAGTACAACTCACAAGAGGCTTTTACCCGCGCTTTTGAAAAGAATTTTGGGATCACCCCTGGGAAGTATCGTAACGGTGATATTGAGCTTCCTGGGCAAAGTAAAATCAATTTTCTGGATTACCAAAAAAATACGATGGGGGATTTGGATGTGAATAAGCCGGTGATATTGCAGCTCGAAACGGTCAAAATTGTAGGATATGAATATAAAACAAATCTGAATAATGAGCGGCACTATAAAGAAATCCCAGGATTTTATGGACACTTTGGAGCAAATGAATATTTTATGTGTATTCCGAACAAAATTGCACCGGGAATGTCATATGGGGTTGCCTGTCGATTTGAAGATAACGGTGCATTTTCATTTGTGGTGGGCGAGGCAGTTGAAAAAGAGTCAAAAGAACTGGCAGAGGGTTTCATATATATGGAGATTCCAGCAGGGAAGTATGCTGAGTTTGACGCTTCGGGTTCAGATGGACGGGTTCAGAATATACGAGACTTTATCTATGGCACATGGCTTCCTAATTCTAATTTTGAACGGAGGGAGGGGCCTGATTTTGAAATTACGGACGTGATGAATTCCTGCTATCCAGATCATTTGAGTATGAAGGTATACATCCCCGTTGAATAAAACCCTCAGGCTCGATGCATAGAGAATATAAAAAAGCACCCGAATAAATTCGGGTGCTTTTTGGTGCTAATGCAAGGATTAGCGGTTGTAGAATTCGACGATTTGTTTTTCATCGATATCTTGGGACAATTCGCCACGCTCAGGCAAACGAATGAATTTACCTTCCAGAGCTGCGTCATTGTACTCCAGGTAAGCTGCCAAGTGGTTGCGGTTTTCCAAAGCTTCTTTGATGGAAGACAGGGAACGACTTCTTTCACGAAGACCGATCACGTCGCCAGGGCTTACTTGGTAAGAAGCGATGTCAACTTTTTTACCGTTCACAGTAACGTGACCGTGAGCTACCAATTGACGTGCGCCTGCACGGGAATTAGCAAAGCCAAGACGGAATACAAGGTTGTCCAGACGGCTTTCCAGCAAGAACATAAAGTTTTCACCAGCGATACCGTGCATGTGTTGAGCTTTATTGAACAGGGTACGGAATTGTTTTTCACCCAAGCCGTACATGTGACGCAGCTTTTGTTTCTCTTGAAGCTGCATACCGTAGTTGCTGATTTTTCTCCGTTGGTTTGCACCATGTTGTCCCGGAGGGAAAGGGCGTTTCAATTCTTTACCTGTGCCGCTCAGGGAAATACCGAGACGACGGCTCAATTTAAATTTAGGACCAGTGTAACGTGCCATTATAGAGTTAACTCCTTCATAATTAAAATTTGAGTTGGGGCTCTCTTTGCGCTCCAATTTGTTCGGCGCTACCTATTAAGGTAAGACGCACTACTGACAGAAAAGTTCAGCCGCTGTCCTGTCAGCAACAAAAAAGATGAGGGTGACACAAACTGTTACGCCCAAAATTTAAGATCCGCACAGTAGATAGTTCTGCCGTACAGTCTTTTTCAATAATATATACTATATGTAAGAGTAGGTCAATGTCAAGAAGAGAAAAAGAATGAAAACGTCAAAATTTGTCGATAGGGCTTTAGAACTAAAAAAGTGGGACGAATTTCTGAAAAATGGATGCAAATTTCTAAAGTTGAGAGTAAAATAGATCATATTATGAGCTATAGTGGTGTATAGCCGCTGTCTTGGTACAGCTAACTTTGCTGTGAAGGAGCGCCTTAATATGTCGGAATTTTCAACAACGGATCAGCAAATGCTTGACAGTAAAACAGTCCAGGCTAGCGGTGCTCCGCTGTTTGATGATAAAGGATATACGTCTTTTGCCTGGCTCCAGAACATGGACATGACACCCTATGATTTCCCCTATATTAATCAGCTTCTTGTCCAAGGATATCGGAGTTGGTTACAGCAGAGCAATGGTATATCCTGGATTAACGAAGAGTATACTGCTGTTTTTAATTTTATAGGTGTTCGTGTTGCTGGTAGGGAAGAAGATGATGACGAGGATTTGGATTTGGTCGAACGTTGTTGCATATCTAGAGAGATGGAAGTGAGCCAGCGCAAACTTCGTGATGGAAGCCTTGCGTTTGTGTATATGGTTCCCATACTATGCCGTAATTATAAGAGGGAGCCCTTTGCCGCTCTTCGTTTTACACGGCCTGCTCAACATTCTGTCTCAAATCAGGATACATTTTTAGTAGCTGCTTTACATTTTAAATCCTGCTTTTACTCGAAGTTTGAGTACATATTTATGGAAGATATCCTTGGGATGCAGAATCGAAGCGATCGTGAAGGTAGACGCCGTTCTATTTTATTTCAGATTGTAAAACGGATGCATGACAAAATTGACGTGGAAGGCGTGCTGGATGAGGTATTCGGGAGCATCGCCTATTTGTTTCCCCATGTAGATATCACCTTGTACATGAGTCAGGATCGACACAGTCGCAATCCGCAGGTCAAACCTTTGCTGCTGCATGAACGGGATGAAGATGTATGCGTCCGTGCATTTATGAAAGGGCAAATGGCTGTGAACGAGCCTGTCGGTACACAAGATGAAATAACTGAAATCGCCATCCCATTACGTGGCAAGCAGGGTGTATACGGTGTTTTCCATATGATTCTTCCATCGGGTGCGGATAGTATGAAAAAAGTGGATGTAGAGCTGATTGCCATGATGGCGGATACGGCTGGTACTGCATTTGAAAATGCGAAGCTGCTTGAGCAATCGAATGTACTTATCCATGAATTGCGTCTCATTAATGAACTGGTTCAGCGCTTGAATCAGAGCCTGAAGTTAAATGAAATATTTGAATTTGCTGTGCAGGAGTTATTAAAAATGTTCATGGCGGACTTTTGTTGTATTGTACAGCTTGATCAGGATGGAAACTGTTTTAAAGTCATGTCGAGTAATGTGGAAAGCTTAAGACTGGAAAGTTACCCTCTTGAAGATGGATTTGCTGGGCTGATACGCTTAACAGGAGAACCAGTGATTGTGTCGGACTATAGAAAGGATGGAAAGATATCCTCTCATTTTATGGATGCGACAGACTCCCAGTCTTTGATGGCTGTACCTATGAAGACCAGCGGTACTCCTAAAGGGGTTATACTATTGTCCAGCAAGCTTCCACACTCTTTCTCTTACGATAATTACAAAATGCTGCAAATGCTAGCCCCTCATATCGGATTGGCGGTAACCAATGCTATGCTGCACGCTGAAGTGCGGCGGTTGGCTAATATGGATATGTTAACAGGTCTGTATGTACGTCACTATGTGGACCAAATCATTCAGCAACATCAGGAAAAGGATTTCTGTGGATCTCTTATTTTGGTAGATATTGATCAATTCAAACAGGTGAATGATACGCATGGGCATCAGACGGGTGACGAAATTTTGAAAAGCGTCAGCAATATCGTTCGTTCGGCGACTCGCGATGAGGATGTATGTGCAAGATGGGGCGGCGAGGAGCTTGCCATTTATTTACCACAGCTGGGGGTTCAGCAGGCGCTCGAATATGCAGAAAAAATACGTTACCGTGTGCAGCATGAAACCGAGCCTCAGGTGACTGTTTCTTGCGGGATTGCTGAATGGAACTGGTTGGATGAGCAGATCAGTATTGAATCTTTATTTTATAGGGCTGATATGGCCTTGTACGAAGCGAAAAATGAAGGACGCAATCGAATAGTTGTTGATCATGTAGCCAATGTGTAGAGAATATTCCATAGGGAATGTTCTCTTTTTGTCTTGCATAACCCATTGCAGACAGGTAATCCTAGACGTAGCTATATCGTGTGTATGATTGAATTATAGGGAAAACACGATAAAGTGAACCAGGTAGCATAACTGCCTTGAAGCAGGCTTATTGCTCATGAGTACAGTTATGTTCAGGATAGGACGGATGATGGATGTATTGGAGAAAGCAATGGGTGATGCAGGTTTGTGTGTTCCTTGTAATAGGTGTGTTAAGTGGTTGTGCACTGGATCGACAATATACTCCTGAGCAGATTTTTAAGAGAGCTGTTGCAGGAATGGCCGGCAAAGAGATGGTAACGTTTACTGGACGGACTGCAATTAGAGCTGACAGTGGTCTGCCGACGAATAAGCAGTTTGAATATCGCGGTAGGCTAAGAAATCACGATGAATTGACCATGCACTGGGGCTCTGTAGTGGCTTTTCGTAAGCAAGGTGGCTACGCAGCTCTGCAACAAGGTAAGTCCGAGCATGATGTTACACAAGAACGTTTTCTTCGTCAGAGTGGAAAATGGGTTGCGCTGACATCCGGTTATCCCCCTCTGGTTGGAAATGGTATGTTAAATCGCTTCAATCCGATTCAGGAGCTTGAGGAATTAAATACACTGAATAAGAGCATTCGTATGGAAACGGGAGCTGCCCGGGGAACTTGGGTGTTGAGGATTGAACCGGAATCTGCTTCGGCAAAGCGCTGGTTGAAAGATCGTTTAATAAAAGAAATGAATACTTTAAACCCTCAAATCGGGATATTAAAAACGCAGCATACAGGAACAAATCGAGAACTGCAAAAGAAGTTGAGCCAAATATGGGCACAAAGTTGTGAGGATATGAGCAACCAGCTGGAGCAATCCATTGTGCGTACTGTGTATCATCTGACCATAGATCGCCAAACAGGTTTACCCTTAAAGCTTTCATCGGAATGCAGGATTTCCCGACAAGGAGCGAATGAAGAACTGCATCAAGAGGCTTTGATAACCAGAGTTACTTTTAAGGACTACAAGTAACGTGGCGGGCATGATACAATGAATTTTGAATTAACCATTGTTCAAAAAGAATGAAATAGAGAAGGAGAGACACTACATGAAAGATCCTAGAATACTTAAGCTGGCAGAAAATCTGGTCGGTTACTCTGTTGAAGTGCAGCCTGGAGAAAATGTATTGATCGAAATGATTGGTACAGAGCGCGACTTGCTTAACGCCATCATTCATGAAGTTGGTAAAAAAGGTGGAAATGTTTTTGTACAACTTACAGACCGTAAGGTACAGAGCGCCATGCTTCGTCACGCGACAAAGGAGATGCTGGAGACCTGGGCTGAGATTGACCTTAACCGGATGAAGCAAATGCACTGCTACATCGGAATTCGTGCAGGTGAAAATGTAAATGATCTGTCAGATGTGCCGGAAGATAAAATGAAAATGTATAATTCCATTTATCAGCATGCGGTACATAGCGAACAACGGGTGAAACACACTAAATGGGTAGTGCTGCGTTATCCGAATGACAGCATGGCTCAATTGGCAAATATCAGCACAGAAGCGTTCGAAGATTTTTATTTCGATGTGTGTAATCTGGATTATGCAAAAATGGACAAAGCTCAAGATGCATTGGCAGACCTGATGAATCGGACGGACAAGGTACGGATCAGCGGACCGGGTACGGATTTGAATTTCTCTATTAAGCAAATCGGAGCTATCAAGTGTTCAGGTCAATGCAATATCCCGGATGGCGAAGTATACAGCGCGCCTGTACGTGATTCCGTTAACGGAACTATCAGCTATAATGCACAAACCCTGTATAATGGTATTACTTTTGAAAATGTTAAATTCCGTTTTGAAAATGGTAAGATCGTGGAAGCGACGAGTAACGATACGAAGCGGCTGAATGATATTCTCGATTCTGACGAGGGAGCACGTTATATTGGCGAGTTTGCCATCGGATTTAATCCGCACATTTTACATCCAATGAAGGATATTTTGTTTGACGAGAAAATCGCCGGCAGCTTGCATTTTACACCGGGTCAAGCTTATGAAACAGCGGATAACGGTAATCGTTCATCGATCCACTGGGATTTGGTGTTGATACAGCGTCCAGAATATGGCGGTGGTGAAATTTATTTTGACGATGTTTTGATTCGTAAAGACGGCATCTTTGTACTGCCTGAGCTGGAGCCATTAAACCCTGAGAATTTAAAATAACGATATCCGTTCTTGCTGAGAAAGCGATTTCAATGTATTATTATGGGTGAGTAACGATACATGACAATTCAGTAAAGCGAGGGATCTCTATGTCCAATAATAACGCGGCGGTTGTTGAAATTGCACAGACGGCGAGCAAGTTCACCTCTTCCATCGTCCTTCATTCCGAAAATAAGTATATTGATGTGAAAAGTATACTGGGCTTGTTTACGACCCTAGTCAGCAGCCATAGCTATGAACTACACGTTCATGGACCAGATGCGGAGGAAGCTAAGAAAGCGATCATTGAGGTATTCGAGAAGCATGGACTTCATATTTCAGTAGCCAGCTAACTTTATTCTTAAAGCAAAAGCATCCCTACCTGTAACTGTAGGGATGCTTTTTTTGTCAGGTTCTTGTATTAGCCTGCAATTTGGTCTAATATTAAGGATAGGACGTCTTGTGCGACATTGAGACATAGGGGGGAAGAATCCATGACTTCATCTGATTTGCAGGAACAATTGAATATCAAGGCTATTAATCTGCTTCAGGAAGATGCAGATAAAATAAAGAAGCTTATTGAAGTACAGATGGAGAATCTGGCAACCCGTTATTGCCCTCTCTATGAGGAAGTGCTGGATACTCAGATGTACGGATTTTCCAAGGAAGTGGATTTTGCGGTTCGCGCTGGACTTCTTCCGGAAATGGTAGGTAAACAGCTGGTCAGTGAGCTGGAACGCAATCTGGCTATTCTATATGAGGCCATGAATAATAAGGCCAATTAGGAAGACGGTTGAATTGATGAGAGCATGCGGAGTTTGAGAGCATGCTTTTTTTGATGCCTTTTTTAAAAAAAATGTTCCATTAGGATGGCAAAAGCGCCTCGCCCTTCCACCATCCTAATGCACATTTTAAAACCTTAAAAGCTACACAAGGAAGAAGGATACACCTAACAATACATACACTACCAGTAGCATGAGTCCCTCATACCAGTTGGTTGAGCCGTCCTGGGTGATGGATTTGGCGATAAATACAGCGACAGCAATGGCGACCAGCTCAATAGTGGTGAAAACAATATTCATCGTGTTTCCCATAAAGTAACTGACAAAAATCAGCACAGGGGCAACAAATAGCGCAATTTGCAAACTGCTGCCGACAGCTATTTCGACCGATGCACCGATTTTGTTTTTCATCGCCAGTAAAATAGCAGCGCTATGTTCGGCTGCATTACCAATAATAGCGACGAGGAAGGCACCTACAAACAATTCGCTGAGCCCAAATTGGGTCGTAAACACCTCCAGTGTACCTACCAGCCATTCGCTGACAAAAGCGACCATGACGGTAGCGAGTACCAAATAGGCAATGGATTTGTTTCTGGACCACACAGGGGCATGCTCATGTGGCAATTCTTCATCTTTTTGTTCGGTCACGTCAGCTAAATAGTCCTTATGCGTAATCATAGAAAAAATAAGCCACGCAATATACGCGACAATGAGCGTGCCTGCGACAATCAGGCTGAGCGTATCTGATTCGCTATCTGTGATAACGTGTGTGTTCAGAAAGACAGCTGGAACGAACAAGGCAATAACAGCCACAATCATCAGAGAACCACTTAATCCAGCCAGCGATACATTGAAATTTTGCACTTTGTACTTTAAACCGCCAGCGAACAGACTTGCTCCGAGCACCAGCAGCAGATTACCGATGATGGAACCGGTAAGACTGGCCTTTACCATATCGTAAAGACCTTCTTTAACGAGAAAGATGGCGATGATCAGTTCGGCTGCGTTACCAAAGGTGGCATTTAAGAACCCACCTAGACGTTGGCCAGCATAATGCGCGACACTTTCGGTCGCCCTGCCGAGAAAACCGGCTACGAATACAACAGAAATTGCACAAATGACAAATTGGGCTATAGCATTCCAATGGGTGTAATGAGCGACTGCGCTAAGAGCAAATGTCGCTATGAGCAAAGCGGGAGATAACCATTTTTTCAATGAAGAGCACCTCGATATCAATAGATGTGTACAAGTTTGGCGAAAGCTGTCACTTGTATGGATTTTCTAAATTAATATACCCAAAATGATATAGGTTGTAAACGAAAGTTGTTTTTCATACGTAGGGTTTGCATTTGGAGTGGCTGAGGCTTTACAATACAAATAAAGGATGGATGAAGGGGGACATAGGTCATGGCAGAGCAAATTCAACAACTGGAAGCAGGAAACATCAAGATTTCCAACGATGTCGTAGGTAAAATTGCCGGGATGGCCGCATTAGAGACACCGGGCATTGCTGCAATGTCAGGCGGTTTATCGGAAGGCTGGGCCAAAAGGCTGAGCGGTAAAAATGTACAAAAAGGCGTATCAGTGGAGGTTGGACAGCTGGAAGCTGCCATTGATCTACGTATTGTCGTGCTCTACGAAACACCTATTCATGAGGTGTCCCGAATTCTTCAGCAAAATGTGCGAGAAGCCGTCGAAAGTATGACGGGTTTGCGGGTTGTGGAAGTGAACGTAAAAGTGGAAGGTGTCGCGTTCAAGGACGACGCAGTGTAAAAGAATCAGGAACTGACAAATTTACATTTTTAACCAATTGTATACATGTCGGGAAACTCCGTGGGATAACCCGAATAAAAACACGAAAACTGGTGGTTATAGAATCGCCAGTTTTCGTTTTGGGAATCAACAGTATAGCCATTTTTGCAGAGGGCTCTCGTATTTTATACATAACCAAAAGAACTTCCAAAGCCACCGTTGTAAGTGGTCCTTGGAAGTTCTTTTTTTAGCGAAAACGGTTGGTTCTACGAGTTTGAAAGCGATTGGGTACTTCATTACGGACAGCTACCCCTGTGGTGCGTTCCTGCACCGCTTGTTTGGTGTTCTCACGAGAAATACTGAGCATAATGCCCATGGAAAACATCATGACAAGTAGGGAGGAGCCACCAAAGCTGATAAATGGAAGCGTTACGCCAGTGATTGGAATCGTTTGGGTTACACCGCCGATATTAATGAAGGCCTGAATGGCGATCAAACCCATGATGCCGGTGCCTACCAACGTTCCGAACGGATCATGGCAACGAAGAGCAATGATCATGCCTCGCCAAATAAAATACAAATATAGCATCAGGAATATGGCTGTTCCGATAAATCCGAATTCTTCACCGATTACGGAAAAGATAAAATCATTAAATGAATTAGGAAGATAGTGAAGCTTGATAATACCTTTACCAAAGCCTGACCCGTTTAAGCCGCCTTCACCTATAGCTTGCAAGGACTGTACCAGATTGTATCCCGTTCCTTGTCTATATTTCTCGGGATTAAGAAAGGCTTGAAAGCGCCCGATTTTATAATCTTGCTGGGCAGCAGCTTGTCCATCTGTGGTTCCAGAATCTCCTCCAAACAACGACCCAATACCAAACACGATGGAAGCACCTAGCACGAGCAGGACGATTGATGCTGTAATATGCTTGACACTGGCTCCCCCGGCATAAATAATCAGACCACTGGTGGCAACCAAAATGAAGCAGGAGCCTAAATCAGGTTGAAGCATGATGAGTCCTGCAACACAGCCTACAATGACTGTTACAGGTATGTAGCCAGTCCGCAGATCTCTAAAGCGATCACCTTTTTTGACGATGAGTGCGGATAAGTAAAGAATGATGGAAATTTTCGCAAGCTCCGTTGGCTGGAAGCCAACACTACCAAACCTGAGCCAGCTTTTTGCGCCGTTAAGTGAGCCTGTAAAAAGAACGATGATTAGCAGTAATATAGTTATGAAAAATAAAGGTACAAAAAGCTTTTTATATTTTTCCATCTTAATATTCATAGCTACCAACATAATAAAAAGTCCAAGTACAGCAAAAGCAGATTGGCGCTTCACAAAATATAAAGAATCAAAATTGTATTCTTTATTCAGCAGAGCTACGCTGGAGCTGGAGCTAAATACCATAATTACACCGAATCCAACCAGTAACAAAGTGAGGATCAGCAATTGGAAATCCGGTGTGCCTCTTCTTCGAGTCTCCGGCTTCGTATTTCTCATATCAGCTTCCCCCGGTATTCGCCACAAGGTATATTCCTCGCAGACGGTTATCATTTTATCGTTTATCCATTTTATCATATTATGTTTGATGGGCTTCTGCAAGCTCCCTGGAGCAACAGATATCGCAACAATTCCATATCTGCTACAATAGGATAAAAATGAAGACTTGAGAGCAGCGGTGCATACGTGGTGACGCTGCATGTTTAATCGGGAACTTGCCCGGTGTTTTAAAAGGAGAGGTGGAGCAGAATGACACAACATGTGATAGACGAGACCTGGTTTGATCGTTTGCAAGAAAACATGGTGGAATGGCGTAGACATTTACATAAGAATCCCGAAATTTCCTTTCAAGAAAGCAAAACCGCAGCTTTTGTAGCGGATAAGTTGGAGAGTTGGGGAATCGAGATTCGCCGTCAGGTAGGGGGACACGGTGTTGTAGGTACCATTCGTGGTGCTAAACCTGGGCCTGTCGTCTTACTGCGTGCCGATATGGATGCTCTTCCTATTCAGGATGAAAAGGAATGTGAATATCGCTCCAGCGTGGACGGAGCCATGCATGCTTGCGGCCATGACGGACATACATCCGCGTTGCTTGGAACGGCTTACTATTTTAGTCTGAACCGGGACGAGCTGCAAGGAGAAATTCGGTTGTTGTTCCAACCTGCCGAGGAATTGCTGCCTGGCGGAGCGGTCAGTGTAATAAAGAATGGTATATTGGAAGGTGTGGACGTCATTTATGGCATCCATTTATGGACACCTTTTCCGGTCGGGACGGCTGCGAGTTGTGCAGGGCCGCTGATGGCGGCGGCAGACGATTTTTATATTGAAATCACAGGTAAGGGTGGGCATGGTGGCATGCCTCAGTCCACTAATGATAGTGTGGTGGCGGGTTCAGCTCTTGTTATGCAACTGCAAAGTATCGTAAGCCGTTCAGTCGACCCTTTGCGACCTGCCGTGCTGACGGTGGGAACCATCCAAGGGGGCTCTGCGCAAAATGTGATCGCAGAAACGTGTCGCTTGAGTGGGACGATTCGTACGTTTGATGAGGAGACACGAACGGTAATGAAGGAGCGACTGCATCAGGTGACAGAGCTTACAGCCGCAACATACGGTACAACAGCACAGGTTCGCTATATTATGGGATACCCACCAGTTGTCAATGACGCACATGAAGCATCTCGTTTCTTTAATGAAGCAAAATCTGTTTTTGGCGAGGAGAATGTACAGGAAGCGTCGAAGCTGATGCCTGCTGAAGATTTTGCGTATTATTTGGAACGTGTGCCAGGTTGCTTCATGTTCGTAGGAGCGGGTAACCCAGTTAAAGGAGCAGTTTATCCACACCATCATCCGAAATTTGATTTTGATGAGGATGCTATGATTAACGCGGTTCGTTTGTTTATTGCGATGTCTACGGGATACGCTGCGGAACGAAAAGCAGGGGCAATTAAGGGCTAAAATGAGTTGAATTGGGAACGGTTCAATCTGGAGTATGAGCTGAATGAAATGGGGTACCCTACTCTTGAAAAGGAGGGAGTACCCATGAAAAAAGTTCAGGAAGTTATGACTAAAAAATGCGTAACGGTTACCCCGCAGGACAATATTTATGAAATTGCGGTCAAAATGAAGGACAATGATACTGGTTTTATTCCGGTTGTGGAAAGCGAAGGCAGTGATAAGTTGATCGGTGTAGTAACGGACCGTGATCTTGTCATTCGCGGCTATGCTGCTAAAAATTCGGGTTCGGGTTCGGTCGATACGGTTATGACGACAGGTATTCGTACAGCTAGTGCGGACATGTCGGTGGACCAAGCAGCTGAGCTGATGGCAGAGCAGCAAATCCGTCGTTTGCCCGTGACGGAAGGAGACCGTCTGATCGGGATTGTCTCGATTGGGGATTTGGCTGTTCGTAATATTTTTGCAGACAACGCTGGAGAGGCGCTTAGTCATATTTCCGAGCAGGTCCACTAGAAAAATAATTAAGGTAGGCATTAGTTTGGGGAGGTCTTTACCCCAAGCTTCTAATCAGGAGTTCAACCCGAATATGGGTTGGGCTCCTTGCTGTTCTGGTTGATATGCGAATAAACGGATAAGCTATTTATTATATAACTTTAAAATGATGTATGGTTAGATTATCAGGAGGTAGTTATGAATCCAGAACATCCTTGTATTGTACAACGTGATTTTACCGTTCTGCTGGAAATGGGCTTGCCCGGTTCAGAAATGGCTCGTTCACAGTTGCAGATTTATGCGGAGCTGGTTAAAAGCCCGTCCACTTTTCATACATATCACCTCACCCCACTGTCTTTGTGGAACGCAGCTGCCCTCGGATGGAGTGCTAAGGACATTCAAAATAGTTTGAACTCCATGTCCCGTTGGGATATTCCACGTGATTTGTTGAAGGATATTGAACAGCTCGTTTCTCGTTATGGGACGTTGACGCTTTCAAGGGAGGGTACGGAAGAAGAGC
Source organism: Paenibacillus sp. CH40 (assembly GCF_024213605.1). Classification (NCBI taxonomy): domain Bacteria; kingdom Bacillati; phylum Bacillota; class Bacilli; order Caryophanales; family Paenibacillaceae; genus Paenibacillus; species Paenibacillus sp. CH40. Next base: position 753,134 of record NZ_JANAVQ010000001.1, read on the forward strand.
GAACTTATAGCACAGATACTATTGGCGCATACCGTGCTGAACATGAGCCAGACGGAGGTATAAAGACAGGGAAAGCCAACAGCTATACAATGGATGATCGCTTGATCTTGGCAGCAGAGACCCCTGCTTTACTGGATGAGCTACTGACCAAGCAAGAGCTAAAACAGCTTGGTTTACTTCGCGTTGATGAGGTAAGCACATCGGTCCCGCCCGAAAATCGGGGCTTGCTCAAGCAGGAATTAACGCGCTTGGGATATCCCGTTGTGGATACGGCAGGCTATCTTGAAGGGAATCAGCTTAGTTTTACCTTGGGAAAGGGACAAACGAAGTTGCAGCTTCGTGATTATCAAGTAAAGGCCGCTGATGCGTTTGAAGGAGCGGACGGCTTAGGGGGTAGTGGTGTACTGGTGCTTCCATGCGGAGCCGGAAAAACAGTGATAGGTATGGCCGTAATGAATCGGTTTCAGTGCGAGGTGCTTATTCTAACATCCAATACCACTTCTGTACGGCAATGGGTAGAAGAGTTAAAGCAAAAGACGGATATTCCTGCCGATTCCATCGGGGAGTATAGTGGTCAGAAAAAAGAGGTGCGTCCGATTACGGTGGCAACTTACCAGATTTTGACACACCGTCGTACCAAAGATGGGGATTTTGAGCATATGAAACTGCTGAGTGAGCGGAAGTGGGGACTCATTATATATGATGAGGTTCATTTGCTACCCGCGCCAGTATTCCGGGCGACGGCTGACATTCAGGCTACCCGTCGTTTGGGGTTAACGGCCACGCTGGTTCGAGAGGATGGTTGTGAACGGGATGTGTTCTCTTTAATTGGACCCAAACGATACGATATGCCGTGGAAGGAGCTGGAGCGGCAGGGCTGGATCGCTCAGGTCGATTGTGTGGAGCTACGGCTTCCAATGACAGCTGAACTCTTGGAGCGCAGTATGCGTGCGGAGGGCAGACAGCAGTACCGAATTGCAGCCGAAAATCCGGTCAAACTGGAGGCGGTTCGTAGCCTGATGCAGCAACACAGCGGCTTGCCCACGCTTATTATTGGTCAATATTTGGACCAATTGCGTATATTGGCTCAGGAGCTGAGCGTCCCACTGATTACGGGTTCAATGAGCCAGACCGAGCGGGTGCGTTGGTTCGATGCGTTCCGGAAGGGTACAATTCAGACCTTATTGGTGTCCAAGGTTGCAAACTTTGCGGTGGATTTGCCAGATGCGGCAGTAGCCATAGAGGTATCGGGTAGCTTTGGCTCTCGCCAGGAAGAAGCACAGCGACTGGGCCGTATTTTGCGACCAAAGCCGGGCGAGAATAAAGCTTATTTTTATGCGCTAGTGACGGAGAATAGCAAGGAGACGGATTTTGCAGCTCGTCGTCAGCTGTTTCTGATCGAGCAAGGCTATGAATATGCGGTTCGCAGATTTAGTGTGACAGAGGCTATCGGAGGCCGGGATGCTAAGCCTGGAGTTCGTGGGAAGAAAAAGGAGGCCTAATTAAGAATGGGCGTAACGAACACGCAAGACAGCTGGAATGAGCTTTCATCGGATGAGCTACTGGTACTTAGACGATGCTTTATCCGCTACGCGGGACAGCCCATGAAGGAAGAAGAACCTATACAGCTTACCCGGGGAGCGTTAAGCGGAGTCGAAACGAAACTGACACTGCGTGGATTACGTGCCCGGGGCTGGCTGGAGGCTGTTACCAAATCGTGGGGCGAACGAATTTTATATATTCCGGTTCATCGGCTACCGGATCTGTACGATATGTTGTTAGAGCATAATCCTATGAACATGATGCATTCGGATCATCCGATAACGGTACATGAATCAATGACAGGCCTGGAGTCGGAATTGCTGCATGCGTTGTCACGTATTGCGGTACAAGGTGTCCCTTTGACGGCCAAAGGAACCATACATAAGCGATCATTGCAAAAATTGAATGAACTGACCCCCTTTCGCCCAGAGGACCTGATGGGTCTTGGGTTGCATTATGCGCATGCAGAGATGTATCCAGTGCAAACGGTGGTAATGATGGATTTGCTACTCAGTTTGGGGCTGTTAGTGAAAGAAACTGTGTCTTTTCGCATTCAGGAAACGGAACTGGCGACTTGGATTCGTTTGTCTGCTTGGCAAATGCGCAAGCATATTTTTGCTACACTCATGGAAAGATACGGCAAGGCCGAAGCGTCTATGCAGCATTTTCGCTATATGCTGTGTGCCGTCTCCCAGTATGTAGGAACAGAAGGGTGGATATCTATCAAGTTTCTGCTGCAATGGATGCTTCAGGTAGGCCTAATCCAGCATGAGAGTACGAGCAGAGCTGATTTCAAGAATGGTGCCCTTTTAGACCTTGTTCCTACAACCTCAAATCCGGAAGGGTTTGCGGGAGAAACGGTATCTGATTTTAATTTCAATGAACCTTTCATGGAGGAATTGAAGGGTTGGCTGAAGGCCCTGACAGCTTTTGGAATGGGTGATTGGGGCCAGACTGTATCGGGCGAACTGTGTTTTCGCTGGAATGTATCTGTGATAGATATGCTTCGTCCCAATAATTACGAGGATACACATCAAGAGCAAGGTACTTTTTATGTACAACCTGATTTTGAAATATTGGTTCCACCAGATGTGTCATATGATGTGCGCTGGCGACTGGAATGCTGCTGTGAACGTGTGACAGGAGATCGGATGGTAGTATACCGGATCACCAGAGAAAGTGTTACAGAGGCAATCGAGTTAGGAATGGAAGCCAAAGCAATTCCTGCTCTTCTGGATAAATACAGCCGAACAGGTGTGCCTGATCATGTACGTATGGCGGTAGAACAGTGGGCAGGCGATGTCGGACGGACTGCTTTTGCAACGGTAACACTTTTGCGATGTGGCACACAGGAGGATGCAGACATAGTTGCACGCCATCCCGTGCTGGAAGGATTGCTGGAACGGCTCGGCGATAGGGACTTTATTATTCCGGCGAGCTCTGCTGTCAAAATACGAAAAACGCTTGCTGCAATTGGATTAGGTCCACGTCGTGAACTGGAAGGTGTGGACGAGCCAACTCATCATTATCCACTGATTTCGGAACCAGAGAACATAAGTTCAGGCAGCCCCAACAGTGAAATGGGGTTCGACCCTACTCAAGCCCGTCCTATATTTTCTCAAGAGGGAAGAGCAGGTTTGGTTTATACAGGACGCACGCTGCATTTTTACGAACAAGAGCACACGCTGCCTGATCCGTCTGATTATTTTCCAGAAAGATCTACAGTCCCCTCCTCATGGACAAAAGAATGGAGGAGTTACCATACTTCCACTGCCCGGCAGTTGATCGAGCAAGCGATCCGTTGGCAGGCTGCTGTGGGACTGCGAATCGGTGGGAAAGAGGTTAAATGGATACCAGAGGCGGTGGTTCCCGGTGCACCATGGAGTGTCACAGGCTGGTATGCCTCAGGAATGGATGACGAAACACCTTCTCAAGCGAGCTTACAGCCAAGTGAATGGTCAGACATGCGGCTGCTGGTTCCTTTTACATAGTAGAGCCAGGAAGTGCATGAAACTCCTTCTTCTCAAAAGAAGGATGTGGTATGATAAATGAGTCTACTTTTACTGGGTAGAACTTTATATAAAGTGAGATGAACATTCATGAGCGTAGCCGAATTGAATACGGTCAATATGGCAGAAGTGCTTATTAACGCCTATGAATTGGGCGATATGGTCAACCGATCCTTTGAGGTATCGGATTATTTATATTGGAAACAGCGTGTGGAATTGAATCCGTCTATTCAGGCGTGTGTACGCAAGCTGGATGCCAAAAAGGAGCTATTCGCGGAAACGGAGCGTTTTGGGCATTTTCATCCGAACTATCATGAAGCGAAGGATGCAGTGCAGGTCGTTGAGCTGGAACTGGAACAATTCGTGGATGTTAAGGAGTTCAAACGAGCCGAAAAGGCGCTGGATGATATGCTTCATGCCATGTCTGAAACGATTGCATATTCCGTGTCCGAGACCATTAAGGTGCCGAGCAATGATCCGAATGTGAAAAAGGGCGGATGTGGCAGCGGAGGGAAATGCTCCTGTGGATAGGTCATAGGAATGATACCGAGTGGAGGGGAGATGAAGCGAATGTTTGCCGAGCGGACAGGGTACATCATTTGGGTAAGCGATATCAAGGCTGCCCGCAATCTGGAGAAATACGGAAATGTCCACTTTATTTCAAAGCGTATGCATTATGTAGTTATATATATGAATGCGGATCGGGCAGAAGACACCGTTAAAAATATTCGCAGACTTTCCTATGTGCGTAAGGTCGAGCGCTCTTTTCGAAATGAGATTAGGACGGAGTACAACGACGATAAGGAAAAGATGAAAGAATATGAAATATAAGTTTCTAATATCTAAAAATTGTGAAATATTCTTAAAAGGTCAGCCTACGGGCTGGCTTTTTTTTGTAAAGTCAGGACTTTTGCATAATGGTCTTAATGCTGTTAGACCTAAAAAATCTTTAAAAACCGCCCATAAACTTCAATTTTGTAACTTGTAGTCCCGGGTCTATTGAGGTAACATATGAATATATTGGTAGATATAAAGACCTATCTGGTGGGGAGAGTGATCCCGTGCGTGACAAAGCAATGCAGCGATGGAGTACATACGAACCGTTCTACGTGGAGATGGGCGATAAAAAAGTCGCCGATATCGTGATTACAAATCATGCGAAAACTCGCTACTTAGATCGGATAGAGCAGAAACAGTCCGAGACGAATCATATCGCCGCCTGGCTTTGGGAATGCCTGAAGCAAAACAGGATGGAGTCCTACTATCATAACGAAGAGGATGTATATTTAATTGATGGTGATCTGGTCGTCGTGGCCGAATTTGGAGAGTTGCCCGGCGAGATGGATATTGCGGGGAATCCGCTTCACAAGATGATTGTCATTACCTTTTTGGGTCGAATGTCGGAGACCATTGAATTAAGGGATTTGAAGTCATACTATTCATGGCTACGCCATTCGCGACGCATGACACTGATGAAAAGCACTCGTAAGCAAAAATAGACGGTGATTGGGCGGTCGGCTCTAAATGAAAAAATCTCCGAACTTATGATTACCGTCAATTTTGAGTAGAAAGTATGCAGTTATCAGCTGCATGCTTTTTTTATTTCCAGCAATAAAACTCCCCCAATTCAGTAAGTTTACTTGGAAATGCTTCGACAGATGTTTTTCTTATGGTAAAATAGAGAGATCAGAGGGGAGAGGGCTGTCAGTATGAACTTTCATCAGTTGCACATTTTTTATACCGTAGCGGAGCGTGGGAGCTTTTCGGCGGCGGCACAAGCGCTGCATATGACACAACCTGCGGTGACGATGCAAATTCAGTCTTTGGAAGATTATTTCGGCACGAAGCTGCTGCAACGTTCGACTAAAAAAATCGAGCTTTCAGAGGCGGGAGCGACACTACTACCTTTTGCGAAAAAAAGCATGCAACTGATTAGGGAAGCTGACGAGGCGATGTCTGCTTTTACTCACATGCTGGAGGGAAGATTGCATATTGGCGCCAGTCTAACGATTGGTGAGTATATTGTACCAAGAATGTTGGGGCCGTTTGGCCAGGAATACCCTCATATACGCATGGCAATGAATGTGATGAATACGACTCAAATTATGGATGATATACTAAAACATCAGTTGAATTTAGGATTGATTGAGGCTCCAGTCCAGCATCCAGATATCGTGGTGGAGCCTGTGATGCAGGACGAACTGAAACTGATTGTGCCCGCAGGACATGCGCTGGCCAAGGCTAAAAAAGTGGTTCTGGAAGATGTGTTTAAGCATCCCTTTGTAGCCAGAGAAAAGGGATCTGGTACACGTCAAGTGATAGAAAATGAGCTGAAAAGTCGTGGTGTGGATGCCTCTCGACTTGGTATTGTAATGGAGATGGGGAGCACTGGAGCGGTTAAATCGGCGGTGGAGGCTGGACTGGGTATTACCATGCTATCACCTTCTTCGGTGAAGCATGAAGTTGCGCTCGGTTTGTTGAAAATTGTGAACATTTCAGATATCACGTTCAAACGAGAATTTTATGCAATTCATTTGAAGTCGGCGTTGTTGCCGATTCCGGTAGTCACCTTCCTGTCTTACTTGCGTCGTCATGATCAGGGAACGGACGTGCTGAGGGACTCGCAGGACGAGCTTGCAAAGGTGAAAGAGAAGGAGGATGTATAATGAAGGAGCAGATTAACGTAAAACGATATGATTTACATACACACACCCAAGCATCTGACGGCATGCAGCCACCCGCCGATAATGTGCGCTGGGCCAAGGAAAAAGGACTGGCAGGTGTGGCCATTACAGATCATGATACGGTAGCTGGTCTGGAGGAAGCTCTGAAGGAAGGAAAACGCATAGGAATTACTGTGGTGCCAGGAGTGGAAATTAGTACTCGAGCTGGCGGTAAGGATATTCATATACTCGGTTATTTTATGGATTACCGCAATAAAGTGTTTTTGGAGCGGTTGGAAAAGCTTCGCCAGGCGCGGGATACCCGTAATGATTTGATTTTGAGTCAATTGCGTAGTCTGGGCGTGGAAATCACACTGGATGAAGTGGTGGCTACGATGGGCAGACCGCTGGCACCAGATGAAAGCATTGGACGTCCACATATGGCAGATACGCTGGTTCAAAAGGGATATGCGAAGGATATGCGGGATGCGTTTGACCGTTACTTGGCGGAAGGAGCACCCGGATATGTGTCTGTACCCCGTGTAGAGCCTGCGGAGGCCATAAACTGGATTCGTGAAGCAGGAGGGGTCCCTGTGGTGGCCCACCCTGGCTTATACGGAAATGATGAGCTGGTTCGCTTTATTATAGAGGAGGCGAAGCCTGTGGGCTTGGAGGTGCGACATTCGGACCATGATGCTGAGGCTGAGAGCCGATATACTGCGATGGCGGCACAATATGGGCTCATTGCAACTGGCGGCTCGGATTTTCACGGCGCACGCCAAGGTGTTATTTTCCACGGTGATCTGGGTAGCCGTAGTGTGGAAGATCAGGTTGTCGAGGAATTGAGGAAGGCTGCTGTTGGACAAAAGTAAATAAAAAGCCCCTTGCCTTATGCATGGAACACAAGAAGTGTATCGTGCAAAGAACAAAGGGCTTTTTTTGTGGATTCAATAGGCTGAGACTTAGCCGTTTTTGATGCGATTCGGCAGCTTTTTGACCAGTTCCTCATCGGGTGTAATGAAGAGCGTACGCTGATGGTCGTAGATGACAAAGCCGGGTTTGGCTCCGCTGGGCTTACGTACATGCCGAATCAGGGTGGCGTCCACAGGCACACTGCTGGACTGCTTGGCCTGGCTAAAGTAGGCAGCGAGTTGAGCTGCTTCCTCCAGCGTCGTATCCCCGAATTGCTCAGCACGAATAACGACGTGTGACCCCGGAATATCCTTTGTGTGCAGCCAGGTGTCATTTGGTCCGGCCAGTCGATTTGTCACATATTCATTTTGCAAGTTGTTTTTGCCGACCAGTAACTCGATACCTTCGGATGATGTATAGACGTGCAGGGTTGGACGGTCGTTTTTCTTCTTTTTCTTTCCTTTTTTGACCCGATCTCTGAGATAGCCCTGCTGAACCAGTTCTTCACGTATTTCCTCAATGTCATTCATAGAGGCGTGGGCTAGCTGCTGAAGAAGATTGTCCATATAACGGATTTCTTCGTGCGTTTTCTCCAGTTGTTCGTCAATGACAGCCAAGCTGTTTTTATATTTGTTGTATTTTTTAAAATACCGTTGTGCATTATCCGATGGGTTGAGTAGCGGGTCCAGTGGGATGGTCATTGGACGCTGTTCCTCATCATAAAAGTTGGTGAGCGTCACTTCTTTGTCCCCTTTTTTCACCTCATGCAGCGAAGCGAATAGCAGCTCTCCATAAATGCGAAATTGATCGGCATCTTCCGCCTCGGCCAAATCCTGATGGAGATAGTCGAGTTTTTTTACGTTTTTACTTCGCTCGTTTTGCAGAAACCGCAGTAGGTCACTGACCTTTTGCTTAACCGTATCCCGTTCTGCTTTTTCACCGAAGAAGTCCTCCATACACTCACTGATAGTAGCGTACTCCTTACGTTCTTCTTGGATCAACGTCAGTGGAATGGCTGAGAATATCACTTTATCTTGTGCGTTTAGTCCAGATACCGGCTGAAAACGGTGATTCCGCACGTCATCCATGATGTGACTGAATGTCCTCCATAGTGAACGATCACTATCACCAGATACTTCATTAGTTACTCGAGTTAGTATCTCTTCAGCAATGAGAGGACTGAGTCCAGTAAAAGTGTTCACGATCCAGCGTTTAGGAGCTTCTTCGGCCTCGATCGCTGTTTGATACGAGGATATGAAGGCTGCCTCTTCTGTTTCTAGGGGATTCAGCTTGTTTTGTGCAGGAGGTTCCGTGTATTGAAAGCCGGGCATAATGACCCGATAGCTGCTGATAGACGGTGTGACATGATGAATGCCATCCAGCATCACGCCTGTTTCCGGGTCAAGCAAAATAATGTTGCTGTGTCTACCCATCAGTTCAATGATAATTCGTTTGAGTGAAATATCTCCCAGTTCATCACGTTGACGAATATCCATGTGAATAATACGCTCCATGCCCACCTGCGTGATTTTCTCAATAACGCCTCCTTCGCAATGCTTGCGAAGAAGCATACAAAACATAGGGGCTTCTGTCGGATTAAGAAAGCTTTGTTCTGTAAAATGTACACGCGGGAAGGTCGGATTAGCCGACAGTAGCAGCTTTACGCTTCCGCCTTGTGCCCGCAGATTCAGCACGATATCGCGATCGTTTGGCTGATGTATTTTATTAATGCGCCCGCCCCGGATGCCTTGCAGTTCGTGTACGATAGCGCGGGTTACGATTCCGTCCAATGCCATAATTATGTTCTCCTTTGAAGCAAATGTATTTTCGCCTTCCTTCTATGATACATAACTTTGGGACAAAACTTAAGCGGCTTTGTGATATTTCAGATTCTGTCCGAATAGATTGAATCTAGAAAGTCTGTCCAGCTTATCAGCAATCGCGGCACAAAATATAATAACGGGCAGCCATCCTACGCACAACCGACGGAAACGGACTATCTGACCGGGAGGGAATTGGGGAGAATGGAACAAGCACACTGGCACCAATTAAGCAATGAACAGCTTTCAACAAGTCTGGAAGTCGACCCGAAGCAGGGTCTTTCGGAGGAACAGCTTGCGGAACGAAGAGAAAGGTCAGGATGGAATGAGCTGAGCGAGGGGAAGCGAGTTTCGGCAATCTTGCTGCTGCTCAATCAGTTCAAGGATTTTATGATGCTTGTATTGATGGGAGCGACCCTGATATCCGGACTACTTGGCGAATATTTGGACGCGATTACCATTATTGCTATTGTTGTACTGAATGGAATTCTCGGCTTTGTACAAGAATTCAGAGCTGAGCGTTCATTGCGAGCTTTGAGACAACTGTCGGCCCCAACCGCCAAAGTGTTGCGGGGCGGCAAACGAATTCAAGTTCAGGCCAGAGAACTGGTGCCGGGTGATATTGTGCTGCTGGAAAGTGGTGATCGCATTCCCGCAGATGTAAGGTGGTTGAGTACGAACGGCTGTGATGTAGAGGAGTCCGCCCTGACAGGTGAATCAGTTCCGGTGAGTAAGCATTGCCGCCCTATTCATGCCGCCGAAGTACCACTCGGGGATCAAAAAAACATCGGTTTTATGGGCACGATGATGACCAGAGGAACCGCACAAGGAATGGTTATACGTACAGGTATGAGTACCGAAATGGGTAAGATCGCAGACTTGATTGAAAATACGGAGTCGCAGGAGACACCGTTGCAGCACAGATTGGAGCAATTGGGCAAAATTTTGATTATCGTAGCGTTGGCGCTAACGGTGCTCGTTGTCGTAGCAGGCATTTTACATGGACAGCCAGCCATGAGCATGTTCTTGGCCGGAGTGAGTTTGGCTGTGGCGGCTATACCGGAAGGGTTGCCAGCTATTGTGACGATTGCGCTCGCATTGGGTGTGCAGCGTATGATTAAACGAAAGGCGATTGTGCGTAAGCTGCCTTCTGTTGAAACGCTCGGCTGTGCATCTGTCATTTGTTCCGACAAAACGGGTACCCTGACCCAAAATAAAATGACAGTCACCAAGCTATGGCTGGACGGTCGTTTCTGGGGAGTTACGGGAGAGGGCTATGACCCACACGGGCATATTATGGATAGAGACCTTCCTGCCGATCTTAAAAACGGACAATCTCTGCGTAGACTGTTGCAAGCTAGTGTGCTTTGCAACAATGCGGAAATTGTTCAAGCCGATACAGAGGAGCTACGTTCGAAAAAGAAAACCAAAGAGCCGACGCCGTCCGCCGTTTGGGAGCTGAAGGGTGATCCGACGGAAGGAGCGCTGATCACGTTAGCTGCCAAGGGCGGAGTCACGCGACAAGGGCTATATGAGCTGTACACAAGGGAGCGAGAATTTCCCTTTGACTCGGATCGGAAGCGAATGTCGGTACTCGTACGCCACCAGGGAGGACATATTGTCTTTGCCAAAGGTGCCCCGGATGTACTGCTGGGTCAGTGTTCCTATATTTTATGGGAAGGAAATGTCGTTCCGTTAACGGGTACGTTGCGCCAAAAGGTACTGGCGGCTAACGAAGGAATGGCCTCGGAGGCGCTACGTGTACTTGGTGTCGCTTACCGTGATATTCGCTCGCATGAGCGTGTCTCCACGGTTGAGGAGGCTGAAGCACAGCTGATCTTTATTGGGCTGACAGGCATGATTGATCCGCCACGTCGTGAGGTTCGCGAAGCCATTGGCAAGTGCCGTCGTGCTGGCATTCGCACTGTGATGATTACCGGAGATCACGGTACAACTGCAGAGGCCATTGCACAACAGCTGGGCATTCTTCAGCGCGGATCCCATGTGTTGACAGGACAGGAATTGTCTGCGATGGATGATGCGGCGCTGGACAAAGCCGTTGATACCGTCTCTGTGTATGCACGAGTTTCGCCAGAGCACAAGCTACGGATCGTTAAGTCGCTGCAAAGACGCGGACATGTCGTAGCCATGACCGGAGATGGTGTCAATGACGCTCCAGCGATAAAGGCGTCGGACATCGGTATTGCCATGGGCATTACGGGGACGGACGTGACCAAAGAAGCGGCTGCGCTTGTTCTGAGTGATGATAATTTCTCAACCATTGTAGCCGCAATTGAGGAAGGACGGAATATTTACGAGAATATCCGTAAATTTATCCGTTATCTACTCGCCTCCAATGTTGGTGAGATTTTGACGATGTTTTTTGCCATGATGGCCGGGTTGCCATTACCTTTGTTACCGATCCAGATTTTATGGGTGAATCTGGTGACAGATGGCCTACCAGCGATGGCTCTGGGGGTGGACCAGCCAGAAAAGGATCTTATGGAGCACAAACCTCGTGGCGCAAAGGAAAATATTTTTGCTCGTCGATTGGGCTGGAAAATCATTAGTCGTGGCTTGTTGATTGGTTTATGTACGCTAGCGGCCTTCTGGCTGACATTACGTATTGCACCGGATGACGCAGGACAATTGATCAAAGCACAGTCCGTTGCCTTTGCTACGCTAGTCTTGGCACAGTTAATTCATGTATTTGATTGCCGCAGTTCCCGTTCTATTTTCCATCGTAATCCGTTTCAAAATAGTTATCTCGTGCTTGCCGTGCTCTCCTCCGTAGTGCTAATGCTGGTGGTTATGTACGTGCCTGTGCTGCAACCTATTTTCAAAACGGTACCGCTTGGATTGCGTGAGTGGGCGCTATCCATTGTGGCAGCCGGGATTCCTACGTTTCTTATGGGAGCGGGAAGTGTATGGGGCGGTCGACGCAACCGTCGTCGCGGCGGAAATACACACTTTTCAGCAGGACGTACGAAGTTTTCAGCCTAGTAATCGGGTCATGCATACCGCATCGCTTTCCCACTATTGCCCTGTATGATATCATGGGATCAAAGCTTCATGAGGAACATGATATCAGCAGCAACGGCGGAGGTAAGCTATGGAATTCACAAAAATGAACGGTCTAGGTAATGATTTTATCGTTTGGTTTGGGCATCAGGATTTGCCGTCTGACGCCTCGGAATTAGCTGTTCGGCTATGTGATCGACATTTTGGTGTTGGCGCCGATGGGTTGGTATATATATTGCCGTCAGAAAAAGCGGATTTCTGCATGCGCATCATTAACTCGGACGGCTCGGAGGCCGAGCAATGTGGTAATGCTATCCGTTGTGCTGCCAAGTACGTATATGACCGTAAACATATCAACCGTGAACAGATCACGATCGAGACCCTGGGTGCAGGTGTGCAGCAGGTGGAACTAACTGTAGAGAACGGACTTGTTCGTATGGTGAAGGTAGATATGGGAGAGCCGATTCTTGAGGGTTTGAAAATTCCAACTACACTAGAGCGGACTAGCGTAATTAACGAGCCTATTGAAGCTGGAGGAAGTGGTTTTCGCTTTACGGCTGTATCTATGGGGAATCCGCACTGTGTCATTTATGTGGAGGATGCGCCAAGCTTTGATCTGGAAGCCTGGGGGCCGAAGCTGGAATGCCATCCGTTGTTCCCTAAAAAAACAAATGTTGAGTTCGCCACGGTACGTAGCCGGAAGCATATAGATATGAGAGTATGGGAGAGGGGAGCCGGACCAACGCTAGCTTGTGGAACCGGAGCCTGTGCTACGCTTGTTTCTTCTGTACTAAACGGATACAGCGACCGTCACGCCATTGTAAGTCTAAAGGGCGGCGATCTGGATATCGAATGGAACGAGGAAGATAATCACATATATATGACGGGCCCGGCTGAGATAGTGTACGAAGGTCGTCTGTTCTGAATCATGTGAATTATAAAGATAGCGTGTAACTGGCCTATGAATCGTATAGAAGTGAGTGAAAAGAAGACCTTAGAGGTCTTCTTTTTTTGGACTTACATGCCCCTGTATACAAGGAATACGATGAAGAAGGCAATATTCTGTCTTTTTTTGGCGCCTGAACGATGTATAATATAGAAAATGAAAAACAATAAGGAGGCCGTTCATAGTGCGGAAATTTCGTTGGATTTCAGCAGTTGCAGTCCTCATATTTGTAGCCACCGCGCTTCCGGTTCAGGCGGCGACCATTCCTGCTGCCGCGGAAACGACGGACAAGCAGGTTGGCTCGCTAACTCCGACAGTGGTAAGCCGTTTAGAAAAAGCGGTGCAAGAACTCATTGGTTCAAAGACAGCATTTCAATTTGACGATGTGACAGATATGGGGAAAACCTGGATTGTAGAGGGCGAACTGGAAGACGGAACTGCTACGTTGCAGACAGAATATAATAAAGAAAAAAACAGAGTGGATTCTACAACCATACGATATAAAATAAGCAGCTTGGGAAAGGCGATGAACGCGCCACTCAAGACGAAAGTGCTAAACAGCGCCAAAGCGTTTGACAGCAAGCGTCCTCTGCAATTTGAAGCATTTTGGCGGGTCAAATCCCCTTATCAATCCAACAAGCCTTCAAATTACTGGGTGTTTTGGGGTGCAGGAGAACAAGCTTCCTCGTTGTATGTGGATGTGGATCGAGGTAACGCTATTACCATCAACGCGGACTATGCCCTGAAGCGGGTGGACCCTGTGTTACTGAACCGTGCAATGAACACATTTAAGCGTGTGAGTGGACAGCGAATCAAGGTACAGCACGCTTCACGGTACAAGGACGAGACGAAGGGACTTTCATACTGGTCGTTTGAGGATGCAAACGAGGCGAGTGAGGTCAAAATTAGCGCGGTAACCGGTAAAGTGCTGGCCGTATCCACCTATGGGGTAGACTGGAACGATGACGCAGATTTCAAAAAAACATTTGCAAGCCCGAAATATACTGCCTCAGAAGCTTTGAAGCTAGTCAAGCCCAAGGCTCAGATGTTGTTTAATATCAATTTGACCGGCTATAAAGTGAAAGTTCAAGGGAATCAATATACGTTCTCCAAGCAGCAAAAGGGAACGGATTCTATTGTGGCTAAAGTGAATAAAAAAGGGACTTTTTACGCTTACTCTCTCCATTCTTCCGATGGGAAAATGTAGTAGGAAATAGAAAAGATAAATGAAGCCGCTTCACTCCTGATATCATATTGTCGGGGAGTGGGGCGGCTTTTTTTGTTTTTGGCTTATGTTTGTAGTCTCTTTATGTTACATTAGTATGAAAATAAAGAGCGGGGTGGAGCAGAGGACATGAAACCGGATTTGCGTACTGTGCTGAATCGTGAATTTATTGTCGGAGACGGCGCAATGGGGACTTTTTTATACCAGCTAGGATTTCCAGTAAATACGTCTTTCGAAGAACTGAACATCACTTCGCCTGACGTTATATCAGACGTGCATGGTCAATATTTAAGTGCAGGAGCTCGATTGCTGGAGACTAATACATTTTCTGCAAATGATTATAAGTTAGCCCGGTTTGGTTTGGAATCTAAGGTAGAAGAGATCAATCGTGCCGGTGTGAGAATTGCCAGAGCTGCGGCCGGACCTGAACATTATGTGGTAGGTGCGGTGGGTTCCATATGTGGGGGCAAACGGCTTAACATATCAAAGCTGGAGCTGGCAAGAAACTATGAGCAGCAAATTGATGCCCTTCTCTCCGAAGGAGTCGACGGCATTTTGTGCGAAACGTTTTATTCACTGGATGAAATACGCATTGCGCTTCACAGTGTACGTAAATACAGTGACATTCCGGTAATTTGTCAGTTTGCAGTTGATCAGGTTGGTCGTACCCAAGATGGTTTTTTGGTGGCGGAAGCTTTTTCGGTGCTGCGTAATGAGGGGGCAGACATCCTTGGATTTAACTGTCACTCGGGTCCGCAGGGAATTATGAGTGTAATGGAGCAGCTGGACGGCCCTTTGTCTGTACCGCTGTCCGTATATCCGAATGCAGGACTAGCAGATTATGTGGACGGTCACTATGTATACGGTGCATCACCTGAATATTTTGGAGAATGTGCCAAGTCCTTTGTAGACCTGGGGACGAGGCTGCTCGGTGGTTGCTGCGGAACTACACCGGACCATATTGCAGCTATCTCCAAAGCCTTGAACCGTTTGCAACCGCCTCTGCTGGCTTCAAAAGAAGCTTTGTCGAAAGAGTCCTTTCAAGTGGCAGAGCAGATTGCAGATGAAGAGGAACGAGGAAATGGCAGACATACCAGCGAGCCCAATATTGTGGATCTGGTTAAGGAACGACATACGGTCATTGTAGAACTGGATCCTCCGCGCGATCTGGACATTACAAGGTTTATGCAAGGTGCTCATGCATTGAAGAAAGCAGGGGCCGACGCGCTTACACTAGCTGACAACTCGCTTGCAGTCACTCGCATGAGCAACATGGCGCTTGGACATTTGGTCAGTATTGAAACAGGCTTGCGCCCATTAATTCATATAGCATGTCGTGATCGCAATCTGATTGGTACTCAATCCCACATGATGGGTTTTGACGCGCTCGGTATTGACCATGTACTGGCGGTTACTGGAGATCCGGCGCGGTTCGGTGATTTGCCAGGCGCCAGTTCGGTGTATGATATGACCTCTTTTGAAATCATACGCATGATCAAGCAATTAAATGATGGTGTCGCATTTTCCGGTAAGCCACTGAAGCAGAAAGCTAATTTTGTGGTAGGTGCCGCATTTAATCCTAATGTCAAGCATTTGGGTAAAGCCGTACAGCGGTTGGAGAAGAAGATTGCCTCCGGAGCCGATTATGTTATGACTCAGCCCGTATACGACCACGAGTTGATTGCAGCCATCGCGGAAGCGACACGACATTTGGAAGTACCGATTTTTATCGGTATTATGCCGCTGGCTAGTGGGCGCAATGCAGAATACTTGCACAATGAAGTACCAGGGATTCAGTTATCCGATGAGGTACGTGCACGTATGTCTGGTCTTGAGGGTCCGGAAGGACGAGCAATGGGCGTGTCTATTGCCAAGGAGTTGCTTGATACGGCAATGGAACATTTTAATGGTATCTATTTTATGACTCCATTTATGTTCTATGAAATGACAGCTGAACTGACTTCTTACGTATGGCAAAAATCAGGCCGTGCACAGGCCCCCTTGTTTCGACTATAATAATCAATTACAATAGTATAATGGATGTGATGCCGATGTCATTGAGTATGACCGGATACGGTCAAGCCATCCTTCATTATGAGGGCTATAAAGTGCGCTTGGAATTGAAATCGGTGAATCACCGCTATTTGGAAGTGATGATGAGAATTCCGCGCGAATGGACTCGATACGAAGATGGCTTGAGAAGAACGGTTCAACAGCAGATTAAACGCGGTCGTATCGATGTCTTCATCCACAGGGAACGTGATGAAGAACAGATGCCCGCCGCGCGGTTGAATGACACTGTGGTGCAGGCTTACCTGCATGCAGCGGAGCAGCTGGCGGATCGTTATGGAGTGAAAGGAACGTTAGGGATAAGCGATATTCTTGCTTTGCCTGACGTTCTGGGTGAGCCTGGAGAGGCTTGCCATGGAGATGAAGAGGACTGGGAAGAGCAACTACAGCGGGCTTTGAATGAAGCTTTGCAAGGTTTACTGGAGATGAGAAGGCGAGAAGGCGGGCATTTGGCGCAAGATGTGGAATCCCGTATTTTACGTCTGGAATCTCTGCATCATGAAATGACGGTGCTGGCTCCTCATGTTGTGAGCGACTACCGTAACAGGCTGAAACACAGGCTTAAAGAGCTTCAGGACGGTTCATTTACGCTTGATGAACATAAGTTCGGAATGGAGATTGCGTTATTCGCGGATCGCAGCAATATTGACGAGGAACTTACCCGGCTTCAAAGTCACTTTGGACAGTGCAAGGGATTGCTGCTGTCAGACGAGCCGGCCGGTCGCAAATTAGATTTTTTAATCCAGGAAATGAACAGGGAAGTCAACACGATCGGCTCCAAGGCTAATCATCTCACATTGGTTAATTTGGTCGTTGAGATGAAAGCAGAGCTCGAGAAAATTCGTGAGCAGGCTGCAAATATTGAGTAGCTACCTGGTAGCGGCACGGCTGCAAGAGTCACATGTATAGGGGGAAAGACCTGAATATGGCAATCAAATTGATCAATATTGGTTTCGGCAATATCGTGTCGGCCAACCGAATTATCTCCATCGTCAGTCCGGAGTCTGCTCCGATCAAGCGGATTATACAGGAAGCCAGGGACCGTCATATGCTAATTGATGCTACCTATGGCCGCCGGACGCGGGCTGTTATTATTACAGACAGTGATCATGTAATCCTGTCTGCGGTGCAGCCGGAGACGGTCGCTCATCGCCTATCCACTAAAGATGATGACAATGACGAATAAAAATGGAGTGTACTATGGCTAAGGGATTATTATTTGTAATATCCGGACCTTCGGGTGTCGGTAAAGGGACGGTAGGCAACGCATTGCGTGAGAAGCTACCAGAGATAACATACTCCGTTTCTGCTACAACTCGAACACCTCGTTCAGGCGAACAGGATGGAGTGACCTATTTTTTTAAAACGCGTGAAGAATTTTTGGGTATGATTGAACGAGATGAAATGCTGGAGTATGCTGAGTATGTAGGGAACTATTATGGTACTCCACGTGATTTTGTAGATCAGACCCTTGCGCAGGGAAAAGATATTTTTCTGGAGATTGAAGTTCAGGGAGCGCTAAAGGTTAAAGAAAAATTTCCAGAAGGCATATTCATTTTTCTGCTTCCGCCTTCGCTAGACGAATTAAAGGATAGAATCCGGGGACGGGGCACAGAAACTCAAGCGACCATAGACCACCGTATGTCGGTAGCTGTGGATGAAATGAATTTGTTGCGTCACTATGATTATGCGGTCGTCAATGATGAGATTGATTTCGCTTGTAAACGAATAGAATCCATTATTATCGCCGAACATTGTAAGGTTCATCCTTAAACGAGGGCTTTACATATGCCAAGCGTACTTAAAGAGAAATAATACTGTATAAGCTGAGCTTGAAGGTGTACACTGGAGTTCAGCTTATACAGTCCCAAAACTACATGAAGAGGTGTCTATTCGTGCTGTATCCTTCCATTGATGAAATGATGAAAAAGGCAGATAGTAAGTATTCGTTGGTTGTAGCGGCTTCACGTCGTGCCAGACAGTTGCGCGAGGGTGAAAAGACGACTCTCAAGAATCCTAAATCCCACAAACAGGTTGGAGTGGCGTTGGAAGAGATTTACGCGGATCATCTGCGTCTTGAAAGCGGCGAAGACGAGTAAGAATTATACACAACTATTATAACCGGGCGCAATGCCAATTCCTTTGACAACCGCAAGGTTGTTATTTTTTTAGGTCAGGGGGAGTTAACGATGTTGAAGGGAAAAGTTATTATTCTTGGTATAACTGGCGGAATTGCTGCTTACAAAGGGGCAGCGCTGTGTAGTAGGTTGACGCAAAAGGGCGCCGATGTTCATGTGATTATGACGGCCTCTGCCAAGGAGTTTATTACCGAACTTACGCTGCAATCGCTCTCTCGTAATTCGGTGTACAGTGACACATTTGATGAAAGAGAGCCATCAGTCGTATCCCATATTCATCTGGCGGATGCGGCTGATTTGGTGCTTGTTGCTCCTGCAACTGCGAATATTATCGGGAAAATGGCGCATGGTCTTGCTGATGATATGCTGTCTACAACGTTGTTGGCTACAACAGCGCCTATTATGGTGGCACCTGCGATGAATGTACATATGTACACTCATCCCGCAGTCATGCAAAATATGGAGACGCTTGTATCACGTGGCGTGAAGATGATTGAGCCTGGTGAAGGATTACTGGCTTGCGGTTACGTTGGCAAAGGACGTTTGGAAGAGCCGGACACAATTGTGCAAACCATAGAGCGTTTTTTTGATCAGCAAGCTCAGGAACAAAAAACCACCATCAAGTCTGAACCACGATGGTTTGGTGACGCATCTATGGAGGCTCAAATGCCTGAGTCACTTGTGAATGAGAATGAATCGGTGCTTTCAGGCAAAAAAGTCATTGTAACGGCTGGAGGCACGATCGAGCGAATTGATCCAGTACGTTATATCACAAATGATTCATCTGGCAAAATGGGCTTTGCCATTGCAAAAGTGGCTCAGGAGATGGGTGCAGAGGTGCACTTGATTGCCGCCAATACCAGCGCGGAACCGCCTACTGGTATTATGCTTGAAAGAGTCCAGTCAGCTGAAGACATGTACGACGCTGTATTAAAGCAATGGGAAACGAGCGATATGGTCGTTATGGCTGCTGCAGTTGCAGATTATCGACCACGTGAGATTGCACAGACCAAGATCAAGAAAAAAGATAGTGTATTTACGCTAGAGCTAGTGAAGAACGTCGATATTCTAGAATCACTCGGACGGAGTAAGAAACATCAATTTTTAATTGGCTTTGCAGCTGAAACCGAACATTTGGAGACGTATGCGATAGATAAATTAGAACGTAAAAATTGTGATTTGATCGCGGCAAACGATGTAACTGTGAATGGTGCTGGTTTTGGCGTCGATACGAATGCTGTTCAAATTTATGACCGAAGCGGGATCGTAGAGCGTATTCCTGTACAGTCAAAGGAAGAAGTTGCGCGTAAGTTGCTTACTATAGCCGCGGGACGCATGGGTGGGGTGCTGCATTAATGGAGACGGGCAATTTAGTTGCCAAGGTCATTGTCGATGTACCTGCCAAGGATACGGACCGCACCTTCGATTATCTGATACCAGACTCAATGAGACCTTGGATTGAGCCGGGTAGCCGGGTAGCTGTGCCATTTGGCAAACGGACGGTGCAGGCTTTTGTCATCTCGGTAGTCCCAGCTGATGATCCACCAAAATACAGAATGAGAGCGATCCAGGAACTGCTGGATTTGGTACCACCCTTATCTGCCGACCTAGTCGAACTGGGCAAATGGATGAGCGAACGTTATGCTTGTAATCAAATTATGGCACTGCAAGTGATGATCCCTACCGCGCTCAAGGGCAAAGCAGAACGCTATATCTCAATTGCGGAACAGCATGAGTTAACGCATCCACAACGTACTATACAACCGAATCAGGGCGATGAGCTTGAATGGGCACTTCTGACCGACGATGGTATGAGTGATCCGACGGAGCGTCGGATTGTTAGCTTCATTGAGGAGAAGGAGCAAGTCTCATTGCAGCAACTCAGTCGACGTTTCCCTGAGGAAGCAGAGGTTATTAAATCCCTGTTACGCCGGGGTGTGCTTCAGGAAAGTCAAGTTATCAAAGACAAACTTGGCAAAAAGACCATGAAATCCGTTGATCTGGCTATTGGCATAGACGAGGCATCAACGGCACTGGAGCAATTTTCTGCCAAAGCGCAGCGTCAGCGGGAGGTACTTGCTTTTTTGCTGGAACGTAGCGAGTTTCTGCCTTTGTCGCTGAAGGAAGTCATGACCTCACTGAGTGTCTCGGCTGCAACGGTTAAGGCACTGGAAGATAAGGGCTATGTGTTGCTGGAGGATGTCGAAGTGTTCCGCGACCCCTACCGGGGCAGACACTTCAAGCCTACAGAGCCACTCCCTCTCACAGCAGAGCAGCAGTCGGTATATGAACGGATTATTCGCCAGCTGGACACGCGTGAGCAAGGAGCTTATTTGTTGCATGGAGTCACAGGGAGCGGTAAGACGGAAATCTATCTACAGACGATTCAGCGTTGTATCGAGCAGAATCGGCAGGCCATTGTGCTGGTACCTGAAATATCGTTAACCCCACAAATGGTTGAGCGTTTTAAAGGCCGGTTTGGCGATCAGGTAGCAGTGATGCACAGTAGGTTGTCCGGGGGGGAACGGTACGATGAGTGGCGCAAAATACGCGAAGGCCGTGTGAAAGTGGCGATTGGCGCTCGCTCGGCAGTATTTGCGCCTTTTCGTGAGTTAGGTCTTATTATTATGGATGAGGAGCACGAAACGTCCTATAAGCAGGAAGAGACACCTAAATATCATGCGCGTGATGTCGCCATTCGCAGAGCCCATCAGCATGGGGCTGTTGTTATTCTCGGCTCGGCTACACCGTCGCTGGAAAGCTACTATGCGGCTCGCTCACAAAGCAACGACGAGTTTGCGCCGTTGCTGCTTGAAATGCCAACTCGCGCATTGGGGAACACGTTACCCGAAGTACATATCATGGATATGCGTGAGGAACTGCGTGCTGGCAACCGCTCTATGTTCAGCCGTGCGTTGCATAATGGAATTGCAGAGCGGTTAGAGCGTAAGGAGCAGACGGTACTCCTGTTGAATCGGCGTGGGCACTCCACGTTCGTCATGTGCCGTAGCTGTGGCTATGTCGCGGGTTGTCCGCATTGTGATATTTCGCTTACGTATCATCAGCGGTCGAACAATTTACGTTGCCATTACTGTGGCTATTCCGAGCCCGTGCCTCAGACTTGCCCTGAGTGCGGTAGTGAGCATATTCGCTATTTCGGTACAGGTACCCAGCGAGTGGAGGAAGAGCTGGCGAAGCTATTCCCCGGTATACGTGTTGTTCGAATGGATGTTGATACAACAACAGAAAAAAATGCCCACGAAAAGCTCCTCAAGCAATTTCGTGATAAAAAAGCGGACGTGCTGCTCGGTACTCAAATGGTTGCCAAAGGCCTGGACTTTCCCGATGTGACACTGGTTGGTGTCATTACTGCGGATTCGGCTCTCAATTTACCGGATTTTCGGGCCGCGGAAAAGACTTTTCAGCTATTAACACAAGTAGCTGGACGTGCTGGGAGACATCAATTGCCAGGGGAAGTATTTGTACAATCCTATACTCCAGAGCATTATTCGGTGATTCACGCAAGTCGCCATGATTATGCTTCTTTTGTGAGGGAAGAATTGAAACACCGCCGCAATTTGCACTATCCACCATATTGTCGTCTTATTTTGGTGACCTTTTCTCATGAACAACTCCCGGTGCTGGTCCGGCTGGCTGAGAATTATTCAGCAACACTACAGGGACGGGCCAGACAGCGGGGATGGTTCGGGAACATGGATCGTCTTACATCGGATGTACTCGACATTTTGGGACCAGTAGCTTCACCCATTTCGAGAATCAAGAATAGATACCGATTTCAATGTATGATAAAATGGCGTGGAAATATCGATGCGATTAGTTTGGCACAGCAAGTAGCTGATGAAATGGCCGAATCCGCACAGGCACAAAAGTTGCTGATTAGTCTGGATGTGGATCCGCAAATGCTTATGTAGAGTGTTGCCACAAAAGTTTATTAGCACAATTAATGCGGACAAGCCGTCCGTACATAGGATAATGTAGCAGTCGCGTTTGTGATGAATACAGTTAGGCCTAAATGAAGCATAAAGAGGAAGGTGTTCTGTTGTCATGTCAATTAGAATTATAGTGTTGGAGCCGGATGACGTATTGCACAAAGTAGCAAAGGAAGTCACTAAAATTACGCCTAACGTGCAAAAGCTGCTCGACGATATGGCAGATACGATGTATGAAGCGGAGGGAGTAGGTCTTGCTGCTCCGCAAGTAGGTATTTTGAAGCGTCTCATCGTTGTAGATGCTGGAGATGAGCATGGTTTGATTAAAATGATCAATCCAGAGATCGTGGCCGAAGAAGGAGAGGAATTGGGTCCTGAAGGCTGCCTGAGTATACCAGGGTTGAACGGGGATGTGCGTCGTGCCGAGAAGGTTACAGTCAAGGGACTGGACCGCGAGGGTAAAACCATTACCGTTACAGCGACAGGGTTGCTTTCTCGTGCTTTTCAGCATGAAATTGACCATTTAAATGGAATTTTGTTCACGGATATTGCAGAAAAAGTATATGAGGTTGCGCTGGAACAGCCAGGACCGAACCGTCAGATAGGAGAGTGAGGTTCGATGAGTCAAGACATTCGTATTATCTTTATGGGTACGCCTGAGTTTGCAGTGCCATCGCTGAACATGTTACTGGATAACGGTTATAACGTGGTTGGTGTGATTACACAGCCCGATAAGCCACAGGGACGAAAAAAAATATTGACGCCTACACCAGTCAAGGAAGCGGCAGAAAAACGCGGATTACCTGTACTGCAACCGACCCGCCTGCGCCAGCCAGAAGCGGTGGCTCAGGTGGCAGAGCTGCGTCCTGATCTGATCGTAACCGCAGCCTATGGGCAAATTTTGCCTAAGTCCGTACTAGACCTGCCTCGGTTCGGCTGTCTGAATGTGCATGGTTCGTTACTTCCCCGTTATCGGGGAGGTGCACCGATCCAGCGTGCGATTATTAATGGTGAAACTGTGACGGGTGTGACGCTGATGTATATGGCGGAAGGACTGGACACTGGTGATATGATATCGCGAGTTGAGGTTGCTATAGAGCCGGAGGATACCTCGGGTACGATTTTTGAGAAGCTAAGCGTAGCTGGAGCAAAGCTTTTGCAGGATGAGCTGCCTAAGTTGCTGGCAGGCCAATCAGACCGTACGCCGCAAAACGAGGACGAGGCAACTTATGCCCCGAACCTGAACCGCGAGGATGAGCGTATTTCGTGGAGTGACAATGCTCAGCAGATATACAACCGGATTCGCGGCCTGGTTCCTTTTTCCGGTGCGTTTACGCTTTGGGAGGAAAATGTTTTTAAAATTTGGGCTGCTGAGCAGCCTTTCATAAACAGTGAAGTGAGTGGCTCAAATGTTCCAGTACCCGGAACGGTTCTTCAATTGACCGCTCGTGGCATTGAGGTGCAGACAGGCGAAGGAACTCTCTGGCTAACTCAGGTTCAACCGGCTGGCAAAAAGGTTATGGATGCCGGAACCTTTGCACGCGGCGGACAGATGAAGCCAGGCACGGTGCTCGGATGAGCGGGAGTCACTCCCGCCAGGGAGGCCAAGGCAAGGCAGTGGGTGCCAGATCCGGCAAGACTCGCAATCAGACGGCGCGGGAAGTTGCACTTGATGTGTTGACCGGTGTGGAGCAAGAGGGTGCATATAGCAATCTTGAGCTAAATCGTCGGCTTCAGCAGGCAGGTTTATCTGCAAGTGACGCTGGTTTGGCGACGGAACTTGTATATGGTACAATCGCACGCCGAAATACACTAGATTATTTTCTCAATAAATTTGTTCAAAAAGGAACGGCCAAGCTTCAGGCTTGGGTACGTTCGTTGCTGCGGATGAGTGTGTATCAGGTGGTGTATCTGGATCGAGTTCCGGATCATGCAGTCGTTAGTGAAGCGGTGACCATTGCCAAGCGTCGTGGGCATCAGGGGATTTCCGGTATGGTCAACGGCGTGCTCCGCAGCATGTTGCGTGAGCCGGACAAGCTGCGTATTCCTGACGATTTGTCACCAGAGGAACGGATTTCTTTAGAACATTCCCATCCACAGTGGCTGGTTAAGCGCTGGATTAAGCAATACGGTGTAGATACTGCTGAGGCTATCTGTCAGGCTAATAATGAGCCCCCTGCGGTCAGCGTACGGGTGAATACGACAATGACCAGCCGTGATCAGCTGCTGGACGAGATGCGCTCAAAAGGGCTTGATGCCGTTCCTTCCGCAGTTAGTCCCTATGGGATTGTTGTTCGTAGCGGTGGAAATATGGCGCTTACCTCGTGGTATACGGACGGCTTGCTGTCCGTACAGGATGAAAGCTCCATGCTCGTTGCCGAAGCAGTCGCTCCTGAGCCTGGCATGCTGGTACTGGATTGTTGTGCCGCTCCAGGTGGCAAAACAGCTCATATGGCTGAGCTGATGAAGGATCAAGGCCGGATAGTTGCGAATGATCTGCATGCCCATAAGCATCAATTAATCCGTGAACAGGCTAATCGACTTGGCCTGGATGCTGTGGAAACAGTCACTGGTGATGCGCTAGAACTGAAAGAACGCTATGCTCCAGCTTCTTTTGACCGTATTTTACTGGATGCGCCATGCTCTGGCTTTGGAGTAATTCGTCGTAAACCGGATCTGCGTTGGAGCAAAACTGCGCAGGATATTCGCGACATTACACAGCTTCAGCATGAGTTGCTGGATAGTGTGGCGGGATTGTTGAAGCCAGGTGGTATTCTGGTATACAGCACATGCACGATTGAACCGGACGAAAATGAAGGACAATTGACTCAGTTTTTAAGCGAACATCCAGAGTATGAATTGGCAGAGGGTCATTCCTTCCCGGACGTGAGCCACGAAAAGGATAGTATACAGGGAGGCTCGGTACAGCTGTTACCGCAGCATTTCCACAGCGACGGATTTTATATTGCGCGCCTGCGTCGGGTGAAATAGCGCGGAAGAGAATTCCAGGCAACTGTCCACCAGTGTTTCCACATTCCGCCGGAACATTTCCGGCGGTTTTTTGCATGAAGACGAAAAATTTTTACCCCCTTAGGGATTTGTGCTAAAATAGGAAGAATGAAAAATACGATCTGCGATCAAACAGAACTTAATGAAGAAGGAACGGGTGCAAACATTGATGAAACCTTTTATATATGATTTAACTCTGGAGGAGCTTCAGGACTGGGCCAAGAACAATGGTGAGCCTGCTTTTCGTGGAGGACAAATTTTTGACTGGCTGTATGTGAAGCGGGTCAATGATTTCAGCGAGATGACGAATTTGTCCAAGGCGCTGAGAGAGAAGCTTGAGGAGCAATTTAGTTTTGTGACGCTTAGTGAAATTACAAAGTTGGAATCAAAGGACGGTACAGTAAAATTCCTGTTCGGTTTGCACGATGATCATGCCATTGAAACGGTCATTATGAGACACAATTACGGAAACAGTATTTGTGTAACGACTCAAGTGGGTTGCCGGATTGGTTGTACTTTCTGCGCTTCGACGCTTGGAGGCCTCAAACGGAACCTGACGGCTGGTGAAATTACTGCACAGGTGGTGCAAGCTCAGAAAATTTTGGATAAAACCAATGAACGAGTGAGCAGCATCGTGATTATGGGCTCGGGCGAACCTTTTGAAAACTATGAAGCGACCATGACGTTTTTACGTACAATGGTTCATGAAAAAGGTCTGAACATTGGTCAACGTCATATCACGGTGTCGACTAGCGGTATTGTACCGAATATTTATAAATTTGCCGACGAGGATACCCAGATTAATCTGGCAATATCCATTCATGCGCCTAATGATGCGCTTCGTTCGAAGCTGATGCCTGTAAATCGGCGTTATCCCTTTAAAGATGTTATGGATTCTCTACGTTACTATCTTGCTAAGACGGGGCGGAGAATTTCGTTTGAATATGCCCTGATTGGCGGGGTAAACGATCAGGCAGAACATGCTGAAGAGCTAGCGGATGTGTTAAAGGACATGCTGTGTCACGTCAATTTGATTCCAGTCAATCATGTGCCTGAGCGCAAGTATGTGCGCACATCACGCAGCGATATTTTTAATTTCCAACGTATTCTTGCCGAAAAAGGCGTCAATGTGACGATCCGGCGTGAACAGGGTCACGATATTGCCGCTGCTTGCGGTCAGTTGCGTGCAAAGCATATGGAGTTGGGGTGAAACCATTTGATCAAAACAGTTCATGTCAGCCATGTCGGACGTGTACGTTCGGTGAATGAGGATTCTGCCTGGATCAGGCACTTGGAGCAAGGCTATATTCTTGGGATTGTTGCCGATGGTATGGGGGGGCATTTGGCCGGTGATACGGCCAGCCGCCTTGCGGTAGAGACACTTGCCGCTGATTTGGCGACGCTGGAGAGTGGATTATCCGCACATTCTTTGACGGCGGCGCTCAGCGACGCTATTTTGCATGCCAATGAAGTCATCTTCCAGACGGCTGCATGCGATGACAAGTATCATAATATGGGAACGACAGTTGTTGCGGTTTTACTAAACGATGCATCCGGAATTATCGGACATATCGGTGATAGTCGCGCCTATGTCATATCCAAAGGAGCGGTACGTCAGCTTACAGAAGACCATACTTTGGTTAATGAGCTGTTCAAAAACGGTCAGATCAGTAAGGAAGAACGGGAGAACCATCCCCGTCGCAATGTGCTGACTCGGGCGCTGGGCACTGATTCTGAGGTGAAAGTGGATATTGACTCCATTGCGCTGGAAAAAGGCGATGTACTGTTACTGTGTAGCGACGGATTAAGCAATTTGGTAACGGAAGAACAAATCAGTAAAGTAGTAGGTGCCGCAGAGAATCCTTTGGAGGAGCGTGCGGATCGTCTGCTACATCTGGCGCTGCTTGCCGGAGGAGACGATAACATTACTGTGGCTTTGTTTGAATTGCCCGATGACACGGTTTCATTGAGTGAAAAGGGGTGTGACGCATGATCGGGCACCTGCTAGGGGGAAGATACGAAATTATTGAGCGCATCGGTGGCGGCGGTATGGCGCTGGTGTATAAGGCTCAAGACATTTTGCTGAATCGCAATGTTGCAGTTAAAGTGTTGCGCCAGCAATTTGTTCATGATGAGGAATTTATTCGCCGGTTTCGGCGTGAGGCGCAGTCTGCGGCCTCGCTTTCGCATTCGAATGTGGTCAGTATTTATGATGTCGGCCAAGAGGATGAAATCCATTATATTGTAATGGAGTGCATCGAAGGTAAAAATTTGAATGAGATTATTAAAGAACGTGCTCCATTGCAAGTGGATGAAGCAGTACGGATTGCTTCCCAGATTTGTGATGCGCTGGAGCATGCCCACCAAAATCAGATCATTCACCGAGACATTAAGCCTCATAATATATTAATTGGACGTAATGGACGAGTTAAGGTAACCGATTTTGGGATTGCTAGAGCTGTTACGTCAACGACCATTACCCAGACGGGTTCTGTTGTGGGTTCTGTTCATTATTTTTCACCTGAGCATGCAAAGGGTGTCGTCACCGGCGAAAAATCGGACTTATATTCTTTAGGTATTGTCTTATATCAAATGCTGACGGCGCAGCTCCCTTTCCTGGGAGAAAGTCCAATTAGTGTAGCGCTCAAGCATTTGCAAGAGGAATTTGAGGAACCGCGTAAAATTAATCCGTTGATTCCGCAAAGTGTGGAAAATGTCATTCTAAAATCCATGCGCAAAAATCCAGAAGAGCGTTATCAATCGGCAGACGAAATGCTAAAAGATTTGGAAACCTGTTTGCTGCCGGGACGGCGTAATGAATCCAAGCTGGAGTTTACACATTTGGATGATGAGGATCAAACACGGGTTATTCCGGCTATTAAGCCTCAACAATTAGGGATGTCTTCTAGTGGGGATGATGTACCTGCTCAATCGCGTGAGTCTGAACAGCTTCCGAGCAAGCAATCGTCCAAGAAAAATAGAAAAAAAGCGATCTTGTGGGTAACACTAGTGTTGGTGTTACTTCTGTGCATGGGCGGAGTGGTGTACTATGTGCAAAGTGTACTCGTCGTGCCTGAGGTAAAAGTACCAGGTGTATTGACACAAACAGAAGACCAAGCGAAGGTTAATCTCAGTAAAGCGGGATTACTCATCGAGGAGCCAATCCAGCATGAATACAAAGAGGGAATCGCGCCTGGAGTTGTATTTTATCAAAGCTATCCTGAAGATTCTTTAGTCAAGGAAGGAACCAAGATTAGTCTGAAAGTCGGGATTGCCAAGCCGCTCACCCCGATGCCGGATGTCAAAGGCCAAAGCTACGAGAATGCTGTTAAGCTGCTGACCGCCCAGCAAATTAAGGAGACGCAGATTCAGCAAAATGAGCAGTTCAGTGATCAGGCCGCAGGGACTGTACTTAGTCAGACACCCCCTGCCAATGAGCCATTTGATAAGGATTCAGTCCAGGTTGTGCTCACAGTCAGCAAGGGCGCTGACACTGTGAAAATGCCAAGTCTCGTAGGGAAGACGCAGAATCAAGCGGAAAATGAGGTCAAAAAGGCAGGGCTGAAGGTTGGCTCGATTAAAGAAGAATTTAGCTATGAGCAGGAAAAAGGAAGAGTAACCAAACAGTGGCCGTCAGAGGCAGGCAGTGAGTTGCCACCAAATACGGAAATTACGTTTTATGTAAGCACTGGTTATCCACCAGAAGCAATTACGCTGCCATTTAATGTGCCTGTTGCGCCGAAGGAAGAGGGTAAAAACAGCAAAATTCGTATCACTTATACGGATGCACGTGGAGAAAATCAGGAATGGGGAAGCCGTACAATTAATACGACACAGGTGTTCACTATCAACCTGCTAATGGCTCCGAACAAAGACAGTGTTGTCTCAGTATTTAGAGATGGTGACTTTATTGATACGTATCCAGTCTCTTATATTGAGGCAAAAAATGGAACAGTGACGATGCCTCAAATTGCTCCGCCTGCCGGAGCTTCACCAACGGATACACCTGATGATACTTCCTCGCAGAATGGAAGTGGAAACGGCGAGCAAGGTGATAGCGGGGGAGATTCTAATGATAGTGGTAATAGTGGGGGCGACTCGAACAATCAGGAGGGCACAGGAGGTAATGGTGACCCTTCCGCCTTTGTTCCTGGAACGAATTCCACGGGGGGTACGCGCAGTGAGTTGGCGGTTAGTCATAAAAACAACCCAGGCCACGCTTCCCACAAAAAGAAGGAAAAAGTGATTGAGGCTATTCAGCATCAGTAAACTTGCAATAGGAAGATGCTTAACCTGTTATACGCAATGAAACTTGAACATTATGAAGGAGGACATCTTACACATGCCTGAAGGTCTGATCGTCAAGGCGCTTAGCGGATATTATTATGTCTCCAGCCTGGATCAGGATGGGCGTCCGGTATCTGGCGAAGCTACGGTACAATGCAGAGCACGCGGCATTTTTAAGAAAAAAGAGATTACGCCTCTTGTTGGTGATCGGGTCGTTTACGAACTGACTGAAAACGGGGAAGGTATGGTCAAGGAGATTAGAAAGCGTACGACGGAGCTAATACGTCCTCCGGTAGCAAATACCACGCTAGCCGTGCTGCTGTTTTCCTTGCGTGAGCCGGATTTAAACTTGCCTTTACTGGACAAATTTTTAGTCCATATTGAGCACGCCGGGCTGGATACAATTATCTGTCTGACTAAGCGCGATTTGTATGAAGGCAGCCCTTCAGAGGATGACACCGTACTGGCCGTTCAGGAGATGTACCAGAAGATCGGTTATGAAGTGCTGGTAACCAGTGCCCGTACCGGAGAAGGGACGGCTGAGCTTAAGAAGCTATTGGCTGGTCAAATCAGCGTGTTTTCCGGGCAGTCAGGTGTAGGAAAGTCTTCCATGCTTAATGCTCTAGAGCCTGGGTTAACGCTGGAGACGAGCGCCATAAGCAATAAGCTGGGCCGAGGAAAACATACGACTCGTCATGTGGAGCTGATTCCTCTAGACAACGGAGGATTTGTAGCAGATACACCGGGGTTTAGCCAGCTGGATTTTCTGGAGCTGGGTGTGGATGAGCTATCTCCCTGTTTTCGTGAATTCCAGCAGTATGCGGAAGGATGTAAATTTCGGGGTTGTACCCATATTCACGAGCCTGGTTGTAAAGTAAGAGAGGCCCTGGAAGAAGGACATATTTCACAGGGACGGTATGATAGCTATTTGCAGTTCTATCAGGAATTAAAAGAAAAAAAGCGGAGGTACTGAGTATATGTTAAAAATAGCACCGTCGATTTTATCCGCTGATTTTGCTCGCTTGGGCAGTGAAGTTGCGGAAGCTGAGGCAGGAGGGGCAGACTGGATTCATGTGGACGTAATGGATGGACATTTTGTATCCAATATTACACTGGGCCCACCTATCGTTCAGGCTATTCGTCCGCACACGACTCTTCCCTTGGATGTTCATCTGATGATTGAGCATCCTGAACGCTATATTGGCGATTTCGTAAAAGCAGGAGCCGATATCATCACTGTTCATGCTGAGGCCTGTGTTCATTTGCATGGTGTCCTTCACTTGATCAAGCAGCAAGGCGCTCTGGCTGGAGTGGCTCTCAATCCAGGTACTTCACCATATGCGATCAAGGAAGTGCTGCCAAATGTGGATATGATTCTGGTAATGACGGTCAATCCTGGCTTTGGAGGTCAGTCCTTCATTCCAGAGACGTTAAATAAAATCAGACAAATCCGTGCTTGGTTGAACGAATTGGGTCGTCCAGACGTACATATCGAGGTAGACGGAGGTATTGCGGAGGAGACGGCACCAGCCGTATTTGAAGCGGGGGCTGATGTGCTGGTGGCTGGTAGTGCGGTATTCGGCAGAGAAGACCGCGCAGCGGCTATTGCTGCGATTCGGGACAGTGCAGCACGTTTGTCCAAGTGAAGCTGACCGAAGCATTGTGGATGACTGTAGCGAGCATGGCGACGGGATTGACCCTTAGCTGTTTCTCGCTAGTGAAGGCTCCTTGGAATGCCGTTCTTTCACTTTTGGCTGTTCTAATTGTCCTGTTTTATTTTCGAAAAAATGAACGGCGTGGTTTACGAATAGGTTTTGTGGTGTGCAGCGTACTTTATTATATCCTGTTTATTTTCATACTCTCAGCATATCTCTATGTTCGCGGACTTGTCTGATGGTATAGCCTGGGATGGTTGTGCATAAATATGGTTACATGAGCGGGATTCTCATGTAGCCTTTTTTTGTGGGGCAACAACCCTTGATAGGTTGCATAAACTACAGAGAACGGATGCAGGAGGATGATGGGGAGGGTGAGGCATGAAGTTTTACACAATCAAGCTGCCAAAATTTCTGGGTGGATTCGTTAAAGCCATTTTGAATACATTCCAGAAAAACTGAATTCATCGTAATGTAAACACAGGATGTAGGATGAAAGCTAGAGGTACACAGGGCACGCTTCCCGGGCATAACAGATAGGTAGCTCGGCAGTAAAAGGTTGGAACGCACGGGAAGGTGCCTGACATTTTGTTTTCCTGAACCAGATGGATATTACTTTTCGAATAACCAAAAAAGCACCCGTTTAAAACGAGGTGCCTTTTGTTTATAACGATATTTTTTTACGACTACACGCGAGTCACTTTACCGGCTTTCAATGCACGAGTGCTGACATAAACGCGTTTCGGTTTACCGTTAACGAGAATGCGAACTTTTTGTACGTTGACGCCCCAAGTACGGCGATTACGGTTGTTAGCGTGAGATACGTGGTTACCGCTGCCAGGCTTTTTGCCTGTTACAGAACATTTACGAGACATGATTCCACCTCCTATTCTGAAAATAACCAAATTCCATATGGAACGGGTCTCTCTTCAGGCCGACTGGGTCAGCCGGACTTTGTAAGTCACTAACCTGAACAAAACAATACTTAAATATAATATCATAGTCAAAAAAGCTCCGTCAACTGATTCAAAAACTTTATTTATTTCTCTTTCGCATTATAGTACAATATGGGATAGTTATTGCTGCGATTATTTTGTATTTAAATGGAATGTGAATTCTTATTCCAGTCATGCCGGCGGTTCAGAGGCGGGACTATAGTTATCATTCCAGCCGATGATTTATTGTTGGGCAGTTGACTGGTTTTTCATTTTATATGACCTGTAGAAGAGCGACCAGACGTGAGTACAAGTGCTTATGAAAGTGTGACATTCGTATTCGTCGTCTGGCTTTAGTATAATTTAATTGAACCTGTAGGCACAGCTGGATAAGGTGTGGTGAAGGTTGATAGTAAAACAAGTGTATTAAGCTAGGAAGGGGAATTCTCTTGAGTAATCGTTCTTTGAATGGAACAGATTTTACCGCAATGGTTTTAGCCGGGGCGGAACAATTACAGCAGCATGCGGAACATGTCAATTCACTAAATGTATTCCCGGTGCCAGACGGTGATACGGGAACCAACATGAATTTGACGATGAGCGCGGGCGTAACGGAATTAAAGAGGGGGGATTCTTCCTCCATCGGTGTCATGTCCGGCATATTATCCAAAGGTTTGCTGATGGGAGCCCGCGGCAATTCAGGGGTTATCCTGTCTCAGTTGTTTCGTGGCTTCAGCCGTTACGCTGCCCCATACGAGGAATTGAATACCCTTCAGTTCGCATCGGCATTGCAGAGCGGGGTGGATGCGGCCTACAAGGCGGTGGTTAAGCCGGTGGAGGGTACAATTCTTACCGTGGCGAAGGAAGCGGCCAAGCATGCTGTGTTTTTCTCGCGCCGGACGAACGACATCACGGAATTGATGGAAGAAGTGCTTGCCAAAGCGAAGGAAACGCTTGCCATGACGCAGGACATGCTCCCTGTACTGAAGCAAGTAGGAGTTGTAGATTCGGGTGGGCAAGGTCTTGTGTATATTTATGAAGGCTTTATGCAGCATCTTGGAAGCGGCTTGGTGACGTCTCCAACTGCAAAAAGTGATAATGTACGCCCGGTTTTTGCTCCTCACGTATCGGAGAGACCTACTGCTACTGCAGTTGTTCCTTCCCCAGATGCGCCGATTTCTGCGCAAGCGAAGCTCGAAACGGATAATATTGAATTTTTGTATGATATGGAATTTTTTATTAATCGGCAATTGGGCGAAGCGCAAGGTACCGATTTTGATGAGGAAGCCTTCCGGAAAGCGTTATCCGTAGATGGTGATTCTATTATCGTAATTTCAGACGATGATGTTATCAAGGTTCACGTGCATTCTAAGGCTCCTGGTGAAGTGCTGAATTTGGCACTGCGTTACGGAGAAATTACACAGATACGTATTTTAAATATGCGCGAGCAGCATCGGGATTTGTTGTCTGCGGGTATGGATGTTGCTCCTGAGCCTGAGTGGTTTGCTGAAATACCAACAGAGCCTGCACGTGAGGAAGAGCCGTCTGAGCCCCCCGCTCATGAACTGGCATCCTTTGGTTTTATAGCTGTGGCTTCCGGTGAAGGAATTGCTGATATTTTCAGAAGTTTAGGCGTCGATGTTGTCCTTTCTGGCGGCCAGACAATGAATCCGAGCACAGAGGACTTCGTTAATGCGGCGCGCTCGATTGCGGCTCAACATATTTTTATTCTTCCGAATAATTCCAATATTATTTTGGCGGCAGAACAAGCGCGTGAACTGCTAGAGATGGAACGTATGGTGTCGGTTATTCCGAGCAAAACAATTCCTCAGGGCATTGCGGCAGCATTTGCCTTCCAGGAGGAAGAGGCTTTTGAGGTAAATCAGGACAATATGCGTGACGCAGTCACCCGGGTGAAGTCTGGGCAAGTGACCTACGCGGTACGGGATACGACGCTTGATGACCTGCATATTACAGCCGGGCACTACATCGGTATTCAGGATTCCAAAATTGTAGCGACCGAGGAACACTTAATGGCAACGTCCCGTCTTTTGCTAGCGAAGATGCTGGTGAATGGCGATGAAATTGTTACGATTCTCACAGGTTCAGACGCAAATCAAGAAGACACAGATCAGCTTGTTGCATGGCTTGAAGAAAATTATGCGGATGCTGAAGTGGAAGTTCATGAAGGTGGTCAGCCGATTTATCCTTATTTGTTCTCAGTGGAAACCTGATGTGCTTTAGCACGCCCATGGAAGTCCACAACAAAAGGAGGTCTGACCGATGAGCAGTACCATCATTTTGACGGATAGCACGGCTGATATTCCACAAGAATTAGCAGACCGTCTCGGTATAGTTGTTGTACCCTTGACAGTGATGTTCGGCAGCACAGCTTACCTGGACGGCATTGAGATGTCAGCGTCGCAGTTTTACAGCGAACTAGTACGGGCTGATGAGCTGCCTACGACGTCACAGCCTTCACCAGCCCGTTTTTTGGAGACATACACGACGCTGTTAGAGCAATACCCCGAGAGCCAGGTTATCTCTATCCATTTATCCTCGGGTGTGAGCGGAACGTATCAGTCTGCTCTGCTGGGCAAATCCATGCTGGAGAAGCATGAACATAGAGTGACTGTGGTGGATTCCAAATCAGCTTCATACGGATACGGCATGCTAGTGGTTTATGCGGCAGAGCTGGCGGCTGCCGGACACTCCCCGACTGATATTGTTCGGGCTGTGGAACGTCGTGGGGAGCGCCGTTGTTTATATTTCCTGGTGGATACCCTGGAATACCTACAAAAAGGCGGACGTATTGGCAAGGCAGCGGCAATGGTTGGTACGTTGCTTAACATTAAGCCGATTCTTTCGATTGACAAAGAAGGTATTATTTATTCGGTTGATAAGGCGAGAGGGCATAAAAAAGCGACAGCACGAATTATTGAACTACTGGAGCGGGATTTAAAAGGCCAAAAAATTAATATTGCTGTGGGTCATACGGCAGATCGCTCAGCGGCAGAAGCGTTCGTGGCTCAGCTGGCAGAGCATTTTGAGCTGGGGGATCGAATATATACTGAACTTGGCGCTGTGATTGGGACCCATGTAGGGCCAGGAACGATTGGTATTTTTGTATGGCCGGCCGGAGATGAGAGGTAATATGCTGCAATTGGATCAAATACCTTTAAAACAAATACATGGCGTGAGTGCTCTCAAAGAGGGAGAGCTTCACGCTTTTGGCATTTCTAACATACAGGACATGCTGGAATATTATCCGTTTCGGTATGAAGATTACCGACTGCGCTCGCTAAGCGAAGTGAAGGACGGAGATAAGATTACGGTACAGGCCAAAATTATGGGCATTCCGGTGCTTCAGCGTTACGGGCGCAAATCAAGGTTGACTTGTAAATTGATGGCCGAGGATTGGATGTTTACCGCGACATGGTTTAATCGGCATTTCATGAAGGAGCAGCTAACCTCAGGTCGTGAAATTGTGGTGACTGGTAAATGGGACCTCAAACGTATGCAGATGACTGTTGCAGATTCTGAGTTTCCTGATAAAGGAGTAGCCCGCTCGGGGACGCTTCAACCGGTGTACTCTATAGGCGGCAAGATTACGCAAAGCTGGATGCGAAAAACGATGAATCAGACGCTCCAGCAGTTTGGCGAAATGATCCCCGAAATATTGCCTGAGTTGCTTGTACGCAAATATAGTATGATGCCGCGCAAGCAGGCTATCGCGGGTATACACCAGCCTCAGGACAACCGCGAGGGGCAAGAGGCTCGTCGGCGGATGGTGTATGAGGAGCTATTTTTATTTCAGCTGAAAATGCAGGCATTCCGGGCGCTAAATCGTGGTCGAGCGGACGGGGTGGTACATACGGTGGATAACGCCACGATTCGTGAATTTGTAAGAGCTTTGCCTTTTGAATTAACGGATGCACAGAAGAAGGTAGAGCTTGAAATACTGCACGATCTACGCTCACCTTATTGTATGAACCGTCTGCTTCAGGGAGATGTTGGGTCAGGTAAAACAGTTGTTGCTGCCATCGGTTTATTTGCCACAGTACGTTCTGGTTTTCAGGGAGCGCTGATGGTGCCAACCGAAATATTGGCCGAGCAGCATATGCGGTCGCTTCACAAGCTGTTTGAGCCCTTTGGAATCAGTGTGGGCCTACTGACTGGGAGTACAACCGGGAAGAAGCGTAAGGAGCTGCTAGCTGCTCTCCAAATGGGTCTGCTGGACATTGTAGTAGGCACCCATGCTCTCATTCAGGAAGATGTATATTTTCGCCAGCTTGGGCTTGTTGTAACGGATGAGCAGCATAGATTCGGAGTGAACCAACGTAGTGTACTGCGTCGCAAAGGCTATAATCCCGATGTGCTGACGATGACGGCCACACCGATCCCTCGTACGCTGGCCATCACTGCGTTTGGCGATATGGATGTTTCTACGTTGTCAGAGCGGCCGAAGGGGCGTATTCCAATTTCCACCTATTGGGTGAAGCACGAACTGATGGATCGGGTACTTGGTTTTATTTCCCGCGAGGTAGATCAGGGACGGCAGGCTTATCTGATTTGCCCGTTGATTGAAGAGTCGGAGAAGTTGGACGTACAGAATGCCATTGATTTGCATATTCAAATGCAACAGGCTTTTCCACATTACCGCGTTGGGCTATTACATGGACGAATGACTCCCGCAGAAAAGGAAGAAGTTATGCGTTCTTTCTATGCGAATGAGGTTCAGTTGCTCGTTTCAACGACGGTTGTGGAGGTGGGGGTAGACGTCCCCAATGCGACGCTAATGATCATTATGGATGCGGATCGTTTTGGGCTGTCCCAGTTACATCAATTACGTGGACGTGTCGGACGGGGAGCACATGCCTCGTATTGTGTACTGATCGCTGATCCTAAGTCGGAGGTTGGTCAGGAGCGGATGAAGGTTATGACCGATACGGACGATGGTTTTGAGGTAGCTAGACGCGATCTGGATTTGAGAGGGCCGGGTGACTTTTTTGGCACCAAGCAGAGTGGGCTACCCGAGTTTCGTTTAGCAGATATGGTAGCGGATTTTGAGGTGCTGGAAAAGGCGCGTGAGGATGCAACTGATCTGATCAAGGATGCGTCCTTTTGGACATCTCCGCAGTATGAAGCACTGCGCGGTTATTTGCAAAAAGAGCAGATTTTCCAGGGGGATCTCATCGACTAATCCACCATGAATCATGAGGTTGTTCTAAACGTTTTAAACAGATAGGCACAATGGACAGGCTGGCCGTCATATATTTGGGAATGACCGAATGATATGGGAGGTGTGGCAACATTGAGCTATCAGCAATATGGAATCAGTCCGCAACTGGTGGAGCGGATTAAGTTGAAAATGAAAAATCGTGCGCTCAAGGATCGGGTTAAGCAGCAGATCGAAGGTGTGACTAAAGCGGACCTGCAAAATAAAGCTAAGGTGCGTCATCTTGTGAAGACTACTTCTGCTATTTTAAACGAGCGTTTGACGGCTGCGCAGGAGGAGCAATTGACCGCCTTCGTATTGGCACAAAAAATTGATCCGTCCAATACATTCCATCTAATCAAGCTGTGGGGAATGTTCCGTTGATTGCTATTTGAAGAGGTGCTTCGAAGCGCTCTCCATGTTTTTTGTGAAGCACAGATAAAAAAAGGATTGCCTGATATCAGGCGATCCTTTTTGGTTTGTTTTAGTTAGTTCATTCCCCGGGCAATAGCTAGTGTGAGCTTATCATGAGATTTTTTATTTGTAATGACCGCCAATTTTGATAGACCGTTCCATGGCCTGCCCGGCATCTGTTAACGACGATGCGCGCATGATGATGGACTGACCGTACCGATCCTTTAAAGTGTCCGTCACCTTTTCCAAAGCACGGGATCGCTCCTGATCCTCAAAAAAATCCAGTTGATACAGTTGATCATCCACCAATCCGCTTAAAGTAACTCCTGCGCGCTTCACAGGCATATGATTCCAAAAAGTATAAAAGATTTTTTTAACGGTTTCATATACCTTTTGGGTATGGTTTGTAGGATCGGGTATCTTCATTTGTCGGGAGAATCCGGTTGGTGCCTCGTAGGGACTGCATATACAATGAACAGTCACAACCGAGCCCATATATCCTTTGCGGCGGGCGTCCCGACACACCTCCTCTGTTAGTTCAAGCAGGATGGTTTCCACTTCCGCAAGCTGGAGATAGTCTCGAGGAAGAGTCATCATATGACCGATGGATTTGGGAGGTGTATTAAATGTTTCCGGCTTGACCGGGCTGTGATCGATCCCGTTAGCAGTTCGCCATATTACCTCTGCCTGAATATCGGACTGCTTACCGAAATGAGACCGGAATTTGTCCTGTAGCCGAGGTAAGGGAGTACGTGCGATATCTCCAATGGTGTGTAGTCCAAGCTTCTCCAAATGCCGTTCCATTCGTGAACCGATGCCGAACATAAGACGTACTGGCTGGGGCCATA
Source organism: Paenibacillus sp. CH40 (assembly GCF_024213605.1). Taxonomy (NCBI): domain Bacteria; kingdom Bacillati; phylum Bacillota; class Bacilli; order Caryophanales; family Paenibacillaceae; genus Paenibacillus; species Paenibacillus sp. CH40. The sequence goes on from NZ_JANAVQ010000001.1 coordinate 791,796, forward strand.
GCAACGCTGCAATATCGGATGCAGGCAACAAGAAAATGCCACTGTCATTTTTTTTAGCCCATATATCTGTTGCGGTTTTAGCCAGCATTTTGTTGGAGCCGATACCAATTCGAATCCATACTCCTGTTTGCGCCAGTACCTTTTGCTGAATTTCACTTGCAATACTCACCGGATCCCCGAACAGGGAGAGGCTTCCGCTCATATCCAGAAACTGTTCATCAATGCTGAAAACCTCAACCAAATCCGTATATTCATTATAAATTTCTGTTATTTTTAATGAGACATCGATATAATGCTGCATACGCGGACGTACAATGATAAGGTCAGGACATTTTTTCACCGCTTCTCCCAGACGTTCTGCTGTAGATATACCGTATTTTTTGGCCAGCGGACACGCAGCTAAAATAATGCCTGAACGAAGTGCAGGGTCACCGGCCACAACGAGTGGCTTATGTTGGTATTTGGGATCATCTGCTTTTTCGATGCTAGTATAAAAACTTTGGCAGTCCGATAAGAATATGGTTCTATTTCTGCGTTCCTCCAAAAATCCGATCTCCTCTCCTGAAATGTGTGGATTATCCTTCCAAAATATTCTTGAATATATACTCTTATAGTAGTATTATATACAGAACAAGTGTTCCTAATACAAATGTATTTTTTGGAACGTTACAGTTTACGGAAAACCTAACATGGCGTATCATAATATCTTGAGCAAAAACAAGTGGAAATGAATGAATATTGAGGGGAGAAAACCATTTTTATGAACCCAAAACGTCGACCATCATCTCAAAAACGCAGTAGGTGGCGTATTTTTGGCAGAGTTTTGCTGATTAATATCAAGTGGTTCTCGTTTGCGGGTGTACTTGGAGTGCTATTTGCTGGAGGTCTTATATCCGGTTATGTAGCGGCACTGGTTCATGATGAACCTGTACGATCACGTCAGTTGATATATGAAAAGGTAAATGAGAACGCTCTGACCAGCTTTGTATTTTTTAATGATCAGGTAACTCCAGTTGGAAGAATGCGCATGGAGGAGGATCGACAGCTCGTTGATCTGAAGGATGTCCCTCAGTCTATTGTGGACGCCCTCATTTCAACGGAAGACAGCCAATTTTATGAGCATCGTGGTGTGGATTTAAAGGGAACAGCTCGTGCTGTTAAGCAGAAGCTTTTAAATGAAAACCGCCAAACAGGCGGCAGCACACTGACGCAGCAGGTAGCCCGAAGGGTTTTTCTCAGTCTGGATAAGACGGACAGCCGCAAGGTGAAGGAAATGCTGCTGGCACTGCGTATGGAGCGTTTTATGGGTAAGGATAAAATATTAACGGCTTACTTAAACAAAATGCCCTTTGGTAATGGTTCCGCTGGTTACAATTTATATGGAATCAAGTCTGCTTCTTTAGGGATTTTCAATGTAAGTGATCTACATAAGCTTCATATTGCTCAGGCGGCTTATTTGGCAGGTCTTCCCCAACTGCCATCTGTTTATTCCGCTTTTGATGGTAAAGGGAACTTTGATGAAGAAGGCTTCAATAAAGCGATGGAGCGCCAGCGTGTCGTGTTGGGAAGAATGCTGGCAACAGGTAAACTTACGCTATCCGAATATAACGAGGCGCTTCAATTTGATGTGAAAGCCACTCTTGCGCCACATCGCGAAAAAAGCTATAACACATTCCCTTATTTGATGCTGGAGACAGAGCGGGAAGCCGCCCAATTGTTAGCGCTCCAACAAAATCCCGATATCACAGCAGCCGAGATTTCCAAGCCTGAGCATGCCGAGCTTCTTCAAAATACGCGAGAAGAGTTGCAACGGTCCGGATATCGAATTTATACAACGATAAATAAGAAAATTTATAACAATATGCGGCAGATTGCAGCCAATCCACAAAACTTTTCTCCATACAGTAAGAAGAAGGGATTAGAGCAGATTGCAGCAATCATGATTGATCATAAAACAGGGGCTATACTCGGTATGATCGAGGGCAGGGATTTTAATACCGAGCAAATGAACTATGCAACTCAAATGACACGTCAGCCCGGTTCTGCCATGAAGCCTATTGCTGCTTATTTACCTGCTTTGGAAAAGGGCTACACTCAGCCAGCCGGTCTTATTGATGATTCACAAATCATATTGAAAGACGGGCGTAAAGGTTATCATATTCCTAAAAATTATAACAGACGGTACGAGGGGCTTATGACAGCCCGTGAAGCACTCAATCGGTCAATCAATATCCCTGCACTGAGGCTGTTCTTATATGAAGTTAAAATTCCAAACGCTTGGAATTTTGTGCGTTCTCTTGGAATTACGACGATTCAGCCGCAGGATGAACATGCTCAGACAGGGGTTCTGGGTGGACTAAGCAAAGGGGTATCCGTCGAGGAACTGACCGCAGCATATGGAACGATTCCCAATATGGGTGTATATAATGCACCTCATCTGATTAGCAAAATTACGGATGCCAACGGGAAGATCATATATGAATTTAAACCGCAGACGAAGCGTGTATATTCGCAGCAAACCGCATTTTTGATGACGGATATGCTTAAAACTGTTATATCAGATCCGAGGGGAACTGGTAAACGCCTGCAAAATGCTTTTAAAAGCTACGGTGCCATTGATATCGCCGGTAAAACCGGTACAACACAAAACTTTGGTGATGTGTGGTTTATGGGGTACACACCTGACGTTACACTAGGCGTCTGGGCCGGTTACCGCCAACAGGTTAATACATTATCTCAAGAAGGCCATTCCAGAGCACAGTCAGTGTGGGCACTGATCATGAATGAGGCGGTCAAGGACCAGCCTGAACTTTTTAAGAATAAGCACTTTATACGGCCGGAAGGTGTTGTAAGAGTTACGGTTTCTAGCCTTACAGGTAAGCTGCCAGGGCGTTATTCCCGTCAATCGGGTCAACTTGTGACTGACTGGTTTAATCAAAAGTATGTGCCTACTGAAGTTGGAAGAGAACGGCTTCCGCGTTCTGCTAGACCAGTGGTCCCGTCCAAACCAGATATCAAGGAAAAAGAAGTCCCAGAGGTTGAGGTACCTGCAATAGATCAAGAGAAAATTCCACCAGAGGAAACGGATCCTGCTGTTCCTGACGCAGACACAGAGATAGAAATGCCTGATGAGAATAACGATGTGCCATCAACAGATACTTCGCAACCTTCTGTTGAAAACGAACAGGGGACTTCTTCTGAATCGGAAAGCCAGAGTGAGACTCCAAAAACCCAATCTGATGAAGTTATTTATCCAGAAATAATATCTGATCAACCCAAAAACTAAACGACAGGAACGGCTTAGTTTAAAATGCCGTTCCCGACAATGTCTACAGTGACCTGCGGATGAAAACGGACATTGGGATATTCTTTATTCCAATCTACACTTTTCCATACTGCTGGATGATGAGCGATCAACTGTCTGCCTACGCCAAAGGCATCACATCCATTTTCCTGAAGTGTACGGATAATTTGTTCCGCATCCTGGGTCATGATTTCGGAAAGTTGACGGTTTAGACGCCGTACGTTAGCTTTATCTTGAAGATGATTTCGTGCATATTCAACAATATCGACAGGCAATTTCAGGTTAAGCTCCACATCAATTTGTCCATCGCGCTGAACTTTCACTTTAAGGCTACGTTTGATATTCTGAATGTTAGCCTGATACGTAATAAAGTTTTGCACATCACCGACAGATCCTGGGTGTATCCTTTTTACAAAGCGAGCTGTATGTTTCCACTTTCCAGTCATCAGGACATATAAAACACCTTGCTCATTACTTAGGCTTCCTGTGAATTTTTGTCCGTGAAATAAGGCAATTCCGCGTGCTGTAATATCTTCTCCTCCTTTGGAAAGATAGGGAAGCACAAAATCTTGACCCGGATCAAGCATTGGGGGGAGCAGTGTCTCCAGTGTCATTTCCGGGAACATACACATTTCCTCAAGGCTTCTGATTTTTTTGGTTATAAATTCGCCAATTAAGAGGTTACCTATGCCTTTTTGATCTATTATTTCTCCAGCTAATCCATCTACAATAGCTACCTTGACATGGGAAGTCGGATGGTCAGGCTCACGATACAGCACATCCAGATAGGGATATAGATCTTTTCGAGCCAAGCTTGTACCATACAGAATAACTCCGTATTTGAAAAAGCGGATATCCCCGGTTACTTTGGCTCGGATTTTGTCTGTGCTTTGCCGAACGGAATGACCGGTGCCTGAGTGAATTTCATTGGTGCTTTTACCTTGATTGCTTTGAGAATCGTCTACAACCTCTAGCGTTTGCAGCAACATGCCTTCAGGAGTGAGATCATAAGCCGATGCATTTGCCAATCGGGCATCCTTCAAATTGTCCTGATCCCAGCAGCCTGTTATAAAAATGAGTAGAGTTAGCATTCCAAGCGCTCTGCTCTTTTTTTTCATGTTTCAGGTCCCTCCTTTTTTTTGAAGAGATACGATAGGATCAGCAGCAGAAAAGGGAACACAATTAGGAAAATATAAGCAGAATTATTAGCTATGGAACCAATAAGCTCGAAATCTTCTCTTCGTTGAGGCAAATAGGCAATACAACATGAGGCGAGCACAACAAAGGGAACCGCCTTTTTGTGACTCTTTTGCTTGAATAGATAGCTTATTCCGTAAGACGCTGCATAATAATAACCACTTATAGCGCCAAAGATCGAAATGAGCCAAATTGGCAGAAAAATAAAATCGACCCGATCCATCGTTCCCAGTGGAATGGATCTGAGCAAATAAATGACTGGCTCCGACATTAATTCAAGCTGTTGGGGGCTGAATACGGTTGTACAGGTAAATACAGTAAAACAATACAATAGTACCACGATCGCGTTAGCTGCCAAAATTGACTTGAGCTTGCCTATACTTTTGCCCTCAGTCATGGGAAAGACGACAAGAATGAACTCAAAACCAAACATCGCTAGGAGCGTTTCTTTTGAACCGACAATAATACGGGGCCATCCCGCCTCAGTCAGAGGTAGCAGATAAAGCGGGTTGGACTGCTTTATACCATAGCTAATTAACAGCATCATGGGAAAAATCAGAAATGAAATTAAAACAAGCACTCGAGCAATTGTTCTTAAATTTTCGCGAACCAGATATATGCTACTGAACAAAAACAGGGCAAGTATAGCCCAACGGGGAGTATATTGCAGCATCCAGCGATTGATGACGTCATATGCGTTCACAAGAACGGAGGTACCCATAAGCAGATAGTAAGCGATGTAAGCCACAGTCAATACTTTTCCAATCCAGCAACCAGTAATTTGGGTTAATATTTGATAAATCGAAGAGGAGGGAAAACGTCTTAGCAGAAGCCAGCACATCAAAATAATGAGTTGAATCAAAAGGCCGCCAATAATGACAGATATCCAACCCCCTCCTTTAGCTGAAAGGTGCATCTGATAGGGAAGTGACAAAATGTCTACGCCAATCTCAAACTTGATGATGAGAAAAAAAAGTTGACCCGATGCAATGGTACTTTCTTTATTCACGTCGTTTCCAGCTCCTAGAGTCGTTCTGCTGCTTCAATTTTTGGGCTTGGGAATCATATGGTCGCTGATGAAATGTCCAAATCGGAAAGCGGATAAAAACATCTTTCATATCACCGAGCCGGAATGGTGCAAGAGGAGCAAAGTAGGGCGTACCAAAGGTCTCCAGCTTGCAAAGGTGGATAGTAAGAAAAAGCAAACCGAAAGCAATGCCAATGTATCCAAACAAGGCTGCAGCAATCATCATCGGAAAACGAAGGATACGAACCGCTGAGCTCATTTCATGAGAAGGCACTAAAAAAGAAGAAATGGCTGTTAACGAGACGACGATGATCATCGTATACGACACGAGACCAGCCCGAACGATAGCATCTCCGATGACGAGACCACCAACGATTCCAATAGTTTGGCCAACCCGACTGGGTAGACGGACCCCGGCTTCTCGTAGCACCTCAAAGATCAATTCAAGCAGCATAGCCTCCACAATCGCTGGGAATGGAACATTTTCCAGTGATTTTTTAATGGTATGCGCCAACTCTAGTGGCAAAATAGCTGGATGAAAAGCAATCGTCGCAATGTAAATGGCAGGCAGCGTAAAAGCGATCAAAAAGCTCATCATTCGAATCGTTCTTAGAAATGAACTAATAATCCAACGGCCGTGATAATCATCTGGACTTTGGTAAAATGCAAAAAAAGAGACGGGAGCTATTAGAGCAGTAGGGCTACCTTCAGCCAAAATCGCTATCCGTCCCTCCATTAGATTGGCGGTCACACGATCCGGTCGTTCCGTGCTGAGCTGTTGAGGGAAGAGGGAAAAAGGGTTGTCCTCAATAAACTCTTGAATAAAACCGGGGGGGGAGCACCATATCGGAGGAGATCGCTTTAATTCTCGTTTTCACTGCTTCCACTAGCTCAGGATTAGCCAAGTCTTGAACATAGACAATAGCGATTTTAGTCCGGGTTTTAGATCCCACATAAAAGTAGCGTACAACCAGCGACGGTGTGACAATTTGTTTGCGAATCAGATTTAGATTGATGGATAACTGCTCAATGAATCCATTGTGCGGTCCCCGAATAACCCCTTCGTTTTCTGGCTCGTCCGTACTGCGAGCATACGTCTTTTCGGAAGAAAGGATAAAAAATTCTTCCGCTCCATTTATCATAAAAATGCAATATCCCTGAATAAGCGAATCAGCAGCATTTTGAAGGTCGGTGTCTTTTTGACTGCTTAAGGTGGTGAACATTTGATGAGAGACTGCATCGATTTTCTCATATAAGGCACTCAGGATATGAGTTTGAATCATCTCCTGATCTACGAGCGAATCAATATAGAGCAGCATACCGTCTTTGCCGTCAACGGAAATTGCCTGTTTTTTTAAATCATCCGTATAAAAAAGGGCTTGCTCAATAAAGGAAACATTTCTGTTTAATTCAACGGAAGCTGCGTCATGTCCAGCCAAGAGAGCCCTCCTTTTTGGATGAGATAGGCATAATGTGTGCCATATGGATTGAATTTATCCATGATCTGGTGACTTATCCATTCTTGAATCACCTTCACTTCGCGTAATGCAATAGTTTTATACTAGAATTTAGGTTGAAAATGGGAAATGGGTTGGTTATTTTGCAAGGAATGAAATGTAATCGTGCAAGAACTAGAGACTAGATTACAAGGGGGCTTAATCTTGCGTCGGATCAATTCCTAGATAGTGTCCCAGTTTCCGCCGGACCTCGCTGCGGGCAAAGGATGAAAGCATGAAAAATCGTCTTTGATAGCCGCGGCATATATACAAAACCTCTACGCCTTCATGATTTCGGATTTCGCTGTATATTTTAACCCCTAGTGTTTTCATTCGCGTCTTTGTCTCTGCTAATTGAACAGCTACACGCTGTTGTACTCCAGTCAGGCTACGAACATACAAATCAGGCATTTTTAGAGGGGAGGTATGTATAATACGAATGTCTCGTTCCAGCACATCCAGCACAAGAGTTAGAAGTACACAGATCTTGACTAGCCCTGCGTCTTCTTCAGAAGGCAAAGGAGCTTTATTCTTGTGGTTCAGTGTCTTTTGGCTTGGCATAAAAATCTCCTTTACTCCGAGTAAGAATACAATATATAATCATTATATAGAACGTGTGTTCTGTTTATACCTCATCATAGGTATTTTTCCAAGGCTAAAGCAATCCTCAATTATTGGAAAAGTGGTAGAGAGCGATACCCATGTGCCATTGTGTAAAGAATTCTTGAGTTTATCGCCAATGACAGTCAAACAGAGTTTATGTTAAGCTAATGGATAAAAACTTACATAAAAGAGGAGATCGTTCTGACTGCGGTCAGCCTCTACTATTTAACTTAAGAAAGTGGAGAAAGAAGGTATACATATTGTCACGTTCGTTATATGCAGCTTTATTATTGTTGAGCCTCATTTGGGGCGGTTCGTTTATGTTTATCAAGGTGTTGTTGCTACATCAAGTAGGACCGTGGACTATTGTATTTCTTAGATCCAGCTTTGGACTTATTTTTATCGTCTTATTAATGCTACTTATGCGCAGGCCGTTTAAAATTAAAAGCATTCCGTGGAAATCGGTTACTCTGGTAGCTTTGGTCAACATGGTTTTGCCATGGACATTGATCGGTTTTAGCGAGACCAAAATAGCTAGCAGCATGGCTTCTGTATTGAATGCCACCACGCCAATATGGACCATGTTGGTGGGGCTTGTTTTTTTCGGGGCTATTTTTCATCGGATGCAGTGGTTAGGAATGGGGCTCGCTTTTGTAGGAATTATTATTTTATTGGGTATTAATCCTGCATCTATTATTTCTGTTGACCCTGTGGGTTTTGGGTGTATGCTGCTTGCGACTCTCTGCTATGGATTTGGAACACAGCTCTCCAAACGTTTTCTCTCCAATCTTTCCATGTATCAGGCTACCTTTGCGACACTGTTTGGTGCGGCGGTAGGGGGTGGTATTATGATGGCAATTGTGGAGAGACCTGATTTGTCGATTGTTTCTGATCCAGGTGTATTGGGTTCCCTTATAGGGCTGGGAGTTTTAGGATCAGGAGTAGCATATATTTTGTTCAACTACATGATTTTGCGGGGGAGTGCGGAATTTGCTTCTTCGGTGACGTATTTTGTACCAGTAAGTGCCATCGTATGGGGCTTTTTGCTCCTGAATGAACATATCGGCTGGAACGTTCTGACCGGGCTGGTCCTTATACTTGGAGGGGTGTTTATGGCCAACCAGCGTAGAACCGCCAAATTAAGTGGATAATAATCTAAACAGAAATAAAATACGTTTTGGGCTATATTAAATGTACATTCGCCAAACCTTCGGTATAATACGTTAATTCGCACATACAATAAAGCATGCTCACACATAAAATAAAATATGGTGCAGCAAAAAAGCAAGCTGTTTAGCAGGTGACAAGGTGTGGTATAATAAATTATAGAATTATATGCACCACAGAAATGTCGGAGTTTTATTCCACAAAAGAAAGGATCAGGATACCATGTGTCCCCGAAGGATACTTCCCCAAAGGACGATTTGGAAACGATTTGATCTGTCTTATACTTAGCTTTTCCGCGGAGTAACGTCAAGTTGCGAAAGCCAACTCTGCGGAAGAGGGGATTGTACATGCGAAGGACCAAGTCCTCCAGGCACATCTTATCCGGTAGCTTCCGTAAGAGTGGGTTCATCCACATCAAACTTACGAGAAACCGAGGGAGCCTGTATGAGGAAAACTTACGAATCTATCGTGAACAATGGAGCATTGAGACAGATTGCTGTCATGCTGCTCGGAACATGCATTTTAGCTTTTACGTACTATCACATTAATGCTCAGAATCATTTGTCAGAAGGCGGATTTGCAGGCTTGGCCCTGCTGGGACATTACGCGTTTGGCATATCTCCAGCATGGAGTATGTTGCTGCTTGATATTCCCGTCATATTGCTGGCATGGGTACTGAAGGGCAGAAGATTTATGCTGCTTGCGTTAATCGGAGCCGTCGCTTTTTCACTGTTTTATGCAGGATTTGAGAAGTATTCGACTCTGGTTATAGATCTACATGGAAATCTGCTGATAGCTGCTCTACTTTGTGGGGTGCTTACAGGTTTGGGAGCCGGAATCGTACTGCGATTCGGTGGAGCAACCGGGGGCGATGATATCTTATCTCTGCTGATCAGTGAGTGGCGCGGGTGGAAAATCGGCAACGTGTTTATTGTCAGTGACATCATCGTATTGGGATTATCACTGTTGTATCTGCCTATGAAGGAAACAATGTTTACAATACTGGCTGTGTGGCTTGCCGGAAAAATAATTACATGGACGACCACGTTCCAACTGCACCGACCTGTGAAAAAGGTACTGCCAGCGGCTATTCCCGCTAAAAAGGTAGTTGCCAAAACAGTGCCGGTCGTCCACAGCCTTCGTCAATAAGGAAAGGGTGTTACGTCAGGAGAGAAATCTTCTTTCGTAACACCCTTTCGCTGTATTCAGCTTCTATCAGGAAGGTTTTAAAGTAGAATGGATGCGTCCATCCCGGTCATGAATAATTGCAGAAATCTGTTGGCGTTCTACAAAACTTTGAGCCTCATCAATCGCCTCATTTTTGTGTTTAAAGGTTGAAATGGGATGGTTGTGTCCCTCTTCTTTGATTGCCCAGCGATCCTCGTACGGCACCACATGAATGGGTTCCTTCTCATCGGAAGAAGCGGAATGATGGTCGTGTACATTTTCGCTTGAATGCTGTTTTTCATGTTTTTTAGGTTTCTCATCTTGCTCGGCTGGATGATTATCGTTCCATTCCTCGGCTTGGGAAGTGGCAATCGCAATCGAGCGTCCTTCTTCATAGCCGTCACGGAGTAGAGCGTTAGCAATATCAACGGCTTTTTCTCGCACCCGAGGTTCCAGGTTTTTCATGGATGGAGGGTAATCATGTTTGTTCCAAGGCATAGTTGCACACTCCTTATAGCGGATGATGTATTATGTATTACCCGTTGTCGGCTTAAACAAACGGAAATCAAAGAAATGAATATATTGTAAAATGTATCTTGAAAAAAAGCGTATAATGGTGTGCAGAATACGAGGAAAAGGAGTGAAGCATTTGCTTGCCTGGGGTTTTGTTTTTTTGCTGACTATCATCATTCATACTACAGATAGCTTGTCCTATGCTCTCCGGCTTGGTGGTTTGCGAGCGCGTCGGATTGGATTGGCGTTAACCGTTGCGGGAATGCTGCTGTTGGTTTCACGCACCTCTAACATGGCGCAGGGGCCTTTACTCGGAGGGATGGTCGATCAGGCTAAAGCTGCAGCACAAGTGGGCGGAACGGATATTAGACTGGAACTATATATGCATGCGGTACTGCTGGCAGCAACCGTTGGAACTATGCTTGCTATATTACTGTATCCAACAGTGGTACGCATGTCAGCCAGATGGATTGTGCATTTGGAACATACCGGATCTATTCCGGCTTTGGTGCGTCATTTAATGCTGCGAAGTCGCTGGAAACATGCAGGCTACTACATAAAACGCCCCACCTGGTCAATGCTTACTTCACTGATTAGCGGAGCGATACCCAAGCGTCTAATTATTCTGAATATAGCTGTTACTGCGATTTATACAACTGGAGTAGTATCTGCTTTATATGCATCATTCCTGTGGCCTGCTCAAGGTACAGCCATGTCAATGTCGTCAGGTCTAATCAATGGCGTCGCAACGGTATTACTGACCTTGTTAATTGATCCAAGATTGGCGGTTCTGTCGGAGAAAACGCTACGAGGGGAGCTACCCTTAACTCGGATGAACAGCATGTACGGTTGGATGATCATCTCGCGTTTGGCAGGTACTTTATTAGCTCAGCTATTGCTAGTACCGCTAGCCATTTGGCTTGGATGGGTAATGAGTTAAATTGCTAGCCTACGTAATGATATGCGGCCATATCCCAAAAAGGCTGGCCTGTGATCATCTATTAAAGATAGATCGCGGGACAGCCCCAATGATTCTATGGCTACTTACTTTTCAAATAATGACTTATATGCTCCGTATCCTTCACGCTCCAAATCTTCTTGAGGCACAAAGCGGAGCGCGGCAGAATTGATGCAATAACGCAAACCATCTGGACCTGGACCATCATCGAATACATGCCCTAAATGAGAGTCAGCTTCACGACTTCGCACCTCGGTACGGATCATAAAATGGCTGAGATCGGTTTTTTCTTTGACATTGTAGCTGCGCAGCGGACGGGTAAAGCTGGGCCAACCGCAACCTGCATCATATTTGTCCAATGAACTGAACAAGGGCTCTCCTGATACGATATCCACGTAAATGCCTTCACCCTCATGATCCCAAAACTCATTTTGAAAAGGGCGCTCGGTCGCGTTTTTTTGTGTTACTTCGTATTGAATAGGCGTCAGCCGATCTTTAAGATCGGATTTATCAATCTTGCCGGACCAATTTTGCTCGATAAAATCTTCACGTCCCGAACCTTTGCGGTAGCGTTTGTAATGAGCGGGGTTCTTCTTATGATAGTCCTGATGGTATTCTTCTGCTTCATAAAAAGTGGCCGCAGGCAGAATCGGTGTAGCAATCGGCTTGTCGAAGCGGCCACTTTGAGCCAAAGCTTCTTTAGAAGCTTCTGCCTTGATTCGCTGCTCTTCATTATGATAGAAAATAGCCGTTTGGTAGGATGAACCTCTATCGTGAAACTGTCCACCTTCATCCGTCGGATCAATCTGCTGCCAGAAGAGCTCCAACAGTTTTTCATACGGGAATACTTGTGGGTCAAATGTAATCTGTACGGCTTCCACATGTCCCGTTGTTTCAGAACACACCTCTTCATAGGTAGGATTTTCGGTATGTCCCCCTGTGTATCCAGATCTAACCTTCAAAATACCGGGTAATTCCTCAAAAGGGGAAACCATGCACCAGAAGCAGCCACCTGCAAAAGTTGCTTTTTCTACCGTGTGTGGATTGTTGGTGCTCATATTTGTCACTCCAATCTGAGAATGTTTAATTAGTTGTTATTTAAATAGCTTACAATTAAATTATATACGAGATTTTTGCAAAATCCAACGAAAGGTCAGAAACCAATCCGTAGTGTAAATGGCTATGTCCTAAAAATCGCAATGAAACTTCCTACAGAGACGGTGGCAAACTCATCGCATTATGTTCTGTTGTCGCGTTGAAGCCTTTTTCGGTAGAGTATAAAGGCGCCGCCCACCAGTGCAGTATATAGCACCAAAATGAGCAAACCGGTGATTGGGTGTTCTGCAAAGGTGCCGCCAGCATAAGCATACACCGCAATTGCGGGAAGCTTGCCAATAGCTGTACCTAGGATAAAGCTCCAGAACGGAAACCCTGCTACTCCAGCGTATACATTTACCGCTGCTTGGGGGATGACTGGAATCAGGCGAGCCAGCAGAACAGCAGCAAAAGGTTCCCTCTCCATGACTCGATTGAAGCGCTCCAATGCGGGAACCCGCTTCAAATAGGCACGTCCTTTATCACGGAATAGGGTACGTACTGCAGTGAAAACGACCAACGCAGCCAATGTAGTGCCAAGCCAGCAGATCAGAGCACCTTGCCAGGGGCCTGCGGCATAAGCAATGGAGGCGATAATCAGCTTGTAAGGCACAAACGGAATTAGCGCGAATAAAAATGCGAGTAGTAGCAGAACTGGAAAGGAGGTCTGCTTGTCCGCCCAGGCGAGCCAATCATATCTGTAGATAAACGCGATGCAAAGCAGCGAAACATAAGCCGCGACGAGTAGCCATTTTTTCATTTACATACCTCTTTCAATATCCCTGTTCGGCTTATCGCTTATACAGAAAAAAATAGGGTTCACATTCCCAATAATGTGTGCTATACTGCCACTAACAGAATAGTTCCCAAAGGGGAGTAGCTCAACGAGTAAAGTCGTCATTACGGGATTTTTAATCCCCGGCTTTATTGGCAACGTAATGTTGTAAGCGAGACCTTTGCCAGGATTTTAGGAATCCGGGTAAATGGTCTTTTTTTGATGCCAAATTTGGGTCAAGCGCCGTTTCCGGATTCCGTGAAATGGCGCTTTTTTAGTATAAAGCGCTGAACTATGTACAGTATAACAAATAAATAAAAAAGGTGGGAGAAACGTATGGATTTTTTGTCAATTGAGTTTTTAACCGCATTAGTATCCATCATTATCATTGATCTGGTGCTAGCTGGTGACAATGCGATCGTAATCGGTTTGGCGGCTCGCAATGTTGATAAGGCCAATCAAAAGAAGGTCATTATTTGGGGGACGGTCGGAGCGGTCATCATTCGGGTGATTGCTACAGTGCTGGTCACGTATTTATTGCAAATTTATGGATTGCGTTTGATTGGGGGACTCGCACTTATCTATATTGCCTATAAGCTGCTGGTCGAAGAGAAAAAACATGAAATTTCAGCTACGAATCAAATGTGGGCAGCGATCCGCACGATTATTATCGCGGATACGATGATGGGCCTCGACAATGTACTTGCTGTTGCGGGAGCAGCTCATGGAAACATGTTGCTCGTTATATTGGGTCTGGCAATCTCCGTTCCAATCATGGTGTGGGGAAGTACGATTATCTTGAAGCTGACTGAACGTTACCCAGTAGTTATTACGATCGGGGCTGCTGTACTGGCTTATACTGCCGCCAAAATGGTGGTGGCGGAACCGCTGATTGCACACTGGTTTATGAACGGGGTCGTTAAATACGGATTTGAGGTTCTGGTTGTGGTTCTGGTTGTAGCCATTGGGATGCGTGTTAAAAAAATTAAAAGTGAAAAAACAAGAAAGCAAGCGCAGCACGCCTAAACTAACTTACATTAAGTAAACTTAGCTGAAGTTGAACGTTCCTGCCATAGAGGCTGTTCCGTTAGGTCCAACTGGACCGGGAGCAGTCTCTTTTCTTTGCTTGTCAGCAGACTTCCATGTAAACTAGACAACAGATGAATGAGTGATTAGAGGTGGGAACGATATGGACAAGCAAACGAAGACAAGAGTAGCTATTGCAGGACTGGGTGGTATTGCTCGAAAAGTATACTTACCGTTACTGGCAGCACACCAAGGTGTAGATATTGTAGGTGTCATGAACCGTTCACAGGAGCCGGTGAGTTCCATTATGGAGCAATATAGGTTGCCAAGAGGAACGACAGATGTGAAGGAGCTGCTAGCATGGGAACCGGAAGCTGTATTTATACATGCCGCGACCGAAGCTCATTTTGATCTGGTTATGGCGTGTATTGAAAAAGGGATTGCCGTGTATGTGGATAAACCGTTGTCCTATGATGTTCGTCAGAATCTGGAAATGACCGCTTTTGCGGAAGCGCAGGCCGTGCTGCTGGCGGTGGGCTTTAATCGACGTTTTGCCCCGCATTATGTAGCTGCTAAAGCATGGTTAGAGGAAGCAGGTGGATTTAGTCAATGTGCGGCCATTAAACACCGTACTGGATATGACCGAAGACCGGCGGCACAGACGGTTTATGATGATTTAATTCACATGCTTGATTTGCTTTTGTGGCTGGGTGGCGATGATTATGAGCTGCTGCATAGTAGTCTGAATACGACGAGTGAAGGATATATGGAAGCTGCGTTCGGGACCGTACGTCTGGGGAATGCTACCGGAAGCTACAGTATGAGTAGACAGGCAGGAGCTGACATAGAGAAGCTGGAGCTTCACGGGGCAGGACGGTCTGTTGAAGTAACAAATATGGAACAGGCTGTTTTTATGCAAAAAAATCATTCACCACTAACGCAAGCTTTTGGAAGCTGGGATACGATTTTGGAAAGACGGGGATTCACCGGAGTCGTAAATCATTTTCTGGAGCATATTCATCGTCCAGAGGAGTGTGCTGTACGGGCTGGAAAAGTATTGGATAGCCATATGCTGGCTGACGAGCTGATCAGCCGTTTGAGTAATTAATATGGAACGTCCGAACGTGATCTTAACAGTCCAGACAGACATCAAGAATTAGGTTGAAGGAGAAATGAATGAATGGAAGAAGATAACCGTGGTAAGCAGCTAGAAGAAGCCATCATTGAAAACTATAAGCAAGAAGAAGATATGATGATCCTTGTGTTTGCGCAATGGTGTATCAATCATGGGTTGGAGCCAGAGGAACTATATAGTGAAGCATATCCGCATCAGGATAGCAACGAGCGTCTGCTACGAGTACGCAAGTTGACTGTATCGCGTGAAGAAGCGGGTGATATTCCGCTGGATACGGTATTAGGGGTACTGTCCATGTTCGGAAATGAGGACTTGGCAATGGTCGTATCTGAGGCGGCTGCGAGCCTTCCGTCGGAACGGAAATAAGACTAGCCAGAATAAAGAATATACTGTTATCATTTATGGCATCATGGACTCAACTATATTTACTTAAGACATTGTTGATGGGGAGGGTAAGCTTACGATGGAAGATATACCTGTGCCAAGTACCTGTAAAGGCTGTGAAAGAGATATCTCGATATCGGAAGAGCAAATTACCAGAATTCTAACCAACATGAGACCCAAAATGGAATGTGTAAATGATGAAGTGTACGAAGCCAGACTGCTGGCCTGCTCACAATGTGAAGAGTTAATGTCCGGGCATACATGTGGTATCAGCGGAAGTATTGTTCGTGTACGTGCTTTGGCGGCAGCTCAAAATTGTCCCAGTTACCATGGTTCACGCTGGATAGGTACAGCCTAAAAGCTACAATGCTCAGGCTCGGCTGAACCTGGATTACGGGTTAAAATAGTCATACCTTGGTCTGCCTTAATGGCAGGCTTTTTGGTTTGATTGGACCTTATCTTAACGATTGACAAAAAGTAGACAATAAAATATATTAAACACGTGAAATGTTTTTGTTTAATTATTAATATTTATATTAATGTTTACTAAAAGTAATGATGCGTAAAAATTATGATCGAAAGAAAATCGTTGTTATGAGTGATATTTAGGCCAAAATGAAAGCGCAAACATTTGTATGGGTGTTCCAACAATCTTAATATTTTTGGGGAGGGTTTGTTGTGAAGGGTTCTATTGTTGTTAATACCGATTGGAAACAAGGCATTATTAATAAAAACATTTATGGACAATTTGCTGAGCATCTTGGACGTTGCATTTATGAAGGCATATGGGTTGGAGAGGACTCACCGATTCCGAACACAAACGGAATTCGTAATGATGTGGTGGAAGCCCTGAAAAAGCTGAACATTCCTGTGCTGCGCTGGCCGGGAGGCTGTTTTGCTGATGAATATCATTGGAAAGATGGTATCGGGCCAAAAGAAAACCGTAAGAGAATGGTAAATACGCATTGGGGCGGTGTGGTTGAAAATAATCATTTTGGCACACATGAGTTTTTTCAATTGTGCGAACTGTTAGATGCAGAGCCTTATATTTGTGGAAATGTCGGCAGTGGTACAGTTCAGGAAATGTCGGAGTGGGTAGAGTACATGACCTTCGATGGAGAGTCCCCTATGGCTGCATGGCGTCAGGAAAACGGTCGTGAGAAACCATGGAAGCTCAAATATTTTGGAGTGGGTAACGAAAACTGGGGTTGTGGCGGTAACATGCGCCCAGAATATTATGCCGACCTGTATCGCCGATATCAGACATATGTCCGTAACTATGGCGAGAACCGCATTTATCGGATTGCAGGTGGGGCGAATGTGGATGATTATCGTTGGACCGAAGTGTTGATGCGTGAAGCTGGGCATCTTATGGACGGTTTGAGCCTGCATAACTATACGATCCCGGGAAACTGGGAAGGGAAACGGCAAGCAGTCGGTTTTGATGAAGCGGAATGGTTCGAGACGATGAAAAAATCATTGCATATGGATGAATTGATTACTCGTCATTCAGCCATTATGGACCAATATGATCCTGACAAAAGGGTCGGACTGATCGTCGATGAATGGGGAACCTGGTTCCTGACTGAACCGGGAACCAATCCAGGCTTCCTGTATCAGCAAAATACGATGCGCGATGCACTGGTAGCTGGGCTGCACCTACACATTTTCCATAATCACCATGACCGAATACAGATGACGAATATTGCTCAAATGGTTAATGTATTGCAAGCCATGGTTCTGACTGAAGGCCCTGCTATGCTGTTGACGCCGACATACCATGTATTTGAAATGTTTAAGGTGCATCAGGATGCGCAAGCACTGGCTGTTCATGTAAAGGTAGGCGATTATGAATATGACGGAGATTCCATCCCACAAGTTAGCGTGTCCGCCTCCAAGGCGCAGGACGACAATATTCATATTAGCTTTTGCAACGTCCATCCGGGCGAGTCGGGAAACTTGAATTTGGAGCTAAGAGGACTGGAAGAAATTAAAAAGATCAGCGGTGTTGTCCTTGCCAGCGACGATATGCAGGCACATAATACGTTTGATCAGCCAGAGCGTGTGAAAAAGGAAGCTTTCACATCCTATCAGCTGCAAGGTCAGCATTTGGATGTTACACTGCCACCAATGTCGGTAGTGATGCTGACAATTGTTCCGTAAAAAAAACGGTCGTGGTATGTAAGCAGTATTCACTATTATTGGTTATGAACAAAGAGAGCGTTCAGGTGAACGCTCTCTTTGTCCTACAATTGCTCACGGTGAATCACCCTGAATTCTTTGGGCGACATACCGAAGCGGGAACGAAATACACGGTGAAAATACGTGTAATTTGCAAATCCTGACGATTCGGCGGCTTGTTCCAGTGACATGGGACTGAAAATGATTCGTTCTCTCGCCATGTTAAGCCTGATGTCCAGCGTGTACTGCATAATGCTCGTATCGAATGTTTCCTTAAACAGATGTACTGCTCGGGATACGCTGATACCGACGTGTGAAGACACGTCATCCAGTTTGAAGTTAGAGGATGCGTTTTCTTCAATATAATTTTTAATCTGATACGCAAGATAGTTATGATGAGTAGCGATAGGATGATCGGATAGCATACGGTCAAACTCCAAACATAAAATGCGTATGTAATAACTTGATATTTCCGGGTAAGGATTAGAAATACGTCGTTGCTCCATCACAAGCTGACGAAATAGGCCAAGCAGGGCTTCTGTGAGCTGAACCTTAATTCTGTTGGGTCGTTTATGATGGTTCCACCACTCATCTACCCAGGAACCACCGAAAAAAATGTGATAATCTCCACTTTCCACGACCTGCTCTCCCATGGGGTTCAACTCACTATGAATATCCAGTTCATAAGGCTCGGTAGGATTGAATAGCAGTAGGTCACCCGCCTCAATCCGTGTCATTTCCCCGTTAATGCGGGCCTGGCAGCGTCCATCTGTTTGCAAACGGAATAAATAATTTTTGATCCCATCAGGCTGGTTCGAATAAAAGGGCTTTCGATGGAAGGAATAGCCTGCGGTAAGAACCTGACAAGGCTCGACGATAGACATGATGATGACTCCTTTGGGCATATGGCTGTTTCAAATATTGACCAGATTGTTCATGTTTTAATCATATTATTCATTTTAAACGAAACAGAAATAGAATACTATGTGAACTGTAAAGCTTACATGTTAGATGAGAAAGTACATGTTGGAGGCCAAGGAGTGTGACGACGTGGAACGAATGAAGGCCGGAATTATCGGATGCGGTACTATTAGCTCGGTATATCTTGAAAATCTCCAAAAGAGCCCACTTATTGAAGTGGTGGCCGTCGCTGATTGACTGGATGAGAGGGCCAAGGAGAGGGCCGATGAATTCAACATTGAAAACGTATACAAAGTGGATGAATTGCTTCGTCAGCCTGAGATTCAGCTTGTATTTAATCTGACCGTGCCTGGCAGCCATGCACGGTCAGATGTGGCGATACTAGAGGCAGGCAAGCATGTGTACAGTGAAAAGCCTTTGGCGCATTGAAATTCACGGACCATCGTGCCAATGCTGAACTGGCCTACCATGTGCTAGAAGCCATGCATGCTTTTCAGCGCTCATCATTGGAAGGCAATCACATTACGGTGGAAAGCACGTTCAAACCGGATGAGGATTTGTATTATGGAACAGATATAATGGAAAATTCATCTTAATTAAAGAGGTGAAGGGGAATGGCTAAAGTAGGATTGCAATTGTACACAGTAAGGGAAGAGCTTGAACAGGATTTTGAAGGTACGTTGCGCAAGGTAGCTGAGCTTGGCTATAAAGGGGTAGAATTTCATACCTTTTTCGGACGCAATGCCAAGGATGTCAGAGCGCTTTTGGATGAGCTGAATCTGGAAGTTGTGGGAACTCATATACAATATTCTCGTTTGCTGAATCATTTGGATGAGGAGATTGCATACCACAAAGAATTGGGAAATAAATACCTAATCGTTCCTTATTTAACCGAAGAACAGCGACAGTGGGATGAACTTTTTGCTAATTTGGATCGTATTGGTGAAAAAGTGAAAGAACAGGGCTTGATACTGGCTTATCATAATCATGATTTTGAATTGACAGAAAAAATCAATGATCGCCCGGTATTCGATGCTTTATATGATGCGGTTTCCGATGATTTGTTACAGGTCGAAATGGATACTTGTTGGGTATACTATGGGGGCTATGATCCAGTGGAATACATCGGACGTTATAATGGACGCCTGCCTATCATTCACTTAAAGGATATGGCACGTGACGAGCAACAAAAAGCAGTAACTGTAGAGCTTGGCAAAGGCGAAGTGCAGCTTCAGGCCATTACAGACGCCGCTATTCAGGCAGGTGTGGATTGGATCGTCGTAGAACAGGATTTCTGCTCAAACCCTCCAATCGAAAGCATTGAAACCAGTATTAAATGGCTCCAACAATACGCAGCTCAGGGAGGAAATATTTATGTCTAAAACACTCAAAATCGGGATTATTGGTTGTGGAGGGATTGCCAACGGCAAACACTTGCCGAGTCTTGCCAAGCAGAAGCGTGCAGAAATCGTTGCATTCTGTGACATCATTCAGGAGCGCGCTGAAGAGGCAGCAGAAAAGTTTGGAGTTGAAGGCTCGCAAGTTTATAGCGATTACCGTAAGCTGTTAGAAAATAAAGACATTGAAGTCGTACATGTATGTACACCCAACGACTCGCACTCGGAAATTACCGTAGCGGCGCTTGAGGCAGGTAAGCATGTGCTGTGTGAAAAACCGATGGCTAAAACTGCAGAGCAGGCACGGGAAATGCTCGATGCGGCCAACCGTACAGGTAAGAAGCTGTCTATTGCGTATCAAAACCGTTATCGTGATGATAGTTTGTATCTGAAGCAATTGGTCGAACAAGGAGAGCTTGGAGACATTTATCTGGGCAAAGCCATTGCTCTACGCCGTCGCGCAGTTCCGACCTGGGGAGTATTCTTGGATGAAGAGAAGCAGGGCGGTGGCCCCCTTATTGATATTGGCACGCATGCACTCGACCTGACACTCTGGCTGATGGATAATTACAAGCCTAAAAGCGTACTAGGTTCAACCTTCCATAAGCTAGGGGATCGTAAAGATGCAGCAAATGCCTTTGGACCTTGGAATCCTGAGGAATTTAAGGTAGAGGACTCAGCTTTTGGTTTTATTACGATGCAAAATGGAGCTACGATTGTACTAGAGTCCAGCTGGGCATTGAACGTTGTAGAGTTTGGCGAAGCGAAGACGCTGTTATGCGGTACCGAAGGCGGAGCCGATATGCAGGATGGATTGCGCATTAACGGGGAAAAGAACAGCCGCTTGTTTGATACGAAAATAGATCTGGATGCAGGCGGTGTTGCCTTTTACTCTGGAGAAACGGAAAATGAAGCAGACCGCGAAGCCCGTCTGTGGATAGAATCTATTCTGGACGACAAAGAACCTCTTGTGAAGCCGGAACAGGCACTGGTTGTTACTGAAATTTTGGAAGCTATCTATGAATCGGCTCGTACGGGGAAAGCTGTCTATTTTGACTAAGCCCGTAATTATCCCGAATAGACCATCATTATAATGAAAGCAGCTTTTTTCACATATGATACAGGGAGGGATTTCTTTTGAAACTTGGAGTATTTATGGTGTTGTTTGGCGGACGTTCGCTTGAGGAGGCGCTGGATTATGTGGCTTCTCAAGGATTGGATGCTGTAGAAATCGGTACAGGCGGCAACCCTGGGGATAAGCATTGTAAGCCGGATGAGTTGCTGGAAAACGATACAGCGCTCAAAAATTTCAAAAAGGCAGTAGAGTCCCGCGGACTAACGATTAGTGCGCTTAGCTGTCACGGCAATCCTCTCCATCCGCAAAAGCATTTGGCCCAGGCTGATCATGATACGTTTCTTAAAACCGTTCGATTGGCAGAAAAGCTGGAAGTTCCAGTTGTGAACACTTTCTCTGGCTGTCCGGGTGATCATGAGGATGCGAAATATCCAAACTGGCCTGTAGCTCCGTGGCCTAATGATTTTCAGGAAGTGTTGAAGTGGCAATGGGAGAATAAAATTATTCCTTACTGGACCGAGACGGGGAAATTTGCAGCAGATCATCATGTTAAAATTGGGCTGGAGCTACACGGGGGCTTCTCCGTTCATACACCAGCGACCTTGCTTCGTTTGCGTGAAGCTGCGGGAGAGGTCATTGGTGCTAATCTGGATCCGAGCCATATGTGGTGGCAGGGAATTGACCCAGTGCAGGCGGTTCAAATTTTGGGCCGAGAGGGAGCCATTCACCATTTTCATGCCAAGGATACGACGATTGATCCGATCAATGTAAATAAATATGGACTTACCGATATGCAGGAATATACGAAAATGCTAGATCGTGCTTGGCAGTTCCGAACTGTGGGCTATGGGCATGATGTAAAAACCTGGGCAGATATTATCAGTGCTCTGCGTCTGGTGGGATACGATTATGTAGTGAGTATTGAGCATGAAGATGGTCTGATGTCCGTGGAGGAAGGCTTTACTAAGGCCGTCCACAATCTTCGCCAGGTACTGATTGAAGAACCGCTGAGCGAGATGTGGTGGGTCTAACCTAATAGGGGGAAATGTTGATGATTAACGTCACCATTTGGAATGAATTTTTGAACGAAAAGTTGAATGATGAAGCCAAACAGATATATCCTGACGGGATACACAAAGCGTTGGCTGACGGCCTGGCAGGAGAGGGATTTGCCATTCGAACAGCTACTCTGCGTGATGATGCCGAGCATGGTTTGGGAGAAGATATTCTGAATTCCACAGATGTGCTGCTGTGGTGGGGGCATAAAGCCCACGATCAGGTGAGCGATGAAGTTACGGCGCGTGTTGTCAAGCGAGTGCAGGAAGGAATGGGGTTGATCGTGCTGCACTCAGGCCATTTTTCCAAGCCATTCAAAGCCCTAATGGGCACTAGCTGTGACCTGAAATGGAGGGTGGCAGGTGAACAGGAGATTATTTGGTCGGTGAATCCGTCACATCCCATTGCAGAAGGCATAGATGCCAAAATTTTGTTGAAGCAGGAAGAGATGTATGGCGAGTTCTTTGATATTCCTACGCCGGATGAACTGGTATTTGTTAGTAACTTTGAAGGCGGCGAAGTATTTAGAACCGGATGTACCTTCCGCCGAGGTAGCGGCAAGATATTCTATTTCCGCCCAGGTCATGAGACCTATCCGACTTATTACCAGCCTGATATTTTGAAAGTTATCGCCAACAGCATTCGTTGGACTTCTCCGACAAGTATTAACAAACCAATATATGGTAGAAGTGAACCTCTAAGGCCTCTCGGTGGAGTGTTGGTATAATGACAATCATCACATATGGATGAGTTGTATAATGAACAGATTGATAGGCGGAACCTCTTGGGATTCCGCTTTTTTGTATTTAACGATTTAGACATATACCTGCTGTGTTGGTTTGTTGTATAATCAGTTTTGGTCATGGCAACTTTATCAGCGTAGGTATTTAATTTAAGAAGAAAGTGTTTTCTTTCGGGATAAAGTATGCTAAAATGATATATACTAACAAAAGGAAAGCTTTATCAAACCGAAATGCAAAAGAAGGTGAAAAATTTGGAAAGTCAACCGCAATGTACAAAAATGTGTCCGCGTTTTGAAACCGCCTTTTCATGTTTGGGCAAGCGTTGGAATGGATTAATTATTCAATCCATGATGAGCGGTCCTAAGCGGTTTAAGGATATTTCCAATCTGATTCCCACAATGAGTGACAAAATGTTATCAGAGCGGATGAAAGATTTGGAAAATGAAGGAATTCTTACACGTCATGTATATCCGGAAACTCCTGTCCGCATTGAATACGAGCTAACAACCAAAGGCCGTGCACTTCAGCCGGTTATGGAACAGATTCAATTTTGGGCTGAGGAATGGATTAGATGAGCACCAAACTAAATAAGCGTTTCTCATAGCAAAACAGCCTTTTCCTAGGAAAAAGGCTGTTTTTTTATTTTGTGTATAGGACTACTTATCCATATCACAGAAATGATGTGCATAGGTAGCACGGTTTAATAGCCTTTGACGCGCCCTGCAACTGAGAATAATGCTGCTGTTGCACGGCGGGGCACACGGGTTTGAATATCCAGCGCGGCCGAACGGAATGTACCCAGACAGGAATGGCAAAGTCTTCCTGCATAAATAGGGGAACGGCAGGACTCACAAGGATAATCAAGCTGACTGTATGTGGAGGGAAACTTGCCTGCTCTTACCCAGTCTATGAGTAATTCTATAGGTGTGCCGGTTACATCACTGAGCTGGCGGGTATGAGTAGAAGGATGCTTCCATAGATAGTTAGAACAGCGGTCTAAGAATATATTTTCTTCCTGAATACAAGTACTACACAGGTTTCTAAGGTTCTGACGAAAAACGGAACCACATTTTGGGCAATTAGAAGTATGTATCTCCATAGAAACCAGTCCTTTGTATCGAAGTGTAGTGAAATTTTAAAATTTATTAGTTACATATTACTATGACCTTATACCTATATCAATCTTTATTTATGGAATCACTGATCTAAGTGTATGTTGGAGTCTGTGTTGACATAACTCTGTTACTTATGTACTATTACTTACATAAAGTTACTTAATGAATAAAATAAATTATTGATGACAAGGGGATATTTATATGATGCCATCTTTATTTTTGGCCCACGGCTCACCGATGCTTGCTATTGAACAGACGGACTATACTTCATTTTTAGAGCAACTGGGAAAAAGCATTCGTCCTAAAGCGGTTGTTATCTTTACTGCTCATTGGGAAGCGCAAACGTTGACGATCAGTTCGATGGATGACGTGTACGATACCATTTATGATTTTGGTGGTTTCCCACCGGAACTGTACGCGGTGAAATATCCAGCACATGGCTCTGTCGAACTGGCAAATAAGCTGAGAAAATTATATGAACAAAAGGGTATTGACGTACAAAGTGATCGGGTGAGGGGACTGGATCATGGATCCTGGACATTGTTGCATCGTATGTATCCTGAGGCAGACATTCCGGTAGTTCAGATCTCTGTAAATCCATATCTCTCGCCCAAAGCACAATATGTCATTGGTGAAGTGCTACGTGGACTGGGAGAACAGGATATTCTGGTCATTGGCAGTGGCGTGACTGTTCATAATCTGCGTATCGTCAAATGGGGGGAAACGAAAACAGAACCTTGGGCTATAGATTTTGATAATTGGATTATTGAAAAAGTGCAAAGTAGAGATATAGAGGCTTTGGATCACTATGAAAGTGAAGCACCGTATGCTCGTCAGGCCGTACCAAGAGCAGAGCACTTTGTACCGTTGTTTATTGCGATGGGGAGTGGAAATCCTGCAAACAAAGCCAAGGTCATCCATAGAAGCTATGAGATGGGGAATTTAAGTTATCTATGCTTACAGTTTTAAAAAGTGTGTTGCCAGAAGAAGGACTATTGTTAAAATGCTTCGCTACTGCTCCTGTATAAGTAGGGAAGTGGAAATAAATTAGGGAGTGTTATAAGCTATAATGGCTTATAACACTCCCTTTTACATAAATAACGATTTATTATATCCGGCAAATCTCACGAGGGCACAATTCACAATGACATACGCCTTGCAGCATTTCCAAATCCTTGACAACAATCATGCCGTTATCGTATTCTACTGCATTTTTCTTACGTAGATCACTAAGCATCCGGTTTACGCTTTCCCGAGTCGCACCGATCATATTAGATAAGTCAGTATGAGTAATTTTCTTATGAATCAGGATATGTTCGCCATGAGGCTCACCATAGGTATTGCATAAACGGATGAGTGTTGAACATAAAGCACCTGGCTTGCCGTACATCATCAAATCGCGGAACTTAGTCTGAGTAATGCGGTGATGCGAACCCATCCATTTCATAAAGTCAATCGCAAAATCACAATGCTGGCAAATAAGCAGCTCCAGATCTGTATGATCGATTACGCCAATATCACTGTCTTCCAGAACCTCAGCAGAAAAGGAATGCTTAGTACCGAAAAATGGATCGGCTTGACCAACAAGATCGCCGCTTTGATACATATATAGAATAAGTTCCTTACCTTCATCCGTTGTTTTGGTTACTTTCACGCGTCCGCGCTTAATATAAAACAGCTTATCCGCTGTATCTCCTTCCCAGAACAGATGCGAGCTTTCAGGCATAACTCGATCTTTCATCATCACTTGCAACCGGTTGAAGCTGGCCTCCGAGAAGCAACAGGTGTTGCCGCGGGCTTCCATTACATTTGTAGGGTTTCTCATCGTCCATTTCCCCTTTGTATCCTATGTTTTTTATCTGCAACTTGATCAATTCAAATTCATTATATACCTGCGCAATGCGTTTTTGGGGCAAGAAGAGGGGGTAAAAGTGGCAGAATTCCAAACTTTGTGATTTAATTCACTTCATAAAATAAAATTTTAAATAGATTGTGAAAAAAATCACAATATATCTTGAAAAGCTGTGTTACGATCAGTGCGTGAACAAGAGATAGTACACGAGATAACAGGAGGATGAGGGAAATGGCTGTTAAAAACGAGGTTATCCAAAAAGAGCAAAGCGCAGAGCAGTATATTCAAACGCTGATTGACCGGGGGAACCGGGCACAGCAAGCTTTCATGAGTATGAATCAGGAACAGATTGACGAAATCGTACAAGCTATGGCACTCGCAGGGATGGATAAACACATGTACCTGGCGAAGATGGCTGTTGAAGAAACAGGACGCGGTGTGTACGAGGACAAAATCACCAAAAACATGTTTGCAACAGAATATGTCTATCATAGTATCAAAAATGAAAAAACCGTCGGTGTCATTGAGGACAATGATTTTGACAGTTTTCAAAAGATAGCAGAGCCAGTCGGAATTATCATGGGGATCACTCCAGTGACAAACCCGACTTCGACTACGATGTTCAAAGCGTTGATTGCCATTAAAACACGTAACCCAATCATTTTCGGTTTCCATCCATCTGCTCAATCGTGTAGTGCGGAAGCAGCCCGCGTCTTGCTCGAAGCAGCTGTTAAACATGGTGCTCCAGCTGATTGTATTCAATGGATTGAAGCACCTTCGATGGATAAGACCAATGTACTGATGAACCACCCTGATGTGGCGCTGATTTTGGCAACTGGTGGATCAGGCATGGTTAAGGCGGCATATAGCTGCGGTAAACCTGCTCTGGGTGTAGGCCCAGGTAACGTGCCTTGCTTTATTGAAAAAACAGCAGACATCAAGCAGGCTGTGAACGATCTCATCCTCTCTAAATCTTTCGACAACGGTATGATTTGTGCTTCCGAGCAAGCGGTTATTATCGAAGAGCCAATCTTCGAACAAGTGAAAAAATTGATGATCGCTAACGGCTGCTATTTTGTAAATAAAGAAGAAGCAGCTAAGCTCACTCAAGGAGCTATGAATGTCGAGAAATGTGCAGTGAACCCAGCTATCGTCGGGCAGTCTGCTGTGAAAATTGCTGAAATGAGTGGTATCACAGTACCAGCAGGAACTAAAATTTTGGTCGCTGAGATTGAAGGGGTAGGAACAAAATTCCCATTGTCTGCGGAAAAATTGAGTCCTGTATTGGCTTGCTATAAAGTAAAAAATGCAGAACAAGGTATTCAACGCGCTGCTGAAGTCGTGGAATTCGGGGGCATGGGCCACTCGTCCGCTATTCATTCGAACGATGAGGACGTTATCGCTCGCTTCGCAAACCGTCTGCAAACAGGACGTATCATTGTAAATGCACCTTCCACACATGGTGCGATTGGCGACATTTACAACACCAACCTTCCTTCGTTGACACTCGGTTGCGGTTCGTACGGTCGTAACTCGACTTCGTCAAACGTATCGGCAGTCAATTTGATTAATGTGAAAAGGGTGGCGAAACGGACGGTGAATATGCAATGGTTCAAAGTACCTTCCAAAATCTATTTTGAGAAAAATTCGACACAGTATCTTGCTAAAATGCCTGATATCACACGTGTAGCCATTATCACGGACCCTATGATGGTACAACTGGGATATGTAGATCGTGTTATTCATTATCTGCATCAACGCCAAACACCAGTAGCTATCGAAGTGTTCTCTGAAGTAGAGCCAGATCCATCGACAGTTACGGTAGAACGTGGTACTGAAATGATGAGACGTTTCCAACCGGATTGCATCATCGCACTGGGCGGCGGTTCGCCAATGGATGCGGCTAAAGGCATGTGGATGTTCTATGAATATCCAGATACTGATTTCAATAACTTAAAACAAAAATTCATGGATATCCGTAAACGGATTTACAAGTATCCACGTTTGGGTCAAAAAGCACAATTTGTAGCTATCCCTACAACCTCGGGTACAGGTTCCGAAGTTACATCGTTCGCAGTAATTACGGACAAAAACCTGGGCAACACGAAGTACCCGCTGGCTGACTATGAGTTGACTCCTGATGTGGCAATTATTGACCCAGTGTTTGTATATTCGCTGCCTAAAACAGCTGTAGCGGACACAGGTATGGACGTTCTGACACATGCTATCGAGGCTTACGTGTCCGTAATGGCTAATGACTACACAGACGGTCTGGCGATTAAAGCCATTCAATTGGTATTCCAATACCTGGAACAATCAGCTCTGACCGGTGATAAGCTGGCTCGTGAAAAAATGCATAATGCTTCCACACTTGCTGGTATGGCGTTTGCTAATGCATTCTTGGGCATTAACCACAGTCTTGCACATAAATGGGGTGGACAATACCATACAGCGCATGGCCGCACGAATGCCATTTTGATGCCGCACGTCATTCGCTATAATGCGAAAAAACCGACAAAATTTGCTTCATTCCCTAAATATTCGCACTTTGTTGCGGATGAGCGTTATGCAGAAATTGCGCGCATACTGGGACTGCCTGCACGTACCACCGAAGAAGGGGTTAACAGCTTGATCGAAGCGATCCGTAAGATGAACAAAACACTTGGTATCGAGGAATCGTTCCAACAAATCGGTTTCGATGCGAAGGATTTCGAATCACGTGTAGACTATCTGGCTGACCGCGCTTTTGAAGATCAATGTACAACTGCGAATCCGAAGTTGCCGCTGGTTACTGAGTTGGCTGATGTGTATCGCAATGCCTTCTACGGACGTTTTGACCAATAATATAATAGGTACGAAGAGGCTTGTGAAAAAGCATTTTCTCGTTCAATACCGATGCAGGCTCTCTATATAGAGGGCCTGTTGGTTTGGGAAGGGAGGTGAACGGCAAGGCTAAGGATATAGGCGTGAAGCTAGGGAAAATAAAGTGATAAAAATCACTCATATTGTGATTTTTATCACATACTACACTCTATCATTATTCTACAATAAGGGTGTAAGAGAGGTCCCGACACTGAGCGTAAGGCATCGGTGAACAGGCCGGGCTCAAGAAATAGCTTTATCGTGAAAAAAATCACAAGTCCGGAAGACCAAAAGAATTTGGAGGGATTTACATGTCGGTGATTGAGAGAGAATTACAAGAGCAACAATCTGGCTGGAGAGGTTTTAAAAAAGGCAAATGGACTAAAGAAGTTAACGTCAACGATTTTATTGAAACTAATATCTTACCTTATGTTGGCAATGAAGAATTTTTGGTTGGTCCTACCGCCAACACAACTGCATTGTGGGATATTGTATCCGATCTTACCAAAAAAGAGTTGGCAAACGGCGGCGTGCTTGATGTAGACGTGAATACGCCATCCACTATTATTTCACATAAACCGGGTTATCTAGACCGGGATAAAGAGCAAATTGTCGGTGTACAAACAGATGCTCCATTCAAACGCTCTTTGCAGCCGTTTGGTGGAATTCGGATGATGATCGACGCTTGTAAAGCCTATGGTTTTGAAGTACCAGAAAGTATCATTGATATTTTCACTCATATTCGTAAAACTCACAACCAAGGTGTATTTGACGCTTATACAGATGAAATGAGAGCAGCCCGTAAAGCTGGTATCATTACTGGTCTGCCAGATGCATACGGTCGTGGTCGTATTATCGGTGACTATCGTCGTGTAGCTTTGTATGGTGCAGACTTCTTGATCCAAGATAAAAAGCTGCAACTGAAAAGCCTTGAAGTTGATTCCATGGAAGAAGACGTAATTCGTCTGCGTGAGGAAATTTCCGAACAAATTCGTGCTTTGAATGAACTGAAACAAATGGCTGCTGAGCACGGTTTTGATATTTCAAAACCTGCTAACAATGCGAAAGAAGCTTTCCAATGGGTATATTTTGGATATCTTGCAGCAATCAAAGAACAAAATGGTGCAGCAATGTCCTTAGGACGCGTATCTTCCTTCCTTGATATTTACTCTCAACGTGATATGGAAGAGGGTACAATGACAGAAGAACAAGCTCAAGAACTGGTCGATCATTTTGTTATGAAATTGCGTATTGTTAAGTTCTTGCGCACACCTGACTATAATGAACTGTTCAGTGGAGATCCAACTTGGGTTACTGAGTCCATTGGTGGTATGTCCGTAACTGGAGAAACTCGGGTAACTAAAAACAGCTTCCGTTTCCTGCACACCCTCTACAATCTGGGACCTGCACCGGAGCCGAACCTGACTGTACTGTGGTCGGAAAAATTGCCTGAAGGCTTCAAAAAGTATTGTGCGAAAGTTTCTATTGAAACTAGCTCCATTCAGTACGAAAATGACGATCTGATGCGTCCAATTTATGGAGACGATTATGGTATTGCTTGTTGTGTATCGGCAATGAAAATCGGTAAGCAAATGCAATTCTTTGGTGCTCGTGCCAACTTGGCTAAAGCTCTGCTGTATGCAATTAACGGTGGTAAAGATGAAAAATCTGGCGTCCAAGTAGGGCCTGAATTCCCAGCCATTACAGGTGAAGTTCTAGATTATGAAGAAGTGTTGAGCCGCTTCAAACCTATGATGGAATGGTTGGCAAAACTGTACATGAACACTTTGAATGTTATTCACTACATGCATGATAAATATAGCTACGAACGCATTGAAATGGCATTGCATGATCGTGATATTCTCCGTACCATGGCTTGTGGTATTGCGGGTCTGTCAGTTGCTACCGACTCCTTGAGTGCCATTAAATTTGCAAAAGTTAAACCAATCCGTAACGAAAAAGGGATTGCTGTTGACTTTGAAATTGAAGGCGAATACCCTTGCTACGGTAACAACGATGACCGTGTAGATAACATCGCTGTGGAACTGGTAGAAAGCTTCATGAGCATGATTCGCAAGCATAAAGCTTATCGTAATGCGGTTCCTACTCAATCTGTACTGACTATTACTTCCAACGTGGTGTACGGTAAGAAAACAGGTACAACACCGGATGGACGTAAAGCAGGCGAACCGTTTGCACCAGGGGCAAACCCAATGCACGGCCGTGATAAAAAAGGTGCTTTGGCATCTCTGAGTTCCGTAGCCAAATTGCCTTATGAACACAGTCTGGATGGTATCTCGAACACCTTCTCCATCGTGCCTAAAGCACTGGGTAAAGAAGAAGAAACACGCAAAACAAACCTTGTTTCGATGATGGATGGCTACTTTGGAAGCCACGCACATCATCTGAATGTCAATGTGTTTGCTCGCGAACAACTGTTGGATGCAATGGAGCACCCAGAAAACTATCCACAGCTTACGATTCGTGTTTCCGGCTATGCCGTTAACTTTATCAAGCTGACTCGTGAACAACAATTGGATGTTATTAACCGTACTTTCCACGGTACAATGTAAATAAGTATTACAATGACGCACGCATAGCGGATGCGGGAAGGATGATGCAACATGTTGAAAGGTCACATACACTCATTGGAAACCTTCGGGACCGTCGATGGTCCCGGCATCCGCTTCGTGCTCTTTATGCAAGGATGCTTGTTGAAATGTCAATATTGCCATAACCCGGACACTTGGGCCTTGAATGAAGGTAATCCGATGACGTTGGAGGAGGTATTGGCTGAGATTGAGCCGTATTTAGCCTATTACCGTTCTTCAGGAGGCGGATTGACCGTATCCGGTGGAGAACCGACGCTGCAAGCTCATTTTGTCGCAGAGCTGTTCAAAGAAGTGAAACGTCGGTGGAATTTGCACACGACACTGGACAGTAACGGATTTAATGACGCGGGCCGTATCCATGAACTGCTGGACGTAACAGACTTGGTGCTACTGGATATTAAGCATATTGACAATGACAAGCATATTAAGCTTACAGGCAAGTCTAACGACCGTATGCTGAGTACGGCTCGCTGGTTGTCTGAGCAAGGGCGCAAAATGTGGATTAGACACGTATTTGTACCGGGTATTCATGATGACGAGCAAGATTTATTGAATTTGGGACGGTTTATCGGAACGTTGAACGGAGTCGAGAAATTCGAAATTTTACCTTACCATCAAATGGGTGTTTACAAATGGGAAATGCTTGGTAAGGAGTATCCGTTGGAGGGAGTTCCATCTCCTACAGATGAAGAAGTTCAACGTGCATACCGACTCATTGAAGAGGGTCGTCTGGAGACTGCAGGAAAGAATGCTGTCTGTCGTCCATCATAATGTAAATGGCTCAAAAGCTATTTCCTAGTAATGAAGCCGCCGCCACATCAGGTCAGATGGGCGGCGGTTTTTTGTTGTTGAATTTTTTGCAGTCACAGGAGGAAGTTCCCTTTTTTTCATGATCAGCAAAATTTCCAGAAACTTTTTAACAACTGACGCGTCTAATAGTATGACTTTTTACGGGAATGATAATAATTTGGTGATAGAAGGAGACAGACAATGAATTTCAAGAAATGGACCATGCTCACCGCCCTTGCGGTAGCTCAGGTGGCCGCAGTAGCCCCTGTAGGAGCAGAAGCAGCATCAACAACCGTTCAATCCACCGATTCGGTTAGCGCACAGCAGGCTCAGGCCAATGTTGCTGATTCCGGCGTTCAGAATAGCATCGGAGATCAAGATGGAACTAGCACACAAACTGACACGGTGACACCTAATAACACAGGCGTATCCAATGATCCATTGACTGGCCTGCCTACGGATACAACCAACGGATCGAACGTTTCCAATGATGTATACGGTGGAGACGGAACGATCACCAATCCTGGTGGAGCTCCAACATCCATGGGTGCTAATCAATTGATTTTGTACTTAAACAGCGCGAAAATGGAACAAAACGGACAGGTGTACACAGCAACTCAGCCGATGACCGTGAAGGACGGAGTTTCCTATGTAGCTATCCGTTCACTTGTCAGCCGTGTCGGATTGCAGTTTAGTTATGACACTGCCACCAAAGAAACCGTAATCACACAAGGAACAAATGTTATGCGCTTCAAAACAGACAGCAAGGTTTATACGGTTAACGGTGAAGCCAGACAAATGAAGGGACCGGCTTTTCAGCAAAAGAACGTATTTATGGTGCCATTGACCTCGATTACACAGGCCTTAAATATTCCTTATACTGTGAATAATACGACTAAACAAGTTATCATGGATTTGAATCAGAAACCTAAAGCTTCCTTCACGGTTCAACAAAAAGATATCTATGCGGGCGAAACCCAAGTTACGTATTTGACGAAGGAATCTTCTCCTACAGGTCTTCCGATTGTGAACCAACGTTGGGAAGGTAAGCAGGACGTATTTCAGGAGCCGGGTACATATGTAGTTACCTATTCTGTTCTTGACTCTGCTGGGAACTGGAGTGATCCTTACTCAGTTACAATTACAGTAAGACCACCAAATCAGCCGCCAGTGGCTCTGTTTACAACTGATAAAAAAGAGTACAAAATGGGTGAGAAAATCACCATTACCGACCTGAGTACAGATGATGAGAATGCTATCACTAAGCGTGATTGGGAGAATAAGAAACTGGCCTTCTTCCAACCAGGTGATGTAACAATCACACTCACCGTGACTGATAAGCACGGCGTAACAGGTACCAAAAGTGAAACAATTAAAATTACGAATGAATTGCTGTACAACGAAGATGATTTCAATAAAATCTTCACACCATATGGTGATAAATATACAGTAGACGGCAGTCAGGTGCCTACCATGGCTACCATTCCTTTGACTAGTACATCTTCTCCGCGTCTTTTGATCCGTGCTAACAGCCCGGAACGTGTATTTCAGGACGGAATTGTGTATCAGGAAACCGGATCAGGCAGCACGCGCATACTCGTCCATCATGTGAATGAAACGGGTCGAGATGTGAAAATGTACGTGATTGCGACCAACAACAATATTACTCCTGCCAACATGAATGTCGAAAATTCTGGTTTTGCTGGACCATCTGAATTTGCCACAGCTGCGGGTAAAGTCTCAATTCAACGATATTTTCAATCCATGCAGGATGGAAGCAAGCGTTCTAGCACAGTTCTAAATCCTGGCGAAAGCCGCATTATTTTAGAGGATTTGAATGCACAAAAAATCAAGCAAAAACAGGTCATATCTTTGTTATCCGATTTGTATACGGATCAACCTATTCAATACACGGTAATTGTGTTAGATGCAAATGTAGATCCGTTAACTGTGTTGCCTACTCTGGCAAAACTGCCTAAGGACGGTATTCATAACCGTGGAACGTATGCTAATTCGGATATCACGCTCAATTATACAGAAGAGGTTGGTAAAACAGCTCAACGTATCGTTCTTGGTGATAATAAGGTAGATCCGAACCTGATTGGTACGGACGGTCTGGACGGCTCTTCTGCTTCCAATGCCGGTAATTTTGGTGTTGTATATAAAGTTAAATTGGATCATGTAGCGCCGTATTCACTGATTACGTTCAACCCGCGTGGAGGCGAATATTCCGGCTATGCGATGGTAAACAATCAGGTTGTGGGTATCCCGACGAACGGCGCAGTATGGGCTCCAAATGAGATGAGTGTGCTGTATCGCACAGGGCATATCGAGGAAAGTGTAGAGATGTATTTCACTGCTGCTGCAGGAAGTAACTTGCCGGTTTCCGTAGTAGTTATGCCTTTGCCAGCTATTAAAAATTAATATGAAATAACCGGTGCTGTTTACCGGCTTAGACCTTGGGTCTCGTCATTCACCGTTTAAAAGTCGATGTCACTTGCAGAATATAGGCGTTCTCCTGCTGCGAATTTAATCGTAGCGCCGGAGAGCGTCTTTTTCTTATGTATAGATACGAATATCTCTTATAATATTGACTTTAATCGTGGTATAATAAATAGATGCAAGCCTAAGCCTGCATCAGAAAACCTGAAACTACAGACAGGGGAGGGTGAAACGCATGCTGACAAAGGATGAGATTATTGCAACAATGTCCGCTCAGGGGCTGCGTATTACAGATCAGCGCAAGACGTTGGCCACGTTATTTTCCGAGAATGAAGGGTATCTGTCCCCCAAAGACGTTTATGAATATATGGGTAAGAAGTACAGTGGACTTAGCTTTGATACGGTTTATCGTAATCTGCGTGTAATGCAGGAATTGGGTGTGTTGGAACAGGTATCTTTTGAGGATGGAATGAAGTTTAAGGTGAGCTGTAATGAGCATCATCACCATCACCATATGATTTGCTTGAGCTGTCAGAAAACATTACCGATTTCTTTTTGCCCAATGCAAATGACAGATACAACGGATCAATTCCAAATCGTCGAGCACAAGTTTGAAATTTTTGGTTATTGCAAAGATTGTCAACAGAAGAATGGGCATACTGACAGTAATTCGGATGGGGGATTCAGTCAGACGAGCGGTCACACTCACAGCCACGGGGGCTACTGAAATGAAAATCACCACATGCAGAGTGGTACAGGCTCCGATTAAGTTTTATCGTTCCTATATTTCACCGTTAAAGCCGGCTACCTGCCGATTCTATCCAACGTGTTCGGCGTACGCGTTGGAGGCGGTAGAGGTGCATGGTGCGCTCAAAGGTTCATGGCTTGCTGCTAAGCGTATAGCCAAGTGTCATCCCTTTCATCCGGGTGGCGTAGATTTGGTACCTCCTGCAAAAAAGGAAACAGATAGGTCTAGCGAAGATCGTTTGGCTACCCACTCCAAGAAGGGTCTGACTTGACAGCGCTATGCGGATTTGGTTATATTTTGGTTAATATTGTTTTCCTGCGAAGGGATGAGTAGGGTAAACCGCCCAGTACAGAGAGCCGGGGCTAGCTGCAAACCGGTCTGGAGCGAAGCCTGAAT
This sequence comes from Paenibacillus sp. CH40, assembly GCF_024213605.1. Lineage (NCBI taxonomy): Bacteria > Bacillati > Bacillota > Bacilli > Caryophanales > Paenibacillaceae > Paenibacillus > Paenibacillus sp. CH40. The sequence goes on from NZ_JANAVQ010000001.1 coordinate 827,832, forward strand.
ATGGTCCTGGAGGAACCTTTTTCGAGCGTATTTGCCACAGTTATTAGTGCTTGGGAGGCAAGCGTAAGGGGGAGGCGTGTTCCAGCGTTAATGGGCGGTCAGATGTGACCGGTGAAGCCTGTAGTCTGCGAGGATACAGGAAAATTGGGTGGTAACGCGTGAGGTGACTCTCGTCCCATAGGGGCGGGGGTCTTTTTTGTGCCCAATTTGTGCCAAATTCATGAATTGGAGTACCATCATGTCAGCAGGTCTTATCAAGCTGCCGTGAACAAAACAGGAGGCAACACACATGTCCAATGAGAACACATTTTACATTACGACTCCGATCTATTATCCGAGCGACAAGCTACATATAGGTCATGCTTACACGACGGTTGCGGGAGATGCAATGGCCCGTTACAAGCGGCTACGTGGTTATGAAGTGCGCTATTTGACAGGAACGGATGAGCATGGTCAGAAGATTGAGCAGAAAGCGAGTGCAGCAGGCAAAACGCCGCAACGTTTCGTAGATGATATTGTGGCAGGTATTCAAGAACTGTGGCGGAAGCTCGACATTTCCAATGACGATTTTATCCGTACTACGGAGGAACGTCATAAGGCTGTCGTACAGGAAATTTTTGATCGTTTGCTGAAGCAAGGCGATATTTACAAGGGAGAATACGAAGGCTGGTACAGCATCCCTGACGAGACGTACTACACAGAAACTCAGCTGGTTGACGTGGTGAAGGACGCCGAAGGCAATGTGGCTGGAGGAAAAAGCCCGGATAGTGGACACCCTGTAGAACTGGTCAAGGAAGAGTGTTACTTTTTCCGTATGAGCAAGTATGCTGATCGGTTGCTGCAATTTTATGAAGAGAACCCACAGTTTATCCAGCCGGAATCACGTAAAAAAGAGATGATCAATAACTTCATCAAGCCGGGTCTGGAGGATTTGGCTGTATCACGTACTACCTTCGATTGGGGCATTAAGGTGAAGGGGGATCCGAAGCATGTCGTGTATGTTTGGATTGACGCACTTTCCAACTACATCACAGCCTTGGGTTATGGCTCTTCCAATACCGAGTTGTATGATAAATTCTGGCCTGCAAATGTGCATATCGTAGGTAAAGAGATTGTAAGGTTCCACACGATATATTGGCCGATCATGCTGATGGCGCTGGATCTTCCGTTGCCTAAAAAAGTATTTGCACATGGTTGGCTGCTCATGAAAGACGGTAAAATGTCGAAATCTAAAGGCAATGTTGTAGACCCGGTGACGTTGATTGACCGTTATGGTCTGGACCAACTTCGTTACTACTTACTGCGCGAGGTGCCTTTTGGGGCAGACGGAACATTTACACCAGAAAGTTTTGTAGATCGAGTTAATTCGGATTTGGCAAATGATCTGGGCAACTTGTTGAATCGTACCGTGGCGATGGTAGATAAATATTTTGATGGCAAGGTTCCGGCTTATGAAGCGAATGTAACAGCATTCGACGGAGCTTTGGAAGACATGGCAACATCGACTTATAGCAAAGTAGAAGAAGCCATGGAAAACATGGAGTTTTCCGTGGCATTAACGGCGATTAGCCAATTTATTAGCCGTAGCAACAAGTATATTGACGAGACGCAACCATGGAATTTGGCTAAGGATGAGGCAAAACGTCGCGAATTGTCATCTGTTATGTTGCATTTGGTAGAAAGCTTGCGCATCGCTTCCATCTTACTCCAGCCATTCTTAACCCGTGCTCCTCATAAAATTTGGGAACAGCTCGGTATTAGCCAAGGTGAGCTGACTACATGGGATAGCGGCAAGCAGTTTGGTCGTATTCCGGAAGGAACGCAGCTGGTCAAAGGTAATCCGATCTTCCCGCGTCTAGATTCAGAGCAAGAGGTTGCTTTTATCGTGGAAGCAATGACTGGGGGGAAGAAACCGGAAGAAGCTACAGCACAAGTTCAACCGCAAAATGCATCTGAGGCGAGCCAGGAAGCCCCGGAGGCAAAGGAAGAGATTGGCATTGAGGATTTTGCCAAGGTAGAACTGCGCGTTGCTCAGGTCGTCGCCTGCGAGCCAGTGAAGAAGGCCGATAAACTGTTGAAGCTCCAACTTGATCTTGGTTATGAGCAGCGGCAGGTAGTATCAGGGATTGCGAAGTTTTATACACCTGAAGATATCATTGGACGCAAGGTGATCTGTGTGACCAATCTTAAGCCAGTAAAACTTCGGGGAGAGCTGTCGCAAGGTATGATTTTGGCAGCATCACATGGAGATCAGCTTACGCTGGCCACCGTACCGGAAGGTATGCCGAATGGTGCAGTTGTAAAGTAGTACGCTATGTAAAAATAAAAGAACGTAATGAGCGTATGTCCGGGAATCATTCTTCCTGGGCATGCGCTTTTTGGCTTGCATCATATTTTGCTCCCGCTACACGTATGTTTTAGTAGGCAGGGCTTGTTTGTTCGTGTTCACTTAAGACAGGTGGGAGGGAATATGATGACAAATATCAACGCCGGGTTGGCGATCGTAGCCGGACTGGTTTCTTTTTTTTCACCGTGTTGTTTACCGCTGTATCCATCTTATTTATCGTATATGACAGGGATGTCTGCGCGTGAACTGGCTGAAGGACGGCACAAGGCCGAGGTTCGTTATCGTACGATGGGACATACACTTGCTTTTGTATTGGGCTTTTCGGTCGTTTTCTATTCACTGGGTGCAAGTGTCGGGTTGCTTGGAGAATGGTTTGCTAATTATGGGGATACGCTAAGAGTGGTAGCAGGGTTACTTATTTTACTAATGGGACTGGTATCTCTTGGTGTGGTGCGTCCTTTGATTCTAATGAGGGAGCATAAGCTTCGCTGGACATGGAAGCCTGCCGGGTACGCCGGTTCCTTTGTGATTGGAATTGGGTTTGCGGCAGGCTGGTCGCCCTGTATCGGTCCCATGCTAACAGCTATTATCGCTTTGGCGGCAGTAGAGCATCACATTTGGTTCAAGCTGATTACAGGCTATGCGCTTGGCTTTGCGATTCCATTTTTTGTATTAGCTTTGCTGGCAGGCTCTGTTCGACTATCCTCTCGCTATACCTCCATCCTAATCAAAACAGGTGGCATATTACTTGTTATCACTGGCATTTTACTGGTAACGGATCATATGACTGATGTAACGCTATTTTTACAACGGATTACCCCAGATTGGATGCTAGTTATGTGAAATATTCAATACGACTTAAAGGGAAATGTTCAAAAATGCGCTCTGTGATAAACTCTCGTAGTGCATTTTGCTGTTCATCGGGATAAACATATTTGTTTTGTCCCCAGCGGCCCCATTTTTTCTTGCGTTTCTCTATGTCCATCTCCAGCTTGGTTTTCGGATAACGTTTCTCGATGACAGCTTTGGATGTTTTGGTGAAGCGATGCTGAATTAATTCGAACGTCAAATCTTTTGTAGCATGCTGGGGCAAGGTTTCTCCCAATTTACGCAGCAACTCGCCGTAGCCTTCTTCCCAGCCGTCATACCAGATGATGGGTGCAATGATGAACCCCAATGGATAACCGGCTCGTGCGATTTTGCCCGCGGCTTCAATACGTTCCTCGAAGCGTGAAGTTGCAGGTTCAAACTGTTTAATAACATAATCGGAATTAATGCTAAAGCGGATGCGAGTATGACCATTATGTTTAATATCCAGTAATGGATCAACATGATGATATTTAGTAACAAAACGCAGACGACCAAATTCCTCATCCGCCATGAAACGAATCAAGTCTCCAAGCGTTCCGGTGATATGCTCCAAACCAACCGGATCGGAGGTACAAGCTGCTTCAAAACGGGTAATTTCAGGCGCACGCTCCTCGATATAAGCTTTAGCTGCTGATAAGATATCGTCAGTGTTGACATATACACGAATATACGGTTTTGCTCCCAAGGTTGTTTGTAAATAACAGTAGTGACAGTGCCCCATGCAACCAGTCGAAATGGGGATAGCGTATTCAGCAGAGGGCTTGGATTGGTCAAAAGTCAACGTTTTACGGATACCGACTACCAAAGTTTTTTTTGCCATTCGGTACTTTTCAACTTCAGTTTCACCTGGTAAATTGGTAATTCGGTTGTGAGAGGTAGTCATCCGATACGGAATATCCTTGGCTTTAACCCAATCCATAATACGCTGGCCCTTGGGATAATTCAGTGCGTCTGGCTCAAAAAACACCAGGTCAGGCAAAAATGGCTTGGTTCCTCTGGTTTGGACAGGAGTACGCTCAAGCGTAGACATGGCTAACGCTCCTTTCGAAATAAATCCACAGTGCTCTGGTGTCCAACTTTAACATTTTGCCGCAGAAATAAACGATACAGGACGACGATATTAGTGTGCCCGGCTTAAATTGAACAAATCGTGGCAATAGCTGTGAGTGAAGGGATGAGACTTGCCAATGGGCAATGATAACATGTATCATTACATAGTAGGTTTAACGCAGGAAATGAAGGCGGTAAGCGCCCGTTCAATAACAGAAAAGAGGGAAACAAGTGCCAACGCCAAGCATGGAAGATTATTTGGAACGCATTTACCAACTGATTGATGAGAAGGGCTATGCTCGTGTCTCGGATATCGCAGAGGGGTTAGAGGTGCATCCTTCGTCTGTCACCAAAATGATTCAGAAGTTGGATAAGGACGATTATCTTGTATATGAGAAGTATCGGGGACTGATTTTGACAGCGAAAGGGAAAAAGGTCGGCAAACGGTTGGTTGATCGCCATCAGTTATTAGAGCAATTTCTGGATATGATTGGGGTTGACAAGGACCTGATATATAAAGATGTGGAAGGTATTGAGCATCATCTGAGCTGGGATTCCATCACCCGTATCGAAACATTGGTCGAATATTTTCGCCGGGATGAAGATCGCTTGCGCCAGCTTCATGACATACACAAGGAATTGAGTGGAGATTCCTAAAAGCATCTGTCCTTACGGACGATGCTTTTTTATTTGTCCCGACCGCAACAAATATCCGGTTATTAGCGTCTATCCATTATATAGCAGGACAAGATAGGGGTTAAAATTAACAGGGTTAGCGGAGGATTGTAATAATATGAATCGAAAGAAAATAGTGGCGTTGGCTGCAGGTCTACTCTTAGCAGTGCAGACTGCCATCGTTCCTGGAGTTCAAGCAGCTCCAACTGGTGATATTGAAATTATATTGGACGGACATTCCCTGCAAAGTGACGCGTCACCGTATATTGTACAGGGAGCCAATGTTACGATGGTTCCTTTGCGAGTGATTAGTGAGGGATTGGGCGCTCAGGTCAACTGGTCGGAATCGTCCGGTACGGTAACGATTACAGCACAGAACAAAAATATATCTATGGAGAACGGTGCACAAAGCGCTACGGTGAATGGCAAGTCAGTTCGACTGGATGCATCTGCCCGTATGACAAGCGGGAGAGTCATGGTGCCACTGCGTTTTGTTGGGGAAGAGTTGGGATTAAAAGTGGATTGGCAAGCTTCAGAGCGAGTCATTACGTTAAGCAGTGGTAAGGAAGGTGTCTCTACTGGCGGGAACACTTCTGCGGGAAGCAGCGGCTCCATATCAGATACGTCTGCATCTACCAATAAGAACAGTGTAAGTACAGATCAGGGAGCTATCGATGATGAGCAGGTGGTTGTCACTTCACCGTCAACGTCTACTAGTGAGGAGGGTTCAAGTTCTTCGCAGGCAAATGTTGTTCAGGTAAAGGCTTCAACTTCCATGCGTGGAGCATGGATTTCTACCATTAATGGAGATTGGCCTTCTTCCGCTGCCCGAAGCAGCTCCGAGAAGCAAAAGCAGGAGTTTACTAAAATGCTCGATGATTTGCAGGGGATGGGCATCAATGCGGTATTTGTTCAGGTTCGTGCCAGCGGTGATGCGCTCTATCCGTCGAGTCTCGTACCATGGAGCAAGTATTTGACCAACACCCAAGGTAAAAATCCAGGCTATGATCCCTTGAAATTTATGATTAGCGAATCGCATAAGCGAGGGATGGAATTTCATGCTTGGTTTAATCCATTCCGTGCGAATTCCACAGGAACAACCAGCGGTTTGGCTGCAAACCATGTGGCTAATCAACACCCGGACTGGATTGTTAAGAATGGTAGCCAATTGTACATCAATCCAGGAATTCCGGCTGCACGTCAGCATGTCATTGCGGCGATTATGGAGGTCGTGAACGGATATGATATTGACGGCGTCCATTTGGACGATTATTTTTATCCTTACAGCGGGACTTTTGATGATGATGCGACCTTCAAAGCATATAATGCCAACAAAATCTCTAACAAGGGCGACTGGCGGAGAGACAATGTGAACAGTTTTGTCCGCGATTTGGGCAAAAGTATTCATGGCAGCAAGTCTAAAGTTCAATTTGGTATTAGTCCTTTTGGGGTATGGCGTAACAAATCTCAGGATTTAACGGGTTCAGACACGAAGGCAGGCGTTACAGCGTACGATACGACGTTTGCGGATGTAAGAACCTGGATTAACAAAGAATGGATTGATTATGTAGCTCCACAAATTTACTGGAGTATCGGTTTCCCGGCGGCGGGATATGACAAGCTTGTCGCATGGTGGTCCAATGAGGTCAAAAACACAGATGTTAAGCTGTATATCGGTCATTCTCCGTATAAGATCGGCACCCCTGAAAAGGGCTGGCAAACGGCTCAAGAGCTAATTAAGCAGCTTGAACTGAACGAAAATTATAAACAGGTCAGAGGCGATATTTACTTTAGTGCACAGCATTTGCGTAAAAATCCATACGGACTCATTCAGCTTCTTCAAAATTATTATCAAATGTGATATAAATTGGATCATATAGGTTCTATTTGGGCCTCCGTTCTCATACATAAGCAGTAGAACTGCTTACTCCCAAGAGAACGGAGGTTTTTTGATCTATGCTGATCAATGCTGTGTTCCAGGGTGGAGGGGTTAAGGGAATTTCGCTGGCGGGTGCAGTTAAGGCTGCGGAGGAGCATGGAATTGTATTCAATCGTTTGGCAGGTACATCATCAGGTTCTATTGTAGCTGCTTTATTGGCGGCGGGATACTCTGCGGATGAAATGAAAGCCGTAATTGAGAAAACCCCCTTGGTCAAGTTGTTACGACGTTCTCCAGTGTTCAATATTAAGTGGGTTGGACCAGCAGCTCGTATCTTTCTTAAAAAAGGGCTCTACTCAGGGGAGGCACTGGAGCACTGGGTACGTGAGCTGTTACGAGCTAAGGGAGTGCGTACGTTCGCGGATTTACCTCCTGGCAAATTGCGCATTATTGCATCAGATATTACGAATGGACGCATTCTGGTGCTTCCTGAGGATATCAAACGTTTTGGTATCAATCCCTCTTCACTGGAGGTAGCTAAAGCCATTCGGATGAGCACAAGTATCCCTTATTTTTTTGATCCTGTTATGTTAAGGCTTGATTCTGCACTTGCCAAGGGAAAGACTTTTTCTCAGCAATTTGTATTTGTAGTTGATGGGGCTTTACTAAGCAATTTGCCTTTGTGGCTTTTTGATGAGCCTGTAAATGAACGTGAGGCCAAAACGATTCCAACGGTAGGGTTTCAAATGGTGGGCAAAACGGGTACAGAGACCAAAGTTTCTTATATACGGGGTCCATTGACCATGCTGCAGGCTATTTTTGATACCATGCTATCAGCACACGATGAGCGATATATTGAGCAGGAGAATCGGTATCGGACGATTAAGATTCCAACATTGGGTATCCGCACTGCACAATTTAACATTTCTACAGAGCAAAGTGATTTGTTGTATGCTTCCGGTGTGCAGGCAGGGGATGCTTTTTTCCACAAATGGAGCATCACTTCTTACCAGCAGCAGTATAGCAAGTATCAATTGATGAAGGATACCATGTACGCTATGAAATAAACACTTACTTGCAGTTAAAGTTAATTTAAAAGGGTGTAAAAAAGGAGCCTCTTCCCGGTCATATTTGAATACGCGGGTGATGGCTCCTTTGTGCTACATTTTAAAGGATGATTATCATTAATGATATTTAGGTTGTTCTTCTTCATTTTTTCCCTTGGAACCCTCAATCACATGAAAAGGATACGCTTTGCGCTTGCCTGTAGTTTGCTGCTTACGTGCGTTGGCTGTTTTGGCCATGGTGCGCACAGAGGGTTTGATTTTGGGAGTACGATTACGTTGTCCTGGCAGGTATTTGTATAGCAGAAATATAACTGCAAAAACAAGGACGGGAATTAGTAAACTCATGAGAAAGCCCCAGCTTCCTCTCCATAGCATATCCACAATCCCATATGCACCCAAAGCAAGGGTAAGCCAGAAAATAACGGCATGTCTGTTCATTATTCACTCATCCTTTCACAGGATCAAGGACCGGACTGTTGAAGGTCTCCTTTACAGGTACATTTTCCAACTCAGCATCCAATTCAAGCATACGCTTAAATGAGGCAATAGATACCTCCACTTGATCATCAGTCGGTTCTTTGGTGGTAAGTAGTTGCAGCCACAGACCGGGGTAACCTAAATAACGAAGTACCGGAATTTCACGAAGGGCATTGGTTAGCTTGAGGAATTCAAAAGAAAGCCCCAGTACGATCGGAAGTAGTAAAAGCCGTTGCCCCATACGTTCCCACAGACTATCGTAGGTAAATAAGGAATAGACAAGCACCCCGATGATCACAGTCAGCATAATAAAGCTACTACCACAGCGGTAATGTAGACGACTGTATTTCTGTACATTGGCCGGAGTTAGTTCTTCCCCAGCTTCGAATGCAGTAATTACTTTATGCTCTGCACCGTGATATTGAAACAATCGTTTAATTAACGGAGTTTGGGAAATACCCCATAAATAAGCCAGTAACAGAATCAGCTTAATAGCTCCTTCGGCGAGGTTATGCAAAATTTGACTGTGAAACAAGCCGTCGAACAGGAAGTCTTCTACAACAACCGGAACGAGGGTTAACACAATTTTGCCGAACAAAAAGGAGATAATCCCGACTGCCGCTACACCGATCATCATACTCAGACTCCAGCGAGATTCTTCTTTTTTCTTTTGCTCAGCGCGTTCTTCCGGATCTACTTCATCATCAGCATACGCATCGGCTGAATAGTTTAAATGCTTGGTACCTTTGGCGCTGGAGTCGATGATGCTTACAATCCCCCGCAATAAAGGAATTCTGCGGAATTTGGATACCCAGGATTGCTCCTTGCGTGGTACTTCCAAATATGTGATTTCGCCAGTTTTGCGGCGAACTGCCGTGACATTGACACGCTTGCCGCCGAACATGACACCTTCAATGACTGCCTGACCGCCGTAGCTCACAGGCTTGGATGCTTGTGACAACCGTCTCACCTCTCTTAATACATGCTTTTTTGTATATTGTATCGAATTTGGAAGGGAATATCTAGTTAGTTGAAACTGGTGTAACCACAGGCTTATAAAAAAAGCATTTATGGAGCGTCAGACTGCTCACATAAATGCTAATCATTATAAAACCGAATGAATATTTGGAAAACAACTTATTTTGTAATCGCCCCAACAACCTGGTCAACCAGTCCTTTTGAAGAGAGAGGACCGCCAAATGTCCATGTCGTACCGCTCAGTGAATAGGTACGTTTTTCTTTAACGAAATTCAGACCGTTCCAAACCGAATTATTTTTCATGGGTGCACCGAAAACATTATCGTCCGGCTGCACAATATAGAGAAAGTTGCTATCCTGAACGGCAGACAGAGCTTCAATGCCTACAGTTGAAAAGCCATACTGTTCAACTTTGCTCGGTTTCCAATCATTAATCATACCGATCTTCGCCAGTGTTGCCACGACGACTGAATTATCCGAAAACATACGGAGGCTTGCCGCATTTTGCGAAGTGAAAGCCTGTGTCAGTATATAATGATAATCCGACTTGCCAGCAGCGGCGAGCTCTTCTTTGGCTTCAGCATAATGCTGATCCAGTTCGGCAAGCACCTGCTTAGCTTTGTCTTCTTTTCCAAGAGCGACTGCGATGCTATTAAAAATTTCTACCATTTTATCATGATCGTAGCCGTTACCATCGTTCAGATTATATTCGATCGTCGGAGCGATGGCCTTGAGTTGATCATAGATAGCTTCATTCCCATCAACATTGGAAATGATCAGATCCGGCTTCAATGCAGCAATCGCCTCCAGGTTCGGCTCGTTACGCGTACCGACATCGACCACGCTGCTGTCCAGAGCCGCCTCCGGTGTCACATACACCTTGTAGTTGGCATTGTCAGCATTACCAACCGGCTGAACGCCCAATGCAATCAAATCCTCTGTAAATGTCCATTCCAGTACTACGACACGCTGCGCGGGCTTGTTGAGCGTGATCTCACCACGATTATGCTTTACCGTCACAGGACCGGTCGCTGTGTCAGTCGGTTTGCTACCCGACGTGGGTGGCTGATCTTTATCCGATGCTTTGTCGGCTGCTCCGCAACCTGCCAGAGTGAGCGTAAAAACCATTAACAATAAAATGCCAATGAGTCCCTTTTTCATAGAAGCATTCTCCCGTATATATGTTTTTAGAAAATGATAATGATTATCATTTTCATCATTATATTATGATAGAGGATTGAAATTTTGTCAATGCAAAAAACGGGTCTGAACGCTTAACTGGTAAGCTGCTATTATTCAGCATTCCGGTTCATTGTTAAACGATCCTCCTTTTGAGCATACTACCTAGCAAAATGGGAATGCAGAATCCGATGGAAGTACATGCATTTCCGATTGCAATAGTCTTTACCATGGAAAAAGTTTGCATATTGAAAGGGGATTAAACAACATGAGTGAAACCTACTCTATACCCAAGATAGGCCATGAACAGGAGCAGTCTCGCGAATCTCAGGATCAACGTAATCATAACGACAGTGGTAGAGGCAGGCAGCAGTCAGGCAAAATACATACGCCTCTCATTCCTTTTGCACTTGAGTTGGGTTTTTTTGCGGGTTTGCTCTGGGGATTGCTGCGCTGGCTGTTTTATAAGTTGCACTTTACCGTAGTAGCGCCTGGCTTTCTCGCAGAGCCTTTTTTCAAGCATTCGTTTATGAACACCATGGCGGGGCATCTGGTAGGGCTACTGTTTTTTATTGCATTATCTGTCGTTGCTTCACTGGTGTACACTCTGTTGCTGCGCAGATTTAAGGGCCCTTTACCCGGAATTGTATATGGCCTGATTTGGTGGGTTGTTTTATTTGTATTAACAGGTCCTAAGCTAGGGATGATGAATGCTCCTAATCGGTTAACATGGAATTCCTTATATACGGAAATTTGTGTGTTTATGCTGTGGGGACTATTTATCGGATATACCGTTGCTGTCGAGTATACGGATGAAAGAAAGCGCGAGCCTGAGAAAGCTGAGGGCTGAACGTAACAAAAACTTCTCAAGCGCCTATTCCCTGTGTTAAAATAGCATTTGGTTATTTGACAGAGGGGAGCGGAATGAAAGATGAAGAATGACCGGGTGTTAAAGCTGCGGCAGGCGCTGGGCGAGCATAATCTGCGGGCTATGCTAATTACTAGCCCTGTCAATCGTCGATATTTGACAGGCTTCACAGGTTCGGCGGGTTATGTGCTGATTACGGAATCCCATAGCTATTTGCTGACTGACTTTCGCTATATGACGCAAGCGACCGAACAAGCCGAAGGCTTCACGGTGGTGCAGCACGCTGCACAGGTCATGGAAACGGTGAAAGAATTGCTGTTTTCCCATCAGATCAGCGAAACAGGCTTCGAGCAAGACGCTGTAACTGTTGCGACGCATAAAGCTTACAGCGAAGATTTGTCACCTATTTCACTGGTTCCGGTGTCGGGCATTGTGGAGAAGTTAAGGGTGTACAAGGATGCAGAAGAGCTGGAAGTGATGCAGCGGGCAGCGGATTTGGCAGATGCTACATTTGCACACATTTTACCTTACATCAAGCCAGGTGTCAGCGAGCGTGAGCTGGATCTGGAAATGGAATTCTTCATGCGCAAGCAGGGAGCTACATCCTCTTCATTTGACACAATTGTGGCTTCCGGGGTTCGTTCGGCATTGCCTCATGGCGTAGCCAGTGCTAAGTTAGTACAAGCAGGCGAGCTGATTACGTTTGATTTTGGTGCGTTGCTGGATGGCTACTGCTCCGATTTGACACGTACAGTGGCTACACAAGGGGATTTGGCGCCTCAGTTGCGCGAAATCTACGATATTGTACTTAAGGCGCAGCTTCACGCACTCGAACATATTAAGCCGGGCATGACAGGCCGTGAAGCGGATGCACTGACCCGGGATATTATTGCGAGCCATGGCTATGGAGACAATTTCGGGCACAGTACAGGTCATGGTCTGGGTCTTGAAGTACATGAATCTACACGTCTGTCGAAGGCGAGTGATGATATTCTGGAGCCGGGTATGGTAGTAACGGTCGAGCCAGGTATCTATGTCCCTGGATTGGGCGGTGTACGGATCGAGGATGATATCGTTATTACAGATAGCGGCATCAAAGTATTAACACATTCGAGCAAAGAATTTACAGTCGTTTAATAACGATAACAGTCCTGTAGGAGGGGTATTTTAGTGATTAACGTTAATGATTTTAAAACAGGTTTGACCGTCGAGGTAGACGGAGATATTTTTACGGTGCTGGATTTCCAACACGTAAAACCGGGTAAAGGTGCTGCATTCGTACGCTCCAAGTTGAAAAACTTGCGTAACGGTAACACCGTTGAACGTACATTCCGTGCGGGTGAAACGATCGGTCGGGCGCAAATCGAAAATCGTGGTGTGTCCTATCTGTACGCTAGTGCAGACGACCATACATTCATGGATAATGAAACATATGATCAATTCACATTGTCCAGCGATCAACTGAAATGGGAGCTTAACTTCCTGAAAGAAAACATGAATGTAAATATCGTCAGCTATAACGGCGAAATTCTGGGTATTAACCTGCCTACAAGCGTGGAACTGAAAGTAATCGAAACAGAGCCAGGCATTAAAGGTAATACGGCTACAGGTGCTACCAAAAATGCCAAACTGGAAACGGGTTTGAATGTTCAAGTTCCTTTGTTCATTAACCAAGATGACGTATTGTTGATTGATACACGTGATGGCAAATACATGTCTCGCGCATAAAATTTGCAACTTTTAGATTTCCTCTGTCCTTGTTAAGGGCAGGGGATATTTTTATAAGCACTAATATTAAAAAACATTGGCTCCACACAGCACTTTCGTATTATACTGTACTAAAGTTATGCCGCAGGATGTCACGTTCAGTCGTTTGGTGCCATCTCAAGGTTACATACTGTTGAGTCTGAGGGAGTGAATAACGTTGTCTTTGTATGTCATGAAATTCGGAGGCAGTTCCGTCGGTGACACGGAGCGCATGAAGCGCGTGGCAAAACGCGTTGTTGAGAAACAGAGTGAAGGGCATCAATGTGTAGTGGTCGTTTCCGCAATGGGAGACACGACAGACGAACTGATTGACCAGGCCAAATTGTTGAATGAGCAGTTGCCTGCACGTGAGCTGGATATGTTGATGACGACAGGTGAGCAAATTTCAATCGCCTTATTGTCGATGGCTATTCAGCAGTTGGGTCATGAAGCGGTATCGTTTACGGGATGGCAGGCTGGTTTCCGTACTGAATCTGACTTTGGTCGAGCACGAATTACGGACATTCAACCTCAGCGTGTGCTGGATGCACTGAGCAGCAATAAGATCGTTGTTGTAGCTGGTTTCCAAGGGATGTCTGCAGAGGGAGACATTACGACGCTGGGACGTGGTGGCTCTGATACGACGGCCGTTGCGCTGGCGGCGGCGATTCAAGCGGATGCCTGCGAAATTTACACGGATGTGGACGGTATATATTCAACAGATCCACGGATCGTAAAAGTTGCTCGTAAGCTAAAAGAAATTTCATATGATGAAATGCTGGAATTAGCCAATCTGGGTGCAGCTGTATTGCATCCTCGTGCGGTAGAATATGCCAAACATAACCGGGTACCGCTGATTGTGCGGTCCAGTTTTAACCATAATGAAGGAACGGTCGTAAAGGAGGATGCAGTAATGGAACAGGGCGTTGTAGTCAGTGGGATTGCATATGATAAAAATGTAGCAAGAATCAGTATTTTGGGCGTCGCCGATATCCCCGGTGTACTGGCGAAAGTATTCGGAACACTGGCGGCAGCTAAAATTGATGTTGACATTATTGTACAGAGCGGGGTCGAAGCTGGTAAAGCGGATTTCTCCTTTACAGTAGCTCTGACGGATCGTGAAGCAGCACTGAAGACGCTGGAAGGTATTCGTGGAGAGCTTCCATACCGTGAAGTAACGTCTGAGGAAAACCTGGTGAAGGTATCCATTGTAGGTGCAGGAATGGTTAGCCATCCAGGTGTTGCTGCGCAAATGTTTGCCGTACTGGCAGAGCAAGGCGTTAGCATTAAAATGGTAAGCACATCTGAAATCAAAGTATCGTGTGTAATTGAAGCGGGTAAGCTTCATGAGGTTATTCAGGCGTTGCATACAGCTTATAACCTGGACACCGAGGAGCAAGCTTTTGTGGGTGGACCGCAAGACCGTCGTTAATAACTGCAACGTGATCTAGACATGAATATGTCTAATGTGAACGATGCTATGACAGGTAAAGGTTGATACATTATAAGTCCTCTATTTATAGTTTGATAAATCATAGAATACAGCAGTAGGTTAAGAGGTTGTTCCATCAGTGAGAGTTAAACTGAGGGGCAGCCTCTTTTTTGCTGAATCTATCTTTTCTACCCAAGGGTATCCCTTAGCCGACAAGGCTTTGAGAGGCCCTTTTTATTTGTGCGAATTAGAGAATGGTGCTTTAACAAGCGGGGGAAAGGTCTGTTGAGCGTTGATAGGAGTTAGCAAAAGTTTGCCTAGGTTTTCAATATATTTTCGGCATAAAAAGCGAGAGTCAACCATAGACTTGTCTTAAAGAAAAAGGACAACTGTGAGGGGGCGGCATCGGTATGGAATGGCTGGAGTTATTTCCCGAACCGTTGCACGGTATACTCGGAAGGCTTCCGGAAACGGTATTTAAGCAACTGGAAGAAATCCGGGTCAGGGAAGGAAGGCCGTTGGAAATTAATGCAAATGGTGATCATCATTTTGTAACGTCTGCGGGTCGGCTGACTTTGAACCATGTGGAAGCCTATAAGCCTGACCGTGAGGATGCCCACCGACTGCTGGATTTTATCAGCAATCATTCCCTGTATACCATGGAAGAGGAGCTTCGTAAAGGGTTTATTACGATCCCTGGCGGTCATCGTATTGGCTTGGCAGGGAGAACCGTGCTCAACCGAGGACGAGTGGAACATTTGAGGGATATAAGCAGCTTTAATGTAAGAATTGCTCGTGCAATTCCCGGCATAGCTGATCGGATATTGCCTTATGTAGCAGATCGAATGTCCGGGAAAATCCGGCACACCCTCATTTTGTCCCCTCCTCAGCATGGCAAAACGACACTGCTTAGGGACTTGGCTCGGCAACTCAGTTACGGAGGGATGGAAAGCAATGGGGGGCGACGGAATGGACTCAAGGTAGGCATTATAGACGAACGCTCTGAGATCGCTGGCAGTCACAAAGGTATCCCCGGTTTTGATGTCGGACCTCGCACCGATGTATTGGACGGATGTCCGAAAGCAGAAGGCATGATGATGATGATCCGCTCGATGTCACCGGATGTCCTCATTGTTGATGAAATCGGACGACCGGAAGATGCGGAGGCGGTGCGCGAAGCGCTTCATGCAGGCATTGCAGTCATTGCTTCCGCACATGGTCGCGATGTGGCTGAAATGGCGACCCGGCCTGCTTTTGCTGGATTAACTACAGGGCAAGAGCTGTTTCAACTCTACGTCATGCTGGAGCGGACGAGCCGGGGCGTCTCATTCCGGCTGGCAGATGCCAAGCAACGCAGGATTACACTGTCTGGAGAA
The DNA here is from genome assembly GCF_024213605.1 of Paenibacillus sp. CH40. Classification (NCBI taxonomy): domain Bacteria; kingdom Bacillati; phylum Bacillota; class Bacilli; order Caryophanales; family Paenibacillaceae; genus Paenibacillus; species Paenibacillus sp. CH40. The sequence goes on from NZ_JANAVQ010000001.1 coordinate 843,776, forward strand.
GGGCAGAATGGGGGCATCTCCTATGCTTAAGTTGCTGGGTGCCGCCTTGGTTATACTGGCCGCTACGCTGGCAGGCTGGCAGCGGGCAAGGCAGTTTGCGATGAGGCCGCGGCAAATCAGGGAGTTGATTCTTGCGCTGCAAAGACTGACCACCGAGGTTTCCTATGGGGTGTCTCCGCTACCAGATGCTTTCGCCAAGACAGGAGAGCCCTTGCGAGAGCCGCTGCGCACTCTGTTTCAGCAAGCCTCACGCTGGATGCACCCCTCTTTTGGCCTGACTGCCAGAGAAAGCTTGCATAAAGCCATTGAAGACTCGTGGAGCCGTTCCTCTATGAAGCAAGCCGAGAAGGAAGCGATGCGGCAGCTTGCTTACAGTCTTGGAACCAGCGACCGTGAAGACCAGATCAAGCACATTGCGCTGACCATCCAGCAGTTATCCCATGAGGAAGCGCAGGCGCAGGCAGATCAGGTGAGGTACGAGCGTATGAGCAGGAGCCTGGGACTGCTGATCGGAGCATTGATCGTCATATTGATCTATTAGCGGGGTGCTCGAATGAATTTAGAAGTGAACGCGATTTTCCAGATTGCCGGAATTGGCATTATTATCGCTATGATTCATACCGTATTAAAGCAAATGGGCAAAGAAGACATGGCCCACTGGGTAACGGTCATCGGTTTCGTCGTGGTCCTGTTCATGGTGGTGCGAATGCTGGATAACCTTCTGCAAGAGATCAAATCTATCTTTCTTTTTCAGTAGGTGGACACATGGAAATCATTCAGGTGGTGGGCTTCGCCCTCATTGCCACAGTCCTCATTTTAGTCATTAAGGAACAGAAGCCGATGTTTGCCTTTTTGATTGCAACAGCTGCGGGAATCGTCATTTTTTTGCTGCTGATTGGCAAGATCGGATCTGTGGTTTCTGTACTGGAGCGACTGGCTCGGTCTTCAGGCATGGATATGATCTATTTTAAAACCGTATTGAAAATAATCGGTATCGCTTATATTGCTGAATTTGGAGCGCAAATCGTTCGGGATGCAGGACAAGACGGGATTGCTTCCAAAATTGAGCTTACTGGAAAGGTACTCATTATGGTGCTCGCAATCCCGATTATCAGCATTATTATTGATACCATTCTGAAGCTGATGCCCGCCTGAGGGGGTGATGCCATGAAAAGGCTAGGGGGCATGCCGAGTCTCAAAGTAATTGCGATGTTGTTGCTATGTCTTTGGTGTGCCTCAGCTGCGGTCCTCTTTGCAGATACACCGACTAACGAATGGATCAGACAGCAGGCGGAGCAAATGCCCAAAGATGAAGTAGAACATTATTGGGACGGGCTCATGCAGGAATACGGCGGATTTTTCCCTGATCAGAAAACGCCTTCCTTCATGGACATGCTGCTTCCAGGCGGTGAAGGATTCAGCATAAAGGGTGTATTGAGCGCTATAGCTGATTTTTTCATCCATGAAATCCGAGTAAATGCCAAGTTGCTCGTCACCATCGTCATGCTCAGCATTATGAGTATGGTGCTGGAAACGCTGCAAAGCGCTTTTGAAAGCAAACAGGTCAGCAAAGTGGCCTACGCTATCGTATACATGGTCATTATCATTCTGGCGATTAATAGCTTTAGTGTAGCGATTGGTTATGCCAAAGAAGCGATTGATAGCATGATTCACTTCATGATGGCAATGTTGCCCTTGCTGTTTACCATGTTAGCCTCGATGGGTAACGTCGTAACAGTTTCGGTGACCCACCCGCTGATTGTATTTATGATCAACACAGTCGGAACAGTCATTCATACGCTGGTTTTCCCGCTACTGTTCTTCTCGGCTGTGCTGTACTTGGTCAACTCGCTGACGGGTAAATACAAACTGACCCAGCTAGCCGATCTGATGCGGAACGCTGGAGTAGCAGTGCTGGGAGTGCTGCTGACCATATTTCTGGGAGTCATTTCGGTACAAGGCTTGACTTCGTCAGTTACTGACGGATTAACGATCCGCACAGCCAAATATATTACGGGTAGCTTTGTTCCGGTGGTCGGCAAGGCGTTGGCAGATGCGACAGATACAGTCATTTCGGCTTCGCTGCTCGTTAAAAATGCCATTGGTCTGGTAGGAGTCATTATTATATTGTTCCTGTGCGCCTTTCCCGCCCTCAAGATTCTGACACTGGCTCTCATTTATAAAGTGACAGCAGCGATCATGCAGCCTTTGGGTGATACGCCTATCGTGGAATGTCTGGATGCAATCGGCAAGAGCATGATTTATGTTTTCGCAGCGCTGGCGGCAGTGGGATTAATGTCCTTCCTTGCGATTACAGTCATGCTCGCAGCAGGCAATATGACGGTCATGATGAGGTGAACCTATGCATGTAAACCAACAAGGGGGGAGGGGAGTGACGTGACATGGCTGGGAGGCTGGCTTAAGGAACTGGTGCTAATCGTGTTGCTGGCTTCTTTTGTCGATATGATCTTACCGAGCCGATCTATGGAAAGGTATGTAAAACTCGTTCTCAGCCTGCTTATTTTGCTGACGTTGCTGTCTCCGGTCGTGCGCTTACTGAGTAGTAGCCCCTCCGAGGTTCTAGGGCGAGCATTGGATCTTCAACGTCAGGCTGAGACAGGCAAGAGGGAACCGACATTGGAGGAGATTTTAGCAAAAGGCAGCCAGTTGAAGCAACAGCAAGAACAAAGCTCCATGCAATGGGCCGGCAAAGAGGTAGCTAAGGAAATGAAGGGACAGTTGGAACAATATACTGGGTTAGCAATTCAGTCGGTCCAGGTTACCCTTGCAAAGATTCAACAGAAGGAATCGGAGCTGGAGGCAGGAACGGGTGTCCAGTCGGTAGTGGTCAAATTGGCAGAGCAGCAGCCAGAAAAAGAAAAGAACAACACAGACGTCTCGCCTGGTGCAGATGCCAAGCCGATAATGGTGGAGCCTGTAGCCGAAAAGACAGTGAATATTCGTGTGGAACCGACACATAAAAAAAATTCAGAACTTAATGAAGGAACACGAGAAGATGATCGTAATCCTGATAAAACTGCTGAGGACGGAAAGCCAACGGATACGAAAGCTTTTGGCTTAATTACAGGACTTCTACGTGAAAAATGGGGGATAGACAGCAAAAATGTTCAGGTGGTTTCTTCGCAGGATGGAACACATGAATGGTAACAGGAGGTGAGCAGAAATGAGCAAATGGCTGAAAAAGCTAGAGCAATGGCTGGCTGGAGGGGCGGATGGGGCGAAAAGATTCAACTCATTTCGTTGGCTGCTTATACTCGGCCTTATCGGTGTAGCGATTATGCTTTTTAATTCATTCGTTAATGTGAAAAAGGTTGATCCAGAAAACGTAGGCCGTGAGCCGCCTGGCGTGATGAAAAATGAGCCTACGTTAGAGACAACAACAGGTGAAGAAAGTTCCTTTGCAGGGATCGAGAAGGTTTTTGAGGACAATATGAAACAGATGCTGGAGCAGATTGTTGGCGTAGGAACCGTCGATGTCATGGTTACGGTAGATTCCACCGAAGAAGTTATCGTTCAACGCAATGTAAAGGACATGCAGGAAGAGAACAACGAGACGGACGCCAATGGCGGACAGCGACACACTACTCAATATACACGTGATGGCGAGATTGTCACCTATGAGTCATCAGGTGGCCAGCACACCCCGATTGTGACAAAAAAAGTAAAACCGCAGGTGAGGGGAGTGCTTGTTGTGGCTATGGGGGCAGAAAACCCTACAGTGAAGCAGCTAATTGTCGATGCTGTACAGAAGGGACTAAATGTACCTTCCTACAAAATTTCAGTCGTACCGCGCAAACAGGGGTAATTTGGAATTTAAGAACAAAGAAGTTTATATTTTAAACCATTTATGAATATGGAGGACGGAACATGAATAATAAAAGACAAACCGTTTGGCTGGTGTCCATGCTGAGTTTAATGGTCGTGCTGTCTGCGTATTATTTGTTTACGGAGGACTCAAGCCCTGCCAATCCACCAGTAGCCGATAGTGAGCAAGTGAGCAAGGTTAAGCAGGATGCCGCACAGGAAGCAACGACGAAGGCAGAGGAACAATTGAACGAACTGAAGGTAAATGAAGTAGTGACGAATGGAGAAGTAACTGATGGAGCATCAGCAACTTCCACAAAATCGGATACGGCTTCCACAACTGACCCAGCAACAGAAAACTCAAAAGGCGATAAAGATACGGCAGCTACCCCTACTACTGAACCAGCGACATCCGGTCAAAACACAACTGCGACTAAAACGGACACGACAGCACAAAGTGACGACAAAGCAGCCTCTACAGCCAAAACCGACCAGCAGGTACTGGATCAAGTGGCAACCGATCAAGCTGCCCAACCTACAGCAGCAGCTGTGATTGACAACTATTTGCTGGAACGGGACGTGGAAAATCAGAAGAAAAATGATGAACTGACTACCGCAATGAACGACAGCACACCAAAGAAAGCCGCGGAGGCTCAAAAAGAATTACATGTACTTGAAGATAAGCAGGCTAAAATTACTGGAATTGAAGAAGAGCTTCAGCAGCAGTTCGCCAATGCGGTCGTCCGTGAGGAAGATGCTGATAAATACAAAGTAGTGGTTCTGAGTGAAAAATTGGATGCTAAGCAAGCGGTAACAATTGTTGATAAAGTCATGAAGGAACTGAACGTAACGCAGGATAAGATCAGTGTCCAGTATGTTACACAATAAGACAAAAAACGCGAAAAAGCCCGGATTTCTGCATTATTCCGGGCTCTTTCTATTTTTAATGATTGTGATATAATACATAAAGCTGTTTCAACAATGTAATCAGCAACCGGCAAAATGCTGAAGGAGTGATTAATAGAGATGTTTAAATTAAGCGAGATTAAGGAATTGATCAAGCTGGTGGATGAAACGTCTGTGCATGAGCTTGAAATTGAAAATGAAGGAACTCGCCTGTTGATCCGAAAACCTGGCAAAAGCGAGATCGTTACGGTACAGGCTCCTGTGGCAACACCTACTTATGCAGTGGCACCACAAGCTGTTATTCCAAATCCACAAGTACAGTCCGATGTTGGACCTGCAACTGCTGGGGAACCGAGGGAATATGCAAGCAATCTACATAAAATCGTATCTCCGATGGTAGGCACTTTCTATAGTTCTTCATCCCCGGATACGGCTCCGTATGTGAGTATTGGCAGCAAAGTGGGCGAAAAAACAACGGTATGTATCATTGAAGCGATGAAGCTGATGAATGAGCTGGAAGCTGAAGTGAAGGGCGAAATTGTGGAAATTTTGGCCGAAAACGGACAGTTGGTCGAGTATGGCCAGCCATTGTTCCTTGTGAAACCGGAGTAAAAAGCTTGTTTGAACCCTCTTTTGAGGGTTCGGCAAGACTGCTCCCAGGGAGGTAAAGTCATGACATTTCAAAAAGTATTGATTGCAAATCGTGGAGAAATTGCGGTTCGTATCATTCGCGCTTGCCGCGAGATGAATATTTCGACAGTTGCCGTATATTCGGAAGCTGACAAGGATTCGTTACATGTGCGTCTCGCAGATGAGGCTTACTGTATCGGACCGACGCTATCTAAGGACAGCTACCTTAATTTTACGAACCTGATGAGCGTTGCTACATTGACTGAATGTGATGCCATTCATCCAGGTTACGGATTTTTGGCGGAAAACGCAGACTTCGCTGAAATTTGCGAATCGTGTAATATTACGTTTATTGGTCCTTCTCCTGAAGCCATTAACAAAATGGGAGATAAAGCCGTTGCCAAGCAGACCATGAAGGATGCCGGAGTTCCGGTTATTCCGGGTTCAGACGGGCTGGTTGAGGATTTGCAGGATGCGATCAGCATCGCACGTGATATCGGATATCCGGTAATTATCAAGGCCACAGCAGGTGGCGGAGGTAAAGGTATTCGTATCGCCGAAGATGAGGATAACCTTATTCAGCAAATCACTACCGCTCAGCAGGAGGCGCAAAAAGCATTTGGCAACGCGGGTGTGTACCTAGAAAAATATTTGACCGGTATGAAACATGTGGAAATACAGATCATAGCGGACAAGCATGGTAATGTTGCCCATTTGGGCGAACGGGACTGCTCTGTTCAGCGTCGTCGTCAGAAGTTGTTGGAGGAAGCACCATGTCCTGTACTATCGCAGGATGTCCGTGAAGAAATGGGTCAGGCAGCTGTTCGTGCAGCTTTGGCCGTTCAATACTCTGGTGCAGGTACTCTCGAATTTTTGCTCGGCCCGGACAATAATTTCTATTTCATGGAAATGAATACACGTATTCAGGTAGAACATCCCGTAACAGAAATGATTACCGGTGTAGACCTGATTAAGGAAATGATTTCTGTCGCTGAAGGACATCCGCTTTCCTTTACGCAGGAAGAAGTCACCATCAATGGTTGGGCGATAGAATGCCGTATTAACGCTGAGGACCCGGATCGCAATTTTATGCCTGCACCGGGTAAAATCGGATTTTATCTGCCTCCAGGCGGTCCTGGAGTAAGGGTAGACAGCGCAGCATATCCAGGTTATAGCATTCCTCCTTATTATGACTCTATGATCGCCAAGCTGATTGTGTGGGCACCTACACGGCAAGATGCAATTGCCAAAATGAAGCGGGCTTTGTCTGAGTTTGCTATTGAGGGCATACCCACAACGATTTCTTTTCATCAGCGCTTGCTAGAGCATCCGACCTTTATTAGAGGCGATTTTGATATTAAATTTTTGGAGGAAAACGAAGTTTAATCGGTATATTTCCTCAGTTTGTCATAATGAACGCCAAATGATATAGTATGGATAATAAGTGAGCATGTCTGCTTTGAAATCCAAAGCTGGAATGAAACTTATTTTGACCGAAAGGTGTTGAAGGTATGAGCACAGTGCCAACCGAATTCGAACGTACAGAAATTGGGGAGATTCAAATTGCCCCAGAAGTTATTGAAGTCATTGCCGGGCTGGCTACCGTTGAGGTACCAGGCGTAGCGGGAATGAGTGGCGGATTTGCTGGTGGGTTTGCCGAACTGCTAGGCCGCAAAAATTTATCTAAAGGTGTAAAAGTGGAAGTCGGACAGCGTGAAGCTGCTGTAGACGTCTCCGTCATTATTGAGTACGGTAACCGTCTGCCTGAGGTGGCTGCTGCTATTCAGCATAATGTTAAACGTTCGATTGAGAACATGACAGGTCTTAACGTTGTTGAAGTGAACGTGCAAATTCATGATGTTCAATTCAAAAATGCCGAAAAAGTAGAAGAGCCGGAAGTGCTGGGCGCCGGACGGGTTAAATAGAGCGATACTTTGTACAAACCCCCGACCCTTATGGGTCGAGGGTTTACTCTAATTTAAGGAGGCTGTGCGTTTCGTGGCTAAAGTTATGGACAGACTTCTGCTGTTCTTGTACAGCTTAAGTATCGGAATTATTTCCATTCTCGCCATCCTCCTCCTGAGCGGGGCCATTCCGTATGTTTTAAGTATTGAGGATGAGCGAGTGGTGTGGTTTACCAGCCTGATTATTGCAGGGGTTCTGTTGTTATTGAGTCTTCGTTTTTTTTATATCTCTATTCGACGGAACCAAACCGTACAGCATTCTATTGATCAACGAACAGAATATGGTGACATTCAGATTTCAGTGGACACCATTGAAAATCTGTGCCTCAAAGCCGCTTCCCGATTTCGCGGGATGCAGGATTTGAAAGCACGCGTTCGCGTGTTGGAATCGGGACTTGATATTACGATTCGGGCGGTTGTAGACGGGGAAAGCTCCATTCCGGTGTTAACCTCCGAGGTACAAAAGGGGGTACACGATCATGTGGAAGAAATTACAGGAATTCCTGTGTCCAATGTGTCGGTGTACATCGCTAATGTTTCTCAGTCACCCAGCTTTAAGAGTCGTGTGGAATAGAGGTGATTTTCCCTGATGCCCTGGAAAGAAATATGGGGAAGTTACAAGGGCCGGATCATGGGGATCACGGCTGGTATTTTTTTCGGTTTTATTTATTTGTGGGCAGGCTTTTGGAATATGTTGTTCTTTGCATTGATGGTGTTCATCGGATATACGCTAGGAAGACGTAGCGATTCAGCGCTTGGTTCATTTCTCCCTTGGAAGGAATGGGGCGATTGGTTGTCGCAGCGTTGGCGTCCTTTTAAATGAACCCTGTGATACGTGTTCTCCAAAATAGAGCTGTAGCTTCTTTGCGCCCAACGTTTTGGAGGATGCGTTCACAGGTTTTTTTGTGGAAATTGGTTAGAATGAAAAATAGATATAGGCAAGCGTAGGAGGCAGGGCATGAAAAGACGTCTGGCGAGGGAATTAGCGGTACAGAGTATGTACCATATGGAAATGAATGAAGTGGATGCGGCAGCAGCCGTGGACATGTTGCTTCAGGAAGCCGCTGAGGAAAACGAAGCGGAAGTTGTCGTTAAAGACGCGGCAGTGTTAAGAGCGTATGTTTTAGAGCATGTGCGGGGTACGTGGGAGCACAAGGAAGCCATTGATGGGCTGTTGGTGGATTATCTTAAAGGCTGGCAGATCAGCAGACTTTCACGTGTAGATCGTCAAATTTTGAGACTTGCGGCATATGAGATGATTTTCCGTGAGGATGTTCCGGCCAAGGTAGCTGTTAATGAAGCGATTGAGTTGTCGAAGCACTTTGGTACCGAGGAATCCGGTAAATTTGTTAATGGTGTACTGGGACGAGTAATTCAAGAACTGGAGCAATTGAAAGCACGTTTTTAAGTAGAGACTACTGAATCAGGTTGGAGAGTGGTTAAACATGTCAGCACCGATCATTGATGGTAAACAAATCTCTCAGGATATTCGCGCAAGCATTCAGCAAGAGGTCATTCGTCTGAAAGAGCACCGCTTTCAACCGGGACTGGCTGTTGTATTGGTAGGCGAAGATCCCGCTTCGCAGGTGTATGTTAAAAACAAGGAAAAGGCGTGCCATGATCTCGGCTATTACTCAGAGGTTCACCGGTTGGCAGCAGATACTTCGCAGGAAGCATTACTGGAACTAGTGGACAAGCTGAACCATCAAAGTACTATCCATGGGATTTTGGTTCAACTGCCATTGCCAAAGCATATTCATGAAAAAGCTGTCATTGACGCAATTGCAGTGGAGAAGGATGTAGATGGATTCCATCCGGTGAACGTAGGGAATTTGGTCATCGGTGACGATAGTCTATTGCCTTGTACTCCTGCTGGAGTCATTGAGTTAATCAAGCGTGCTGGAGTGGAGATTGCTGGTAAACATGCGGTAGTTATTGGTCGCAGTAATATCGTAGGCAAGCCAGTGTCTTTATTGTTGCAACGTGAAAATGCTACGGTTACGATGTGCCACTCCCGTACAGCGAATATCGGGGATCTAAGTCGACAAGCGGATATCTTAGTCGTTGCGATCGGCAAAGCCAACTTTATTGATGCTTCGTTCGTGAAGCCCGGAGCAGTTGTGATAGATGTGGGGATGAACCGTCTGGAGAACGGAAAGCTGGCGGGGGACGTTGATTTTGAGAGCGTGAAGCAAGTGTCTGGTCCGATTACGCCTGTTCCCGGCGGAGTAGGCCCGATGACGATTACGATGCTGATGCAAAATACGCTTGTAGCGGCCAAGCGGTCGCACGGTTTGGCATAAGGGCAGCTGCCTATGGCGGAACAACGTATTTACTCTATAAAGGACCTGAATCGTTATATCCGGATGAAACTGGAATCGGATCAGGTGCTGTCTGATGTATGGATACGCGGGGAAATTTCTAATTTTACGCATCATTCGAGTGGTCACATGTACTTTACGCTCAAGGATGAGGGGAGCCGCATACGTTCGATTATGTTTGCAACCCATAATCAGCGGCTTCCCTTCGTACCGAAAGAAGGTACGCGTGTTATTGCCCGGGGAAACGTATCCGTGTACGAACGAGATGGACAATATCAGTTTTATGCGACTCAAATGCAGCCTGATGGTATAGGAAGCCTTTATTTGGCTTACGAACAGCTCAAGCAAAAGCTGGATGCAGAGGGACTGTTTGATACTGTTCGTAAGCGTAATCTCCCTGCCCATCCGGCAACCATTGGCGTGATTACGTCACCGACCGGAGCGGCTGTGCGTGATATTATTACGACCCTTCAACGGCGATACCCGCAGGCTGGAATTGTGTTGTATCCTGTGCTTGTACAAGGAAAAGGTGCTGCACCCTCGATTGTTAAGGCAATTGAAGCTATGAATCGTATGCAAGAGGTTCAGGTGATGATCGTCGGACGGGGAGGTGGCTCGTTGGAAGAACTGTGGGCGTTTAATGAGGAAGCGGTTGCGCGCGCCATTTACGCATCGGTCATTCCGGTTATTTCGGCAGTTGGACACGAAACGGATTTTACCATTGCCGATTTTGTGGCTGACTTGCGTGCAGCAACGCCAACCGCAGCAGCTGAGTTGGCTGTGCCTAATCAGGCAGAGCTACGGGATCAGCTGCTCCAGCGTGAGCAACGCCTGCGCAACGCCCTCCGGCAGCGGCTGGAAACCAGCCGCGAACGCTTGGCGAGACTTCAGCGTTCACCAGTCCTGCTGCACCCACGCCGCTATATGCTACAGCATGCAGAGCGAATGGACATGCTGCATCAGCGGCTAATCCGCGCAGTGGGTAACCGTTCACGCTTAAACGCAGAAAAGAATGGACGTATGCGTCAGGTACTAGAGCGGTTTAATCCGCGTGAACAAATTCGTTCGGCACGCAAGCAGACGGATATGGCGCAACGTCAGCTGGAGTCTGCGATGCGTGCTATTACGAAAACGGGACGGCAGCAGTTGCACACGGGAATTCGTCAGCTGGATGCGCTGAGCCCACTCAAAGTCATGGCCCGAGGCTATAGCTTGGTATACGATGAGCAGGAGAAACGGCTGATTAAGTCGCTCAAAGACGTACAGCCGGGAGATTCCATCAAGATTAAAGTGAGTGATGGGCAGTTGGACTGCCAAGTATGGGGAATGAAGGAGGACGCGAAGCACGGTGGCGAATGAAACGGAATTGAATTTTGAAGCGGCTATGGCCGCTCTTGAAGAAATTGTCGGACAACTGGAGCATGGGGACGTTCCTCTGGAGCAAGCCATTGATTTGTTCCAGCGGGGGATGAAGCTGTCTCAGCTTTGCAGTCAAAAGCTGGAGCAGGTTGAACGTAAAATTGAAATGATCGTGGAAGAGGATGGAGATTTGCGCAAGAAGCCTTTTGGCGGCGGATTAGATGAAAACGGCGGTGAAGGGCTTGAATAGACCGTCGTTCAAGGAATATTTGACCGGGACGGCGGATGCGGTTTCGTCTGCACTGACCGAGCAGTTCCCGGCCGATTGGAACATTCCCGATGTTCTTCGAGAATCTATGAATTATTCACTCACCGCAGGCGGAAAACGGCTGCGGCCTCTGCTTGTGATCGCTGCTGCTGAAGCATTCGGTGGAAGCAGGGAAGCTGCGTTGCCAGTGGCATGTGCGGTAGAAATGGTACATACGTACTCTCTCATTCATGACGACTTGCCAGCCATGGATGATGATGATTATCGGCGAGGTAAGCTGACGAATCATAAGGTATACGGCGAGGCGGTTGCCGTCCTTGCGGGTGATGCTTTGTTGACCCATGCCTTTTACAGCATTGTGCAAGCAGGACGACGTCACGGTGTTTCATCCGATTCGCTGTTGTCCATTGTTGAGGATTTGTCCGAAATGAGTGGCGCGCGGGGCATGGTAGGCGGACAGGTCGCCGATATGTCAGGCGAGCAAGGGATGACGGGGATCGAGGAACTGGAATATATCCATCTTCATAAAACTGCTGATTTGATTATTTTCTCGCTCTTGGCAGGTGGACGGATTGGTGGGGCGGACAAGAGTCAATTAGAGGCGCTTCGCCGCTTTGGACGAGACTTGGGGCTGGCTTTTCAGATACAGGACGATATACTGGACCTCATAGGCGATGAGAGCAAAATGGGTAAGAAAACGCAAAGTGATGTTGAGCAGGAGAAGGTTACCTATCCGTATTTCATTGGTATGGACGCATCTTTGCGGCAGGTGGAGGAACTCACCGCATCTGCTAAAAAAGTGATAACAGAGAGCGGTATTCCCGATTCTTCTCGTTTGCTGGAGATAGCGGATTACCTGATGAAGCGTGATCATTAGTTGCGTTAGAGCTGTTTTGACTTGTCTGCGTTTAAGCACAGTTAAAAAGTGTGATATAATACTTGTTAACTTTACACACAAACTTGAAGGAAAGCGGGGAGATATGCGTGCTGCTTCCACACATAAAGCAACCAGGCGATCTGAAATCACTGTCGGTTGAGGAGTTGGCTTCTCTAGCCGAGGAAATCAGGAGCTTTTTGATTGAGAAGCTGTCCGTGACTGGGGGGCATCTGGCATCGAATCTGGGAGTGGTTGAGCTCACGATCGCCCTGCATTATTGCTATAACAGTCCAAAGGACAAGATGATTTATGACGTTGGGCACCAAGCCTACGTGCACAAAATATTGACAGGGCGAATGGACCGTTTTGATACACTTCGTCAGCGTGATGGACTTTGTGGTTTTGTAAAAAGAAGTGAGAGCGAGCATGATGTTTGGGAAGCCGGTCATAGCAGCACTTCTCTGTCGGCAGCAATGGGAATGGCCTTGGCTCGAGATTTGAAGGGCGAGGACAATAAAGTCATTGCAATGATCGGAGACGGAGCGTTGACTGGGGGGATGGCCTTCGAAGCGTTGAATCATATCGGTCATGAGCGCAAAAATTTAATGGTCATTCTGAATGACAACGAAATGTCCATAGCACCTAATGTAGGGGCCATGCATAATTATTTGAGTAAAATCCGCTCGGACCGTCATTATTTGCGAGCAAAAGATGAGCTGGAAGTTTTGCTGAAAAAAATACCCGCGATCGGCGGTAAACTTGCCAAATCGGCTGGCCGTGTCAAGGACAGTCTTAAATATATGATGGTGCCTGGTGTACTGTTTGAGGAACTGGGACTTACGTATCTCGGTCCAGTGGACGGACATGATTTGCCGAAGCTAATCGAAACCTTCCAGCAGGCTGATAATGTCACTGGCCCTGTATTGGTGCATGTCGTAACCACCAAGGGCAAGGGCTATAAACCTGCGGAAGCAGACTCACACAAATGGCATGGAATCAGTCCCTACAAAATTGAATCGGGTCAGGTACTCAAAGCTGTAGGTAATCCGATGTATACGGAAATTTTCGGTCGAACGTTGATTGAGCTGGCTGAGCAGGATGAGCGCATCGTTGCGGTCACCCCCGCTATGCCTGGCGGATCAGGATTGGTACCGTTTAGTAAAGAGTTTCCTAGCCGTATGATTGACGTCGGCATTGCTGAACAGCATGCAGCTACCATGTGTGCTGCGTTGGCAATGGAAGGGATGAAGCCGGTGTTTGCGGTGTATTCCACTTTTATGCAGCGTGCTTATGACCAGATTGTGCATGATATCTGTCGTCATAATGCGAACGTAATGTTCGCGATTGACCGTGCAGGTTTTGTTGGGGCTGACGGGGAAACTCATCATGGCGTGTTTGATGTGGCATTCTTGCGTCATATCCCGAATCTTGTGCTTATGATGCCAAAGGATGAGAACGAGCTACGCCATATGATGAAAACAGCGCTCGACTATGAAGATGGTCCAATTGCTTATCGTTACCCGCGTGTTAATGTGGTTGGCGTGCCGATGGATAAAGAATTACAGGCTATTCCCATCGGCAGTTGGGAGCTCCTGCGTAAAGGCGAGGGCTTTGCTGTAATCGCATCAGGACCGATGCTCCAGGTGGCGACAGAGGCTGCGGAGGCGATGAAACGGGAAGGTTTGCAAGTGGGCGTCGTGAATGCCCGTTTCCTGAAGCCTTTGGACGAGGATATGTTGCGTGAGCTGGCTCGTCAGCATACGAAGCTGATCGTATTGGAAGAAGCTTCTGAAGCAGGAAGCTTGGGTAGCGCTGTACTGGAATTTTACGCTAAAGCCGAAATACAAGAGGCACAGGTGCGCCTAATGGGGATTCCCGATCTGTTCGTGGAGCATGGCTCCATCAAAGAGCAGCGTGCTGAAGTAGGTCTTACCATTGAAGATGTATGCTTAAAGCTGCGTAAATGGGCTGCTGAGCCAGCATATGGCATGGGACAATCCGTATAGGGTAACTTGAAGTGAAGACCATGACGTTTATAAAAAGTATGACAAGAGCAGCCTGGCTGCCTAAAGGGAGATTAACATGTCTGTTCCGAAGGAACGCATTGATGTATTACTTGTAGAACAAGGCTTTTTTGAAAGCCGTGAAAAAGCTAAAGCTGCGATTATGGCTGGGCTAGTGCTGGCGGACAGCGAACGGATCGAGAAGGCGGGGATGAAGGTACCACGCGCCAGCGAGCTTAAAGTTAAGGGTTCGGTGCATCCGTATGTAAGCCGTGGAGGATTGAAGCTGGAGAAGGCCATCCGTCAATTTGAGCTGGATATGAAGGGCAGGACAATGCTGGATATTGGCTCGTCCACTGGAGGTTTTACGGATTGTGCGCTTCAGCATGGAGCTGAATACGTATACGCCATTGATGTGGGTTATAACCAGCTGGATTGGTCCCTTCGTAATGATGAACGAGTATGCGTAATGGAGAAAACGAATTTCAGATATATGACACCCGCGGATTTGAATGGTTCCGTGCCGAATTTCGCTAGTATTGACGTTTCCTTTATTTCATTACGTATTATTTTGCCCCCGTTGCTTGCCTTGTTGCATCAACCTGCTGATATTGTAGCTTTAATCAAGCCGCAATTCGAAGCTGGACGCGAAAAGGTCGGAAAATCCGGTGTGGTCCGTGATCCTGCTACGCATAAAGAAGTGTTGCAGACCATTCTGATGTTTGCACATGAGCTTGGACTTACGCTGCAAGGTTTGGCTTATTCGCCTATTACAGGTGGAGAAGGCAATATTGAATTTTTAGCGCATTGGCGTTTGGATGGGCTTCCTCCTGCAGAATCGCAGCTGGAGAAGATGGATTTCAGACCACTGATTGAACGTACCGTTCAGGAAGCAGGTCAGACTTTTAATAATGGTCCATCGCGTAAGTAACATTCAGGGGTTCTCCATGAGTTCTGTGAACTTAAGGGAACCTCTTTTTGGTGTGAGGGATTGATTATAGAACTCACGTTCGCCTATAATGAGATGTACAAAGGAAAAGGGATTTTACATCTTGTCCTAGAATATGTCCTTGAGGTGATCGGTCCATGGACACAAGATATGATACGGTTATCATCGCTGTGATCGGGGTGATATTAGGGATATGGGCTTTGTATAGCCTACGTGCCTGGTTGAAGGAGCCAGAGCCGCTTGTGCTAAAGACGATACCGATTAACGAGGACTTGGACGAAGGACCTGCCACAGACCTACTCGAAGAAGCAGGCTATGAAGTAGTGGGCGGGAAGATGAAAATACCGCTTGCTTTTAAAGTGAATGGACATACCGTGTATAGCCGTTTGTTTATAGACTACGTGGCTGTACGAAACGGTTCGACATATATGGTCAAAACGTCACGCCGGAAGAAACCAATGGAGTGGAGTGGTCCTGATTTAAGGGACAGGCTCATGCCGTACTTATTGCTCTATCCGGGTTGCGCGGGTGTATTGTACGTTGATACGGACGAGCGAAGTATTCGCCTTATTACATTAGTGGAAGACCTCGAAGAAGAGGAATATGAAGGTTAATCCATAGGAGGATTATATGAAGGGTCAACGACATATTAAAATTAGGGAAATTATCTCACAACATGAGATTGAGACGCAGGATGATCTGGTTGAAGCATTGCGTAAGGCTGGTTTTCAGGTCACGCAGGCGACCGTATCGCGTGATATCAAGGAGTTGCTGCTCATCAAGGTACCAATGGACGATGGCAGATATAAATATTCGATGCCTTCAGATCAACGTTACAATCCGGCCCAGAAACTGAAACGTACGTTGGTCGATAACTTTTTGCATATTGACTACACAACCAATCTGATTGTGATGAAATGCCTGCCGGGAACAGCCAACTCGATTGCTGCTTTATTGGACAATATTGAATGGTCCGAGATCATGGGGACGATTAGCGGGGATGATACCATTTTGATTATTTGCCGATCGGAAGAAAACAGCGAAGCTATCGTGAATCGTCTTATGGGCTACATTTCCTAATTATAATGGCTACGTATATTAGGCGTTTTAATTTGTACATCATAGAGGTGAAAGAACGATGCTGGTCACATTGTCTATACGGAATTTGGCGGTTGTAGAGGCCGTCGATGTTCATTTTTATAAAGGGTTTCATGTGTTGAGCGGGGAAACAGGTGCTGGTAAATCCATTATTATCGATGCACTTGGGCTGATTGCAGGCGGTAGGGGCTCTGCTGATTTAGTGCGTTACGGTTGTGATAAAGCAGAGATGGAAGCCTTATTTGAACTGCCGGTAAAACATCCAGTTTGGAATACACTTGAGGAACAAGGGATTAAGGCTAATGCAGAGGAGCATTTGCTGATTCGTCGCGAACTTACGGTTCAAGGGAAAAGCTCTTCGCGAATTAACGGCCAGATGGTTAATTTAACGATGCTGCGTGAGGTGGGTGAGCAACTCGTCAATATCCACGGGCAACATGAGCATCAAAGCCTGCTACGTGCAGATCGCCATCTGGCGCTGCTGGATACGTTCGGTGATTCGGTCATCGGTCCGGTCAAAACGCTTTATCGGGAGCGTTACAATGCTTTTGTCAAAGCGGAAAAAGAAGTAAGAGAACTGCAAAGCTCCAGTCAAAAGGCTTATCAGCTTTTGGATATGTACCGATTTCAATTAGAAGAGATCGCTGCGGCGGAGTTGAAATTGGGAGAAGATGAATTATTGGCAGAGGAACGGGTCAAGCTATCCCATAGTGAGAAAATGATGGATGGGATATCAGGAGCATACGAACTGCTAAGCGGCAGAGGTGGACTGGATACGATCAATAACGTGTTGTCCAGATTAAACGATGTCCAAAGCTATGACAGCAAAAGCCTTCAGCCCATTGCGGAGCAGATTCAGTCTGCTTTTTACCAGTTGGAGGACGCAGCATTCCAATTACGTTCTTATCGTGAGGATATTGAATTTAATCCAGGTAAGCTGCATGAAGTGGAGCAACGTTTGAATCAAATTACCGGATTACAGCGAAAATATGGTGATAGTATAGAGCAGATTTTGGAATACTATAGCCGTATCGAGCAGGAAACCGATCTGCTGGAAAATAAAGATGAGCGGTTGGAGCAGCTCATTGCAAAACGGGATGAGTTGCTTTCCGATTTGCTTGAGATTTCGGAAGAGCTTACAGAAGCACGCGAAATTTGTGCTGAAGAGCTTGCAGAGCAAGTGGAGCAGGAGTTAAAAGACCTGCAGATGGAAAGAACGTCACTCAAGGTGCGCATTGATCCAATTGAAGATCCACGCGGATATGAGTATAAAGGTCTGAAGGTAAGACCTACCAAGCAGGGCATTGATAATGCGGAATTTCTTATATCCCCCAATCCAGGTGAGCCATTACGTCCACTTGGTAAGATCGCTTCAGGCGGTGAGCTATCACGTATCATGTTGGCGATGAAAAGTATTTTTGCGCGTCATGATCAAATTCCAGTACTCATTTTTGACGAGGTGGATACCGGGGTGAGTGGTCGTGCAGCTCAATCCATTGCCGAGAAGCTATATCGTTTATCTTCCGTTTGTCAGGTCTTTTCCATTACTCATTTGCCACAGGTGGCATGTATGGCAGATCATCAGTACCTTATTGAGAAAAATGTCCATGATGGACGGACCATGACTCAAATTGAGGGACTTACGGAGGACGGGCGTGTCAAGGAATTGGCACGGATGCTGGGCGGCGTGGAAATTACCGAAAAAACTTTGCATCACGCACAGGAAATGCTGAATTTGGCGGAAGGAAAGAAAGCCTGAAAAGAGCGGCTGGCGTAATGTTTAACAGTTATAAAAGCCTGGGGGCAAGGTTACCTTATAGGTACGCAATTGGCGACCACCTTTACTCGTCAAGCGAAAGAAGCAAAGGGAGCGTGACAGCCATTGAATTTTTACTCCAGGATCAAATTGCTCGGTCTTTTGCTTGTTTTTCTTATGTGTTCTATCGGTAACGCTCAGCATGTGCAAGCTGCGCTGCCTCCACAAGCTTCTTTGGATTTGTTCGGCTCTAAAAGCATGAGGACAACCCAAGAAAGTGTAGTTCCCGATTTAAAAGTATACCCGGGGGGGCAGACGATTGGGGTCAAAGTAAAATCTTCAGGAGTGCTTGTCGTCGGTCACCATATCATTCAGGAAAGTAATGATCGTAAGGTGTCACCTGGTGAAACAGCGGGGATTCGCCTAGGGGATCGGATTACACACATGAACGGCAAACCACTCAATAGCCTGGCAAGGGTTGCTGAGGTAGTAGACGAAGCAGGTAAGAATAAAAAGCCGCTCGACATTACACTTTGTCGAGGAGAGCAGACGATTTCCACGAAGTTAACACCAGCATATGATCAAGATGATAAAGCGTGGCGGCTTGGGTTGTACATTAGAGACTCGGCTGCAGGTGTAGGTACATTAACGTTTTACGCACCGGACCAGGGTGTATACGGGGCATTGGGCCACGTAATTACCGATATGAATACCCAAACCCCTATTGTCGTGGGGAGCGGAGAGATTGTGCAGTCCAATGTGACGTCAATTGCGAAAAGTCAAAGTGGGGAACCAGGAGAAAAACGCGCTCATTTTCTCAAAGATCATCGGGTATTAGGAAATATTGAACGAAATACGAATTTCGGAATTTTTGGAAAAATGTCAGATGAGCCGCAATATGGATTGTATTCAACTCCTATTCCGGTGGCTCTTGCGGATGAAGTAAAAGAAGGACCTGCAGAAATTTTGACTGTACTGGAAGGTCAACAAATTCAGCGGTTTCAGGCGGAAATTGTACACATTTCTCAGCAGGACAAACCAGCAACCAAAGGACTTGTGATTCGCATTGTAGATCCAAAACTGCTGGATAAGACCGGGGGAATCGTGCAAGGAATGAGCGGTAGTCCGATTATTCAAAATGGTAAGCTTATCGGGGCTGTGACACATGTATTTGTGAATGATCCTAAATCAGGTTACGGTTGTTTTATCGAATGGATGCTGCGCGATGCAGGAATCATGCAGAATAACGTAAGCTTGAAATCATCTTCTAATCTTAAGGCGAGCTAGTGGCCTTAAGATTTTTTTGTCGAAAAGCAGGGGAATAACTCATATTTGCAAGATAAAGAATCAATTATAATAGAAACTATAAAAAAAATAAATAAAAATAATTTTCGACAGAAGGAATTCATAATTCGATGTCGAAATCATATACTCCGACAAGAAATATTTATATACTGTAAACAGATATCACAATGGAATATCACTCAATGAGGAGGAAGTACATTGCAAAAAATTGAGGTATTGTTGGCTGATGACAACCGGGAATTTACGAATTTGCTTGCTGAATATATTTCCGATCAGGAGGATATGGAAGTTACAGGAATCGCCTATAACGGCGAAGAAGTGCTCCAACGCATCGCAGAATCCCGCAACATACCTGATGTACTTATTTTAGATATTATTATGCCTCATCTGGATGGTCTCGGTGTATTGGAGCGTTTAAGAGAAATGAACCTGACTCCACAGCCGAAAATCATTATGCTGACTGCATTCGGTCAAGAAAATATTACACAGAGGGCCGTACAGCTCGGGGCATCTTATTATATTTTGAAGCCGTTTGACATGGAAGTGCTGGCTAACCGTGTTCGCCAATTAGTGGGGCCGCAGTTAGTTAGCAGCAGTCCGGTGACCATTTCATCCATGCGGTCCAACGTTGTACCTATGGGTAAGACGAAAAACCTAGATGCCAGTATCACGGCCATCATACATGAAATTGGTGTACCAGCTCACATCAAGGGCTATCAATATTTACGCGAAGCCATTACGATGGTGTACAATAATATCGAAATTTTGGGAGCCATCACCAAAACGTTATATCCGGCAATCGCCGAAAAGTTCAAAACGACGGCATCTCGCGTAGAACGCGCCATTCGTCATGCTATCGAGGTAGCATGGACCCGTGGAAATATCGACAGCATTTCACACCTGTTCGGGTACACCATTAATATCAGTAAGTCCAAACCAACCAATAGTGAATTTATAGCGATGGTAGCAGATAAGCTGAGAATTGAGAACAAGGTGTCCTGAAAGGATCAGAATGATTGAGAAAGCAAGGGATTTTTGTGCTTTTACGTTTATCAATGATAATTGCAGGGATGGCTACTAATTTCTAAAACTGCCGACCCGATCCGATAAACTTCTGAATAGTAGACAACTAATACCGCCTATTTATTGGTTCTTCCAAGAACCAGTAAAGGAGCGGTATTTTTTATGAACGATTTTGAATTTCAATTGGACAATTTAAAGTTTTCTTCAATTATCATCATTTTCATGCTATCAGTGATCGTTTTATTAAGGGAGAAAGTTGTTAAAATACTGAATGATATCGGTCTGCTATCCCGTAGTATTTATCCTTAATTGGAAGGTGGAAAGAAAATGAATTCAATAGAGTATAAAGAGTTTTATAATAAGATTGGAAAAATCAACGGCTGGAATTTCAGCCATGTGAAATGTATCTCCGAAGGAGTAAAATGGGACTTCTACAATGAAGTAGCGAAGACATGCAAGAAATCCGATATATTGCTTGACATCGGTACTGGCGGCGGGGAAGCAATTTTATCAATAGCAGACTCTGCATTACTTCTAGTTGGGATTGACCATTCCACTGGAATGATTGAAACAGCAACCAAGAATTCTGCTGAATCAGACATAGCAAATGTTCGTTTTCTCCAGATGGATGCTGAAAATCTAAATTTTCCTGAGAATTTCTTTAATGTAATCTCTTCTAGACATTCTTGTTTTTATGCAAAAGAAATAGCAAAGGTGTTAGTAAAGGGTGGTATGTTCCTGACACAGCAAGTAAGTGAAAACGACAAATTAAATATTAAAGAAGCGTTTGGAAGAGGACAGGCATGGGGTGCTAAGAAAGACTCGTTAAAAGCTCAATATATTACCGAATTAAGTGACGCGGGCTTTAAGGACATACAGTCATTTGAATTCAATGCAACCGAATATTATCAGACTCCTGCAGACTTAATATTTCTCTTGAAACACACACCAATTATTCCTAACTTCGGAGAAGAAGAAATTGATTTTCAAATACTCCAACAATTTATTTTGGACAATCAAACCGAATTAGGAATAAGGACAAATTCAGAACGATTTATGGTGATTGCTAGGAAGTAAAACATAAAGGGATACCCGTTTTTGGGTATCCTTTTTTAAGTTTGATGGAATGAGTGAATAAAGATTTTCAGCATCTCCCTCGCTAAATGGCAGATCCATTGGGAATTATGAGACATAATACCCTTCACACTGTTTATAAAATAAACCTGAATCAGTTGCACTAACTTTCACAATGAAAAATTTTCCTTTAGTAAACAGTTCTGAAATTGTCTTTAAATTTGATATAAACAATGTGTCGTTTCTTGTCGATATAGTATCTAATATAAAGAGAACTGAGGAGCGAATATATGAAATTTAACATTCGAACAAAATTGATATTGGGTTTTCTTGCGGTAATAATATTATTGATTGTCATTAGTACAACATCTATCTCAAAAATGAAAAATTTAGGCGACACTTCGATGGCAATTGATAGCCATTGGATGCCAAGTGTGACCATCCTGGGGACCCTAAATGGTGATATATCTGATGTAGAGCGGATTTCATTAAACATTATTGTAGAGCGTGACCCAGAGGAAATGAAGAAGGTTCAGGCCGAATATGATAAGGTTTTAAAAAAGGTTGAGGACGGCCGAAAAACATACGAAAACTTAATTGCTACCCCTAAAGAACGTGAAATGTATGAAGAATTCTCCAAGAATTATACGGAGTATTTGAATAAGTTGCCAGAAATGATTGAAGCGGGGAAAGCTAATGATTACACTCAATCAAGCATCCTTCATCAAGAGTCCTATAAGTTATGGTATAGTTCAAACGATATGATCAGTCAGCTCATTAAATTGAATGCAGATGGATCTAAACAGACTACGAAGGAAGCTGTTGACAACTTTATTTCAGGGAGACAATTGGTCATCGTTTTGAGTATAGCAGCCGTTATATTAGCATTGATCATGGCAATCATCATAGCCCAAATTATTTCTAAACCTATCTTGCGAATCAGTCGTGCTGCTGAAAGTATTGCATCGGGTGATCTTACAAGTGAGGCTATCATTGTGAAGGGCAAGGACGAGATCAGTACGTTGGCACATTCCTTCAATGTCATGGTTGAGAACCTTCGTGAACTGATTCAATCTGTGAGTAAGACGACTGAGTTGGTAACCACTTCCTCAGAAGAATTGACGGCCAGCGCAGAGCAAAATAGCCAAGCGTCTGCACAAATAACCGAAACGGTGCAAGAAGTAGCTACTGGAACAGGAGACCAGGTAGATATGGTGACGAAATCGTCCCAAGCTATTGAGGAAATGTCTATCGGTGTTGAGCAAATCGCCATCCGCGCGCAAAATGTATTCGCATCTGCGCAAGATGCGGCCCATAAATCGGCTGAAGGTAACCAGATGATTCAACAGGCAGTTACGCAGATGAATGCCGTAAATGATTCGATGAATGGATTGGCAGATCTCATGGCTGGATTGGGAGAGCGCTCAGACGAAATTGGCAAGATCATTGATGTTATCACCAATATTTCTAGTCAGACCAACCTTCTTGCCTTGAACGCTGCGATTGAAGCGGCCCGTGCAGGAGAACATGGTCGCGGATTTGCTGTAGTTGCAGGCGAAGTTCGCAAGTTGGCTGAACAATCGGCACATTCTGCTCAACAAATTACGGAGCTTGTGGGATTGATTCAAAAGGATACTACCCATGCTATTGAGGCGGTAGCGTCCAACGGGAAGGATGTCATGACAGGTCGTGAAGTTGTACAAAATGCAGGCGCATCCTTTGAATTAATTCAGGAAACTGTAAATAAAGTGGCCAGTGAAATTGAAGAGGTTTCTGCCGGATCAGAACAAATGTCTGCAAGTACTGATGAGATTGTTGGTTTTGTCAGACAAATTTCAGCGATTGCTGAGGAAGCCGCAGCAGGGACACAACACGTATCTGCCGCAACTCAGGAACAGCTGGCATCCATGGAGGAAATTGCCTCTTCTGCAAGAAATCTGTCCAAAATGGCAGAAGACCTGCAAGGGCAAATTGGTAAATTCAAAGTATAATTCGTATACTGCTTTTTATGTTTCAGAGGGACTAGCTGCTCTATTGTGAGCGGCTTTTTTTCTATTTTTTATTAATATATTATGATTAAAGGGTGGAGATATGAGGAGCCTGTAATTGGAACGATATGATATAATGGTGTGAAATTCTTTGGGTTGGAGTGACATGATGGATAATAAGACTGAACTTAAAGCAAGTGAACTACGTCAGTTAGCGATAGACAAAATCATAGCTACACCATTTTTGAGTGATTTTAAATATCTGAAAAGCAGAAAAGTTTTGAAAAAAGAAACCAAGGAATTTATATTTGAAATTAGTTTTGGTGCGACTAAATATGGTGCATTAAAAGTTTATATTATCGTAGAATCCAAAAGAATAAAACAGAAGTATAGTACTGGCGCTTGTTTTCACAGTGAGTTGATTACTCTCACCAAGAAATATACGGAAAACAGGGATTACCTTGTGTCCACAGAAGCTGAAAGAGAACGAGTGATCCAAGAGATTATTGAAGATATTTACACTTTCGCGTTGCCCTTTTTCAAGCGATTTGAACATGTAGAAACACTAGCAGAACAAGTACATAAGTCAGGCTTTTTACCGCACCGCAAACGCTTTGATAAGTTTAATCCGTTAACGAAAAGATTCATTGATTTTTATTATCAAGGGGAGTAATGTAGCCATCTGGGCCATTTTTATTCTCACCATTGGGCAGTAGATAAGCATTATGATAAGGAGAACGATCTTCATAGAGGGGATATTATCGTTTTTCAAAAGGATGATGTACAATTTGTAAAACGGGTCAATGTACTCCTCAGGAAAAGATGATTTACCTAATATGCTCAGTTAGAGGCGAGTCAGATGTTGCACGGGAGGGTACGATTTTTATATGGAGACAATCGGATGAACAGCACAGAGGCTGTATACACGGGTATATTTCAATGAATAAAGCTATAGGCTAAGTCATCGCATTGAACGGGCTAGTGGTATTAACCCAATTGATTCTAAAGCAAAGGCGGGAATGAGAGCATGTGGAATAGTCTGACTTGGGTGTTCTTCGGCGTGTTGTTGGTGGCATTGGGTTGGATTGTTAAAGTAAGGCGTAGTCGCAGCAGCAACAAACAATTGAATGAACAGCGGGGCAGTAATGTCGTTGAATTTCGTCCTCGTAAGTCCGCTCGACAATCCCGTACCGGTAATGAATCTAAGTCTAAAGTGTCTTTCGGTCCACGCGCAAATACAAAATCAGCAGGTATTCAGGCCCAAACTGGATTTGGACTGTCTGACTCTATCCAGGGCACAGGCAAGCAAAAATGCTCCTTTTGTAAAAAAGAAGACAAATTAACCTTCTATGCGGATGACAATGGATCGCTGTATGGGGTATGCAAAGAGTGTAAGCATAAGGCGGAAAGACAGGATATGTTGCCACTTTAGTCTATACAGACGATTGAGGACCATCATTAAAGAATTCTTTTAATTAATAAAAACTCCCAACCGATGTAGTAAATTGGTTAGGAGTTTTTTGTTTGTATTTTACATTGTTATCTAATTTGCCTGTCAATTAGTTCCTCGAGTGCATCCGCTATGTGATCGGGTCCATAGGAGAGCTCTTCCCGGCTTAAACTCAACCAGGCATGACGCTCATCCATATCAAATGCAGTCTCAAGCCAACCAGATAACCCTCTGCCCCTGCGGTCTACTTCTACAAGCACATGCACACCCTCGGGTTCCAACTGCATAACCAGCTCCAGCTCCTCGATATCACGTGCATATTCTGATCCGGGCGTAAATTCAAATTCCTGTACGTACGGAACGCCGCGTCCCAGCTTAGGATGACGTTCGCAGGTGGAGGAGCGGAATCGGAAGCCCAACAGGTGAACCGCCTCAAACACTGTATTCATATAGGGATGTGGCTCGATTTTGAGTGAATCACGATCGGTCGGGTCCAAAGCCATGCCAATATCTAATGCTGTTTCCAGCCAGACGGGCTGTTTGGCGTGAGTAACAGGAGTTTCCAACGGCAATCTGAAGGAAAAAGGAATTTCAAGCTCCTGTCCTTGTTCTAGTTGAAAGCCGTCAGATACCTTAATCCGTGCAATGCAGCAGGTGCTGATAGTTTTTTTATCATCGTGCTCCACGATATATTCAGTCTTGAGCTCGATGTCAATTTTACCGATTTCCTGATCAATTTTGCCGCCTTTGATGCGCATGATGCCACTAAGTTCTTCCCCAGGCACATATACAGCTTGATCCACCAGCGTATCGACTTTAGCTGAACCGATTCCTGCGCTTGCTAAGATTTTGTTAAAAAAACTCATTATTCCGTCCCCCCAGATAATCTCATGGTCATGATATACAAACGAAAACTAAAAACTTGTACAGCTTAACCGGATATACGGGGCAATGGTTCGATTCGTTCCAAAAAAATGCAAGAAAAAAGTCACTGGTACTCACGTAGGCATATTGCAGCTTGTCGAGCTATCTGTCCACTAATCGCAGTTCACTTTATGAGGAGGTATAAAGCAATTTCGACAACGAGGCTCATAAGCCTCAGAGTCGCCGATCATCACAATAGGTCCCACAGTGGAAGGTTTACCATTTACCATACGTTGCGTAAATACTGCTTCCGAGCTACCGCATACAGCGCAAAAGGAAGTCAGCTTCTCGATGTCATCCGCCATGGCGAGCAGACCACCGACATAGCCGAACTCCTTGCCTCGATAATCCAGATTCAGCCCATCGGCAATTACATGCTTGCCGCAATAAGCTAGCTCTTGTACAAGCGACATAATGTGACGACTGAAAAACTGGACTTCGTCAAAGGCAACCACGTCGGCATCTTTTGTTTCTTGCAAAATACGCTGAACGAGCTCATCTGTAAGTTTTCTTGGGATAGAGATAGCGGGCAGCCGATATCCGATCCGGCTTACTATTTCGTCCTCGGCATAGCGGTTATCTTCAGCGGGTTTGTAAGCTACCACTTTACGATGCCCGTATTGGATTAGTTTTTGACAGCGGCGAATCAATTCGCCGGATTTTTCACTGAACATGGGGCCTGTAATAATCGTAATTCGTCCTGTAGGCAAAGCGAATTCCCCTCTCTGTAACATGTACATAACACTGTAAATCTTCTTCTCCGAAAGAAAACGCCATTATAGATTACCATAACCAGCCGTATACAGACTAGAGAAAATATATTGATTTTCGACATGTTTTTGTATGTCCATTCCTAAAACGTAAATGTGGTCGTCATTGCTCTGCCGCCGCGGGCATGATATGGTGAAGCGTAGTGGAATGAAGGGAAGAGTGAAAGGCATGGACGAAAAAAATACGGATTATAGTGCCAAAAAAGGAGCATTACTGGAGCAAGGGCTGATCAGCCCGCAAGCTCTAGAACTCATCACTGAGCTGGAGACAGAGCTGAACTTTCTGCGCAAGCAAAATGAATCATTTCGCAAGGCGCTGCGAGCCAAATCAGCACAAAGTCCAAGGATGTCTACCAAATTACGAGATGCACTGTATGAATGATATGGAAAGATATCTGGATTAAAGGGTTAGCTTTTTTGTTGCCTATGCCTAAACGCTATATTTTGTACAGTGAAATAAAGAGAGTACAATAAGCTATATATAATCAATTGTTAATGGAGGAGAAACATGACTATACATTGTGATGTCGCTATTTTGGGTGGAGGAACCGGGGGGTATGTAGCAGCCATTCGTGCCGCCCAGCTAGGCAAAGAAGTGGTTATCATCGAAAAGGACAAGCTTGGCGGAACCTGTCTGCACCGTGGTTGCATTCCGAGTAAGGCCTTGCTACGCAGTGCGGAAGTATATGCCACGATTAAAGAAAGTGCACAATACGGTATCGAGACATCGGGAGCACAGCTTGTATTTCCCAAGGTTCAGGAACGTAAGGAAGCCGTTGTGGAACAGCTGCATCAGGGCGTTCAATTTTTGATGCGTAAAAATAAAATTACGGTACTGAGCGGTAAGGGACGCGTGATTGGTCCGTCTATATTTTCTCCAAAAAGCGGGGCAGTTGCCGTGGAACTAGAAGATGGTGAGATGGAAACGATTGTTCCTGCACATCTCATTATTGCAACAGGATCACGCCCGCGTGTGCTGTCCGGACTAGAGCCAGATGGCGAATTTATTCTGAGCAGTGACGAAGCGTTAACGATGGAAGAGCTGCCAGCATCCCTGATTATCGTGGGCGGTGGTGTTATTGGCGTGGAGTGGGCTTCCATGCTAAATGATTTTGGCGTGGAGGTTACGGTGGTTGAAGCTGCGAATCGACTTATTCCCACTGAAGACGAAGACGTTTCGCGTGAAATGCAGCGCTTGTTAACCAAACGTGGTGTCAAGGTGCTGACGGGTTCACAAGTGCTGGCTAAAACATACGGCAAAGATGAGGAAGGTGTGCAGATTGACGTGCAAAAAGGGGAAGAAACCGAAACCCTCAGCGCTTCCAAACTGCTCATTTCTGTAGGGCGTCAGGCAAATGTGGAAAATATCGGGCTGGAAAATACGGATATCCGCGTAGAGCGTGGCTTTATCTCAGTTAATGAACATTTGCAGACGAATGAACCACATATTTACGCCATTGGGGATTGCATCGGCGGCTTACAACTGGCGCATGCAGCGAGCCATGAAGGTTTGCAGGCGGTTCATCATCTGGCAGGCGAAGATTTTCACAGTGTACCTAACCATCTGATTCCGCGGTGTATTTATACACGTCCTGAAGCCGCAAGCGTCGGCTTAACGGAGCAAGAAGCCCGCGAGCGTGGACATCAGGTGAAGACAGGGAAGTTCCCTTTTCAAGCTATCGGAAAATCGCTAGTATACGGCAGTCGGGACGGCTTCGTCAAAGTAGTGGCCGACGAGAAGACCAATGATATTCTCGGTGTACATATGATCGGTACGCATGTGACGGACCTGATCAGCGAGGCGGCTCTTGCGCAACTGCTGGATGCTACGCCGTGGGAAGTCGGACAGCTTATTCATCCGCATCCGACGTTGTCGGAGATTTTGGGAGAAGCGATGCTGGCCGTTGATGGACAGGCGATTGGCATATAAACGTTTCAAATAAATCGGTGCTTTTCTTTTTGGGGAGAAAAGGATTATAATGGGGTTAGTCAGAGTTTAGTACCAGGTTTTAAGACAAGATGGTACTAGGTACTGGAAGTAGGATGTTTGACACTTAAGGAGGTGCCTCAATGAGTTCTAAAGGCGCTGTAGACGCTGGCTTCAGACATGAACAGCTGGGACTTACTCACGGACAAGTTATTGATATGTACAGATATATGTTGCTCGCAAGAAGATTTGACGAGCGCAACATGCTCCTGCAACGGGCAGGGAAAATTAATTTCCACGTTTCTGGCATTGGACAGGAGGCGGCACAAGTAGGTGCAGCTTTCGGTCTTGACCGGGAAAAGGACTATTTTCTTCCCTATTATCGGGATTATGGATTCGTGCTTGCGGTAGGAATGACGCCGCGCGAACTGATGCTGTCGGCATTTGCTAAAGCAGATGATCCCAATAGCGGTGGTCGCCAGATGCCAGGACATTTTGGTAGTAAACGGCTGCGTATTGTGACAGGCTCCAGCCCAGTAACAACACAGGTTCCGCATGCAGTAGGTGTAGCTTTGGCTGCCAAAATGCAGAAAAAGGATTTTGTATCGTTTGTTACGTTTGGAGAAGGCTCCAGCAATCAGGGAGATTTTCACGAAGGCTGTAACTTTGCTGGTGTACAAAAGCTGCCAGTCATCATTATGTGCGAGAACAATCAATATGCGATATCGGTTCCGATTCATAAACAGTTGGCAGGCAAGGTAAGCGACCGTGCTTTGGGATATGGATTTCCAGGGATTCGAGTCGATGGTAATGATGCATTGGCGGTATATGCGGCGGTGAAGGAAGCACGCGAACGTGCTGTCCGCGGTGAAGGTCCTACGCTGATCGAAGCCATGATGTACCGACTGTCTCCTCACTCCACCTCGGATAATGATCTGGCTTATCGGACCAAGGAAGAAGTGGATGAGAACTGGGCCAAGGATGGCGTAGCCCGTATGAAAAGCTACTTGATCGAATGCGGCATTTGGGATGAGGCCAAGGATGCGGATCTGTCGGCTGAGCTGCTGCTCGAAGTCAAGGAAGCGATTGAATATGCAGATAAAGCGCCTTTTCCAAAGCCCGAAGATACGCTGCTGCATGTGTATGCAGATAGCGATGGGGAGGGCCGGTAACGATGGCGATTATGGAATATATTGATGCGATTCGTCTTGCCATGAAAGAAGAGATGGAGCAGGATGAAACGGTTTTTGTATTAGGTGAGGATGTCGGGGTGAAGGGCGGCGTCTTTACAACGACAAAGGGGCTTATGGACCAATTCGGTGAGCAACGTGTCATGGATACGCCATTGGCTGAGTCGGCTATTGCCGGGGTTGCGATTGGTGCGGCCATGTACGGAATGAAGCCGATTGCCGAAATGCAATATTCGGACTTCATGCTTCCGGCGACCAATCAGATTATTAGTGAAGCTGCTAAAATCCGCTACCGCTCTAACAACGATTGGAACTGTCCTGTGGTAATCCGCGCGCCAATCGGTGGTGGGATCTTTGGCGGTTTGTATCACTCTCAGTGTCCAGAATCGATCTTTTTTGGTACGCCGGGTTTGAAAATTGTTGCTCCCTTTACCCCTTATGACGCAAAAGGATTGCTGAAAGCAGCCATTCGTGACCCTGATCCGGTGCTGTTTTTTGAAAATAAAAAATCCTACAAGCTGATCAAGGGTGAAGTGCCTGAGGATGATTATATCGTTCCGATTGGCAAGGCTAATCTATTACGTGAGGGTGACGATATTACGGTCATCGGTTATAGCCAGCCTTTGCATTTTGTCATGCAGGCTGCTGAGGAATTGGAGAAGGAAGAAGGCATTACCGCACATGTTGTGGATTTGCGCACACTCCAACCGCTGGACCGCGAAGCCATTGTTGAGGCTGCACGACATACAGGTAAGGTATTAATCGTGCATGAGGACAACAAAACGGGCGGCATCGGTGCCGAGGTATCGGCTATTATTAATGAGGAGTGTCTGTTCGAGCTGGATGCGCCGATTGAGCGTCTATGTGCTCCTGATGTACCAGCCATGCCGATCAGTCCACCGATGGAGAAGTTTTATATGTTAAACAAGGATAAAGTTAAGGAAGCCATGCGCCGTCTTGCAATGTATTAATATAGGGCAGATTGGACGAAAGCATTCCAAAAGTATAGCGGGGGTAGCGGAAAAACGCGCCCTCCTATGATGTTAAGGAGTTGAAAAAATGTCAGACCAAACACAATGGAACGACGTGACCATGCCACAATTGGCAGAATCGCTCGTATCGGCGACAATTGCCAAATGGCTTAAACAACCTGGTGAAACGGTAGAGCAATTCGAGCCGATTTGCGAGGTTATTACAGATAAAGTGAATGCAGAAATCCCATCCACGTTGGACGGCATTATGGGTGATCTGTTGGCAGAGGAAGGTCAGACAGTAGCGGTAGGAGAGTTGATTTGCCGTATCCAGACGAAGTCGGCTGCACCTGCGGCGGCATCAGGGGCGACACCTGTTGCACCAGCATCTCAAAGTACCGTACAAACACAATCTCAGCAGAGTGCTGGATCGGATCAGTCCATGAGAGGACGTTTTTCCCCAGCGGTGCAAACCCTGGCTGCTGAGCATAATGTGGACTTAAGCCAAGTACCAGGCACGGGCATGGGGGGAAGAATTACCCGCAAAGACGTGCTGAATTATGTGCAGCAGGGCGGTTCTGCTCCTACTGGAGTATCTGGACAGCCGACTGCGACGACATCAGGACAAGGCTCTCCTTTTGCAGGAAGACAGCAGTCTGCCACTCAGCAAGGTACACCGATTCAAAATATGGACCCTGCTATTCCGGTTCGTAACAGTGGGATTCATTTGACGGAGGCTCCAAAAGCCCCTGTGATCGAAGTTGAGGGTGGCAACAATAACAGATCCGAGTATTTTATTGATGTTACACCCATTCGCAGTGCAATTGCTCGCAATATGCGACAAAGCGTTTCCGAAATTCCACATGCTTGGACGACGATTGAGGTGGATGTGACCAACCTGGTGATGCTCCGCAACAAGATCAAAAACGAATTTAAGCAAAAAGAAGGCATTAACATTACGTATCTGGCTTTCCTCATGAAAGCAGTCGTGAATGCAATCAAGGAATATCCGATTATGAATTCGGTCTGGGCAGTGGACAAAATTATCGTCAAAAGAGACATCAATATTTCGCTAGCCGTAGGTACGGAGGACTCCGTTCTAACCCCTGTTATTAAAAAAGCGGATCAGAAAAATATTGCTGGATTAGCTCGTGAAATTGACGATTTGGCACGTAAAACCCGGGAAGGCACGCTCAAACTGGACGACATGCAAGGCGGAACGTTCACTGTAAACAACACAGGCTCCTTTGGTTCAATTTTATCTTATCCGGTGATTAATTATCCGCAGGCTGCAATTCTTACCTTTGAATCCATTGTCAAAAGACCCGTGGTTATTGATGATATGATTGCGGTCCGCTCGATGGCTAATTTGTGCTTGTCGCTGGATCATCGCATTTTGGACGGGGTGATTTGCGGACGATTCTTGCAACGGGTTAAAGAAAATCTAGAAGGCTACACCTTAGATACGAAGCTGTACTAATCATCCGAACAGTGGGGGAAATGTACGGAGAGGAAGTGACAGGCCGTGAACAGACGACCGCTTGATGTAACCTATACGAATAGGATGGAATATGCCCATGCATGGGATGTCCAGAAGGAGATCGTGGGAAAGCTGGATGCAGGAGAGGCAAGAGAAACGCTTATGCTTCTCCAGCATCCGCCGACCTATACGATTGGTTCTCAGCGGCATCCTGAACATCTGCTCCTCACACCAGAGCAACTGAAGGAGCAGGGAATCAGCGTCTTTCAGATTGACCGTGGGGGAGATATTACATATCATGGGCCGGGGCAGCTTGTCGGATATCCTCTACTTATGCTCGGCAACCGGGAGGCGCTGAATCTGCACGGATACCTTCGAAGTCTGGAAGAAGTGATCATCCGGTTGTTGGCATCTTATGGAGTTGAAGGAAGCCGTAAGCCTGAATATACGGGGGTATGGATCGGGAATCTTAAAATTGCGGCCATTGGCGTCAAATTTAACAAGTGTAAGCACCGTCGGGGCTTCGTAACCAGCCATGGCTTTGCCTTTAACATCAAATCAGGGATACAGCATGAGGGCTTTGAGGGTATTGTCCCGTGCGGAATTCAGGAATACGGTGTGACATCATTGGAGGACTGCATACAGAAGCCTATATCGGTGGAGCAGATTGCGAAGGAAATTGTACCGTACTTTGAACAGCAATTTTCATTTGTTGCGCAATGGCAAACGCATTCTTTCCAATAAAGTAAGGCGGGCTATTGTGTATCTACACGGAAGCCCGCCTGTTTGCTTTACGTAACAGCTCGTCCACTTCAAGGCTTCAATAGTGCCTTAGAGCAGCCGGATACCTTGAGCGGTAATTTATTATAGTGGCATAATAAACGGCTCAATTACCATGAACAGCGTAGAACCAATCATAGCTGCGAGCATAATGTAGACGAAAAAACGAACCCATTTTTTGTTCGACATGTGTAACTCCTTTAGGATAGGTTTAAGTCATAGATAAGAACATCTATCCGTATTGTAGCGTAATCGGGAAAGAGAGGAAAGTTTAATGACAGTAAAAGTAGTAAAAGACCGAATCGTACAGGAATTTATGGAACTCGTACAGGTGGATAGCGAAACGAAAAATGAGCAGGAAATATCACGTGTTCTAAAAGAAAAGTTTAATGCACTCGGGCTGGAAGTAATGGAAGACGATTCTCGTGAAAGAACTGGACATGGCTCAGGCAATCTGATCGTCACCTGGAAAGCGGAAGGTGTAGAGCAAGCACCTAAATTGTTTTTTACCTGCCACATGGATACCGTTACTCCGGGTAAAGGCATTAAGCCACAGTTGGGTGAGGATGGCTGGATTCGTAGTGACGGTTCAACGATTCTGGGGTCTGACGACAAGGCGGGAATTGCTGCTTTGTTCGAGGCGATTCGTGTCGTGCGCGAGCAGAATATTCCCCATGGTCAAATCCAATTCGTGATTACGGCTGGCGAGGAATCTGGATTAATGGGTGCACGGGCGATGAAGCCGGAAGTGCTAGATTCTGATTTCGGATATGCTTTGGATTCAAATGGTGAGGTCGGCTCTATTTGTATAGCTGCCCCAACGCAGGCACGTATTGAAATGAAGATAACTGGGAAGTCCGCTCATGCGGGGGTAAATCCCGAAGATGGCATTAGTGCCATTCAGGTCGCTTCTAAAGCAATTTCTAAAATGAAACTAGGACGGATTGATAAGGAAACGACCGCTAACATTGGCAGTTTCGAGGGCGGCGGCGCGACAAATGTGGTATGCGATTTTGTATTGATCCGTGCAGAGGCTCGTAGTATTGTGCAAGAAAAGGTTAATCATCAAATCCAGCATATGCGTGAAGCACTGGAAACCACCACACGTGAATTTGGTGCACAGGGAGAGTTCCGCAGTGAAGTCATCTATCCGGCATTCAGCTTTACGGAGCATGATGAAGTTGTACAGGTTGCTCAGCGTGCGATTCAAAGACTGGGACTGGCAACGCCAACTTTCCATTCCGGTGGTGGCTCAGATGCTAATGTATTCAACGGGCTTGGAATTCCTACGGTGAATTTGGCTGTGGGCTACCAGAACATCCATACAACAGAGGAAAAGATTAAGGCCGATGACCTGGTGAAGGTTGCTGAAGTTGTCGTAGCTCTGATTCAAGAAACCACAAAATAAATTTGTATTATACACTTGCAACATACTGAAAAAAGGTTCAGGTTAAAGACAGGAACAGCGTTCCTTCGTCTTTAGACCTGAACCTTTTTTGGAACAGCTAGCGAAGCGATGGTGGCTGTAGGGCCATGTTCCTTTTGCCATTGACGCAAGAGTGCTTGAATCTGCCAGGCTTTACCAACGATATGGAGGGTGCTTTCAGTACGGTAGCTTTTCATTTCTGCATCTCCTCAGGACAGGAAGTTTGTTATTCTACCACCAGCATATGTACAAAGTGGACAAGTTAGACTAACTTTGGTGATAATTAATAAAGAAAGATAGATATGAAGGAGGAAACTTACCGATGAACGAGCAAACGAACGGACAATTGAACAATCCAACAAACGATGCACATCGCAAGCCTTATTCCAATCCTGCGCTGGAGGAAAAGACCGTGTCCACACAGCCTATCTTTGAGGGAAAGGTCATTACATTACAGGTAGACACGGTAGAGCTTCCCGACGGCTCCACTGGCAAGCGTGAGATCGTAAAGCATCCAGGTGCGGTGGCTGTTTTGGCACTACATGAAGGGAAAATGCTGGTCGTGGACCAGTACAGACAGGCGATGGGGCGCTGTGAGGTAGAAATTCCTGCAGGTAAGCTAGAGCGGGGTGAAGACCCGATGGAAGCAGCGGGGCGTGAGCTGAGAGAAGAGACAGGTTATACTGCTAAGTCGTTGAAGCTGCTGCACTCCTTTTATACCTCTCCTGGCTTTGCGGATGAAATCATTCATCTGTATGTGGCCGAAGAACTGGAGTTAGGTGAGATGGAACCGGATGAGGATGAATTTCTGGAGCTGTTTGAGGTGACGCTGGAAGAAGCACAGACGCTCATTCGTGAAGGACGGATTAGTGATGCTAAAACGATTCTGGCCGTCTATGCATGGCAACTCCGCCAACTTACAGGGAGCTTCTAAGCGTATGGATGAAAATATAGTAGAACTTAACGACTACTTTGCAGACTTGCATATTCATATTGGCAGGACAGAGAAGGGAAATCCGGTCAAAATTAGTGGCAGCCGCGATCTGACCTTTGCCAACATAGCTAAGGAAGCCTCCGGTCGCAAAGGAATTGGGCTGATCGGTATCATTGACTGCCATGCACCTAATGTACAGGAGGATATTCGTACCTATTTACATACGGGTGAAATGAAGGAAATCAGCGGCGGAGGTATCGCATACCGGGATACGGTCATTCTCCTTGGCACGGAGCTGGAAATACGTGCTGAAGGTCGTCCTGAGGCGCACGTACTGGCCTATTTTCCAGATCTGGCGGCGATGGAGGATTTTACCCAATGGCTGGCCCGGCATATGAAAAATGTTAATCTCAGCTCACAACGAATCTATGTACCGCCACGCGAGTTGCAACAGCAAATTTACGGACGTGGAGGCATTATGGTGCCTGCGCACGTCTTTACTCCTCATAAGGGCATATACGGCAGTTCAGCGGCTCGTATGGAGGAACTGCTGGATATGGAGCTCATCAGTGGGGTGGAGCTGGGGCTGAGCGCAGATTCGTCTATGGCCGGTTTGATTTCGGAACTGGATCGCTTCAGCTTTCTCACGAATTCAGATGCCCATTCACTTGGGAAAATCGGACGAGAATACAATAAATTATCACTGGCAAAGTCGTGTTTTGATGAATTCAGAATGGCTTTGGAGCGGCGGGAAGGACGACAGGTGCGTGCCAATTACGGATTAAATCCGAAACTGGGCAAATACCATCGTTCTTACTGTCAAAGCTGCGGTACGATTATTGACGAGCAACAGATGGCGGATGAACGTTGCCCTGACTGTGGTCATACCAAGCTTGTGCGAGGTGTGTTGGATCGAATATGGAGCATTGCCGACCGTGAGCAACCCATGATTCCGCCCCATCGTCCGCCGTACATTTACCAGATTCCACTGGAGTTTATTCCAGGTCTGGGCAAAGCCAAGCTGAACCAGCTATTGGCTGCATTTGGAACAGAAATGAATATTTTACATGAGGTTACACAGGAGGAGTTAGCAGCAGTCGTCGGAAAAGTGCTGGCAGAGCAAATTGTGCTTTCACGCGAGGGGCGACTGTCGCTTGTATCCGGTGGTGGTGGAACATACGGCAAAATAGCTAAGTCCTAGTAAAGTCTTGTCCCTCTAAAGGCATATCAGCGTCTGCTTGTTCATAACCATAAATTATCTATGCCGCTGGCCTGGCACATCATTCGTGATGTTTGATCTGCAGCGAAAGCTACCCCATTTCTAGCCATCAGCCGTCGGATTACGGTTGTTTTTTGGACAAACAAGCAGATGAAAGGGGCAGGACGCCGATGCAATGGTTTCGTCATACGTTAAAGGATCAGACGCCGTATTATGTTTTCTTGGCTGTGCTGTTTCTGGTGGGAGTCGTCTTTGGCGCACTTATGGTAAACGCGCTTTCGCTGGAGCAGTTACAGGATTTGTCCCGTTACCTGAAGGATTTTTTTGTAACGGTCAATCAAAACGAACAGGGCTTCGCTGATTCGCAGGCGGCCTCGACCTTTTGGGATAGCGTATCTTTACATCTGAAATGGGTCGGCCTAATTTGGGTGTGTGGTCTTTCGGTTATTGGTCTACCGGGCATTCTTGTATTGAATTTCCTCAAGGGTGTGCTAATCGGATTTTCAGTAGGTTATATGGTGGGGCAATATTCGTGGAAAGGACTGCTATTTTCTTTGGTTTCAGTTGCTCCCCATAACCTGCTCGTGATTCCGGTACTGCTCGTCTGCAGCGTGGCTGCGATGACTTTTTCCATCCATATGATCAAAACCAAAATACTCGCTACCCGGCCGTCAGACGGAATGCTACGTCCGTTGCTGTCTTACGCAGGATTGACTGCTGTGATGATGGTGCTTCTTATTGGTAGCGCGTCCTTTGAAACTTGGATCACCCCGGTTATGATGCAATGGGTCACTCCTATGCTGACAGCTTCCGTGTCATCTTAATCCGTTTCAAAATGTTTGACTTTATTTGTATAGACCCCCTATAATAATAGGAGTGAAAAAAGTGCAGTAGGCAGTAGCTTTGCAGGGGGAGGGAGACACATGGAAGCACGGATCGAAAAAATTAAGCAGCAACTACAATCCCAGGGCTACAAACTAACGCCTCAGCGGGAAGCCACCGTCAGAGTTTTACTTGAGAACGAAGATGATCATCTGAGTGCGGAAGATGTATTTATGCTCGTCAAAGAGAAAGCTCCCGAAATCGGTCTGGCAACCGTATACCGTACCCTAGAACTGCTAAGTGAACTGCATGTCGTGGAGAAAATTAATTTTGGTGATGGCGTTGCGCGTTATGATTTGCGCGGCGATACAACCAAACATCACCATCACCATTTGATATGTGTGCAGTGTGGCAGTGTAGATGAAATACTGGAAGATTGGCTTGGACCATTGGAGGAGCGCCTGGAACGGGAATATAATTTTACCGTAGTGGATCATCGTTTGGACTTCCACGGTATTTGTTATCGTTGTAAGGCGAAGAACGATACGACCGCTCAGAAATCTTTGGGCAAATCCAAAAAAAACAAATCTCAGGACTAAAAGCTGACTACCCAAGCTCTCACCGACGAAGATGCGTTCGGGAGAGCTTTTTTGGTTCGGGATCTGTTGTTCGGGATTAAGCGGTATAAAAAGGAATAGCTTGTCATACCCTTCCATAGAGAGTCCTAATTAGGGCCATATTCTGGGGAAAAGGCGGCTGATCCACATGGTACTATCGTTGCGGAGAGGACTAAAATGGCTGCGTTTGGTAATCTTGTTCGGGGTACTGGCATGTATGTTCTTTCTTAGCCTCAGGCTGTTTACAGATTGGATAACACCTGTAGATCATTACCGAATACCGGAAGGACATGCAGTTAAGGTATTTGGCGGACAAAAAGTAAATGAAGGGTCCGAGCATCGAATAGCAGTGTTGGAACGTTTACGTTTCTTTTACTGGTATGGTGAATAGTCTAAGTAATCGGTCTTGATGAGCTTATGAAATGAAGGCAGCACACGAAGAAGCAGACGCTGAGACTGAACCGCTGTATGCAGAACAAGGAGACTTTTGGAACTCATGAAAATGTACATTCAACCTTTCGCTCAATATATGGAAGAGGAAAAGGGTTTGTCGCGCAGCACTTTGGAAGCGTATCAACGAGACGTACAGCAGTTTGTCGAGTTCGCAGAAAGCTGTGGTATTGAGCAGCCGGATAATGTCCAACGGTCACATCTGGTACTGTATTTGGGCCATTTGAAGGAACAGGGAAAAGCTGCGGCGACGATATCACGTAGCGTCGCCTCCATTCGCTCCTTTTTTCATTTTCTTATTCGGGAGGGAATTACGATCCATGATCCGTCCGTTCTGCTGGAGTTGCCTAAAGCGACTAAAAAGAAGCCCTCGGTGCTAACGCAGGATGAGATAGAGCGTTTGCTGGCCGCGCCAGATGTGACTGCCCCGCAAGGGGTGCGAGACAAGGCGATGCTGGAGTTGTTATATGCGACGGGCATTCGCGTATCGGAGCTGATTGCCCTTAACGTGCGTGATGTGCGCACCGATCTGCGCTTTGTGCACTGTGGCGGCGAGGCAGGCAAGGAGCGTGTTGTACCGATCAGCCGTGAGGCATCACAGTGGGCACAAGCCTACATGGACGAGCAGCGTCTATTATTGCTGAGATCCGGGCAGGGTGAAGAAGCTCAGGTAGAGCAGGAAGCCATGTTCCTGAACGTATCTGGACAGCGTCTCAGTAGACAGGGCTTCTGGAAAATGATCAAGAAGTACGGCCAGGAAGCAGGCATAAGCGAGGATATCACGCCCCACACGCTGCGGCATTCCTTTGCGGTACATATGCTGGAGGGCGGAGCGGACTTACGCTCTGTACAGGAAATGCTGGGTCATGCTGATCTGTCAACGACGCAGGTATATGCGCAGACGGCAAGACGGAATATGAAGGAAGTATATGAAAAGCATCACCCGCACGGCGGCAACCGCACTTCTCATGAAAGCAAAGATCGAACGTAACGATACTTTACTTTCATAGAAAATGTGATAATGACTATAACTTTACGATTGTACAAGTCAGGAGAGATACTAATGTCAACAGCCAACCAAGCTACAATTCAGGAAGCAGCAGAATATATCCGTGCCAAAAGCGGAATACGTCCAGAGATTGGTCTTATTCTGGGATCGGGTCTCGGTATTCTGGCCGATTTAATTCAGGATGGAATTAGTATTCCTTATCAGGATATTCCCCATTTTCCTGTATCGACGGTAGAAGGTCATGAGGGAGAATTACTGTTAGGCACGATTGAAGGTCGCGCTGTTGTCATGATGAAAGGGCGCTTCCATATGTATGAGGGCTATGGCCCGCAACTGACGGCTTTCCCAGTTCGGGTGATGAAGCAATTGGGGATTCAAAGTCTGCTGGTGACGAATGCAGCAGGTGGTGTAAATACTTCCTACGAAGCAGGCGATCTGATGGTCATCTCGGATCATCTTAATCTGACAGGACAAAATCCGCTGATCGGACCGAACGATGCCGGTCTGGGCGTTCGTTTTCCAGACATGTCGGAGGCGTACAGCCGCCGCTTGCGTGAAATTGCTAAGCAAACGGCTAACCAACAGGGCTTCAGCCTGCAAGAAGGTGTATATGCTGGATTGCTGGGCCCTAACTATGAAACGCCTGCTGAAATCGTTATGCTGCGTACACTGGGCGCAGATGCGGTGGGTATGTCGACCGTATCTGAGGTTATTGTAGCCCGTCATGCAGGTATTGAGGTACTGGGCTTCTCCTGTATCACGAATATGGCCGCAGGCATTCTGGATCAACCTTTGTCCCATGGTGAAGTGATGGAGACGGCAGAGAAGGTACGTGAGCAATTTTTAAAACTTGTGCTAGCGATTATTCCACAAATGTAGATTGGGGATCATGTTCAACCGAAGCGGTGGACATATATCCCAAGAACCCCGTATCCGAACGCCTTTTGTTGGCGTGGGTACGGGGTTCTTTTTTACATACAGCGGTTGAGCTGAGTATGATCTCCTAATGAAGAGGCTGTGTGCTCAATGCAGTTGAATTCGCTTTTTCTGCTACAGCCAGTTTATGTCGTTCTTGCACCTTGATCACAATAACCATAAAAATAATCCAGTAAATAGATAGCGAGTTCAGGAAACGGCTGTCCGTTATATTGTTCAATACGATAAAAAGGAAAAAAACCGCTGCCGTCAGCCATGTATACATATCTGCTTTACCAATTCTGAATTTAAATAAAGTGGTTATGGCAAGTGTAATGGTTGCCAGTAGTCCTGTAAGGCCCACATCGATCCACAGATCTCGGAAACCGCTATGGCTGCTTGTCAGATCAAATCGAATTCCATTCGCATAGATACTGGGTCGGGCTGCCCAGTAGGAGCCGTAACCATGTCCGAACCAGTAATGGCTCTGAATAGCACCACCAATCCCCTGCCAGATTTCCGTTCTTCCAGTTAAAGTTGTTGTTTTTCCAAATTCCGACGCAATCGCATCTCCATAAGTAAAGATGAATACCAAACCCAAAAGAACGAACAAGCAGGAACAGCTAATGAAGAAACCGCGTAATGCAATGCTTCGGATTCTCTTGAATAGCAATATAAACAATATAAATACGAAGAGCGAAGATGTCAGCACCAAAGAGGTGGTAGATTGGCACTCGATGAGCAATAAGGCATTGAGTAAGATGAAGCCAATATGCAAAACTTTATGTTTACCCCTGAAAAAGTAAATAACATGTGAAACAAAACTTAACAGAGAGAGAGTTCCAAGTGTATTTTTATGACCAGAGATGCCCTTCCATAGCCCAGTATGTTCTACGCCACCATGAATAGCAAAGGAGGGAACGAGCAGAACGGCGAGTAGATTGAGT
This sequence comes from Paenibacillus sp. CH40, assembly GCF_024213605.1. NCBI lineage: Bacteria > Bacillati > Bacillota > Bacilli > Caryophanales > Paenibacillaceae > Paenibacillus > Paenibacillus sp. CH40. The sequence goes on from NZ_JANAVQ010000001.1 coordinate 884,953, forward strand.
ATGCTCAAAATACTTAACGTAACGACTAAGAGGCGAATGCAGCCTTGTGTTGTATAATGGGTGACCAAATAGAGTCCAAAGGTAGAGAAGGCAAGAAATTTGAGAACCATCAGCAAGGAAGAGGTCTGCTCTTGTTCAGCCCATAAACAGGAGGCAGCGATGTACAGCATGAGTAAAGTCAGCAACGGATTGTCGATTAAGGTTGCGATTAATGACTTGAGTGAAGGTAGTAGCATGGTATAGCTGAACAACAGAATAAGCAGGGAAATCGTGATAACTCTGGGGGACAAACCCTGACAAGCATAAGGAATCGAAAAAGCCAGTAAACCAGCTACGGTAAGTACATGTTTCACGATTTCACCACCTAGATACATTATGTATCTATAATATACAAAACGTATCTTCTTGTACAATAATAATAAAATATTTATTTTCATTTTTCTCAAGCCTAGAGCAAGCCCTATTGTGCATATACTCAGTCCATGCTAAGAAAATGAAGAATTCTTCGGCTTGGTTGAAAAGGAACTTTTTATGTTTTTAAACCTGGGGGTGTTCGGGTGGCGGATCATTTTACAGACCGTTTGAAGTTGAATTTGAGTGGTACAGGCAAAGACTTAACGCCGCAGCAATTAAATGAAAATTTTAAAACCATTGAAAAAGAATTCATTGAACGCAGTGTAAACGTAAGTTGGTTTGGAGCTGCTGGTGATGGTATTCAGGATGACACGGCAGCTTTGCAGGAGTTGATTAATAAGACCCCCGATTATTCCATTCTTCACATCCCCAGTGGACGGTACAAAATAACCTCTACCCTACAGATTCGCAAGCAGGGTGTGCGCATTTTTGGCATTCATAAGGGCAGATACCGACAAGGCAAAGGTGTTACGTCGATTGAATATTATGGTACGGGTCCTTGTTTTCAAATTGGAGATGAAAGTCTACCATCGTTTAGCGGATTTCAAAATGTGCAGTTTCATGACTTATCGATCCGGTACGAGGGGGCTGACAGAGCTACATTAAATAATCCGTTTTCGCAGTCGGTGAAGCGTGGATATTATGGCAAAGGTACTTTAGGTATTCAGGATTGGAAGGGCGGCGGAGTTGCCCTAGATAACGTCCTAATTGAGCATTTTGAAACGGCTTTTTGGGGCTACGAAAGTGATGTGAATTTATTTAAATGCACGGAGATTAATTACAATAAAACAGGGATTCACTTACAGAATAGAAGTTCACAGTTTACTAGCATAGCGCTTTTTACATTGGGGAACGATACGGCATTGGATCTGAACAGCTCCAACGGAGCCAGATTTTTGGCTAGCCAGCACATTAAGGATGGGAGTTCCAATGATATTCCCATTCTAATTAATGATTTTATGAACGCTGAATTTATAGGTTGCTGGTTTGAGGGACTAAGCAGAGAGCATAAGATGACAGTGCCTTCTTTTATTCAAATTGGTGCTACCAAAGAAACGAAAAATGTGGCCTTGCGTGACTCCATTTTAGCGATAGCGGACAAATTCGATGACACCCAATCCGTATGTAACTATTTTGTGGATGTGGTCATTGGCAAAAAAGTTTTGGTGGACGAGGTGGGAGGGTATCCCCGTAATCTAAAGCAGCTTATTTCTTTCTCTGGTAGCTCTTCCACACAGCAGGTGACACTTCGCTCACATTTGGATTTTAGCTATAGCAATAATCGTTATGACGAGAACAATGGGACAGGGCAGGCTTTGCTGCTGGTCGAGAAATACTCGAACAACGGGATTGAACATTTGGACGAAACCTTTGTTAAAGCCTACTTGGGAGCAAGGCAAAATCTTCCTGCAGGTAGCTGGCAGAAGGTAAAGTTCAATCAAATCAACCATGATGAGCTGATTGAATTCGACGCGGCGAATAGCCGATGGCGAGCCAAGCGAGCTGGGAAATACAGAATACAAGTTTACATTTCGACCGATCCTCAAGTGGATGGTAATCGCACACGGCTGGCACTTCACCTGAATGATGAGCAGCTTACCGGGAGCTCCGCCTATGCCTATCTCGATGATAGGGTTATCGGCGGACAGAACTATAGTGCATTGAGTGGAGCAATGGAACTTAGACTGGAAGCGAATTCTTTTATTGATATACGGGTGTTTAGTCAAAATACAATGGATATTTTACCGGGTGGCGGTATCACATATCTCACCGTAAGCCGAATTTAAACCATTATTTCACAGACGATAGATGTTCTGTCGTTTTATATATTGGAAAATGCGCACCATGCTGACTCAGCTTGGTGCTATTTGATGTTTTTGTCCATATGGAATATTTTTCTTTCATTCTGACGACAATGGTTAGCAGCACGCGAATAGGCCGGAGGGTTAAGTAAATGGGCTCCGGTGCTTTACGCCAATATGTTGAGGAGGGAACCGATTGTGAAGAAAAAAGTGGTGGCGTTCATCCTGGCTTGCCTGGTAGCCTTGACTGCCGTCCCTGTCGGCGGTTGGGCCGAAGAAAGCATACCTGAAAGCAAAACCAAAGAGGGATCAGCGGCTGAGCTAGCTCCCCAGGCTCTCTCGGCGATCCTGATGGATGCAGATACGGGCACAGTCATCTATGAAAAAAACAGTCGTGAAAAGCTTCCTCCAGCGAGCATCACCAAGATTATGACGATGTTGCTGACCATGGAGGCCATTCAGGATGGCAAGCTTAAGCTGACCGATAAAGTTCGTGCCAGCGAATATGCATCTTCAATGGGGGGCTCGCAAATTTTCTTGGAGCCGGGAGAAGAAATGACGGTCGATGAGATGCTGAAGGGAATCGCGATGGCTTCCGGCAACGACGCTTCTGTGGCGATGGCTGAGAAAATTGCAGGGTCTGAGCAGGCTTTTGTCGACATGATGAACGCCAAGGTGCAGCAGCTCGGGCTTAAGGATACCCATTTTGCCAATTGCAACGGTTTGCCTGTCGAGAATCACTATTCTTCTGCGCATGATATTGCGGTTATGAGCCGGGAGTTGTTGAAATACCCGCAAATTACGAAATATACGGGAGCCTATCAGGACTATTTGCGCAAATCCTCGGTAAAACCCTTTTGGCTGGTGAATACGAATAAGCTTGTCCGTTTCTATACTGGAGCAGACGGGCTGAAAACAGGCTATACGGGAGAAGCAAAGTTCTGTCTTTCCGCTACTGCGAAGCGTGATGGCTTGCGTGTCGTAGCTGTCGTGCTTGGGGAGCCGAATACGAAGATACGCAACAATGAAGTATCTTCCATGTTCGACTATGCGTTTTCTCAATATACAATGAAATCCATATACAAGCCGGGTGAATTGCTGGGTAGTGTAAAAGTTGAAAAAGGCGTATTGCCAGAGCTGAAAATTCAGGCTGAGCGTTCTTACAGCGTGTTGGTGAAAAAAGGTGGCAACAAACAAACGTTGCGTCATGAATTACAACTGGCCCCAAGCCTCAAAGCTCCTGTCCGGGCTGGTGACCCAATCGGTAAGCTGGTCGTCTATCAGGATGGACAACGTCTTAAGGAGTTTAATATCACTTCGCCTGTGGCTATTGAAAAGGCCGGATGGTGGAAATTGTTTAAACGTACCATGTCGAACCTATTTTCTTTGTAGATTTTACGGGGTTTTCTTCTAGTTTTGTCGGAGGGCAGGAATCGTCTGCGGCTACGTAGAAATCCTTGTCCAAGACCGGGAGGAGAGTGAGTAAGCATGAACCTGCAAATTGAAATGGAGCATCACCGGGGGGTACTGATTGTAAGGCTGTCTGGTGAGCTTGATCACCATACGTCGGACATGGTCCGTATGCAAATGGATGAGGCGATTCAGCGTCGGCAATGCGAGCATATTGTACTCAGCCTGAAAAACCTTCAGTTTATGGATAGCTCCGGCCTTGGCGTTATCTTGGGACGGTACAAACTGATCAAGCAAAAGGGCGGGAAAATGGCAGTCTGTGATGTCAATCCGCCAGTACACCGACTGCTGGATATGTCAGGGCTGTTCAAAATCATGCCCATATATGACAACGAGGGAAATGCGCTCACGGAACTGGAGGTAGTGTCATGAGAGAAGGCACGGGTAACAATTTCATGAGCTTGCAGTTTGCTGCCAAATCGGAGAATGAGGCATTTGCTCGTGTGGCTGTCGCGGCATTTATTTCCAGGCTTGATCCCACAATGGATGAGCTAAGTGATTTGAAAACCGTGGTGTCTGAAGCGGTGACAAACAGCATTATTCACGGTTATGACAGCGACCCGTCAGGTGTCGTAACGATCAAAGTCGGGATTGAAGCGGACGTGATTACGTTGGTTGTTGAGGACGCAGGCCGAGGAATTGAGGATCTGGAACTTGCCAAGCAACCTCTATATACGTCCAAACCTGAATTGGAACGCTCCGGCATGGGCTTTACGATTATGGAAAATTTCATGGATGAGTTTGAAGCAGTCAGTGAGCCGGGCGGAGGCACGTCGGTCCGGATGAAGAAAAGGATTGAATCCAAGAAAGCTTTATATAATTAGGAGTTGATCCTATGGAAGCAGGAGGAAAAAAAACTTCGCACAGCTATTTGGAGGATGCGGAAGTCAAGCGGCTTATTGCACTGAGTCAATCCGGTGATAATGAGGCTCGTGAGACACTGGTCAATAGTAATATCCGGCTCGTCTGGTCTGTCGTGCAGCGCTTTATGAACCGGGGGTATGAACCTGACGATCTTTTTCAAATTGGTTGCATCGGCTTGTTAAAATCGGTGGATAAATTCGATCTCAGCTACGAAGTCAAATTTTCAACATATGCAGTACCGATGATTATCGGTGAGATTCAACGGTTCCTGCGTGATGACGGTACACTCAAAGTTAGCCGTTCCTTGAAGGAAACGGCCAATAAGGTCCGCAAAATGAAAGACGAGCTATCCAAACGGCTCAACCGTCTGCCTACAGTCAAGGAAGTTGCTGATGAGCTGGGAGTGACACCGGAGGATGTTGTTTTTGCGCAGGAGGCCAATAAGCCGCCTACCTCCATTCACGAAACGGTGTTCGAAAATGACGGTGATCCGATTACACTTATGGATCAGATTGCTGACGAATCACAAGAAAGGTGGTTCGACAAGCTGGCACTCAATGAAGCCATTGGCGGACTATCTGAGCGGGAGCGGTTGATTGTGTACCTGCGCTATTACCGGGATCAGACTCAATCAGAGGTTGCAAGTCGGCTTGGTATTTCTCAGGTACAGGTATCACGGCTGGAAAAAAAGATTTTACAACTGATCCGCGATCAGATTGCCCAATAATAACAGTCAGGATCTTAGTGAAATCCTTATGCTTACGTATTTATAAAGGGTATTCCAAAGCCATTTTAATGGCCTGGGGTACTCTTTTTTGCGTGGGATAAAAGACAATACACAGAATAGGTTTCCTCGCTTCGTTCCATACTAATCGATAATTACGAGGATAAGGAGGGGATCGGATGACTCATAGTCCGGCTCCTACAGTAGCTCCTATTGTCTACTTGCGGCTCCGCAGCCGTGTCCGCATGATACAAGGGCAGGATTTACATTTGGGTGATGTAGCCCATCTGCTGACTAATCCTGAATGGGAAAAGGATCTGCTTGAGCTTGTTCTCAAGCGCCCGCAGCACCAGGACGGTAATCTGATACTGATAGACATGCTGCAGATCATAGCAAAAATTAGAGATCATATTCCGGGGGTCGTAGTTGAATCTCTCGGGAAGCCACATGTACTTGTGGAACTCGTGGAGAAACCCCGTAAGCCGTCCAAAATACTGTTTGTTTTGGTATGGGTGCTTCTGTTTTTTGGCTCTGCGCTGACAATTATGAATTTTCATGCCGACGTTAGCATGATGGAGGTACAGGTTCGGATTGTGGAGATGATTACGGGACATAAAGATGAACATCCGTACCTGTTTCAAATTGCTTACTCGATCGGCATCGGCTTTGGCATGATCGTTTTTTTTAATCACTTGTTCAAGAAAAATTGGAACGAGGAGCCGACGCCGCTGGAGGTGGAAATGTATCTGTACCAGGAAAATGTGGATCAGTATGTTGTGGCAGAGGAGTATGAAAAGATGGCCCGTTTGCACACAAAGGATAAGAAACCATGATATTTGTACAGGCTGCACTTCAGATTATTTTAGGTATTGCTGGGGGCCTTGCGGTGGGTAGCGGTGTAATTGCTTTTTTTATTGTGCTGGATATCATGCCGCGATTAGCACAACTCACCCGTACGTATAAAAAATCACGTGCATACGAAAAGGCAATGATTATAGGTTCAGTGCTGGGGACTGTGGTCGATTTTTGGAACATCTGCTTGCCACTACCGGGCATATTTACATGGATACCTGGGTTATTTTGCGGAGTGTTTATTGGTTTGCTCGCCGCGGCTTTAACGGAGGTATTGAATCTCCTGCCTATACTCGCCAAGCGACTCCACATGACCGTGTATATGTTTGGCCTATTAATGGCAATGGTGCTTGGCAAGGTGACGGGTTCCTTATTTGACTGGTTTGTATACAACCGTTAACAACGAAAGCGAGGGGGCAAGAAATATGGATCACAGAGCGGATCAAGAGCAACATCAAGACGGGGGAATCGGAAAGGAATATCATACTGACGGAGAAGAGTTGAGTCCATGGAAGGAAAAGCAGGCGCAGGAATCTGCACGTTTTAAACACAAAAAAGAGAGTGAGCGGTCTGATAACGTAGAGGAGTCCGTTCGCTACTGGCAGGCCGAAGATGATATATCGCCGAGGATGAAGGATAATAAGAATACACTTGAAACAGTATTAGGTTTGGGGGAGACCTTTGATGTTGTATTCAGGGAAATGACACTGGGTGGGCGTCATACCGGATATCTGTTCCTAAATACCTTTGCCAAAGATCAGATCATGCTTGAAGTGCTAAAGCGTCTCACCTATCTGACGCCGGATAATCTCTCTTCGGATGGACTACAAGCGTATTTCGAAAATTTTATTCCACATATTCAGGTGGAGAAGACAGATAAGATGTCTGTCGTCATTAACAAGGTGCTGACAGGGATGAGTGCCTTTTTCATGGAAGGCGAACGTTTTTCCCTTATTCTGGATACTCGTAATTATCCGGTGCGTAGTCCGGAGGAACCTTCTTTGGAGCGGGTTGTGCGCGGTGCCCGCGACGGGTTTACTGAAACAATGCTTACAAATGTAGGTTTGGTGCGCCGACGTTTGCGGGATCCAGGACTTAAATTTGAGGCTATGCAGGTCGGACGTCGAACCCGAACAGACGTATGTTTGGGCTACATTGACGATATTGTGGATAAGGTGATGGTGGATACTGTACGAGACAAAATTAAAAATGTTAATTTGGATGGTATTCCTCTGGCCGATAAGCAATTAGAGGAGACGATTATCAATAAAGGTTGGAATCCATATCCATTAGTACGATATTCGGAGCGACCAGATGTCGTGGCTTCGCATATTATGGAAGGAAGGCTCGTTATTTTCGTCGATACCTCACCCAGCGTGATGATCTTGCCTACCACTTTTTTTGACTTGTGTCAGCATGCAGAAGAGAATCGGCAAACTGCTTTTATGGGAAGTTATTTGCGCTGGGTACGTTTTTTAGGCATATTTGCCTCGATGTTTCTGCTTCCCATGTGGCTGCTAATGGTCATCAATCCCGAATTAAAACCGGCGTTTCTCGATTTTATCGGTCCTCAAAAGGAAGCACATCTTCCGCTGATTGCACAGTTTATCATCGTGGAACTAGGGGTCGATCTTATGCGAATGGCGGCTGTGCATACTCCGACACCACTGGCTTCCGCTATGGGCTTGATCGCAGCCATTCTGGTCGGTGACATAGCGGTTCAGACGGGACTTTTCGTGAATGAGGTCGTGCTGTATATGGCTGTCGCTGCCATAGGAATGTTCGCAACACCGAGCTACGAGCTAGGGCTGGCGAATAGACTGATTCGACTATTCCTGCTGGTTGCTGTTGCAATTTTTCACGTACCGGGCTTTGTCGTGGGTACGACACTGATCATTTTGATGCTGACGCTGCATCGGTCATATAATTCTTCGTATTTGTGGCCGTTCATTCCTTTTAATGCCAAAGCGTTAGCTTCCATCTTGTTCCGCATGCCTGTACTAGATGCACCTAACCGCCCGTCATCTAACAAAACGAGGGACAATACGCGTATGCCCCATACGGATGCCGACACAGATTCGAACTCAGGCAATGGACAGGAGCATTAATATAAATGATCTGCATAAAAATCCATTGTTCTTGATGTTTTTTTTGCTATACTGGTGTAAACATTCGATGGAATATGACTAGCTTGTTCCAGAAAGAGAGGCGCCAGAACATGTATTTGCATGGAAGCAGTAAAATTAACAGCAATGGACATTTGGAAATCGGCGGTTGTGATACAACACTTTTGAAAGAGCGTTTTGGCACACCGCTATATATTGTTGACGAACAGTTAGTCCGCCGGCGCTGCCGGGAGTATATAGAAGCTTTTCGTGAAACCGGATTGAAGTTTCAAGTCGCTTATGCAAGCAAAGCGTTTTGTGTTATGGCGATGTGCGCTTTAGCTGCTGAAGAAGGGATGTCGCTTGACGTAGTTTCCAGTGGAGAATTGTTTACTGCGCTACAAGCAGGGTTCCCGGCAGAGCGAATCCATTTCCACGGCAATAACAAAACACCGGAAGAAATTGAAATGGCGTTAGATGCGCAAATTGGCTGCTTCGTCGTCGATAGCGAAATGGAGTTGCATTTGTTGCAGGCCCTTGCCTCCGAGAAAGAACAGCAGGTGAATATCTTACTGCGGGTTACACCAGGGGTTGAGGCGCATACGCATGAATATATGGCCACAGGTCAAGAAGATTCGAAATTTGGCTTTGACATTGGAAACGGTACAGCACGCCAAGCAGTGGAACAGGCTATCAAGCTAGACCATCTTAACCTGCTGGGGGTACATTCTCATATCGGTTCGCAAATATTCGAAGTGAATGGCTTCCAAATGGCTGCTGAACGGGTTGCAGCTTTTTCCAGAGAAATTAAGGAACAGCTTCAGTTTTCTTTCAAAGTGATTAATCTGGGTGGGGGATTTGGCATACGCTACACAGAAGAGGACACACCACTGAAAGTATCAACCTATGTACAGGCTATCGGCGAAGCGGTGAAAACTTATTTTTCAGGACTTTACGATGAACTTCCAGAAATTTGGATTGAGCCGGGACGCAGTATTGTAGGCGATTCAGGCACGACCTTATATACGGTAGGAAGCATCAAGGATATTCCGCAGGTACGTAAATATGTCTCGGTAGATGGCGGGATGACAGATAATCCACGCCCTGCACTGTATCAGGCCAAGTATGAAGCGATGCTGGCTAACCGAGCGCAGGATACGAACGAAGAGACGGTGTCCATTGCGGGCAAATGCTGTGAAAGCGGCGATATGCTGATTTGGGATGTAGAGCTGCCTCGTATAAATAGCGGCGATTTGCTCGCTGTTGCCTCAACCGGAGCCTACAATTACTCCATGGCGAGTAATTATAACCGAATACGTCGACCAGCAGTTGTATTTGTCAGCAACGGTGAGGCCGAGTTGGTAGTGCGTCGGGAAACCTACGAAGATATCGTACGCAACGATGTTGTGCCACAGCGCTTGATTCGTGATCAAGCTAGTCCAGTGGTTCAGCCCAACGCCAAGATTACCGTTTCGTCCTGATTTTAGAATTGTAAGATCAAGCAGGCCATTGAGTCGGTAATAATACACCGGGGACAATGGCTCTTTTTTTGGACAAGACTTTGCTAAGCGCGGCAATTCATAGTAAACTGGAACTTGATGTTATTTAGTTCTCAAAACAGGTTGAAAAGGAGATACAAACAATGAAAAAAGGTAGAATAGATCTTGAAAACGGCGGTATCGTTGAAATTGACTTTTTCCCAGAAGAAGCTCCAAACACCGTTGCTAACTTTGAAAAGCTGGCAAACAGCGGTTACTACAACGGTTTGAGCTTCCACCGTGTCATTCCGGGCTTTGTTGCTCAAGGTGGTTGTCCAATCGGTAACGGTACAGGCGGTCCTGGTTACACGATTGACTGTGAAACAGCTACGAATACAACAAAGCATGCCAAAGGCGTTCTGTCCATGGCTCATGCAGGTCGCAACACAGGTGGCAGCCAATTTTTTATCTGCTACGCTCCACAACCACATTTAGATGGAGTACATACTGTATTTGGTAAAGTAACCAAAGGTATGGAATTCATTGATGCTGTAAAACAAGGCGACAAAATGAAAGAGGTTAAAGTATTTGACGTGTAATTTTACCGTTAATTACATGATCTTTTTCAAATAGCGTTGCACCTAAGCCGTTCTGTCTTTGGACAGGGCGGCTTTTGTTGTCTTTTGTTTGACGGTTTATTGATTTTCGCAATCACGTAGGCATTACAGTGCGTTAGATCACATTCGAAAAGTAAGTGTTGTGATAGCCTTTCGATAAGAATGCATTTTCCATTTATTTTATATGAGTATTCAAACTCAGTAAGGATTGGAAAAGAAGGGGGCTTATCACATTGTCTATTTTAACGAGCACAAATCGACTCGGATTTTTTGAAATCCGGCTGGAATCCATTGGTGGACTCGGCGCTAATCTGGCTGGCAAAATGTTGGCCGAAACCGGGGTGCTTGGTCTGGGGCTGAATGCTTCAAATTTTTCGTCCTACGGTTCGGAAAAAAAGGGAACTCCGGTTAAAAGCTTCGTCCGCTTCTGTGAGCCGGAGGTCGATATTCGGGATCACAGTCCGATTGAGCAACCGCATGTGGTAGGCATTTTCCATGAAACGTTATACAAAACGGTAAATGTAATCAGCGGACTGCCAGCGGATGGGATTGTAGTGGTTAATTCCACGCGTCCAGCAGAAGAAATACGGGCTGATTTGGGACTGGTATCCGGTACACTAGCGGTGGTGGATGCGATGGGCATCGCACTGGAAGAGCGGACCAAACTAAATACGTCCATGCTCGGTGCCTTGTTCCGTGTCTGTGATTTCCTGGACCCGGAAGCGATGAGATCGGTTATACGCAGTACCTTTGAAAAGAAAAATCCACTGTTAGTGGAACCTAATCTCCGTACGTTTAACCGGGGGTACGAGGAAATGGAACTGCACGTATATCCAGTTACTGATGACGCAGAGGATCGGGTCTTTGAACGTCCGCAGCCACTGCTGGGATACGAAACGCAACTACTGGGGGGCGTTATTGCGACTCAGGGCAACAGCATGACGAGAGATGTTAGTGGTTCACGCCAGGGGTATGTGCCTGAATATGAAGCTGATAAATGTACCCATTGTGCCAAGTGTGATTCGATTTGCCCGGATTACTGTTTTGTATGGGAAGAGCAGGCAGACAAACGCGGAAGAATGACGCCATTTTTGCAAGGGATTGATTACCAGTATTGCAAAGGATGTCTGAAATGTGTAGATATTTGCCCATCGGGGGCATTAAGCTCGCGTCGGGAGCAATGGGGATGGGCGGAACAGAATCGAGTTGCTCACCAATTTCCGGTATATGAAGGAGGGCGTGCGTAATGGCAAAACTGGAGGAAGAACTCAAACAGACAGGCGCCGCGCAAGTGACAACGTTCGAATCCGGTAATGAAATGGCAGCTACGGCGGCTGCGCAGATTAATTATCATATGATGGGATATTTCCCGATTACTCCATCTACTGAGGTAGCGCAGTATTTGGATCAGATGAGAACGAGAGGTCAGCATAATATTAAGCTGGTTGCAGCAGACGGAGAACACGGATCGGCAGGGATTTGTTATGGAGCTGCCGCAGCGGGAGCGAGGGTTGTGAACGCCACTAGTTCGCAAGGTTTCCTGTACATGCTGGAGCAGTTACCTGTTCAGTCAGGTACCCGTTTTCCAATGGTTATGAATCTGGTGACACGAGCTGTCAGTGGTCCCCTGGATATTCGCGGGGATCATTCGGACCTGTACTATGGTTTGAATACAGGCTGGGTCATTTTGACGGCAAGTACACCACAGGCTGTGTATGATATGAACATCATGGCACTAAAAATCGCAGAGCATAGCGATGTTCGGCTACCTGTAATGGTTGCATATGACGGTTTTTATACGTCCCATCAAAAACGTAAAGTGCAATATTTTGCAGATGCTGAGACCGTGCGCGGTTTTGTAGGTCCTAACCCGAACTTAAATTATCCGAATATTACTGATTTTGATCATCCTGTTACCGTAGGCGCGCATATGAACGGTGATGACCTGACGAATAATCATGTTCAGCTGTCCGAAGCACTGAAGCTGTCAGAAGGAGTATATGAGCAGGTAGCAGCAGAATATGCCGCTTTATCCGGTCGGGAATACCCGATTTTAGATCTGTATCAAATGGAGGATGCTGAGGTCGCGGTATTCCTGTTGAATTCGGCGGCTGAATCGGCTAAGGATGTGGCGGATCAACTCCGTGCGCGCGGGATTAAAGCTGGTGTGATACGTCCGAATATCATCCGACCGTTCCCAGCCGCACAACTGCGGGAAGCCTTACGTGATGTCAAGGCGCTGCTGGTAGGTGAACGTGCAGACTCGTATGGGGCAGACGGCGGGAATTTAACGCATGAAATTAAGGCGGCCTTGCAGGAGGACCCACTGAATCGGACACTCGTGTTGAGCCGTATTTTTGGCTTGGGCGGCAAGGATTTTTATGCGGAAGATGCAGAGGCGTTCTTCCAGCTTGCGATTGAGGCGGCAGAGGCTGGACGAGCGGAGAAGCCCTTTGATTATTACGGAATTAATCCGGGTTCACCGGACAAAGTGATGCCGCAAGTTATGCAGCCGCCACGTGGCAATGCATACCGTACGGGCCTCATTCAGGTTACGCCGGACGAGGCGACCGGGAAGCTCAAAGTCAAGGTGCCACCCCTGCGGTCGTTGACAACCAAACCACGCCGTCTTACACCAGGTCACGGGGCTTGCCCAGGATGTGGGGCATTGTCTGCGCTGGAACTGTTTTTCAAAGGTATTGAAGGGGATATTGTCGTGCTGTTCCAGACAGGCTGCGTTTATGTGACGACGACAGGGTATCCCTATACATCACACAAACAACCGATGATCCACAATCTTTTTCAAAACGGGGCCGCTACACTTTCAGGAGCGCTGGAAGCTTATATGGAAATGAAGCGCCGTAATGAAATTGAAATGTCGGACGATCCGACCTTTATCATGATCAGTGGTGACGGTGGGATGGATATAGGTATGGGTTCTGCGATTGGTGCGGCTCTGCGTAATCATAAGCTGATCATGTTGGAATATGATAACGAAGGGTACATGAATACAGGTTCACAGCAATCATACTCCACTCCGGTTGGTCACATGACCAGTACGTCGGGTGTAGGGAAAATGCAAAAAGGAAAGCAAGGACATCACAAGGATACCGTGCAAATCATGGCTGCTTGTAACATTCCGTATGCTTTTACAGCAGCTGAAAGTCATCCGCAGGATATGCTGCGCAAAGCAGCCAAGGCTCAATGGTATGCGAACAACGTGGGTACGGCCTATGGTAAGATCCTGTGCGCCTGCCCGCTGAATTGGAAATCCGAAGATAGACTGGGCACCAGCATTGTGGGCGCTGCAGTCGAGTCTTGTTTCTTTCCTTTGTACGAAATAGAGCAAGGCAGTACGACGATTACGTACAATCCGGAAGACAAGGGAAAACGGATTCCAGCTGCTGAATGGTTGAAATTAATGGGTAAAACGAAGCATCTTCTCAAGGAGGAGGCTACGCTGGCTACCTTTGAGCAGGAGATTGAGCGTCGCTGGACTATCCTGAAAAAGAAACATGAAATTTCAGAGCTATAATTACGTTTTTTGCATAATCATCGATTAACATTGTTAGCCGCTGTTACTGTAGTGGTTCAATCAAGATTCTTTGCGTTTATTGCGCAAAGAATCTTTTTTGTCGTTTATGGGTTGAAGCATAAAAAAACAGGTAATGATTTCCGATATAGGAGTGGAGGCCTATAAGAGGCACGTTAAAAAGTTTTCTTCTGAATTTTAAGATGCAATGAGGTGCAGGTAATGATTAAGCTGAATACAGTTGAAATAATCGAAATTATAAAGAAGCAGATCCCTAAGGTTATGAACATCAAGCCAGTGGAGCTAAAGTTTACGGATGATTTTGGACGGGCATCGTTGGCAGCGACAGAACACAAATTCACGCTGACGAACCAGCATTATTCTGCCAAGGTGATGGATTGCGTGTTAGAAACACAGGTACGCCCCATTTTAATGTGCGAAATTATTTATTTTCTGAAATGCGAGTTTATTGACGGACATGTTGATGTGCGACTGGATTATGAAGCATGTTCTGAGGAAGGACGGGGACCGGTTGCTTCAGCCGTAATTACCTTTGATCATGCAACAGAGTTGGGAGTCGAGGAACTGGCCGATCTGATTGACTTGGCGCTTCATATGAATGATAAAACCTGGTTTGAAGAACTCTCCAGCCAATATGTCAAAACCAAAGCAGGAGCTTCTATTAGATAACTTGCTTTTTTTAGAAGTCGGTGCTAATATACGTAACAAGTTTAATGTTAATTCAATTAAATAAGAGCAAGATCCTTCGGGGCGGGGCGAAATTCCCCACCGGCGGTGATGACATGTTTGTGGACCGTTTTTGTGAGAAACAGCATGACTTAGTCCGTGACCCGGATGCTGAATGATCGGCAGAAGGTGGACCTGGTGCAAATCCGGGACCGACAGTATAGTCTGGATGGGAGAAGGATACGAAGCGCATGTGCATGACGTGACATGTGCCGATTTTTAGCATACCCAATTGTGCGTACAGCTTATTTCGTTGTAGGACAGCATCGGGCGATAGCTTGCTTAAGCTTTCTTTTTGATGGGTGTTCTGAGCGTATTTGGTTGTATCCTCAGTCATGCTTTCTATTGGCAAACCTATGATTTCATGTCGTCTTAAGATGCATATGAACTGCGCTTGTATACTACAAATGTGACTCTCATCACCCCCATGACGGATTGAATCCGAACTGGGGGTTTTTTGCGCTTATAGCTGATGAATTAGGGATAAACTGAATGTAGTGGAAAGGAGTGAAGGCATGTTTACCGGATTGGTCGAGGAAGTGGGTCGCATTCAAACTATTTCCAAAAGCGGTGAAGCGATGGTGCTGGGGATTTCGGGTTCCGTGGTGTTGGGCGATTTGAAAATAGGAGACAGTGTCTCAGTGAATGGCGTTTGCCTGACGGCGATACAGATCGGTACGAAAGACTTTAAGGTTGATGTGATGCCAGAAACCTTTCGCAGCAGTAATCTGAAAGAGTTGAGATCAGGCAGCCGAGTCAACCTGGAGCGAGCGATGGCGGCGAGCGGAAGGTTCGGAGGACATATCGTGCAAGGACATGTGGACGGGACGGGAACGATTCGCGGGGTAACATCAGATCAGAATGCAGTTGTGTTCGAAATTGAGCCTAAAAATCAAACATTATTTAAATATATTCTTCTCAAAGGGTCAATCACAATTGATGGTATCAGCCTCACAGTCGCACAGCGTACGAGAGATACCTTTGCCGTATCCATTATTCCCCACACCTTATCCGAAACGGCCTTACAAGCCAAACGTGAGGGAGATACCGTCAATATCGAATGCGATATTTTGGGCAAATATGTAGAACAGCTTTTAAATTACAGAGGTGCAGCGGAGGCGGAGAGAGTAGAAGAAGCTCCTCTCAGTTTGGACTATTTGGCGAAACACGGCTTTGCCTGATATTGAAGGGTAAACCTGTTTAGGAGCATTCGTGGCACAAGACATAAGGAGGAAAGTGTTATGGATAGAGGTAGCCAAACAAGTGCAATGGCAAACGTCATAGAGCATGGCGAGTTGGAACATGACGAAGAGATTCGTTTGGATTCCATCGAAGAAGCGTTGGAGGACTTAAAAAACGGTAAAGTCGTTATTGTAGTGGATGATGAACAGCGCGAAAATGAAGGCGATTTTATCGCTTTGGCTGAAAAAGCGTCGCCTGAGGTCATTAATTTCATGATTACAGAAGGTCGTGGGTTGGTCTGTGTACCAATCACACGACAAAGAGCCGAGGCCTTGGAATTGCATCCTATGGTAGAGCAAAATACAGATTTCCACGGTACTGCCTTTACGGTATCGGTAGATCATATGGAGACAACAACGGGTATTTCAGCGGCCGAGCGCTCCTTGACTGTACGCGCCTTGGCAGACGAAGCAGTCACAGGCAGTGATTTCCGCAAGCCTGGTCACATGTTCCCGCTGATTGCTCGCGATGGTGGTGTATTGCAGCGTGCTGGTCACACTGAAGCGGCTGTTGATCTGGCCCGACTCAGTGGCTTCAAGCCTGCTGGGGTCATTTGCGAAATTATAAAGGAAGATGGCTCAATGGCCCGCTTGCCTGATCTGGCAGTGGTCGCCAAGCGACATCAATTGAAGCTGATCAGTATTCAGCATTTGGTGGACTACCGTCGTCGTTTGTCATTGTAAAAATACATCTCGGTTCCAAGTAAATCTGAAGTATTGTCCGAAGTCCCTAAATAATTAAACTAAGAGAGGTTGATTAAACATGGCACGTTTTCTAGAAGGTAATCTCGTATCGAACGGTTTAAAATATGGTATTGTGGTAGGTAGATTTAATGAGTTTATTACGAGCAAGCTGTTAAGCGGCGCAATTGACGCACTTCAACGACATGGTGCACAGGAAGATGAAATTGATGTAGCTTGGGTTCCGGGTGCATTTGAAATTTCACTGATTGCACAAAAAATGGCTGCAAGCGGTAAATATGATGCCGTAATTACGCTGGGTACGGTCATCCGTGGTTCTACTTCACATTATGATATCGTCTGCAATGAAGTGGCCAAGGGTGTGGCAGCGAGCAGCCTGAAAACGGGAGTGCCCGTTATTTTTGGTGTAGTGACTACAGAAAACATTGAACAGGCTATTGAACGAGCAGGTACGAAGGCTGGTAATAAAGGTTGGGATTCTGCATTGGCTGCGATTGAAATGGCCAATCTCGGCAAGCAATTTTAATTATAGGTATAGCTGAATAGAACGCTATAAACTGCAAGGTGAAAAAGGGATTGGATTGTTAAGCAAGGCGATGACGTATATACTACAGAAAGAGGGATTGATAACGTAGAGCATAAGTGCTATAGGGAAAGGTATTGTTGAATGATGATTGGAGTAAGGCAGGGGGAAGCACATTGACAGTCGTAAATTACAAGCTGGAAACATTCGAGGGTCCGCTGGATCTACTGTTGCATCTGATTGATAAAGCCGAGATCGACATTCAGGATATCCCGATTAGCGATATTACTGATCAGTATATGGCTTTTTTGCACAGTATGCAGGAGCTGGAACTGGACATTACGAGCGAGTTTCTGGTGATGGCGGCGACGCTCTTATCTATTAAGAGTAAATTGTTGCTTCCCAAGCCACCTGTGATGGAATATGACGATTTGGATTTTTATGAGGAAGAGGATTATGATCCACGTGAGGAACTGGTCCGCAAGCTGGTGGAGTATCGTAAATATAAAGGGATTGCTCGCCATCTAAGTGAACGTGAGTGGGAGCGGAGTCTAATTTATGGCAAGGAGCCAGAAGATCTAAGCGCATTCCTGCCTACTGAACCCGTAAATCCGGTGCATGGGCTGCATGCAAGCGATTTGGTCGCGGCCTTTCAGCGTGCTTTGCGCAAAGCAGAACGACGTACGACGGTAACTCGTGTTCATCGGGACGAAATTTCAGTCAAGGACCGTATCCGGCAAGTTATCGGAGCTTTAGAGATGGTGGGGAATGGAGGGCGTCTGCTGTTCTCCAAGCTGATGCATGAGGATATGTATCGGCATGAAGTGGTTGTGACCTTTTTGGCTATCCTTGAACTGATGAAAATGAAACAAATTTTCTGTTATCAGGAGAAGCTTTTCGATGATATTGTAATGGAGTGGAGAGGGGATTTACGGGTTAATGGATTATCTGAAGCTGAAATCAATTATTGAGGGACTGCTGTTTCTCGCAGGAGAGGAAGGGTTGTCCACCAAGCAGATCGCCGACATTGTAGAGCAGCAGCAAGAGCTGGTTGAACAGTGCCTGGAAGATATGAAGCAGGACATGGAGCAGGGAGGAAGAGGCCTGCAACTTGTCCGTATTGCCGGTCATTATCAGCTTGCAACTTTATCCGAACATGCACCTTACTTTGAAAAGCTCGCATACTCTCCGGCACGTGCCTCACTGTCTCAAGCTGCTTTGGAGACGCTGGCCATTGTGGCCTACCGCCAGCCCATTACAAGAGTTGAAATCGAAGAGATTCGGGGTGTCAAATCCGAGCGGGCCATACATACACTGGTCAACAAGGAGCTCATTGAAGAGAAAGGTCGAGCTGAAGCCATCGGACGGCCAATATTGTACGGAACGACGAAATCATTTTTGGATTATTTCGGTCTGGGCTCTTTGGCAGATCTACCACAACCGGAGTTGTTCGAAGATTCGGACAATTTGGAGGAAGAGACTCAATTATTGTTCGAGCGTCTGGAGAGCAGCCAGCCTGCAGCCAACGATCTGGATCTTGAATCCCAATAAAGTTCATCCGGATCTTGCAGCTCACTTATGTATAATTTCAAATAGACAGCCAGTCCTCAAGTAGTTAGGGGCTGGCTGTTGGTATTTTAAGATGCATGATTTTCCGGCGAACGGTCATACTATTTTTGCCATGATATTTATAGCAAAAAGGTAGGGAGGACTCGCCAGTGTGGAAATGGATCAGTATCGCCATCATCGTCGTTATATTACTTGTGCTGGCTATTCTGCTCTCTCGTATTCGATTGAAGCTGGATATTGCCAAACATGACAATGATGATCGGGCGCATCTAGAGATCAGATTTCTATACGGGATGATTAAAATAAATTACGATGTTCCGGCCATTCTCATAACAGGTTTGAAAAAAGGGCTTCTCTATCGGCTTGATCGCAACAAAAACATACATAAAACGGATGCTTCCGTGGATAGTGGTAATATTGATACAGAAAAAATCAAGCAATTTATATATGATATACGGGTTTTGCTCAAGGGAACGAAATCCTTCAATCGATGGTTGCGACATACATTGGCACATGTGACGATGTCCAAAATGGAGTGGTCCACCAACATTAGTCTTGCTGACGCGGCTTATACAGCTACCTCAACCGGTATTTTGTGGGGATTAAAAACGACCTTGATCGGTTTTGCTTCCAGTTTTGTGCGCATGGATTGTACCCCTAAGCTGTATGTTGTGCCGTATTGGGTGGATCGCTTGCGTTTTACCACCACTTTGAACTGTGAAGCAAACGTATCGCTCGGCTATTTAATTTTCTCCATGCTTATCTTATCTTACCGCATATGGCGCGTTCCGGGTGGACCCGAGGCATGGAAGCGGGTTTTTTTCAAAAAAAATGAAGATCTTCAAGCTAACAATGAAAGATAAACAATGAAGTGTGGTGAAACTTAATCTTTCTGAACTTTGGGATTTCAGTGTCCTCCAGATTAATGCATAGCCGAATCGATGACATACATATTTCCTTGAACTCCTGCGCACAATAGCGAAAGAAAAGGCAGTCTACGCTTGAGATAAGCAGAGGAGGAATTAATCATGTCAGATCACCCGATTCAAGGGCTCATGCAAACCGCAATGGAAAACATTAAAGCCATGGTAGACGTGAATACGATTGTGGGAGACGCGGTGGAAACACCCGATGGTTCCGTTATTTTGCCAATCAGTAAGGTAGGATTTGGTTTCGCTGCCGGGGGAAGTGATTTTAACGTAGACGAAGAGGCACTTCATACTTCCTCGGCTTCGGGTAACCATAGCGGGAAGGAAGGTCATCCTTTTGGTGGCGGTAGCGGTGGTGGTGTATCTATTCATCCCATTGCTTTTCTGGTTGTTGGCAAACAGGGGGCACAAATCGTTCCATTGGACAACCAAACGCATCTGATTGAGAAACTCATTGACTCCACCCCATACCTGATTGATAAGGTTCAGTCTATCTTCCGGAATGCAGGCGACAACGTGCAGACTCCACCCCCACAGGTACCTGTAGATATTAATATTGATCAAAGTAATTCTGGACCAGCTTACTTGTAAAAGTCATTGGAAATGAAAAGCGTTCTCTCAGGAAGGTATCCCAAAGCCGAGTATAGGCTAAGGAATACCTTCTTTTTTGCTTACACTTGGCCCTATCCCCGAATATACTGCCTTCCCCCAATGACAGCATGTATACAATGACTGTATTCCTGGTGATACAAAGTATGCAGCGACAATTCATTTTTTCGATTTCCTTCGGTAGCGAACTGCGATAAGTAGATGAAGTCCGGATAGACCACTTCATTCGTCAAATAAGCAGATACCGTGGCTTCCGGCCGACGATGTTGATTCAGGGAATCGATAATACCCTTCGCCGGCAAGATGCCAATCCCATGTCCATAAAACAAGTCTTCCTTCAGCTTAACGACATTTTCTCCTTTCCATTCCAATGTTTCAGATGACACATCTGGATTGTTGAAATACAGAATATCGCCAGGAGCTGCTTTATGACTCCCTTGCTGCTGTATGAGCCTGAGGTCACTGTCATAATGCCAGTCATACAGCAGCATATCTGCAAAAATCCGATTAAACTCACTTTCCAGAATGGAATCCAGCACTCCTTTGTACAGCACAATAACCATAGCTGTTGCACATTCAAAAGCGTATTGATGACCGTTTAAAAAAATGTCTCTGATCCCCTCTGCCGGAGTGACACCTGCTTTAATCTGAAAACCACCCTTTTCCGTTAAATCCCAAAATTGCTGGTTGCAACGTGCGGTAGCAAAAGTGGCAAAGGATACACCGCTTCGATGCAATGCTTCTGCGGACTCTACAATCCGTGATCTTAAAATCATTTCAAACTGGAGACGCAGCATGATGTAACCCCCGATCCATATTTAACTTTGCTAACTAATATATATGTACTTGGGAGGGCAAGTTGCTTGGTTTATGCAGAAAGAGAGCAAAAAGAGAGTAAAAAGAGAGCGGCTAATGGCTGTCCCGTAAAGGAATTTTCTGTTATAAAGGTGGACATACTTTGAACAGCTTGGACATAGAATGGTACAAGACTTGCTCAAAACCGGAGGAATCCAAATGTTTAAAAAAAAGCAACACATTCACGCGGACCGCAGCCATTTCTTGAATAAGGCACGCGCATTTGTTTTGCCGCTGGTGCTTCTGCTTATTTTGTCATTGCCGCTTACGTTGCTGAGTCCACGGCCCGTTCTGGGAGCGATAAAAACAGAAGCAGCGCCGCCCGCATTAGGAACCCATGCACAGGCTGCTTCTTTAATTGATGTCACATCAGGAAGAATCATTTATTCTACCGAGGGTGACCGGGAGCTACGTATTGCCAGCCTGACCAAGATTATGACTGCAATCGTGGCCATTGAACATGGACGCTTGCAGGACCGGGTAAAGGTGAGTCCAACCGCGTATGCCAAAGAAGGGTCCTCGCTTTTTCTGCAAATGGGTGAACAAATGTCGCTGGAAAATATGCTGTACGGCTTAATGCTCCGTTCTGGTAATGATGCCGCTTCTGCCATTGCTGAGCATGTGGGGGGGACGGAAGAGGGATTTGTCCATTTGATGAATGACAAGGCGGTTCAGCTTGGGCTAAGCCACACACATTTTGCTAATCCTCACGGGCTGGATGCCGAGGGACATTATTCCTCAGCCAATGATATGGCCCGACTTACTGCTTATGCGCTGCATAATCCAACTTTTGCCCGTATCGTAAAAACAGAACTGAAAAAAGCACCGAATCCCAACGATTCTTGGGACTACTCATGGCACAACAAAAACAAAATGCTGCGGCTGTATGAGGGAGCTGACGGTGTGAAAACAGGCTTTACCAAAAAAGCGTTTCGCTGTCTGGTCAGCTCTGCCACGCGGGACGGTCGCCAGCTCGCTGCCGTTACCTTGAATGACGGGGACGATTGGAACGATCATGCACGTATGCTTGATTACGGATTCCGATATTATCCGCTCATTTCGATTACGGACAAGCAGCAACCTATCGATGGTTACCCACTATTAACAGGTACAAGCTTTGCCTATCCTTTACATGATGGTGAGAAGACCCAGTTGCACAAAAGACTGGTGTTGTATAAAAATTCTGCTTCTGCAGACAGAGCGGACGTATCTTTTGGCTTACGAGGGCGGGTCGAATTCCTATTGGAAGGTAAACTTATCGGTTCTGTTCCTGTGTATGAAAAAGGTAGTAAGCTGCCTGCTCAAAGTACCGTACAGCCACAGCAAGAGGCTCCAACTGCACAAGATCCTGCGAACAATACTCAGCAACAAGGTTGGACGAGCAGATGGAACGAAATCCTAAAAAATTTGTTTGGAGCCTAGGGCAAGCTGGAAATTAGAGCTGGGACGTGTCACATCATTGGGAAAAGGAGGAATCAGCCATGATTCATCTCATATGGGTGGCTTTGATTTGTATAGGATTTGTATTTGCAGCCGCGCAGGGAAATATAGAGGTGGTGACGAAGGCGGCTTTTGACGGCGCAACTACGGGTGTTACAGTATGTTTTGGACTGATAAGTGTGCTGGTGTTTTGGATGGGCATGATGAGGCTGGCTGAAGATGGTGGGCTCTTACAGAAAATATCCAAGCTGCTTTCTCCTTTGGTTGCCTTTCTCTTCCCTGATGTTCCGCGTAATCATCCCGCTATGGGTTACATTTTGTCCAATATGAGCGCCAATTTGCTGGGTCTAGGGAATGCAGCCACACCGATGGGAATCAAGGCTATGCAAGAGTTGCAGACGCTCAATCCAGATAAGCAAACCGCCACACCAGCCATGTGTACGCTGCTCGCCCTGAATACAGCCAGTATTACGCTTATTCCTACGACGTTGATCGCGATACGGCTTAATTTTCATTCCGCACATCCGGCAGAAATCGTCGGTACGACGCTGGTAGCGACCGCAATAGCCACCTTTGCCGCAATTGCGGCGGACCGTTGGTACCGTAGTCGAGAATTGCGCCGCCGTCCTCCAGCGATTCCGCCGTCCCAGACATCCTTGGCACCACTCACCTCATCAGCACCAACATCTGCTGCCTCTTCAACGACGCTGCCCGTATCTTCACCTGCCGTTCCGCGAACGGGAAACACGGCTGCCAAGGGCAGTGACACCACTTGGAAAGGATGAGGGAGGCATGCTTAATTTTATAAACCTCGTATCGACTTGGGCCATTCCGGTTATTCTCGCTTTTATTCCTTTATATGCATATGCTAAAAAGGTACCTGTCTACGATTCTTTTGTGGATGGAGCCAAAGACGGCTTTTCTACCGCCATCAGCATTATTCCTCATCTCGTAGGTATGATGGTGGCGATTAGCATTTTTCGAGCATCCGGCGCTTTAGACTATTTTATCTCCTGGGTAACCCCATGGATTAAGCACTGGGGTGTACCCGGTGAGGTACTGCCTTTAGGCTTGCTTCGTCCATTGACGGGCACCGGTTCACTTGCGTTCACGACGGATCTAATTCGCACTTATGGCCCGGATTCCATGATCGGTCGGATCGCCTCAACGATTCAGGGCAGCACAGACACGACGCTATATGTGCTAACTGTATATTTTGGTGCGGTAGGTATCCGCAATGGACGGTATGCTTTGAAGGTAGGACTATTTTCAGATGTGGTTGGTTTTGTGGCAGCCATTGCCATTTGCCTGCTTGTATTTTAAATTCTGCATCGTTTTTTGAACGGGGGTTGTGATTTTGCTCATGGATGGGTATCATTAGCATGAGGTGAATTAGCGAACATGGAAAGATTGCAGAAAATATTGGCCCAAGCTGGTGTAGCTTCCAGACGTAAATGTGAGGAGCTTATTCAGGCGGGCAGCGTGGAAGTGAACGGGGTTGTCGTAACTGAACTGGGAACGAAGGCAGACCCTGATCAAGATATGATTACGGTAAAGGGACGCCCGATCAAAACCGAGAAAAAAATCTATCTGATGATGAACAAACCTAAAGGAGTCATTACGAGTGCTTCCGATCCGGAAGGCCGTAAAATCGTGTCAGACTATCTGAAAGGCGTTAAGGAACGCGTATATCCGGTAGGGCGTCTCGATTACGACACCGAAGGACTGCTGTTGCTTACCAATGATGGCGAGTTCGCCAATCTGCTCACCCATCCCAAGCATCATGTGCCCAAGACATATGTGGCAACTGTCAAAGGCGTTCCGCATGGTACTGAGCTGGACAAGCTGAAAAAAGGAATCGTGCTGGAAGATGGCATTACTGCACCAGCCGAGGTAGAATATAAAGATGTAGATCCGAATGGTAAGGAGTCTGTGATCCAGATTACCATTTATGAAGGCAGAAATCGCCAGGTAAGACGGATGTTTGAGGCCATTTCACACCCGGTCATCAGACTCAAGCGGATTGCCTTCGGTGATCTTTTGCTACAAAACTTGAAGCGCGGTCTGACCAGACCCTTAACCAAGGACGAAATCAACCGTCTCATTCAACTTGCCAAATCAGACAACACGAAAAAGAAACGGACAGGACGGGGGTCATAACCCCGGCCTTTTTGGTGTAAAGAGACTGTTGGATGAGAGTAAAGTTTGACCAAGCACGGGAAAATAGTAAAATAGAGAGAATGGTTTTTTTAGCGAAGGGGCTGGGAATATGTCAGAACAAAGCAACCGCATATTAATTGTAGATGATGAAGAACGCATTCGCCGCCTTCTGCGGATGTATCTGGAAAAAGAAGGATATGTAATTGACGAAGCTGAGGATGGTGAGATTGCCCTCCAAAAAGCGACTGCAAGCGATTACAGCATTATTTTGCTCGATGTGATGCTTCCGGGGATGGATGGGATTGAGGTGTGTACACGGCTGCGTCAGACTAAATCTACACCTGTAATTATGCTGACTGCCAAAGGTGAGGAAGTGAACCGTGTACAAGGCTTTGAAGTCGGAGCCGATGATTATGTGGTTAAGCCCTTTAGCCCGCGAGAAGTCATTTACCGGGTGAAGGCGATTTTACGCCGTTCGTCTGAAACTGCCTTTTTAACGAAAGAGGCGGTACCAAGCAATAGTATTGTTTTTCCGAATCTTATCATTGAGCATGATGCGCACCGGGTAACTGCGGGCGGGATTGAAATCAGTCTCACGCCTAAAGAGTACGAGCTGTTGCACTATTTGGCGGTGTCGCCAGATAAAGTCTTCTCGCGCGAAGAACTGCTGAAAGACGTTTGGAATTACGAGTTTTTTGGTGATCTGCGCACTGTGGATACGCATGTGAAACGGCTTCGTGAAAAGCTGAATAAAGTATCGCCAGAGGCAGCGGCTATGATTACGACCGTGTGGGGCGTAGGTTATAAGCTGGAGGTTTCAAAATAACGTGAACTTCTGGAGATCGCTGGTAGGCAAGCTGTGGATCACCATCATTTGTCTTGTAGGCTCTGTGCTTATTTTTCTAGGGCTTTTTTTATTGCCGTACATCAACAGAAATTTTGCGGCGTATGAATCGACGGAAATTAAGCATTTGTTCACCTATACATGCATTGTCGGATTTTTATTGACGACCTTTTTTGCCTTATTCCTTTTTACTAAAATCACACAGCCTATGCAGCTGTTGATTCAGGCGGCGAATGCGATTCGTGAGGGAAGGTATGATACTCGGCTTTCGCTGGTGACCAGTGACGAAATTGGGGAACTGGCGAAAACTTTTAATCATATGTCTACGGAACTGGAAGCAACGATCCGCAGTCTGAATGAGGAGAAAAACCATTTATCCAGCGTACTGCGAAGCATGTCTGATGCCGTAATCACCTTCGACAGAAGCGGACAAATCATCTTGACGAATCCGCCGGCACAAAGTCTGTTGGATATCTGGAAAAAGCTGGAGTGGCAGGAGCGTGATCTGGAGGAGTTTGGAGCTTCTGTACCTGAGCCTTTGCAGTCTCTGTTCCATACTGTTATGGACAGGGGAGAGGATGTCGGAGACTATATCCATGTCAAGAAGGGCTCCTGGTCGGTGCAGATGGCGCCTCTGTATACGGATAATGCAATCCGCGGTGCAGTAGCTGTGCTTAGAGATATTACGGAAGAAGTGAAGCTGGAGAAGATGCGGAGCGATTTTGTGGCCAACGTATCTCATGAAATCCGTACACCTTTATCTATGATGCAGGGCTACAGTGAGGCGTTGCTGGATGGCATGGCGGGTTCCCCTGAAGAATCCGAGGAGCTGGTACAGGTCATCCATGATGAATCATTACGCATGGGAAGGTTAGTCAAGGATCTGCTTGATCTGGCCCGAATGGAGGCTGGTCATACAGACATGCACCGACAGGAAGTGGATGTGAATGAGCTGATCGAGCGTGTTCACCGTAAATTTACGGTACGTTCAAAGGAACAGGGACTGACACTCGATTACCATGAGCAAGGCCAACGTTTACTGCTGCCTGAGGCAGATGAAGACCGACTGGAGCAGGTATTGACCAACTTGCTGGATAATGCTTTCAGACATACACCCGGCGGGAAAAAGGTTACTATTGCGGCGGATCGAATTTTGGGAGAACGGCATGAGTTAATCCGTATTCGGATTAAGGATGAAGGTGTAGGCATTGCCAGCGAGGATCTACCTTATATTTTCGACCGCTTCTACAAGGCAGATAAGGCCAGAGTACGTGGTGAGGATAAAGGGACTGGTTTGGGGCTTGCTATTGTCAAGAACATTGTAGAGGCTCACGGAGGCTCTGTCTCTGCTGCCAGCGTATTGGGGGAAGGGACGGAATTTATTATTTTGCTGCCGATCTCCAACAAAACAAAGCTGGGTCTGTAACAGAATTATAAGCCCCAGCTGATATACCCCGGTTTGCAGGCATCCTCGGAAGAGGGTGCTTTTTGTTGAAAAATCAACATTTATCTTGTTCAACGTGGAACATCCTGTTTCATGCATGATGATTGCTCTCATGACAGATATCGGTATAAGAGAAAAAGACGCCTGGGTAGCCAGGCGCCTCTCTTTATTATAAAACCATGGACTTCTCAATATTGTCTGGAACTAATTTAACACTACTTCTTGGGCAGTATTTAGTTCTGGCAAACCAACGAGTTGAATCAGCACGTCTTTTGGTACAGCTTTATCAACGGTCAGGATCATGATGGCTTCACCGCCGACAATTTTACGCCCTACTTGCATGGATGCGATATTGACGCCGTTCTCACCAAGCAAGGTGCCAACACGGCCGATAATGCCTGGTTTATCATTGTGGGAGATGAGCAGGAAATGAGCTTCCGGTGCTACATCTACCGGGAACTGGTTCAACCGAACGATCCGTTCGCCATAGCCTGCCAGCAGGGTGCCAGATACACGTTGCTCTTCGCCGCTCTGCGTTTTGAGTGTAACGGTAATCAGATTGGTAAAACCCTTGGTGGCGGGCGCCTGAGATACGACAAGATGGATGTCACGTGTTTTGGCCAGATGTACAGAGTTTACAATGTTCACATCGCTGCCCAGATGACGGCTAAGTACACCTTTCAAAATATACCGTGTCAGCGGCTGTGTATCCACAGAGGACAAATCGCCAGCGTAATCTACCTGAATTTCACGTACAGCCTGATTCGTGATCTGAGCGGCAAAGCTGCCCAGCTTTTCTCCAAGCGAGAAATATGGCTGCAATTGCGTCATGACGTTGGATGGTACTGGAGGCATGTTGACCGCATTTTTAAAAGGCTCATCACGCAAAATATGCAGCACTTGCTCGGACACATCGATAGCTACATTCTCCTGAGCTTCGACAGTCGAGGCACCCAGATGTGGTGTGACGATAATTTTCGGATGACTCAGGAATGGGTGATCCTGTGCTGGCGGCTCTGACTCGAATACGTCAAAGGCTGCACCGGCAACGATACCTTCATCAATGGCTTCAACAAGAGCCATTTCATCGATAACTCCGCCCCGGGCACAGTTGATGATGCGCATTCCTTTTTTCATCACTTCAAACTGTGGACGAGCAATCATATGTTTCGTTTCCGGTGTTAATGGTGTGTGTACGGTCATAAAATCTGCGTTGCGTATAATTTCGTCCACGCTCGCCAGCTTAATGCCCAGCTTCTCAGCGCGTTCTTCCGTTAGAAATGGATCATAGCCGAGGATGCTCATGCCAAATGCTTTAGCACGTTTAGCCACCTCACTGCCGATACGTCCCATGCCGAGGACTCCAAGTGTTTTGTTACGCAGTTCGACACCGAGGAATGTTTTACGATCCCATGTACCGCCAATGGTTTTGGCATATGCCTGTGGAATATGCCGTGCTAGAGCCATCATCATCGCAAAAGTGTGCTCACAAGTCGTAATCGTGTTGCCGTCAGGAGCGTTAATAACGATAATCCCGCGTTGTGTTGCTGCTTCGAGGTCGATGTTGTCCACTCCGACCCCAGCTCGCCCTACAACCTTGAGGTTCTTACCTGCCGTCATGATGCGTTCGGTTACCCGAGTTTGGCTTCGAACGAGTAATGCGTCATAGTCACCAATAATTTGAACCAATTCATCCTCGCTGAGACCTGTGTTCTTGTCCACCGTGACATCGTCTGCATCCATCAGCTGCTGGATGCCCAGGTCACTGATCGGATCGGATACTAACACTTTAAACATTTGGTTTCCTCCTCAAAGTTAACTTCTTTTATGGACAGGATGTACTTCAAACTGAAATACATTCCATAAAGAACATGAAAAAACTTGAAATGCTTCTAAAAGTACAGGAGAGCGGTGTAAAATACTAGTGTGATAACGCATTGACGCAGAAAAGGGATAAAATAGTATTATGCACCAAACTGACGATCAAAAGTCTTACGCAGAGGCGCTTTGCGGTTTTCGGGCATCAAAAAAACCCCCGAATCACATACTATCTCCATAGTAAGGGACGAGAGTTATCGTGGTACCACCCTAATTCGCAGCCATTTCGCAATGGACTGCCTTCAGCGGTCATAAAATGACCGAAAGGATAACGGTTTTCTGCCGATTGCATCTAATGCCGGGAAGTATTCCACAGACCTCGGTGCAATAACTCAGGAGCGCTGAAAGTAGTTACTTCGTCACCGGCTTCCACCCAAGCACCGGTTCTCTGAGGACGAAATCAATACCTTTTCTCCATCATTGTTGTTGTCGCTAATAATTTTTTCATAATGTATCATGGCTTACATGGGCATGTCAATAGGACATGCGACATGTGTGGATAGCCGTCTAGATATATAGCTACAGAATGCGGAAAATTAAGATTTAAGTCTTCTTGAATCCGCCCGACTTTTTGGCTATGATGCTAAAGAAGACTATGCAGAGGACTAACTAACTATGAAAAAGCTTAAAGTGAAATGGAAAAGAGCGCAAATTCATGAATTGAACGACCGCTTGCTGCTTTACAATTTGTATCTAACTCAGGGGCTGACCCTGCTGATTGGCGCAATCTGGATATTTTTTCAGAAAAGAAATGTGTTAGAACTATTTGCATTGCCGAACACTCTGCACGTCTTATGGTGGGGATTGGGATTGGCCGCCGCTATGTTACTTGTGGATCTGTTGCTATCCCGGATTATGCCTGAGGATGCTATGGATGACGGTGGTATTAACCAAATGCTGTTTCAAAATCGTCCGGTGTGGCATATTATTTGTATAGCAGCTATCGTCTCTATCTGTGAGGAACTCTTGTTCAGAGGTGCAATTCAGTACAGCTTTGGTCCTTATTGGACAAGCGTTTTGTTTGCGGTGATTCATATCCGGTATTTACGGCATTGGATTCCCACTGGCTGGGTTTTTCTTAGCAGTTATGGATTGGGCTACATATATGTGCAGACCGGTAGTCTGTGGGCACCGATCATTTGTCATTTTGTGATTGACCTTATATCTGGCTTAGCGTTACGTTTTCGGAGGTATGAAGAATGAATCAGGAACTCAGCAGAGTGCAGACCTATGGTAGCCGTCGAAATGGTCGCAAAGGCAAGGAGGAGGACAGGTCAAAATCTAAACCGGTTCGCTCCCGTGCTTCACGGCCCGTGCCAGAATTGGCTCACGTTGCCGCTGTACCAGAAGTTGCTGTGACGATGGAGGATGATACTCCTGCCAGTGAGTACCGAACGCGGGCGGAAATGTTTCCGTCCCGCCGTATTCGGGTAAGCAAGTGGTTTTTAAATTTTTTGAGTACTCTTTTTGTGCTGATTACTGCAGCGTTACTGTGGTGGGGCATCAAGGGTGCACCACCCATCAGTGAAATGCTTTGGTAATATAAAGTAAGTATGGACGTCTGTGCTTAGGTCAAGGCGCGTAATGATACGGTAAAAAGGCCTCCGTCTCCGCATGAATAGCGGAGACGGAGGCCTTTATTGCATCATCTACAGTTAAGACTGAGTATACGCAAGTGTCTATTTGCTAGCAGGAACCTCAATGCTTTGAGGATCAACAAATTGGTAACCCTTTTGCTCGAGGCGTGTCAATAGACTGTCCAGAGCCTCAGCTGTCCATGGCAGTTCATGCATCAAAATATTGCTGCCTGGATGAAGTTGTTCCGTTACGTTTTTGAGAAGTGCCTCTGTTTTATTAGGCTGATTCTTTTTCATTGTCCAGTCCAGAGAACCGACGGACCATGTCATGTATAGGAGACCGTTTTCCTTAGCGACCTTGCGACCTACGTCTCCGCCGGCACCATGAGGGGGACGGAAGAATACTGGTGCTTGTCCTGTAATGTCCTTAACAACTTTTTGTACCGATTCAATCTGTTTTTTGACCTCAGACTCAGATTTATTCTTCAGCACGATGTGATCCCAGCTATGGTTGCCGATGGGCTGTCCACGGTCATGGATAAGCTTAAGCAACTCAGGATGCTCTTTTACACGGTAACCGTTTACGAAGAAAATCGCTTTCGCTTTGTGTTTATCGAGTACATCTATGATTTTGTTGATCATGGCTGCTTCCTTAGGACCATCATCAAAGGTCAGTAACACGACTTTTTTTTCGGTACCTTGTTGGTTAGGGATTACATTGTAGGCTTTGTTCAAGTGATACATTTTGTTATTGGTAGTTGCAGATGTCGCAGCTCCTATTTCGTTGCTTTCGCTGGTTTTATTATTTTGTGCATTGGTTTTACCCGCTGAATTATGATCATCACTGCCTGCTTGCTTACTGCTGCTTTTTGGGGAAGAGACGCTACTCTGATCTTTGGCGCTGTTACTTGAGTCAGACGCTACTGAATCCTGCTGGTTGCTTGTTGCCGCAGATTCCGGCTTGGTTGCAGTGCAAGCACTAAGCAGCAGACATGCTGTGAACAAAATGGCTGCTGTTTTTGTACCCATTATTTCATCTCACCTTCCTGTATTTTATACCGTATGAGTTTGTCACTACTGACGAACACTATGTTTGATTCTACCACAAAGGGAGGTTCTAATTGTGAAAACATCTTCATTTTTCATGGGAATCGTCTTGGGCGCTGTCGCAAGCTCTTTGATCTCCCGCAACCGCAACATGTTGGGCTTATCCATGGATATGGGTGGAAAAAAAAGCGGCAATTTAGTGCAGAAAGCCCGTACTAAAATGATGGACGCGGCATTCCCCGGAATGGGCGAGATAACACTCAATAAAGAAGACACCCATAAGGATCAAGACCATCATTCACCAACAGATAAAACCGCTCATAACGCCCATATCGCCAAGAACAAAGAAGAGAATATGAAGTTGATTAAAGACTTCATCAGCACAAGTCCCGATGTTAAACGTGAGGTCGAGCAAATTTTGAAAGAAACTCATACAGCCGTACCGGGATTGTAACCCAGAAACCTTTATTCCGAATCATTTTGCGGCTTTTTTGTAAAAGCCGTTCAAATGATTCTTTTTTTTATCTTTTTATTGCGTGCATTTACGATTATAAAATGATAACATGATTACATAGAACCATTTTCATCACAGGCATCATAATTGCATCATAATCTGTTAATAACACTCGGCTGCCAGGAGGAGGGTCCAGTATGAAAATAGAAAGATTAAGTCAGGACAAGATACGGATTTTCCTTACCTTTGACGATTTGAGCGAACGCGGTATTCAAAAAGACGATATGTGGCAAGAAATTCCAAGAGTTCATGAGCTGTTTACCGAAATGATGGATCAGGCATACAGCGAACTGGGCTTCGACGCCACGGGACCGTTAGCTGTCGAAGTCTTTGCGCTTCCTGCTCAAGGAATGGTTGTTATCGTCACCCGGGGAAAATACGACCATCAACAGTATGGTTCGGGTCCCGATGAGGAGCTTCCAGAGGAAGTCTACGAAATGGAAGTCACGCTGGAGCATAGCGATTCCATCGTTTACGCATTTAGCGATTTCGAAGTACTCATAGAAGCGGCTCATATGCTTCGTAGTAACACTACGGAAGCAGGTAAGCTGTATCATTATAGAGGAAAATGGATTCTGCACTTGGAACCAGAAGAAGTAGAGGAGTCCAAGCTTGCGGCTTTAATTGCGGTTCTTGCTGAATTTGGAGAAGGCTCATCCGTTACACCAGCTATGTTGGAAGAGTACGGCAAGCTGGTCATTCCTGAGCAGGCAGTTGCTGTCATCTGCACTCATTTTGACAGCCGTTCTTGATTCGTTTTATCGAAAGTGATATCGAAGTGAATTTGTCGGCTCTGCGCTAAAAGCAGGGCCGACTCATTTTTATGGAGGGATGATCGGTGCTTCTGTTTTCGGTTTTAGCGGCAGCCACAGCGCCGGGTCTCGCCTTATTGATGTATTTTTACTTGAAGGACAGGTATGATTCGGAGCCACTGCACATGGTTATTAAAGTGTTTTTGCTCGGTTTTTTGGTGGTTCTTCCTGTCATGATTTTTCAACGCGGGCTGCTGCTTTGGCTAGGGGATCACACGTTAATCCAGGTGTTCGGCATTTCAGCCGGAGTGGAAGAGTTTTTTAAATGGTTTCTGTTGTATCACATCATCTATAATCATACCGAGTTCGACGAGCCTTATGATGGTATTTTGTATGCGGCCGCAGTCTCACTCGGATTTGCAACGGTTGAAAATCTGTTATATGCCTGGGCGGGCCATGCTTCGATTAGCATGATGCTGATGAGATCATTGCTACCGGTATCCGGTCATGCGATGTTTGGTGTAATGATGGGCTACTACATGGGGAAGGCCAAGTTTTCAGAGGGCTTGAGGAGCAAATACATGTTGCTGCTGTCATTGGTGCTTCCATGGTTCTGGCACGGAGTATACGATTTGATTTTAACGAAATTTTCGCATGACTGGATCTGGTTTATCATTCCACTTATGGCATTTCTATGGTATGGAGGAATGGCAAAGATCAGTCGAGCTAATAACCGTTCTCCTTTTCGTTTGTTAAAACGGGAAGAAAAGGTTAATATGTAACGAAATGGGACACACTGATCTGACAAACCTGTTAGAGAAAGAGGTGTCTTTTTTTTGCGTATAAAAGTAAGAATTCATTGTAAAAGATGTGGGGAACGTTTTGTGCTGAGAGGACGTATAGAGCAAGGACAGATTCAGACCGGTTTTAAACGCTGCATTTGCGATAACTGTGAGTTTATTGTTGAAGTCATGGAAAACCATGCATAAGAGAGCATTCTTCTTGTCACACTATCGGTAGTGTACTTGAAGAAAGGAGACTCCCAATATGTATAAGCGACTTAGTGCCGTATTGTTCCCGGTGGTTACCCTGATGATGATAGGAGCATTTGTGTGGGGTTATCAACAAAGCCAGATGAGAAAAGAGGTGTCTCTTCAGGCAAATAGCATGTCGATAAAAGCGGAAAATCAATACCAGCGTGCGTTTCACGATTTGTCGTTTCATATGGATCAGCTGCATTCTCAACTCGGGAACGCGGTTGCTGTCCATAATACTTCACACGCGATGCACCGCAAATGTTTGATGAACGTGTGGAGGATTGCAAGTGAGGCCCAAAATGAGGTTAATCAGTTGCCTCTGAATGTAATGCCTTTTAATCATGCCAAGGATTTACTGTCACATCTATCCGCGTTTTCGTATCAGACCGCTGTCCGTGATCTGGATCACGAGCCTTTAAACGAGAAAGAAATTTCGAACCTGAAAACGCTATATAACAATTCCAAAGAAATTTCGAAAAACATGCAGGAAGTGCAGCAAAAGGTCCTTAGCAAAAATTTGCGATGGATGGATGTAGATATGGCGGCAGGTTCGCAAACTGGTCCGAAGGACAACACCATTATTGATGGCTTTAAAACCGTGGACAAAAAGGTGGAAAACTACAAGGAGCTGGATTGGGGACCGTCTGTAGCCAGTATCTATGATAAACGCTCTGTGAAAAAATTGAGTCTCCCGGCAGTGAATGCAGAACAAATTAAACGAAATGCCGCTGAATTTACAGGAAAACCGGAAAGTCAGATCCGTGTGAACGAAAACGGTAAAGGAACGGAATGGGCATCTTATACAGCTACCCTGCTAAATAAGAAGCAACCCGTGGCCAGTATGGATTTTACGAAAAAAGGCGGCAAGCTTATTTCTTATCATGACATGAGAGCAGTAGGCCCTAAAAAAGCAACACGTAATGAAGCGATTCGCTATGCTAGTGAATACCTTGAACAAAAAGGTTACAAAGGAATGAAGCCAGTTGCGTATGATGAGAGCGGGAATTTAGCTAATATTACATTTGCGAGCCAACAAGGGGACGTGATTATCTATCCAGAAAAAATCACAGTCAGATCAGGCCTTGATAACGGACAAGTGATCGGTTTTCAATCCAGTGATTATGTGTATGAGCATAGTCATCTCCGCCGCATTCCGCAAGCGAAATTGAATTTGAATGCAGCACGAGCAAAATTGAATCCTGAGTTTCGTGAAACTTACCACCGTAAAGCCTTAATTGAAAATGAACTTTCGAATGAAGTTCTGTGTTATGAATTTGGTGGTAAAATCAATGGTTCCGTCTACCGGATATATATTAACGCCAATACGGGGATGGAAGAAACGATTGAAGAGGTTAAAGATTCAGATGAACCTCAGGTTACTGCAAGTAATGCGTAGTTGATTACATGAAAATGAATCAATAGTCACTCTAAACCTCCTTCATGAAGGAGGTTTTTTGTGCTTTAGTCATAGATCGAACAAATAAAATGCTTAATATAGGCACAAAGTCGTGGTATTATATACCTTAATTAGAGCTTTTAATGGACAAGGATGGTGGATCATTTGTTTCCCAAAATTAATGATGTGTTATACATACAAGTGGCTGGTACTGACCATAAGGACGAGATTTTTGAATTTAAGTCCCGTATTGCAGAAGAGGAGCCACAGAACTTTTTAATTGAAATTCCTATGTCACAAACAAGTGGGCATTTAAAAAAATTGTTTCTAGGGGAAGAACTGTCTATATTTTTTATGAGCGAGGGTGGGATTAAAAATTATTTTAATACCCACGTTACGGGTTTTAAAGAGGATATCCTCCGGATGGTTCGTATCCACAAACCTGATCCAGACAGCATCAGCAAAATTCAGCGCCGCAACTTTCTTCGGGTTAAGGCCAACTTGGAAATTGCAGTAAAGCATGGTGCGAACGAGTCCAGATTTGTAGCAGAGACACATGATGTAGGAGGCGGGGGTGTTTCTTTTCACACCCAGGGAACTCATCATCTTGAAGAAGGAGAATCATTGTCTTGCTGGATTTTAGTTCCATATAAAAACGGTACTCAGGAGCATGTTCCGTTCCAATCTGAAATTGTGCGCATTCAGCAGATGGAAAACGGTCGCAAACTCATTATGCTGAAATATGAGGAAATCGCTGATCAGGAGCGCCAAAAACTGATTAAATATTGCTTTGAAAGACAGCTGGAATTCCGGGGGAAATCTTAATCATCCGAAATTTTTCTTTTTTAGTAAACCTGTCGCTTATTTTGCATCGCCTATAAATGTGTGGTATAATTTTCACGTCGCAGGCAATGCCTGCTTTTTTCTTGAGGTTAGGTTAGGAGGAATTCCCTGTTGGCAAGGCAACATGTATCTTCAAGTAACAAAATAAATGTAGCCATTGATGGACCTGCTGGTGCAGGGAAAAGTACAGTGGCCCGCCTGGTGGCGAAAGCACTTTCTTATGTATATGTAGATACCGGCGCCATGTACCGAGCAGCAACGTGGTACATGATGTGTAAGGAAATACCTGCAGAAAATGTACAAAAAGTGCTTCAACATGTACCTGAGCTGGTGATTGAATTAGTACCGGACCCCACAGGCCAAAAGGTTTATTGTAACGGGGAAGATGTAACCACTGTGATCCGTTCGATGGAAGTGACTAGCAACGTGTCACAGTATTCAAGTATTGCCGGTTTACGTACACGTTTGACTGAAAACCAGCGTGAAATGGCTGCGCGCAAGGGTGTCGTTATGGATGGTCGTGATATTGGAACAACTGTACTTCCCGATGCGGAAGTCAAGGTGTTCATGACCGCAAGTGTTCAGGAACGTGCCTCTCGCCGTTTTAAAGAACTGAGCGAAACTGATGATATCACTCTGGAGCAACTGGAACGTGACATTGCGGCACGTGACAAGCTTGACGAGGAGAGGGAGGTATCCCCGCTTCGTTGCAGTGAGGACGCCATCGTGCTCGATACGACCCATATGGGCATTCAGGATGTCGTTGATACGATCGTATCTTATTGCTTAACGGAGAAGGATGGAGAGATCAGCCAATGATATATACTGTATGCGCCAGTATTTTGCGTCTTATTTACCGCGTTCTGTTTAGACTTGAGGCGGTAGGCAGGGAAAATGTTCCTGCCGAGGGCGGAGTGCTGTTGTGTTCTAATCATATTAGTAATCTTGACCCTCCTACAGTCGGTATTTTGCTGAAGCGAAAGGTTCACTTTATGGCAAAAGCCGAGCTATTTAATGTTCCTGTACTGGGTCCACTAATTGGGAAACTGGGAGCTTTTCCAGTCAAACGCGGTGGTGTAAGTAAGGAATCCATTAAGCTGGCATTGAACATTTTGCGTGATGGTAAGGTTATGGGGATCTTTCCCGAAGGCTCCAGAGGAGCTGGGGGAATCGGTAAAAAGGGTGCTGCAAGCTTTGCGCTACGCAGTGGAGCGGCTGCCGTTCCGGTCGCCATTATTGGTGATTACAAGCTTTTCCGTAAAACGAAAGTGTTATACGGTAAACCTGTTAATTTGGACGCTTACCAAAAGGGTGCCGATATCGAAGGAGATCCGCTTGAACTTGCAACAGAAGCAATTATGTCTCGTATTCGCACGATGAAGGAAACAGGTAAGCCTACGAATAACTGAAAGGCTTGCATGAATTGTGTCTAAGCTCGGAAAACTAGAACAAAAGTTTATTTATGTTTTGAACTCTGCCATGCGCAGGTTTAAATAAATGGTTTTTTTTGAATTGAGGAGGGTATTGACATGTCGGAAGAAATTAAAAATCAAGAAGCTGCTGAAGCGGCAAATCAAGACGAGCTCGATCAAATCGTCTCCCTGAAAAAAGGTGACACCGTTAAGGGTACAATCGTGAAATTGGAAGATAACCAAGCGGTAGTAAGCATTGGATATAAATACGATGGAGTTATTCCAATTCGCGAGTTGTCTTCTGGTTTGGATAACGCAGAAGAAGCAGTACAAGTAGGCCAAGAGGTTGAAGCTAGAATTATCAGCATTGACGATGGCAAGGAAAAACTTGTTCTGTCCAAACGTGCAATCGACAGTGAAAATGCTTGGGAAAAGTTGGAGCAACTGTTCGAAAGCAAAGAAGTATTTGAAGTTGTTGTGAATGATGTCGTTAAAGGCGGCATCGTGGTAGACGTGGGTCTGCGCGGATTCATTCCTGCATCCATGGTAGAACGCCACTTCGTTGAAGATTTCAGTGATTACAAAGGCCGCACATTGCGTGTTGTTGTAAAAGAACTGGATCGTGAAAATAACAAAGTGATCCTTTCTCAAAAAGACGTTCTGGAAGCAGAATTCGAAGCCAACAAGCTTAAAGTAATGGCTGAGCTGAAAGAAGGCCAAGAAATCGTAGGTACGGTTCAACGTCTTACTCAGTTCGGTGCTTTCGTAGATGTTGGCGGCGTGGACGGTCTGGTTCACGTATCTGAAATTGCTTGGACTCATGTCGATAAGCCTTCTGATGCAGTTTCTGAAGGAGATCAAGTGAAAGTGAAAGTCTTGAAAGTAGATCCTGAAAAAGGGAAAATCAGCCTGAGCATGAAAGCTGCACAGCCTGGTCCTTGGGAATCGGCTGCTGGACAATTCAACAACAATGACATCGTAACAGGTGTTGTAAAACGTCTGGTTAACTTCGGTGCATTCGTTGAAATCGCTCCTGGCGTGGAAGGTTTGGTTCATATTTCCCAAATTTCCCACAAACACATTGGAACTCCACAAGAAGTTCTGGAAGAAGGACAAGAAGTGAAAGTTAAAATTCTTGAAATGAATCCTTCCGAAAAACGTGTTAGCCTGAGCATTAAAGAAACTGAGGAAGCTCCTGAAGCTGCTCCTAAAGCAGAAAGAGCACCACGTGCATCTCGTGCACCTCGTGAGGAACTGAATAATCCTAACGTTTCCCTCAATAATTCCGGTCTGAGCATTACGCTCGGCGAGCGTTTTGGCGATAAGCTGAACAAATTTAAATGAGTTTAAATCAATACATTTTATAATAAGCATAACGTACACCATCGGCGGACCCAGAGGGTTCGCCGATTGTTGTTACGTGACCATATCGCTAATAGGTATATTTTTTGCTATGATGATAGCGGAAGAATTGACAGGAGGAGTGAATTTATGGCAAGACCCGTTGTGGCTATCGTTGGTCGTCCGAATGTGGGTAAGTCCACTATTTTTAATCGGATTATCGGGGATCGTTTGTCCATCGTGGAAGATAAACCCGGAATCACTCGTGACCGTATATACGGTATATCGGAGTGGAATGGTAAATCCTTCAGTATTATTGACACCGGCGGCATTGAGATTGATGGTGAGGATGTCATTTTGAAATCCATCCGTATGCAGGCCGAACTTGCAATAGAAGAAGCAGATGTAATTGTATTCATGAGTGATGCGAAAGCAGGAATTACACAGTCAGATGAAGAGGTAGCTCAAATGTTATATCGTTCGGGTAAACCGATCATCGTAGCTGTAAATAAGGTGGACAACCTCAGTCGCGCCGATCTGATTTATGAGTTTTATTCTTATGGATTTGGTGATCCAATTGCTGTTTCTGGTAGTCATGGCACGGGGATAGGCGACCTGCTAGATGCCATTACGTCCAATTTGCCTGAGCTGGAAGAAGATCACTATGATGAAGACGTTATTCGTGTTGCCTTGATCGGCCGCCCGAATGTAGGTAAATCTTCACTGGTTAACGCCATTCTGGGAGAAGAAAGGGTTATCGTTAGTGACATTGCGGGCACGACGCGTGATGCAATTGATACACCTTTTGAAAAAGACGGTCAAAAGTATGTGCTGATTGATACGGCAGGTATGCGTAAACGTGGCAAAGTATATGAAACGACCGAAAAATATAGTGTAATGCGTGCCATGCGTGCCATTGAGCGTGCAGATGTTGTACTGGTCGTTATTAACGGCGAGGAAGGCATTATTGAGCAGGATAAGCACATTGCTGGCTATGCTTATGAAGCGGGTAAAGCGTCGCTGTTTGTCGTTAACAAATGGGATGTCGTGGACAAGGACGATAAAACGATGCACCAGTTTGAAACGAAAATTCGCGATCACTTTCTGTTTATGACATATGCTCCGATTGTGTTCTTGTCTGCAAAAACGAAGCAACGCCTGCAAAAGCTGCTTCCTGTTGTACAGCATGTGGCACAGCAGCATGTATTGCGTATTCAGACACATTTGCTGAATGATGTAATTTCCGACGCGGTTGCCATCAATCCTCCACCAACAGACAAGGGACGTCGTCTGCGTATTAACTATGTGACCCAGGTTGCTGTTAAGCCGCCTACGATGGTTGTATTCGTAAACGATCCAGAAATAATGCACTTCTCGTATGAGCGTTATCTGGAGAACAAAATTCGCGCCGCCTTCAATTTTGAAGGAACTCCAATTCGTATCTTTACACGGCGCAAGTCTGACGAAAGTTAGGAGCGAATAGGTTGATTTTACAAATCGTTGCCATCGTACTCAGTTACTTGCTCGGCTCTGTCAGCTTTAGTTTGCTGTATGGAAAATTAAAAGGAATCGACATTCGCCAGCATGGAAGCGGCAATGCCGGTGCGACGAATACGCTGCGTGTGCTTGGAAAAGGCCCAGCTATTCTGGTACTGCTGCTGGACGTACTTAAAGGGGTTATTGCAGTGCTAATAGGGCACTGGTTAGGTGGAGAATCATCCTGGGTATCGGGTTTGTGCGGCATTGCAGCGATTGCGGGTCATAACTGGCCGATATATTTTCACTTCCGTGGAGGAAAAGGTATTGCGACTGCTATTGGTGTATTGGCATCGCTTGCCTTACTGCCCGCACTATATGCCGGAATCATTGCGATACTTGCAATCGTAATGACGCGTTACGTATCCTTGGGATCGCTCATATTTGTCATTTTGACTCCCTGGATATTACTCGTTCTTGGTTTTGCATGGCCGTTATTCTGGACGGCTCTAATCATTTGTCTGTTCGCTGTGTGGAGACACCGTACCAACATAGTCAAGCTGGTACGTGGGAATGAGAACAAGCTTGGCTCCAAAGGAGGAGATCGTCTTGTCTGAGAAAATAGCTGTGCTGGTCGCGGGGAGTTGGGGAACAGCCCTGGCTTCCGTTCTTGCGGCCAATAACAACGATGTCTCTGTCTGGACGAGAAACGAGCAGCAAGCAGCTGAAATCAATGAGAAGCATACGAATGAGCATTATTTACCAGGCTCCATTTTGTCTGACCGCATTTCAGCTACAACTGATATGCAAACTGCGGTATCTGGTGCTAAAGCAGTGATTATCGTATCTCCTTCGGCTGCTGCTCGTCAGGTAGCACGTAGTCTGAAAGCTCATTTTAGCAAGGATATGCTGGTAGTGCATGCCATTAAAGGTTTTGAAACTGAAACGCTTAAACGTATGTCCACGGTGATCTCGGAAGAACTGGAAGTCGCTGAGGGTGATATTGCTGTGCTGTCTGGTCCGAGTCATGCGGAAGAAGTGGTGAGGAAATGTCCTACAACGGTCGTTGTAGCTTCCTCCAATGAGAAGGCTGCACAAGCCGCACAGGGGCTGTTCATGAACTCCTATTTCCGCGTCTATACAAACCGTGATTTGCTCGGCGTGGAACTGTCCGGGGCGCTAAAAAACATTATCGCATTGGGTGCGGGAATGTCAGATGGACTTGGTTTCGGTGATAATGCCAAAGCGGCTTTATTGACCCGTGGATTGGCTGAAATTACCCGTGCCGGAGTTGAGATGGGTGCTAACCCACTAACCTTTGCCGGCCTGGCTGGTATTGGCGATCTAGTGGTCACTGCAACGAGTCGTCACAGTCGCAACTGGCGTGCAGGGTCACTATTGGGACAGGGCCAACAGCTTGATGCTGTGCTGGAATCTATGGGCATGGTCGTAGAAGGTATTCGAACGACAAAAGCGGCATACGCCATCTCTCAAAAATTAGGTGTTCAGATGCCTATTACAGAGGTGCTGTATGGAGTACTGTTTGAAGGACGTGACGTCCGTAAGGCCGTTGAGGCGCTGATGGGTCGCGATCCTAAGACGGAGATGGAAGTCATGCCACTTCAAACTTGGGAGCAATGGCATTCTTAAGGGCTCGGATGAGCTTTAATAATATAAAGGCTGTCTCATGGTAGATTTTTTCTATAATGAGATAGCCTTTTTTAGTTAGGCGTTTGGCATGTCTTATGTATGCTTAATCACCTTTTGTCTCTGCCACTCATAGACTGAGTTGAGCAATGGCGGAGGAGGGGAGATTGTGAATAAAAACTTTCCGAAAGATGCATTGAAGGCCATTAACAAAAAAGGCGGCAAAAACATATCCGAAAATGCAGTGAAAAAGCTGGCAGGCACGGTAAAGGCGGACACGCTTCAAAGCGAAGCGCAACTGCGTCAGCTTATCAAGCAGGTGTCTGCGATGGCTAACATTCCGGTGTCGGAAGATACAGTAAGGGATATTGTTGGTGCCGTCAAAAAGAGCGGAATGAATCCTTCCAATATGGAAGCGTTGATGAAAATGATGATGAAAAAATAGACCGCTGGCCGCACGCCAGTTAGTATTATTCACCGTGAACCGGGAAGGTTCGCGGTTTTTTTTGTATTTTGGAGTAGGTAATCTCTTTTTCAGTACACAAAATATCGAACTGCCCTGTCGAACATGTTATAATGATGCCCATCAGGAAACGGAAGGAAAGACGGAAAAGGAGGCAATAATGTTGAAGGAGGCAATATCATCAGTGTTAGTAGACAGGCTTCCTCACAATCTGGCAGTTGTGCTGAGTAGCTTGGCAGAGAGCTGGTCAACAGTGTCGGTTCCGTGGATGCTGGGCGGGAGCTGTTCACTACTTGTGCAAGAAGTTGAATTGGATCGCCTGCCTCGGGACATTGATATTTATGCGGATATTCATGCCGCAAAGCAGCTTCATTCGCACCCCCTGGGTATGAGTATAGATCGGCAGCAGGTTGACCGTAGCGGCTCTTACGTTTCATTGCTGAGCCACTATGATCTGGAGGGATTTCCAGTCGAGTTGGTGGGAGGATTTGAGGTATTATGTGGCGGAGCGTTATACCGCTTAGAGATCGAGCGACTACTTTGGTCGACTGGTGTTCAGCTTGAGCTGGGGAGTGCTTCACTGCGTCTGATGCCGCTCAGTCATGAACTTTTATTCAATATATTGCGAAATCGACCCGACCGGTACAAAGCGATTGCAGATGTCATGAAGCGCGACCCGCGACGTCATATAATTGTACTGAAGCAGTTACTAGTCAGTAATATTTGGAATGAGGAGCAATTGGACAAGCTTGCAGAACTTCTGCCTTGGCCAGAGTTGCACTCTGTCATCCAGAAGGGCAATGAAGTATAAGCTGTGTGTATTAGGAGAAAGACGACTGGAGGACCATTCATGAATGTGCAGATTACGTTCAAGCCGTCAGGCAGGCGCGTACAGGTCGGTCAGGGTACGTCATTGCTTCAGGCTGCTCGTAAAGCGGGTGTATATATTCCCACTCGTTGTGACGGAAAAGCAGCCTGTCTGATGTGTAAGGTACAAATATCACCGGAATGGGCTGAATTCGCAGGTCAACCCAGCGATGCAGAGCAGCGGAAGCTGGGACCTTTACTGGATGAAGGAATACGCTTATCCTGCCAGGCCCGTGTCCAAGGCGATATGGAGGTAACCATACCGGAGGATAAGCTCAAGGCGGCTATCAGGCGGCAACTGGAGCGTCAGGCGATGGATGATGAACTGTGGTAATGCCGATTATGTCAGGAGAATAAAAAAAGGATGGTTTCCGACGACTCTAAACAGTCAGGAGAAACATCCTTTTTTTATTTAGTCTAGCGACAAAGTCATGGGAGAGCCTTGCCCCGCATATATTAGGTGAGTGGACCCAAACGTAAAATATCGTTTCTGCAATGATCGCTCTGTCGTAATCTATTTTTCAAAAAACTAAACATATTTTACGGAGGGGATACATATGATGGTATCAGTCCAAATGCATGTACGAGTTTACGCCGTTTCGCCGATTCCATCAGTCTCCTGAATCTCGGCGGCGGACGACTTCCGGGCATTTTAAAGGCTGTTCTGCCGCATCTGGGATCAAGCAGTTGGTTGAACACGAAGCGGATGCTCTTTAAGCATTTTTCCTTCGGAGACTTTTGAGGAGGGGATTTCATTGGAGAAAGTGGACATTTTTAAAGACATTGCCGAACGCACCGGAGGAGACATTTATCTTGGGGTCGTCGGCGCAGTCCGAACAGGAAAATCAACGTTTATCAAGCGGTTTATGGAGACGATTGTTCTGCCAAACATTACAAGTGAGGCGGACCGTGCCCGCGCCGTAGACGAGTTGCCGCAAAGTGCGGCAGGCAAGACGATCATGACGACGGAGCCTAAATTCGTACCGAATAATGCCGTCCAGATCAAAGTAACGGAAGGACTGGATGTGAATGTACGTCTGGTTGACTGTGTAGGATATGCAGTAGAAGGAGCAAAAGGTTACGAGGATGAAAATGGTCCGAGGATGATCTCCACACCATGGTTCGAAGAACCTATTCCTTTTCAGGAAGCGGCAGAAATTGGTACACGCAAGGTTATTCAGGAGCATTCGACGCTCGGTGTGGTAGTCACTACAGACGGCACGATTGCGGAAATCCCGCGCAGCTCTTATGTAGAGTCCGAGGAACGCGTCATTGAGGAGTTGAAGGAAGTTGGCAAACCATTTGTTTTGGTTATCAACTCCACGCATCCGCGCAGTGATGAAACACTCCAGCTTCGCAGTGAGCTGGCTGCCAAGTACGATATACCCGTTATGACACTCAGCGCGGCGACTATGACGGAAGATGATGTTACAGGCGTACTTCGTGAAGTATTGTATGAATTTCCGGTGCATGAGGTGAATGTAAACCTGCCGAGCTGGGTCATGGTACTGAACGAAGAGCACTGGCTGCGTAGCAATTATGAAAATTCCGTTCGCGATACAGTTAAAGATATTCGACGCCTGCGTGATGTAGATCGAGTGGTTGGCCAGTTTATGGAATATGAATTCATCGACAGGGCCGGGTTGAGCGGGATGAATATGGGGCAGGGCGTAGCTGAAATTGATCTGTATGCCCCCGATGAGCTGTACGATCAGATTTTGGTCGAAGTCGTCGGGGTAGAGATTCGCGGCAAGGATCATTTGCTACAAATGATGCAGGATTTTGCTCATGCCAAACGGGAGTACGACC
The DNA here is from genome assembly GCF_024213605.1 of Paenibacillus sp. CH40. NCBI lineage: Bacteria > Bacillati > Bacillota > Bacilli > Caryophanales > Paenibacillaceae > Paenibacillus > Paenibacillus sp. CH40. The sequence continues at coordinate 929,933 of NZ_JANAVQ010000001.1, forward strand.
GCTTCGCTGAGGCGCTGGAAATGGTCAAGACAACGGGATATGGCATTGCCGCGCCGTCGTTGTCCGAGATGGCACTAGACGATCCGCAGTTGATTCGTCAGGGTACAAGATTTGGTGTGCGGCTCAAGGCAACAGCACCTTCCATACACATGATTCGTGTCGATGTGGAATCGGAATTTGCTCCGATTATCGGAACAGAGAAGCAAAGTGAGGAGCTTATGCGCTATCTGATGCAGGATTTTGAGAATGACCCAATCAAAATTTGGGAGTCAGACATTTTCGGACGTTCGCTGCATTCTATTGTACGGGAAGGCATTCAAGGTAAAATCGCCATGATGCCGGACAATGCACGCTATAAGCTGCAGGAAACGCTGGGTCGTATCATTAATGAAGGTTCAGGCGGTCTCATTGCTATTATTCTTTAAGGCTAAGCCAGACCCAAAATGTATAAGGAAATACCGTGGAGAGCAATTTGCTCTCTACGGTTCAAGTGGAGGCATCATGGAAGGGAATTGGAAGCATTGCCCAACTGTTAGAGCGAAGTTCTCCGGTAAAGCAGTGCTCCAAAGAAGTAGATGTGAGCGTCCTCATATTTAAAATAAACAAACAGAATTGTATCTTCGGACTAGGATACGCCTTGATTTCAAATTTAAGCAGCAACCGTTTTCCGGTATTCAATCGGGGGGCGGTTGTTTGTTGTGTTTTGGCTTTAAAACCGGAAATTTTTCTATATTTCATAAAACCTATTTACATACTTGGTTTAAAGCGATATATTAAGTATCAAATTTGAATCATTTTGTGGATTGAACGAGGGGGAAATGAAATCATGAATATCCAAAAAGCGCTCCAAAGAAACAAAAAGCTAGGGCTAGGGGCTATCATGCTACTGGTGCTGGTTTTGCTGGTTACTGCATGCGGCGTGCCGAAAACAGAGAGCGGCACTCAAGGGACAAGCACTGCGGGATCGAATACAACAAACGGAAAAACGGACATTTTAAATCTAAAGGGTAAACGGGTTGCGTTGATCATGGAGTTTAACACGGGCACATTTTCGCAACAGTATGTTCAAGGCGTGGAAGAGGAAGTTAAGAAATTTGGCGGTACGCTGACTAAGTTTGTGGCAGATAACGATAAGGCTAAAATGGCTTCTCTGCTTGATAGTGCGATTAACCAGCAGTTTGATGTCATTTTGACTGATCACGGTGATGCATTGCTGGAGACAGGGCTGAAAAAAGCAATTTCTCGCAATATTCCGGTTATCGTGTTCGATGCTGCCGTCAATGTTCCGGGTGCGGTAGTGCTCTCACAGGATGACCAAAGCATGGCTGAGTTGACGCTGGAGCAAATGAAAAAGGATATCGGCGGCAAAGGTAACATTGTGAAAGTATGGGTTGCTGGATTTGCACCGATGGAACGTCGTCAGGTTGCTTATGATGCATTTTTGAAATCCAATCCGGATATTAAAGAAATCGCGACTTTTGGTTCGGCTCAGAATCCTGCATTAGATACGCAAGCCAAAATGGAAGCTGTATTAAAGCAATATCCTAAGGGCGAAATTACAGCCGTCTGGGCTGCTTGGGATGAATTTGCCAAAGGGGCAGCCCGTGCGATCCAACAAGCGGGACGTACGGAAATTAAGGTCTACGGCATTGACATGAGTGACGAAGACTTGCAAATGATCCAGGACCCGAAAAATCCTTGGGTGGCCTCGGCAGCCGTTGATCCAACAGATATCGGGCGCGTACAAGTGCGCTATGCATATCAGAAGCTGCATGGGGATAATCCGGAGGAGAAAGTCGTATTGAAGGCTGTATATGTGCAACGCGAAGCGCTGCCAGATAAGCAAATTTCCACATCCGAGCTGTCCCAATATGTGGAGGGATGGGGTCAAAGTGAGCAGGGATATAAGGATTGGATGAAGGAATATGAAACGTCTAAATAAAATGTTTGCATCATGCAAAAGGCGCGCTTCGGCGCGCTTTTATCATAAGCAGGCGTGAGGGGGCACCATGAGTTCACAAGTATATACATTGGAGATGAAGAAAATCAGCAAACAGTTTGCTGGTGTAGATGCGTTGCGAGCCGTGGATTTTACGGTGCAGGGTGGCGAAATTCACGCTCTGCTGGGTGCCAACGGGGCAGGGAAAAGCACATTGATGAAGATTTTGTCCGGTGCGTATCGTTCCGATCAGGGAGTTATCATAGTTGGTGGCAAGGAACTAAACATTAGTTCACCGTGGGAGGCCAAAAGGGCGGGAATCCACTGTGTGTATCAGGAGGTTGATTCAGCGCTTGTGCCTCAGTTAACCGTAGCTGAAAACATTGTAATGGACGATTTGTCTGCACCTGATGGTCGATGGTGGGCTGCGCCGGGGGCTATGCGCAGACGAGCGCGTGAGGCATTAGCACGTCTAGAGGTAGATATTGACGTACGACGATATGTGTCTGAACTGACGTTGGCAGAAAAACAACTTGTACTTATCGCACGTATTCTGACACAGCAAGCAAATACGATCATTTTTGATGAGCCTACGGCGCCGCTCAGCGAGGAAGAAACGCGACGTTTGTTCCGTACAATCCATACACTCAAGGATGAGGGGGTTGCATGTATTCTCATCACACACCGATTGCCGGAGGTTATCGAACACAGTGACCGTGTTACGGTGATGCGTGATGGTGAGCGCGTGTTCACGGGGCCTGCTTCTGATTTAAGTGTAGGCGACATCGTTACGCATATGCTTGGGAAAACATTTGAAGAGGAATTCCCAAAAACAGAGGTACCTATTGGTGAAACGATATTGGAAGCAAAAGGGCTTCACAAAGGATTACGAGTGCACGGCATTGATTTACAGGCCCGACGTGGTGAAATTCTCTCTATTGTGGGTCTGGTTGGTGCAGGCAAGACGGAGCTGTCACGACTTCTTACAGGAGCAGACAAGCCGGATAAGGGAGAGCTGACCTTTAAAGGTCGCTCCATTCGATTGAGAGAGCCAGCGGATGCGGTAGCTCAAGGAATTGTGTCCATACCCGAGGAGCGACGTAAGCAGGGGGTGTTGATTGAGGAGAGTGTGGAAAGAAACCTCAGCCTTCCGCTTTTGGACAAGCTGAGTGTCCTTGGTTTCATCAGTCGGCGTAAAGAACGAAATAACGGTAATGGGATTGTCGCCTCTCTCGGTATTAAGACGCCATCGCTCCGTCAGAATGTTAAATATTTGAGTGGCGGGAATCAGCAAAAAGTTGCGATTGGGAAATGGCTGCATTCGGGAGCGGATGTATTTGTTTTTGACGAGCCAACCAAGGGTGTGGATATAGGGGCAAAAAGTGATATTTTCCGTATCATTGGCCAGTTGGCGGAGCAAGGAAAAGCAATCATCTATCTAACCTGTGAATTTGCTGAAGGGATTGGCATTGGTGATCGGATTGCAGTGATGTATGATGGCAAAATTATAAAGGAATTTGCGCGGGGCGAAGTGGAACAGGAACAGCTTCTGTTGTATGCCAGCGGCGGTGAAGAGGTGCATTCATGAAGGAAAAATGGTTAAACGTCTCATTTCGTTACGGTGCCGTAGTTGTCATTATAGGTGTATTGGCGTTTTTTTCATCTACATTACCTTATTTCTGGACTTATGATAATTTAATGGATATTCTAGGATCTATTGCCATTGTTACTTTCGTTGCCATTGGTGTGACGTTGTCACTTATCGTGGACGGTTTTGACCTGTCGGTGGGAGCTACAGTATCTTTGACAACGGTCGTTTCAGCTTCTTTGATGGTCTGGTATGAGCAGCCTGTTGCGGTGGTCATTATTGTGTCTCTGATTGTCGGCGCTTTGGTAGGACTGTTAAATTCATTATTGATCATTAAATTGCGTATTCCTGATTTGCTCGCAACCCTTGCAATCATGTATATTGTAAGCGGGATTCACAAAACGTACGCTCAGGGCTATACCATATACAATCATATGCAGTTTCCCGATGGCAGCAAGGCGCCGGGGGAGATATCTCCTGCATTTCTTTTGCTGGGGCAAGGTAAATGGTTGGGTATCCCGATTTCGGTTATTTTACTGTTACTGGCTGTGGCGGCGGTGCATGTTTTCTTGACCTATACAAAGCATGGGCGTCAAATGTATGTAACGGGTGGAAATGAGGAAGCTGCTCGTCTGTCGGGCATACGGGTAAAAAAAGTCCGTACTCTGGCCTATGTTGCTTCAGGCGTATTTGCGGCGATTGCCGGAATTTTGTATGCCTCGCGAGTAGGCTCAGGCCAAATTGACGCAGGTTCCCCTTTGCTCATGGAGGCGGTAGCTGCAGTATTTGTCGGTTTTTCGGTCTTTGGTGCTGGTAAACCCAATGTCATTGGTACATTTATTGGTGCGGTATTGATCGGTGTGTTGGTTAATGGACTAACGATGATGAATGTGCAATATTTTGCCCATGATATTGTCAAAGGAGTAGTGCTGGTACTTGCGCTGGCCGTTACTTTTTACGTGTTAAACCGTCGTCGTACTTGAAATTGTCTGTGGACTGTATTACTATAAACCTTGTTCCACGCAAGAAGGGTGCCATAAAACGCCAGTTTCGGCCTATATTGCGGAGGTTAGGTATATTCTATGTATATTTAACGACGAAACGGAAACAGATGATAACATTATGGAAGGCAGTACGCCGCCCGGGTTATTTTATACAGGCGACCTCATATCGGTCATTAACACCGATAACCTTAATGCTGGACTACACTTGAATTGGGAGGTGAATATTATGAATAAAACGGATTTGATCAATCAGGTTTCTGAAAGCACTGAATTGTCCAAAAAGGACGTAACCAAAGCAATCGATGCAGTATTTGAGGCGATCTCTGGAGCGCTGCAAAGCGGAGATAAGGTGCAACTGGTAGGTTTTGGGAACTTTGAGGTTCGTGAACGTTCCGCACGTAAAGGACGTAACCCGCAAACAGGAGAAGAAATCGAAATCCCTGCGAGCAAAATTCCGGCATTTAAACCGGGTAAAGCGCTCAAAGACGGAATTAAATAAGATTTCTTACATATTCCCAATGCGCTGAAAAGACCGTGAATTTGATTCACGGCCTTTTCTTTTTGCCCTGTTTACTTCGTGGTAGAGGTGCTATGGTCTGAAGAAGAGGAAGCTGTTCTGGCGTTTCGCGAGGCATAAGCGATCAGCACCAGGGGTTCACCCGTTAGCTCAGCAAATTCATGCTCTAGCTGTTGAAGCCGTTCGATTTGGGCAGGGCTGAGATTGGCGGGAAGATAGTTTTTCATCAGATCCGTTCCTTTCTTTAATGGATGGGACTGCACGGATAGTATGGCTCGGGACACGCTAATTGTTGCAGGTAGCTCGGGAAGCATGTAGTTGACAAAACTAGCTTGAATCTCCATCATAAAAAGTATAGCTTCGGCTCTCAGGGAGGAAAAGGACATGGAAGATAACGTGACGGGTAGCAGTGAGTACGTCGTAATTAAAGCGAAAAGCAACGGATGTCAGGTTTTTGGTCTGACTAGAGGTCAGGATACACGCTTGCATCATTCAGAAAAATTGGACAAGGGCGAGGTACTGATCGTCCAATTTACGGATCATACTTCTGCTATTAAAATTCGCGGCAAAGCCGTTGTGATGACTAAGCACGGGGTAGTAGATACGGAGGATTAAAATGCAGGCATAGCCTGCTTTTTTTTGTTGTAGAATGAGAGTGAGGACCTTTACTGTAGCAAGCCCACATTATGAAGTAGAGGTCAGGGGAGGCTCTGATGAAACCTTGGATTGTATTCGGTGGCTCCATTCTCATAACCATCGCAGCAGCTGTGTTGCTGCCGTCCTTACAGGTGCTGGACTCAGGAACCGCAGCAGTTCGTGAAACACAGGCGACGATTTCGCCTCAGCAACGGGTGCTGCTGTCGGATGACAATCTGGTGGATACGCTGAACGAGCTGCCGTTGACCACACCGATTGCAAGCGCAAGCTGGGAACATTCAGTCCTGACCCTGGATGTCAAGCTGTCCAAGGAAGAAACTGCCCCACTAGAGATTTATCAAAACATGGCGGAGCTTGCCGCTTTTAGCTTTTACGGAACGACGAATGTACGGCAATTGCTGCTTCGGGTGGTGACGCAGGACGAATGGTCAGGAGAACGGCATTTGCTGCTTGCATCCGATATACGCCGCAACGAGTGGACGAACGAGGCATTGGAACAGCTGAGAAGCCGGGAAGGCGCGGAATTGCCAGAGGATTTGAAATCCCGTTTCCGCATTACAGTAACGCCCATGTGGCAAAACAGGTTTAACGGTGTATATACAGATTAGATGTTTCTGCCGGTGGACCTACAGTACTTTAGTCGCGAATCATTTTAAATTGTGATATAATATAAGGCATTGCAATTATTTGAGTATAGCAGAAAGTCATGTCTCGGAGGCTTAGGATGAAACCGTATCGCGTACCCCAATTAGCAAGGAAATATGTGGAATACGACATGATTCAACAACATACGGAAATGCCGGCTTTTCCTGACAGCCGTACCCGTTTGATGTTTGTGTTTTTGAACCGGAATGCGCAGGAGCTGCATGCCAGTGAGGACGAACTGTACGCATTGGTAACCTCACTTGTGCAGATGGGGCTGGATACGCATGATATGATTGATACTTTATCCGGTATACGGAGCCCGGAGGAGATGCGTTCCAGACAGCTGAAAGTGTTAGCTGGGGACTATTTTAGCAGTCGTTTTTATCAGCTGCTTGCACTGGCAGGCCGCATCACGGCCATTTCGAAGCTGAGTGATGCTGTATGTGAAGTGAACGCAGGGAAAATGAGTTTGTACTGGGGAATGAAGCAATTCCGATTGGATGCAACTCAGTATTTAACTCAGATGGTTCGTTTCAAAAAGGAGCTTTTTTTATCATTCACTTCACTTGTAGCAGAACAGGATCAGGAAATTTGGAAGCAGCTTCTCAACAAATTTGCCCTCTGTGATACCTTGGTGGAGGAATGGGGGAAGCGGACAGAACCGGACAAGTCCCGTTTCGGATATATGTTCTGGCATATTTATGGTAACGGGGACCGGAACGAGCAGGCATTGCTTTCAGATAGTGGTACTGACACTGAAGCATGGCGTAAGCTTGTTCTGAAATACAAAGCCGAGGATGCGATACTGGACAAGCTTCGCACGGCTGTTACACACATCCGGCAGATCCTGTCAGATGATCAAAATACGGGGATCGAGGAATTTGAACGCATGCTTGAGCCTTTCCTGAAGCTGCTAAATAGTCCGCACCCAGTTGTGAGGGAAGGTTAGGTGAACGTGATGGGACCAAGCGACACCAAGCCGAAAGAACAATTCGTTCATGGCGTGTTTGAAAGTATAGCAGGTAAATACGATTTGATGAACGATATACTGAGCTTTCGCAGACATAAGGCTTGGCGGAAATTTACGATGAAAAAAATGAACATGCATCGCGGCGATACGGCAATCGATCTTTGCTGTGGCACATGTGACTGGACGCTTGCGATGGCGCGTGCAAGTGAAAGTGGTCACATCGTAGGACTGGATTTTAGTCAGAACATGCTCAATGTTGGCGAGCGTAAGATTACATCAGAATCCCGTGAAAAGCAAATTAAGCTTGTTCAGGGCAACGCGATGGAACTACCTTTTGAAGATAATTCATTTGATTATGCGACGATTGGTTTCGGTCTGCGCAACGTGCCTGACCTGCGCCAAGTGTTACAGGAGATGCAACGAGTCGTCAAACCTGGCGGGCAGGTCGTATGTCTGGAATTGTCCAAACCTACTTGGCAGCCGTTCAAGGGGATTTACTACACATATTTTCAACACATCTTGCCCATGCTCGGCAAATTGTTCGCCAAACGTTATGAGCAGTATAAATGGCTCCCTGATTCGTTGGCGCTTTTTCCAGGAAGGGATGAATTGGCTGGCATCTTCCGTGAAGTCGGATTGAAGGATGTCCAGGCTCATTCTCTCACCGGAGGCATTGCGGCATTGCACATTGGAATCAAGGAGAGTCAGCATGTTTAAGAAAATTGCTATTTTTTTGGAAATGATTAAAATTGAACATACGTTATTTGCGCTCCCATTTGCATTCATGGGGGCTGTATTGGGGTCTGTTGTCGTGACAGGCAACCTTCCCTCCTGGCCGCAGATCGGCTGGATCCTGCTAGCTATGGTTGGCGCACGTAGCGCGGCTTTTGGCTTCAATCGTATGATTGACCGGGTGATTGACGGGAAAAATCCGCGCACAGCAGGACGCGCTATCCCGGCGGGGTTGCTCAAATCGAGCGAAGTGGTGATTTTCATTATCGTCAGTTTGGTGTTGTTATTCTGGGCATCATTCAAGTTAAGTCCGCTGGCGTTCAAGCTGTTTCCGCTGGCCTTTTTTATGCTCGTTTTTTATTCTTACACCAAGCGTTTCACTTGGCTTTGCCATATTGTACTTGGTCTGACCATTGGTTTGGCGCCACTAGGTGCGTGGGTTGCAGTAACGGGACAAATAGATCTGACCGCTATCGTACTATATCTCACGATTGCATTTTGGACGGCGGGATTTGATGTGATTTATGCTTGTCAGGATATAGATTTTGACCAAAACGAAGGAGTTTATTCTATTCCTGCCCGTTTTGGTGTAGCAGGTGCGCTGAACATCGCTCGGGCATTCCATGTCATTACGGCGATCGGATTTATTGTACTGTTCTTTATTGCAGATTTAAGCTGGTGGTATCTGGCGGGCATGATTATTTCGTACATTATTTTATTTTATGAACACTATATCGTATCTCCAAAAGATTTGAGTCGTTTGCAGACGGCATTCTTTACTATGAACGGTGTACTTAGCACTGTCGTATTTGCCTTTACACTGATTGATTTGGTGGTGCGTCAATACTAATGAATAATCAGGTGAGCGGACATCAAGGCAAACGAATCGTTATTGGCATTACAGGCGCGAGCGGAAGCATTTATGGTGTGCGACTGGTAGAGACTTTGCTGGACTTGCAATACACAGTTCACCTGATCGTTTCCAATGCTGGCTGGCGGGTGTTGAAAGAGGAGTTGGGCTGGAATGTGACTGACCGGGAAGGGGCTTTGAATGAACAATTCGGAGGCCGTCCCGGTTCTCTTGTATACCATCCGTTCACAGATATTGGAGCTTCGATTGCGAGCGGCTCTTATTTGGTGGATGCGATGATTATCATGCCATGCTCGATGGGGACATTGTCAGCAGTGGCACACGGTTCGTCCGATAATCTCATGGCGAGGGCAGCGGACGTGATGATGAAGGAAGGTCGTCCGCTGATCCTTGTGCCTCGTGAGACGCCTCTACATGCCATTCATTTGGAAAACATGCTTAAGCTTGCGAGACTCGGCGTCAAAATGATTCCGGCTATGCCGGCTTTTTACTTTCATCCCAAGACGCTGGATGATATTGTGCTGTTCCTCGTAGGCAAAGTATTGGACAGCTTGCGTATAGAACATCAACTGTTTACGAGATGGGGGGATTCCGATGCCGACACCGGACACCAAGACAATCACAATCGGAAAAATTAAATATACAAACGCTTGGCCTATTTTTCATTTTTTTAATCCTTCTAAGCTTTTCCATTCGGCGGAGATGGTTTCTAAAGTTCCGGCTGAATTGAATCAAGGTATGCTGAATGGGAGTTTGGATATTAGTGCGATGTCCTCCTTTGCGTATGCATCGGGTGCTGAGGAAATGCTATTGTTGCCAGATTTATCCGTCAGTGCAGATGGTCCTGTGCAATCCATTTTACTATTTTCACGCAAGCCGCTGGACGAAATCAAAAACGGAACCATTGCACTTACGAATACGTCTGCTACATCCGTGAATTTGTTGAAAATTTTGATGCAAAAGGCATGGGAAGGCCATCCTTCCTATTTTGACTGTGAACCGGATCTTGACTTGATGCTGGAACAGGCAGATGCAGGGCTATTGATTGGAGATCACGCGATTAAGGCATCTTGGCGAAGTGAAGATCTGTATGTTACGGACCTCGGAGAAGAGTGGAAGCGCTGGACGGGCTACAGTATGACTTTTGCTGTATGGGCAGTACGACGTGCTGTTGCTGCTCAGAATCCTGCCGCGGTGGCTGAAATTGCGAGTGCGTTCCGCGCAAGCAAGCAGCGTAGTCTGTCGGACCTGACGCCTGTTATTTCTGAAGCATGCGAGGAAATTGGAGGTCTGCGAGATTATTGGGAGCGCTACTTTACTAATCTGTGTTATGATTTTGGAGAGAAGCAACAACAAGGTTTAGAGCTTTATTTTCAGTATGCGCATGAACTGGGGCTGCTTGACCGACGAGTGAAGCCGCTTCTCTGGAGTGACAATACGCTGACACGGGTGAAAGAATGAAACGATTGGATTTGTTTGGTTTATTAAAGAAGGATATGAACTTTATAGAAGAAGAGTTGTACCGCAGTATCGACAGTACGGAGCCGTTGATTAATGATACGTCGCTTCATCTGCTTAAAGCAGGGGGCAAGCGTTTGCGTCCCGTATTTGTATTGCTGGGAGGCAAGTTTGGAGAATATGATCTGGACAAGCTCAAGCGTATAGCGGTACCTCTAGAACTGATTCATTCTGCCTCTCTCGTTCACGACGATGTGATTGACGATGCGGAAATGAGACGCGGTCAACCCACCGTGAAGTCCAAATGGGACAATCGGGTGGCTATGTACACCGGAGACTACATATATGCACGTGCGCTGTCTATTGCTGCTGGACTGCCGAATCCCGATATTCACCGGGTACTGTCTAAAGCGCTGGTGCAGATGTCCATTGGTGAAATGGAACAGATTCGTGATTTTTTTAATGTGGATCAGAGTGTGCGTAATTATTTGCTTCGCATACGGCGCAAAACAGCATTGTTGATTGCGGTTAGCTGCCAGTTGGGAGCTATGGCTGCAGGGGCACGGGAAGGTATCAATTCCCTGCTGTACAGCTATGGCTATAACGTAGGTATGGCTTTTCAAATTCAGGATGATCTGCTCGATCTGTGTGGCACGGAAAAAAAGATTGGCAAGCCGCCGGGCAGCGATATGAGACAGGGGAATATTACGCTTCCAGTGATTTATGCGCTCGAACAGCCTGAGCTGCGTGCAGATCTACTGGCTGAAATCCGCCGCATTCAGGATGGGGATGGGCAAGGAGATGCACGCAAAGCGGTGGATATGATCAAAAAAAGTGAAGGAATCGCTAAAGCTGAAATTCTCGCCGACCGATATATTAATAAAGCGCTAAACGCGCTGGACTTACTACCGGATGTCAAAACAAAAAAGACGCTACGCGATATTGCTCATTTTGTAACACGCCGCTCCTACTAAAGTTGTGTTTTGGGTTTGCTGTGACAAAATACTTTAACCGTTTCCAAGCTTTCTGTTACAATACAGTTTAGTACTGTATAAATACATTAGATTGGATTGGGAGTGAGCCGATGGATCGTACTTTTTTGATGGTTAAACCGGATGGTGTACAACGTGGACTGATTGGACGTATCATCAGTCGTCTGGAAGACAAAGGCTTCAAAATGACGGCTGGCAAGCTTGTGCAAGTATCAAGAGAACAGGCAGAACGGCATTATGCAGAGCATGTGGGCAAGCCTTTTTTTGAAGAGCTTGTAGGCTTTATCACATCAGGCCCTGTGTTTGCTATGGTATGGGAAGGGGATAACATCGTTACGCTCTCCCGCTTGTTGATTGGTAAAACACAAGTAACCGAAGCTCTTCCGGGCACAATTCGTGGAGACTTTGCAGCACATACACCGTTTAACCTCATTCATGGTTCAGATTCACCGGAGAGCGCAGAGCGCGAGATTGCAAATTTTTTCCTGCCGGAAGAATCCGTTCGGTATGAAAAAAGTGTGGCGACCTGGGTATAAGTTTAATTACGTATGAAGAAGGATGGTAGCATGACGGATATGGAACTGGGTCAGACGGACCCCGATTACACAGCGTTTATCCGCAAAATCAAGGACAGCACAGGTATTGATCTTGCACAATACAAAGAAGCACAGATGAAAAGGCGGTTAACTACGCTTCGCAACAAAAACGGGTTTCCCAGTTTTGTTTCTTTTTATGATGCCATGATGAAGGAAAAACCTCTATTCTATGAATTTCTGGATCGGATGACGATCAATGTTTCGGAATTTTGGCGAAATCCCAATCGGTGGGAAGTGCTGCGGGATACAATCTTGCCACAACTGCTTGTAGGAAAGCAGAAGCTTAAGCTGTGGAGTGCGGCCTGCTCGACTGGTGAAGAGCCTTATAGCCTGGCTATGGTTCTCGACGGTAAAGGGATTTTAGGAAATTGCTCCATTACAGCTTCCGACATTGATGATGGTGCATTGGCAAAAGCCAAGGAAGGTAAATATTTGGAGCGTTCGCTCAAGGATGTACCTGAGCAGGTAGCTAGCAAATATTTCAAGCCGGATGGTGCGATGTATCGAATTGATGACCGTTTGAAACAAGCCGTGAAATTTCAAAAGCAAAACTTGCTGCTGGATCGGTTTGAGGATGGCTATGATCTCATTATCTGTCGAAATGTAATGATTTATTTTACAGAAGAGGCCAAACATACGTTGTATCAAAAGTTTGCAGCCAGTCTTCGTCCCGGCGGTGTGTTATTTGTCGGTAGCACAGAGCAAATCTTTTCTCCTAACCAATATGGTCTGGAATCGACGGAAACCTTTTTTTATCGCAAAAAAGCATAAGCCTGCGTATATCATCCAAAGTTTTGTAGGAACTTATTTATATCTTTGAGTAATTGATGGTTGGCTTATCAGCAAAGCACGTCCTTTAGCCCCTTTGGCTAAGAGGCGTGTTTTTGTTTATCCGCATACACGTGGCTTTTCTTGTCAAAGAAAGGTGCGTATACTATAATGAAGCACAGTTAAAGATTTTAGCGATGCACAGTTTAACAGTTTAAAGGGGGAACGCGTCATGAGTTTACGTTATTTAACCGCGGGGGAAACGCATGGTCCCCAGCTAACTGCCATTGTAGAGGGTATGCCGAGCAATTTAAAATTGGATTTTGAGGAATTGAATTTTCAGCTGCACCGTCGTCAGAAAGGATATGGACGGGGTCGGCGTATGCAGATTGAAAAAGATACGGCGAAAATTGCCGGAGGCGTACGTCACGGCTATACCACGGGTGCACCGATTGCGCTGGTTGTGGAAAATAACGATTGGAAGCACTGGCAGAACATTATGAATATTGAGCCTATTGAAGGCAGTGATGAAGAAAAACGTCGGGTTCACCGACCACGTCCGGGTCATGCGGATTTGAATGGCGGAATGAAATACAACCTGAAGGATCTTCGTAACGTGCTGGAGCGCTCCAGTGCACGCGAAACAGCAATTCGTGTGGCATGCGGCGGTTTGGCCCGTCAATTGCTGGCTGAGTTCGGAATCAAGGTGGCAGGTCAGGTCATCCGCATTGGGGAAATCGAAGCTCCTTACCGTGATCTGCCGATTGATGAGCTGATTGCCGTGACAGAAGCCTCCTCGGTGAGAGTAACCGATCCAGAAACCGAAAAGAAAATGGAAGCATATATTGATCTGATCAAGCAAGAAGGTGATTCAGTCGGTGGGGTAGTGGAATGTATTGTAGAAGGTGTTCCGATTGGTCTGGGCAGTCATGTACAGTATGATCGGAAGCTGGATGCACGTATCGCACAAGGCGTCATGTCGATTAATGCATTTAAAGGCGTGGAAATCGGCATTGGCTTTGAAGCAGGAGAATTGCGCGGTTCACAGGTGCATGACGAGATCCTATATGATGAGGAACGTGGATATCACCGTCGCACCAATCGTTTGGGTGGTTTTGAAGGTGGCATGACGAATGGAATGCCAGTTGTGGTTCGTGGCGTAATGAAGCCGATCCCTACACTCTACAAGCCTCTGCAAAGCGTCGACATTGATACAAAGGAAGCGTTCACTGCACAGGTTGAGCGTTCGGATGCATGTGCAGTACCCGCGGCTAGCGTAGTTATGGAGCATGTGGTAGCTTGGGAGATTGCGAAAGCTTTGCTAGAAAAATTCGGCGGGGATTCGATTGAAGAGATTCGTGCGAATATTGCATCCTACGAAGAACAACTGGGGCGGTACTAAGATGAGTACGCTGACGGTACAGCTTGGGGAACGTTCTTATCCTATTCATATCGGACGAGGGCTGCTACATCGAGCCGGAGAGTTGTTGAAGGAACGAGGAATTGCGCAAAAAAGCCCATTGTTGATTGTTTCTGACGAAAATGTAGCGGGATTCTACTTGGCAACATTGGAGAGCAATCTTCAGGCATCTGGCTACAAGACAGTGTCCTTTGTCGTTAAGCCCGGTGAAACCTCCAAGTCGCTTGCTGTATTTGAGCAGGTCATAACAGCAGCCATTGAGGGCGGCTTGGATCGCAATTCAGCCGTTATTGCACTTGGTGGTGGTGTGGTGGGCGATTTGGCTGGATTTGTGGCGGCTTCTTATATGAGAGGTGTCAAGTTTGTACAGATCCCCACTACGATCCTTGCCCATGACAGTAGCGTGGGCGGTAAGGTTGGCATCAATCATCCTTTGGCGAAAAATATGATAGGAGCCTTCCATCAACCGGAACTTGTGTTGTATGACGTAGATACGTTGTCAACATTACCTCCTCGTGAGGTATCTGCGGGGCTTGCTGAAATGATCAAGCATGGCTTGATCTGGGATGCTGATTTCGCCCAGTGGTGCCGTGACCATGCGACTGATTTACTTGCGCTGGATGCGACAGCTCTGGAGTACGGTCTGGAAAAGGGATGTTCCGTAAAAGCCGAAGTGGTGTCGCGCGATGAACGAGAAAATGATTTGCGCGCTATTCTAAACCTAGGTCATACGATTGGTCATGCGATTGAAGCCATTGCGGGATACGGTGAGTTTTTACACGGGGAAGCCATTTCTATTGGTATGGTCGGCTCCGCACTTTTGGGCGTGAAGCTGGGGGCAGATCCTTCTTTGGTAGATGAAACGAAGGAGATGTTGTCTTCGCTACGGCTACCGACCTCCCTTCCGTCACATCTCGATACAGATCGGCTGCTCGACGCGATGATGCATGACAAAAAGTTCAAAGAAGGCAGCATTACTTTTGTCGTCCCACGTAGCATCGGGCACGTGGAGGTTGTGAAGGATATTTCCGTCTCTTACATCCAACAAGTTATTGAACAGTTAAAAGAGGGGGCGTAACGATGTACAATCGGGGAATTCGTGGCGCGACGACCGTAGTGAATAATGAAGAAAACGAAATTTTGGAAGCAACATGCCAACTACTGGAGGAAATTGTATCCTACAATGAAATTCAGCCGGAGGATATTAGTAACGTATGGATTACGGTGACCCATGACCTGGATACTGCCTTTCCAGCCAAGGCCATTCGTCAGCTTGATGGCTGGGATATGGTTCCGCTCATGTGTGCATTAGAAATTCCTGTGGCAGGCAGTTTACCCAAGTGCATTCGTTTGATGGTACAGGTGAACACCGATAAATCCCAGCGTGAAATTAAACATGTATATTTGAACGGAGCGCAGGCGTTAAGACCGGATCTGGCTTCCCAAGGGAAATAAGCGCCCGTTTTTAAAGTTGATGGTTGCCAAAGTAACATCCCATGAGATATAGTGTGTGTAGCAGAGTTAAGTAGAGTAGAGTTAGCCAGAGACAGAGTTGAGATGAGAAGAGTGCAGCCTTAGCCAATTCCATATGAGATTACAGAGACCGGCGGTAGCAGGTAAGCTTTTGTCTATGAAGAGATATTCTTCTACAGAGAAGCTTATTTGAAGCAACCTGCGTGTTTATACAAAAGGGATGAGTGTATACTTATCTATTTGCTGTAGTCATTTACATATGGAGCATTCTTATAATTTCAATAACTGACAGCCTCTACCTTACCGGTAGAGGCTTTTTTATATTCTCTCCTATGGTTCTGCGCCAATTTGGAAAGGAAGTGATCTCATGTTAACGCCGCATGTGGAGCAAGTGATAACGATGGCGAATGAATTTAACCTGATTCCTGTGTACAAAAAAGTGCTGGCTGATATGGAGACGCCGATTCGGATTTTCCGTCGGTATGCCGAGCGGGACCGTGCCTTTCTGCTAGAGAGTGTAGAGGGAGGCGAACAGTGGGCGCGACATTCATTCATCGGTACAGATCCGTTTCTAATGGTCTCGGGTAAAAAAGGACGTTTGATATTGGAACAACACGGTAAACGGCAAATATTAAACGACAAGCCGATTGAAGCGCTCAAAGCATTGCTTCGTAAATACCGTAGTCCGAAACTGAAAGAAATGCCTCCATTTACAGGCGGGGCTATCGGATTTTTTGGATATGACCTGCTTCAATATTATGAAAAGCTACCAGAGCATTCGGTAGATGATTTGAATATGGATGATATTCGTTTTATGTTCTGCGATCAAGTCATTGTTTTTGATCATGTGAAGCAGCAAATTTTGCTGGTCGGCAATGTTCATGTAGGCGAAGGGTTCCGCGATGAGGACATTCGTGCTGCTTATGCTGACGTGGAACGCAAGTTGGAGAACACGGCGCAGTATTTGCGCAAGCAGGCCCCACCGGAGCGATTAGGATCAGCCTCCATTCCTGATGATGTGGAACTGGGTGAGATCCAATCCAATGTGACGAAGGAACAGTTTATATCAAATGTAGAGCAGGCGAAGGAGTATATCCGCTCCGGTGATATTTTTCAGGTTGTACTATCCCAGCGTTTTCACATTGATACAGAGGCTTCACCTTTACAGGTATACCGCGTGCTGCGCACGATGAACCCGTCGCCATATATGTATTATTTGAAAATGGATGACGAGATCATCGTAGGCACTTCGCCTGAGGCACTCGTCAAGGTGGAAAACGGCCGGGTAGAGACCCGTCCTATTGCAGGAACGAGACCGCGTGGGGTAACGGAGACAGAAGATGTGGCACTTGCTGAAGAACTGTTAAACGATGAAAAAGAGCGTGCAGAACATCTGATGCTGGTCGATTTGGGAAGAAATGATTTGGGCCGTGTATCACAGTTTGGCACAGTCAAATGCGATACGTTTATGGAGATTGAACGCTATTCTCACGTCATGCACATTGTATCCAATGTGTCGGGTGAGCTACGTGAGGACAAAGATTTTTTCGATGCTTTCCTGTCTTGTCTGCCAGCCGGCACCGTATCGGGGGCTCCGAAGCTACGAGCCATGGAGATTATTGCTGAGTTGGAGCGGGAAGCACGCGGACCCTATGCAGGGGCGATTGGATATTTAGGCTTCTCAGGCAATATGGACGCTTGCATTACGATTCGCACGATTGTGTTTAAAAAGAACCGGGCCTATGTCCAGGCAGGCGCTGGAATTGTGTGGGACTCGGTTCCGGAAAGCGAGTATCAGGAGACGGTGAACAAAGCGAAGGCATTGCTGAAGGCAATCCGTACGGCAGAAGTGATGTTCCCGGCAACGACACAGCCCTATAACAGCGTCATCAACCAGGATTATTTGTACACTCCGTAACACACAAAAATCTGATTTTGAGGAGGAGACGACAATGGAACGACATGACATGATGCAAGTGGGGTTAAGCCGGATCATTGAGGGACAGCATCTTTCGCGTACGGAGGCCCGTAGCGTAATGGAAGAGATTATGAGTGGAAGTGCTACACAGGCACAAATTGGCGGGCTGCTGACGGCTCTTCGCCTCAAAGGGGAAACGGTAGATGAAATCACTGGTTTTGCCGAGGCTATGCGTAGCTACGCTAGTCCAGTGCAAGCTGAAGAAGGCAGCGGTCGTCTGCTGGACACATGTGGAACCGGAGGTTCAGGGATTCACAAGTTTAATATTTCCACGATATCCGCGATCATCGCAGCTTCGGTGTCTGTACGGGTAGCAAAGCATGGCAATCGTTCTGCAAGTGGCCGTGCCGGGAGCGCTGATGTCCTGGAGGCATTGGGAGTCAACATTCATTTGACGAGTGAGCAGGCTAGGTCATGTCTGGACCGAATCGGCATCTGCTTTTTATTCGCACAGCTGTATCATCCGTCTATGAAGCATGCCGCCGCGCCGCGCCGCGAGCTGGGTGTGCGGACGGTATTCAATATGCTAGGTCCTTTGACGAATCCGGCTGGTGCGGATCGGCAGCTGTTGGGCATTTATGACGCCAACAAAACGGAAGTCATTGCCGAGGTATTGAAGCAGCTCGGCTCCAAACGGGCCATGGTTGTCAGTAGTCTGGATGGGCTAGATGAAATTAGTATTTCAGCTGCGACACGAGTATCCGAACTGAAGGACGGCAAGGTTCACACGTTCGAGCTTCATCCGTCGGATCTGGGCTTGCAGACGCATTCTCTTGATCAGGTGCTGGGCGGCGACGCACAGGTTAACGCAGATATCATACGACGAATTTTAAACGGAGAGCATGGAGCTTATCGGGATGTTGTGTTAGCGAATGCAGGAGCGTGCATTTATGTATCAGGTGCAGCGGCTACCTTGACGGACGGAGTAGCACGAGCGGCAGAAGCTATTGACTCGGGACTGGCACTTTCTAAGCTGGATCAATTAATACAGGCAACGGGGGAATATCAATATGTATCTTGACAAAATTGTGGTGACGAAGCGACAAGAAGTGGAGCAGCTTAAGGAGCATTTTCAAATAAGTAAAGCCGAACGATTAATTGCTGATTTACCTGCGACGAGAGGATTCGAAAATGCGATCGCGAACAGACGCAATCGTCCGCTCGGACTGATTGCTGAGGTGAAGAAGGCTTCCCCATCCAAAGGGCTGATTCGACCGGATTTCCATCCGGTGGACATTGCACGTGCATATGAGGGAGCAGGAGCGGATTGCATTTCTGTACTGACAGATGTGACGTATTTTCAGGGGAGCCCTGAATATTTACAGCAAATTCGCGATCAGGTGAAGATTCCGCTGCTGCGAAAGGATTTTATCATTGATGAACGGCAAATATATGAAGCTCGTCTGCTGGGAGCGGATGCGGTGCTATTGATTGCCGCTATCCTGGAACCCCGTGTATTAGGGTCTTTTTTACAGATTGCCAAGGACCTCGGGCTGGACGCGTTGGTAGAGGTGCATGACAGTGAGGAGCTTAAAGCGGTGCTGGAGCTGGGGACAGCAACCTTAATTGGCGTAAATAACCGAAATCTGCGGACATTCGAGACTCGTCTCCAGACGACAGAGGAGCTGATCTCACTAATTCCTAAAGGGGTTACGTTCATCAGTGAGAGCGGAATTGCGGGACCGGAAGATGTTAATTATCTGTATTCGGTAGGTGCACACGGTATCTTGGTGGGGGAGCATCTGATGCGCAAGGAAGATGTAGGACAGGCTGTAGCCGAATTGATGGACGGGGTTAAAGCATGAACAAAACGGGCGTAAAAATTTGTGGACTTCAAAGCGTTGAAGTGCTAAAATCTATGGTAAACTTACCGGTCGATTATATAGGTTTTGTGTTTGCTGACAGCAAGCGCCGGATTAACGGCGTACAGGCTGGAAAGCTGCTTCGCGTATTAGATGAATGGACCTCAGGCAGCAGACCGCGCAGCGTGGGTGTATTTGTGAACCCTGGTGATGCACTGTTAAATGATGTGATGGAGAAAGCACCCTTGGATGTCATACAGCTGCATGGACAGGAGAGTCCGCGGCGCTGTCGGGAAATTAGGGAGCATTTTGGTATACAGGTATTCAAGGCATGGTCTGTGGACAGTCAAGGACAAACAGAACGCTCGGCGGACGAATTGGATGCCTATGTCGGGACAATTGACGCTTTATTGCTGGATACATACGATCCCCTGTATGGCGGCGGCTCCGGAAAAACGTTTGCGTGGGATCGAATTCCTGCCTATCAGGCTTGGACCCATCAACATGGAATTCCTTTGTTTGTAGCCGGCGGGTTGACTGCCGATAATGCGGAAAAGCTGGTTCATGAGTATCATCCCGATGGGCTGGATGTATCCAGCGGTGTAGAGACGAACGGAGTCAAGGACATTGCAAAAATCACAGCATTTGTGGAAAGGGTGAAGCAGGCATGACACAATTACCTGATAACAACGGACGTTTTGGAACATTTGGAGGACGTTTTGTACCGGAAACGTTGATGAACGCACTGATTGAATTGGAGGAATCCTACCGTAAGTACGCGGATGATCCCGAGTTTAAAGCAGAGTTGAACGGGCTCCTTAAGGACTATTCTGGTCGGGAAACGCCGCTTTATCATGCGGAGCGTCTGAGTCAGCATTTGGGCGGGGCTAAAATTTACTTGAAGCGCGAAGATTTAAATCATACCGGTGCCCACAAAATCAATAATGCATTAGCTCAGGGACTGCTGGCGAAGCGTATGGGGAAACAGAAGGTCATTGCTGAAACAGGCGCAGGACAGCATGGTGTCGCGACAGCGACTGTGGCTGCGTTGCTCGGATTGGAATGCAAGGTGTTTATGGGCGAAGAGGATACTGTGCGCCAGCAGCTTAACGTCTTTCGGATGCAGCTTTTGGGTGCAGAGGTCATTCCGGTGACATCAGGTACACGTACACTTAAGGATGCAGGGAATGAAGCTTTGCGTTACTGGGTCAGCCATGTCCATGATACGTTCTATATTTTGGGTTCAGCTGTCGGCCCGCACCCGTATCCGATGATGGTGCGGGACTTCCAACGTGTGATTGGTGATGAAACACGTCGCCAGATTCTAGAGAAGGAAGGCAGACTTCCGGATGTCATCGTGGCAGCGATCGGTGGCGGAAGCAATGCCATCGGCATGTTTTATCCTTTTATTGAGGATCAGGGTGTCGCTTTGATTGGCGTGGAGGCCGCTGGAAAAGGTGTCGAAACGGAATTCCATGCAGCTACGATGACCAAGGGAACACAAGGGGTCTTCCAAGGCTCTATGAGTTATCTGCTTCAGGATGAGTACGGACAAGTGCAACCTGCGCATTCCATCTCGGCTGGATTAGATTATCCAGGTGTTGGACCGGAGCATTCATACCTGAAAGATATTGAGCGGGCCAAATATGTTCCGATCACGGATCAGGAAGCGCTGGACGCGCTTCAGCTCCTCTGCCGTACCGAAGGAATACTTCCTGCATTAGAGTCGGCACATGCTGTTGCGCAGGTCGTCAAGCTGGCACCTACGTTGACGGCAGATGATATTATCGTTATTTGTTTGTCTGGACGCGGGGATAAAGATGTGGACTCCATTATCAAGTATTTGGGAGGAAATCCGTCATGAATTTAATTGATCAGGCGTTTGGTCGCCTTAAAAATGAAGGCAAAACGGCATTAATTCCTTTTCTGACGGTAGGCGACCCGGATGTGGATACTACAATAGAGATCATTCGGCAGTTAGAGTCGGCCGGAGCCGACATATTGGAACTGGGTGTACCCTATTCCGACCCGCTGGCTGACGGTCCTGTAATTCAGCGCGCGTCTGAGCGTGCGCTGAAACGGCAAATTTCCATCCGCACGTGCATGGAGACAGCTTCTCTGGCTAGGGCGGCAGGTTCAAGCCTGCCTTTTATTCTGTTCACGTATTATAACCCTGTATTACAGATGGGTATGGATACTTTCTTTGCAGGCTTGCAGGAGCACGGTATCAGCGGTCTGATTATTCCAGACCTTCCGCTTGAGGAAGCGGAGGAGCTGGGAGGACGGGCAGCAGAGGTGGGTGTGCATCTGATTCCTCTGGTGGCTCCAACTTCTGAACAGCGGATCGAGCGAATTGTCCGTCAGGCCCGAGGATTTGTATACTGTGTATCCTCGCTGGGTGTAACTGGGGAAAGAGCCTCCTTTTTTGAAGGTATAGAGGGCTTTATCGCGCAGGTCAAACGGCATACGGATATTCCGGTAGCGGTCGGTTTTGGGATCTCTACTCAAGAGCAGGTAGCCCGGTTTTCAAACATTTGCGATGGAGTTGTGGTCGGCAGTGCTATTGTACGTCAGGTGGAAGAAGCCATTCCATTGCTGAATGATTCTGCGCGCAGGCAAGAAGGTCTTTTGCAAATTCATAATTTTGTGGCACAATTAAAGCAGTAATGGCTGTCAAAATAGAAAGTAATAAATATGTTCTGATTGGATAGAGGAGGTAGGGGCATGCAACCTAAACCGCATATTGTACATTTGCCAGTATATCAGCCCGGTAAACCGATTGAAGACGTAAAACGTGAGCTGGGACTCGATGAAGTCATCAAGCTCGCTTCGAATGAGAATCCGTATGGTAGCTCTCCCAAAGTGTTGCAGGCCATTCAGCAGGAGTTTGCCAACATTAGTGTATATCCTGACGGAAGTGCCGTAGCTTTGACACAGGCACTAGCTAAACGGACGAGTTTAAAAGAGGAACAGTTTATCTATGGCTGCGGATCTGACGAAATTATTGCGTTGATTACGCGTGCTTTCCTCCTTCCCGGGGAAGAAAGCATTATGGCCGATCAGACATTTTCCGTATACAAAAGTAATGTGGAAATTGAGGGAGCGGTTGCAGTTGAGGTGCCTTTGCGTGACGGTGTACATGATTTGGATGCTATGCTGTCTCACATCAATGACCGTACAAAAATTATTTGGATCTGTAATCCAAATAACCCGACGGGCACGATTGTACCTGAAGCAGAGCTAATTGCGTTTTTGGACCAAGTACCAAAGCACATCATGGTTGTTCTGGATGAAGCCTATGCCGAGTTTGTGACGGATCGCTCGTATCCCGACGGCATTCGTTTGTTGCCAGCGTATGAAAACCTGGTTGTACTACGCACCTTCTCCAAAATCTATGGGCTTGCTTCGCTGCGCATTGGTTATGGTATGGGAGCCGAGTCAATCATTCGCTTGATAAATCAGGTTCGTGAGCCGTTTAATACATCACGGGTAGCGCAGGCTGCGGCCATTGCTGCCTTGGAAGATCAGGAATTTGTTCAAGAATGCCGAGATCGTAATGCAGAGGGCAGAGCTTATTTGCAAAATGAGCTCAAGCGTCTGGGGCTGGAGTCTTTCCCAGCACATGGTAATTTTATTATGTTGGATGTACGTCGCCCATCCGGTGAGGTATTCCAGGAGTTGCTTCGTAAAGGTGTGATTATTCGCGCAGGTCATCACAAATATCCGACATATATTAGGGTGTCGGTTGGATCACAGCCGCAAAATGAGTTGTTTATTCGTGTGCTGGAACAGGTCCTGGGGGCGGAAGCGGCGAAAGTACGTCTATAATTTCCGCAGATGGGATTTGATAATTGATGAAGATTGCCATTTTCGGCGTGGGACTGATTGGTGGGTCCCTCGCACTTTGTTTTAAAGGGAAGCCGGATATTACTGTTGTTGGTCATGCTCATCTCCCTGAACTGATGGAACCGATGTTAAGCCGTGGTGTCGTGGACACCGCGACTCTTTCGGTTGAAGAAGCGGCAGAGGATGCCGATTTTATTTTTTTATGCGTACCTGTGGGCTTATTGGAGCATTATCTCGAACTGTTAAGCAAGCTACCGCTTAAAACGGGTTGTATTATTACTGATGTAGGCAGCACGAAATCGGCAATTGCCAAAAAAGCATCAGAAATTTCTTTGCGCAACGCTTACTTTATCGGTGGTCATCCGATGGCCGGTTCGGAGCGTTCCGGTGTAAAGGCTGCTTCCGCATTGTTATTTGAAAACGCATATTATGTGCTTTCCCCGGCAGAGGGTGTGCCTGAGGAAGCATACAGTTCACTGGAACGTTTATTAAAATATACTAGTGCTCATGTTGTGCGTGTTCAACCTGATATGCATGATGATATTGTCGGTGCGATTAGCCATCTTCCGCACATTATTGCAGCGGCGCTGGTGAATCAGGTGCGAAAGCACAATGATGAAAATCCGTTGTACCGTACATTGGCTGCGGGCGGGTTCCGTGATATTACACGGATAGCCTCTAGTGATCCGGTTGTGTGGCGGGACATCTTACTGAGCAATCGTGAAGTTTTACTAGGCCTGTTGGAAGAATGGAACGGACAGATTGAGCGTTTTACCCATTTACTGAGAATACAAGACGGTGAGGGAATCGCTGACGAGTTTTTGACAGCTGGGCACTTCCGCAGTGAACTGCCAGAGCGTCGCAAAGGAGTCATCGTCTCCACGTTTGATCTGTATATTGATGTACCGGATACCCCAGGGATTATCGGGCGAATTGCTATGGAACTGGGGAATCACAGCATTAATCTGAGCAATATGCAAATCATTGAAAGCCGGGAGGATGTCCCAGGCATCATGCGGCTTTCCTTCCGTCAAGAGCAGGATTGGGAGCGTGCCAAGACTCTGCTGGATTCGATGGGGTATAAAGTGGTGGTTTAGAAAGGAAAATGTGTGTTGTGTAAGGAGACCGCTCCGCGACTCATTTGATCTTACGATCGCTGTTGCCTGCGGATTTTCTGAATATATGTTCTGATTGCCTATAAAACAACACACACTTTCCGGGAGTGAAGTAGTAGAAAAGATTTAGAGCGGACGAAGGGTTTCTTCGTCCGCTTTTTTAAAGCTCCTGTTTTTAAATAAAGGCTATGTTAAATGTTATTGTTGATATTTGATACTTAAGAACTAATGTTCTGTAATAAGGGTAATATCACTGTTCAGAGATGATTTACCTATGGATTTAAAGGAACTGAAGAGGCATGCTGGTACATTGGATGATAACGGTAAGCGGGAGCTTATCTACTTTTTGCAGTCCCGAATCAAGGGTGTGGCGGTTCCAGTTCGTGCGATTTGGGAGTTTAGAAAAGGGGTATCTACGTAATTTTATTACATAAAACGATCTTATTAAGGTAATAAGGAGATGAAAATTATGGCAAAAAACATATTACTAAGAATGGACAATGTTGGCATCGTTGTAGAATCCCTTGATGACGCAATCTCTTTCTTCGAGGAGATTGGCTTGAAGCTCGAAGGGCGAGCTACTGTCGAAGGTGAATGGGCTGGTCGCGTAACCGGGCTGGGTTCACAGTGTGTAGAGATTGCTATGATGGTTACCCCAGATGGCCACAGCCGACTTGAACTTTCGCGATTTCTCACCCCACCTATTATATCCGATCACCGAACTGCTCCTGTAAATGCCCTCGGTTATCTACGCGTCATGTTCACCGTTGAAGACATTGACGAAATGGTATCCAGACTCACTAAGTATGGTGCTCAGATCGTTGGCGAAGTGGTTCAGTACGAGGACTCGTATCGGCTCTGCTACATTCGTGGAATTGAAGGACTACTAATCGGTTTGGCGGAACAACTCGGTAATAAATAAGTGACGTTTAAAAGAAGACTTAACTGAAATATACATTACTAGAGTAAAAAATAGAAACAAAAAAAGCAGTGTGAAAGTATTCGAAGAAGTCGGGTGTGTATCAATCATATAAACACCGCATTCACACTCGGGGTCTGGGTGACCCTCGGTCCCGAAAACTAGGAACGAGGAAGTGATTGCCGGGACACATCCGCACCGACTAACCGCATCGCGGCCGGTAGCAAGCTGCTTCAACTCGGTGGGACATCGTGATGAATGAACTTTAACGGAAATCAATGCAAAACCAAATTAAAGGGACTCAACTAACGGGAACGATAGCACAATAAACCGCCTTTTCACCAAGGCGGTTTTCTTATGGTCAAATATCAACATTAGAATTTAACATCGCCTAATAAAAAAAGACCACCCGGGTAAAGCCCCGGGTGGTAGCTACTTTTAGTGAAGTAGCTGAGTAGGATAGGAGTGGAGAGAAACCATACTGTACTTTTATTATATGTATACGTTTTCATTTTGTCAATAATTTTTTTGAAGCGTTTTCTTTTTGCGTATTTATCCTTATTGGTGCATTTGAATAGAATATTTTCAATGGGTTTGTCATTTAATCTTGAAAAAATTTAAAATCCTCTGAAAAGCTGTATAAATGAATCAGGTACCAGCGTTAGGGAGGCATTGATAGAAATCGTGGGGATTTTGGACTTTTTTACTGATGGACATTTTGTGGTACAATGGGTAAGTCCATTTTGGATGTTGAATATTGTTGGGGATAGCACCGTTAATGTTGGCACTACATAGGGTAAGAAAATAATAAATGTTCCATGATGCTGTTTCATCCATTTGCGCAGAGGGCGCAACTTTTTTTGACCTGTTCGGTATATATAGACAGAATCGAACGGGAAAACAGCACATGTATGGGCGAGGAGGGTCTCACTCGGATGATGACAGATTCCCAGATGATTCAGGAAATCAAACAAGGTAATGTTGAGGTTTATTCAGAATTAATGAGGCGGCACCAACGTAAAATTTTAGCTTTTGTTTATCATATGCTGAAAAGTTCGAACCTGGAAATGATTGCTGAGGACTTGTGCTCAGAAACGTTTTATAAAGCGTATCGGAGCCTGCACTCTTTTCGCGAGGTAGACGCATCGTTTTCCACTTGGTTATATACGATTGCACGCAATACGGTGCTAAGTGAGCTTCGCAAGCACCGTAGCGGTCAGGTTCCATTGGAGGAGAGCGGTTATGTACCGGTAGCTCCATCGGATGTAATTCCGGAGCAGGCCGTCCTTCGCGGTGAGAAGGTAGAGATGGTTCGTGAAGCGATCAATAGATTGCCTGAGAAGCAGCGATCTGCGCTGATTTTGCGTGAATATGAGCAATTGGATTATCAGGAGATTGCGACTATTTTAGGACAGACGGTCAGTGCAGTGAAGTCATTGCTTTTCCGGGCAAGATCCAGTGTGAAGACGCAGTTGGAGCCTTATTTTTTTGAGCCTCTCTATGAGGAAAACGAAGGGATGAGCAGCCAATGAAATCCAGGGACACTGAGGATTTGTTCGCTACAGGCAAAAATGTATCGAAACAAGACTCGGAGCGCAGACGGGCCAAAAGCTCGTCTGCTGGGTGGGAGCATGGTTCGGAAGAAAAAGAGTGGAATTTGTCAAAAGAAAATCGGTCCGCCATTCGTGATATTTCCTTTGAAATAACAGATGATAAGCTAGAGGCAATGAATCGCAGAGTCATGGATCGAATTTATGAAGAATCACCGTGGCTTGTTCCGGGCGAGCATCGACGTGCGCGTGTGAACCCAGCAGCCCGTAAGTATATGTCTGTATGGATCGCCGGCTTCTTGGCCGTATTTTTATGTAGCTTTTTGTTTTTGAACTGGAACGGAAGCTCCTCTCAGGAAAATCCCCCTCAAGCAGCTCCTGTCATGGACACAGGTATTTTACCGACAGGCCTGTTGGAAACTACAAGTACATCTCCACAATATCAATACCACATTAAAGATGTGAATAGTGGCATTATGGACCCGCTGGTTGCTAGCATTGTTCCTACTTATCCGCAATACTGGATGTTGTTGTCTGTATTGGCACTTGCGCTTGCTTTATTTTCTCTGGGCTGGATCCATCGGGCGAGAAGGGTCAGAAATTAGCAGGACAGCTGGGCTCCAATATGAATTCATAACAATGCCTGAATAACAAAACAGCGGAGGAAACGACACGATGCTTATTGGCTTGATCAGACATGGATTGACGGATTGGAATGCGGTAGGGAAAATCCAGGGTCACAGTGATATTCCCTTGAATGAGGAAGGGCGTCGGCAGGCACGCTTGTTGGCAGAACGATTAAAGGAAGAGCCTTATCATTGGGACGGGCTTATTACAAGTAGTCTCTCCAGAGCGAAAGAGACCGGGGAGATTATTGCTTCTGCTCTGCATCTCCCGTTGTTAGAGCCTGATGATCGACTAAGAGAACGTGCTTATGGTCAGGTCGAGGGTATGACCCAGGCCGAGCGTGAAGAGAAGTGGGGAGTCGACTGGCATCTGCTGGATCTAGGGCAGGAAAGTGATGCGGATCTTCAGCTTCGCGGGCTAGCTTTTATGGAAGCCATTTGGACGGAAAATCGGGACAAGAATCTGCTGGTCGTTTCCCACGGCGGTTTTTTGGCTAATTTGTATAAGGCTCTGTATCAGGAAAAATTCACGGAACGAATCGGCAATTTGTCACTTAGTGTACTCCAGCGTGAGGATATGGATTGGGCACCACTTTTGTATAATTGCACGAAGCATTTGCAAGAGAAAAGTGACTGTAACTCAAAAAGTTAGTAAAAGACCAAGGCTTCTACTTATCGTAGGAGTCGTGGTCTTTTTTGTTTTTTTAATTATACCTTTGCAAAAAAGAGGTTTAGAGTCTGAACAATCCGTCAAAGCTGTGGGTACAACAGGTAAGAATCAATTCCGGATGACAGTCCAGTGACGAGGCGATGGAACAATGAATCTGGCGGATATGCTGACATTTGCGGATATTGTGCATTTGAACAGAATCGCGGTGTATTACGATTGTGACTGTAAACCTAATTCCAAACATGAGTTGATCCAGGGGATTTTGACGAAGCTCGGCAGCAGTAGTTTTTTTGAGACGCAGGTCAAGGAGCTGAGGTTGTCAGAGGTAAGGTTTTTGAACGCGTTGCTGTTCGATGACCGACCGTATTTCAGCATGGAGGAATTGATTGCAATAGCCAAACAGTCTGTTGAGGAGGACGAGAATCCTGGTGAGCGGCCAAGGGATATTGTGACCCGTCTGCGTTCTAGTGGCTGGTTGTTCAACGGTTCGACGCACAATACGAGGTATTTGTTCCAAATTCCGTTGGATATGAAGGAGCGCTTTCGACGTGTTATGGTACATGACTTCCAAAACGGAATGACCCGGGTAAGCGAACCGTCGTCGTACCGGGATGAAGGGCATCTGCTGGCAGAGGATTTACGGCTTTTCCTTCAATACATGGGGCAGCATGAGGTTCCGCTAAATCCCGAGGGAGCTTGGTATCGTCGCAATCAGCAGCAGCTGATGGAACATTTGCACATTGCGGAGCCGCTTTTGGGTAAGGGAGGATGGCGTTTCGGGTATGGCTCCTCTTTTAAGTTTTATCCAGACCGAATGGCACTACTTTATGATTATGCCCGTCACTCCAAGTACATTGAGGAGAAAGGGGACCAAGTTGTGCTGACGGCAAAGGGAGAAGCGCATCAGGAGCATACAATTGAGGAAGAAATGATACAGCTATTCAGGTTTTGGTTAAGATTGTATAAAGGAGCCGTTCCTAATTTGCTGTCTCTAGTCTACTGGATTGGAGAATGTGCCAGGCCCTGGACGTCCTCAGAGTCGCTTTTTGTACATATCGGCCCACTGATTCGACCGTTTTACTATGATACGCCCCGTTCGGTCTTTGATCAGAGGATTATACGAATGATGCTTCACTTGGGTATGCTTCGTCAGGGTGAACATTCGACGGGACCATCTGTACAGATGACGGCCTGGGGACTGAAGTTGGCGGGAGAGTGCCGCATTGGGCGGAACGACTCGGGCATACGGCTCCATTGACAAGCAGCACACATGTTGATAGAATTTCACCCAAAATGAGAGGGTGAAGTTGTTGCTGATTCACTATAACGGAAACATGCCACAGCTCCATTCATCTGTCTATATGGCAGAAGGAGCAAAAATTGTCGGGAAAGTAACGATCGGTCAAGATTCCTCTGTATGGTTTAATGCCGTACTGCGCGGAGATATGGCGCCTATCATCATCGGTGAACGCTGCAATATTCAGGACGGTGTCGTGGGACATGTGAACACGGATCAGCCCCTGTTGCTGGCGGATGATATTTCGGTAGGTCATGCTGCAATAATCCACGGTTGTACGGTAGGCAAAGGCACTTTAATCGGTATGGGGGCCATTGTACTCAACGGAGCGGAGCTTGGTGAATATGCTTTAATAGGAGCAGGGTCGGTCGTTACGGAAAACACCAAAATACCACCCTATACTCTTTCTCTCGGTACACCTGCCAAAGTGGTGCGCGAATTGACAGATGCAGATTTGCAGCGGATGTCACGAACGGCACTCAGCTATGTGGCGAAAGGAAAAGAATATAGGATCTCTTAAACTCATGTTGGAGGTGCATCCTATGGATAAAATGAAGGTTACTTATGAAGTAATGTTGGGCCTGTCTGCTGAAATGGTTTTGGACGAGGCATTACGTAAACACCGGAGTGAAAAACTCTACAAGGATATTGATGAGGCGCTAGCCTCCGGAGATGAAGTAGCTTTTCGTCATCTTACGGATGAGCTGAAAGCAATGAGTTAGTACAATCTTAGGAATCCTAAGTTGGATTTCAGACGAATCTTTAGTTCAAGATTATAATCATCAAACCTGACTGTAGCGGCGGTCAGGTTTTTTTGATACGCTTGTATATGATATAGTCTTTGTAGGATGGGACCTGTACAAGGCAACTGTCGTATGAACGGAGGATGAAGGACGTGTCGTTATCTTATTTGTGGAGCCGGTCGTTCTTGACGAGCCGGCCTTTTTTGTGGCTGCTGTTCTGGTGTAATCTGGTCGGAACGGTGTATGGGTACATATGGTATGGGGGGCAGTTGGAATATACACTAAATTATCACCCAATGTGGCAGATTGTATTTGTGCCTGATAGTCCGACGGCGAGTCTGTTTTTTACGATCTCTATAGCATTTTTGCTCTATTCTCCGCGTCTCAAGAGCTTGAAGGTCATTCGCCAGATCATCGAGGCGTTGGCTGTTGTCACGAGTGTAAAATATGGCATCTGGGCTTCAGCTATTATTTTTTGGGGAGTTGCGCAGGGGGGACATATGATATGGCAGGATTGGATGCTGGTGGCATCTCACACGGCAATGGCGGTCGAAGCACTGCTGTTCGTGCGTTTTTTCACCTGCAAATGGA
Source organism: Paenibacillus sp. CH40 (assembly GCF_024213605.1). Classification (NCBI taxonomy): domain Bacteria; kingdom Bacillati; phylum Bacillota; class Bacilli; order Caryophanales; family Paenibacillaceae; genus Paenibacillus; species Paenibacillus sp. CH40. The sequence goes on from NZ_JANAVQ010000001.1 coordinate 960,700, forward strand.
CTGCTTTGTGCCTAGCCACACTCTGGACATTGTTAAATGATACGATGGATTATACATTTGGCATATATCCGTATCTTCCGAAGACGCTAACGGATGATGTACCGCAAGTGCGTGCTTTTACCTATATGCTGACCCTTGTCAGTATCATAGCGGCATGGCTTGCCATGTTTGCGCGCAATCGAATGGGAGTAGAAGTGGAGAAATAGAGATGAACATTGTTATAAACCAAAAAGAATATATATTTAAAAAAGGAATCCGTGATGATCATAAAATAAGAAAGAGCTTTAATCAATTAGCTAAACAAAGCTTTGGTTTTGATTTTGAAGCTTGGTATCAATGGGGCTTTTGGAATGATAAATATATCCCTTACGTACTTTTAGATGGGGAGGTTGTTGTGGCTAATGTATCTATAAGTCTGATGGATTTTTGTTTGTCGGGTGAAATGAGAAAGTGTATCCAAATCGGAACTGTCATGACGGATACCAACTATAGAAATCAAGGGTTGAGCCGGTTTTTATTAGAACGCGTATTAGAAGATTGGCAGGGCAACTGTGATGTTATGTATTTGTTCGCAAATGATAGTGTGAAGAATTTTTACCCTAAATTCGGGTTTGTTTTGGCACAAGAATATCAATTAAACCGGAAAGTAACCGCAAACAACGTAGACATTAAAGTTGAGAAATTGAACATGGAAGAGCAGTCGGATTTAAATTTACTGAAAAATAAAAGTGCTAGATTAAATCCGTATTCACTTTTTGCTGCGAAAAGTAGTGAATGGCTGGTCTTATTCTATGCCATCTCGTTTTTTAAAGATAAATTTTGGTATATACCTCAATACGATACGATTGTGGTTGCAGATTTTGAAGGGGATACGATGAATTGTTACGATATTTATGGAACGGGCGAAATTCCTATGGATATCATACTGTCAGCGGTAACGAAACAAGAAACGAAGAAGGTGGTTTTTGGCTTTACACCAAGAGAACAAGAAGGCTGCAATATTTCTCTGTTGAAACAGGAAGATACGACGCTAAACTATAAAACTAAAGATCAAAACACATGTAAAGAAAACCAACGAATGTTTCCTATTTTGTCCCGGGCATAACCCGGCTCCAAACGATTCGGCCTAAAGCAAGTTCTAGTCCTGGTAACCTTGCCATACAGTAAGGTGAGGAGGGATGTCCCATGATTAGGGGTCAGGCGTTTCAAATTATGATACGTATTGTTTCGAGTGTTGTTTTATCTATGGTCCTGCTGCTGTCCGTCTGCGTCCCTCCAGGTGTGGCAGAAGCGCGTGATCAGTCAAAACCCGTAGGAAATACAAAAGAGATTGAGGAACTGGATCATGCAGCTGCGATACTGTACCGAGATGTGATGGACGGGAACATTGAAAAAGCGCGCGCGGATGTAGCCGAAGTGAGTCGATGGTTTGGCACTGGACAGGTGCAGGCAGCGTTATCTGTAGAGGCCATTCATGCTTTGTCCGGCAGCATCCTTGAGGTGCAGCAAGCTACACAGTCCGTCCAAGCATCACCGGATGAATGGGTGAAGGCTGCGGCCAATTTACGACTTGCTACAGATGCGCTTGCACATCCGCGTCAGCCCTTATGGCAGCAGTATTATAAGATTTTAAAAGAAGATGTTAGTGGCTTGAACAGCCAGTTTGCTAAAGGCAACATGAAGGGTTTCAAAGCTGGAGCCGCAGTGCTGGAGGACCACTATGAGACGATCCGTACAGCAGCATTGATTCATGGCAGAACAAGTGAAGTTGTCCGGACTGATTCATGGATTTCCTACGTCAAAGGATTGGGGGATCAGCAAAATGCAGATGCCTCAGCGATTAGAGGAGCGTTGGATCAGGGAAATCCGACGTTTAATGCCTTGTTTGGACGTGAAAAAGACGCCACTGCCCTGGCGCCATTTATCCCGCGTGAAAGTGAGCGCCGGGCAGAATTGGCAATCGGCATGATTGTTCTGCTGGCGCTGGCCTATGCAGGTTATCGTAAATATCGAGCTGGTTTCTCTGGATAACGATGCAAAATTCGAATATTCGTGTCGTTGGCTGCTGAGCCATCCATATAGGTTAGCCCATCGCCCGGGTTTCCGGGCTATTCCTCTTTGAACCCCTCCCCATGTACATCATGCACATCCTGTATGATAATAAACGCCTGTGGGTCAACCGATTTAACAATTTGGTGCAAACGTCGTATTTCCTGACGAGGCACGACACAATAGGCAACATGCTTGGCCTGCTTGGAAAATGCACCTACAGCCGGAATAATAGTAACTCCGCGATCCATGTCCCTAATAATAATATCCGCAATGTCCATCGTGTGGTCGCTGATAATCATAAAGGCTTTGGCAGAATAGGCCCCTTCTTGTATAAAATCAATAATTTTGGACGCGATGAACACGGCGACTAATGTATATAGAATTTTTTCTTTTGGTATGTAAAGTAGTGAAGCACCGATAATGACGATATCAATGACCAGCAGAATCCTTCCCATACTCCAGCCAAACTTCCGGTTTAGAATACGAGCGATTATATCCGAGCCGCCCGTGGTGCCGCCAAAGCGGAACACAATACCTAATCCGGCCCCAAGCGTAACCCCCGCATATAATGAAGAAAGTATAAAATCGTGTTCAGTTTGAAATGTTCCCATCCATCCGAAATGAATCATTTTTTCATACAACCACAGAAAAAAAGTGAGCGACCCGATACCTACTCCTGTATATAGAATTTGCTTGCCCCCAAGCATTTTCCACCCAATTAAAAATAAAGGAATGTTCAGCAGCAATGTGGAGAGAGAGGGTGAAATCGAAAAAGCATAATTGAGCAGCAGGGTGATCCCTGTAATACCACCTTCCATCAGTTTACTGGGTATTATAAAATAAAGCAGACCGAATGCATAGATGGCGGTCCCGAGCACAATGGGTAAAATCAGTTTAAGCTGTTCCATGGACTTGGATATCTTCATATGATCCCTCGCAGTAGCAGTTTAAGGAAGAACGACATCATGATGATTTTGCTAAATCGCAGTTCCTTATATGTAGTATACCTTTTTACGGTAGCTTTAAAAGACTGATGACTGTAAGTTGGGATCATAAGTACACAATTAAAAAAAATTTGTTTTAAAATGTGCTTTACGATAACATATGAATAAACCTGCACATGGGGGGATTGCGTGTTTCATGGAAAAATCATTAGATGAAATTCAACGTGAGGTAGACCAGTATATATCTCAATTTAAGGAAGGGTATTTTAGTCCTTTGGCGATGTTGGCCCGGATGTCTGAGGAAGTCGGGGAACTGGCGAGGGAAGTCAATCACTCCTTTGGCGAGAAACCGAAAAAAACGGATGAGGCGGACAATTCGATTGAGCTGGAGCTGGGAGACATTTTGTTCATCACAGTTTGCTTTGCGAACTCGCTAGGTATAAATTTGACCGAGGCTCATGATAAGGTCATGCAAAAATTTAACACGCGTGACGCGAATCGCTGGACCAAAAAGGACACCGATTAGGCGTTTTGTACATATGCTGTACCAAACCGGTTACCCGGAGGTGCAGTGTCATGAAGGCGGAGGAATACGTTCAGAAAGCTTATCAGTGCATTTTGCAGAACGATTTTGAGCAGGCCGTGGAATGGTTTGAAAAAGCAATTTCAGCCCAGCCTGATCATGCGGAGCATTATTTCCGGTGCTCGGTTACCTATGCTCGTAGTGGTCGTTTGGAGCAGGCTCTCGCATATGCAGAGCATGCGGTTCGTCTCGCTCCACAGCAGGATGAATATGTTCTCCATCTGCATGCGCAGGAAGCCAGGCAGCATACGGAGAAGGCCAGAAAAATGCTGGATGTCGACAGAGCTACGCCACAGGTGCGTCAGGATGCGATTTTGCTATTGGAACGAGCAATAGCCCTCGATCCGTTATGTGGGGATGCTTTTTTGCTGCTCGCATTGATTTATGATGAATTGAATGAGTATAAGCTAGCTGTGCAGGCTGCTCGCGAGGCGGCTGCACTGTTTCCTCACAATGTGCAGCTTGCCAACCTCATGAAGAAGTTATGCCAGCAGATGAATGAACAGATCTAACACAAATGGATGCATAAGGAGTTGTAGGGATATGTCAGAACCAATAAAAGTGGCTGTTGTAGGAGCAGCAGGGCGTATGGGCCGTGAAGTTGTCAAATTGGTTCTTCAGGATGAGGAACTACAGCTTGTGGCCGCAGTGAACAGAACACATGCCGGCAGTGATGCCGGCCTTCTCGTCGGATTACCGGAAGCGGGTATCGCTATTGTGGAGGACGTGGAGCAGGCTTTACTGGATAGTCGAGCGGATGTCATGGTCGATTTTACGGGGCCGCGTTTTGCGTACGCACATACAGCGCTTGCTATCAAGTATGGAGTACGTCCGGTTATCGGAACGACAGGGTTTACCCCCGAACAGATTAATGAACTGGACAAGCAGTGTCGTGAGCAGCAAATTGGTGGTCTGATCGCGCCGAACTTTTCGATTGGAGTCATTTTGATGATGCGGTTTGCGGCTCAGGCAGCGAAATACTTCCCACATCTGGAAATCATCGAATATCATGGTGACCAAAAATTGGACGCGCCATCGGGCACAGCCATTAAGACCGCAGAGTTGATCGCCGAACAGCGTGAAGAGCTACGACAGGGTAACCCGGAAGAGGAAGAAACGTTAGAAGGATCACGGGGGGGGTACTATCAAGGGTTCCGTGTTCACAGTGTCCGTCTTCCCGGTGTGTTCGCACAGCAAGAAGTAATCTTCGGAGGGTTTGGACAATCTCTGAAAATTCGTCAGGATTCTTATGAACGAGCGGGCTATATGCCGGGTGTTAAAATCGGTATTCAGAAGGTCATGGAGCAGCCAGGGCTTGTGTATGGATTTGAGCATTACATCGATTAAGAATACGCGAATGATTTGACGAACGAAATTATAGAATGAGGCAGGAGGAACTTTGAATGTTAAAGATTGCATTTATAGCGCATGACCGAAAAAAGGATGAAATGGTAAATTTCATAACGGCCTATGAGCATGTTTTTACAGATCACCAGTTATTTTCAACAGGTACAACAGGTCTGCGCATTATGGAGCAAACCAAGCTTCAAATTCACCGTTTCATGTCCGGGCCGCTTGGAGGAGATCAGCAAATCGGGGCTATGGTTGCACAAAATGACATGGACTTGATTATATTCTTGCGTGATCCGCTTATGGCCCAGCCACATGAGCCGGATATTAGCGCCCTGTTACGTCTGTGTGATGTACAAGGGATTCCTCTGGCAACCAACGTTGCAACTGCTGAAATACTGGTTAAGGCGCTAGACCGTGGCGATTTTGCTTGGCGTGAGCTGGTACATAAATATAAACCGGGGATTGACCAGCAAGGTGATATAAAATGACACTGGACATCTTGATTTTCGGAGCCCATGCCGACGATGCAGAAATAGGAATGGGAGGCACGATTGCCAAGCATACAGCCGCTGGTTTAAAGGTGGGCGTTTGCGATTTGACGCGGGCTGAAATGTCATCTAATGGTGATGTGGATACTCGTATGGCAGAGGCAGAACACGCTGCAAAAGTACTCGGACTTGCCGTGCGGACGAATCTAGGTCTGCCGGATCGTGGATTATATGTAACTCCAGAACATGTAGCTGCAGTTACAGCAGAAATACGGCGCCATGCACCGAAAGTCGTATTTGCTCCTTATTGGGAGGATCGGCATCCAGACCATGTCATGTGCAGTAAATTAGTGGAGGAAGCGGTATTTAACGCCAAGTTGCGACGTTTTATGCCAGAAAATCCTGCGGTACAGGTAGAGCAATTATATTTTTATTTTATTAATGATATTGGCAGAACGGATTTGATTGTGGATATCACCGAGCATTATGAAGCCAAAGAACGGTCTTTGTTGAGTTATGCTTCGCAATTTCAGGCAGCACCTGGAAAGGATACAGTATCCACACCCTTAAATCAGGGATATGTGGAACGCGTAAAAGCTCGCGACTCGTTGTTGGGTCAACGCAAACTGATTTCGTATGCAGAAGGCTTTGCGTCCAAAACGCCATATCTGGTTAAGCTATTCACATAAGAATTCTATACTTGAGCATTTTGCAGAATGTTAAAATAAATCGGCAGGAAAGTTATCACTGATGAGCGGAAGGAGGCAGCTTAGCTTGAATGACAAATTGAAAATTGGAATTACCTGTTATCCGTCGTTGGGTGGCTCCGGGGTAGTGGCTACTGAGTTGGGTAAGTTGCTGGCAGAAAAAGGGCATGAGGTCCATTTCATTGCCAATAGCATTCCGTTCAGATTAGGCGGGGCGTTTCAGAAAAATATTTTTTATCATGAGGTTGAAGTTAACGATTATTACGTGTTTAGATATCCACCCTATGATTTGTCACTGGCGACCAAAATGGCCCAAGTCGCACAAATGAAGAATTTGGACGTACTCCATGTTCATTATGCGGTACCCCATGCAGTATGCGCTTACTTGGCAAAGGAAATGGTGGGTGATCATCTGAAGGTGGTAACCACCTTGCACGGTACGGACATTACAGTGTTGGCACAGGATGAGTCGTTGAAGGACCTGATTCGGCTGGCTATTAACAAAAGTGACGCTGTGACAGCGGTTTCCAAGGATTTGATTCGGGAGACGATAGATGCGTTGGAAATTACACGACCTATTGATTTAACCTACAATTTTGTAGATAAACGGGTATATTATCCACGAGATGCCGCGGCGCTTAGAAGAGATTTTGCCCAACCGCATGAAAAAATAATGATGCATATTTCCAATTTCCGTCCTGTCAAAAGGGTGGGAGATGTGCTGGATATATTTGAAAAAGTGCAACGTAAAGTACCTGCGAAGCTGCTGTTGGTGGGAGAAGGACCGGATCTTCCAAAAATCCGTTGCAAAATCGAGAATCTAGGTCTGCAAGATAAGGTCTTCTTTTTAGGTAAGCAGGATCAGATCGCAGAAGTGATTTCTATGGCGGATGTGCTGCTGCTTCCCTCGGAAAAAGAAAGTTTTGGTCTGGTTGCACTGGAAGCAATGGCCTGTGGAGTGCCGACCATCGGTTCTCAGGCAGGGGGAGTACCTGAACTCGTTGTGCATGGAAGTACGGGGTATCTTGCTGAAATCGGTAATACTGAGGCAATGGCTGATTATGCAGTAGAGCTGTTGTCCGATGAAGCGATGGCGGAACGTTTCCGTGAAGCGTGTCTGACCCGCGCCCGTACCGTTTTTTGTGATGAGCTGATTACCCGTCAATATGAAGAGATATATTACCGTGTGTTGGGACGCGAGGTGCCGGATCTTAAACCGATCAGCGTTTAAGAGGGCGGACTCGCGTCCGTTTTTTATATTGAATACTTGCAAAGGGGGAAACCCTATGAATACAAATACTTGGCAATATGCTGACCAAGAGATGGCATTTCATGGAAGAGAGGTCATACATACACTAACCGCAGCAGGCCACGAAGCCTACTGGGTCGGTGGCTGTGTGCGGGATGAGCTATTAGGAAGAGCCATTCATGATATGGATTTGACTACTTCGGCTGAGCCTGAACAGGTCATAGCGCTATTCCCTCACGTCATTCCGACAGGAATTCAGCATGGGACGGTTACAGTCATGCAGGGTGGCCATGCGTTCGAGGTAACCACTTTTCGAACAGAAAGTGGTTATGCCGATCACCGCCGTCCAACGGAAGTTGCCTTCGTGAAGGATATCCGTGAGGATCTGATGCGACGGGATTTTACTATGAATGCGATTGCGATGGCAGAACACGGAGAGCATGTGGACCCATTTGGAGGAGAAGCCGATTTACGAGCCGCTCTCGTTCGTTGTGTAGGCCGAGCCGAGGAACGTTTTGAAGAGGACGGATTACGAATGCTGCGTTGCATCCGTTTTGCCTCTGTGTTTCGGTTCCGTGTTGCTTACAACACCTGGAAAGGCATGATTCGGCGCAAAGAGGGACTTCGTTACATAGCCATGGAACGTGTGCGGGTCGAGCTGGAAAAGATGCTAGCGGGCCCTGACCCTTTACGTGGGTTGGAGATGCTGAGCCGTAGCGGATTGCTCGGTTGTACGAAGGTTCCGGTTCCTTGGGAACAATGTGAAGCATGGGCGCTCAAGGGGATCGTTCAACTGCAAGAAGAACTGCGGTGGGGCCTGCTCTTAATGTCTTGTAGACTTACCTCAGAGGCAGCGGACGAGCTACTAAGAGCTTGGACCTTTTCCAACGCGGTACGACTTCGGCTGGTTCATCTGCTGGAATGGGAGACCGAATTAATCTACAGTGCTGGTGCCATAGCTGGCGATTCCGATCCCGGGGAGTCTGGCATTGTCAACGATGAGGCACTGCGTCGTAGCTGGATTCGTCTGCTAATTAGACTGGGAAAAGATACAGCTTCAGACTGGCTTGATCTTTACAAGACACTGCCTGCTTCATTCCGCGGATTACCGCCGTGGGTAGAAAAGCATGTGGCGAAAACAGCCGAACTGGCAAGCTCGTGGACAAAGCAGGCTGTAGTCGTTCATATCAAAGATTTAAATATTACAGGAAATGAACTGGTTCAGGCGATAAATCGACCAGGCGGACCTTGGCTGGGTCAGATGATGGAACAGCTTTTACAAGCTGTTGCCTGCGGAGATATTCCGAATGAAACAGAAACATTGCTTCAGGAAGCGAAACGGGTGATGAGTAGTGAATAATCATGAAAGATTGTTAGGCATACTGGAGGAAGGTACATCCGATTACGTATCAGGGGAGGAAATCAGCCGACGCCTCTCGGTTAGCCGAACAGCAGTATGGAAGCAGATCAACAAACTGCGTGAGTTGGGCTACAACATTGATGCCTCCTCGCGTCGGGGCTATCGGTTGATATCCCGACCGGATCGGCTGCAAGTCTCCAAATTGGCCGATATGTTAAATACTCAATCGTTTGGCCAGCGTATCGTTGTACTGGATTCGACGGTTTCCACTCAGCAAGATGCCATGCGCTTGGCAGAAGAGGGCGCGCCAGAGGGGACAGTAGTGCTTGCAGAGGAACAAACGGCAGGTCGGGGACGTTTGGGACGGAAGTGGTATTCCCCTCGTGGCAAAGGAGTCTGGATGAGCATTGTGTTGCGTCCTACCCAGCCCTTGGCTTTTACCCCCCAGCTAACGCTACTTACAGGTGTAGCAGTGTGCAGGGCCATTCGTCGGCTGACGGGTGTGGAGGCTGGTATCAAATGGCCAAACGATCTGCTGATTCATGGTCGCAAAGTATCCGGTATTCTGCTGGAATCTGCAACAGAGGATCAACGGGTTCGATACTGTATTGCAGGGATTGGCATTGATGTGAATTTAAATAAAGAAGATTACCCGGAAGAGTTATCGCAGGTGGGAACGTCCTTGAAAATAGAAGCAGGGCGTGAAATTGACCGTACTGTGCTGATCGCCTCAGTGCTGGAAGAGATGGAACAGCTAAGTAAGTTGTATGCCGAGCAGGGGTTTCAGCCTATAGCCATGCTGTGGGAGGCTTTGTCCGTGACTATGAACCGTAGCATACGGGCACATACCGGACAAGGGGTAACTGTAGAAGGCACAGCTGTTGGCTTGGACCCTTCCGGGGCACTCGTAGTAGAAACGGATCAGGGAGAGCGAATTCAGGTCATTTCAGGGGATATACAATTGTAGAAGCAACCCTAGCTATGAAAACGACCAAAATCGTTCTATTCCCTGTGCAAAACTTCACGTGAAAAAGCTGATGTTTTTTGTTATACTGTGCAGGAGGCGGCATCGGACGGTCCGAGCTGCACTCCAGGGGCACATGCTCTACTTTAGCAAGTTTGTAAGACCATCATAACTTCATTTGAAGGTTACGTTGGATTCTGCTCTGAGCCGAACAGGACCGAGACAGAAGGGACGATCTCAAAATGAGTGTCTTTTTTGGCTGTTCGGACCTTTTGTTGACGCAGATGTACAGGCGTTCATAAAAGGTTATTTTTTGTGCCAAAAAAAGATGGAAGGGAGCCATTTACAATGGCAGGAAAACAAGCACTGAATATTGTGAAAATGAAAAAAATGAAGCAAGAGGGCATTCCGCTCAGTATGCTGACCGCCTATGATTATCCATCGGCTAAAATAGCCGAGGAGGCAGGAATTGACATGATTCTCGTGGGTGACTCGCTGGGTAACGTAGTTCTTGGTTACGATTCAACCATCCCTGTAACCTTGGATGATATCGTGTACCATTCCCGGGCAGTCGCAAGAGGCGCGGAACATACATTTATCGTAGCGGACATGCCTTTTATGACATATCACAGCAGCGTTTCAGAAAGTCTTCAGGGCATCCGCCGTCTGATGCAGGAAGGACATGTGCATGCTGTTAAATTGGAGGGCGGAGCTGAAATTGCTGATGTTGTAAAAGCAACTGTTCAGGCAGGTGTGCCTGTATTGGGACATATCGGGCTTACTCCGCAATCGGTTAATCAAATTGGCGGCTATCGCATTCAAGGCAAGGACGAAGCGGACGCACGCCGGTTAATGGCGGACGCCAAGGCGCTGGAGCAGGCGGGTGCTTTTGGCGTTGTACTGGAACTGGTAACTGAGGAAGTGGCAGCAGCGATTTCTAAAGAGCTTTCCATTCCAACCATTGGAATTGGTGCTGGACGTGGATGTGACGGTCAGGTACTCGTTTATCACGATCTGATTCAGTACGCATCGCCTTATTTCAGCAAACGCTTTGTTAAAACCTATGCCGATGTAGGCGGCTTGATCCGCAGCAGCATTGAGCAGTATGTGAGTGATGTAAAAGGGCGGGCATTTCCGGCCGCGGAGCATGTGTTCAGCGCGGATGACCGAGTTGTGGAATCCCTGTATGGTAAGGCAAAAGGACAGACACAGGAACAAGCTAAGGAAAAGGTGGAATCACGATCATGATCATCGTTAGGGAAGTGGCTCAGCTGCGTAAGATTATTGCTGAACGTCGGCAGCTTGGGACAAGCGGAACAAAAAAGGTACACGGTTCTACCTCTTTACAGCAACATAAAGTCGGCTTTGTACCAACAATGGGATACCTGCATGAAGGGCATGCGAGCTTGATGCACAAGGCGCGTGAAATGGCGGATACGGTGGTGCTTAGCATTTTTGTAAATCCGATTCAATTTGGACCGAATGAAGATCTAGACAGCTATCCTCGCGATGAAGCTCGTGATTTGGAGGTAGCGCGGCGCGAAGGCGTGGATATTGTTTTTTTGCCAACTGTAGCAGAAATGTATCCACAACCAACCCAAACCAAAATTCGTGTATCCGGTTTGACAGATCGTTTGTGCGGTGCTTCCCGTCCAGGCCATTTTGATGGTGTGACTACGGTGGTAGCCAAGCTTTTTAACATGATAGGTCCTGATTTGGCTTTCTTTGGAATGAAGGATGCGCAGCAGGTTGCTGTGCTCCAGCAGATGGTGACTGATCTCAATATGAACGTGATTATCGTACCTTGTCCCATCGTCAGAGAGGCGGATGGTTTGGCCCTCAGCTCCCGTAATGTGTATTTAAGTGCAGAACAGCGCGAGCAGGCGTTGGTGCTGTCTCAGTCACTGCGTAAGGTGCAAGAAGTGAGCGAAGATATAGTAACAAACACAATTACGATTCGTCAGCTACATCAAATGGTGGAGTCCACCATTACTTCCTCTCCTTTAGCAGACATTGATTACATTGAAATATTAACTTTTCCCGGTCTGGAGCCCCTTCTTCCCGAGCAGCGGCTATGTGATGTTCAGGAAGACGTCATCGTAGCGCTGGCTGTGAAATTTGGTAATACCAGACTGATTGACAATATAAGAATACAGAATGCGGAGGTGCTTTCCCATGTTTAGAACCATGATGAAATCCAAAATTCACCGCGCTACGGTTACGGAAGCTAACCTGAACTACGTGGGGAGTATCACTATAGATGAAGATCTCATGGAGACATCGGATTTGTTGGAGAATGAAAAGGTTCAAATTGTAAACAATAACAATGGAGCTCGACTGGAAACCTATGTTATCCCCGGACCGCGTGGGAGCGGCGTAATCTGTCTCAATGGTGCGGCAGCCCGTTTGGTGCAGCCTGGTGATACAGTCATTATTATTTCCTATGCTTCCATGTCGAATGAAGAGGCCAAAACATACAAACCAACAGTGGTATTTGTTGATGAACATAATAAACCAGCCCAAACGATGAACAAAGAAGTACACGCGACGATCATGTAATGAATGGGAGTGCGGATGAAACCCGTCTTTTAAGCGAAAAATGTGAGTGTATTAATCCATCTTTCATAAGGGCGGGATGCACATGTTCCAGCATGTATTCGCAGAAATGAACAGCATGTTAGATGATATCGTGAAGCATTACCCATCAGCCCAGGGCTCCCGCAGGCAGGAGCTGCTACAGCACTGGAGTCTGCTGCGGAGAATGAGTGACGGAATTATGGATGAGTGGCTGGCCTTTGAGGAAAAAATGGTTTGCCTGCGTGCGGCCGGGTTTTCCGCGGAGACCGATATGTCTGACACGGAGCTGCCTGAAAAAGAGCTGCCAGCTTTTAATCGGGGGCAAGGGTATTATCGATTACTCATGTACCCTGAGGCGATCCAACAATTTGAGCAGGTACTACAGGATTTTCCGAACAGCTGGCAGAGTCGCATGTATATGGGAATGGCCTATTTTCAACTAGATGATCCAGCAGAGGCTGTATGCCATTTTCAGAAGGTGCTGGACCTGACTGAGCAGGCAGGACTGAAGGCGGTCATCTATAATGCGCTAGGCTGTCTGTTGGCAAAGCAGGCTGACGTAGAGGAGGCGCAAAAATGTTTTGCTCTCGCACATCAGTTCGATCCTGCGTTACCCGAGCCGCTGCACAATATGGAAGCCTGTCTGTCCGGTACCGAAAAGCTTCGATACGACAGCTCCATGATGACCTGGATGTAGTTGTCAGACACCGAGCAAGACGATGCATGCCCACCTCTCAGGCGGCGTGTGCATCGTCTTTTTTGGCTGTCTTAATTTCCAAACAGGCGATCTTCTGCTATGCTAATATACAGAGTTATTATTTTTGTAAGTGTCATAAGAAAGGATTAGCCCGAATGAAATTTGCGGTATTGGATTTTGAAACGACAGGCACCCAGTCCGCGGATGATATCATTCAAGTCGGACTTGCAATTATAGATCATGATAACAGCATTTCCCGTGTTTACGGCTCTTATGTAAACCCTGGCAGATCTATTCCCCCTTTTATCACCGGGTTGACCGGAATTACAGACGATGACGTCAAGGATGCTCCTGCACTTGAAGAAATGATGATGGAGCTCGTGCCTATGCTGGACGATGTTGTACTGGTCGGTCATAATGTGGCGTTTGATTTTAATTTTTTGCAAAACGCTCTGGATCGGTGCGGATATTTGCCGTTTAGCGGAAGAATCTTGGATACAATGGATTTTCTGAAAATTATGTTTCCATCGCTATCTTCTTATCAGTTGGGTTTTGTGTCTTCTGAGTTTGGGCTGGCGCATGATCGCCCTCACCAAGCAGACAGCGACGCGTTGGCTACGGCTGAGGTGTTTTTAAAGTGTCTGGGTGAGCTTCAAGCATTACCTTTGATAACGATACAGCGGCTTAGCGATTTGTTTGCAGAGGAAGACAGTGACCTTGGATGGTTTCTTGATGGGGTGCGTGAAGAGAAAGAGCTTGATCCTATTCAGGATCTGGAGGGACATCAGTTTTTTCGTCAGCTTGCGCTAAAAGTGGAAGATTGGACGGAGCTAGCTGCTCCGCGTAGAGAAGATGACCCGAATCCACTGTCAGGTGTTTCCTTTGAGGAGTACATGGATGATGTGCGGGACAATTTGCGTTCATCCTTGAGCCAATATGAGGAGCGCGAGGCGCAGATACAGATGATTGAGGGTGTAAATCAGGCACTGAGTGAAGACAAGCATCTACTGATCGAAGCAGGTACAGGAACAGGGAAGTCCCTCGGCTATTTGCTCCCATCGCTGTATCACAGTGTGAAAAAAGGACAGCGAGTTATGGTAAGTACACATACGATCAACCTGCAGGAGCAATTACGCGAGCGCGACATTCCGATGCTAACCAAGGTGATTCCGTTTCCGTTCCGGGCTGCTATTTTCAAGGGTCGGGGACATTATTTGTGTCTGCGTAAGTTTGAACATAAAATAAATAGAAGAGACTTCGCGACACCGAAGGAAGATTTAATTACAGCTGCTCAGATGATCGTCTGGTTGACGCTAACAGAAACCGGTGATGATGAAGAACTGAATCTGAGCAACCGTGGTGGAGATTTCTGGGAAACGGTGGCGAGTGATTCAGAGTCCTGTCTTGGTCGTTCTTGCCCATGGTTCCGCAAATGCTATTATCATCGTGCACGCCATGAAGCAGGGATAGCGGATGTTGTTATTACGAATCACTCTAAGTTGTTTACAGACGTCAAAGCTAGTCACCAGTTGTTGCCAAGCTATGAACATCTGGTGATTGATGAAGCCCATCACCTGGAGGAAGTAGCTGGTAAGCACCTAGGTATGCATATGAAATATTTCACACTCGTGCATACACTGACGCGACTGTTCAAAGACAGCAAGAATGGACAACTGCCTTCACTTCGTCAACAGTTGGCGAAATCGGGGCACGAGAAGTCGACAGATTGGGCCTCAACCATCGATCAGATGTATCCGCTCGTGTTAGAGGTTAAGGAAACTTGGGACCTGCTAAGCGACAAGCTGTTTGGCATGTTGCCAGAGCGAAGCGATGCGACACCGGGTGAAACAGGACAGTTTTCTTCCCGTCTCAAACCTTCAGCCAAGCCTGCAAAGTGGGATCAGGCGGGGGCTTTGGAAAATCAGCTATATGTAACGATGAGTGAAATTTTGCGCAAGGGCGACAAGCTGATGCTGGACGTCAAGGAAGAGCATGACGATTATGCGGCGGATAGCCTTATTACAGATATCACGGGTCTGCTCAAGGATCTGGCGGGGATTCGAGAAAATTTGCGCTTTTTTATGCGACTCGATGATGAAACAACCGTATACTGGCTCGAAGCGAGTGGGCAATTCCGCAGTAAATCATTACAATTTTATGCGGTGCCTGTCGATGTGAGCCGCCAGTTGAAAGAAATGTTTTTTGACAAAAAAAGAAGCATTATTCTGACGTCTGCTACCTTATCGGTAGATAAGTCGTTTCAGTACATGATCGATCAGCTCGGCTTGCAGGAAGCCGCAGATCAAGAGCGGCTGATGACTTCGCAGCTCCCGTCACCGTTTAATTACAGGGATCAGGTGTTGCTGGTCATTCCACGGGATTTCCCAAGCGTGAAGGGCAGTGTAGGAGATGCACACTTTGTAGATATGCTCGTTAGCTCTCTAGGAGCGACTGCTCAGGCGACGCGGGGGAGAATGCTCGTTCTGTTTACTTCCTACCGGATGCTCCGGCAAGTGTATGAGCCGCTCAAAGAGGCCTTAGCATCCAGCGAAATTACTGTGCTGGGACAAGGTGTGGACAGTGGGAGTCGCAGCAAGCTAACCCGCCGTTTTCAGGAAGCCAAAGCTTCTGTATTGCTGGGAACCAGCAGCTTCTGGGAAGGCGTCGATATTCCGGGGAAGGCTCTGACTTGTCTAGCCATTGTTCGCTTGCCATTTCAACCGCCGAATCACCCGTTGCTGGAGGCAAAAAGCGAGCTGCTCCAGCAGCAGAAGAAGAATCCATTTATGAAGCTGTCTGTACCACAAGCGGTCATTCGCTTCAAACAGGGATTTGGTCGGTTGGTTCGTACAGCGAGCGACCACGGGGTCGTTATCGTTTACGATACGCGTGTGATCGAATCCTATTACGGAAAGCACTTTTTGTACTCGTTACCGGGACCAAAAATGGAGCATATGCCATCGGAGCAAATGGTGCCCCGCATCGCCGAATGGCTCCAATCCGCCCCGGAGACCGAGGCATAACGGACGGACACTAAGTATGTTCGTTACAATTAGGGGGAGCAAGTATGAAATCAGATAAAATTTCAGAGGCTGTCGTACGGAGGTTACCCGTATATTTACGTTATCTGAATGCACTTCACAAACGGGAGGTGGCTACGGTCTCTTCTCAAGAGTTGGGACAGAGGCTAGATTTGAACCCGGCCCAAATCCGTAAAGATCTCGCCTATTTTGGAGATTTTGGTCGGAAGGGTATCGGTTATGATGTTTCTTATCTAATTGAGAAAATACGCCATATCCTGAAAATCGATCAGCAAATTAATGTAGTATTGGTCGGAGCGGGTAATCTGGGGCAAGCCCTTTCGAATTATAACGCTTATTTAAAAGACAATATGAAGATTGTAGCGGTATTTGATGCGTTTCCGGATAAGGTAGGGACCAAGATCAATACATTGGTCGTGCAACCGATGGATGAACTGGAAACGACTGTGAAAGAAAAAAACATTCGAATCGGGATTATTACCGTACCTGATTTTGAAGCACAGCACGTGGCTGACAGGCTTATTGAGAGTGGAATTGGAGCGATCCTGAACTTTGCACCGACTACTCTCAAAGCACCGGCTAACATTCGGATTCATGCCACAGACTTTACAACTGATTTGCTTAGCCTCGCTTATTATTTGGAGGACGGAAAGGAAGAAACACAATATGACAGTGAATAAATGGATGATTAAAAACGGCTCTTTTGCCGTAAATGGACCAGAAGCTGGGGTAATCCATGGTTTTATGATTGTGGAAGATAGCCGCATTACTTACATTGGCGAGACTTTGCCTTCGGGTGAGGAAGAGACGGAAGCGATCGATGGTAAGGGGCTTTTGTTTTTACCTGGTCTGATTAATACTCATGGTCATGCGGCGATGTCTCTGCTGCGTGGGCATGGAGATGACTTGGCACTTCAAGTATGGCTTCAGGAAAAAATGTGGCCTATGGAAGCCAAGTTTACATCTACGGACGTGTACTGGGGTACGTCATTGTCTGTGCTGGAAATGCTGAAAGGTGGTACAACGACCTTCCTGGACATGTACGATCATATGGATGAGGTGGCTCGTGTAGCTGAAGAGTCAGGTATTCGTGCAAGTCTGATGCGTGGAGCAATTGGACTATGTTCGGAGGAAGAACAGCGAATCAAGCTGGCTGAGGCCGTGACTTTTGCGCGTAACTGGCATGGTAAAGCAGACGGGCGTATTACAACGATGATGTCACCGCATGCGCCATACACCTGTCCACCTGCGTTTATTGAAAAATTCGTACAAGCTGCGCATGATCTGGATTTGCCGCTGCATACGCACATGTCTGAGACGATCGCCGAAGTGGAGCAAAACGTACGAGACTACGGTTTGCGTCCAGTTGCACACTTGGATAAGCTTGGCTTTTTCTCCCGTCCTTCGCTTGTTGCCCATGGCGTTCATTTAAACGATGAAGAAATAGCTTTACTGGCTGAACGTGGTGTAGCGGTTTCGCACAACCCAGGTAGCAACTTGAAGCTGGCAAGTGGTGTGGCAAGAGTGCCTGAATTGCTGCGTGCAGGGGTTACCGTTTCTCTCGGAACGGATGGTCCTGCCAGTAATAATAACCTGGATATGTTCGAGGAAATGCGTCTGGCAGCACTTATTCACAAGGGTGTATCTGGTGACCCTACGGCAGTTCCTGCAAGTGAAGCGCTGCGTCTGGCAACAGAATACGGTGCAAAGTCAATTGGTTTAAAAGAAGTAGGAGCGTTGGCAGCAGGCAACAAGGCTGACTTTATCGCGCTGGATCTGAATCAGGCACATTTCTTGCCGCGTACAGATCTTATTTCACATGCGGTATACTCAGCAAGCGCCAAAGACGTGGTTCACGTATGGGTAGACGGTCGTCAGGTTGTGAAAAACGGCGAATGCCTGACTATGGACGAGGAACGCATCAAACATGAGGCACAAGCCGCCTTTGAGGGGCTGCTGTCGCGCTAATTCAGGTGTCACATCCCCTTAGAGAGGAAGCACGGGTTTGAAAAATAAGAAAAAGTGGATAGCGGTCGCCATTTTGGCCGTAATACTGATCCTGGTCAGCATTTTCTGGTATTATTCCTATGTTACTCAAGACCAGGTGGCTGAGAAAAATGCCGCTATCATTAAGGCCAAGCAATCAGGTGGTCTGGTTAGCACGACTCAAACATGGAAGTCTGTGTGGGATCAGGTATATTGGGTGGTTCAAGGGAAAAATGCACAGAATGAAAATATAATGGTGTGGGTTCCTTTTCAAAAAGTGGAAGGACAACCTAACGTACCTGCCGCAGATAATAGCGGTGTTCACACCGAACTGCTGAAGAATGGAGTCGATGAGCAAAAAATGACGGCAATAATTCAGCAGCAGCTTCCAGGTGCAAAAATTGTAAGGCTTCAGCCGAGTGTGTTCAATGGCGAATATGTGTGGCAGTTGTTTTACGATGATGGAAGTCATCATTACTACACCTTTTATCGTTTCTCAGATGGGGTAGCGACGGGTGTAAAATATACTTTGCCCAATAACTGAGCTGGTTGAGGATTAGCAGATGTGGAATGAATGACTAGTAAATAATTGAAAACTCAAGAAAAAGGCGTAAATGCGATGGAAATCGTATTTACGTCTTTTAGTCTTGCTATGCCGTAAAATGGGCTAAAAGCCAGTGAAGCATCTTTACCTATCCATCTTCTCTCCTAGGGCAAATTCATCTTTATGCGGGCAGCACGGAGTGGAGGATTTGAATTTGGAGAAGCAGAGCGTTCGCCTTTGCCGCCGGATTTAAGAATATAATCGAGAAAAATCGGGTGGCAACAGCGATCGTAAGATCAAATCCTACGCTCAGCGTCTCGCCTCCACCTTAACCAAAGATTTTGCCTCATCACAACTCCTCCACACATTGCCTTCGATATTAGATATACGTTATGATATACTATATTTTATAAGTGATAGACAAAAATGATAGAAAAAAGAATTGCTGATCGCTGTAAGATCATGCAATTTGGTTGTTTGTTGACATTCGTCCCGTTTCTTCTGTGTTTTACATTTTGAGAGGAGGATGTTGTTTGAAATTGCGTGCAGTTCCTATCGTTGTGGCGGCAGTTTTGGCAGCTTTGCTGCTATTTGGGGGATGGTTCATTTACCGTCAGGTTACAATGCAAAGTCCTCTGGAAAAACTGGTTTCTCAATATCCAGGCGTGACAAGCGCTCAAATAGATATTAAACAGGATCAGGTTGTATTGAAACTAGATCTCAAACCGCAGGCGGATGTGGCCGGATTAGTCGATGTGGTTAAGCAAAAAGGACAATCCATCATTGGCAGCCGTACCATTAAGCTGGATATTGAAGATCGTTCCAATTCAGCACTGAATCAATGGTGGTCTGAGGCTATGTTTCCTGTAGCCGAAGCGATGGAAAATAAAAAGTATACTCAAATTTCATCTACAGTTGAGCAGATGAAAAAGAAAAAGACGGGTATCAAAGCTGATACCGACATGGATTCGAACAATGTCTATATCCGACTCAGCGAAGGGAAAGCGACCAAGTTTATCGTATTGCCACGTCAATCTCAGCAAATGGGGGTATGGCCTAATGCCTAGATGGATCAAGGAAACATTAATCGGCATAGTGCCGGTGACTATTATATTTCTCGTTTTTATTGGGGTGAATATTATCCCTCTTCTAGTTGCTGGCGTGATGCTCAGCGGCTTGTTAATGCTCATGCATGCGCGTGGCGGCTTGGCCGTAGGTGCTGGGCAAGAACGTAAACGCAAAAAAAGTGGTCCGGACAAGCTGACTTTTGAGGAAATCGGTGGGCAGGAAAGCGCTAAGCAGGAGCTGCGTGAGGCCCTGGACTTTTTGAATCGACATGATGAAATTTCCAAGTTTGGTATCCGTCCATTAAAAGGCGTTCTACTCACAGGCCCTCCGGGAACAGGGAAAACACTGATGGCGAAAGCAGCCGCACACTATACTAATTCTGTATTTGTTGCAGCCTCAGGTAGTGAATTTGTTGAAATGTACGTTGGTGTTGGCGCGGGTCGTGTTCGTGAGTTGTTTCGGGAGGCACGTACTCGTGCAGCCAAGGAAAAGAAGGAAAATGCGATTGTTTTTATTGACGAGATCGACGTAATTGGTGGTAAACGTGAGGGTGGACAGCAACGAGAATATGATCAGACTTTGAATCAGTTGCTGACAGAAATGGATGGCATTTATTCGGCAGATACACCGCGGATTTTGATCATTGCAGCAACAAACCGTAAAGAAATGCTGGACAGTGCCTTAACACGTCCAGGGCGTTTTGACCGTCATATTCAAGTGGATTTGCCTGATAAGAAGGGCCGTCTTCATATTCTTAAAATTCATGCCAAAAACAAACCGATTCAGGAAGATGCGAATCTGGACAAAATTGCTGAGGAATCTTACGGGTTTTCCGGCGCACAGCTGGAGAGCGTGATGAATGAAGCGGCAATCTATGCGATGAGACAGGATCAGAAAATGATTGCGCAGAAGCATCTGTCGATGGCAATTGATAAAGTGATGATGGGTGAAAAGACAGACCGGGAATCGACGTTGGAAGAGAAAAAACGTGTAGCGATTCATGAACTAGGACATGCTATTATGGCCGAAATTGTTCGTCCCGGTAGCGTAAGCCAGGTAGCACTTAGCCCACGTGGGAAAGCGCTTGGCTATGTGCGCCACAATCCACAGCAAGAGCATTATTTATACACCAAGCAGTTCCTGGAGGAGCAGATCATGATCTCGCTCGCAGGGGCCACGGCGGAAGAAATGTACTATGGCGGTCGCAGTACCGGCTCAAGTAATGATTTTGAGCAGGCGCTGAACATCGTCCATACGATGATGACTTCCGGTTTGACTTCACTTGGCATTATTAACATGGAAATGGTAACCAAAGAAGAACTTATGCGGGAAAATGGCGAGATTATGGCAGACCTGCATACCCGGACTTTGGAGTTGCTGGAAAAGCATCGTCCTGTGTTCGACAACTCACTTGACATCCTGATGAAGGAAGAAACTCTGTCTGGAGACCAATTTAGATGTCAATTTAGTGAAAATGCTTTATTACCAGCATAATTTTTTATGCTGGTTATTTTTTTTTACTTTTAGTCCGTGCTAAGATATTATTATCTATTGGGACATAAACATGTATTTTTCGACAAAGAAGGATACAATATATGAGAGTGACCAGGAAAGGGTGGAGTAAAGAATCATGCAATTTAAAAAAATCGGCGTCATCGGCGGCGGCACCATGGGACAGGGGATTTCTGAAATGCTCGCGTCCAAAGGAATCGATGTGCTGCTGGTAGAGCAGACACCAGAGAAACTAGACTACGCCTACAATATGATTGAAACGAGTCTGGACAAACAACTGGAAAAATGGGCAATTACTCAAGCTGAGAAAAAATTGATCTTATCCCGTATTCAAAAAGTAATCCATTTGGCGGAGCTCGGAAGCTGCGATATGGTCATTGAGACTATTACAGAGAATCTGGACGAGAAGAAAGCAGTGTTCCAAGAGCTAGACTATGTGTGTCCAAGCAATATTATTCTTGCAAGTAATACATCCACGCTGAGCCTGACCGAGCTTGCTAGCTCGACCAAGTATCCTGAGCGTGTTATTGGTATGCACTTTATTTATCCAGTATCCCGTATTGATCTTGTAGAAATTATTCGTGGTTTGAAAACTTCGGACGATACATTTGAACACACTAAAATGTTCGTGGAAGAAATAGTGGAGAAAAAAGGAGTCATGATTTATGAATCTCCTGGATTCGTAACAAGCCGGATTATCTGTCTGCTGATTAACGAAGCGGCCCATGTACTTCAAGAGGGCGTGGCTTCCGCTGAAGATATTGATGATGCTATGCGAATCGGCTATAACTTCCAAAGCGGTCCTTTGGAAATGGCTGACCGCTTTGGTCTAGATTCCGTTTTGGCTGCTCTGGAGCGTATGTTCCGTGAATTCGGCGAATTGAAATATCGTCCGTCCATCGTACTGAAGAAAATGGTGCGTGCAGGTAATCTGGGCGTGAAATCGGGCGAAGGCTTCTTTATGTACGACAAGGATGGTGACCGGATATGAAAATTCTCGTAATCAATGCAGGGAGTTCTTCCCTGAAATACCAATTGTATGATATGACGGACGAGTCCGTTCTGGCAAAAGGATTGGTAGAGCGCATCGGTATGGATTCCTCCATTCTTACGCATAAGCCAACCAATAAAGAAGAATACACCGAAGTTAGCGAAATTTTGGAACATACTACAGCCATCCGTAAAGTGCTGAACGCACTCACAGATGCTGAACATGGTGTAATCTCCAGTACTAGTGAAATTCAGGCTGTAGGCCACCGTGTGGTTCATGGAGGCGAAATCTTCAAACAGTCTGCAGTTGTAACGCCTGAAGCGAAGAGTGAAATCCGCCGCTTGTTTGACCTGGCACCACTGCATAACCCTGCTTCCATGATGGGGATTAAAGCGGCTGAATTGAATATGCCAGATGTACCGCAGGTTGTGGTATTTGATACCTCGTTCCATCAAACCATGCCTGAAAAAGCTTATATGTACGCCATTCCAAGAGTGTTGTACAATAAGTATAAGGTTCGTCGTTACGGTGCCCACGGCACTTCCCATGATTTTGTAAGTAAGGAAGCCGCCAAATTCCTTGGTCGTCCTTTGGAAGACCTGAAGATTATCACTTGTCATATCGGTAATGGTGGTAGTGTAACAGCAGTTCAAGGCGGTTTGTCTGTTGATACTTCCATGGGTATGACTCCACTGGAAGGTCTTATGATGGGTACTCGTAGTGGTGATTTGGACCCAGCAATCGTACCTTATGTTATGAACAAAGAAGAATTGACTGTCAATGAAGTCAATTCCATGCTGAACAAGCATAGTGGACTTTTAGCTATCTCCGGTATCAGCAGTGACATGCGTGAAATCACAGAAGGTATGGAAAAAGGCGAAGCTAATTCTACATTGGCATTCGAAATGTATGAATACCGTCTGCGCAAATACATTGGATCGTATGCTGCCGCAATGAACGGGGTAGACGTAATTGCATTTACAGCAGGTGTAGGCGAGAACTCCATCGTTCTGCGTAAGAGAGTGTTGGAGCAATTGACATTCCTCGGTATCGAGCTGGATGAATCGTTGAATGCTATTCGTTCTGGCGAGCCTCGCCGGATTACAACTGCAAATTCAAAGGTAGAAGTACTGATCATTCCAACGAACGAAGAACTGGTTATTGCCCGTGACACGTTCCGTCTGGTTCAGTAGTTCTGTTCGAAAGTATAAACTTTATGCATGCGGACTTACGTTTGAGTTCCGCATGCACCAAACAGCGAGAGCAAACAGCCTGACCCAGGGGGAAGGGCTGTTTGATTTTCGGTTAAGAGGAGAGAGACGGTCATGACGAATAAAAGTACGATTGCCCAAGTGGGCCGCCATGTAGGGGAAACGGTTACAATCGGCGCTTGGGTAAACAATAAACGATCTAGTGGTAAAATTCAGTTCCTGCAACTGCGCGATGGTAGCGGGTATATTCAAGGGGTTATCGTGAAAAGCGAAGTGTCCGAGGATATTTGGAATGACGCTAAATCCTTGACTCAAGAGAGCTCCCTTTACGTTACTGGAGTGGTGCGTGAAGAACCGCGTAGCCAATCGGGCTTTGAATTAACGGTTACAGGCATTGAAATTATTCATTTGACCGAAAACTACCCGATTACACCCAAAGAGCATGGGGTAGATTTCCTGATGGATCATCGTCACTTGTGGCTGCGTTCCGCCAAGCAACGTGCTGTTCTGATCGTACGGGCGGAAATTATCCGTGCTGTACAGGAATTCTTTAACGGCAACGGTTTTACGAAGGTGGACCCACCCATTTTGACTCCTTCCTCTGCAGAAGGCACAACAGAATTGTTCCACATTAAATATTTTGATGAAGATGCGTATTTGACACAAAGCGGGCAGTTGTATATGGAAGCCGCGGCAATGGCGCTGGGCAAAGTATATTCCTTTGGTCCAACTTTCCGTGCGGAAAAGTCTAAAACACGTCGTCACCTGATTGAGTTCTGGATGATCGAGCCTGAGATGGCTTTTGTGGATCATGAAGAATCCTTGCGCGTTCAGGAGCAGTTTGTAAGTCATATCGTGCAATCTGTTCTGAAAAACTGTGCGAAGGAGCTTGAAACAATCGGACGCGATGTTTCGAAGCTGGAGCAAATTCAAGGCGAATTCCCACGTATTACGTATGATGAGGCGATTGCCTTCCTTCAAGGTGAAGGTTTCGATATTCCATGGGGAGAAGACTTTGGTGCTCCTCATGAAACGGCGATTGCTGAAAGATATAACAAGCCTGTGTTCATTACACATTGGCCGACTCACATTAAGGCATTCTATATGAAACCAGACCCGACCCGTCCAGAGGTTGTTTTGTGTGCCGATATGATCGCTCCTGAAGGCTACGGCGAAATTATCGGGGGTTCCCAACGGATTGATGATCCAGCATTGATGGAAGAACGTTTTAACGAGCATAACTTGGCTCGTGAAGCCTACCAATGGTATATGGATCTGCGCACCTATGGTACCGTTCCGCATTCCGGCTTTGGACTGGGCCTGGAGCGTACAGTAGCATGGATTTGTGGACTCGATCATGTACGTGAAACGATTCCGTTCCCACGTATGCTGTATCGTTTGTATCCGTAACCGATGACCGGATCATTCGACAAGACATCAGCGGCAGAATGGGCGGAGGGAGTAGCCTTTGCTATGGAAGCCGGAATGGTCCAGATTCCCTACGCCCTGCTCAAGCATTATCGGACACTTCGGCTGACGGATGGTGAAATGCTGCTACTGATGCAGTTGCTTGCCTTTAAACAAGCGGAACGTAATGAATTTCCGACATGGGAACAATTGCAGTCACGTATCGGATGCACTGCGAACGAAATCGCACTCTATTTCAGTAAGCTCATGAAAGAAGGATTTTTGAGAATCGATTCCGTAGAAGACCGCAGCTCATCCGTACAATTCGAACGTTACAATTTGACGGGGCTGTACCGTAAGTTGGCAGAATGTATGATCGCTGAGCGTAATGAGCAGCACGATGAAGATGACATTTTGTTTGCCGGAAAGCCGGATTTACTGAATGGAATATCAGAATCCCCGCTTACAGAAGAACGGAATTTGTTCACGATTTTTGAGAAAGAATTCGGGCGCCCATTGTCACCGATGGAATACGAGACGATCACCAGCTGGGTGGATCAGGATCGGTATCCCGAGGAGCTGATTTTGCTGGCTTTGAAGGAAGCGGTATTTGCAGGGAAAGTACATTTCCGGTATATAGACCGTATTTTGCTGGAGTGGAGCCGAAACCGTGTTCGTAATGCACAGGATGCCAAAGAATACGCCCAGCGATTCCGTGGTGGCGGACGCAATTGATATATCGGTCTAAATAGGCTTTAATGATAGAGGACACACCATTCCGTCAGGAGGGTGTGTCCTTTTTTAAATATTTTTTTTCGAAATATGCAGGGGAAGGAAATTTCCTGGCGTCTATAGTATTGGGAAGGGGGAGAGCGTCATTGATATAGAGAGAATCATTGAACGAATACGGTCCGGTGACCGGCAGGCGTTCCGTGAGATCGTAGAGCTGTACAGCAAGCATGTATTTCATATCGCCTATTCGGTACTGCATGACAGCAAGGAAGCCGAAGATGCCGCGCAGGAGGCGTTCGTTCAGGTGTACAAGTCTCTCCCCCAATACCGGAACGAAGGATTTAAAACGTGGCTGAGCCGAATTGCGCTCCACAAAGCGCTGGATATTAAGCGCAAACAGGACAGACGACCCGCAGAGCTTATAGACGTGGCACAATCCCTTGTACAGCTCCCTTCCCGGGATGAGGATGTGCTGGCCCGTCTCATCCGCGAGGAGCAAACTGTAGAACTATCGCAAAAAATTGCCCAGTTGCCCCAGCAACATCGGGATATTATTCAAGCCTATTATATGCAGGGCAAAACTTACGATCAAATTGCAGAAGAGACGCAGGTAGCTTTAAAAACAGTAGAGTCGAGACTCTATCGGGCGCGGCTATGGATTCGAAATCACTGGAAGGAGGAGGAATGGCAATGACTGACCAACAAGATAAACCGTGGATTGAAGGGAAATCGAATGACTGGCATGCTTACATTGCAGGAACTTGCACGATAGAAGAATCTGCCCGGCTGGAAAAGCTACTGCTGGAAGACGAACAGGCGCTGATGTTATATCTTGTTGCACTGGAGCAACTGGAGTCAACTTTAAAAGATTATTCTGCCTGGATGGATACGGAGCGCTTCACAGATCAGGTAATGGCCGTTCTTCCCGAGATAGAAGCTGAACCGAGTCAAGTTATGTTCAAAAAACGCCGCTGGTTTGAAAAACCTGTGTTTCATTATGTTGTCGCCGCAAGTCTAACGTTGATCTTGTTGTCCAGTGGAGCCTTTGACAAAATGATGCCGCAAACAGACGGAAAGCCGATTCCTCCAAAAGAACGCGTTTCTTACAGTGAAGAGGTCATGCGAGCTACAACAACCTGGCTCGATAAATTAAAGCCCTAAATCATCGGATAAAGGCTGAGATGAAAAAACTCAAAAATAGCAACCTTCAATTGGGAACTTTATCAAAATCCCATAAATAGAAAGGAAGTGTAGCGATGCCTTATACGGAAAGAAGCAAGCTCTTGGCATTTCTATTGAACATCATTCCCGGTGTGGGACACTATTACTGGACCCGAAAAGCCAATGTGTTTGTATACACCATTTTGTTTTTCGGATGTTTGGCAGGAGGATTATTTCTTGCATTCGTAGTAAGAGACGAATCGCCTTTATTATTCGGTATGTTTGTTGCCGCCCTTTTTTGGGGACTCAGCATGCTGCATATCATGATTAGCTTGTTGCGTTATGATCCTCGTGCAGTCGCTGCTCCATACCCCCCTCATGCAGGGCCCAATCCATATGATTTTTACTCGCAAAATGGACCTTATGGACAGGCTGGTTTAACAGGGGAGGTACCGGAGGGGGCAACACACGCAGATACGGATGTACCGGGAGCAGGAATGGGATATGGCCCGGGCTATAATAACCATTATCAACAAGGACACTATGGTATGGCAGGATCACCTGCTTTTCAAAGAGGATCGGAGAATGAGCGCTTTTTTACGATTTTGCTGTCGTTCATTCCTGGATTGGGACACCTCCATTTGGGGCTGATGCAGCGTGGTTTGTCTTTTTTACTGTCCTTCTTTGGCTTTGGTGCGATTCTTATCTTTATTACTAGCATTACTAACGAATCCGGATTTTTGGCCTTTGCGGGCGTGTTGCCGATTATTTGGCTGTATTGCATGTTTGATGCGGTGCAGCATGTACATCGCAAACAAGCTGGAGAAATTCTTCAGGACCGGACTTTGTTTGAGGAACTGGAGCATGGAAGAATCGAGGGACGCCGAAGTAAAATGCTGGCTACCATTTTATCGGTATTTCCCGGTGCCGGACATATGTATATAGGTTTGCAAAAGCGTGGACTCCAACTCATGCTTTTGTTTTTAGGAGGCATCTATGTACTGGACGTGCTGCATCTTTCACTCTTTTTGTTCCTGCTTCCGGTGGTTTGGTTTTACAGTTTTTTTGATGCATTGCAGCAAGTAAGCCGTTATGGACGGGAGCCGCTGATCGACAAACCTGTGATCGGTATGTTTGCACAATATCACCGCTGGGTAGGCTTGGGGTTACTATTGCTGGGCGCCTATTACATCTTAATCAACGTACTAGTTCCTACTCTGGATCGTCTGTTTCCAAACGGAGAGATTTATAATTTGGTTGACATGTATCTACGGACGATTATCGTATCCTTATTGTTGATCGGCGGTGGTATTTGGATGATGATCGGGAATTCCAAATCTAAACGAGTAAAGGAGAAGCAATAGAATGGATACTGAATTTTCAAAGAGTGAGGCTCCCTTAAAGGGAGTCCATCATCCTCATAGCGATGGAGGAGGTGCCACAGGTATATTGGGTACATCATCTAACAAAAATAGCTCCTCTAAAGCGTCAAACACTCCGGCAGGGGTGTGGAAAGTTGGAAGGCTGTCAATGGGACTTTTCCTTGTCCTGCTGGGGGGCGTAACGTTTGCCTCCAAGTTTTGGGGAGCGGGCATTCTGGACCAGGCGTTAACCTGGTGGCCTGTCGTTTTTGTTTTGCTGGGATTGGAAATTTTAATGTATACTGCTTGGAAAGGGACGCGTGAGCGCATTGGTTATGATTTGTTCAGTATGTTTATTACGGCGGTATTGGTTTTTTGCTGTATCGGATTTGCCTTGGTCAGTTCATTGGGAATCACTCCACAAGTCAGAGAAATAATGAGTTCGGTTCAGGAAACAAGGGTTCTCCCAGACTGGCATGAAAAACTACCTGCCGGAGTGAACAAGGTGATTGTACAGGGGGAAGATCCTTATGCGGTCAAAATTGACGCAACCACCTCACCGGAAGTGCATGTGTTCGGAAGTTATGTATACACAGGCAAAGAGGACGAATTAAAAGGACAAGATTTATATCAAACCAAGCAAATCGGCGATACCTTGTATGTATTACTGGGTCAAATTCCGACACGTTTTATGCAGACTCAGCAGCAGCTTGATGTTACGATTGCTGTACCTGAGGGAACTACGGTTACTGTGCGCGATAGCCGAGGAAATATAATTGAAAAATAGGGAGATCTTCCGGCTCCAACTTTACATTTCGTATCATTCACGCGATACTGGAAGGGAAGCCTGAGATGTCATCCATGTCGCTAGCTAATGGTGTATTTGCTTATCAGGCGAAACTTGATGATGTGCAATCGAATAGCGATTGTGATCGGAAATGAGGGAGAAAAATGATTTCGTTGAATCCTGATACGCTTACAGGGCGTGAAAATTATAAGCTGTTGACCGGAAGTATCATCCCAAGGCCGGTAGCCTTTGTAACGACTTTGAGCAGCGAAGGGGTGCTGAATGGTGCGCCGTTCAGTTATTTTTCCATCGTAGCCTCTGAACCGCCACTGCTGTCTGTATCCGTACAACGTGTCGATGGAGTATCCAAAGATACAGCACGTAATGCGATGGAGCATAAAGCATTTGTCGTACATATCACAGACGAGGACAATGTGGGAGCGGTGAATGTGACGGCTTCCCGTCTGTTGCCGCAGGAGAGTGAGGTTGCACTGGCAGGCCTTACCCCAGTCAAAAGTACAAAAATCGAAGTTCCCGGTGTGGCAGAAGCGAAAATACGCATGGAATGTATTCTGGAACAAGTTATACCGTTGGGAGGCAAGGAGGACTCACCTGCCTGTGATCTGTTAATCGGACGCGTAGTGCAGTATCATTTGTCCGAGGAAGCATACCAAAATACGTATGTGATTGCTAAGGAGTTGCGTCCAGTAAGTCGGTTGGCTGGGAACAACTATGCGAAGCTAGGAGAGCAATTCACGCTGGAGCGTCCCCAATAGGGGGCGTTTTTTTACAGCATGCCTAAGATTTTATGTGGCTAGTAGAATAGAATACCCTAATTATAAAAAAGAGAACGTTCCTGTGCTATCGCTTAGGCTCCGTTCTCGATATTCAATGGCCACTTTTACAAATAATGATAAGCATCTTTGATATTTATGAGTTTATTTACTTCAAAGTTTTCAGTAGCAGGGAGCGATAGGTCGTTTCAAACAAAAATTCAAACGCCTCCAAATGCTTTTTAGCCTCAAATACATCACGGCCCCACGCATAAATGCCGTGGTTACGCAATAAAATTCCAGGCACCTGATCATTCAGCACACCGGGCACCAGCTTGGCAATCGAGGCAATATCTGCGTAATTAGGCAGCACAGGAATATCAATCGCAGCATTTTCGTCCCAAATGTTAAAAGCCTTGATCAGCTCAATACCTTGGATAGGTACAGCGCCTTGCTCACCGTAATATTCGGAAATCAGATTATTAAACACGGTATGCACATGAAAAACGGCTCCGCAGCCTGTCAGGCGGTAAATTTCGCAATGTATAAGCGTCTCTGCGCTTGGCTTGAGGTTTGTCGCTTCTGCCGCTTTTCCGTACTGGTCTACGAACAGAAAATCTTCCGGAGTACGCTTGGTTTTATCCTTACCGCTGGCGGTGACTGCAAAATAAAATTGTTCGGGATGAAAGTCACCGATTCGGATCGACAAATTGCCGCTCGTGCCTGGGAACCAGTTGCGAGATGCGAATAGTTCTTTGACATCAGCGAGTTCTTCCAGTGCGCGGCGTTTTTCTTCCAATGAAATGTCTGCCAAGTTAAAACTCATTTACAGCACCCCTTGCTCCTGTTTTTGCTTTAAATCCTCGATAATGTCATCAAATGTTTCAAAGGGTACATGTGGTACGCCAAGCTCTTGACACTTTAAAGTCAGATGCGAACGGGAGTACACAAGATCGGCAATTTTAGCTCCTTCAAAATCGGTCAGGCTGTCGCCGATCAAAATCCGTTCGTATTGTCCGGAAGGATATTGACGAATCACAGTCGTTTTACACATGCCACAATCATTTGTACACGGTTCCTCACATGGATGCGGCCACGTAATCTGGATGCGCTCCCCGGAAAAATCCGCTCCGTTGCAATAGACGTGGTCGTGTGGAATGTCAAAAGGTTTTAGCAATGGATCAATAAAAAAATCAATGCCGCCACTGGTGACGAAAAATTGAATCTGCTGCTCTCGTACATAGTCCAAAAAGCGTGCAAAGCCCTCGCGTATACCAGCTTGTCCAAGTACATATGAGATAATTTCGTCCTTTTGCTCCGAAGGCATCAGGGCGAACATGGCACCTACGCCTTCACGAATGGATGTATGCCCATTTAAGATTTGATGCATGATGGGCTCACAGCCTGTAGGCTGAAAATGCTTCATAATGGCGACAATATTGTCGCTGTTCGTAATTGTCCCGTCAAAATCGCAAAAAATGACGGGCTTCTTTGCTGTGCTCATCGTTCGCCTCCCCATGTGTCGAGCGCAGATTGCAGCTCGGGGTGAGTACGGGCGTATTCTGCCAGCGGGACATTCTGCTGTACCGCTTCAATCGCCTGCACAAAGGCGCGCCCACCAGCTTCTGTACCCAGCGGATGTCCGTGAATGCCGCCCCCAGCGTTGACAACAACGTCAGTACCAAAATCACGTACAATGAGCGGCACGAGGCCCGGGTGAATCCCTGCGGAAGGGACAGGCATGCTGGCCTTCAGCGGTAGATCAGGGTTGATCAGCTCATCGCGGATTGCCATGTTTTCGTCACGCGGTATCGTCACTGAGCCGTAGGGAGAAGGGAAGAGCACGAGGTCAGCGCCAGCCAGCCGCATAAGCTGACCGAGCAGGACGGACGCCGATATACCATAATGCGGCGATGGATAAGCAGCACCCGCTAACGAAGGATGGGCTGCAATCGGCACCGAGACGGCGGGATCGCTGCTAAGTTCATGCAGCACATCATAACCGTAGGCCAACACGTTAAACAGTAACGCGTTGGCACCCGTATCAATGGCCTTGAGAGCTTGCGTCTTAAGATGCGAGGTTGGCCCCGTTAAATTAGCGGCATACAGCAGCTTTTTACCGGTTTCACGCTCAGCCGCTTCAGCGGCTTTGATGCAGGCTTCGACACGTTTTTCAATCGGCGTCAGCGCGTTTTCAAATAAGATCTCGTCGTCCTTGATCAGATCAACACCACCGAGAGCCTGCCGGGTAAACTGTTCACGAAGTTCGTCCAAATTGAGGCCAATTACAGATTTGAAAATGCTCATGAGCAGGGGGCGATCATACACGCCAAGCTGCTCGCGCAAGCCGCTGATACCGAATTTCGGTCCTGGAAAAGCAGAGCGGAATGCTTCCGAGAAACCCAGCTTCGTTAGCTTAATTCGGCCGTCCATTGAAATTTTGCCGAAGACCGTGACCAGCAGAGCGGGAATGTCTCGGCTGAAGTTGACATCCGGGTAAGCGATGGTCAGGTCCGCGTACCGTTCACCGGGACCTCCATCGTGAATATCCACAGAATGAACCGAGCCAAGATGCTTTTGCATCGCGTCTCGTTTGGCTTGCGGGAGCTCAGTCCAGCTGCCCACCGTCATGCCGATGGCAATAGATTGGCCCTTTTGGTTAAAATCGGCTTTGTCATCGTATACCCGGTAGGTCGCCAAGCAATAGCTCATTCAATTCCCTCCTTGAGTACAGCTCCCATCTCGCGGGATCGTTCAGCGCACCGCTGCACCGCCGCAATCACCGTTTCGTAGAAGTCACCTTTGTCCAGCATTTCCAATGCAGCTACCGTAGAGCCATTAGGAGACATAATTTTGTGGCGAAGGGCAGAAGGCTCCTCTCCGGTTTGCTGCACCATACGTGCCGCTCCAAGCGCGGTTTGCACCGTTAGTTCGTGCGCTTGCTCAGGGGTCAAGCCACCACGGATTCCTCCGGCAATCATGGCTTCCATCAGGTAGTAGACATACGCAGGGCCGCTTCCAGATATCCCGGTCAAAACATCCATTTTCTCTTCTTCTATAACCGTTACCGTACCTACAGATTCGAACATTGTAAGCACGTTTTTACGCTGGTTTTCGCTGATCTCCTTGGAAAAGCTAATACCTGTGGCTCCCAGCCCAATTGAGCTGGATGTATTGGGCATCGTCCGTGCGATCGGCTGCTTGCGACCCAGCAACGTTTGCATCGTACGAATAGACAATCCGGCGATTACCGAAATGATCAGCTGCTCATCAGACAGAAGTGGGCCGAGCTGTCCAAGTGCTTGTGCAGCATCCTTGGGCTTCATGGCAAGCACAATGACCGGAGAACGACGCAGAAGCTCGGTTTTGGCGGCATCCACGGTTTGGAACAAGACTCCATATTGCTTTTGAAGTTCCTCAAGGCGAGCCTGATTACTGCGGTTGATGACGGTAATACCACTAGGAATGACGACAGAACGAGCCGTCATTCCGCGAATAATAGCCTCTGCCATTGATCCTGCCCCGAAAAATGTAATTTGCTCATTAATTAAAACCTTTGTTTGTGATTCACACATAGATTCATAACCTCCAAGGATACAGATTGATTTAAGTTATTATTCCCTGATTTGTCCAGTACCGTACACGCGATATTTGGTTGAAGTCAAGGCAGGCAATCCCATTGGACCGCGGGCATGTAATTTTTGTGTGCTGATTCCGATCTCGGCACCAAACCCAAATTCGAAGCCATCCGTGAAGCGAGTGGATGCATTGTGGTACACGGCTGCCGCGTCCACTTCTTGCAGAAAACGCTCGACATGGGCTTTGTCCTCGGTGACAATACACTCTGAATGCATCGTACCGTAACGGGCAATATGCTCCAGTACTTCGTCCAGATTGTCCACGACCTTTACGTTCATAATGTAATCATTATACTCGGTGCCATAATCCTCTTCTGTAGCAGGAACAGCCCAAGGAACCAATTCTCGTGTGCGTGCACAGCCGCGTAGCTCAACCCCCGCATCACGAAAGCGTTTTGCCAATCCTGTTAAATGTGCTTTAGCATAATCCGAGTGTACGAGCAATGTTTCCATCGAGTTACACACGGACGGTCTTTGCACCTTGGCATTCAGTGTAATCGCTTCGGCCATTGCGGTATCCGCTGTAGCATCCAAAAAGGTATGGCATACACCAGCTCCGGTTTCGATGACAGGTACGGTAGCGTTCTGAACAACATTTTGAATGAGTGAACGCCCGCCGCGTGGAATAATTACATCCAGCAAGCCGTTCAAGGTGAGCATTTCGTTGACCGAGGCACGGTCTGAATCTTCAATAAGTTGAAGCGCCTCGCGTGGCACAGCTGTTGCGTCTAGTGCCTGCTGGAGTACTTCGATAATCTTGCGGTTGGAGAATAGGGCGGCCGAACCACCGCGTAGCACAACCGGATTGCCTGTTTTCAAGCACAGGCCCGCGGCATCCACGGTTACATTTGGACGCGCTTCATATATGATGCCGATGACACCCAGCGGTACACGTATCTTCTCAATTCGCAGGCCGTTTGGACGTTCAATTTGCTCAAGGGTGTCGCCGACCGGGTCAGGCAGTGCCACAATTTGGCGTAATCCTTCGGCAATAGCTCCGATTCGGTCCTCGGTCAGCTTGAGGCGGTCGAGCAGAGATTCTGATGTTCCCTGTTCCCGTCCACGTTTCAGGTCATTATGGTTTGCTGCAATCAGCTCTTCAGTATGATTTACTAGAGCTTCAGCCATAGCAAGCAATGCTTCGTTTTTCTGTGCTGTAGTCAGGCGGTTCATGACCCCGGCACTTTTTTTAGCAAGATTCGCTTTGGTTCGTACTTCGCTAAACTGGTTCTCCTCGGTTGCAGCTGTGTTAGTCGTTAAATCACTCATGTTACGGCCTCCCTACATACATAATGTAATCCATTCATCCCTGTGGATCACCTCAAGCCGGTGAATGGGACCAATTTTGCCCACAACCTCGCCGCTGGGTAATCCTTGTACATTTCGGAGCTGTTCATCGTCATAATTGACGATGCCGCGTCCTAACACTTTATTTTCCGGTCCGAGCACCTCAACGACATCTCCGGCATGAAAGCTGCCCTCGACACGACGTACGCCAACCGGAAGTAGACTGTGTCCTCCGTGAACCAACGCTTCCTCAGCCCCTTCATCTACATGCACCGCGCCCAGAGGGGTGGACATAAATCCAAGCCACTGTTTTTTCATCGGAAGTGAAGAGAGGTGGGTGTCAAAATAAGTTCCCGGTCCGTGTCCTTCGACGGCTGCGTCTAGATCACCATTCGCGCTTACGCGTCCCACATATACAGGTACACCGCCGCGTGTAGCGACTTTGGCAGCTTCGATCTTGGATCGCATGCCGCCAGTACCTACAGATGATCCAGAACCTCCAGCTAATGCATAAATCTCCTCTGTAATTTCTTCGATACGTTCAAAACGTACGGCATTCGGATGTTTGCGCGGATCTGCAGTATATACGCCATCGGTGTCCGTAATGATAATCAGATGCTGAGCTTTGACCAGATTGGCAACCAGCGCAGACAGCATATCGTTATCGCCGAATTTCAATTCGTCAATCGATACAGTATCATTTTCGTTAAAGATCGGGATAACCTGCTGACGCAGCAATTCTTCTACGGTCATTCCGGCATTATTCATCCGTTTGCGGCTCAAAAAGTCACTACGGGTTAGCAGAACCTGCGCGATCACTAGGTCAAAATCTTTAAAAGCCTGCTCATAGGCCTGCATGAGAAGAGCTTGGCCAACAGCTGCTGCCGCCTGCTTTTCATGCAGTAGCTTAGGGCGAAACGGGTACCCAATCTCCCTGAATCCGGCGGCTACTGCGCCTGATGTAACCAGCAGCACTTCATGACCTTTTGCACGAAGCAAGCTGATTTCCCGGGCAAAATAAGCGATGGCTTCCCGATTCAAGCCACCTTCCACTCCAGTCAGAGAGCTGCTTCCGATTTTAATGACGATTCGTGTTGACAAGACGTCCACTTCCTTAATTTTACTCTTTTTAATGCAAAAAAACTTCCATCCTTTGTATGCAAAGGACGAAAGTTTGTGCTTCCGCGGTACCACCTTCATTGATGATTCATGATCATCCCACTTGAAACCTGTTAACGGCAGGGACCGCCTGATTGCGCAGGGCGCTCGGGGATAGGAGTTGGGAGAGAGTCCAGGTAAATTCTTGCAGCCTATCGGAATTTACTCTCTGAACAGGACCGAGTCTCTCTTAATAGTCCCTTCAACGCGCTAAATGATATTGGATACAGAATACCACGAAAAGACCAGGTTTGGCAAAGAAGTTGTAGCTGGAAAATACGGCTTAACCAAACAGGTTTAGCTTGCCAATTCGATCAGCCGCCTCGGTCAGTCGAGCTTCTGAGCTCAGCAGCCCCGCTCGCACATATCCTTCGCCGCCGCTCCCGAAGCCGATCCCTGGAGCGACAGCCACCTTGGCTTCCCGCAACAGCAGATCGGCAAAAGAAGCCGAAGTATAGCCCTGCGGCACAGGCAGCCAACTGAAAAAGGAGCCGCTTGGGCGCGTCGCCTTCCAGCCTATTTGCCCAAGTGCATCATAAAAAGCGTTACGGCGTGATTCATAGCGGGCTACCAGCTCGCCTACGCAGATCTGCGAGGCCGTCAGGGCTGTCGCCGCTGCTGCCTGAATGCCGCCAAACAAGCTTACATAAATATGATCCTGTAGCAGATTAATCATCGAGATGATTTCGGCATTACCGAGCGCGAAACCAACACGCCAGCCCGCCATATTGTACGTTTTGGACAAGGTATAGAACTCAATCCCCACGTCTTTAGCACCCTCTGCCTGGAGGAAGCTCACCGGACGTTCGCCATCAAATCCAATAGCACCATAGGCGAAATCACTGGCAACCACAATACCGTTACGTTGCGCGAATTCAACCGTATCCTCGTAAAAAGAAAGTGGAGCCGTTGCCGAGGTTGGATTATTCGGATAGTTAAGGAACATTAACTTGGCGCGGCGGCGTTCTTCCTCGAAAATGGCTTCATAATCGGGCAGAAAACGGTTCTCCTCCTTTAATGGGAGAAAAGACATTTCCGCTTTAGCCAAGGCTACGCCAGACCAGTAGTCCGGGTAGCCGGGATCAGGTACGAGACACACATCGCCGGGATTGAGTAAGACTTGCGGCAGCTGAACCAAACCTGTTTTTCCGCCAAACAGGATGGCGACCTCGGTTTCAGGGTTGAGCATCACACCGTAATCCTCCTGATAGCGCTGGGCAACGGCTTCCTTGAGAAAGCTGTAACCGCGAAATGGCGAATATTTATGATACAGCGGGTTATCCGCTGATTCCTGCAAAGCTTTTACAATATGAGAAGGAGTGGGGGTGTCCGGGTTCCCTTGTCCGAGATTAATGACATCATGTCCCGCCGCAATTTCACGGTTTACATTTTGTACAAGTGTGGCAAAAAATTGAGTAGGTAACTGTTTCATGACGTCAGCGGAGGGAATAGAAAAATGAGTCATCAATACACACGACCTTTTGGAATAGTTTAAGAAATAATCTATCACGATTTTACCGAGTTGTATAGGGGGAATTAAGCTTGCATAGTTGCGTAATCCAGACTGATCGGGCTATGATGGGGGAAAATACCGGATAATGGGTCGCGGGAAGCTCCGGCTCACAAGGAGGATGAAGGATTTTGACGTATCAGGAAGCCCAGCCGTTCAGTGTTGCACTCATACAAGCTCATATAGAGATAGGAAATCCCCCGGAAAACCGCAGTCATATCCGAGCTTTAATGGAACAAGCGATGAAAACCGAACTAAAGCCGGATCTGATTGTCCTGCCGGAAATGTGGAATACGGGCTATGCCTTGGATCGCATTCATGAGCTGGCGGACAAGGAAGGGACGGAGACTCGGGCATGGATAGCAGCATTCGCCGCCACCCATCAAGTGAACGTAGTAGCTGGGTCAATCGCAGAGAAAAAGAGCGACGGTCATGTGTATAATACGATGCTCGTTTTTGACCGCACAGGCAGAGAGGTTGCTTCGTATTCCAAAATTCATCTATTCCGACTTATGGATGAAGAAAAATATTTGCAGCCTGGCGAAGAAAAGGTTTTATTCGCACTGGATGGCGGTATTCAGGCAGGTGCGTCAATCTGCTATGATATCCGTTTTCCTGAACTAGCCCGCAGTTTGGCCTTGTCGGGCGCAAATTTGCTGATCGTACCCGCGGAATGGCCTCATCCCCGGCTTCATCACTGGCGTACCTTGTTGACCGCACGTGCTATAGAAAATCAGATGTATGTCATTGCTTGTAATCGGGTAGGTCGTAGCGGAGATACTGATTTCTTCGGGCATTCGCTTATTATTGATCCATGGGGAGAAATCATTGCTGAGGGCGGAGAGCAGGAGGAGATTCTCACAGGAACAATTGAGTCTGTCTTGGTGCAGGACGTGCGTGGTCGTATTCCGGTGTTTGAAGATCGGCGTCCCTCACTGTATGACCGATAATCAGTGCAGAAAAGATTACTCCATGCTTAAGGAACGCATTGATTTTTTGTGTAAAAAGAAAAACTTGTCCCGTAAAGAGCTGGTAGACGGGCTGGTGACACCCCCACATTTTGCGAATATACTGGCTGACCGTTACCCGTTTGCAGAGGATCTGGCCGAGCAAATTGCTGGGCGTTTAGGTGTAAACCCATCCTACCTCTTGCGTGCAGCGGCAGAGGATGAGGGGACGCTGGCTACAGCGGATAAGATTTTCACAGAGCTGTCCAAGCTGGCTAATCCTGCCACGGAAAGCTATGTGGATCAGCTGAAGGATCGCAACGATTCGCTTGTGGTGGAAATGACGACTTATTTGATGAAGGCCGTATATTACCAGCAATTAAATGACCCAACGGCCTATGAATATTTACATCAGACAAAATTAAGCTTCAGTTTAAGCTGAGTGTAACGAAAAACAACGGCGATACATTTAATGTAACCACGCAAAAGGATGTTTTTTCTTCCCAACTATCCAAACTGCAGCAGGGAAGTATTATAGAGGTCATTTATTCACCTCAAGATCCTTCAAAATTAGTCTTTAAAACACAAGTGAGTGAAGCCGAGGTACAGCAAGCATTTGGTTCTTCTCGATAATAAAAAAGTTTTCCGATATCTGTTTCAGATACAGCCCATAGGTGTATTATAATAGTATCCCGACACCAGGAGGTTGATAACGATGGATAACCAAAGTAGATCCGAACTGGCGAATAGGGATGGCCTGTCACGGCCGAGAGGCTTAAATAGACAGGTTGTCGGAAACAATTATGAAATGGGCTATGATCAGGATAAAAGTCCACCAGATTTAGGGAGACCCTGATCACAAAAAGGCGAGGACAGGCACTTTGGGATCACACAGCACATTGGAACTGAGGTAGGACACTCTTGGGAGACCAAGGCTAGAGACCTTAAGGAAAGAAGTGATGCGAGATGGATAAAGTGGAGTTTCCGAGCAAGCGTAAAGTAATCAGGCGAGGCTGACATGAAATTCAAATGAACATGAAATGTGGTTCGTTGAAGACAGATGGAAGCAACATCGCAACCGTGTAATCGAACCTGTAAAGTAAATGAAGTATTGAAAGTATAGGGGTGAAGCCCCGGGACCGCCTTCTTCTCTGGCTTTGGCTAGGGAGGAAGACGGTCCTTTTCACATTGGAAGCTACTTTTGAGAAAGTTGCTCGACCGTTTCTCGGAAGGTATCAATAAAGGCTTCGGCAGCTTTGGACAAATAACGTCCGTTTCGGTAAGCAATGGCCAGGGTACGGCTAGGGGTAGGTTCGGCGAGTGGCAATAATGCTGGAACAAACTCGCTGCTGGCGGCCCGGGCGATAAAACGGGGGACGAGTGTCACTCCCATACCTGTCGCTACGAGCGATTGGAGCGTCTCCATATTAGTGCTCTCAAACACCACATTAGGTTCAAAGCCCGCTTGATGACACAAATCCATCGTCAGCTTGCGAAAGCCTTGCCCTTTTTTCAGCACGACAAAAGGCTCATCTTTCAGTTCTTCCATATGCACAGGCTGCGGATGGCCTCCTTTTTTACGCAGGGCTAGGGGGTGACCTGGAGGAACGGCAAGATCAATCCACTCTTCACCGATGGGCACATAGGAAAGTGTAGGTTCAACTAATGGAAGAGATAGCAGGCTGAGATCTGTATCCCCACTGGCAGTTTTTTTCTCCAGATTCATGGATGAATCCTCGACTAACACGATTTCAATGTCCGGATGAGCCTTCTTGAATACAGGCAGCACATGCGGCAGCAAATGAGAACCTGTGATAGGCATACTGCCAACCACAACCTTCCCTTTTCGCAGTTGAGAAATGTCGTCCATTTCCTGCCGGAGCTGCTCGACTGCATCGACTATTTTTTTTGCCTTTTCTACAAAGCTTGCTCCTGCATGTGTTAATTCCACCGTGCTGGTGTTGCGTTGAAATAAAAGTACCCCAAGTTCTTTTTCCAGTTTGGATAATTGTTGGCTCAAAGAGGGCTGAGCAATATGCAGTTTTTCTGCTGCACGTGAGAAGTTTTTTTCCGCTGCAATTTGCAGGGTGTACTGAAGCTGTCTGAATTCCATCGAATTTTGCGCCCCTTGTCTTATAAGTTTTACCTATTACATCATAGACTGATTATACAATAATAAAATGAAATTCCCAATCTTAACGAATCTCATGTGTCACAAGTTTTATATAGATGAAGCGTTTTTATACAAATAGAGTCTTTTAATACAGATAAGCAATCCATTTAACATTCTCCTGATAAAATGTGATTAATCTTAGTTCTGGTTGTACAAAAAAGTATCTGGGAGGAAAATGAATGCTAAAATGTTGGGGGATACATACGAAAAAATCGGTGGCTGCACTCGTAGCGACTATGATGCTAGCAGTAAGCGGTGGGACGGCGATGGCAGTCGAAAAGGACACGTCGATTAAAAACGTAATTATTTTGATTCCAGACGGTATGGCTAATGACGCCACTGCACTGGCTAGATGGTACAAAGGCTCCTCCTTAACTTTAGACAGTATGGCAAGCGGCATGGTGCGTACGCATTCTGCGGATGCTCCAATTGCTGATTCTGCTCCAGCGGGTACTGCTTTTGCAACAGGATATAAATCACATACTGGGTATGTAGGTGTCCTTCCTGATGAAGCGACAATGCCTGGACAACAACCCATTGCAGCGGGTGACGCCAAAAAGCCTGTAGCTTCCATTCTTGAGGCTTCCAAGCTGGCAGGAAAATCGACCGGAGTTATTGCGACTTCCGAGATTATGCATGCGACACCAGCTGATTTTACCGCACATTATCCTGATCGTAAAAATTATGATGCACTCAGCATGCAGCAAGCCTACAACGGGGTTGACGTAGTGTTAGGTGGAGGCGGCAAGTTTTTGGAGGCAGCAGGGCGTAAAGATGGCCAAGATTTGGTAGCCCAAATTAAAGACCAGGGTTATGACTTTGTCACGACACCTGAAGGGTTGAAAAAATCGACCTCCAGCAAGCTCTGGGGCAGCTTTTCTCCCGAAGCCCTTGCGTACAACCTGGATCGCGATGCATCCAAGGAACCTAGTCTGGCGGAAATGACATCGAAAGCAATTGATGTGTTGTCCAAAAACGATAAAGGCTTCTTCTTAATGGTAGAAGGCAGTAAAGTGGATTGGGCCGCCCATGCAAATGATCCAACCGGAATTATCAGTGACGTGCTTTCATTTGACGATGCAGTGAAAGTTGCTGTGGATTACGCCAAACAAAACCAAAATACAGTCGTCGTAGCAGTGACAGACCACGGAAATGGTGGATTGACGATTGGTAGCAGCGATACAACTAGCAATTATGATAAAACACCTTTAGCTTCTTTTATAGACCCGCTGAAAAAAGCGAAGCTGACGGGTGAAGGCTTGGAAGCCAAGCTGAATGCAGATCGCAGCAATATTAAAGAGGTGCTTTCCACATATTTTGGCATCACCGATTTGACAGACGAAGAAGTAAAAACCATTAAAGATGCCAAAGAAGGCAGCATGAACTATGCTGTCGGACCGATCATCAGCAAACGTGCGAATATTGGCTGGACTACAGGCGGACATACAGGAGGCGATGTCGTGTTGTACACGTATGCGCCGAACGGAGACCGTCCAACCGGTGTAATCGACAATACAGATGTCAATAAATATATGACACGTGTACTCGGACTGGATTTGGATACGGTCAGCAAGCAGCTGTTTGTTCCTGCAAAAGCCGCTTTTGAAGCTAAAGGAGCCAAGTTTACTGCGGATACGAAAGTCATTACAGTGACCAAAGGCAGTAACAAGCTGGAGCTTCCAGTATACAAAAATATAGCTACGCTGAATGGCAAAAATACCAAGCTCAACGGTGTAGTTGTATTTAACGGCGTTGATTATTTTGTACCCCAGCAGGCGATTGATTTGATTCAGTAGTAGGCAGAACCATCGACAAGGGCTGTTTCTTCCTTTAGAGGAAGAGACAGCTTTTTTGTGTGTTGATATAAATGTGTATTTTTTGGGGCAGAAGTTGGAGGTGGTTTTTATAAGATGGGATTTTTTGTGAAACTAATCACGTTACAACCTCTCCGATATTGCTAGAATAATACATGTACGGTACAAGCCGCTGATGATGTGAAGTCCGGATGGACGAGGGAAGAAGGGATGAGTCACGGACGAATTATTACTGCGTCTAGCTGACGGCAAGGAATGGACGCATACGGAAATGATGGAGCTGCTGACACGTCTGGATGATGAGCCGACGCTGCGGGCTCAACTGAGACACCTGGCAGCTCGCACCAAATTGGAGCGCTATGGCAAAGGTGTTTTTTTACGGGGATTAATTGAATTCTCCAGTATATGTCGTCAGGACTGCATGTACTGTGGGCTGCGCGCTTCGAATAAACAGGCAGATCGTTACCGTTTGCAGCCAGAAGAAATTCTGGCCTGTTGTGCGGAGGGGTATGAACTCGGTTATCGGACTTTTGTGCTGCAAAGTGGGGAAGATTACTGGTTTACAGCAGCCCGGCTGACGAAATTGATTCGGGAAATTAAAAGCCGTTTTGCGGATGTGGCGGTTACACTGTCCATCGGTGAACGGGATGATGAAACTTATGAGCAATTATACGAGGCTGGCGCGGACCGTTTTTTGCTGCGGCATGAGACAGCTTCTCCCCATTTGTACGCCAAGCTGCATCCGACGATGACGATGGAAAGCAGGCGCAGCCGTCTGCTGGCTTTGCAACGAATCGGTTTTCAGATCGGGGCCGGATGTATGGTGGGGTTACCAGGACAAACGAATAGTGAATTAGCAGACGATTTGGTCTATTTACACAGCCTGTCACCTGATATGATCGGGATTGGTCCCTTTTTACCGCATAGCAACACGCCGCTTCGGGATGCCAGTCAGGGGAGTATGGAAAAGGCACTCGATATTATTTCGTTATCCCGATTGGTCGTTCCAGATGCACTTATTCCGGCGTCTACGGCAATGGGAACGATTCATCCCCAAGGCAGGGAGAAGGCGCTTCAGGCGGGAGCGAATGTGGTGATGCCCAATTTGTCGCCACTGGCGGTGAGACCTAAGTACGCGATTTATGAGAATAAAATATGTTTGGGCGATGAGTCTGCCCAATGTCGACATTGCCTGGAACTGCGGATTCGCGGAGCGGGATTTGAAGTCGATATGGGGCGCGGCGATAGTTTGAGGGCGCAACGACAGCTTATGAGACAGGAAACTTTGTGAGGCCATAACGGAAACATTGCAGTAACCATAAATAAGGAGATGGGTATACGTGAGTGGAGTACGAGAGAAAGTGTCGGCGGATTTTATTAATGAAGCAGAGATTATGGCGGCAGTGGAGCAGGGGAAACAAGAGGCAACAGATCGACACCGTATTTTAGAAATTTTAGAAAAGGGGAGAGCCTGCCGGGGATTGAGTGCGAGTGAAGCGGCGGCTCTTTTGCATGTGGATGATCCTGAATTATTGGAAGAGATGTTCAAATCTTCGAGAGCAGTCAAAGAACAAATTTATGGCAACCGGATTGTGCTGTTCGCCCCTTTATATGTAAGCAACCACTGCGTGAATAACTGTGAATATTGTGGTTATAAACATACCAATGACAGCTTTACTCGTAGCCGTCTGACACCGGAGGAATTGGTGGAGGAGGTTAGAGTGCTTCAAGAACTGGGACACAAGCGGCTCGTGCTGGAAGCGGGGGAAGACCCAGTCCATTGTCCCATTGACTATATCGTCGATTGTCTGCGTCAGATCTATGAGGTCAAGGTAGATAACGGCAGCATACGGCGGATCAATGTGAATATTGCATCCACAACCGAGGAGGACTATCGGAAGCTGGCAGAGGTAGGCATTG
Source organism: Paenibacillus sp. CH40 (assembly GCF_024213605.1). Taxonomy (NCBI): domain Bacteria; kingdom Bacillati; phylum Bacillota; class Bacilli; order Caryophanales; family Paenibacillaceae; genus Paenibacillus; species Paenibacillus sp. CH40. The sequence goes on from NZ_JANAVQ010000001.1 coordinate 1,004,695, forward strand.
GTACGTATATTTTATTTCAGGAAACGTATCATCGGGAAAGCTATCGTAAATTCCACCTACAGGGACCAAAGCGGGACTTTGATTGGCACACCACCGCAATGGACAGAGCCATGCGTGCGGGTATAGATGATGTGGGGATCGGTGTGTTGTACGGCTTGTATGATTTCCGCTATGAGACCGTAGCGATGCTGAAACATGCCGAACACTTGGAAGAAGCCTTTGGCTGTGGCCCTCATACGGTTTCAGTTCCACGATTGCGTCCGGCTGAAAATGTAGATCTGGAGCGATATCCGTACCTGGTCAACGATGAGGATTTTATGAAAATTGTATCCGTTCTTCGACTGGCTGTCCCTTATGCTGGTATGATCCTGTCCACTCGTGAGGAGCCGGAATATAGAGACCGCGTCATTGGTTTAGGCGTGTCGCAGATTAGTGCAGGTTCAGCTACAGGTGTAGGGGCATATGCAAAACAGGAAACTGATGATAAGCCTCAATTTGAGGTGGGGGATCATCGCTCACCATCGGAAATTATTAAAAGTTTGTGCCGTGGCGGATATATGCCGAGCTACTGCACAGCTTGCTACCGTGAGGGGCGAACAGGGGATCGCTTCATGGAGCTTGCCAAATCAGGACAAATTCATAATGTGTGCCAGCCGAATTCGCTGCTGACCTTCCAAGAATATCTGCTGGATTATGGGGATGAGGAGGCGCGTGAACTGGGAGCTGCCGCTCTGCGAGAGAATCTGGAGCGTATACCACGTGAATCGACGCGCCGTTTGACGCTTGACAGACTGGAACGACTGGAAGCAGGCGAACGTGATTTGTATTTTTAGCAATTTATATTATTCGTAGTATCATTTCACGCTATGAAAATTCTCATGATTTATAATAGAACTTGAAAATGAAAAGCAGTCGCGTTGGAATCAGCGCGACTGCTTTTGTGTGTCTGGAAAAAAATATTAATGATGTGATGAGGTCTTTTAGGAATAACTGCCGGCTTCTACAGCTTGCTCCCATGCCAGCATAGCAGATGGGAAGCATTCAATAGCACGGGGAAAGACCCCCTGTACATAAGCGATGAAAATACCATAGTTCACAATCGGCACCCCGGCAGCTTTTGTTTCCGACATTCGATGAAGCATCGTACGCCGATTGAGCATGCATGCACCGCAATGAATAACCAGTGCGTATTCGCTCAGATCATCAGGGAAGCTGGAGCCGGATGCATGCTCGATGATGAGACGTTTGCCTATCGTTTGGCGGAGCCAGCGGGGAATTTTCACTCGACCAATATCGTCAGATTGGCATTGGTGAGTGCAGGCTTCGGCAATGAGAACACGGTCTCCATCCTTGAGGCGATCAATAGCTCTTGCACCTCGTACCAGTTCGTCCAGATCGCCTTTATGACGGGCAAACAGGATGGAAAAAGAGGTAAGAGGCACATCCTTGGGTGTGTCGGCCGCTACTTTCATAAAAACCTGTGAATCGGTAATGACCAAGCGAGGCTTACGTCCCAATCTCTCCAGCGTCAATCGTAGTTCATGTTCTTTGGTCACTACAGCGATGGCATCACTCTCTAGTGTATCGCGGATTGTTTGCTGCTGTGGCAGGATCAATCGGCCTTTTGGTGCAGCTTTGTCGATGGGAACGACCAGCACAACAACATCGCCGGGTGACAACAGGTCACCGACGATACGGAAACGATCCTCGTTTTGAGGGAGCGTATTAGTAATAGCCTTTTTCAGTTCCGTGTCTCCCCAAAGCAAAGATACACTGAAAGGAATCAGGGTGAGATCCAGTTCAGTTGCCAGCTTTGTAGCCGTTTTATCTGAATCAGTAAGGGTATCTATTTTATTCAATACCCCAATAACAGGAATCTTTTTGTTGCGGAGCTTTTCGAGTAGTTCATGCTCGAATGGTCCGACACCAACGGTGGCGTCGATAACGAGCAGGGCTAAGTCTGTACTATTAAGTATTTCGAGCGTTTTGTTGCGGCGCAGCTCTCCGATCTCACCCTCATCGTCCAGTCCGGCGGTATCCACCAGAACAATGGGACCCGCAGGGAGCAGCTCCATTGGTTTGAAAACGGGGTCCGTGGTCGTACCACCTACAGGAGATACCACAGCGGCGGGCTGACCAGTCAGGGTGTTCAGAATGCTGGATTTGCCTGCGTTGCGGCGACCGAGCAGGACGATATGAGGTCGATTGCTACGAGGGGTATCATTCATTCCCATGGTGAGTTCCTTCTTCCTGTCCCGGAATTCCGGGCTTGGTTACTGTATAGGGATGGCATAATTGCTCAATCCGCGAACGGCTCAGTAGGCCGCGATCTTCTGCAATATCTTCTGGTGTGCGGCCTTGCACAATGGCTGCAGATGCAATGGAGGCAGCTTCATCATAGCCAAGCTCCGCGACCAGCGCAGAAGCCATCACGGCTGAGTCACGCAGATTTGTAATACAGCGTTCCTCATGCACGATCAGGCCGCGTACACATCGTTCCTCGAATAGTCGAACCGCGCTGTTCAGAATATGTAGCGATTCCAGCAGCGATTCGGCAATCAGCGGCAGGAATGCGTTTAGCTCCAACTGACCGGAGGCAGCGGCCATAGTGATAGCCGCATCTTCGGCTATCACACGCATGGCTGTGAGTCCTGCCATTTCAGCTATTACCGGATTGACCTTGCCAGGCATAATAGAGGATCCCGCCTGAACTGGAGGCAGCGTGTATTCGCCAAAACCACCGAAAGGACCAGAGGCCAGTAGGCGAAAATCGCCAGATATTTTGTACAGATTCACGGCGGCTGATTTGAGTAGACCGGACACCTCCACAAAGACATCCATATTTTGAATCGGGTCCATTGGGTGGTCACTGCGACTCAGTCCAAAGCCAGTCTCATCCGCCAGCTTTTCGACCATCCGATAGCTGTATGCGCGGGGCGCGTTCATACCTGTGCCAATCGCCGTGCCCCCAATAGGGATTTCCCGCAGCCGCTCTTCAGCTTTATAGAGACGCCAGCGGTCGCGCGCTATAGCCTTTGCGTAGGCACCAAAGCCCTGCCCGGCCATCATGGGCAGGGCATCCATTAGCTGAGTGCGGCCTAGCTTGAGCAAGTCGGCATATTCTGTTTCTTTGTGCTGTAAAGCATCCTGTAACGAAGACATCGTGTCACATAAAGGCCGAAGCAGCCGTATCGCTGCAATTCGTAGCGCTGTCGGATAGACATCATTCGTAGACTGGCAGCAGTTCACATCATCCAGCGGATGTAAAATCTCATACTGCCCTGGTCTGCCTCCTAGCTGTACGATGGCCAAATTAGCAATGACCTCATTTACATTCATATGGGTACTGGTGCCTGCGCCGCCTTGCATGGCATCCACAGTAAACATATGTTGATGCCTCCCGGCGAGTATTTCGTCGCAGGCATTTACAATGGCAGAGGCCCGTTGGGCAGGAATTCGTTTCTGCTCACCATTCACTTGAGCGGCTACTTTTTTTACCAACACAAGAGCGTGAATCAGGTTTTGGTTCACAGGCCTGCCACTGACCGAAAAATTGTTCATCGCGCGTGCGGTGTGAATGCCGTAAAAGGCATCTGCGGGAATTTCCATCTCTCCTAGCGCATCCCGCTCGGTTCGCGTATTTGTAGGCAGAGAAAGACCTTCAGTCATAGACCCGTTGCTGGAATGCGTGTCATATGCAGTAGCTGACGTGCACTTGCAGCGCGTTTTTCCTCAACACGGGCGTGAACCAGATCTGGTTCGACCAGCTTGAGGGCTTGTGTTGGACATTTACCAATACAGGCCGGACCGCCGTCCACGCCTTCGCACAAATCACATTTGCTGGCAATCATGCGTTCTTTGGGTTGCAAACGACCTGACATATTGGTATACAATCCGTCCTGCACCACAGGCTGCCCGTTTCGATACTCGGGTACCATGGTAATCGCACCGTAAGGGCAGGCGATCATGCAGGTTTTACAGCCAATGCAGCTTTCGCTATTAATGAGAATGCAGCCATCTGCATTCGTAATGGAGCCGTTCGGACAAGCGTTGGCGCATGGGGCATCCTCACAGTGACGACACTGAACGGGTGCAGTGACTCCAAATGATTTGATAACCTTCAGACGAGGGTGAAAATGAAACTCATCATCTGGCGAGATAAAAGGGTTCTCCGCTGAATGTGCGATGACACATGCGATTTCACAGGTACGACAGCCGATACACTGATCGGGATCAGCTAAAACAAAACGGTTCATACAATTCGACTCCTCTCTAACTAACGACAAATATAATGTATACAGCATAAAAATAACTTAACGTATTAATGAATGGAGTAACCCGTATCCCCTTTGGTGGAAATAGTGCTACTGCGGCTTTGCTTGCCGGGCCCCCGTTGTTGGAAGGTCGTGTGCAGCAGATGATGCGATACATGACTCAGCGGCTCACCTAGAAATTCATCATAAAGTTTGATGATGTGAGGGTTCTCATGCGATTTTCGTACCTGGTGTGCAGCATCATGTCCATAGATGGAGGATTTACGTGCCCGATAAGCTTCAATTCGATGCTTTTCTAACATGAGCTTGGGTTGTCCCCCTCCGCTGATACATCCAGCAGGGCAGCCCATCACCTCAATAAAATGATAATCACATTCGCCCGCCTGGACACGATCCAATAGCTGATAGGCATGTTGTAGCCCGGCGACGACCGCTACCTTGAGCTGCAGCTTGCCTACCTGAACCTCAGCAACTCGAATGCCTTCCTCACCACGAACAAAATCGAGTTGGAGCTTCGGCAGTTTTTCATTTGTCAGCAGCTCGTAACCTGTCCGGATGGCAGCTTCCATGACTCCTCCGGTGACTCCAAAAATGGAGCCTGCACCTGAATATTGTCCTAACGGTGAATCGAATTCTTCATCAGGCAGGTTCGCAAAATCAATTCCGCGCTGCTTGATCCAGTATGCAAGTTCACGCGTGGTCAGTACCTCATCCACATCACGGTAACCGTCAGATTCCATTTCGGGACGATCGCACTCAAATTGTTTACAGGTACATGGCATGATGGCAACACTGTATATATTCGCAGGTTCCACCTCGTCTAGTTGTGCGCCATAAGATTTGATTAGCGCTCCCAACATTTGCATCGGAGATTTGCAGCTGGATAGATGGTCTAGCAGATCGGGATATTCTATTTCTGCAAATCGGACCCATGCTGGACAGCAGGATGTGAACATGGGTAAGGGACCGCCTTCGGTCACGCGACGAATTAATTCAGTGCCTTCCTCCATGATGGTCACGTCAGCTCCAAAGTTGGTGTCGTATACTCGATCGAAGCCAAGGCGGCGCAAAGCAGCAGCCATTTTCCCAGGCGTCAAGGTGCCGAACGGCATTCCGAATTCCTCCGCGAGTGAAACACGAATGGCAGGAGCACATTGGACGATCCGAAACTGTCCAGGTTTGGTCATCATATCGGCTACCTTATTCAAGTTGTAGCTATAATAGGCAGCGAATAGCGGCTCTCTGATGTCGGCAGGCATATCGCGTTCTTGGATACGTTCCAGCCGTCTAGCGGCGCCTTCCTGTGAAGATGAACCTGCCCAGTCAGATGCGTATACGCTGCATATTTGTACACATTGACCGCAAATAACACATCGGTCTGCATTAACGGTTTGCGGTTCTCCGGGCAGTCCCTCTATGGCATCTACTGGACAAACCCCAGCACAACGTCTGCATCCCGTGCAGAGCGTAGGGTCAATATGAATGACAGGGTCTGTGCAATCAGTCGTCTTCATACAAGGAGGTGAAGAGATCTTGTCTATTGTGGTTGACATGTTTTTCTACCTTTCTGCGGCTGATTTTGACCTTATAGGCGTGGGAAAAAGACTTCCCGCCGAGGCTCTGGAGGTGAGTCGGATATACCTTTGGCCAGCCGTAGGACATGATTCGGGCAGGCCTCTACACATGCAGGCTGTCCGTTCTCTGTTTCCGCGCACAGATCGCATTTGCTTGCCGCGGTGCGGGGAAGGGCGACTCGATTTGCACGGTGAGTCAGGCCGGACTGCGTTACAACGTGTCCGGCCCGGTAGACCGGAGACACCTCAATTGCCCCGAAGGGGCAGGCCAAAACACAGGAGGTACAGCCGATACATCGTTCCTCATCTATCATAACGACGCCGTCCTCCTGACGAATGGCCTGTACCGGACAGGCATGTGCGCAGGGGGCATTTTCGCAATGCCGGCATTGCACCGGCACATACATCTCCCCTGTACGTACAACATACACCTTGGGTACAACAGGTACGCTGACGGTTCCGACCGAAGCTCCTATACCGTTAGCCTGACTGTGAACGGCGAAGCACGCCAGTTCACAGGCTTTGCAGCCGATGCACTGCCCGGCGTCTGCGACTACAAAAGAAGAAGCAACAGCTCTTGTTCTACTGGCTGCTCCCATTCTACTCGTCGAAGCTGACCGGTTATCTGTCGGACGGTGCATCATATTCCCTGTGCCGCTCATCTCGTCACCTTATCAGCCAAAACAGCTTCCTGGACGTTCATCTGTCTGCGAATCCGTTGGTACGATTCATGTACATCACGTTCGGCCTGCGCTTGGTCGGCGATCCGTTCCAGACGGATGGCACAGTATTTTAATTCCGGGGTTTTGGATACCGGATCGAGAAAATCAGCGGTCAGCTCGTTGCATGCTCCAACCCACCAGTGATAGGTCATGTAAGTCGCACCTTGTTGCACACGGTCACTGATTTGTGCCCGTGCCATGATGCGTCCCCGACGGGAGGATATGGCAACAATTTCGCCATCCAGAATATTCAGATCTGCTCCGTCTTCTGGGCTAATCTGAATAAAGCCAGGCTCATCAGACAACTGGCGCAGCGCGCGGCAATTGCCTGTCATAGTTCGCACGGAATAGTGACCTACCTCACGGACTGTGGACAAGACAAGCGGGTATTTTGCATCCGGTTGTTCTTGTGGCGGACGCCATTCGCAGGCGAATAATCTGCCTTTGCCACTAGGTGTCGAAAATTGATTTCCTTTATACAAATACGGTGTACCTGGATGATCCTCGCTAGGGCAAGGCCATTGAACGCCGCCTTGCTGCTCCATTTTTTGGTAGCTGGCACCCGAGAATAATGGGCTGAGGCTGCGCATTTCATCCCAAATTTCCTCTGTGTTTGCATAGGACATAGGGTAGCCCATGGCGGTAGCAACCTCGCTAATAATGGCCCAGTCTGGCTTAACATCACCCTGTGGCTCAACGGCTTTACGGATGCGCTGAAAGCCCCGATCTGCCGAAGAATATACACCGTCATGCTCGCCCCAAGCAGTAGAAGGGAGGATGACATCGGCGTGCAGCGCTGTTTTGTTCATGAAAATATCCTGAACCACGACAAATTCCAATTGGTCTAGGGCTTCACGCAACTCGGCGGCGTTCGGATCACTTTGTACAGGGTCCTCTCCGAAAATGTAATAAGCTTTCAGCTTGTTCTCCTTCAGGATGAGGTGCGGTACCTCTGTAAGTGGATAGCCTTTTTTACGCGGCAGCTCAACACCCCATGCTTTTTCAAACTTTTTGCGGACTGTGTTGTCTGTTACATCCTGATAGCCAGGATACACATTCGGCAAAGCGCCCATATCACAGGAACCCTGTACATTGTTTTGTCCGCGTACTGGTCCGATACCCACATTCGGCTTGCCCAGATTTCCCGTCAACAGTGCAAGAGAAGCGAGCCCCTTTACCACATCAACGGCCTGTGAAAATTGACATACGCCCATTCCGTACAAAATTGTAGCAGTAGGGGCCTTTGCATATTCCCTCATAGCCGCGCGGATATCGGCCGCCTTGACCCCCGTAATGCCTTCCGCATATTCGGGAGTATATTTTTTAATGCTGTCTACGTATTCGGCAAAGCCTTCTGTGTTTGCTTCCACATATCGTTTGTCGTACAGTCCTTCATGCACAAGTACATGACCAAAAGCGTTCACCAAAGCCATGTTTGAACCGCCCTTTAGGGGTAGCCACATATTCGAAATACGAGCTGTTTCGGTCATGCGCGGATCGCATACAATAATCTTGGCGCCTCTTTGCTTGGCAGCTACAATGCGTCTTGCGACGATCGGATGTGTTTCGGGTGCATTATATCCAAACACGAAAATGAGATCAGAGTGTTCAATTTCAGGAATAGAGTTGGACATAGCTCCATCTCCGAGCGAGTAAGTCAAACCTGCCACAGAAGGGCCGTGGCATACACGAGCGCAATGGTCAATATTGTTCGTGCCAATGACCGCCCGCATGAACTTTTGCATGACATAATTGGCTTCATTTCCCGGACCGCGTGCGGAGCCCGTTCCCATAATGGAGTCGGGTCCGTATTTTTCCTTAATTGCTGACAGCCGTTCGGCAGTATATTGAATGGCTTCCTTCCACTCCACTTCCTCCATAACTCCATTTTTGCGAATCATGGGCTTGCGCAAGCGTGCAGTCAGAATTTGTGGGTCATTCAAAAAATCCCATCCATAGTGTCCTTTCAGACACAACGTTCCTTCATTCGTACGACCACCAGCCGGCTCTGCGCCAATTACCTGTCCTTTTTCCACCAGCAAATGAAGCTGACAACCGCTCCCGCAGTAGGGACATACGGTCAATACCTTGTCTGCCATAAGTGCAGCACCTCTTTTATATGAAATAGATGAAACTCGTAACATAAAAAAAGCCAATACAAAAATGCCGCTTTACGCTGCATCCTGTACTGGCTTATCCGCGAGCGAGGAGACAAGCTCCTTCCCGCTAATCCAACCGGTGTATGTGTTGTAGTTCTAGAGAAATGATAATGTGTCCGTCTCCATGGACGGAGGGGCAGACCTCCCAAGTATAAGTGAAGGGACTGCCGAGTGTTTTTTCGGCTTCGTTCATAAACTCCTTTTCCAGATAGGGACGAAGGACGTTCCAATACTCCCTGACCTTGTCCTCGGCCCCTTCATGAACGAGAATTTCGGACAAATTAGACAATGTACCTCGAATTTCTACCGTAATCCGGAGCGGCGAATCCAGTGAAACCTTGACGTTGTCCGGTCCTTTTCCACGGTAGTGCTTGACAATACATACGGCCAACTTCCTGATGCGCTCACGGTATTCCAATTCGGTATTCAACATCTGGACACTCCGCTTCGAATCAAAATAAAGGCGTACTTGCCGCGCATGCCAGACAGCCTGTGTAGCTGGTTTTAGAACAAAACGTAACCGTCCCGACCCAAGTGGTCTGCCCAGCACGGCGTATCACCCTTCTATGGTAGAACAGGTTGACCCGGAAAGATGTGAAATTCATTACACTGAACCAAAAATTTACATAGATTAGACCGCTCTTGAAGTAGCTATACCTCTATGGTTTGTATGATGCTTCTCATTCCGTCGTATTGTTTGTACAGCTCCAATACAAAAGCAGTTGAATGACATACTATGGGCTGAGATTAGTAAATGGCATTCTCAAAGCCCTCTATACTGAAATAGCTCAGTGCGAATCTCAGAGATTTATAGTAAATTATTCATTTATATGATTTGCAATATCAATTTATTATTATTACATTGGACGGAAATGCTAGTCGAACTCCAGAAGGCATAGATATGGTATCCAAGATGGTGGTAAAGTACGGGTTCAAGATGTAGAATCTATGCGATATTCAGTTTGTAGAAGAGCAACGTCAAGGTCGCCAAATGAAGACTTAGTAGGAATTACTGCAACGTGTGGCTGAACATGAAGCCGCAAGTCAAGCCACGTTAGAATAAAGAGAAGAGGTCCGTGCTAAAATGCATGGACCTCTTCAAACCTGTAATAATTGATTTTTTATGAAACTTTACTGTTTAACCAGAACGGATAAATCGCCTTCAAAAACTTGCTCCTCTTTCTTGTTGAAAGTCGACAGCAATACAGTAACGAGTCCTGTTCCATTCCTCATCTCTTTTACTCCAATCACTTCAACAATGGTGTACAATTCGTCGCCTGGATATACTGGTTTAATAAATTTAATATTATTCATAGCAGTTCCAGCAATAACCTCATCACCGTAACTGCCTGTTTCAACCCAAAGCTTAAAAGAAACAGCTAATGTTTGAATTCCTGAAGCGATAATTCCATTAAATCTGCCTTGTAATGCTTTCTCTTCATCTAAATGCATATATTGCGGGTCAAACTCCCTTGCAAATCTGGTAATTTCCTCTTTAGTTAATTTTAAAGACTTGGTTTTAAATACTTGTCCGATATAAAATTCATGAAACCGCATTATTACACCTCTTGATTAAATTATTTGCTTATTTATAGAGTAGCATAATATCACCAATCAAGTTAAACTGCCCGTTAGCTTAATGACGTATTGTCCGTCTACAACTTTATATTCACCGAACAATATTTCCCTTTAAAACTCGTAGCGTTATAGCAGCAAATTAATTTAAGATACAAGTATGAAAAGCCTCTGATAATTCAGCGGATTTTTGTAGTCTCACTCAGCAAGTAACCCTCCGTACTTTTGTACAGTCAGATCAATGTAAGTGTCTGCTTTTTGAAGGATTATATTTCCATTAACATAAGTCTCACCGGTAACAGTTTGGCAGGGTTATTTGACTTCAATGCAGAGTGACTCTTTGGAACTGCTTATTTTATATACTTCGACATTCGATGCAAATAAATAAAAATTATTGACAACTGTTAAATTATGGACAACAATAGAATGCAATAATATATAAATATTGGTACTTCTGTATGGAGGGTGGTTTATCTATGAAAGTTACACCCACGATTAGAGCAGAATTAGACAGATTCCTACAACAAGAAGGATTGAGTTTAACACAATTTGGTCATATTGCGGATATGAATAGGGGAGCAGTAAGTGCTATCGTGACAGGAAACAAGCCTTTGTCTGTTAACCAACTGGATCGAATTACTGAGGCTATGGGTTTACCGGAAGGTCACTTTTATGACTTGTTCATAGAAAACTACATCATCGACCATCCTCCGAATATGAGACGAATCGAGCCATTTTTGTTTCGCTGTGCGGAGTTGGACAAGTTGGATGCAATCCGTCGAGTGGTGGGAGCCATCATGGACAATCTACTGTATTCACCCAAGCTATTTGAAATTGCAGAAGAATTGTTGGCGCAGGGAAGACATGCGGCTGCATTGCTGCTCTATGAGGGGGTAGCTGAAGCGGAGAAATATCAACATTCAGAACGATTGGCAGTCTGTCAATATCGTATATTCACGATTCAGATTGGTGACGACCAAAGCCGCAACCACAAGGCAGCTATACTATTTGAGCCTTATGTCGAGCGCCTAGATGATTTAGAACAACTTGACGCATTGAAGGATTTGGCTAATGTGTACAGGTCTTTGCGTAAATGGGACAAGGTTGATGAAATAGCGAGGGTGATGAGAGCTAAGGCTGAAATCCAATACAATTGGAAACATCAACAGAAGAACCAAGAACGCAATGAGGCTGCTAAGAAACTAAGTCGTCCGATGTTTGTGTACATCACGTATGCCGACTTACTATGTGCGAGTGTCTGTGATGCCCGAGGCGATTACCAACAAGCTCTACAATATACATACGCCTATGCGGACTTGGATTGGGTCAGAGAGACTGATGATGATACCCTCTATTGGGTAGAAATGTATCAAGATTGGGCACGATGCAATATTTATGTAAATAAGCTCCTGTCAGGAGATGTCAGCGTGCTCTCAGATTATGTTGAATACATAGCCGAAACAGCAGATACCATGGAAGGTGAGAAACTTTCAAAGCTGTTAAACGTTATGATAGCTGCTAATCAATATAATTTGGATGTTGATGATGTACTTTCAAGGTTTAAAAAAGAGATTGATACCTTTACTCAGCTCCCGACATCTACCGATATGTACAGCCAACAAGTAGTACCCGACTACATTGCATGGTTTGGTTACGAAATGGCCTACTATTATTTAAACAGAGAAAGGTACAGTGATGGTTTTAAACAATTGTTATTTGCAATGGTAAAGTCACATATAATAAATAATGAGACTTACTTTATAAATTGTATTGGCCTGTTTATGCGTTTCCAAGTCTATGCGACTCCTGAAATCAAAACAGAGTTCTCCAATCTAATTGAAAAGGTGTGGATAGGTAATGTTGAGAAAAATGGGACTGTTAATTGTTGCGAGTAGCTTTTTAGTTTTCATGACTGTACCTGGTATCCAGATCCTTGTGCAAGTTGGAGGTTCCTAAACGTCAGTACAGCAATCCCCGCTAACCTTAACTGGTGGGCGGGGATTTTTTTGTTGAAGGAATTACCACACCGTTCACCGAATGAATTATCGAGGTGATCAGCATGAACCATACATATAAAGTGTTAAAGTCGGATATGGAACTATTTGCAGCTGCATTAAGCCAGGTAAGAGTATATGTTGTTCAGTCGTTGGGCGAGGGTTGATAGATATTGTGGATTACGGTGGAGCAGAGAAGATTACACCGGAGTCGGTTAAGATTAACGGAACATTTTTCATGAGGAATCAGTTTGAATTTAGAGTAGATGTCAAGAAGGGCTCGACTGGTATTTGACCAGTATGAGCCCTTTTTCACCCCAATAAAAAATAAATATGCATATATATAGATTATATTTAAAGATTAGCAAGTTTATGTTTAGACATGTCATGAGGAATATATCACCTTATTAACTGTTCAATAGATTGCATATTACTAGGGGGATTAAAATGAATAGAATTTTTATGAAAACATTTTTATTTTGTGTCTTATTGTTTTTATTAGCGATACCTGTGGCTATGGCTGCTGATGAAAGCAATTTAAATACTGTTGAGGGTATGCAAGGGACAACACCGCCATCAGGTACAACAGTAACAGGCTCAAACACCTATACAAATTTTTCACCAGAAAAAGCAATTGACAGAGATTTAAATACACGTTGGCTATCAGCAGGATATTCAGGCACTTTTCAATTGGATTTTCCGGAAAATGTTAGTTTGAATTTCATTCAAATTGCAGCGCTTGCAGCACCTGAATCAAATTATTCCTTCACTGTTTACGGAAAGCAGGACGGAACTTGGAAAGCAATAAGTCCGAATGTGAGTAAACATGTTTATAATAAACCGACTATTACTGATCCTATAGCAGTAACTCAAGGCAGTTATTCTGGGTTGAAAATTGAAATTAATGGTGGATCTTCTTGGGTTGCTATATCTGAATTAACACTTGGAACAGCTGATGAAATAAAAGTTAACAACCTTGAGGCAATACCTGGAGATAGTCAGGTTACTCTAAAATGGTATCAAATTAAAAACGCAGAAAGCTACACAGTAAAATACGGAACAGAGCCAGGGAAATATACTGAAACCGCAACAGCTACTAAAGATGTATATGGAAACTTCGTTATTCCGGGACTGACCAATGGAATAAAATACTACTTTGTAGTAAATGCTAAGGTGAATGGCGTTGATTCTGAATACTCCAATGAAGCATCTGCCATTCCACAAGGAGAAGGCGGTCAACCTGATCCAGAGCCAACTACTGGAGATCGTGCAATTCTGGTGGTCACTATGACAACTGGCTTAGAAAAAGAATTTGACCTAAGCATGAAAGAGGTCAATGACTTTATCTCCTGGTACGAAGGCAAACAGGCTGGTTCTGGTTCGGCTTCATACGCCATTAACAAGCACGATAACAATAAAGGTCCATTCAGCAGCCGTAAAGATTATATGCTGTTTGATCGTATCCTTACGTTTGAAGTAAGTGAATACTCTAAATAAATCAAAAAGCTCAGCTGACCTTAATGGGTCGGCTGAGCTTTTTTTTGTTAAGAAGCCCTTCCTTTAATCAAGACCTCGCATAGCCTATGGAGTAGGAGTACCCTAAAATAAAGGAGGCGTTACGTGTGGGGGAAATGAAAAGAAACTACGAGGGAATCACCGGAAGAGTTTGGACATCGATAGCTGCTGTCTTGGCACTGTTCATATTGCTGGTAATCATCTTGAAATTAATTCATTTATAAAGATTCTTAAGCTCTACCGAGGGATTTAATTTCTAAAGCATAGCCCCATTAGTTCCTGAGGAACCTATAAGGTTCGCCGTTTGGCCCATTCCCGACCTTAAAGAAGTTGGTGAAACAACGTTTTAGACACACAAAAGGAACCTCAGCGGCTTTTCCGGAGAAGGTAGGGTAATAACCCCTTAACGAAGCCTGATCCACGTCGGAGCGGCTGAAATAAAGTAGACTGATTCATGAGGGTCGCCTCTTTTTGGAATGGTTGGTTTGTGCTTACCATTAGCTGAAAAGGCGACTCTTTTTATCCTATTTTTGGTTAATCAACAAGCCTGACTTTGCTTCAAGATCTTCTATAATTTCCAGTGCAACAAAATATCCGAAAAATAATGTTAAAATATCCTCGTATCGTTTTCCTGATCCTCTTGCTCTACTTAATAATATATTTTGACTTTCTTGTATTTTTTTTTTATGGAATGATAGAGAAACAACGGATGAATTGGAAGCGATCAAATCCATCATTAGAATTGACAACTTTTTCTGAAACTCTTCAATCGGAAAGTCATTATTTTCTTTCGAATACAGCTGCATCGTTTCAGGTGGATCTTTAAATGAAGTTTGATATTGAGTATTGAAAACACCTTCATTAGCTATTTTGTCAACAATTAATTTACCAAAAACGATCCCTGATGCGAATGCTTGCCCAGGAATTCTTCCTATACCAAGATCACCATTAAATTGAGCTTCTCCAGTAGCAAAAACACGATTCAAGTTTATAGCCTCAGCATTAGCATTGATTTCGATTCCTCCTGAAGAATAGTGCATCGTTGGTGTAATTTTAATTCTTTTATTTTTAACTATTTTAGGACTAAATCCATATGTTTTGAATTTTTCATTTAATACATTTTCATCAGCATGGCTCATATCTAAGTACATATCCTTTTTTTGTTTGATGCATTCTAGTTGGAATTTTAAAATCTCATCAATCATTTCGTGGTAATCATCCCGAGCAATTGCATCACAAATATATTCATCTTCTAATAATTGAACTCCTTCCTCATCTATTATTTTCCCTTGACTCAAAGATACAACCCCGCCCAATAAAATTTGTCTTCCGTTATATATAGACCAAGGATGACACATTACTGTAGACATCCCCTTTAATCTCGCACCTATTTTCTTAGCTAAGATTAGCGTTTCACCAGTTGAACCGGGCGAATTATCATTGAAACAGAATTGTCCTGCATATCCCCCCGTAGCTAATACCAAATAATTAGTATATATTCTGATAAATTGATCTGATTGTGTGTCATAAAATATTGCGATAATTCCGTGATCGTACTTTTCCAAATGTATCAAAATTTTATTACACATCGGTTGTTCAATATGTTGTAATAAACAATTGATTAATTTCTTTCCCCCATGTGATTTAATCATACATTCAGGCATGATACCAAAGGATGTTTTCTCATAAGTAATACCCAATTCTTCGAAGAAATTTATAATTATGTTGGAATTCCTATATAGCGATTCAATTACGGATCGATCTGCTCCACATTTATCAATAGTAAGATTAATAATATGATTAATTTCATTCTCTGAGGGAACACGTGTATTTGCTGCTGAAAGAAAGGAGTTGCTTTGTTTGGGTGCACTCTTTTTTGTTACAATCGTGTACTTGATATTGTTTTTTGACAAATAATAAGCAGCAGTAAGCCCTGAGATCCCCGTACCGACAATCAAAATTGGAGTGTAGTGTTCAACGGATATTCCATTTTGTTTCATCATTCCAACTCCTTTTTAGGATGTGAATGTTATCTTCGGCTGAATCTCGTAGTCGGTTTTCTATTTTTTTGCAACAAAACGCATCAGGATAATATTTATAAAATTCTTACTTTCTTGTTAATTACCTGTGATTTATATCAAATTATATAACTATATTTCGTTTTATACTTTATATAGTTATTAAGAGCTAACAAAATCAAATACAAACAGTTTTGCAAAAGTAGAGGAAAAAAAGAACCATTATAGCAATCGCTAAGATGATTCTTATTACGATTTACAATATCCTTGTTACCGACGAGGAATGGAATCTAAATAAAATATTTCCCTGATTGTACAAGTTTATTCCTTATTTTGTCAACAATATCTGAAAATATATAACTGATTCAGCTTTCACAGTATGAATATTCACACAAATTCTTATTGTAATAATTGGCAGTACCTTAGAAAAGGCGACAGAGTTCATCGTATTCATCCATTTGTATAACCCTTTTTTAACCTTCGACTTTTAGTCGAAGGTTTTTACTAATTAAGAGCTGATAGAGAAACAGTGCAATGAACCGCCTATATTCACCTTCTCCAGCCTTATAGCCTTAACCTATCACTTCTATAGATATCATATCTTAGACCAATCAAACATCCCGTGGTATATTGTTGACATTCAAGAGAGAGCCGTTAGCTTCTCTCCACTAGGTTCGAAAAACACAGGGGTGAATAATGATGAGTAAAAAGACCATGTTCGAGAAAATTTGGGATAACCATGTCATCTATCAGGAAGCGGGTAAGCCGAGTATTTTGTACATTGATCTTCACCTCGTACATGAGGTAACATCGCCACAGGCGTTTGAAGGATTACGTCTTAGCGGCCGTCAGGTGCGTCGTCCAGAGCTTACGTTTGCAACGATGGACCATAACGTACCGACTAAGGACCGTTACAATATTACGGACCCGATTTCCAAGCAGCAGATCGATACATTAACTCAAAATTGCCGTGATTTCGGTGTCACACTGTATGATCTGGATACGGTTGATCAAGGTGTCGTTCACGTTATGGGACCTGAACTTGGTCTGACTCATCCGGGCAAAACGATTGTTTGTGGTGATAGCCATACCTCCACACATGGGGCGTTCGGAGCGCTCGCTTTTGGTATCGGAACCAGTGAGGTAGAGCACGTAATGGCAACACAATGTCTCCAGCAAGCCAAAGCCAAAACGATGGAAGTTCGCTTTGTAGGCCGCCGCAAACCTGGTGTGACAGCAAAAGACATGATTTTGGGTGTCATCGCCAAATACGGTACAGATTTCGCTACAGGTTATGTTATTGAGTACACAGGTGAATCTATCCGCGAATTGAGCATGGAAGAGCGCATGACTGTGTGTAACATGTCCATTGAAGGCGGAGCCAGAGCAGGAATGATTGCACCGGACGAAACCACCTTCAACTACTTGCGTGGACGTCAACATGTAGCACAAGGAGCTGCTTTTGAGCAAGCGGTTGCTGAGTGGAAAGAGCTTGTCACAGATGAAGGTGCTGAGTTTGATGTCGTGCTGGAGTTTGACGTAGATGCTTTGATTCCGCAAGTAACCTGGGGCACCAGCCCGGGAATGGGTACAGATATTTCCTCAACCGTACCGATTCCGGCAGAACTGCCAACCGAAAACGAACGTAAAGCGGCTGAAAAAGCGCTTGAATATATGGATTTGAAGCCAGGTACTCCGATCACGGATATTGCGATTGATTATGTGTTTATCGGCTCCTGCACCAACGGGCGAATTGAAGATTTGCGTGCAGCCGCTGAAGTTGCCAAAGGTTACAAGGTTTCTGACAAAGTAACGGCCATCGTCGTACCAGGTTCGGGTCGTGTGAAAATTCAGGCTGAAGAAGAAGGACTGGACGTCATTTTTAAAGAAGCAGGATTTGAGTGGCGTGAAGCGGGATGCAGTATGTGTCTTGCGATGAATCCAGATGTACTGCAACCGGGACAGCGTTGTGCTTCAACTTCTAATCGTAACTTTGAAGGTCGTCAGGGACGCGGAGGACGGACTCATCTGGTATCTCCAGCAATGGCAGCCGCTGCGGCGATTCATGGACATTTTGTTGATGTACGGGATTGGAAATTCAAGCAGGAAGAAGTAGTCCGCTAGGATACAGAGGAGGAATTACGATGGAAGCTTTCACAACATTAAAAGGAATTGTAGCCCCTGTGGATCGGGTGAACGTGGACACAGATGCTATCATACCTAAGCAGTTTTTGAAACGAATTGAACGTACGGGCTTTGGACAGTTTCTGTTCTACGAGTGGCGGTTTGATGAAGCCGGCAATGTCAATCCTGAATTTGAACCCAACAAGCCTCGTTATGCAGGAGCGTCTGTGCTGATCTCTCGCGCTAACTTTGGCTGCGGCTCCTCACGTGAGCATGCGCCCTGGGCGATTATGGACTATGGGTTTCGTTGCGTAATTGCACCGTCTTATGCAGATATCTTCTATAATAACTGTTTCAAAAACGGTATATTGCCGATCAAGCTATCTGAAGAGCAAGTAGAGGAATTGTTTCAGCGTACGGCGCAGCATGATAACTACCAATTGAACGTAGACCTGAATGAAAAAACAATCACTGACGACTATGGTCTGAAAATTGAATTCGATCTGGATGAACATCGCCGTCAATTCTTGCTACAAGGCTTGGACGATATTGGCCTGACACTCCAGCATGAATCTGAAATTCTGGCGTATGAACAAAGACGCGCTGCGAAACAAGGCGCATAAGGTTAATTCCCAGTTCAGTATCAATACGAAGCCATATAGCTTGCTCATTTGTTAGACAGAAAGCCCGTACTGGCAATTCTTTTGCCTGCGGGCTTTTATTATGCTCAAACAATAAATTGGAAAATAAGGGGTTGACGGTTCGACTCAGCATGGTATTGTAAATGTAAATGGGTTGAAGGACTGTGCCTGTGAGAAATACCCAAAAATACATATATAAGTTAGGGGAATGAGGATGAAGAAATATGGTTGGGTGATACTAGCGGCTATCTTGATTTGGTTATGGCCGTCCTCCCCTCATGTGAATGCGGCTGGAGCAGATTTGTTTTTGGATGGCAAAAGAGTGGAAGCGCCTGCGGATGCCAAACCTGAAATGGTCAATGGAAAAATCATGGTACCGCTCCGGGTGGTTGGGGAGCAGCTGGGGTATCAGTTCAAGTGGGAACCACAAGCCTATAAAATCTCAATCCAAAAAAACAGTACCGATATGTCTATGTATGTAGGCCGTACATCGGCTGATGTGAATGGAAAAACAGTAAGTCTGGATGCGCCTCCTGTACTTCGGGGCAATTCGACCATGGTTCCATTGCGTTTTGTTGGGGAGCAAATGGGGCTGAAAGTAGATTGGAATAATAAAAGTAAATCCGTAAATCTCAGTCAGAAGGCTGCAACTCAACAAGCGAATAAACAGTCTCAATCCCAACCATCGTCGCAAACGTCAACACAGAGTACAACTAGCACCAATAAAACGTCTTCAGCAACAGCGACGACAATAACCCCAGTTGAAGCAGACAAGCATACTGAAGCTACATCTTCACTATCCAAGCAGCAGAATACAGAACAGACCGCAGCGAATGCGTTGCTTGTACAAAATATTACTTTTGAGGGTGAAACGTTAAAGATTTCTTTGAACAAAGATATTACCCCTAAAGTATCCAAAATGACGGGGAATGATCGTATTGTTGTAGATTTACCCGGGGCTTCACTGGCGACTGATTTTCTTCAGCCGTTCCCGATTCGCGCCGATGGCACGCGGGCGTTGACGAATAGTGACAGTGAGGATGTGCAGGAAATTAGATTTGCTCCCACAGATGGACAAAATGGGGGCGTACGCATTGTCATTGCTTTAAATCAAGCACGTGATTACGATCTTTCAACCAATGGCCTAGGCGATATCACCCTTCAATTGCGTGAGCATAGTGTGAATCCAGTAGCGGTAACACCAACGAATGTCGAAGGACGACGAATCGTCGTCATTGATCCCGGACATGGTGGCAAGGACCCTGGAGCAGGTAGTGTGACTGGGCGACATGAAAAGGAATTTACATTGGCGGTAGCCTTAAAGGTCGAGCAGCTTCTGCAAAATGATCCTGACATTCAAATCGTATTGACTCGCAATGGAGATACGTATCCCACGCTGGATGAACGACCACAACTCGCTAATAGTCAACAGGCAAGCGTGTTTGTATCCATTCATGGTAATAGTATGCTAGCTTCAGATAAAGGGAAAACCAATGGCTCTGAAACCTATTATGCACGCCAGGACAGTTTGGCACTGGCAAAGACGATGCATAAATATCTTGTAGCGGCTACCGGATTTAAGGATAATGGCATCAGGGTGGCAAACCATGTGGTGACGAGAAAATCACAAATGCCCGCTGTATTGCTGGAATGTGGCTATCTTAGTAATCTATCCAATGAAGCAGCCATGTTCACAGAAGAAACACAGGAGAAGATCGCTGAAGGTATTGTCGATGGGTTGAAGGAGTATCTCGGAACAGGCTCAGAAGCAACTGAATCACTTAACTAAGGATGTTTACAATAAAAGCTACTTTCCACCTTTTAATGAAAATTCATGGGGGTGAAAAGTAGCTTTTTTAGTTTTTTTGGCTGTGACTTTTGACGGAAAGCGAATGATCTATATTTTTAGTCAGAATTCGACAAAAATAGTTCTTTGGCACGTATATTTCTGTTATGATGGAATATATTCGCAACTTTTGGTGTGAGATAACGTCTAAAAGGTTGTCTGATATTACATAAGCGCGTATATCAGGTCGCCGCACCGGAGCATGTGGCAAAAAAATTATGAATGGAAGGGTGACGAATGAAGAAATTTGGTTTTTTGTTGTTATTATTTGTCTTCATGTGGGCGGTTCCGGGTTATGGACATGCGGCTTCGAGTGGAACACAAATCTATCTCGACGATCAACAGTTAAGTGTCCCTAGTGGTGCTAAGGCACAAGTAATTGGCGGAAGTACAATGGTCCCGCTACGCGTAATTTCTGAAAATTTGGGATATGACGTGACATGGAAGCAGCAGGCGCGAACCATAACGATTGAGAAAGACAGTACCTCGATCCGAATGATAATCGGAAGTAAGACGGCGACTGTCAATGGAAGCGACATTAGTCTGGATGCTTCGCCTCTGCTGCGTTCCAATTATGCCCTTGTACCGCTTCGTTTTATCGGCGAGCAAATGGGACTGGACGTAAAATGGGACAGCAGCTCCAAGTCCGTAAAATTATATACCCGCAGTAGCGGGTCTGGAAACGGGGAATTTACACCTCCCAAGTCTGGAAATAACAGTACAGGTACTGGAAGTGTTACTGCGCCAACGAATAATGCAAACTCAGGTGTTACACAGGTGCAGGGAGTTAGTTTCAGCCAAAACCGTTTAACCATCACAACAGCCAGTGCCGTCAAGCCGAAAGCGTTTACGATGACAGGCCCTGATCGGGTAGTTGTGGATTTGCCAGCGACTGCGTTTGCTGACAATTTTGGAGACCAGCAGAAGCTGGATAGCAACTTAAATGGTTCATTGGACATTGAGAATGAAGCGGATGTGTCCGGTATCCGGTATGCTTTGTTCCAAAAGGAACCTTCAACGGTACGCGTTGTTATTGATTTGAAACATGCCATGAATTATACCGCATATAATGATGGATCGAATCGTGTTATCGTCGATTTGGCTTCCAAGGATTCAGTGAATACCACGCCAGACGCAACGTTACCAGATGGCTCACAGCCGGATGACACGCAGACATCACCAACTAACAGCAATGGTAAAAAGGTCGTTGTTATTGATGCTGGTCATGGAGCAAAAGATTCAGGTGCAGTTGGTGTTTCGAGAAAAAATTATGAAAAGACCTTCAACCTAGCTATGGCTCTGAAAGTAGAAAGCATATTAAAGCAGAACCCCAATCTTGAGGTTGTGCTGACACGCAGTGATGATACATTCTTGGAGCTTAAACAGCGCGTAAAAGTAGCTGAAAACCTTAATGCTAACGTGTTCGTGTCCATTCATGCTAACAGCAGCGGTAGCTCAGCTTCCAACGGTACAGAGACGTATTACCAGCGTAGTGCAAGCAAAGCGTTCGCTAACGTTATGCATAAGTACTTTGCTCCTGCGACGGGTCTGACAGACCGAGGCATTCGTTATGGCAATTTCCATGTAATTCGGGAAACGACTATGCCAGCCGTATTGCTTGAAGTAGGATATCTGAGTAATGCAAAAGAGGAAGCCACACTGTTTGATGAAGATTTTCAAAACCGGGTAGCTCAAGGGATTGCAGATGGAATCACAGAGTATCTCGGCGTAAAATAAATCTTCAACAAATCGCTTGTCAACGTCAAGCAAGGAGGGGGACATATGAACAAGAAAATCGTAATTGCAGGTCTGCTGACACTGTTTGCCATTGCAGGTGCAGGGTGTGCCTCTAAGCAAACATCGGCTCCTGCGACTCCATCTCAGGAAACACAAACTTCTAATGCACAAAATAGTACACCTGAACAGACGACCCCTGATCCATCGGCTCAGTCTGCTGAGAATAACGGGGCGAGTCAAACACCTGCATCTCCGTCAACAGAGCCTACAAAGACCAAGACGGACACGGAAAATTCAGGAGATCGACAAACACAGCAGATTACGGTGTACTATACGGATACACAAGAGAACGGCTTGAAAGAACAGAAAAAGGAAATTACCTATCCAAGCGAGCTGGAAAAATTGCAAAAAGCGTTTGAAGCTCTGCAAAAGAGTGGGGATTCTGCTCTAATCCCGTTGTGGTCCGAGAAAATTTCCGTGCATAAGATCAAATTGGATAACGGTGCATTGACTTTTGATATTTCCCTGCCGGACGAGGCTCGATTGGGAGCTGGCGGCGAGGAATTGGCTATCGATGCCTTGAAGAAAACGATGTTCCAATTCAAGGAAGTTAAAACGCTGGATTTGCTCGTAGATGGGCAATCTCTGGAGTCCTTAATGGGACATGTAGATTTGGATCATCCCATGAGTCGCTAACCGATCAGACGGTATGAAAATTTCTTGGGGATTTACACACTTTTCACGTGCAATCTGTGACAGATAATGATAATATAGGAGTGTATTTCTCGCCTATGCAGGCAGTCATGCACAAATAGTATTCGTTTCTTTCCGGATGATTATTTAGAGTGACCGTCTTGATGCGGGCTATCCCGTATCAAGACGTTTTTTTTGGTAGGAGGTAGGATTTCCGTGAATGCAGCAACCGCACGTCATATATTGGACACCATCGGTACGATGTTTCCGGATGCCCATTGTGAGTTGAACCATGACAATGCTTTTGAATTAACGATCGCCGTGTTATTGTCTGCTCAATGCTCCGATCAGATGGTCAATAAAGTAACGGCAGACCTGTTTCAAAAATACAAGTCACCTGAGGATTATTTGGCTGTTCCTCTTGAGGAACTGGAGCAGGATATTCGCAGAATCGGCTTGTACCGAAACAAGGCCAAGCATATTCATAACCTCTGTCGTATTTTAATAGACCAGTACGGGGGAGAGATACCTTCAGAGCACGATCAACTGGTTAAGCTACCCGGTGTCGGCCGCAAGACGGCTAACGTCGTAGTATCTACTGCTTTTAATGTACCAGCTATTGCGGTAGATACGCATGTAGAGCGTATTTCCAAACGGCTCGGTTTTGCAGGGTGGGATGATTCAGTGCTTGAGGTGGAAAAAAAGCTGATGAAGAGGGTACCTAGGGATGAATGGTCTTTGACCCACCACAGGCTTATTTTTTTCGGACGCTACCATTGCAAAGCTCAAAATCCTCAATGTCAGGTATGTCCGTTGCTTGATGTGTGCAGGGAAGGCAAGAAACGTATGAAAACGTCTCTTATCAGGAAAGATAAGGAACGTAGAGCTTAAAGACCCACAGAGGTAACAAAGGGTTTAACCATTTATGTGTAGAAAAGGATGAAGAGTATGAAGTGCATTTCGGTATATACAGACAATTTTGAAGCGTTCTCTGATATTTTTGAGCAAATTGTAACAACAGAATTTGCTGAAAACGAAGAGCGCGAGCTTGAGGGAATCACGGTTAGTCATTCCGGTGATGTACCTGAGCATTATCTGGAGCGTATGTCACAAAAGCCAGAAGTGGTCGTAATGAAGGACAAATCCCGTGGGATTACGATTTTACAGCATGGTCAAGTATTTGAAATTTTGCTGCCAGTGCTTGAGACTGCAGCCAATTAAGTTCCATTAGCGGACGACATGCGTTGCATGTTCCGGTGTAGGCGGCTCGGCTGGTTTATCCAGCCCGAAGGCGCATTATACATGAACCTTGCAGACCATCCTGATATGGCTAGAGCCTATTCCAATGAAGTGTGCATACGTTTTGCACCTTGAATTATGGTATCGCGTTCCCCGTGTTCCAAAAGGTGAATGTACGTGATGAGTAGGCTCACCCGTTGTATACATATCTTGCTTCGTCGTTGTCCTTTAAGTGGGCTTTGATGAAATGCATTCGGTTGCCAAAATACTTATTCCTAATGATCCGTTTTGGACAGAATAAAATGAACTTATTATTATCATGTACAAAAACAGCGTTCCCCTAAAGCCAGGTACTGGCGGGGAGCGCTGTTTAGTTTTTTTGATGTGATGATTCTCACAACGGCTTAGGAATGCTACAATATAGCTATTTGGTGCAGACAAGTGATAAGGAGTGGAACCGTAGCTTATGATGCAAACGATTACAGGAGATGCGGGAAAGTGGTTGGATACGATAGAACAGATACAGAATACATTACGTAAAGCCGGGGACGAAGCGGGAGCGAAGGCGACAGGTGATCTGCTGGAAAAAGCATATGTGCAGGAGCTGACCATTGCCTTTTGTGGACATTTTTCAGCGGGTAAATCGAGCTTGATTAACAGCCTATGTGGTAAAACCGTGCTGCCATCTGGACCGGTGCCTACGAGCGCTAATGTAGTGTCCATACGTTATGGGCGTCCGAGAGCACTTATTCATCCAGCCAAATCAGCGGAAAATCCAGAGCCGGAAATCGTGGAGGCCTCCCTGTCCGAGCTTGCTGAGTATTGTAAAAATGGTGGAGCCTATGAATCGGTTCAAGTGTGGGAGGATGTTCCCATATTATCTAGCGGAGGAGTGTTGCTGGATACACCAGGCGTAGATTCCACAGACCACGGACATGCGCTGGCGACACATTCTGCTTTACATTGGGCAGATATTGTTTTTTATGTGATGGATTACAACCATGTCCAATCTGAAAATAATTTGTCCTTTGCCAAAAGTTTGTCGGATTGGGGCAAGCCGTTATATTTGATTATCAATCAAATCGATAAACACCGGGAGCGAGAGCTTTCATTTACACGTTATCGTAATGAGGTGGAGACTAGCTTTCATGCCTGGCAGGTTCATTATACGGATATCCTCTTTACTTCCTTGAAGGAGCAGAATCATCCATGGAACCAGTGGAAACAGTTGACGCACCTGATCCCGAAATTGCTGGAGCGAAAAACAGAGCTTTTGGCATACAGTTTAGTGTCCTCTATGCACCATTTGGTAGAGCAACATGTGGAGACTGTGCAGGCAGCTGAAGAAGAGGAACTGAACACACTGCTAAAAGAAGCAGGTGGAGAAGAAGCCATTTTGCGCCTGGATATAGAGCAGAAAAGCTTGCAGCAAGAAGATGAACACTGGAAGATGCTTCCGGAGCAGGAGCGTAAACGACTGCGTCAAGAGCTGGATCATCTACTGGAACACGCACATTTGACGCCAGCGGAGCTACGTGAAGCGGCAAGCGAATACTTAGAGAGCCGCAAGCCGGGCTTCAAAACAGGACTATGGTTTGCAGGAGGAAAGACTGAGCGAGAAAAGGAAAGCCGTTTGGAACGGCTGACAGGAATGCTGACTGATCAGGTGGAGGGACAATTGCTTCCTCATGTGCGGGAGCTACTGAGGTCTTGGGGTGACGGTCAGGGTTTGTGGTCCGCTGCGATGGAGCAGGAGCTGGATGACATCCGCCCTGTAACGGATCGGCAACTGGTAGAGCAAACGGTGAAGGAAAATGCGTTGTCGCCGGAGTATACGTTGAACTATTGCAAGGATCTACGTGCTGCTGTGACCGCCGATTGCCGCCGCAAGGCGCTTACGCTAGTAGACCGCCTGTTGGCCCAGCTTGCAGTGCGAGCTGAAGCCCGCCGCGCGGCTCTCGCGGATGCTCGCACTGCGCTGCTGGCGCAGGCGGAGGCGGCGAGCCGCTACAGCACCCGCGTGCAAGCTTCGGCTTCGCACGCCAGCCTGCTGCGCAGCTTGCTGCCGCAGGCATCCGCGCCAAGCGGGTTGCCCCGTGCGGACGCGCCTGCACCTGCGTCCGATACCTCCGCTGCTGCCTCGCAAGCTGCGACGCCAACGGGCGTTGCGCGTCCTGGTATCGCTGGCTCGCGGAACGCATCGGCGCAGCCGCTAGCAGGAACGGCGACAGCACAGCCTGCCGCCGGAGGCCGCCGCACGCGGCTGGATGCAGTAGCGGCCCGTTTGAAGGCTGCCGCTACCCTGGTAAGCCCATACCCTGCCATGCAAACGGCGGTACGGGATTTACATGCCCGCGCCGCTGCGCTGGAGGGTGGGCAGTTTACGCTGGCGCTGTTCGGAGCGTTCAGCGCTGGGAAATCTAGCTTCGCCAACGCTTTGCTGGGTGAAGCTGTGTTGCCCGTATCGCCGCATCCGACGACAGCGGCGATTAACCGCATAATGGCGCCTGCAAGTGCTGAGCGCCATGCCACGGCTGACGTCCATATGAAATCAGTGGACGCGCTGCGGGAAGATCTTAAATACTCATTTCGGCTATTAGGATTGGGGGAACCAGCGGCAGCGGGCTGGCAAGAAGCCGTTCATGCTTTATCTCCGGAAGGCATCCATCCTGCGGGTAGGCCTCATTATAGTTTTTTGAAGGCTGCCGCAGCGGGATGGGAAGAAGCTGAAAGCTTGCTGGGACAACAGCTTCAAGTGGATTTAGAGCAGTATCGGGATTTTGTTGCGTCTGAGCACAAATCATGCTTTGTGGAGCATATCGACCTTTATTATGATTGCGCTCTGACCCGTCAGGGCATCGTGCTAGTGGATACGCCTGGAGCGGATTCTGTGAATGCACGGCACACAGGCGTGACCTTCAACTATATGAAGCATGCGGACGCTCTTGTATTTGTCACCTATTATAACCATGCTTTTACGCAAGGCGACCGACAGTTCCTGAACCAACTAGGTCGAGTTAAAGAGACCTTGGCGCTCGATCAGACCTTTTTTATTGTGAATGCATCAGATCTGGCTTCTTCTGAAGAAGAACTTCATTCTGTTACCCGGCATGTACAGGAACAACTACAGGCGAATGGAATCCGAAAGCCACGCATTTATCCGCTTTCCAGTATGCTGGCGTTGGAAGCTGCCGAACAAGGAGAGGCTTCATTGCGTTCAGCTTCACGTTTTGATGCATTTGAAGATGATTTCTCGGCATTTGCAGCCGAAGAGCTGGCAGGTCTGTCCATTGCTTCTGCTATGCAGGAACTGAGCCGGCTGCGGAACCGCATAGAGCAACATGCAGCCGATGCCCGGTATAGCGTGGAAGAACGTGAGATCCGATTCGAGCGATTAACTCGCATCCGTGGGGAATTGGAGCATACGCTCCTAGACCTGACTGACAGCAACGGTGCATCTGTGTTATCGGGCGAAACCGATGAACTGCTGTATCATGTACGTCAAAGGCTATCCTATCGGACTGGAGAATTTATGGCAGAGGCGTTTCATCCATCTGTTCTGCGTGAAGGAGTAGGTGATCTTCGTTCGGCTTTTGCATCTTGTGGTCGTGAGCTGATGCGTTTAATCGAACTGGAGCTGTCTCAGGAATTACTGGCAACCACACTTCGGCTAGAAAAAACGGGACAAATTTTGGTGCACAAGGCTATACAACAATGCGTAGAACACATGAACCATCAATTGCCAGGACTAGATTGCACAATTCCTGAATCCAGAAAATGGGCTGTTCCCGAGCTAAATGAAATTTCCTTGCAAGAGTCCATTCATTGGAAGGATTATTGGAATAGCTTTAAAAATCCAAAGCTATTCTTTGAAGGAACTGGTCGAGCGAATCTACAAACCAAACTGGAGCCGATATTACGCGAGCGAATCGGGGGAGCTGTGGATCAGCAACGAGAACGAATGTCTTCTTTTTACGTTACGCTGATGCAGGAGGAACAAATGTGGCAGAAAGCTCAGCTTCGAGAGCAAATGCTGGAGACGACTCGTGGCATGGAGCATGCGCTTATGGGCGGTGAGCAGCCACAGGTTTGGGAAGAGCTTGCTGGCAAGATTGCGGCTTTGGAGTAAAGATAAATAAGTACACCATTTATTTAAGTTCAGGACACCGGGTTGTGGGACAACCCGGTGTTTTATGCATGCTCCAAAAAGAAAGCAATACTGAGTAAATAGCCATATTCAATAATAAGAAAGCGATTTAATTTGTCTAATCACCCACCAATTGATAACCTGCCTGAATACGGCTCGTTATCCTCTTTGCCGCCTTGGAACGCGAATGGTAAACTTCACTAAGCCATATAACAACGTCGTGCAACTAATGGAGGGACATTGACATGGAAGTGCTCGGGCAACTGCAAGTTTTTTTTCGCGAGAGGAGACACTATCTGTTTCTTTCTATTTTATGCCTTGCGATAGCGACGGCCCTGGGACTGGTGTATCCGAACCTGCTCCAAAGGCTTATTGATAACGCTATCATCCCTGGTGACTTCGGGAAAGTACCGGCGCTGGCTCTGACTGTGCTGGGAGTAGTCATCATCAAAGGGTTCATGCAATTTTTACATGGTTTTTTTGGTGGACGGCTAGGTAACTATCTGGCGTACCGACTCCGCAATGCTTGTTACGAAAAGTTACAATTTTTGTCCTTCAGATATTATGACACTGCCAAAACGGGTGATCTCATGTCCCGACTGACTGGTGATTTGGAGGCAATTCGTAACTTTATTGGGTTTGGTTTTGCCCAACTCCTCAATGTGCTACTGATGGTCGTATTCGGCTCTATGATGATGCTGTATATTAACTGGCAGCTCACCCTCATTACGATGATCAGCATGCCATTGCTGCTCTTCGTCACATTCAAGTTTGAATCCCGGATTCATCCCACCTTTCAGGAAATGCGGATTGCCCTTAGCGCCTTGACGACAGCGGTCCAAGAAAATATAACAGGTGTGCGAACCGTCAAATCTTTTGCCCGCGAATCCTATGAAGTTGAGAAATTTTCAGTACGTAATGAACAATACAAGAGTAATCAAATTCAGGCTGCTTCCTTATGGAGTCGGTTTTTCCCCGCTATGGAACTGATTGCTTCTGTCAGTGTGGTCCTTCTGTTGGGCATGGGGGGGTATCTGGTTATTCAGAAGTCAATGACCTTGGGGCAACTCGTCGCTTTCTTTAGCTTAATTTGGTATATTATCGGCCCCATCTGGAGCATTGGCTTTCATATCAATAACTATACGCAGTCCAAAGCTTCTGGTGAAAGGGTCTTGGAACTGCTAAATCAGTCCATAGATGTAACCGATGAAGCCGGAGCACTTACACTCGATGCCGATCAGGTGGAAGGACATGTTACGTTTGAACATGTTACCTTTGCTTACGGAAATAAGCTTCCTGCTGTTGTTGACATCAATTTAGACGCACCGCCAGGATCAGTCATTGGAATTTTAGGAGGAACGGGGTCAGGGAAGTCTACCATTATTCAATTACTCATGCGCGCTTATAATGTGAATGCAGGAAGTATCAAGTTGGATGGCAAGGATATACGTCACTTAAAGATTCGCGATTTGCGTGCTCAAATTTCTTCCGTGTTTCAGGAGACGTTTTTGTTTTCGTCCTCTATACGCAACAATATTTCATATGGTTTAAGTCATGTCAGTATGGATGACATCATACGCGTTTCCAAACTGGCTCAGGCGCATGAATTCATAACTGAACTACCGCTGGGATATGACACTGTCGTCGGAGAACGTGGATTGGGACTGTCCGGAGGACAGAAACAACGGATCGCCATCGCGCGCGCACTACTCAAAAATCCGAAGATTCTGGTTCTGGATGATGCTACCAGTGCGGTCGATATGGAAACAGAGCATGAAATACAGACCGGTTTTCAAGAGGTTATGCGTGGTCGAACAACATTCATAATCGCTCATCGAATCTCTTCGCTTCGTCATGCTAATGAAATTGTTGTGCTTGAGGAAGGACGAATCGTTCAGCGTGGAACACATGAACAGCTCATTGCTACTCCAGGTCCATATCAGGATGTGTATCATATTCAATACGCCGATTACATAGCTCAGGCTCCAGACGGTGTATCCGAAGGGCAGGTGAGACCATGAATATACCCGCAGAAAAAGTCAAACCGTTAAAAAAACCAACGAATGAGCGCTTTGTCTATCAAGATGATGATGTCATTGACAAACCGTTTAACTGGTCAGAATTCAAACGTTTGTTGGCATACATGAAGCCTTATGCCCGTCAGATTTTGCCGATCCTTCTCGTCATGATGATTCTCGGCACCATTACCAAACTGACGGTTCCTTATTTGATCAGTCTGGCCATTGATAAAGCAATTGCTCCCGCATGGCCTGCACTGCCCAGCGTAAAGTTGCTGTTGCTCATCACGGGTGCCGTGCTCTTGTTATATTTAATTCAATGGGCAGCCAGCACGTACCGCATTAAATTCACCAATATTATCGGTCAACGGGTTATTTACGATTTGCGTGAAGATTTGTTCAAGCATATTCAAAAGCTATCTTTTAACTTTTTTGATAAGAGACCGGCAGGTTCTGTATTAGTGCGCGTGACGAATGACATTAACTCGCTACAGGATCTATTTACGAACGGTGCAGTGAATGTCCTGATTGACTGCGTACAGCTTATCGGAATTATTGTCATTTTGCTGCTTATTAACTGGAAGCTCGGTTTAGCGGTAATTGTCACTGTTCCGATCATGTTTTTGATCTCGACCAAGCTGCGCGTACGCATCCGCCGCGCTTGGCAAGAAGTGCGTATGAAGAACTCGCGTATCAACTCTCATTTGAATGAGTCTATTCAGGGGATTCGTGTGACACAAGCATATACGCAGGAGCAGGAAAACATGGCTTATTTCGACGACATGAACAGCTCTAGCAAAAAATCGTGGGATAAGGCTTCTGCCATGAATCAGGTCTTTGGCCCACTTATTGATATTACCGGAGGATTTGGTACGCTTGTGCTATTCTGGTTTGGAGCGCATTTAATTCAGACAGACCAACTTACGGTGGGACTACTGGTTGCGTTTGCCAACTATGTTGGAAACTTTTGGGAGCCGATTAATCGGCTGGGCCAAATGTATAATCAGTTACTGGTTGCGATGGCTTCGTCAGAACGAATTTTTGAGTTTATGGATGAACAGCCGAATATTGCAAACAAACCGGGAGCAATAGCCTTGCCGCCCATTCGGGGAGACATCCAATTTGAAAAGGTCATTTTTGAGTATGAAAAGGGACGTCAGGCGCTTAAAGGTATTAATCTTTCTGTCGAGGCGGGTCAATCTATAGCGCTTGTGGGTCATACCGGATCAGGTAAAAGTACAATTATTAATCTGCTAAGCCGTTTTTATGACATTACGTCAGGGCGGCTTACGATTGACGGTCATGATGTGCGTGATGTCACGGTGGAGAGCTTGCGAAGCCAGATTAGCATCGTACTTCAGGATACATTTATTTTTTCGGGGACGATCCGTGATAATATTCGATTTGGCCGTTTGGATGCAACGGATGAGGAAATTGAAGCGGC
Organism: Paenibacillus sp. CH40; assembly: GCF_024213605.1. NCBI lineage: Bacteria > Bacillati > Bacillota > Bacilli > Caryophanales > Paenibacillaceae > Paenibacillus > Paenibacillus sp. CH40. The sequence goes on from NZ_JANAVQ010000001.1 coordinate 1,036,415, forward strand.
TGCGAAGGCGGTCAATGCTCATGAATTCATTGTTCACTTGCCAGCTGGCTATGAAACAGAGGTAGAGGAGCGGGGGGGGATGCTGTCCATGGGCCAGCGACAGCTCTTATCCTTTGCTCGAGCCTTGCTGGCTAATCCGCGAATTCTTATCCTAGATGAGGCCACAGCTAGTATTGATACAGAAACGGAGTTGAAAATTCAGGAGGCTCTTCAGGTTTTACTAGAAGGCAGAACTTCTTTTATGGTCGCTCACCGTTTGTCCACCATCCGTAATGCTGATCATATCGTTGTACTGGATCATGGGGAAATCCAAGAAAGTGGTAATCATGAACAATTGATGAAAAAACATGGAATATATCGGGGGCTGGTGGAAGCACAGTTCAGATTTTTGTAAAAAAAAGATCAAAAAATCGCGTTTTTTGTAAATTTTAATGCCGAGCACTATTGCATTCTTGGAGCTAAACCCTGAAAATAAAGATGAAAAGAGATCAGAGCAATTTCGTCAGAGGGGGAAGAGTTCAAGATGTGGGGTGCTCCTTTTTCTGCCAAGGCTAAGAAGATGCTGCTGCTGGGTAGCGGCGAATTGGGAAAAGAAGTCATTATTGAAGCTCAGCGGCTTGGCGTGGAATGTATTGCTGTAGATCGCTATGAACTGGCTCCAGCAATGCAGGTGGCCCATCGCTCTCACTGTCTGGATATGCAGGATGCTGAGGCGTTGAAGGCACTAATTCGTAAGGAAAAGCCCGACATAATTGTACCTGAAATCGAAGCTATTGCTACGGGTGCTTTGGAAGAATTAGAGCAAGAAGGATTTCACGTAGTACCAACGGCCCGTGCCGCCCGTCTTACGATGGACCGGGAAGGTATCCGCAGGCTGGCTGCCGAGAAATTAGAGCTTCCGACTGCTGCCTATCGTTTTGCAGATAACTTTGAGCAGTTGCGGTCGGCGGTTCATGAGCTGGGCACGCCATGCGTGGTCAAGCCCTTGATGAGTTCGTCGGGTAAAGGGCAGTCTGTATGCCGGGCAATCGAAGATGCAGAATCCTGCTGGAATACGGCGCTGGAAGGCGCGCGTGCCAAAACAACACGTGTCATTGTTGAAGCTTTTGTCCCGTTTGAGAGCGAAATTACCTTATTGACCGTCAGATCGGTTTTGGGTACGACTTTTTGCCCACCGATTGGCCACATTCAGAAAGATGGGGATTATGTCGAATCCTGGCAGCCTCATGGCATGACGGACAAGCAGCTTTCGGAAGCGGAAGACATTGCCCGTAGGATAACGGATGAACTGGGTGGTTACGGATTATTTGGCGTAGAGCTATTTTTAACAGCTGATGGCGTCATATTCAGTGAAGTATCCCCTCGTCCGCATGATACAGGAATGGTGACCATGATTACGCAGGATTTGTCGGAATTTGCGCTTCACGTGCGGGCCATTCTCGGATTCCCGGTGCCATCCGTCACGCTGCTTACACCAGGAGCTTCAGCTACTTTGAAGGCAGAAGTGACTACGCGGGATTTTGTAATAAGCGGTCTGCATGATGCATTATTGCTACCCCGGACACAGGTGCGAGTGTTCGGGAAGCCTGAAACCAAGCCGGGACGCCGGATGGCTGTAGCGCTTAGCGCTGCAGAAGATGTGGAAACAGCACGGAAGACGGCCAAAGAAGCTGCTAATATGCTGAAAGTGGAGGTAAATCATGTCTAACAATGTGATGATTCCAGTACTGACAATTCGTTCCGTAGAGCTTGGCGATTGCGAAGCCGTAACTGGACTACTAAGAGAAGTCGGATATCCGATGACTTGTGGTGTAATGAAAGAAGTTATGGGAACAGCGCGGGAGGACAGTCAAGCGAATATGATGGTTGCAGAAATGGATGGTCGTGTTGTCGGAGTAATCGGCATGCATACGGCTCAAAGCTTGGCTTATCCTGATCCTGCCGTACAAATCACCATGCTGGTCGTGAGCGGGGAGTATCGCGGCGAGGGCATTGGCAAGCGCTTGGTGGCTTGTGGTGAGGAGTGGGGACGTGCGCAAGGATGCTATCATTTATTCATTACCGGAGCGAATAACCGCATCAAACAAGTAGAGGCCCGAGCTTTCTACAACCGAATCGGCTTTGAAAAGCAAGGCTACCGTTTCAGCAAAAAGCTTAGATAATCAGCCTATAACAAGACAATCTAATACTTAAAGCCTCACTACTTTTAACTCAGTTCCGCATGGTCTATTCCGAGCGGGGCTATTTTTTTTCCAACTTTTATACCATTGATCCTGCTATAAAACATGATATACTGCTAGAGTAAAGATTACAAAGTTGTAACCAGAATCGTTCACACCAAGGCATTTATACAACAAGGAGATGACGAAATGAAGAATATGTTGAAAAAAACACTGGTGATGGGAAGTCTTAGCGCCATTTTATCCGCAGGATTCATCGTTCCGGCATCAGCTTCACCAGCTGACGATTTGACTGCCCAACTGCAACAATGGTTTCAAAATAACGGATATACCGTCAATATGTCCAACGGGACGACTACGATAACAAAGACCGTAATTAAGGATGTTTCTGAAAAGGACAAGGCTAAAAACAAAACAGCAAATCCTTCATCCGGCAAACAAACAACAACCAAACAGGGTGGCCAAAAGGCTTCGCAGTCTGGTACCAAGCAACAGACTCAAAAACAAAACACAAACTCAGGCGCTGGTCAGTCTGCAGGTACGGATGCACAACTCAGCAAGTCCCAATTTGCAGCTGAGGTTGTAAAACTTGTAAATAACGAGCGCAGCCAAAAAGGTCTCAAGCCCCTCGCATCGAATGCGAAGCTTACAGAAGTAGCCTTAGTCAAGGCGAAGGATATGAGTACGAACAATTACTTTTCCCATACATCACCGACCTATGGTTCACCATTTGATATGATGAAAAAATTCGGTGTAACTTATACGTATGCGGGTGAGAATATTGCTATGGGACAACAAACACCACAAGAAGTGATGAAAGCCTGGATGAACAGTCAGGGACATCGTGAGAATATTTTGAAGGCAGAGTTTACACAAATCGGTGTGGCTTACTACAATGGGTATTGGGTACAAGAGTTCACACGTAACTAAGTTGATAGTAAATACGTTCCCAACGTTATGTCGCTGCTACGAAAAGATAGTGACGTGACGTTAATCTAGAGACCCGCTGACACGTTCAGCGGGTCTTTTGGTGTCTCTTAATCCTCCAGTGGTATAACCACTGCTTTATACCAGAAAAGACATAAGGGACGTTTTTATAGTATGATAGCAGCAAGTTGAATGGATAGCAGACTACTTATGGAAAGCCAGGTGAACAAATGAGCTACGAAATCGTGCATGAAGGTGCCTTTGCTATGCTCAAGGTGCAGTTGAAACCCGGGGAAATGATTAAAGCAGAAATGGGAGCGATGGTTTCCATGTCTTCCAGTGTAGATATAAAGGGGACGGTAGACGGTGGACTGTTACGTGGTTTAGGCAGAATGCTGAGCGGAGAAAAATTCTTTTTTCAAGAACTGAGGGCAGCCCGGGGACCGGCTGAGGTGTTGTTAGCCCCTGCTAGTATAGGTGATGTACAAGCGGTGGAACTGGATGGCACGTATAGGCTGTTCGTCCAAAAGGACGGTTTTCTGGCTTGCACAGAAGGCATTGAGGTTAGCACCAAAATGCAAAACCTGATGAAAGGTTTATTTTCCGGTGAAGGTTTTTTTATCGTAGAAATCAGTGGTCGAGGTACGGTATTCCTGTCCTCTTATGGAGCCATTCATCCCATTTATATTGCACCAGGAGAAGAGCGTATTATTGATAATGCTCATCTGGTGGCATGGCCGGATTATATGGATTATAAAATTGAAAAAGCATCTAAAGGCTGGTTGTCCAGCGTAACGAGTGGAGAAGCACTTGTATGCCGCTTTCGCGGTGAAGGAACGGTACTGATTCAAAGTCGAAATCCGGGCAGTTTTGGACAATGGATCAAAAGTTTTATCCCTGATAGCAAATAGTTTGATTCGTCTGATTAGAGATGAGAAGATCAACTGTTCGCACAAGAAAGTATAATATAAGGATGGTCATTTGCCATCCTTTTTTGCATGTTCATGGGAAATTATATGTGACTCTAAACATTTATTGAGCTTTTATTCCGAACGGTTTATTTGCAAAATGATATGAGAAGCTTTATGTTTATTTCACTAAGCTATCAGGAGGGAACACGAGTGAATTCATCAAAATGGATTTGGCGGTCTGTCGGTTCCGTTTCCATTGCCGCCACATTGCTATTATTGTACGGATTTATTACAGCAGTACAAAGTATCACGGCTCCAGAGCCAATGGTTAGCAATCAACCTGTACATTCCGGTTCATCGCAGACACAAACTGCGCCATCCGCTACTAATCAGACGGGAGAGTTTCGGGTAGCTGCCATTGGAGATTCGCTAGCCAAAGGTACAGGGGATGACTCCGGAAGTGGTTTTGTGCGTCGGTCGGTGAGCTTGTTAAATAATCAGGAAGGCCATAAGGCTCAGCTCATAAATAATCTGGGAATTAATGGACTGACGACTCAAGGACTATTGACCAAGCTGGATGAGCCTGGTGTTTCTTATGTGTTGAAAAAGGCTAACGTCATTATTGTCTCGATTGGCGGAAATGATTTATTTCAGGGAGCTCAGGCTGCCCAAACTGGCAAAGAGCCGCCTACACTTAGTGGTTTGCGTAAAGCTGTGCCTGATGCCGCCAAACGTCTGCAAAAAGTGCTGACAAAGGTAGGGAAGATCAATCCGAATGCTAAAATTATCTATGTCGGATTATATAATCCATTCAGTGATCTGCAGGAAATGAAAATTCCCGGTAATCTTGTAGTAACAGAATGGAATCTGGCTGCCATGGCAATTACCAACCAAAACAGCAATATGACTCTGGTTCCAACTTTCGATTTATTCCAGCAAAATTTGCCCGTCTATTTATCATCCGATCATTTTCATCCAAACGGACAGGGCTATCAGGCAATCGCTGAACGTATCGCGCAAGGGTTTGCAGTTGCAAACACGAAGGATGCCGATAAAGTGGATAACGAACAACAGTCTACAAGTAGCCAACCCGCTGAAGTGAAAAAGGGAGGAAACAAGCAATGAGCATCCAATCTGCTGACAAGACCGGGGCTGGAATAACCGAAAAATCGACATCAAGGGATGCATTGTCCAGTTTCCATTCCGCCAATCAGGTTGGCAGCGGAGGCAGAGACAGAAGCAATACCGAAACAGTTCTCTCTGTTCAGCACGTTAAGAAACGTATCAAACGCAAAATGATCATTCATGATGTCACATTCGACGTTCGTGCGGGTGAAATTTTCGGATTTCTTGGTCCTAATGGGGCTGGAAAAACGACGACTATTCGTATGCTGGTCGATTTAATTAAGCCTACGGAAGGGACGATTACCGTCTGTGGTCATAATGTAAATCGTGACCCTGAGCAGGCTTTACGGCATATTGGTTCTATTGTGGAAAATCCAGAGGTGTACAGCTACCTGACAGGGTGGGAGAATTTAGAGCATTTTGCCCGTATGCAGCCTGGTGTAGACGAGCAGCGTATCCGCGAAGTCGTTGAGCTGGTTCGGCTCGATCGCCGTATCCACGATAAAGTAAGTACGTATTCTCTGGGAATGCGCCAGCGCCTAGGTATAGCCCAAGCCTTGCTAGGTAGACCGAAATTACTCATTTTGGATGAACCGACGAACGGGTTAGACCCCAAGGGGATCAAGGAAATGAGAACTTTTATCCGTTTGCTAGCGGCAGAAGGCATGGCTGTATTTGTTTCCAGCCATTTGCTCAGCGAAATCCAGCTGCTATGTGATCGGGTGGCAATTATAAGTCGGGGAAAGGTGCTAGCTGTAGGTGGTGTGCGGGAACTGGTTGAAACGCACTCGCACATGGCCGTATGGCAACTGGAGCCTCGTGATCAGGGTCTCGCGATATTGCAAAATTCTCCCCATGTGCAAATGATTACGAACGCCGATGAATTAATTGATGACAGCATTGTTGCAGGCAGCGGAGCCGATGCAATTTTTACAGAAATGGATGAAGAGCATATTGCGGAGCTGGTGACACAAATGACGGCTTCCGGTATTTCCGTTAAAGGTGTAACCAAAATCAACCCTACACTGGAGCAGCTATTCCTGAAAATGACGGAAGGTGAGATACTTGAATAACATTTTACCGCTCGTACAAAATGAAACGCTCAAAATTATTAAGAAGAAACGATTTTATGTCATTTTACTTGTTTTACTTGTGCTTGTGCCGATTTTTACGTACGCTCAGATGAAAGTGGCAGAAAACAATCGCGAAAAATTCGGCAATGATTGGCGGCTTGAACTGCGTCAGGCAATTACCGATAATCAAAACTCGCTGGGAAGTGACCGGGTTCCCGAGGAATGGAAGACCTATCGTCGGGTCTTTGTGCAGCAGATGCAATATTATTTGGAGAATGATGTGAATCCCAATGAGCCGAGTGGCGTCACCTTTACCAGAGAGTTTATGGATAATTCCATAAATCTGTTCGTTCCGCTGTTGATTATGGCCATTGCCTCCGACTTGGTTTCTGGAGAACGGACGACAGGCACGATAAAAATGTTGCTGACTCGCCCAGTCAGGCGGTGGAAAATACTGCTGAGCAAGCTACTGACATTGTATATGTTCGTCTCGCTCATCATTTTGGCTGTATTTGTAATTAGCTATCTTATATCAGGCTTGTTTTTTGGTTTTCGCGGTTTTAATGTTCCGGTATTTACCGGATTTCAAATTGTTGGATCGACGGTGGATTTGTCTGCTGTACATGCGATTCCACAATGGCATTATCTGATGCTGCAAGCCGGATTGATCTGGTTTGTCAGTCTTGTGGTAGCTTCGTTAGCCTTTATGGTATCTGTCCTGGTACGAAGTACGGCGGCAAGTATCGTGGTCATGATGGCTGCGCTTATTTCGGGCACTATTTTGACAAACATGGCTTCATCTTGGCAGAGTGCTAAATATTTATTTATGGTTAACCTCCAATTAACCGATTATTTATCTGGAAGCCCCGCCCCGATTGAGGGAATGACCTTACCCTTTTCTTTAGCTGTACTGGGCATTTGGGGGGCTGCGGCATTGATTGTTTCATTCGCCGTCTTTACGAAACGGGATATATTGAATTAAAATGGACAAGGTAAAAGAAAACATCTGTTTGCATTTTTGGTGAAAATCATCAAGAATAAGGCAAAACACGGTTACGATTAGACAAAGGGGGAGCATGAATGGTCGACAAAATCGACTTGTCTGCGGGAGTGTCCGGCACACAAAGCGGAGCTTCAGAATATGGCGCGGACGACATTCAAGTGCTCGAAGGGCTTGTGGCAGTTCGCAAACGGCCGGGCATGTACATCGGGAGCACCAGTTCTTCGGGACTGCATCATTTGGTATGGGAAATTGTAGACAACGCGGTGGATGAACATCTCGCCAAGTTTTGCTCTCGCATTGACATTACAATGCATAAGGACGGTTCCGTTACAGTATCAGACAACGGGCGCGGTATTCCTACAGGAATGCACAAAACGGGAATTCCTACGCCTCAGGTTGTATTCACCATTTTGCACGCCGGAGGTAAGTTTGGCGGTTCGGGATATAAAAAGTCCGGGGGTCTGCACGGTGTAGGTGCGTCTGTAACGAACGCTCTTTCGGAATGGCTTGAAGTGGAAATTTACCGGGACGGCAAGATTCACCGTCAGCGGTTTGAATATTGGCAGGACAAGAAGGGCGTGGAGCATGTCGGGGAACCGACCACAGGCCTTGAAGTGCTGGGCAATACTAACAAGACGGGCTCGAAAATTACATTTAAACCGGATATTCGTGTTTTTCAGGCAGGCATTCATTTTAACTACGATACGTTGGCTGAGCGTCTTCAGGAAATTGCTTTTCTAAATTCGGGCCTTCGTATTCAACTTAAAGACGAACGCAGCGGAAAGTCAGATGAGTATTTTTATGAGGGTGGCGCAAGTCAGTTTGTTGCTTTTCTGAATGAGGGCAAGGATGTGCTGCATGATGTTATTCACTTTAATGCCGAGAAAGAAGACATTGAAGTAGAGATTGCCATCCAGTACAATGCGGGTTATACAGAGACGATTGCTTCGTTCGTTAACTCCATTCCGACACGTGGCGGAGGTACGCATGAAACGGGATTCAAAACCGCTTACACTCGTGTCATGAACGACTATGCGCGCAAAACGGTGATGTTGAAAGAAAAGGATAAAAACTTGGAGGGCAACGATCTACGTGAGGGCATGATGGCTGTAATCAGTGTCAAAATGGCTGAAGTTGAATTTGTCGGCCAGACAAAGGATCAGCTGGGTAGCGCTTCGGCACGGAGTACAGTGGATGCCATCGTATCTGAGCAGATGCAGCGTTTTTTGGAAGAAAATCCGCAGATAGCACAAACTTTGATCAAGAAGGCAGTTCAAGCATCCAGAGCGCGTGAAGCTGCACGTAAAGCTCGAGATGAGATGCGTTCCGGTAAAAAGCGCAGTGAAAGTTCCAATTTGAATGGTAAACTGTCGCCTGCGCAGTCCAAGGATTTTACACGTAATGAGTTGTTTATTGTGGAAGGCGATTCGGCTGGAGGATCAGCCAAGCAGGGACGGGATTCTAAAATTCAGGCCATATTGCCGCTTAAGGGCAAGCCGATGAATCCGGAAAAATCCAAACTGGCGGATATTATGAAGAATGATGAGTACCGTGCTATTACAGCAGCTATTGGTGCGGGGGTAGGAACAGAGTTTTCGCTGGAAGACAGCAATTATTCCAAAATCATCATTATGACCGATGCAGATACAGACGGTGCACACATTCAAGTGCTGTTGTTGACGTTCTTTTATAGGTACATGAAAGAGCTTATTGATGCAGGACGCATATTTATTGCTCAACCGCCATTGTATAAAATAACTCGAAAGTCGGGTAAGCTCGAAACGGTGCGTTATGCTTGGACTGACGAGCAGCTTGATAATTATTTAAAAGAATTTGGACGAAATTTTGAGCTTCAGCGCTATAAAGGACTTGGGGAAATGAACCCTGATCAGTTATGGGAAACAACGATGAATCCCGATTCACGCACCTTGTTACGCGTTCAGATAGAGGATGCAGCCAAGGCTGAACGCAGGGTGTCCACTTTGATGGGTGATAAGGTGGATCCGCGCAAGCGCTGGATCGTGGAAAACGTAGATTTCACGGAATACGTAGAGTAGTGCTATCAAAAGAGGTGTATACATGAGCTTATCGGAGCAGTTTTTGCCAGCTTTTCTGGAGGAAGTGGTCGGTGACCGCTTTGGCCGATATTCCAAATATATTATTCAGGATCGGGCGATACCCGACGTACGGGACGGATTAAAACCCGTACAACGTCGTATTCTGTATGCAATGTACGATTCGGGCAATACGCCGGATAAAGCATATCGTAAATCAGCCAAAACCGTTGGGGACGTTATGGGTAATTACCACCCCCACGGTGACTCGTCGATTTACGACGGCATGGTACGGATGGCGCAGCCTTGGAAAATGAGTCACGTGCTTGTGGATGGTCACGGTAACTGGGGCTCTCAGGATGATGATCCGGCGGCAGCTATGCGTTATACGGAGGCTCGCTTGTCTCCGATCGCAATGGAAATGCTGCGCGATATTGAAAAGCGTACGGTTTTGTTCAAGGACAATTTTGATAACTCGGCCAAAGAGCCTGTTGTGTTGCCGTCTCGTTATCCAAATTTGTTGGTGAACGGTTCCAGTGGGATCTCTGCGGGATTTGCGACAGAGATTCCTACACATAGTTTACGCGAAGTTATTGATGCCAGCATTGCGGTGATGGAAAAGCCCGAGATTGAGCTGGAAGAGATTATGACCTTTATTAAAGGTCCTGATTTCCCGACGGGCGGACTCATTATGGGTGGCGAAGGCATCAAGGACGCTTATCGCACGGGAAAAGGACGCATTTATATTCGTTCCAAAACGGAAATTCAGTCTTTGCGCGGAGGCAAGCAGCAGCTGGTCATTACCGAAATCCCATACCAGATCGTCAAATCAAGGCTCGTAACCGCCATGGAAAATATCCGTCTGGAGAAAAAGGTGGAAGGGATTGCCGAGGTTCGTGACGAAAGTGGACGAAATGGTTTGCGCATCGTTGTGGAACTGAAGAAGGAAGCCGATGCGGAAGGGATTTTAGCTTATTTGCTGAAAAAAACCGACCTACAGGTGGCATATAACTTCAACATGGTAGCCATTGTGAACAAGGCGCCACATCAGCTTGGGCTGAAGTCCATTTTGGAAGCGTATATCGCCCATCAACGCGAAGTTGTCACTCACCGTATCCAGTATGAACTGGAAAAGGCAGAGGATCGTGCCCATGTGCTGGAAGGTTTGGTCAAAGCACTGAACATTCTGGATGAGGTCATCGCAGCCATTAAAGCTTCCAAAAATCGTCAGGACGCACAAAATAATTTGCAATGGATGTTTGGTTTTAGCGAACGGCAGGCAGATTCTATTTTGACCTTGCAGTTGTACCGTCTCACCAATCTGGAAATCACAACGCTTGAAAAAGAACTGGGTGATATCCAGAAAAAAATCGCGCAATATCGTTCTATTCTGGAAAGTGATCGCAAGCTGATCAGCCTGATTCGCAAGGAACTGTTGGAAATTCGCGAAAAGTACGGCATTGACCGTCGTTCAGATATCCAGGGCGAGGTAGAAGAGATTAAGGTGAACCTGGAAGTCATGGTGGGAGCAGAGGATGTGTTGCTGACACTCTCAAAAGATGGCTATGTGAAACGTACAAGTATGTTGTCATTCACTCGTTCAGGCGGGGAACGTTCAAGTTCCGGTGTTAAAGAAGGGGATTACGTTACCCAATTGCTTGATGTGAATACGCTGGATGTATTGCTCGTCTTCACCCAGCGCGGACAATATTTTTTACTGCCTGTACATCAGGTGCCAGAGTATAAGTGGAAAGAGCCGGGCACACCAATTGTCAACGTCATTCCGTTATCGAAGGAAGATCGTATCGTAAGTGTTATTCCGCTCAAAAACATCGAGGAAATAGGAAAAAGCCTAGTATTTGTAACAAAGAAGGGCCAAGTAAAGCGTACAGAATTAAAAGAATATGCTACAAAACGTTCTAGTGCCGTAGCCGCCTGCAAAGTAGCAGGGGACGATGAGGTATTATCGGTAACGTTAAGCGAGGGTACCCGGGATATTATGCTGATTACCCGCGCGGGTATGAGTATACGCTTCAAGGAGCAAGAGGTTAATGCGATGGGTCGCGTCTCGGCTGGTGTCAAAGGTATACAGCTAGCGGAAGGCGATGAAATTATCGCGGCGTTATGGGTAGAAGAGGATGAAGGAGAAGTGTTGGTGCTGACCGAGTCTGGTTATGGTAAGCGTACGCTTCTGTTGGACTATCCTACACAGGGAAGAGGCGGCAAAGGTATCACTACCTTTGAGTTCAAGGAAGGCAAACGAGTACGTTCGAATGGAACTCGAATCGTGGCTGCCTTCTATTGCCGTGAAGCTGTTCAATTATTTGCAATCACAGCAGAAGGACAAACGATGTCCTTCCTTTCGGAAAAGGCTCCTTTGACCGACCGAAAGGATACAGGTAAGCTGCTGGCTCCAGTGGAGAAGAAGGACGAAATTGTGAATGTGCTGCTGCGTAGTGAGCCGCAAGCTTCTCAGTCCATAGAATAATAGGAAAGTCAAGCGCTTATTAGCTCGAAAAAGAGAGGTCCTCTCGTGCCATTCCGGCACGAATGAGGACCTTTTTGCCGTCATGCTGTCGAACTCTGACCAGTCTTCAAAACCGAGGTGAGACTTCCTTCCCCTTTTCATTTCGTGCTCCAAAAACGGCAGGAAACCAGGGCTGAATGGCGAAAATTTAATGTGATGAAATACAATCCGGACGGTGGCCCATACGGTAACTTTGATGCTTTTACTGACCCTGTTATTTAAAGGAGTGAGGCAAAATGCAAACGACCGAATTTGCTAAAATCTGGTCCAGAATGGCTAAGGATTATAAGGTTCATATGGAGCAGCAGCTGGCTCCATCACTAACCGAAGCTCAACTTACGGTGCTGGAGGTTTTGAACGAATACGGCCGTATGAAACCGTCTCAACTAATCCCATATCTCGCCACCACACCAGCCGCGGTTACGATGCTGCTGGATCGGATGGAACGGAATCGACTGGTCACCCGTTTCAGAGACGTAAAAGACCGTAGAATTGTATGGATTGTCATTTCGGATCAAGGGAGAGAAGAAGTAGAGCGTGGATTACGAATACGGGATGATTTTCTGGGTTCTGCACTAAACCGAATTTCTCAGCACAATCAAAATTTGCTGGTTTATTTGTTGGGGAAAATTACAACGAAGGCGAAGACTTCAGTAATGACAAGTGAGGCTGAGGGAGTAAAGGAACCAATAGAGCGAGCAGAATAACTAGAATGGTGGCTACTTGAAAAGTAGCTGTACGCAGCAGATTATCATTTTAAGGTAAGTAGGAGTGCGCGGATGTAAATACCTATCGTGGTATTCATACCGCGCCTTTTTTGTGTTGAAGTATAGGTGATATTTGGGTGAATGTTGACATTTACATAAGAGATGATAAAATAATAGTTATTAATAAATAACAATTCGCCTATAAATAGTTGCTTGTTTATGTATATGGATTGTGAATTGGGTATTAGAAAGAAGGATGGTTTCAGTGAGTGACAGAGAGGAAGACAGACTTGAGGTGTACCGGATTATTCAATCGGTAAGGGAGGTTAACAAAACGATATTTTATGCCTTCTGGAATGAGGAGCAGCATTTGGATCTGACGGCCATTCAGCATATGGCTTTGGCAATTCTGAATAAACGCCCCAACATCGGGTTATCCGAGTTGGCAGACATAGCGCATGTGGGAAGCAGCTCTATGAGTGGGGTGGTTGACCGCTTGACCAAGGCGGGATATATTGCTCGCGGACGGCATGAGCATGACCGTAGATCCTTAGTGTTGACGCTTACGCCGGAAGGAAAAGATATCATGCAAAAAGTAGACGCCATGTGGATGGAGCGAGTCTTGCCCATTCTGGACATCCCGAAGGAGCAGCTAGAGATGGTCCTGGATATCCATAAACAAATGATCATGAAATTAACACCGAAGGGAATGAATCAACTTGAGCAGTCCTCAAATGACACTACCAGGTAATGTACGCAGAGCACCCATTGTGGCCGCTCTGTTGATTGGCGCGATTGTAGCGATATTAAATCAGACGTTGATCAGTGTGGCTTTACCGAAAATGATGAGTGATCTGAATATAGATGCCAATATAGCTCAGTGGCTCAGCACGGGCTTTATGCTCGTGAATGGGGTATTGATCCCGGTGACCGCGTTCTTGATTGCCCGTTTCTCCACTCGTAAATTGTTTATTAGCGCGATGACTATTTTTTCAATCGGGACGCTGTTATGTGCTATAGCACCAAGCTTCAGCATATTGCTGATCGGTCGGCTTATTCAGGCCGCGGGGGCTGGTATCATGATGCCCTTAATGATGGTCGTTATCTTGAACATCTACCCAATAGAGCGTCGTGGCCGGGCGATGGGAACCCTGGGGATTGCGATGGGTTTTGCTCCAGCCATTGGGCCCACCTTATCCGGTTATATAGTACAGCATTATGACTGGCGGGTATTGTTCTGGATCATCCTGCCGATATCAGTAATTTCAATTGTGATCGGGTTTATTTTTCTGAAAAATGTAACGGAGCAGTCCAAGCCAAAGCTGGACATTCCCGGCATCATTTTGTCTACGCTCGGTTTCGGTGGACTGTTATACGGCTTTAGTGATGCAGGATCATCAGGTTGGGGAAGTATTCCAGTCCTGTCTACGCTTATCGTTGGGACAATTGCGCTTATTTTGTTTATTGTTCGCCAACTGAAGGCAGATGAGCCTATGCTGGAGTTCCGTATCTTTAAATACGATGTGTACAGCTTGACGACAATCATTAATGTGATTGTGACGATGGCTTTGTACGCCGGTATGATATTGCTTCCGATTTATTTGCAAAATATTCGGGGTTTTACACCGCTCCAGTCCGGTATGCTGATGTTACCAGGAGCGATTCTAATGGGGCTCATGTCTCCTGTAACGGGGGCTATTTTTGACCGAATTGGAGCACGCTGGTTGTCTGTAATTGGCTTGCTGATTATGGCTATAACGACTTGGGAATTTACGCGGTTAACCGAAACAACCACCTATATGACACTGTTAATTAATTATACGGTGCGGATGTTCGGGATGTCGTTGCTGATGATGCCGATCCAAACGGCCGGGTTGAATCAGCTTCCGCAACGATTGAATGCACATGGTACGGCGATGAGTAATACGCTGCGTATGATTTCCGGCTCGATTGGGACGGCAATTCTGGTGACAGTGATGTCCACACAAAGCAGCAACCGCTTGACATCGATTGTTACATCTGAGGGACTAAGCGTGACGGATAAAGCGGGGATGCTGGCTGCAGGTAATCAAGCTACGATTTATGGGATTAACTCGGCTTTTATCATTGCAACAGCGTTGAGTGTGGCCGCTCTGATTTTAGCATTTTTCATCAAAAATACGAATGCACAAAACGCCCATCCCCGTCAACAGCTGGTAAACAGCAAGAAGGGGCAGTCCGTGGCTTCCTCGTCATAAAAGAATGAGATGACGCATTAATTTAATTTTCTGCAAAAAAAGAACCTGGAATGCATGTTTGTTCACATGCGTTGCAGGTTCTTTGTGCAAATGGGGTTGAAGATCAATATTCAGATAGGGCAGGGCTTTCCGGTTCAAATTTCAGACGTAATCATATTCTCATAAAGCGACCTGGGCCATTCATTCCATGGAAATTGGACTGGAGGTAACGAGTGAAATCTCATATCTTCTTTGCTAACCGGATGCGGTGCTCCAGCCAGTAAAGACCAGAGCGCCAGCTGTTGACCGGGTCGGCTCAGATGACCGCCATATTTTTGGTCACCGTAGAGGGGACAGCCGATCGCCTGCATTTGCACACGAATTTGGTGTGAGCGTCCGGTGTGCAACTTAATCTGCACGAGACTGAGTCCATCTGCTTGTCCGATCACGCCGTACTCCAAAATGGCTTCTTTCGCACCAGCTGTGCCAGGTCGAACCGCTTGAACCGTGTTGGTTCGGCTATCCTTTAGCAAGTAATGGGTTAGACGGCCCTGTGGGTCCGTCGGAACGCCATTCAGAACTGCGGTATACAGTTTGTGAAAATGACGACTTCGTACCGACTCTGACAGGCGAGAAGCAGCTTTGGACGTCTTAGCAAAAATCATGGCCCCACCTACAGGCCGATCCAGTCTGTGAACTAAGCCCAAAAAAACGTTACCAGGCTTATTGTGTCTGATTTTTAGATCTTCCTTGAGCAAAGACAACAGATCAGGATCACCACTGGCATCCTCTTGTGTTGGAACATTGACAGGCTTTACAACTGCCAAAACATGATTGTCCTCATATAGGACAGGAATATTTGGCTGTGCATGCTCATGCCGGGTAAGTTCATTTTGAGTCATAAGAGGAATTTAAGCCTCCCAGCGTCCGAGAATACCACAAGGCAAATTCAATCCCGAGCGTGTGATCGGCAATCCGATTTCACCAGCGCTAATTTGACCGCCGTACTTTTGTTGCATGGTCATGCTCAGCATGTTGCGCAATACAGTAGGCGAAATGCCTGTAGTATAGGAGTTAATCAGCATGAACAGCGGTTGATCCGAAATGATGCTCATGCAGGATTCGAGAAACGGGTATAAGCTTTCTTCAAGCTTCCAAGTTTCTCCGTTCGGTCCGCGTCCGTAAGAAGGAGGGTCCATGATAATGGCATCATAACGGTTGCCCCGACGTTGTTCCCGTTGCACGAACTTGAATACGTCATCCGTAATGAAGCGTACCGGACGGTCAGCCAGACCAGACAATTGAACGTTTTCCTTTGCCCACTGTACCATGCCTTTGGCGGCATCCACGTGAACTACACTGGCTCCAGCATACGCAGCAGCAGTAGTGGCTCCTCCCGTGTATGCAAACAGGTTCAGTACGGAAATCGGTCTGCCTGCGCCTTTGATTTTATCCATCATCCAGCTCCAGTTCGCTGCTTGCTCCGGAAAAAGACCGGTATGCTTGAAGCTGGTCGGTTTAATGTGGAATTTAAGCGGTCCATAGCTAATTGTCCAGCGCTCGGGGATAGGTTTTTTCATATCCCAGTTGCCGCCACCGGAGGAACTACGGTGATAATGCCCATGAACATTACGCCATTCGGCTGTTTCCTGGGCCAAAGGCCATATGATTTGCGGATCGGGACGACGCAGGACAATATCACCCCAACGTTCCAGTTTTTCACCACCGCCTGTATCCATTACTTCATAGTCTTTCCATTCTTGTGCTACATACATGTACAATCCATCCTTCAGCAGTCAATTCAGGATTCAGGCAGCAAGCTGCACAGAAATCCCCATATGGAGTCTATTGTACAACAAACCTCAGCAACAATCGAATGATTACATAAATAAGTAAGTAGTCAAATGGTCTAAAATATTTTTTCTTGGATGTACTTGTAATTATAGCGCTTCCATATTAGAATGAAATCAATCCCACTTGTACGTACAACAATCCGTTTTTTATTATAATAATGAAAAACGGATTGGATTGTACGTACATAATATTTTTTATCAACACAGCTGAAATTCTACTTAATTAAACAAGCCTCTAATTTAATGTGCTTATCCATAGAGTTTATCAGCCAACAGTCGCATGTAATGCGGCTGTTTTGCGTATATCTCCCCAAGATTAAAGCTAGTTTTTGAAATTAATATTTGACAATGAGAATCATTATCAAATATTATTTGAGTAACAGGGAGTGAAAGCATCCCATATTTCAAATAAAGGTGAGGGATGAACTTGGGTAAAATCATGATTGCTTATGCCAGTTTGACCGGTAATACAGAGGAAATTGCGGAATTGATCGCCGAGGGCGTTCGTCAGGCAGGGCATGAGGCGGAGTTGAAGGCATCGTATGATTGCAGCGCGCAAGAACTGCTCGCATATGACGGGTTCCTACTGGGTGTATATACATGGGGAGATGGTGAGCTTCCTGATGAATTTTTGGATTTTTACGAGGAACTAGACGAACTTGATTTGTCTGGTAAAAAGACCGCAGTATTTGGCAGTGGAGATACATCTTATACGCAATTCTGTGGCGCAGTGGACTTGGTAGAGGAAAAAGTCAAAGAACGCGGTGCATCGGTCATTCAAGAGAGTCTGAAGATTGAATTCAATCCATTGGATGATGACAAGGAGAATTGCCGAGCTTACGGAAGACAATTTGCACAGGCTGGTATTGAAGTGTCCTGAGAAGAGAGTGAGGGATAGGTATGCGCAATAGCGATAGCTTAAGCAGCTTTCCTCTTCTGCACGACTATCATCTGGAGGAGATGTGGAGAACTCCACAGCCAATCCGTCAATCACAGAGGAAAAGAGGGCGTGAGGGCTGGAATTGGCGGCAACGGGTTCAATATGCAGTAGGGCATGCGCTCAACGAATACTTTGGAATGGAAGTAAAGGTACGGCGGGAAGTCCCTGTCCAGTATGTGCTGGAGAAATGGTGGCCCAAGCAGTCAGACAGCTTTGAATCTTTGTTCCATTATTGGGATGTCAAAAATAAAGTGTCAGGTGAGTTGTCAAAAATTTGTGGCTTAAATAATGACTTGATGGTGCCTGTGATGCTGTATGAACAATTTTGTACGTCTGTGCCTGAGTTAGAGGTCAATATTTCGCTTATTGTTCAGGCTGCTTGGCAACTATCAGCAGAAGCAGATTCCCTGCTCATTCAAAAGTACATCGTTGACTATAATCCTAACGTTGTCAGTACATTCCAACATATGACAAATGTATTTTGTTATTATGCATTTGGAGCTCTTCCTCAGCTTATTGAGGTATACTGTCTGCTGGAAGGCAAGAAGGTCCGTTTCATTCCGGGACCTGCTTCTTTACAGCAATCTCTGGATTACGTACGGCTATTACGGGATTCCCAAGAGGATGTACATGGGACGGCAGAACGCTGCCGTTGCGGGGGGTGCATAGGGGAGCAAGTTTCTCAGGGAAACAGAATGAATAAGAACACGAAGGAAGGGCAGGAGGCGAAAAACTGCAAACAACGGTCAGCTGTACCTACGCCTTTCTCTTAACGTTACTGTGTAACCCTTTAATTGTAAACTATCCCTTTTCGTGAAAGAACCTTGGAAACAAGGTTCTTTTTTATGAAAAAAAATTATGAAAAAACTGAAAATTTATGTTGCCTGAATAGATAAATATATCTATAATATTTCAATGTACAATAGTTATATGAAAATATTTAAATATAAAAGGCGGTTTGTGGACCATGGATCCGATTGTCCTATGTACATAAGATAGTCCTGTCTTTTGCATGGAATGATGCCATGTGTTTATTTACGTTCTCTATTTGGTTTAATGGCCTAATATTTCAATTTTAAAATATTAGCGTTGAATAATAAAAATTTTTTGGACAACAGGGGTGGAAGAAGTGAGTAAGAAAACTGTATTGCCAATCCTCATTGTACTGCTCATTCTGAGTGGTGGAGCTATTGGCTACTATTATTGGTATCAAGCAACACACTTTGTTAAAAGTGACGATGCGCGCATTCAAGCCGATCAATATAAGGTAATGCCGCAAATCTCTGGAGAAATTAGCCACATTGATGTGGAAGAAGGAGATGTTGTTCAGCGTAATGAACCGATTGCCGAGCAGGATGTATCGGGGCTGGATGCGAGCATGATCAGCAAGTCCGTACTGCGCGCGCCGATCAACGGAACCGTCATTAAGATTTATTCGAAAGAGCATGAAATCGGATCGCCGGGTAGTGCTGTTGCAACTATGGTGGATATGAACAGCTTGTACGTATCTACGAATATTGAAGAAACTGATATTAACCGTATTAAACCAGGACAGCTTGTTGATATTACGCTTGATGCAGCAGGTGATCAGGTGATTCAGGGTAAAGTTCGTAAAGTGGGCGAAGCCTCCAACGCCGTGTTCTCACTCGTTCCTGCAGTGAACACAAGTGGTAACTTTAACAAGGTGACTCAGCGTGTGCCTGTAGAGATTGCTGTGAACAAGCCGAAGGATCTGAGGCTTATTCCTGGAACGAACGTGGAAGTAAAAATTCATACACCTTAAAAAGGAGGGGTCCATGTGGCTGCCAATGATATTGCTGCTGCTCCTTCGACAGATTCTTCCAAAGAACGCTGGCTTGCCTTTTTCGCTATCGTTTTAGGCGCCTTTGTCGCCATTCTGAACAACAGTCTGATCAATGTCGCCATTCCTAGATTGACGACAGATTTAGGATCTACGACGACACGTATTCAGTGGGTTATTACAGGTTACACGCTTGCATCTGGTGTAATCGTACCGATTACCGGATATATGGAGCAGCGCCTCGGATACAAAAAGTTTTTGATTCTTGCGCTCAGCGTATTTTCGCTGGGAACGGGAATATGTATTTTTGCATGGAGTGATTCTTCCCTGATCGCAGCACGGGTGCTGGCTGGTCTGGGCGGTGGTGTTATTATGCCGCTGAGTATGACGATTATTTACAAAATTATGCCGCGTGAACAAATCGGTATGTCCCTTGGTATATGGGGGATCGCTGCAATGGCAGCGCCGGCTGTAGGGCCTACGCTCAGCGGATATTTAATTGAGTGGTTTAACTGGCGATTCTTGTTTATTGTCAGTGTGCCAGTTGCTTTATTTGCAATTTTAATGGTTATTCTTCTAATCAAAGAACCGCCTAAAGTAGAGCCGAAGCCGTTTGATCTACCGGGCTTTTTGCTGGCGGCAACTTGTGCGGGAACACTCTTGTACGCATTGACAAACGGCCAGCGTGATGGCTGGACTTCTTTTGGAATTGTATCCCTGCTTTTTATTGCTTTCTGGGCACTTGTTTTTCTGATCTATGTAGAAAGCGGCAAGGATAATGCTGTAATTGAAATCTCATTATTCAAGAATTCAAAGTATACGATTAGTGTTATTGCCTCTAGTCTGGTCATGATGGGGATGTACGGAGGAACGTTCCTAACACCGTTGTTTTTGCAAAATATCCAGCGTGTGTCACCGATTGATACCGGTATTATCCTCATTCCACAGGCCATTGCCATGGCGGCTATGATGCCTATTGCCGGGAAGCTGTTCGATAAGTTCGGCATTGTGCCTTTGGGACTTGTGGGCCTGACGCTAACCAGCTTTATGACCTATCATCTTCACCAGCTTACGCCAGATACTTCGCATGCCTGGTTGGAAACCGTAATGGCATTACGGGGTCTGGGAATTGGTATTTGCATGATGCCATTATCCACGGTCGGCATGAATGCCGTTCATCCGAGCAAGGTAGCCAATGCGTCTACAGCGTCCAATCTGGTACGTACTGTGGCTGCATCTATGGCGATTGCGGTGCTAACCGCCATTATGCAAAGCCGTTCGGCTGCTCATGCCCAGCAAATTTCGGAGTCTATTACACCAGACTCGGCTCATGCGCTACAAGCGACATTGGGCAGCTCATGGATGTCATCCATAAGTAGTTTAATAACACTGGATGCTACATCAAGAGGAATTGGGGATACGTTCCTCATTTCATCCATACCGCTGTTTTGCACAATTCCACTCATCTTTTTGTTTATTCAGAGGAAGAAAGCAAAGACACAGCCGGAAACTTAATAAGTGAAGTACAAAATATCGACTGGATGACTTACATTATTTCCACGGACAGAAAGAAAGGGAATTATCATGAAAATATTGAGAGTAGAAAGTACATTAGCGGCTTTAGTGCTCGGCGGCGCAGTGCTGGCAGGCTGCTCCAGTAATAGCGGGGCGGCTCAGGACATGGTCGTTCCGGTTAAAATCAGCCAAGCACAGCAAGGCATCATCGGACAGGGAAATATTTATACAGGAACGGTAACACCTTCGGAGACGGTGAACATTGTGCCTAAAGTGGGCGGTAAAGTGGTTGAGCTGCCTGTGGATATTGGCTCCGAGGTTAAAAAGGGCCAAGTACTGTTCAAGCTTGATGATAAAGACATGCGGAATAATGTTGCGAAAGCCCGCGCCGCAGCAGCTGCGGCAGCAGCCGGAGTAAGTACCGCTCAAGCATCCCACGAATCTACGATGGTTCAAGCAAACTCGGGCTTAGTGCAGTCCAAGAGCGGCGTGATTCAATCCCAAAGTGCAATCAATCAGGCACAGGGGGCTATTAATCAAGCCACTACAGCCGTAGAACAAGCAACACATGGTGTCTCCTCGGCAGCCAATACGGTGAAACAAACGCAGCAAGCTTTGGCAGATGCACAGAAGAATGTAACACGTACACAAAGTCTATTTGATGCAGGTGCGAGCACTCAAGCACAATTAGAACAAGCCAAAACAGCAGTTGTGAATGCGGAAGCGGCTTACAATAATGCACAAAATGCGCAGGCTAATGCACAAGATCAGTTGGTAGCTGCGCAGAAGGCCTTGACTACAGCTCGCAACAGCTATGATTCAGCAAAAAATAGCTACAGTAATGCCAATAGTGGCTACAGCAATGCGCAAAACCAACTCAAAGTATCTCAAAATACTGCGGTCATCGAGTCCAGCCAACAATCTCTTAAGCAGGCTCAGCTGAATGTAAACATTGCTCAGGATGCATTGGATGACACCGTTGTTACATCACCGATTAATGGTATTGTGGGTACGAAAAATGCAGAAGTGGGCGAAATGGTATCCGCTCAATCTCCTGCGTTGGTCATTGCGAATCTGAGTACGGTCAATACATTAATCTATGTTCCAGCGGAACAGATCAACAATGTAAAAGTAGGTGACAAGGTACAGGTTCGTGTTGCAGCGTCCAACATTGTAACAACAGGTACAGTTAAAAATGTAAGCCCGTTGGATGCAAGTGGAAAAGGCTATCCTGTAAAAATCTCAGTTGCGAATCCAGACACAAAATTGAAATCCGGCATGTTGGCTGATATCAGCTTTGTCGCTGCCAATGCACAAGAAGGCATTGTGGTTCCTACTGCGGCAGTTCAAAAGGATCAAGGTAAAGAATATGTATATGTTGTAAACGGAGACCATGCGAAACGTAAGGAAGTGAAGACTGTTCAGACGGCAGGTTCACAAACACTCGTTACCAGTGGCTTGAGCAATGAGGAGAATGTGATTGTGAATAATCTGGCATTGCTGTCCGATAACTCACCGATTACAATTAGCCAATAATTTGGTTCTAGAATTACTACTATATAATAGTAGTAATGTATTACAGACATATGCGCAAGACAGCCTGCTTAGTGGGCTGTCTTGTTTTGATTTCATTGAGCACATTTTACATAGGATTGATGTCGATATAGGACTATTTTTGACGAACATTGGTAGAATAGGATAGACTAAATTGGAAATAGATAGTTTTCAAGTTTTATTACATTCTCAGATAAGTGATCGGAGGAATTGTAAGATGGAAGTAAAATTGGTAGTAGATTTTGAAGCTTATGAGAGTGGCCAAACGATGGCTAAATTGCTTGAGGAACTGGCAGCCAAGCCGGAGAGCGCGGAAGTTACGGATCTGATCATTGGAGATTGGGGTGGAGCCTATGAGAGCTCACCAGATGATTTCATCCCAGTGTTAGTGAAGCTTAAAGATCATTTTCCTAAGTTACGCAAGCTGTTTATTGGTGATATGGAATATGATGAGTGTGAGGTTTCATGGATTAACCAGACGAATCTATCCCCATTATTAGAAGCGTTTCCAGCGTTGGAGTCCTTTCATATCAAAGGAAGCCAGGACCTGAGTCTGGAACCACTTCGTCATAACCACCTTCAGGAATTGGTTATTATTTGTGGCGGCCTGCCTGTGAGCGTTCTTCAGCAAATACACAATGCAGAACTGCCTGAACTGCGCAAGCTGGAACTGTATTTGGGTGTCGATAACTATGGTTTTGACGGTAACCTGAAAGATGTTTTGCCGTTTTTGAATAGCAATCCTTTTCCCAAACTTACATACTTGGGACTGAAAGATAGTGAAATACAGGATGAAATTGCAATTGCAGCAGCTAATGCCCCTGTGATTGGACAACTGGAAGTGCTGGATCTCTCACAAGGTACGTTGTCTGATAAAGGTGCAGAAGCGCTGCTGGCTAGTGAAAGTATAAAAGGACTGAAGCATCTGGATTTGAGCTATCATTATATGTCTAGTGAAATGATGCAACGTTGGAAAAGCTCGGGTCTATCTGTGAACGTGGAAGATCAACAAGAAGCGGATGAGGAAGATGATTGGCGTTATCCATCACTGACTGAGTAATTTGTACAAATGGACTTAAAACGGACTGTTTTCAAAAATTAAAATGATCTAAAGTGAGGCGGCTCTATGGTTAGAATGTCAGACTGTAATGTCAGCGAGCCGTTTATCTTGTTCGGTAATCCGGGGAATCGTCGAACTACCGGACTACAGGAGGCGCGAAGCAGATTAATGCTCCCACCCGCTCTGGAGGTCTCCTATAAGAATGTGCTGGAAGCTATTCGGCAGAAACAAGGTCTGAGCGAGCTGATGGCGCGAATAGCCGCGCGAGCTACGCATGATAGCGTGAATGGCAGTTCCTTTGTGCAAGAGAGCATTGATCAGTTACTGGCGGGGCAGATGAACAGTGGTCCGATGCTTCGTCTGGATGCACCGGGCGAAAGCTTTGAGGTAGAGCGTGAGTTGATTGCTCTGGGCGCCTCGGATGGTGAGGGAGACGATTCTCTGTTGCCATGGCCCGAATGGACACAAGGCACAAGTATATCGGCGGCAGAAGCGCGACGTCTACAGGAGCAGCACGGTCGTATTTGGCACCCGGCACAATGGTTCCGGGGCTATTGCCGTCTGCTGGCCTGGCTGCGGGATGAAGTGTCTCTGCTCTGGCCCTCATCATACTGGATGAACGATCCGGCAGAAGTGGCCGTGATGTTCGACAAACGGCGTTGCAGCGCCGATTTAAGCAAGGCAGATATAAGAGTCCCGCCAGTGCTTGCATCTTCAGGTGGTGCATTTCATGATGTTGTCGATCTGCACGCGGCAATCAAGGAGAGCGGGTTTCACCGCGTATTTGTGAAAATATTTTGTGGGTCTGGTGCTTCTGGTGTCATGGCCTATCAGGTACATCCCCATACACACGCGGAACTGGCGGTGACCACGATTGGAACGGAAATCATACGCGGACAGCGCGTGTATTATAATGCCGGACGACTGCGTCGTTATACGGATAAGCAGGACATTCATGCTATCCTTAACTGGCTATGCCTGGAAGGGGTACATGTGGAGCGCTGGATTCCCAAAGCGACCCTGAACGGGCGTGTTTATGATGTGCGCCAACTCGTGTGCGGATCAGAAGCTTGCCATGCGGTTTTACGTTTGAGCCACAGCCCCATTACGAATTTGCATTTGCGTAATGAGCGGCTCTCGCTGAAGGAAGCCGGATTACCACAGAATACGGTGGAATCGATCCAGCTTACGGCGAAAGCCGCTATGAGTGTTTTTCCAGCCTCCATGGTTGCTGGACTGGATGTGCTGGTTCCGGCTCATGGCGGTCGTCCCTATGTATTGGATGTTAATCCGTTCGGTGATTTGCTGTACCGGGTTGAGCATCAGGGTTGGAATCCGTATGAATGGGAAATGCAGCACCTCGCTAATAGGAGCGTGGGTACGGAAAGGAAAGACAGATATGATTAATATGAACCAAATTGTCGGCTCTCATGATATTGTCATGATTACGCTTGATACTCTGCGTTATGATGTAGCAAAGCTGGAGGAAGAGAACTGTCCGAATTTATGCGGCTCCGGGTCGTGGGAAAAGCGTCATACACCGGGTAGCTTTACCTATGCTGCACATCATGCTTTTTTTGGCGGATTTTTGCCGACTCCAGCGAATACGGATAAGACTTCACATATCCGTTTGTTTCACACAAAGGATACGGGACTGCGTACGCATCCACATACCTGGCTGTTCGATGCCCCGGATATTGTGTCCGGGCTAGAGGGTGAAGGTTATCGCACCATCTGTATCGGCGGCGTTATTTTTTTCACGAAGAAAAATAAGCTTGCCAAAGTGCTGCCAGGATATTTCCAAGAAAGCTACTGGCGTATGAACTTTGGCGTTACCAACCCCCGTTCGACGGAGCATCAGGTGAATCATGCTCTGAAACTGTTGGGGAATACAGACCCGTCACAGCGCTTGTTTTTGTTTCTGAATGTATCAGCGATCCATGGGCCTAATCATTATTTTGTGAAGGGCTCAGCTAAAGATTCAGTGGAGTCTCAACGAGCAGCCTTGCGGTATGTGGATGGTGAACTTGGACGTTTGTTTGATGCTTTACGAAATCGGGGCAAGACGTTTTGCATGGTTTTTTCCGATCATGGTACAGCTTATGGGGAAGACGGCTATGAAGGACATCGTCTGGCGCATGAGGTAGTCTGGAATGTGCCTTACCGCGAATTTATATTATAAAGCAAATAGAAATATAGATTGCACTAGTAAAATATTAAGAAATCAATCCAGCGCGAGGAAGGAGCAGAAATGAAAGCCATGAATCTGAATCACTCACATCCAACGGGTGCGGTAGCCCCGGCGATAGACACAAACTTAGCACCGTCTAGGTTTCAGTGGCCTGAAACTCCTGCTGAATGGGCACGCACGATCCGTGAAGCTCCCTATCGCTCCTATCTGTACTCTTACCCGCATAAAACGGCCTATCGTTCGTTTGATACACCGCTCTCATTGCAGGAGCTGTGGGAGAAGGAGGAGTTAGAAAGCTATTTTTTGTATATGCATATTCCGTTTTGCGCGGCTCGCTGTGGATTTTGTAACCTCTTCACTTTGCCGGACAAGCGTCTGGATGTACATAAGGAGTATGTGGATGCGCTAGAAAGACAAGCCAAGCAATGGGCACCCATTATGGGCCGTCGGCCTTTTTCGCGTTTTGCGATCGGCGGCGGTACACCAACCTTACTGGAGGCTCCTTTGGTGGAGCGTTTGTTTGACATAGCGGAAAATATAATGGGACTGGACCCTAAACGAGCTTCTATTTCGGTGGAAACCTCTCCCGATACTGTGACTGAGGATAGGTTGGAGGTGCTCAAGCGCCGCGGGACAGATCGTGTCAGCATGGGAATTCAGAGCTTTGTGGAATCAGAAAGTGCCGCCATTTACCGACCTCAGAAGCCCAAACTTGTTAGAGAAGCACTTGAGCGGCTGGTGGAATACAACTTTCCTTTGCTGAACGTGGATCTGATCTATGGCCTGCCTGGTCAAACGGTGGAAACCTGGCTGTATTCTTTAGAGGAAGCACTGTCTTACTCGCCAGGAGAGATTTTTCTTTATCCGCTATATATTCGAGAAAATACGATTTTAAAGCCAGGCTATACCGGGCTGGATCATGATATTCGTCTTAGCTTATATGAAGTGGCGCGCGAACGGCTCAAACAGGCAGGATATGTACAATATTCCATGCGCCGTTTTGCAAAAAATGATGGTTTATCCAGCAAAGAGCTTTTGCCCTACAGTTGTCAGGAGGAAGGTATGGCTGGTCTGGGGTGTGGTGCGCGATCCTATACACGTAATGTTCACTATGCCAGCCGGTACGGTGTTAGTGCAGCAGCTACGCGTAGTATTATCGCAGATTATGTTGCTGCGGAACGTCATGATCTGGCTGACTACGGCTTTATTTTAAATGTGGATGAGAGTAAGCGACGCTTTATCTTAAAGGCGCTTCTTCATCGGGAAGGTTTGGAGCTATCGGCCTATGCAGAGCGCTTCGGTGTATCCCTATCGGACGATTTTACGGGAATGTCATTGCTGCTGGAATCCGGTATGGCTGTCGTCGTGGAGGGTAGGCTGCGACTTACAGAGCAAGGAATGGCCTATTCCGATGCGATTGGGGACTGGATGATCTCCACGTCAGTACGTGAGCGCATGGAAGGATATGTAGGCGCATGAGAGCGACCTTATATTATCGTGGTTCGTTGACCTCGTGCAACTATGCCTGCCCATACTGTCCGTTCAGTAAAAACGTTGATAGTCGGGAAACGTTGAACAAGGATCGGGCCCAGTTGGAACGTTTTGCCGATTGGGTACGAGAACAGGGCGCTCTGGGGCATCGTCTCTCTATTTTTTTTAATCCGTATGGAGAAGCCTTGATTCATTCCTGGTATCGCAAGACCATGATTGAGTTTTCCCACATGGCGCATGTGGAAAAAGTGGCGGTACAGACGAATCTATCGACTAAGCTGGATTGGACGCAAGAACTGAACCCGGAGACTGCTGCGCTGTGGGCTACATATCACCCTGGAGAGACGAAAGAGCAAGTTTTTATATCGCAGGCTATGAAGCTATATGAACTTGGCATTTCCTATAGTGTCGGTACCGTCGGGTTAAGACAGGCATTTCCGGCTATTCGTTCCTTGCGATCGCAACTTCCAAGGGATGTTTATTTGTGGATCAACGCCTACAAGGATCGTCCACATTATTATACAGATGCTGAGGTTACTGAATTAACTGCGATAGACCCCTATTTTCAATGGAATTTAAAGGATTATAGCAGTCAGGGGCGGGCATGTCGCGCTGGTGAAGATGTATTTTATGTCCAGGGTGACGGAAGAGTAAAACACTGCTATCAGGATCGAAGGGTGCTAGGATACTTATACAGGGATGGTCTTGAGGGTCTGAGTGGCAAACGTCCGTGCCGTATGAAAGAATGCGGCTGCTATATCGGCTATATTCATATGGAGGAGCAGCCGTTTCGGGAAATGTACGGTAGTGGCTTACTCGAAAGGGTGCCGCAAAGGTAGATGAATTCAAACTTCTAATGGTAGCTAAAATACTGTAGTGTGGTATACCGATTTGACTAATGCAAATGAGCCCATCACCGATTGCTTGGAAGTTGATTTATTTCCAATTGGCATCGGGATGGGCTTTTGCTTAACGCCCCCCAAAGATATGACTCATCATAACACAATCGTATGCGGCTTAATGTCTGGGTCATGATTAGCGATCACTTCTATACAGTTAGGTTCATTACTCATATGTTTGACCCACTTCAACGATTCAATGGCCTGTTGTTTATTAACAAGTACACCCTGAAGAATCATTTCCTCCCAAGACTTTTTTGCATATCCTGTATCGCTAGTTAAGAGAACAAATTTCCCGTTATTTTTTACAATAGTAGCTGACAAACCATGGGAATGACCAGGAGTGTGCACAAAAATTAAAGATTCATCACCAAATAAGTCAAATGACTGATGTTGTGGACCATATTCTGATGGTTTAAAAGAGAAGGTCCTGATCGGGACTCCTTCCCACATATGTTGTAAGTAGCGATGTTTGCTTTTGGGCGCGGCTTCCCATTCAATGTCACTAGTCAAAATATTCTTAGCTTTGCTTACCAGTTTAATACCGCTCGCATGATCAATATCGAGATGGCTTAAAATGACATAATCTAAATTCTTTATTTTCACACCCAAATTCTGAAGTTGTTCATCAATTGCCTGACCTTCTGGAAGAATAGCTTTATTAATTTGGTAATGAATTCTACCCATGTATTTACGCTGATCTTTACGTACATCGGTGTGCCAACCGGTATCAATTAATATGAGGCCCTTAGGATGTTCGATTAAATAAGCGGAAACAGGCAGCTTATTCTGATATTTTTTTGACCTGAAAATCCCTGTAAAAGCAATAGGGTTGAGTGTGTTTTGGTTAAATGGCAGAGCCATGTCAGTTTGAACTTGGCCGCAGTGCAGTACATGAATTTTAATCGTTTCAGACATTATAATAACCTCAGCTTTCGTCAGGAATTTGAATTTCATTAACCGGTTGTTGAATTTAATTTCCTATTAAACCCCTTGACACGATTATGATGTCAAGGGGTTCCATAAATCGAGCATATGATCAATAATTTGTTCCCTGGTAATATCTCTGGAAAGGTCGCTTAATAATTCAATATTGATCAATTTGCTTACAATATCCTGTATACTCATAGACATGAACTGTCTAGCTGCGATTTCAAAGTTCATTTTACGTACTTCGCCTTTTTCATATCTTCTCTGCAAAAAACCTGCGAACCATTGGAGCCGCTCATGAAGTAAATTTGAAAGGTGAATGGTTTCAGAAAGCTCCATCACATCACTTTCTCTGAACAAAATACGCATGAGTTCTATGTCCCCCGTAAACAATTCATTTCCCAATTCATATATCTTTTTCAATGCTTCCTTTAATGGAAGGGATTCTAAATCTGAATTAGATGAATTAAGTTTTCCTAGTTGTTCTTCGAATCCTTCTTGAATAAGAACAGTCAGCAATTCTCTTTTCCCACCAGGAAAATAATGATACAAAATGCCATCTGCCATATTTAATGCTCTATGAATGCTTCTTACTGTAGTTTTATGATAGCCTTCCCTAAAAAACAGTATTTTAGCTTGTTGCAGAATTTTTCGACGTGTTTCTGCAGCTTGGATCTGTCGAGAGTTTTTTGGAGTATGCACTACATACATCATCTTCTTTCATATTCATTAACCGTCCGTTGAATGAAATATATAATAATTAAATTAAAGTGTCAACCGCATTAAGTGCCTGATCAATAAATAAGGATGTGGCTGGGCCTTTACTGGAGCTACGTACTTCACACTATATTTCCACATTTCGAAGAAGCTATAACAAAAAACAGTGTCAAAAAAGAACCGACCCTTGCATCAAGCAAAGGTCGGTTCTGATGTTGTATAGCGTGCTTAGCACGACTAATCTATGCGAAATGCAGAGTTAGTTCTGGACAATGGCTGTAATTTCTTCGTCCAGATCCAGTCTGACCTGCTCGCGATAGGCACGGATATTGTACTCGGAATGCAGGTATCTCAGGATGGCCTCAATCATGTTGGCTTCCACCAGATACTGACTGCGGCCCTGTACATGGACTTCTGCTGAATATCCTGTATCCTCTTCCCAGCTTAATTCTACTGTTACATCAGTGGGCTGGACACCTTTGCGTTCAGCCATATGCAAGCAAATAGCGTTGACAATCTCATCCATACTCAAAATCATAGCTTAGTAACGTCCTCTGCGGGAATCATCTGGTCTGCGACGATTTTTAATAGCACGGTAGATACCTACTCCGGCCATGATCAGGACGTAAATGGCGAGAACGTTAACGGCCAGACCAAGCAAGCTTCCCAATGCGCCCATGTTGCCGAACAATCCGCCGAAGAGCATACCTGCCAAACCGCCCAGCATCATACCTTTCAGGAATCCGCCGCCACCGCCAAGGAATCCACCAGTTCTGCTTGTATTACCGGCAGTTGCCCCTGACTTGGTTCCGCTATCTGACTTATTGATGCCACTGCTGTCATTCGCCTTGCTTGGTGTAGATTGGTATGATTTAGGCCCGGATTTAAACCCGCCGCCTCGCCTTGCATCAGCTGTAGATGGTGCGATCATAGCAATGAGTAGGGTAAAAGCCATCATCAGCATCATCATATTTTTCAAAGTAAATGTTTTTTTCATGTAAATATATCCCCCTTAGTAAATTTTTTTATAGGTCAAACAACCGCTAACCAGTAATACGAATGGCATGGAAAAGGGTTTCAAAGAATTTTAATTTTTAAAAATTAAATAATAACGTCCCATAAATCCTATGCATGGATTGGTAAAAGCATTCAGCTTTGCGGCTTAAGTAAAAACGGATTAGAATCCGTACTGACATCACCGGCAAGCAGCATGCGCAGAACCATTTGGCACCATTCCAGACCTGCTTTAGCATTCAAAAGTCCTTTTTGTACTAAAATATAGTCACCAAAGTTCTTACTGCCAAAATGTAAATTCTCTGCGGGAATGTCGTTCAGAATATCCTCAAGATGCTGGATTTTCTGAATAAAATGACGTTTGCGTTCTTCCAGCATACGATTGGCACTACTTTTGTCCGTCAACCAAAGACAGAACAGTCGAAGACTTAATTCATCCCGTGTAACCGGAGCAGCTAACGCTTCCTGGGACCATTGCTGAAGCATATGGATTCCCTTGTCGGTAATGGTATACATTTTCTTATCAGGCTTGTCGGACTGCTGAATCCAACGAGAGGCTAGCAGTTCCTTGCTCTCCATACGGGCCAGTAGCGGATAGATCTGACTGTGCTTAGCCTGCCAAAAAGGCTGAATACGCAACATCAGATCATAGCCGGAGGATTCCTCTCTTGCGAGAAGCCCCAACAGACCATACGATAGTAAATTCATAGATCTTATCTCCTTCATCCATCATAGTAACGGTTGTAACAGCACTGCGGCAGGTATTCTGCAGCTTCATGAAAAGTGTACACTGAAACTGTATGGTTTGACAACTTTCAGACAGGTCGTTCACAGGTTAGCCAAAATTGGCTCCTGTCATTCTCCACGTATATGCGCTTTTTTTCATAAAAAAGGGTAGTTTAGGCTCGTATGTACGAGCTTAAACTACCCTGGTAACTTTCTGCCGAAGCGTATCCTGTTTACTGTTCATTCCCGTCAACGACAAGCGTTAACGCTCCTGTATCTGGATGAATAACCATGCCGTGAACGGGGGCATTAGGGGGGAGAAGCGGGTGATTCTTAATAAGCTTCACGGTAGTTCTTACCCCTTCTTCAATGTTGTCAAATCCTTTTAACCATTTATTTAGCTTAATGCCTGAATTTTCTAATGTGTTCAGCACTTCCTGAGAAATTCCGCGATCGAGCATTTCATTGACCATGTGGTCTGCATTTAATGCAGCCATACCGCATTCATAATGGCCCACGACGACGACTTCGTCTGCTCCCAGCTCATACAGGGCGACTAGCACACTGCGCATTACGCTTCCAAAGGGCTGTGAAATAATCGCACCCGCATTTTTGATGATTTTCACATCACCGTTGCGCAGGTTCATAGCTTTTGGGAGTAATTCCGTTAGCCGTGTATCCATACAGGTGATAATGACCATTTTTTTATTGGGGAACTTGCCCGTTCTATAGGCCTCGTATTCTTTGTTTTCTACGAAAACACGATTGTACTCTAAAATTTCTTTGATGTGATCCACGATTGTTCCCTCCAGATTCTAATAAAGTTTGATATGTACAGTCCAACGTTTGTTTTAGGTCTTAGGAGCTGGTCGTACATGTTGTGTGTTGATTATACTTTTTAATATAAGTATCATCAAGTATAGGTATTGTAAAGTTTTAACCATTTTAAGTTAAAGAGGTGACCTCAAATATGACGCAACAGACGTTGGATCAATTGACGGCTTTAAAGGAGCTTGCACACAAAATTAGTAGTTATGGCGAAGCAGTAGGTCTGCTGCACTGGGATTTACGGACTGGCGCTCCGCGCAAGGGCGTTGATATTCGGTCGGAGACGTTGGGTATGCTGTCCACTGAAATGTTCAAGCTGATGATCTCGGATGAAATGGGACAATTGCTGCAATTTTTTGCTGTAGAAGACAAGCTGAAGCAACTGGAGGACAATGATCGCAGATTGGTGGAGGAATGCCGTAAAAATTATGAACTGAATCGTTCGGTTCCGGCAGACCGATACCGGGATTATAGCATTCTTGCAGCACAGGCAGAGAGCAAGTGGGAGGACGCAAAGGAACATAGCGATTTTGCCGGATTTGAACCGTACTTGTCTAAAATCGTAGACATGAAGCGTGAGTTTATCGGCTACTGGGGTGTTAAGGATACAGAGTATGACACGCTTTTGGATCAATATGAGCCGGGGATGACGGTTGAAAAGCTGGATGCTGTGTTTGATCGTCTCAAAAAGCGCCTTGTGCCCCTATTGTCTAAAATTCAGGCTTCATCGAACCAGCCGGATAAGAGCTTTTTAGATGGTGTGTTTGATGTGAAGCAGCAGGAGAAGTTCAGCCTATTCATTTTAGGACAGATGGGGTATGACTTTGACGCAGGTCGTTTGGATGAGAGTGTACATCCTTTCGCAACAGGATTAAATCCAGGTGATGTGCGTATAACAACTCATTATCTGCAAGATGATGTAACCAGTGCTATTTTCAGTTCGTTGCATGAAGGAGGTCATGCGCTGTACGAACAAAATATTGCTCCAGAGCTGGCAGGATCACTACTGTCTGGAGGAACCTCTATGGGGATTCATGAATCCCAGTCCCGCTTGTGGGAGAATAAAATCGGACGCAGTCGTGCTTTCTGGGATCGGTATTACGATGATTTGCAAAAGCATTTTCCTGATCGTTTGGCAAAGGTTACGGCAGAGCAATTCTACCGGGCAGTCAACCGTGTGGAAAATTCACTGATTCGTATTGAAGCGGATGAGCTAACATATAATTTACATATCATTATCCGTTATGAAATTGAAAAAATGCTGTTTAATGAAAAGCTGGATGTGAAGCGTCTCCCCGAGGTGTGGAATGCGAAATACAAGGAATACTTGGGACTTGTTCCACCGAATGACGGACTGGGCGTACTTCAAGACGTTCACTGGTCCGGCGGTGATTTTGGTTATTTTGCTTCCTACTCGCTTGGCAATATGTATGCAGCGCAAATTTTGGCGACATTACGCAAAGAGTTGCCAAATCTGGATGAATTAATTGCTGCTGGAGAGCTTGAGCCGATCAAGCAATGGCTGACCGAACGTATTTACCGTTACGGCAAGAGTCGGACGCCGTCCGAGTTGATTGTAGCCATTACAGGTGAGGAGCTGAACCCGGATTATCTCGCCGACTATCTGGAAGAGAAATATACCTCCATATACAAGCTGTAAATCATATAGCATCTACCCCGCGTTCCCGGGCGAACGTGGGGTTTTTTTTTGCAATTAACCAATATATCGACAACGGCATAACAATATATGAAGTCAACCGAAGTAAAAAGGTGGGGAGGGAATAAGGATGAAAAACGGCGCTCGTTTCAAAGCTGTGGTGGCTGCGGCACTACTCGGATTACTGTTGCTCAGTGGGTGCACCCCCAAAGGAGGGGAGCAGACGATTGAGATCAGATTAGGCGAGGTAGCCCGTACGGTCTTTTATGCGCCGCAGTATGTAGCCTTGAGCCAGGGTATGTTTGCTCAGGAGGGACTGGATGTCCAGCTGGCAACGATTCCCGGGGGTGACAAGGCAATGACGGCGTTGTTGTCCAATCAGGCGGATATCGCGCTCATCGGCGCGGAAACATCTATTTATGTGTATCAGCAAGGAGCAGAGGACCCTATCATTAATTTTGCCCAACTGACACAGACGGATGGAACCTTTTTGTTTGCCCGTCAAACGCAGGATAGCTTTGAATGGGAAAAGCTGAAAGGGCAAAATTTTTTAGGGCAACGCAAGGGCGGAATGCCGCAAATGTCACTTGAATTTACGCTTCGCAAACACGGCATTGATCCTCACAAGGATCTGAAGCTGATTCAAAATATTGATTTTGCTAATGTTGCCTCTGCTTTCGGCTCCGGTACAGGGGATTATGTGCAGCTGTTTGAGCCGCAGGCATCTATTTTTGAAAAGGAAGGTCGTGGGCGGGTTGTTGCCTCTATCGGTGTGGAGAGCGGCGAGTTGCCGTATACGGTATATATGGCTAAGCAAAGCTACCTGAACACAAATAGCGAGGCTGCACAGAAATTTACAAATGCTGTATATCGGGCACAACAGTGGATTGCTACGCATTCACCTGAACAGATTGCCGAAGCAATCACGCCCTATTTTAAAGATACAGATTTAGCTGTTTTAACGAGTAGTATCAAGCGATATAAGGAACAGAGTACCTATGCTTTGAACCCGATGATTGAAGAAAAGGAATGGAAGAACTTACAGGATGTCATGACCTCGGCAGGGGAGCTTAAAAGTCCGGTTGCACTAGATAAGCTAGTGAACCCAAGCTTTGCACAACGAGCGATTTCGTCAAGCTCTACCGGGAATACTGAACCGCCTGTGAAAAAGAGCACAACTGAATCTACGCATGCAGGCGTCGGTGCCGGAGGTTCGTCATGATGGAGGAACGGAGTGGCCTAACTTTGGACGCGACCATCCCGATGGTGAGACTGGAGCAAGTGACGCATGTCTATGTAACGGATCGTGAAGCTTCGCTGGCGGTTGAGAATATTGATTTTTCCGTAGAGACAGGGGAGTTTGTCAGCTTGGTTGGTCCAAGCGGCTGCGGCAAAACGACGATCCTGTCCATGATCGCGGGGCTACTGCGTCCAGCGGCAGGCCAAGTTATGTTGCAAGGTCAGCCGGTAAGTGGTCCGAGTCCAGAGGTCGGTTACATGTTGCAGCAGGATTATCTGTTCCCGTGGCGGACGATAATGGATAACGCATTGTTGGGTCTGGAACTAGGCAACAGAGTAGATGAAGCTGCGCGTGAGCGGACACGGCTGTTACTGGAAGGCATGGGTCTGGAAGGGAAGGAGCATCTGCATCCATCCCAGTTGTCTGGGGGAATGCGCCAGCGCGTGGCGCTGGTACGGACGCTGGCGACCAATCCGGGACTGCTGCTGCTGGATGAACCGTTCTCCGCGCTGGATTATCAAACCAAGCTACAGCTGGAAGATCTGATTGCGGAAACCTTGCGCGAGCGGAGGAAGACGGCTATTTTAGTCACACATGATTTGGCCGAGGCCATTGCGGTCAGTGACCGGATTATAGTGATGGGTCGAAATCCGGGTCATATCCGACGTACCTTCGAGGTTCCGGATTGCATCCGAGGGGCTCAGCCTTTTTATGCACGCGAGCAGCCGGGTTTTAATGAGCTTTTTCATGAAATATGGGGTGAACTGGAGGCTTCGGGAGCAAAGGAGTGAGTTAACGTATGAAGGACGAAGCGGATCAGCTTGAGCAACGTTGGATTCAAGGACTACATCAGGCGTATTTACGCAGCAGGCGTTCGCAACGATGGTTAGTGACAGGTGTGCAGACAGCTATTTTACTGCTTTTGTTTGTGCTATGGGAATTTGCAGGCCGTTTGAAGTGGATTGATGTACTACTGTTCAGCTATCCGAGCAAAATTTTTACCCAGATCGGCAAGGATGCGGTCAGTGGTGAATTATGGGGACATGTAGGTGTCACCGTGGGAGAGACGATGGCGGGTTTTTTACTCGGTACACTGTTAGGTACGTTGCTGGCTGTACTTATTTGGTGGTCACCGTTTTTGTCGAGGGTGCTTGATCCCTATATGGTCGTGTTCAACAGTATGCCTAAGGTGGCGCTAGGTCCAATTTTTATCGTCATGTTTGGGGCGGGATTTACTGCTATCCTAATGACAACCCTCTCCATTACGGTCATCATTACGACACTAGTCGTATACAACAGCTTTCAGGAAGTCGATTCGAATCTAATCAAAGTGGTTCGCACGTTTGGCGGATCACGCCGTGATACGTTTCAAAAGGTGATTTTACCTGCATCCTTTCCTGCAATCGTCTCTACGCTGAAAGTGAATGTCGGTATGGCATGGGTTGGTGTGATTGTTGGTGAATTTCTGGTGGCTAAAAACGGCTTAGGCTATTTGATTATCTATGGTTTTCAGGTGTTCAATTTCACGCTGGTTATGTCCAGTCTGTTGATCATTGCTGTCGTAGCTACACTGATGTATCAGGCAGTCGTGTATGTGGAGCATCGTCTGCTTTCGGGTCGTCCTCATCGCTAATAATAAAATTTCTGAACATTTGTGTAAAACGTGAAAATAAAGTACCATGAAAAATGAAAATACTTAAAATTTATGAAAATGAACATTTTGCATCGATCCGAATGAATTCGAATTATGCAAAACACTGAAACAGATTTCATCTAGAGAGGACAGAATTTTTTCATGGGCTTTCGTACGATTAAAACGGCTATTGCCGCATTAATGGCCGTACTTATTGCGGAGGGTTTTGGCATTCATGGAGCCACCTCAGCAGGGCTTTTAGCGATTTTGGGGGTGGATGTCACACGCAAGAGAAGTCTCCGTACCATTTCGGCGAGATTTTTTGCATCCGTCGTGGGGCTTCTTTTTGCTTGTGTTTTGTTTGTGGTATTCGGATTCCATGATTGGGTACTGGCATTATATATTTTAACGGCGTTTCCAGTCATTGTACGGGTGGGGTTTAAAGAAGGGATCGTCACCGGTTCGGTTGTTGTTTTTCGCGTATTCAGCGGCGGCGTGATTGATATGGAGGTACTGCTGACCCAGCTAGCTCTGCTAGTGATTGGACTGGGTTCCGCGATGATTGTCAATTTAGCCTATATGCCGGGTTCTGATAATACAATGCAGCAAATTCGGCAGGAGGTGGATCGGACATTTTCTGTTATATTCAGAAATATGGCCAATACGCTGCGTAGTCCAGCATACATATGGGATGGCAAGGAAGTTATTGAAGCGAACAGCGTGATAGCCAAAGGGGTTACTGAGGCGGGGCGTTCCTTGGAAAATCAGATGCTTCGTCCCCAAGAGGGCTGGAATGTGTATTTTTATATGCGAAAAGAACAGCTGGATTCGATCCAAAACATGATGCAGTTGATCGCACAAATGTATCAGCATATGCCGCAGGCCAAGCTTCTGGCCGAGCTGTTCGACCAGCTTAGCAATGACGTTTTGGCTGGACATTATACGGGACAGACCGAGAAGCTGCTAGAGCAGGTTCGTGAAGAATTTAAAGCCATGGAGCTTCCCGCAACCCGGGAGGAATTTGAGATTCGCTCGGCATTATTGCAGCTCACACATGAGCTTCATCAGTATTTGAAAATTGCGAAAAAGGACAAGGCCCCTACTCCAGTGAAAAACTAGAGTAAAGGCCTTGAGCGGCTACTATCCATGACGGACAGTAGCCTTTTCTTGTTCAGTAATGGTAGAAGTCGGAAGATTCAAAGTCCGTTTGTGCCGAATTCGGTCTGTGATCCATAAGACAGCGGTGATCAGGCAAGGGTACAGCATAGCCCATCCGACAAAGGGGAAAACGATCGCCGTAGAAATGAACGATATCCAACTAATGGAAACGCCCCAGCGACTACCACGCAGAAGCTTAATTCCTGCTGCACAACCTCCGAGATAGGTCAGAATAAAGGTGGCGTTCGGGAACTGGATCAGGTTAGTGAGTGAAACAGCGCCACTACCGTACAACACCATAATGATCACGAAGCAGACGCTAAGAAAAGCAATGCCTCCGATAGGGGTATGGAAACGTTGGGATAACCTGCCCATCCAGCGAAAGGCCTGTCCTTGCCGGGATAAAGCATAAGCGACACGTGAAGCGGCACCAACATAAGCAATAATAGTAGCGGTACAAATAAAGATACCCGTCAAGCCTGCAATTATCGCGCCCCATGGCCCGATAGCTCGACTAATCACCCATACGAGCGAAGCATCCGAATCCCCTGCAAGGTAACTTTGTGTGCCCACAGTAGCCAGCGCAGTTAAGAAATAAAGTAAACCGACAATGACGGCTGCAATGGTCACACCTCTAACGGCCGCCCGCTGGGGATTTGTGAATTCCTCTGACATATGGGACACGGCCTCCCAACCGATAAAGCACCAAAACAGAATCGCGGCCGCTTGACCGACGGAGAGCCAGCCATGTGGAACAAACGGGGTGAAGTGGACTGTTTTCATCTGAGGAAGTGCTGCGGCAATGGCGAATATAAGGACGGCAACGATAGCTATGACGACTGCGATCTGAATACGTCCCGCGACCTTCATGCCGATCCAGTTAATGATCAGGCCCACCGCCAGCATAGCAGCGGCTAACATCATGCGGCTTTCCTCTCCCCACCCCATGGCTGCGGTCATATAGCCGGCTCCGGTGAGTGCGGCAACAGGTGCCCCAATCGGAACCGACATGAGAAAAAACCACCCGATATAAGCACCGGCACGTGGTGAAAAGGCCAACGTGACAAAGTGCGATACCCCTCCCGCATTCGGAAATTTGGCGGATAGAAGACCCATGGAAAGTGCCATTGGCAAGATGAGCAGGGTCATAAAACCCCATGCCAGCAGCGATGCCGGCCCTGCCATTTGGGCTGCAAGACCAGGCACAATCAATATCCCCGAACCCAGTACAGCTCCGATATAGAGAGCAATGGCCTGTGGAAGACCAATGGTGGATTGAAGTTTACTTTCATTTGTCATGCAGAAAAGCCTTCTTTCTCTTGTTATTTTCTCCAGCTTATCAGATAATCAATCTATCGGAAAAACGGAATATAACGATTGCTTGCATCGGAAAAACCGATTGAAGGAGCGGATTATGGAATCGCGGCATTTGTTTACCTTTTTAAATGTAGTTGAGGCAGGCAGTTTTACGCGAGCAGCGCGTATACTGGATTATGCACAGTCGAGTATCACTGCTCAAATTCAAGCGCTAGAGACAGAGTTGGGTACGCCGCTTTTTGATCGCATTGGCAAAAAAATCATGCTTACGGATGCCGGACGACGTCTGCTGCCCTATGCGCAGGAAATTTCCAAGATGCATGCTATGGCTAAGGATGCACTTCGTTCAGAAACAGAATTGGCGGGCACGCTGAAAATAGGAGCACCAGAGTCTCTGGCCGCTTTTCGTCTACCGAGTCTAATCCGTGAATACAGGGAACGGTATCCGAAGGTTAAAATTGTCCTTAAACCCGGCGAATGCTGGGAATTACGCGATTTGATCCGTTCTGGTGAGCTGGATTTGGCTTTTTTGCTTCAGCCTGAGACGGAGGATAGAGAATTGAATGTCACCACGCTTATTCACGAGCCGATGGCCTTGGTAGCGCCACTTAAGCATTCGCTGGTTACCTATAGCCGGGTAGAGCCTGCCGACTTGAAGGACGAAACCATTTTGCATACGGAGGCAGGATGTACGTACCGTATCCTTTTTGAGCAGTATTTGAATAAACACGGAATTTTTTCAGACCCTAGCCTGGAATTTTGGAGTATTGAAGCCATCAAGCAGTGTGTCATGGCTGGATTGGGTATAGCGCTGCTTCCGCTGGTAACGGTACAAAATGAGCTGCGAGAAGGTAAAATGGCGCGTTTAGCCTGGGATGACAGTGAACAGCAGGTGGCTACTCAGGTCGCTTATCACACGAAAAAGTGGAAATCTCCGGCTCTTAGCGAATTTTTACAGATCGTTGAGCAGCATGTAACACATTGGCGTGCATGAGTTCAAGCCATCGCGGCATATGCTTATACAAATAATATTTTTTCCTTTTCGCCTATTCACTCAACATTCGCCCACAACCTGCATACATATGTATGGAATGATTGATTGTATGGAGGAGGTTCAAGAATGGCATTAAGTCATAAAAATCGTAGAGAGATTATTACCAAAGCGATCTGTGGTAAAGGTCGCAGATTCTCTACCGTAACCCATACCGTAACTCCGCCGAATAATCCGACGAGCATTTTAGGGGCATGGATTATTAACCACCAGTATGAAGCTGTGGCGGCGGGGGACGGCATTGAGGTCGTCGGGACGTATGATATCAATATTTGGTACTCATACGATAAAAACTCGCAGACCGATGTGGCCAAGGAAACGGTGTCGTACGTAGAAAATGTGCCGCTCTCGTATCTTGATCCGAAGCACCGGGCGTCTACAGTGGAAGTATCCGCCGAAGCTACACAGGAGCCGAGTTGCGTCGAGGCCAGTGTGTCTTCTGGAGGTGGCAGCGTAATGATCCGGGTCGAGCGGGAATTTGCGGTGGAGCTGGTGGCGGAAACGAAGATTGTTGTAGAAGTATTCCCGAATGGTAGCAGCGATGATTTTGAAAAAGACTTTGATTTTGGAGCGGAAGAGGGGGACTATGAGGAGCTCGACCCCGACCTCATTGACGACGAGCTCTGACAGAAGTAACCAAAAAGAGGGCCGCTTTACTCTTTGCGCCGGCTGATTCTGCGCAGGGGGCAAAGGCCCTCCTTTTTTATTGTTTGGGTTGAAATTGGGTGAAATCCGTACGTAGTCCGTAGGGGGGAACATGATGCAGCAGCCGGGACAGGCGCTCATACGCTTCAGACAGATGCCAAATGATGAAAAAAAGCGTAGACTGGAGCGTTCAGGCATAGCGGTGCAGTGGATGGATAGCAGCCTTGCAGATTTTGCGATAGGCTACGCGGTGCAAATCCATCAACTGCGAGTGTTGGAAATTCGTAGACGTGCCATCGAGGGACCTTCCAAAGTCCGCGCACACGATCTATCTGAGCTGGATCAACGTTCACTGCTCTATGTCCGGATGGAGCGGCTGGCTGTACGTGCGTTGTACACACTGGGTTTGGACAGTGGTGAGGTGGTACTGACGCCGCTGGGGGAGCGCAGCTGTCAGGTGCGCGAAGTCTCGGCACAGCCATGGCTGAATGATAGACGTTTGGCCACGCTATATGAAATTGCTGCGCGCGAAGGGGATATTGAGGGTGAGAATCTTTCAGCGGAACGAGGCAGAGATCGACTACTCATCGGAATGGACCCTGAATTTGTGCTGGTTCGTATGCCAGAGGGACGGGTCGTTCCGGCATCAAGATATTTGGGTCGTCTCGGCATAGTCGGCTGCGATGCTGTTACCCGCCGGGGACGAACACTGTATCCAGTCGCTGAGCTTCGTCCTGCGCCAAGTGGAGATCCGGCCCGTCTGCTGAAGCATCTGCGTCAAGCTTTTGCAACCGCAGCCCGGCGCATTGCTGACCGCACACTCATCTGGCAGGCGGGGGGGATGCCGCAACCGGGTTTTCCGCTGGGCGGACATCTGCATTTTAGCGGGGTTTCGCTAAACGGTGCCTTGCTCCGGGCACTGGATAACTATTTGGCACTGCCTTTGGCGCTACTGGAAGACAAGCGTGCGGTCCGGCGCAGACCGCATTATGGCAATTTGGGTGATTTTCGCCGTCAGTCGTATGGAGGCTTTGAATATCGTACACTGCCCAGTTTTCTTATTTCGCCACAGCTGGCGAAAGGTGTGATTGGAATGGCGTTTCTCATTGCTTCTCAATATCCGCGTTTGCAACGTAGGCCGCTGGGTCAGGAGGAGGTTCACAGAGCCTTTTATGAAGGAAATCAATCTGTGCTTAAGGAGTATATGGAACCTCTTATTTTGGATATGGTTTCACTGGAAATATACTCGCAATATGAAGCTTATGTAGCGCCATTGCTGGACAGCCTCCGCAAGGGGAAACAGTGGGATGAATCACGGGATTTGCGCCCATATTGGAAGCTTACGTAAAATCAAGTGTCGTCACCAGGAACGGTTTCATGTTATCGACTGTCATTTTTGATATAATGAGAGATAATTATAAGTTTAAACGGAACAAAGTGTGGGGGTTAGTGAACGGTATGTCCAAATATACACCGATGATTGAGCAGTATTTATCCATAAAAGAGCAGGCTAAAGATGCATTTTTGTTTTTCCGTCTGGGAGATTTTTACGAGATGTTTTTCGATGATGCAATTCTTGCATCCAAGGAGCTGGAAATTACACTTACGGGTCGTGAGGGTGGCGCCACGGAAAAAATTCCGATGTGCGGCGTGCCTTATCATTCAGCTGAAAATTACATACAGCGCCTCATTGAGAAGGGTTATAAGGTGGCCATCTGTGAGCAAATGGAGGAAGCCTCAGCTACGAAGGGGATGGTGCGGCGGGATATTGTCCGCGTTGTGACCCCGGGAACGGTAATGGAAGGCAAGGTGCTGGGTGACAAATCCAACAACTACATGGTATGTGTCACAGAGACGGACGGAATGCTGGCGCTTGCGGCGTGCGACTTGTCAACAGGTGAATTGTATGTGACCTCTGTGCCTGATTCAAAAGAATGGCTACTAGATGAAATTAACATTTATGAGCCTTCCGAAATGTTGGGGGATGGTCATCTGCTGGATTTTGTGACATCCCGTATGTCCCCCGTTGGACGGCGTGTTGTGTATACAGCTTGGGACAAATCCAAGGATGATCTGGTTCGGGATCAATTTGGGGAAGCCACGTGGGCAAGGCTTACGGAGGAACGCAGACGGTGCGTATCGCGCTTGATTTCCTATTTGAATGAAACACAAAAAAGATCGTTAGGCCAATTGACCCAAATCTCGGTATATGAGCCAAACCATTTTATGATTCTGGA
The DNA here is from genome assembly GCF_024213605.1 of Paenibacillus sp. CH40. Classification (NCBI taxonomy): domain Bacteria; kingdom Bacillati; phylum Bacillota; class Bacilli; order Caryophanales; family Paenibacillaceae; genus Paenibacillus; species Paenibacillus sp. CH40. The sequence continues at coordinate 1,079,595 of NZ_JANAVQ010000001.1, forward strand.
TCCATTTACCCGCAGGAATCTGGAACTGGTGGAGACGGTACGGGAACGCTCCAAGAAAGGCTCGCTGCTGTGGCTGTTGGACCGCACAGAGACTTCCATGGGAGCGCGTCTGTTGCGTCGTTGGATTGACAAGCCACTGTTGAGCAGCAGTCTTATTGAGGAACGCTTGGAGGCGGTGGACAAGCTATACCACCAGTTTATTTTCCGAGAGGATGTACGTGCTCAGCTTAAAGAGATTTACGATCTGGAGCGTCTAGTTGGGCGGATCGCCTTTGGTAGTGCTAATGCACGTGATCTGATCGCCCTCAAGCTGTCGCTGGCCCAAATTCCTTCTTTACGCGAGCTGTGCGCTGGATCTCCTTCGAAGACGCTGAGACGGATTGCACAAACGCTGGATAGCTGTACAGACCTGTGTGCGTTGATTGAGGAAGCGGTGGCGGATGAACCGCCAATTTCCGTAAGGGATGGAGGCCTTATTAAGGAAGGCTACCATCAGCGTCTGGACGAACTGCGCGAGGCGAGTGTGAACGGTAAACGTTGGATCGCTGAGCTAGAGGCCAAGGAACGTGCAGCAACCGGCATTCGGTCACTTAAAATTGGATACAACAAAGTATTTGGTTATTATATCGAGGTGACCAAATCCAATTTGGCTTCATTACCAGAAGGTCGATATGAACGCAAACAGACGTTGGCGAATGCGGAACGGTATATCACACCGGAGTTGAAGGAAAAGGAATCTCTAATTCTGGAAGCCGAGGATAAAATGGTTGATCTGGAGTACACGCTTTTTACCGAGCTTCGCAGTAAACTAAACGCTGAAATTCCCCGTTTGCAAAAGCTGGCAGAGCAAGTGGCTGAAATTGACGTGTATCAGTCGCTGGCATCGGTTAGTGCGGAACGGGGATTCGTGAAACCTGAGCTGACTACAGGATATGATTTCGTAGTGGAGCAGGGGCGCCATCCCGTGGTGGAAGCCGTAATGAAAGATGGCGGTTTTATCGCCAACAGCACGGTGTTGGAGGAAGGCGATGCGCATATTCTACTTATCACCGGGCCGAACATGGCTGGGAAAAGTACGTATATGCGTCAGGTTGCGCTTATTGCAATTATGGCTCAAATTGGCTGCTTTGTCCCAGCTGCACGTGCCAAGGTGCCAATGCTGGATCGCATTTTTACACGGATCGGCGCGGCGGATGATCTCATCGGCGGGCAGAGTACGTTTATGGTCGAAATGGCAGATATCCAAGTGATGACGGACAAGGCAACTCCGCGAAGCTTGATCATTATTGATGAACTGGGACGAGGTACGTCCACTAGTGAAGGGATGGCAATTGCACAGGCAGTCATCGAATTTGTCCATGACACGATCGGCTGTAAGGCGCTGGTATCCACGCATTTCCATGAGCTGGCGCATTTGGAGCAAGGCCTGTCTTCGCTGCGAAATTACTCTATGGCCGTGCAGGAAAGCGGCGACAAGGTGAATTTCCTACGCAAGCTCATACCGGGAGCGGCTAGCAGTAGCTATGGCATTTATTGTGCTCGGCTTGCAGGCTTGCCCAATAACATTATTGAGCGAGCGAATGGACTGCTGAATGGTTTTGAACAGGCAGCAGCTCAAGTAACGGCAGGTACCGAGATAGTAGTAGGAGGGAAGGAAGGGACTGATCTTCGTACAGTTTCAGGGACGGAAGATATTTCTTCTTTGACCGAATATAATTCAGGCCAGACATTGCGAGAAAGCGGAGAAACTGCATCATCAACTCAGTCTTTATCACAGCAGGCCACCCTTGTAAAAGAAGATACTCTGCAGACTGTGGAGGATTCCAGCAGGTTGGAGCAAGGAGCAACCGAAGTGGTACAGCTGTCCATTTTCGGAGAGCAGGAGCTTGCCGCCTCCAAGCCCCATGCAGAGACAGTAGAGGCTAATCCGATTGTGCGCCAAATTTTGCGCAAGGTGAAAAATGCTGATGTCATGAATATGACTCCTTTACAGGCAATGCAGCTGTTAAATGATCTTAAAAACAAGGCCAATGGCCTGTAGTTAAAATAAGTGACATTTATTCCTATTTTTCATCACACTTTGAAGTCAGGAGGAGGTTAAAAGGATGTCTAAAATTCGGGTACTGGATGAACATATTGCGAACCAGATTGCTGCCGGTGAGGTCGTGGAACGTCCAGCCTCCGTCGTGAAGGAGCTGGTGGAAAATGCGATTGATGCAGGCGGTACGCGGGTGGACGTATGGGTAGAAGAGGGCGGTCTGCAAAGTATCCGGGTGACGGATAATGGAAGTGGCATTGAGCCTGAGGATGTGGAGACGGCATTCTATCGGCACGCGACAAGCAAAATTGGACATGGTCGCGACCTGTTTCAGATCACAAGTCTCGGCTTTCGGGGAGAGGCGTTGCCAAGTATAGCGGCTGTATCGAAAGTAGAGCTGCTTACAGCAGCCGGAGATGACGGGCGTGCCCGTAAATTGGTGATTGAGGGCGGCAAGCTGGTGCTTCACGAGGATGCCGCTAGCAGGCAAGGGACGGATTTTACCGTACGGGAGCTGTTCTATAATACACCTGCACGGCTGAAATATATGAAAACAATCCAGACCGAGCTGGGACACATTTCGGATGTATTGTACCGAATGGCGCTTTCGCACCCTGAGGTTGCCTTCACATTGCGGCATAATGGCAATACATTGTTGCAAACGCTGGGTAATGGTGATTTGCTCCAGGTGATTGCCGCTATTTATGGAACTTCTGCGGCGAAGTCCATGCTGCTGCTGGAAGGAGAGAGCCTCGATTACCGAATTAGCGGCTATATCAGCCGCCCAGAGTGGACCAGATCGAATCGGAATGCGATATCGACGGTAGTGAATGGACGTTTTGTGCGTAGCTACGGGCTTAATCAGGCGTTGCTCAAGGCATATCATACCTTATTGCCGATCAATCGTTTTCCGCTGGCTGTGATCCAACTGGAAATGCATCCTTCTTTGGTGGATGTTAACGTTCATCCTGCCAAGCTGGAGGTAAGGTTCAGCAAAGAAGCTGAACTGTTTCAGTTGGTCGAGGATTCGGTAAAAGCTGTTTTAGGGCAGCAAGTGCTGATTCCGAAGGCAGTCAAGCGCGAGATCGGTGGCAAGGACAGTGGCTCGTTTGTGCAGGAGCAGTTTCACTTCTCAAAGGGAAATGCTACGGAAGGGGATGCTCCTTCCGGCAAAGACCGGGGGGGAGCACTGCCACTTTCCGTGACCTCGCCGGAGAACCAGGTACCGGGCCAATCCAATTACTTGAACAGAAACGAAGAGAATAACAGAGGTAGCCAGGAGCGTGAGCAACGTCCGAGCAGGGGTAGCCTCTCAGCCATTGGACGGGCAAACAACCTTTCAGGTAAAAGTATTAGTGATGATGAACTGGATGCAGATTTTGTGGAAGAAAACAACGGGAGTGAAGTTAGAGGGGACGTGCCGCTCCCTGATGGAGCGACTGTACAGTCGCCCGAAGGAGATAATGCTGCAATAGGCACATCTTCTTTATACAGTGAAGGGATAAAGGAAACGGCTGCTTCTGCTGCTTACCCATCTTCTGTGCCGCCGATTGTAGGACACGCTACGGATTCCCGTCATTTCACGGATCAGAAGCCTCGCCAGCAACGTCTGAATGTAGAGCAATTGGCAGTGGTGTCGGGAGAAGTTCCAGAGTTGCCCACTTTTCCTGAACTGAATTTAATCGGTCAGCACCACGGGACATATCTGATTGCACAGAACGACCAGGGCTTGTATTTAATTGATCAACATGCCGCACATGAACGAGTCAATTATGAATTTTATTATGAAAAATTCGGTAATCCCGAGTCAGTATCGCAGGAATTGCTACTGCCAATTACACTGGATTTTACGCCTTCCGAGACAGAAAAGTTGAAAACAAGGCTGCACTGGTTTGAGCAGGCGGGGGTGTATTTGGAGCATTTTGGCGGTCAAACTTTCCGTGTCAGCTCTTACCCGTACTGGCTTCCCCAAGGGGAAGAAGCGGATGTTATTGAGGAAATGGCCGGATGGGTGCTCGAGGAAAGAGCCATTGATCTTGCAAAGCTGCGGGAAGCAGCCTCGATCATGTGCTCCTGCCGGGCTTCGATTAAGGCAAACCAGAAGCTGACTGACCGACAGGCTAGCGTGCTGCTAGAGCGTTTGGCAGCGTGCAAACAACCATATACTTGCCCTCATGGGCGACCTATTGTGGTTTCCTTTTCCACATATGATTTAGAGAAGCTGTTTAAAAGAGTAATGTAAGGGAGTATATATATGTTACAGGATCGGGAAAACCGTGAAGAAGAGCGGTCGAGGCTACGGGAGAAGAAAGTCGAATTACTGGTCACGACAGGGGATTCCCCCTCGGCTGAGGTTGTGGAGCGAGCGAAGCTGCTTGCAGCCGAGTTAGAGGTGTTGTATGCCCCTCGTCGTGGCATATCGGTAGCTAAGCTAATCGCGGCTCACAGAGTCCGCCAAGCATTGGTTCTGGTGCAGGGCGGAGTGAGGCTGATTAGTCCAGAACAATCACCGATGGTTTTTCACCCGAGTATGGGCTTCATTCGCGCCAAACGGGTATTAAAGGGTGAACCTGACCCGATGTTGACGGCTACCCGGATCGTCCCGGGTGATACTGTGCTGGATTGCACCGCAGGACTTGGTACGGATTCTCTTCTATTTTCAATTGGAACGGGAAGCTCTGGACAAGTCACGGCTGTGGAGAGTTCTTTCCCCGTCTATGCTTTAATCAAGGATGGAATGAGGCATTACCGTTCCGGCAACGCTGAAGTAGATCAGGCCTTTTCCAACATTGATGTTCGTTTTGGTCATCATTTGGACTATTTGCGTAGTTTGCCGGATCGCAGTATAGATATTATTTACTTTGACCCTATGTTCCGTGATCCATTGCTCGATTCCAGCGCAATCGGTCCATTGAGAGGGTTGGCTAACCCAGACGCGTTGAGTGAGGAAAGTATTATTCATGCGAAACGGATTGCACGAAAAACAATTGTATTAAAAGAAAAACGGGGTAGCGGGGAATTTGCCCGCCTCGGCTTCCGTGTGGAGCAGCGGGGCACAACGAAAACAGTGTACGGAGTGATTGATATTGACAGTGGCACCTAAGCCTAAATTACTTGTTCTTGTTGGCCCGACTGCGGTTGGCAAGACGAAACTAAGCATCGAGATGGCTCGACAATTTGACGCGGAAATTATTTCCGGGGATTCCATGCAGGTATACCGTCATATGGACGTTGGAACTGCCAAAATTTCCGAACAGGAAATGGAAGGAATCAAGCACCATTTAATTGATATTCATGAGCCTGAATACCCATATTCAGTAGCCCAATTTCAGGAAGACTGTCGTCGTCTCATACCTGATATTCAATCTAGAGGAAAGCTACCGTTTATCGTAGGCGGAACAGGTTTATATGTAGAATCAGTCTGCTATGAATACCAGTTTTCCGAGGTGGGGGCTGACGAAGCTTTTCGTCAGGAACAGCTTGACTATGCCGAACAGTTTGGAGCTGACGCGCTTCATGCGCGACTACAGGCGGTTGATCCCGAAAGTGCACTTCGTCTGCATCCTAATGATCGTCGTCGTGTCGTTCGGGCACTGGAAATTTACCATGTTAGCGGAACGACACTTAGCTCTCAACTTGCCAGTCAAAAAAAGGAATCTCCCTACCAACTCTGCATCGTAGGTTTGACAATGGATAGGCAAATGCTATATAAACGTATTGAAGACCGAATTGACGGGATGCTCGATCAAGGGCTTGTTGCTGAGGTAACCTCCTTAATGGAACGGGGAGTGCGAAGCGATGCCATCTCCATGCAAGGTCTAGGCTATAAAGAGATATCCTCCTACCTGCGGGGAGAGGTGTCTTTGGAAGAGGCGGTGACTTGGCTAAAACGGGATACGCGTCATTTTGCGAAGCGACAGCTCTCGTGGTTTCGCCATATGAAGGATATCCAGTGGGTAGATGTCACTGATTTCGGAAATTTTTCTGCTCATGCAGCCCGAATACACGAAATTATAGCAGGAAAGTTCCGGACAGACCTTGAATATACTTCAAAACAATCCAAATGATTATTGGGGGTACGGCTAAAATGAACAAGTCCATTAATATCCAAGATACGTTTCTGAATCAATTGCGCAAGGATTCTATACCTGTAACGGTATACCTCATCAATGGATTTCAAGTGCGAGGGACGATTAAAGCATTTGACAATTTTACGATTGTTATCGACTCGGATGGAAAGCAACAGCTGATTTACAAGCATGCCATCTCCACCTTTACACCGCAACGCAATGTATCGCTTGTACAGCAACAGGATAACGCTAGCGATAACTGATTACGGCTTGACGGTCGCCCGGGTTCATGAAACTTTTCAGGCGTCCGTCTCGTCTAACTGTATAGGAATGTGACCGGGAGCAACCTGATCAGGGTTGTTCTTTTCATTCCGTTTACTTTCATGCTGCCGACAGCAAGCTTTTGGCTTATGTTAGGTATCATATGATTATTCGCGAAAGGGAGTCAGGGGAATGCCAAACGATTCATTGTCCAGATCCGGCAATCGCAATAGAAACACATCTAAAGAGAAGCCGAAGGGCAAGAAAAAGAAAATAACAGGTAAGCGAGTGGGGTGGACGCTATTTATTACAGCGGCCTTAGCCATATTCTGTGCACTTGGCGGGTATTTATTTGTCATGATAAATGGTGAAAAAATTTACGAAGCCAACAAGGACAAAATTACAGTGAACGAGACATCGAAGGTTTATGACCGCAACGGTGTGCTCATGGGTGAGTTGTCTGTGCAAAAAAGCGATCCTGTTAAAAGTGAAGAAATACCAGACCTGCTCAAAAAAGCATTTATCGCAACCGAGGATAAGCGTTTTATGGAGCATCAAGGGGTTGATATTTGGTCTATCGGCCGGGCAGCCGTTAAGGATATCGTGGCTCGTTCGGCAGTGGAGGGCGGCAGTACGCTGACTCAGCAGTTGGCCAAAAACTTGTTTTTGACACGTGACAAAACCTTTTTCCGTAAAGCGACCGAGGTATCCATCGCAATGGCGCTGGAGCGGAGGTTGACTAAAGATGAGATTATTACCCTTTATCTGAACCGGATTTGGTTTGGACGCTCGTATTCTGGAATTAAAGCAGCGTCGGAAGGCTATTTTGGGCAAACGAACTTAAAAGATTTAAAGTTGTGGCAGATTGCTACACTGGCAGCTATACCAAAAGGGCCATCCAAGTATAATCCGATCAGTAACCCGGAGAACTCAAAGGCACGACGTGCGGTGGTTCTCCAGCTGATGTTTGAGCAGGGGATGATTGGAAAGCAAGAGATGGAAGAGGCCAAAGCTGTAAATTACAATTATAAACAACCAGAAAAAGTTCAAAAGTATCAAAATTTTATGGAATACGTCATGGATGAGGCAGAGGATGCACTGCCAGGAGTTAGCGGCAATGATTTGATTATTGGTGGTTATAAGATTCATACGACAATGGATGCCCAGGCCCAAAATGCGCTGGATCAGGCGATGGCAGATGATGACATGTTCGAAAAAAGTCCTGACGATCAGCCTGTTCAAGCCTCGATGGTCATTATTAACAACCAAACAGGTGGAATTGCCGCGATGGCACCCGGACGGGATTATAAAAAGGGAACCTTCAATCGTGCGACACAGAGCCGCAGACAGCCTGGATCGGCTTTCAAGCCGATTGTAGCCTATGCGCCAGCTCTTGAATCCGGTAAATTTACGATGGATACCCCTTTGAGTAACGAACGCCAGAGTTTTAACGGATACAGTCCGAAAAACTTGCATGGTTACTCGTCGACCATCAGCATGCTCGATGCCATTACGAAGTCTGAAAATATTCCGCCTGTATGGTTGCTGAACCAAATCGGTGTGGAAAAAGGGGTTCAATTTGCCGAGAGCGTAGGCATTCCGATGGACAAAAATGATCACTCACTTGCTATCGCATTGGGTGGATTAAGCAAAGGAACGAATACCCTTGAAATGGCGCAGGCCTACAGCGCTTTTGCCAATAAAGGACAATTCCAAAAGGCTTATTCCATTAAACAAATTAATAATAGTGATGATCAGGTAGTTTATACTCATGAAGAGGAATCTAAATCTGTAATGAGTGAAAAAACGGCTTATGAAATGACACAAATGATGCAAAATGTAGTCAATAGCGGCACAGGTCGCAAAGCACGTATTGACTGGCCTGTAGCTGGTAAAACGGGTACGACCCAAAGTGGAATTAGCGGTAACAGTGGTAACCGGGACATCTGGTTTGTCGGTTATACGCCAGAATATACCGGAGCAGTATGGATGGGTTATGATAAGCCGGACAGCAAACATATGCTCAGAAACTACAGTGGGCAGTCGGCAGCCTTTTTCGGAAGAGTCATGGGTGAAGCTCTCAAGGGACACCCGGTTACGCAATTCAGCGAGCCGAAGGGATATGAACCACCAGTTGAGCAGAAGCCAGAAGAGCCGGTTCAGGCTACCGCTCCAAGCGGGCTGAGCGGGTCTTATAGTCAGGACACCCAAATTGTATCGTTGTCCTGGACTGCGGCGACGGGGGATAATGTACAATACCGTGTGTATCGCAAAGGGACTTCTGATGCAGGCTTTGCAACAATCATGGAGGCCATGAAGGGCACGAGTGGTGAAGATACGTCTCCTATAGCTGGAAACACGTATGAATATTATGTAGTGGCTTATGGAGCGGATGGTAAAGAATCCGAGGCTTCTAATACGATCCGTGTGGAAATTCCGGCAGAGACTACTCCGGTTGATCCACAACAAGGAACTGATCCAAACGAGAATGGAACCTTACCGGATAATGGCGGGGCTACAGACGGACAAAACGGTACAGATCAGGGAAATACCGCTCCTGGCGGTATCAACAACAATAATGGCTCAGGTCAGGTTCCGGCATCTCCTGGAGATACTGGTGGGAATGGTGCTGGAGGCACAGGCAACAATAATAGCAATTCCGGCAATGGAAACGATATAAATCAGGAAAATGGTCAGACTACTACACCGGATGCAGGTATTTCTGATGAAGATACTATGGTAAATCCAGAAAATACGGATGCATCTACGACTGAAGTCACAACGGATGGAACTCAAGAAGGCAATTCTAACGGTCATTCGAACTCCAATCGTGGACGTCACAATCGGGATTAGCAAGTATTGCTTTATGTAAGTTGAATTTGCTTCAAATCAAAGGTATTTTCGGACCGTTTCACGGTCTGAGAATACCTTTTTTTGCTTTGGTAAAGGGGGTCTTTTTGAGTGTACAGTTTAAATATGGTAAGCTGGTTTTACCAATGTTGGAGAGGAACATCATTTATGAAGCGCAAATTCGGAGACCGGGCCAACTGGCGCAGAATCACCAATCGCAAGTTTGCTTGCCGGTATGTAGAAAGTGACGCGTTTACAGGATATGTGACCCTGTATACAATTTTGAGTCTCAAGGAGCCGTTATGGAAAAGTTACGGTGGTCATACGTTTTGCATAGCCGATAAAGGGTATTCCTGGCTACAATATTATCCAAAAGGTGAGCACTATGTGGTGACTGCTATGTTTGACAACCGGGAGCAAATCGTTGAATGGTACATTGATACCTGCCGAAATCAGGGTGTGACCGATCAAGGAGTCCCATGGTTTGACGATTTGTATTTGGATGTTGTGGTGCTTAAAAACGGTGAAATCTTCCTAGTGGATGAGGATGAATTGGAGGAGGCGTTACAACGGGGGCATATCTCAACGCAAGAGGCAGAATTGGCTAACCGTACAGCGGCTGATGTGTTACATCAGATAGATGCCCACGTGTTCCCCTATTTTAAAATGTCGCTGAAACACCGGGCAGAATGGTTTCACAACGGTGATTTCAAGAGAGAACGGTGAAAGTTTTGCAGTGGATTAAAGACACTGGGCCCAAACGTCCTGAGTTGAAAAGCGAGCAGAGTCGCCTTAAGAAAATATCTATGGTATCCAAGCGTATTGTACTTTGTTTGATGATTTTCATTTTGGTCGGATTGGTATGGGCAGGTATCCGAGTGTGGGACATGAATACGGCCGCCTCTACCACTCCGCTCAAGCAAGTGCAAATTGGTATCGTACTAGGTGCTTCTATGTGGGGGGCTGAGCCCAGTCCTGGATTGAAGGAAAGGCTGGAAGAAGCCTTGCGCTTATACCGCAACGGGACGGTACAGCGTCTAATTGTAAGTGGGGGACTGGATAAACCAGATTTTCCGTATACGGAGGCTGAGGGCATGCAACGCTATTTGGTAGATAGGGGGGTCCCTGTACAGCATATTGTGTTGGAAAACCATGCGACCAGTACTTACGAAAATCTGCTCTATAGCCAGCGCATCATGAATGAATATGGATGGACCTCCACCGTGATCATCACACATAGCTATCATGGCCCTCGGGCGATGGAGATTGCTCAATTCTTGAAATTTGATCATCCTCAGATGGCACTGACGGAATCCAAAGTGCTGAATATGCCAATTCATCAATCAAGAGAAGTATTGGCATACGCTAAATGGACGCTGCAACGGTGGTGGATCAGCGTTCAAACTTGGGTTGCCTGAATTAAAGAAAAGGCTTTGTGCACGTTCCCGTTGCTTTTATGCTAATAAGGACATGCCAGACCGAATACATTAGTAGGGTAAGCTGTGCCTGAAGAAATGTTGAGGTGATGGATGCATGAACGGACGGGGAATCGCCGCGGGCAAGCGGTCGGAGGAGAGACCTTCCAGACAAATTAATGTCGTGCTGCGTAGCCCGGAGCCGATAGCTTCGGTGACTGTGGACGAGACGGAAGCAGTGGCTTCAACCAAGTCACAGGCGCTACCGCAGTATCTCAGTCTTTATCAGGAAATTCAGAAAGAACTCGATCATCTCGTCGGCTTGGATAACATCAAAGACCTGGTATTTGAGGTATATGCCTTTTTGCAAATCGCCCATATGCGCACGGATGCGGGATTATTGAGCAATGCACACGTATATCACATGATTTTCAAAGGAAATCCAGGTACAGGGAAAACGACAGTAGCCCGCATTATCGCTAAAATGCTGCAAAAAATGGGTGTACTGAGCAAAGGTCATCTGATTGAGGTAGAGAGGGCTGATCTGGTCGGTGAGTATATTGGCCATACGGCACAAAAAACGCGAGATCTGGTAAAGAAATCTCTTGGCGGCGTGTTGTTCATTGATGAGGCTTACAGTTTGGCACGCGGAGGGGAAAAGGATTTTGGAAAAGAAGCGATTGATACCTTGGTAAAGTCCATGGAAGACCAAAAAAATCAATTTATTTTGATTCTCGCTGGATACTCGGGGGAAATGGACTTTTTTCTACGAACAAATCCTGGTCTTCCTTCTCGCTTTCCAATCCAGTTGGATTTTCCTGATTATACTGTGGATCAGCTTATCCAAATTTCCGAGATGATGGCCAAGGAGCGGGATTATATTCTCATGCCTCAGTCCATAATTAAAATGAAGGAGCATTTGCTAAACGAGCGTAATGACAGTCTTCATGCATTTAGTAATGCACGATATGTTCGTAACGTGATTGAAAAAGCGATTCGGCACCAAGCTGTCAGGTTGCTCAATCAGTACCGGAGCGGGCAACCTGGCAAACAGGAATTGATGACGCTGCGTCCAGAGGATTTGAAAATGGACAAAAGATAGGCGATAATAGGAATCTGAATCATATCGAATGGTATGACATCGAGCGGGGGCCGGCCTGAACATCAGGTCGGTCTCTGTTCGAGAGTTGACATGAAAATAAAGGAGCAAACAATATGGCGAACTCCACTCATGATACACAAACCGAAATGCAGGACAAGGCGGTACTGGTTAGTCTAATTACGGATGAAGTCAAACGATCTGGCATCAATACGGAATACTCGTTGGATGAGCTGGTGAAACTGGCTGAGACAGCGGGAGTTGAAGTATTGAGCGTCCTGACACAGAATAAGGAAGCTAAGGATTCAAAATGGTTTATTGGCAAAGGAAAAGTAGAGGAATTGCGCGCAGTTGCTGAAGAATTGGGAGCGAATACAGCTATTTTTGATCAGGAGCTCTCGGGGGCCCAAGTACGGAATCTGGAAGAAAGTCTGGATCTCAAAATTATTGACCGGACACAATTGATTCTGGACATTTTTGCACAACGTGCAAAAACACGGGAAGGTATTATTCAGGTTGAACTGGCGCAGTTGTCATATTTACTCCCACGTTTGTCTGGACATGGAAAAAATCTCTCGCGTCTCGGTGGTGGAATCGGGACACGTGGTCCTGGTGAAAGCAAGCTGGAGACAGACCGCCGTCATATTCGTGATCGAATCAGTGATCTGAAACGCCAACTGGAGGAAGTGACCCGCCACCGGTATTTGCACAGGGAGCGCAGACAAAAGAGCGGCATTGTTCAGGTTGCACTTGTTGGCTATACCAATGCGGGCAAATCGACGCTGTTGAAGCAACTGACAGCAGCCGATGTATATATTGAGAATCAACTGTTTGCGACGCTGGATCCTACCTCCAGAACAATGGAGCTACCGAGTGGAAAAGAAGTTATTCTTACGGATACGGTCGGTTTTATCCAAAATCTCCCTCATGATTTGGTTGCTTCCTTCCGGGCTACTTTGGAGGAGGCGAATGAGGCTCATCTCATTTTGCATGTCGTAGACGCGTCTTCGGATATGCGAGACGAACAGATGAAAGTTGTAGAGACGATCTTACAACAGCTAGGGGCTGCGGACAAGCCTCAGATCGTATTATTTAACAAAAAAGATGCCTGTACCCCTGAGCAACTGGAAATGCTTCCTTCTGGGGAGGGCTATTTGAAAATTAGCGCTTTTGATGAAGGCGATTTGCTGCGCATTCGTGAACTGATTCAAGAGCATCTGAGCGGTGATACGCTGAGATTCCGCATTCCTGCGGAACGTGGGGATTTAACCTCGGTGCTTTATCGAATCGGAGATGTACTGCTGACAGAGTATGATGGAAATGATGTCATTTATGAGGTTGAAATTCAAAGAGGCGAGTACGAAAAGTATGGTCATGCACTCAGCGAGTTCACAGAAGGTTAACATGTAATGATGTTTTTGGGTCAATAAAATGATAATGCTCATCGTTCAAAGTGAACAATAATATAACATGAATAGCCTAAGGCTGCGTAAGAGAGAGGGTCAAGAAGGTAAATGGTAGTTTTTAGTCCAGAAATTCAGCAAATTCAGGAAACGGCAGAACATAAAATACAAGAACGTATACAGCACATAGATCATATGGTAGATTCAAATCAGTGGAAGGTAATTCAGGCATTCCAGCGGAAGCAAGTGAGTGATTTTCATTTTGCGGGTTCTACGGGATATGCTTACAATGACCGGGGACGTGAGGTGTTGGAAGAAGTCTATGCGGATGTGTTCGGTGCGGAGGCAGCGTTGGTGCGTCCGCATTTTGCCTCGGGTACTCATACAATTGCCACTGCTTTATTTGGTGTGCTGCGTCCAGGGGATGAACTGTTATACATTACCGGGAGGCCTTATGATACCCTGCACAAAGTGATTGGTAAGCCCGGCGACGGAACAGGATCATTGCAAGATTTTGGCGTTACTTATGGAGAAACCGCACTGACAGCGGAAGGTAAAGTGGACTGGGAAGCGGTGGAGGTTGCTATCCATGCCAAGACCAAAGTGATCGGTATTCAGCGTTCACGCGGTTATGATTGGAGAGCTTCGTTTAGTGTAGCAGATATTGAAGAAATGACAGCACGTGTGAAGGAAATAAAACCTGACGTCATTGTCTTTGTTGACAATTGCTACGGTGAATTTACCGAGAAGCTGGAACCTACTCAGGTCGGTGTCGATTTGATGGCAGGTTCGTTGATTAAAAATCCCGGTGGTGGCATTGCAGAAACGGGTGGATATATCTGCGGCAAACAAAAGTATGTAGAGCTGGCATCCTACCGATTAACTGCACCTGGAATCGGTGGAGAAGTAGGTGCCATGTTAGGTACTACACGAGGCATATTTCAGGGACTATTCCTTGCCCCAACACTGGTTGGGCAAGCGGTTAAAGGGAGTGTATTCGCAGCTGCGGTCTTTGAGGAGATGGGATTTGAGACCAAACCTGCCTGGCATGAAGAGCGTACGGATTTGATTCAGGCTATTTCTTTTAGCGGACCAGAACATCTAATTGCTTTTGTACAGGGTATTCAGCGTGCGGCTGCCGTGGATAGCCATGTGGTGCCGGAGCCGTGGGATATGCCTGGTTATGAGCATCCAGTTATCATGGCAGCAGGTACGTTTATACAAGGGGGAAGTTTGGAACTATCTGCAGATGCTCCGATTCGTGAGCCTTATATTGGTTACATGCAAGGGGGCTTAACCTACTCTCATGTTAAATTTGGAGTGCTTATGGCTCTGCAAACGATGAAAGAACGTAAATTATTGTGAGTTTTTCTAACATGTCATTGACACTTTGCATCAGCTAAATGTACAATAAGGTGAATAATAGATCACTGGAAGGTTGATGACAAATGGGCGACGAAATTCGCAGAAATATGGCCTTATTTCCAATAGGTATTGTCATGAAGCTAACGGACTTGTCAGCACGTCAGATTCGTTATTATGAACAGCATAACTTGATAGTTCCTGCCCGTACATCGGGAAACCAACGTCTTTTTTCTTTTAATGACGTAGAGCGTCTGCTTGAAATTAAGGCGTTGATCGAGAAGGGTGTTAACATTGCGGGAATTAAACAAGTCATGAATCCGGTTACCAAGGAATCGGAGGAAGCTACGGTTATTACTGCAGATACGGAAGTCAAACGCCGTGAAATGTCCGATACTCAGCTTCATCGCTTACTGAAACAACAACTTGTTGCAGGCAAAAGACCAGGACAGGTATCCCTAATCCAAGGCGAATTATCACGGTTCTTCAATAAGAGATAATGCTTTGACCTACCTCTTGGTACAAGGTCGCCTTACTTTAAAATCAGGTCTCATCATTTAAGTATTTATAGAACAACAGATTCGTATATAGTCGTTACAGAAAGGGAGAGGTTAGAGTGAGTTATAGCAGAGAAGATATCCTTCGGATTGCGAAAGAGGAAAATGTTCGTTTTATTCGTTTGCAATTTACAGATTTGCTGGGCACTATTAAGAACGTTGAAATTCCGGTTAGTCAACTGGAAAAGGCATTGGATAATAAAATGATGTTTGACGGTTCTTCCATAGAAGGTTATGTGCGTATTGAAGAATCTGATATGTATTTATATCCGGATTTGGACACTTGGGTGGTATTCCCTTGGGTAACCTCGGATCGTGTAGCTCGTTTAATCTGCGATATTTATAAGCCGGATGGAGTTCCGTTTGCAGGTGACCCGCGGGGCATCTTGAAACGTGTACTTAAGGAAGCAGAAGAGTTGGGATACACTTCGATGAATGTCGGACCAGAGCCTGAATTCTTCTTGTTCAAAACGGATGAAAAAGGCGAGCCAACTACAGAACTAAATGACCAAGGCGGGTATTTTGACCTGGCTCCGATGGATCTGGGTGAAAACTGCCGTCGTGAAATTGTACTTAAGCTTGAAGAGATGGGCTTCGAAATTGAAGCATCTCATCATGAAGTTGCACCTGGTCAGCATGAAATTGACTTTAAATATGCAGATGCGATTAAAGCTGCCGACCAGATTCAAACGTTCAAGCTCGTTGTTAAGACGATTGCTCGTCAGCATGGTTTGCATGCTACCTTTATGCCAAAACCTTTGTTTGGTGTAAATGGTTCCGGTATGCACTGCAATCAATCGTTGTTTAAGGACAATGAAAACGTATTTTATGATGAAACGGACGAACTCGGATTAAGCCAGACGGCCCGCCACTATATGGCTGGTATTCTTAAACATGCACGTGCAATGGCAGCGATCACGAATCCAACGGTAAATTCCTACAAACGTCTCGTACCAGGTTATGAAGCGCCTTGTTATGTGGCTTGGTCTGCAAGCAATCGCAGTCCAATGATTCGGATTCCTGCGTCCCGTGGTCTGAGCACTCGCGTCGAAGTTCGTAACCCTGACCCGGCAGCGAATCCTTATTTGGCCTTGGCAGTGATGCTGAGAGCAGGTTTGGATGGTATCAAACGTCAGTTGGCTCTGCCGGCTCCGATTGATCGTAACATTTACGTGATGTCTGAGGAAGAGCGGATTGAAGAAGGCATTCCAAGTCTGCCAGCAGACTTGAAAGAAGCTTTGTCTGAGCTTATTCGGAGCGAAGTTATCTCTGACGCACTGGGCGATCATGCTCTGGCCTACTTCTATGAGCTTAAGGAAATTGAATGGGATATGTACAGAACACAGGTTCATCAATGGGAACGCGATCAATATCTGACTCTTTACTAAAATGGGAAATCCCTTGGCGCTCTAAGCGTTGAGGGATTTTTTTGTTTGTGGTAGGTAAAAAAATTTATTAAGTTTATTTATAATTGCCCCCTAATTGCCCTCAAAAATTTTATTATCAGAATAAATTTTCAGTAACAGACTCATAGTTCTCCATGCTATTCATCTCTATTTTTTGGAGATGTGTGCATAAAGGTTGGCTGTTATTTTGATGCTACTATGTCCAAGTCTCTCCTGTACATACTTCATTGTAGCCCTAGCTTCAAGTAGCAATAGCGCATGATGTTATATATGCGTTTGCCCGAACAGAAAGCATAACGGCAATCGCTTTCAAGGGGGAAATTTTTAAACTAACGCTGAATGCAAAATATGTGTTGGATGTCTTGAAAGTCTTTGAAAACGAAGTGACTACACTCGGGTATACTAGTTCCTCTAAGTCGCTCGCTCTCCAGAGTGACGAGTCGAGTTTCTACATTGTTCTTCCTTATAGGGTGACTGGTTAGATGAGTAAATACAATGGGAGAAAAATGATCTTTACACTTATTACAGCGGCAGGCCGGTCTAAGATTAAGGAAGTTCGATTAGTGGAAACTATGGATAAGAGACAGATTTCTGTTTTTGAAAATATGCTAAATGATATTTTAGGAGCTTCAGCTAAACAGCAAGTGTCTTTTGGATAAGGGTATTTTGAGGATTGAAAACAGATAGTAGAATTTACAGGAATATAACTAAAAGTCCACATGTTAAAAAGAAGAACCCAAAGAGTATCGAAACAGAGCCTCTAAATTTCATGTCATCAATGTAAGCATCACTTGGTTCAGAGTCACCTTTGATCTTCCAGGCTTCGTTTGCACGCCATCCCCAAGTGGGATTTCGTTTACTTAAAATACCAAGTGAGAAAAAAATAATCGCAATAAAAATAAGCATGAATCCCATTTGATCAGCCCCTTTAAGTAAACTATACCAAAAAAGAACGACAGATGGAAAGTATCGTCTCTCAAGGACAGATAGAAGAAAAATAAGAGGGCTTTGCCCTCCATGGGATGGTTCAATTTTAATCTGAGTAGGCAACAGCATTAAAACTTTCTATTCCTATTCGGGTAGCATCTGCTGTGCAAAATAGATATAAGGTATACACCAATTCATTTGAAGGTGGTAGAGGGATATTGTAATCGGAAGATGGTGACGACCTGTACAGCGTTTGGGTTTGCTTCGGAGACGCTTACAGAGTAAAGGGCGTAAGCAACAAGCGAATCGAAATTGCCTCTAACAATGGAAAAAGAAATAACGGAGTCGAATGGTGGAGGGGTAGGAAATGCAAGCTCAGCTATCCCGGATAATTGTACACGCATGTTTTCCCCTGCGCCCGTTACATCTAAGCCAAGCTCAGCAATGGCAACGGGTGTATTGGCTGGCAAGGGAATAGAGATTGTATTACCGTAACTTGCGTTTTGAGATGTTCGAGCATCTAACAATCTAGTCATTATCTCATCTCCCTTTTTGGGTAAAGGATTTGCAAGCTGGAAATATAAAAATACAGACAGTGTAGGATTTGGACCGGTTGATTGAACTGGGTATTAAGCTTCAGAAGGATGAGCTGTAATAATGCTAACACGATAGGATCAGACCTATGCCTATTTTCCTGAAATGAAGTCAAAAGCCCAATCTTTTTGGTTAATTGCACAATAAGCTACTTTGACTAGACTTTGGAGGTGACCATTAATTATGTTTCGACATTATTGTTGGCAGAAGAATATGCATCGGAGAAAATTTAGAAGATGTGTAGTTAAAAAAGTCAAAGTGTTACCGAAAGTTATTGTTAAAGGGATCCGAGGACCTCAAGGACCTCAAGGACCTCAGGGACCTCAGGGACCGCAGGGACTGCCGGGTCCACAGGGAGTTCCAGGCGCTCAAGGCCAGCAAGGGCTACAAGGTTTTCAAGGAATTGTCGGACCAACAGGACCAGCAGGAGCAGTAGGACCAGCAGGACCAGTGGGACCGGCAGGAGCGGTAGGTCCAGCAGGTCCAGCGGGGGCGGTAGGACCAGCAGGAGCAACGGGGGCAGCAGGGCCTGCAGGCGCCGGGATAACAGACTTCTTAAGTGTTTTCCGAGCAGATCCTGGTACGGGAACTGACACAGTTCCGGGTAACTCACCAATTACCTTTACAGGAGTTTTAGCTAATGTTGGTGGTGCATTTACTTTCACTCCTCCATCTACAACGATAACAATCAACGAAACGGGGAGCTATCTAATAGATTTTACAATTCATAACCAAGGTGATGCTAACTTTAACCTTACCGTAAATGGAATCCCTGTTACCCCTGTTCCCTTCACGGGTAACGGTGGCGGACCAATTTCGGCAGAAGTCATTATTACTGTAGGAGTCGTTCCTACAACTATTCAATTGGTAAATGCAAGTGCAACCCCAGCCCAACTTCATAACTTTACCAATACCACTCTTACTATATTAAAGTTGACTGTTTAAGCCATTCTTAATGATATATAGAACATTATATGTAGCCGCCTTAGAAAAGACTGTACGATTTCCATCGTCAGTTTGTCTAATTACACTCATAGTAAGCAGACGCATTTATGAGGGGATTGTGTAGCATGGCAAGAGAACGTAGTGGCAGTAATAAGAACCATTAAACACTACCACTACTCCAAAGCCTATCTTCAAAGTTGAAATGGATAACATTGTAAAAAATATGATATTATTCAGACATAGAAATATGAATGCTAAGAAGGTCGGGAAACTTCTCCTACCTTCTTTTTTGTTGTGACAAATCGGAACTATTGCTTTGATCTGTCAGGTACGACAACTCATGAGCGGCAATCAATATAAATTTTCTTTTTTGATTAGGCGCGAAAAATGGGAAGCTACAGAAGAACGGGCCGAGGTCGATTGGCCTAAAGTTGAGCATTGCATAAGGAAGCCTTTAACCTTGTATTGGTAGAAGGACTGACGGAGGAAGAATACAAGAATGTAGACGAAGAGGGCATTAAGGAGTTGGATGGCCTCTTAGAACGATTTCTATAAGGAGTTGTTTCCACCTGATGAAGTTTATGAGCCTACGACGAAGAAGACCAAGAGGTTCCTGAGGATGATCGGAAAATAAACTGGATAGAACTTTGGGCTCTATGCGTGAGTAATGGTATTTCTGATTCAGAATGGACTAATATGACCATTCCAAAGATTAGAGCGCTCATGAAGGCCAAGAACAGAAACCGGGAATTCGAAATCATTCTCCACGCTGGTAAGGTGGAAAATAAAAAGCCGAAGAAGGTCAAGTCGCTATCTGATCTTGGTTTCTTCGCAAAGTAAATTAAGAAGCATCCGCAAACATGAAGTGACCCCTGTCAAGTAAACAGCTATCAAAAAGCAATAATTAAGCAGCCTGAGAAGGAGTCAGCTTGTTTAGTTTCTTTTGAAAGCGTTCATGGTTGTAGAAATGGATATACTTTTGAACGGCATGCTCCACCTGTTGAGCTAATGGAAGGAGTGGAGATAGAAACACTCGGTTTTAAAATGACTGAAGAAGTTCTCTATAGATGCCTTGTCCCTGCAGTTCCTTTTTCGGGACATGTCGGCCTGTATTCCGTCTCGCTTGAGCAGGTTGGTATATTGGCGAGAGGTATATTGAAATTCTTGGTCGCTATACAGTAGAACACCTCGAGCATCCTGTCGCTTCCTTACCTTTTTCACCGTATCTAACACCAGGCTCAAATCGTTTCTGCGGCTGATCTGTTAGGCAACAATTACGTTGTTAAAAAGATCCTGAATCGCGGAAGGGTAGAGTCTCTGTCCATTGAACATGAGGTAAATGATGTCTATTACCCACTTCTTATTCGGCAGGTCAGCCTTAAACTCCCAGTTCAGATGATTGCCAGAAATGACCTAGGGTTCTTTCTTGGCATAGTAGGGTCTTTTCCTACGAATGATCGCCTTGGTCCCCAGTTCACCCATAAGTCTCCGTACGCATTTATGATTCATATGTATGCTGTAGATTTGATTCAATTAAACCTTTATCCTGCGGTAACCGTGTATTCCCTTCAGTTCCTCGTCACATGCCATGATTTTTAGCTTCATTGCTTCATCTTCCCGCTGTTTGGGTGAAACAACATCTTCCATGTTATCCACTTATAAAAACCACTTTTGGACACTCGGTCCAGTTTACATAGTAGTACGAAGCTATGTCCCTTATTAAGCAATTCTTGGATCACCGCAAACTTTTTACTCTTGGGTACAGCCTCCATTCCTCCTTTGACATCTGCAAGAGCTTTTTAGCATTTCATTTTCTGCTTCGAGGCGTTTCAGCTTGACCTCCGGATCTTCGGGGTGTGTTCGAGGTCTGCCGATGCCAGGCCCTTTTGCTTTGTCTCGTTTTTCCTCTAGATCTTTCATTCCCTCGGCTTTGAAGTGTCTCGCCCATCGGCGAACCAGCGAAGCGTCAATCTCCATTTCTCGTGCCACGTTTTTATATCCGATTCCCTTTTTGAGGTACAGATCCACTGTCTTTTTCTTGAAGCTCACATCGTAAGTTTTTCTTATTTCTCCCATAGAAAAATCCCCTCCATAGTAGACAGATTAGATGGGTTGCTCTTTTCTGTCTACTATGAGAGGAACATATCACACTTGGAGAGGTTTTTACTTTTGTACGAATGAAAGGAGCCAATTGGGGGCCAGTGCAAGCCTATTATATGTATATCTCAGATTGCGAAAATGACATGAGAAAAGGAAATAATATGATGAAACGAATCGGAGTTTTTTTATTGATATCACTGCTGGCAGCACTCGCTAATTTATCCGTATGTGGTTTCCATATAAGCGGATTGGTTTTACTTTTTTCATTGATCTTACTGGCATACATGTATGTGCTTATAAATGAACAGATTCATTTTGCTCAATACGCAAAGTCCTCTATGGAAAGATTTAATCGTGACGTAGAATAATTTTCTTCTTGTAACTATAATAAGTGGTTTCAACAATGTTCCTAACTACCTCGGCTTGTTTAGAAATTACAATTTTCTCCGGGATATATACCTCCACCAGGGCCTAATAGTTTTGTCTGGCAGTTGAAATCATTTTACAGGTAAGACAGGTCGAAGAATTAAGGTTGATTCATTCGGACTTGTGGCTTATGCCTTAACAGGCAAGAGACCATTTCTTTAGGTCGAAGAGGTTCGGGTGGTAGCTTAATGCTCTTGGGTCGTAGAAGTCCTGTAGGTGGGGGTAGCAGTTCATGTTCAACATAATTGTTTACGACAATATCTTCCAATGGTAATATGAGAACGAATAAACCGTTAGCGGAGGCATTTAGATGAATAAAAAGATGTATATGTTTATAGGTGCTTTACTTGGAGTACTGCTAGTTACTTCTGGTGGAGCTGCGGCAGATCAAGTAAAATCACTAGTGGGGAAGACTGTTGCAGGGGAATACAATGTGAGAGTAAATGGAACAACATTGTCTGAAAACGCTATTGCCGTCGATGGTACAGCGTATGTACCTTTGCGTTCGATCTCAGAATCTTTGGGGGCGAACCTAGCGGTGAAGGGGAAAACTATTGAAATTGCAACAGGAACTCCTTCTTCTAATGTGGTTGTTAAAGAGCAGTCACAAGCAATAGCTTTGAAAGATAACCCATATACCAATTGGTCCAAGGAACTAATTGTAAAGCACATTGGAACTGTGGAGGAATTGATCGAAATACTTAATAATAATATTAAAAAACATGAAAAGTCATTGACTGATATCGATAGAAAAATAGGTACGGCGGGCCACGATCAAAGACTTATTGAGCGAATTGAAAAAAGCGCCACTAAGACAAAAAAGGAATTACAAGAATCCAAAGACAGTTTATTAGAGCATAAAAAAGAGCTAGAACAACTTAAAGCAGCATTAGCTACTAAATAAATATGTAGTAATCTAGTAGCAAACAAAAATTATATACTGTATACACAAAAGCCCTCTTAAACAGAGGGCTTTTACTCTTATATAAGGGAATTAGTATTAGACTGCACTCAAACAAAATAAACGGCAGCTATGGACGAGAAAATAAAATCCTAGACTGCCGTTTTTTTATTGAACTATTGTGTCCCTTTAGTCAATCTCTTCCCTTTTCATAAAGGTTGTTGTGCAAAGCTTTCTGTCGTTGAAATCATGTCTTACTCCAAGTCACTTTGTAAAATTCTAATCCTCACCGAGTTCAACCGTTTTCGTAGCGACACGGTCATGAAATTCCCGATCATGCTCCACGAATACAATGGTCGGCGTGTACTCAAGCAGCAGCTCTTCAATTTGCATCCGGGAAATCACGTCGACAAAGTTGAGCGGTTCGTCCCAAATATGCAGATGAGCCTCCTCACATAGGCTCCTCGCCATCAGAACCTTCTTCTTCTGACCGCCGCTAAACGCCGATATATCCTTCTCAAACTGGATGCGGGCGAAATCTAGCTTACGCAACACGGCCTTAAATAAGCTTTCGTCAATTCTGTGCTCTGCTGCATAATCGGAAAGCGTTCCTCGCAGATGAGAAGTATTCTGGGATACATAGGAAACGCGAAGCTGCGGCTCCCGCTGAAACGTTCCTGTATAGTGTAGCGCCTCATCGTTGAGCAGGCGGAGTAAGCTAGACTTACCTGAACCATTTGGACCTGAAATTGCAATCCGATCTCCTGATTCGATCGTCAGACTAACGTTCTTGCAAACCGCTCTTTCCCCATAGTAAATCGTGACGTGATCCAACAT
This sequence comes from Paenibacillus sp. CH40, assembly GCF_024213605.1. Taxonomy (NCBI): domain Bacteria; kingdom Bacillati; phylum Bacillota; class Bacilli; order Caryophanales; family Paenibacillaceae; genus Paenibacillus; species Paenibacillus sp. CH40. The sequence continues at coordinate 1,102,786 of NZ_JANAVQ010000001.1, forward strand.
CGCCAGTTCCGATTTGGGATACACGAGCTGAGAGATCGCAAGGCTTTCTGACTGTTCGATATTTCGGAGCAGTTTCGATTTTTCCTCTAAAGCTGCGTGTTGCCGCTGTTCGATGGATTTCGAGCGTTTCATCATTTTTGCTGCCTTATGCCCGACGTATCCCTTGTCAAGCTTGGAACCGGAATTTCGTGTGCCGTTTTTTGATTTTTCGGTCTCGAAAGACCAGCCGCTAGTACGTTTAGCAGAAGCTGATAAACGTTGTATATCTTTGTACAGCTTTTCGTTTTGTGCCATTTCAAACGTATCCTGGCGAGTTTTGTTCGTCCACCAGCTCGAGAAGTTGCCTTTTTGGATTTCGATATTCGTTTTGTTGATCGATAGAATATGATCTACGCAGCGGTCGAGAAAAGCCCGGTCGTGTGAAACAAGAATAAAACCGCGCTTCGTATTCAGATAATCGGCGACAAGCTTGCGTGCGTGCAAGTCGAGATGATTGGTCGGCTCGTCGATGAGCAGAAATCGATTGTCTTGGATGAATAGCACGGCCAGCAATACCTTCGTCTGTTCTCCTTGGGACAGCGATTCGAATGGCCGGTACAACATGTCTTCTGAAACCTTAAGAAAGTTCAGTTCGCGCATCAACTTCCAGTTCTCATAGTTTGGCACGATCTCCTCGACGACGTCTAAGGTCAAATACTCAGGGTGTTCGACGGGAAACGGAAAATAATCAAAGGCGACTGGTGTGGAGATCGTACCGCTGTATTCGTACTTCCCCTGAAGCAGGTTTAAGAACGTAGTTTTCCCCCGACCGTTTCTCCCCGTAAAGCCCAACTTCCAGTCTGTATCAATTTGAAAATGAACATTTTCAAATATGGGGTCATAGCTGCCTGGATAGGCAAAAGTAAGATTGGTCACCTGAATGGCGGGCATGGCAATCATCCTTTCGTTTGGAAATAAAAAAGAGCCGCAAGAAAGGTGCTTTCTTGCGGCTCTAATCCATACGAGGAAATACGACCCCATTCCAAGGGGCCGTATGACTGTCCGGAGAGGGAGCGCAAACGAAACGCAGAGCTTTCTTGCAGAGATGAAATAAAACGACCACAGCCGATCGCTGAGTCCGTTCTTTTCGTGATCTCGAAGCAAGAAAGTCCTACATATATCCGTTCAACTCCCATCATCAAATTACATTCAGTTTATCACAATGGTAATTTAACTACAACCTGCGTAGTCCCGTTTAGGCTGAAGCCTCACGTAGGTCGACATGCTATTTAGATTGATTAATGTTATTCAACTATCCTGTTCGTTCGTATTAGGTTAATAACATATGGGTTTTTAAAATCCGTAGCGTTATAGCAGCAGAAGCAATCTAAGATATAAGTATGAAAGCCTCTGATAACTCAGGGGCTTATTTTGCGTACAAAGAAAGGTGAGATCAGTAATGGATATACTTACAATACACGGAGTAAGAGGATTTATTGATGGAAACGGCACGCCGCAATTGAATTTGGAGGATGTGGCTCGCGGATTAGGATTTACAGACAAATCCAAAAGTGCAGAGTATGTCAAATGGGATAGAGTGAGGCAGTATATATCGGATTTGAAGTTTTCGACAGAAGTGTCGAAAGATACTTTTATTCCTGAAAACATCTTTTATCGACTGGCAATGAAGGCAAGAAACGAAGTAGCCGAAGCATTTCAGGCCAAGGTAGCTGATGAAATATTGCCGTCGATCAGGAAGCATGGAATATATGCTACGGATAATGTGATTGACAATATCCTCAATAATCCTGACTTTGGAATTGAACTGTTGACTAAGCTCAAGGAAGAACGTGCTGCCAGAGTACAGGCGGAAAGGACAAATGCAATCCTAATGCATGTAAACAAAACGTATACGGCTACGGAGATTGCCAAGGAACTCGGATTTAAGTCAGCAATTGCGCTTAACCATGATTTAGGCAATCGAAAGATTCAATTCAGACAGAATGATACATGGCTACTGTACAGCAGATACGCAGATTGTGGTTATGTTGAAATCAAACAAGAAGTTCTTGATAACGGAAAAGTGATCTATCACCGTAGATTTACTCAGTTAGGTCGTGAATGGCTTTTGAAAATTTATAATAAGGAACAATCAAAGGCATCTGTAAGTTAAAGGTGTCTTTTTTGCTGTCCAAGGAGGTGATGAAACCCGTGGCAAAAATAAAATCCACATTGGATATACAAATGGATCTAACAAGGCCAGTTGAAGAATTGACTGAGGTCATTTCTGCTGTCATTGCTTCGCAGCCAGCACGCCGGAAAGAAATACTTATAGGTTTGGATATAGCAGTAGGAAGTGCTTTAGCAGAAATACAGGCCCAAGAAGAAAAAGATCAGAAAACAGATGATGATAGCTCAGGAAAAGTTTCCTGAACAGAGAGACGGGGGAACACGATGGATATTACAGTTATTTTTTCGTTAATTGCTGCGATTAGTGGGATTATTTTAGGTTGGGCCGGGCGCAGCAGGTCAATGCGGCAAGACATCATTCAAGAGGCGGGAGCGGAAGCTTTGCAGCGTGCGGATGTTGATTACATCAAGCGCGGCATTCCATTAGGCTTGATAATAATACACATATGAAAAACTTACTTACTGCAATTGATGCTATCATACCTTTTCTAATTGATAGAAACTGGAGCGTTGTTTACTGCCCTCCAACATTAGGGGATTTTATCTGTTCTGATAATCCTGTCAGCTTACATTGGGTAGAAGATAAAGATCGAGGGATATATTCTTCTCCAGGGTATGGACTTATGGGAACAAAAGTGAGCATTCCATTAAGTAGCAGAGTGATGCTTTTAGGACGCTTTGAGCAAGTTCACCCTGTTTCTGGAATTATTCCTTCAAGAAGAACGCTCGCAATTTTAAATAGCTACACAGGTATGTTTTGCGATAGGTTTATATTTTCATGTAAAAATGACTTTTTTTTGGTATACTGCAAAGAATAAGATAGGGAATATAAGGGATTTCAAACAGATAGTAAAAGAAGAAGCTGAATCCAAATAAGGAATATGAGGAAGAGGAAGTGGAATTGTTTATGAATATAGCTGGGTTAATTTTAAATATGTTAGGTACTGTGATAATGGCAATTGATGTGTTATGTGTAGATCCGCAAGCAGGAACATACGCTGATTTAACAAATGGAAAGAAGAAGGCATATAAAAGTAGAAAATTTGCAATTGTAGGATTGTTATTTATATTTCTGGGTTTCTTACTTCAATTTTTTGTTGAAGTATCAAAATAGAAGAGGTAAGCGAGAGATTCTGTCAGATAAGTAGTATTGAGTCTCTCGTTGAAGGATTGTCTAAACATTTACCCAATCATTATTTGAGGTGAACAGCATGAAACATACATATAAAGTATTAAAGTCGGATATAACTATTTGCAGCTGCTAAGCCAGGTAAAGGTGTACGTTGTTCAGTCGTTGGGCGAGGATTGGGTATCGGTTATAGACTATGGAGGGACAGTAGAAAAGTTTTCTCCCGATACGATTAAGATTGCCGGAGTGTATTATATTCGAAATCAGTTTGAATTTAGAGTAGACAAAAAGCCCTGCTAACCTTAATTGGTCGGCTGGGCTTTTGATAGACACTGAGTATGGCAACATTGAATACATAAAGCGCCTTGGATTTAACTCCAAGACGCTCCCTGCTTGTAATAACGGTTAGTTAATGTCTGATGGGTACTGACCAGTAGTACCCCAAGCTTCGCCTTCAACTTTGTTACCGTTGGCTCGGAATTGAATTACGTATTCCCCTGAAGGCATCCCATTAGGGAATGAATTAAGATTAGTCCACGTTAATGTGTCTCCTTTGCCAACAGTTTTATAGACATATTCTCTCCCGTTACTCTGCAAACTCCAAGTGAGTTTTGATGTTCCTTCATTCCGAACTTTAATCTTTACATGTCCATAACCTTTTTTAATAGTTGTTGAATTTATCGTTAAATAACGGAAAAAGATTCTATCTGCCAAAGTTTGATAGAATCTTTTTTTGCAGGACAAATTCCCCCTAACTTCGACACTCATGGAATGACAACAGGATTGGGGAAAGAATTCGATCTGAGCATGAAAGAGGTCAATGAATTTATCACATGGTACGAAAGCAAGCAGGATGGATCTGGATCGGCTTGATATGCCATCAATGAGCACGATAACAATAAAGGACCATTCAGCAACCGCAAGGATTACATGCTATACGATCGTATTCTGACGTTTGAAGTAAGTGAATACTTTAAATAAATCGAAAAGCTCTGTTACCTTAATTGGTCTGCAGAGCTTTTAACTGTTCACGGCTTTTAGAATATATCCAGGTATTCTTTCTGGAATTTGATGAAATCTTGCACACTGTCGTGATAGGTAAATCTACCGCCATTTTTATCAATAATCCAGTTGATCTTCTCGTCATTTAACAAGATTCCATACATGCAGTGATTAAGCAGTTCAATTTGCTTTTCATCCCTAATTCGGATCAAATGTTTTTCTTGTTCGACAATGAGGTACCATTTCGTTTCTGTTTCATCTACATCCGCATCTACATACAGTATTGATACCGACAAGGGGAATGGCCAGTCAAACCAATGTCCTCGCTTGTCTTCTCTATAACCTTCAAATGCCATGGTTATTTCCCCCTACTTGGATAATTTATATCTAACGTGCTGCGATTGTACGCTTAATTGGAAACTGTTTTACGGAAGTGACAGCTATCCTCAGCCTTTGGCATCTTGGCACCAATCTTGTGAATGACCTGCTGTTTGAGGCTGGTACTAGCTGGAATACGTCTGTTTAGGCTGGGTTAACGGAGTTGTGAACTCCGGATTTTATTGTAAATTTCTCATTTGCTCAGGTTTTTAAAGACAATGCTGGTTCAAGGAAACATTTGCGGCAGCCCTTTTTGACATTGGACGACACAGGCTTTTAGGAATACACACATTAAGTTTACTGCTAGTTCTTGTCTTATCCTACTGGCTCAGGAATATCGCCCCCATATTCTTTCCATGGCTTCACGTACACCATCGTAAACTTCTGCAAAAGTTCAGTGTCGCTTTGGCAACCGTCTAATCCGCTATTGTTGCGCAATAGTTGTATCCTCTTTTATCGTTCATTGTTCTGATCTGTATAGTATACGGAAAACGACAGGTAACAAAGAAGTTGAGCGCTTTGTTACCCGATATCAAAACGCTACTACCAATACTCTACAGTTATTCTACTGAGCAATGACGTGGGCCCAACATGAAGGAACTGGATTTGAAAACAGGTAGCAGTGTAGTGGACATAAAGGCGCGTCTGCTGGCTTTGGAAGAGGGGGACAACAAGAGCGATATACGCTCTATATTGTAATCATAGAGGGCTGGAATGGTGACCCAAAGATCATTATATTTTCTCGTATGGAAATAGGCGCTGTATTAAACCTCCAATGAAATGGAGCTTATTATTTGTACTCGGAATATAATTTGCGCATAACACATCAGGAGGCTGCACTCATGTCTTGAATGTATCTTATTTCTGGAGTGGTTTGTTTCTTATATTTAAAATTGTAATTCATGGATTGTTGCATTCGTATATATAATTACATCTTTTCCCATTCTAGATAAGGTGGTAGAATGAAAAAAATAGGTATGGAGGCATTTTATTTGAAGTGTGATAAATATAATTGGGGACAATTTAAAGAGGGAGCGTATCATTGGCCCTATAAACTACGTTAACCCTCATTTCTGGAGGGTCAAAATTGAAAATCCCTTATTCACAGTCTGTTTTACACCATAACCAAATTTTAATGTGGCTTTGTGTTCTTTCGTTTTTTAGTGTGTTAAATGAAATGGTTCTTAATATCTCTTTACCTGATATTGCTGATGAATTCAATAAAACACCAGCCGTTACAAATTGGGTAAATACTGCCTTTATGCTAAGTTTTTCTATAGGAACCGCTGTATACGGAAAGCTATCTGATCAGTTAGGTATTAAAAGGTTGCTCCTGTTTGGAATCATAGTGAATTGCATAGGATCATTAATTGGATTTATGGGACATACTTTTTTTCCAACACTTATCTTGGGGCGATTTATACAAGGGATTGGTGCAGCTGCATTTCCTTCACTTGTGATGGTCGTAGTTGCTCGCTATATCCCAAAAGAAAACAGGGGCAAGGCATATGGCCTCATCGGGTCTATCGTAGCAATCGGTGAAGGGATAGGACCGGCTATTGGTGGGATGATTGCTCATTATATTCATTGGTCTCATTTACTGCTTCTTCCTGTTCTAACGTTTGTCACTGTTCCCTTTCTGATAAAATTATTGAAAAAGGAAGTCATATCAAAGGGTTCACTTGACATTGCAGGAATCGTGCTTATATCTCTAGGCATTGTAATGTTTATGTTGTATACAACGTTTTACAGAATTTCTTTTCTGGTGATAAGTATTCTTTTTTTCTTGATCTTTTTAAAACACATCAGACAAGTAACCAATCCTTTTGTTGATCCTTCATTGGGGAAAAATACTGCATTTATGATAGGAATCCTTTGTGGCGGACTTATGTTTGGTACCGTAGCTGGATTTGTTTCTATGGTCCCTTATATGATGAAAGACGTTCATCACTTAAGTACCGCAATGATTGGCAGTGGAATTATTTTTCCTGGAACGATGAGTGTTATTTTCTTTGGTTTCCTTGGAGGAGCACTTGTTGATAAGAAAGGTTCCTTACATGTGCTAGCAGTCGGCGTTGCATTTCTTGCCGTCAGCTTTTTGATAGCAGCTTTCTTTATTGAAATGACACCTTGGCTGATGTCTATTATTATAGTCTTTGTTTTCGGTGGTCTTTCTTTTATTAAAACAGTAATATCCACTATTGTTTCAAGTAGTTTAAGACAAGAAGAAGCTGGCGCAGGAATGAGCTTGCTTAATTTTATAAGCTTTTTATCAGAAGGAACAGGGATTTCAGTTGTAGGAGGCTTATTATCAATACGTTTTATTCATCAAAAATTTATACCAATCATTAATTTTCCATCTGCTTATTTATATAGCAATATGTTATTGATTTTTACAGTGGTCATTATAATTAGCGGGATTTTAACTGTTATTGTATATAGACGTTCAGTTTCAGATTCCTGATAAGAGCAGAAAAGGATTACATGCTGAAAATGATCGCATCCTCACGTTTGAAGTAAGTGGATACTCTAAATAAATCAAAAGCTCTGCTAACCTTAATTGGTTGGCAGAGCTTTGTTTGCTGATCAGTTTGATTTTAGGCTAATTTGAATGCTTAAACTTATAATACCAAAAAATCGCTTTTTCATGGGCTGTGGAAAAGTTAGAATATAGCATAGTATCAACTCCGCCGATTACAAAGTTATTTTTAGCATAGAATCGACAAGCTAAAACATTCACATCCTGTGTTTCAAGCATAAGACCAACAAGGTTATTCTGCTTAGCCCACTCGGTTGCTTTACTCAATAAGGCTGCTCCGATTCCCTTGTGTCTCCAGTCTTTAGCGACGGCAATATCCTCAATTAGAGCATAGCCATTCCAATTAGTACAAAGTTTAATTTGCCCAACACAGTCGTTCTCATCATAATATAAAAAAATAGATTTTCCTTGTTCATCAATATAACTGATGTCAACGTCATCATTCTCATACTGTTTAAAATATGGTTCGGGGAAACTTTCTTCTATATATGTCCAATTATCGTTCTCGTATTTAGGTATAATCCTTCCTGACACAATAAAGCCGTTATTCTCATTTGACTTCTTAAAATCTCCCATATTCGAAAGTGACATTTTAATTATCATGGCTTGTCTCCTCCTGGTTTAATTTCTCTATGCACACTATTCTAAAAGAGAACCACCATTTCCTGTCTGTTAGATTTATAAAAAGAGCAGAATTGTAGCGACTGTTCAACTATGTGTGATAATTCTACGATCTCGTCCGCTTGCTTCAACGATTCATAGCAGTAGTTAGGTGTACCGTTTAACACAAAAAAAGCAGGAAGAATCCTTCCTGCTTTTGCTTGAAAACGATTATTAACGTCTACGTTGTCTATCATTCACGCTAAACAGATTAACAGCCAGTGCGTTACCTCTTGCACGCGCAACGGCTCTTTGATTCGAACGGATGTTTGATCTTCTTCTTCTCAAATCACGTCTGCAATGTCTTCTGCTCATATGATCACCTCCCTTCAAGGAAATGAAGGTACGGATGAATCTTAGTGGTGTTTATGCTTACGCTTGGAAATTTTGATATTCAAGGCATTGGTTGCTAGTGCATTTCCGCTTCCTGTTTTAGCAGCTGCGGCTTGAAAGACTTTAACGACCAGATATCTGTTTTTCCCGATGCGATGCTTATACGTTTTAACTCTATTTCTGATCATCTGCATATCTCCTTTGCTTAGGTCTGCTATATACTATGTCAATTGTGATAGTAATGTATCAGCATAAATCTATTAAAAGCAAAAAGAAGCTGGTACCTATATTCCTAATGGTTAACAAAAAACTCATGCGAACCTGTCTTCGCCATTTCAACTTTACGTTGCAGGAGAATGTTACAGGCAGGTCGGCATGAGTCTAATAGTGTAGATAAATAATATGCAGTTTAGTATGGGAATTATTTACTTTTGAGAGTGTTAAGTTTTTTCTCGTAGTACGCCTCTTGAGCAAGAATATGATTCAGTTGTTCAGAGAGCTGTTTATATTCTTGGCTGTTTTCTGGGTAATTGTTTCTTTCGGAAATTACAGCTTCGAGTTGCTTTTCTAAATACCTGAAATGGATAAGTATTTGTATGTACTGAATACGATCGTAGGTTGTTATGTGGGATTTCTCTTCTGCATACAAATGATCCATTGTTGGTACTACACAGCTTATGGCGATAAATATCACAACAAACGCTGAAATTATAATTTTTTTCATTTAATTCCTCCTACAGAGCTATGAGTAATTAATATACCATATTTATCTAAAACAAAGAAAGATCTATGAGTTTTGCCCATAACAGTATAGCTGCTCAAGATCAGTGGGTGATTATTTGAGATGAGAAGGCTGATTTTATAGTAGAAACAATAGGAATAGATTGCTGAAATGAAAAAATAGTTGTGAAATACATAATAACAATACAAAACCGGCTTGCCCTAGGCAGCCGGTTTTGTATTAGTGGTTAGAATAACGGGGAAGAAAGAACGAGAAATCAGTGGAAGTCCCGGAAGAGTCCTACAACCTTGCCCAAAATGCTGACGTGTGTCAGGCGAAGCGGTTCAAAGGCTGGGTTTTCAGGTTGAAGCCGGATATGATCTTTTTCTTTGTAGAAGGTTTTAACTGTAGCTTCGTCTTCATCTGTCATAGCTACAACAATATCGCCATTATCAGCGGTCTGCTGTTGACGTACGATTACATAGTCTCCGTTAGCAATCCCAGCCTCAATCATGCTTTCGCCTACAACAGATAACATGAATATTTTATCCTCACCAACAAAGTGTTGGGGAAGAGGAAAGTAATCTTCAATATTTTCTGTCGCCGTAATAGGAAGGCCAGCAGTTACTTTGCCGACGACGGGGACACGACTAATGGAGTAATTAATCAAGTTGCTGTTATCCGATTCGTCTTGACCGAGTAACTCAATAGCCCGTGGTTTTGTAGGATCGCGTCGAATGAGTCCTTTTTTCTCTAAACGATCCAAATGACCGTGAACCGTAGAACTGGAGGCCAATCCGACAGCCTCGCCTATTTCGCGTACAGAAGGGGGGTATCCCTTTAGACGCACTTCATTGCGGATAAATTCAAGAATGGCCTGCTGGCGGCTCGAAATCTTAGACATACCGTATCAACCCCATTTAGTAACGTTTGGGAAAATTATAGCATAGAACCTCCGTTCGTACAAACATAAGTTCTAAATAATCCCTAAAAATAATCGCGAACTTTTGTTCTCTTTTCTATTGAACAAAACAAATGTTCGTGTTATATTGTGAAAACATAAGAACAAACGTTTGGAGGTCGCAGCCAATGATGAAATATAGCACTTATCAAAGTATTTTTCCGATGAATTCAGAAAATTTGCAGGAGACCCGAAAAGAGGGTAGAGCGCATTTTATGCAAATTATTACTAATACTCTTTTACTTAAGCTTCTTATTTTAGTGATTGTTGCTTGGATTGCAGGGGCAGGTGTACTTACGGTTTTCGCGGCACCCTCAGCTTCCAAGGGAGAAGTGACTAAACTGACCGTACAACCTGGAGATACGTTGTGGGAGATTGCCGCAAATCATAAACCGGAACGAATGGATACACGGGTATATATAGAAGGAATTGTGCGGATTAACGGTTTAGAGGATCGGGGAGTACAGGTAGGTCAGGTACTCAAGCTTCCTAACTTCTGACCTATAGACTATTAGAGCTTGTCAGGGAGCGTAATGCGGGAGCCTTGACAAGCTCTTTTCTACATGTCAAAGTGTATTATATCTTTGCTTTTATGGAGGGGACACAATTTGGATATAGACAGCTTGGTACAGCGCATCAATGAATTAGCGCGCAAAGCAAAATCCGAGGGTTTGACGGAAGAGGAAGCCACAGAGCGCGCCAATCTTCGGGAAATTTATTTAGGTAACATTCGCCGTAATTTTCGGCAGCAGCTTGAAACAATTGAATTTGTGGACGATGATACATCGAAGGGAAATGACGGGCTGAAGCATTAATGTTGTTAAAGCGCCCAAGCCTGCAATTTGCCTTTTGTTTTAGGTACCGTTCTCGGTATCTATATAGATCAGCTTTGAGGCAATTGTTTTATTGTAATATATCTGGGAAGGAATTGAGAGATGGCCCGATCATTTGAAAGAAAAGTACGCAAAAACACAGCGCATTTAAATAAATCGCGCAAAAAGCAAGGCATTCAAACCATTAACGGCGCAGGTTCTGCAATGGATATTTTCCGTGGTCGTAACATTACTGTGCCAATTATGCTGGCTGGTCTTTCTGTATTGTACATGCTTATGAGTTACTTTTTGACTAAGACTGGCATGCGAGGGATGGATTGGCTTGTATTCGGCCTATACTTGATGCTGGCTGTTATCTTTTTCATCCGTCGTCCTTATTTGAAAGTGGGAAAGGATACTCTCTATATGCTGAAAGGTGGTAGAGAACGTCCAATGACGGCTGGGGACATGAAAGCCATCAAGATTGAAAAGGGTTACGTAACCGTTGAAAGAAAAGGTAAGGGCGGTAATTTCATTTTCACAAAATCATTAGGTCGCTATGACACGGATGCCATTGCAGAGCGACTTGAGAAGTTTGCGCTATCCAATCAGATACAGGTGGACAAGAAATAACTGATTTAGCCTGTAGCTCTTTAACAAAGGCCGTATGATGTTATTTCATATAACATGCTGCGGCCGCTTGCTTAATATGGGCACACATAACGATTCAAATATTTAACCGAGCAAATAGGTGTACATATACTGTGGAAAGAGAGTGGATAATTCAGATGACGATTCAGGCGGTAATGTTTGATCTTGATGATACCCTTTTATGGGATGAACGTAGTGTAGAAGAGGCATTTGATGCAGCGTGCCAAACAGGCTCCCGTGAAGCAGGCGTTGATCCGAAAACTCTGGAGGAAGCGGTACGTAAGGAAGCACGCGCTTTGTATGAATCCTATGAAACCTTTAGTTTTACTCAAATGATCGGCATTAACCCGTTTGAAGGATTGTGGGCGAATTTTACAGCAGGTGAGCAACCTGAATTCCGCCAATTGGAACAGTTGGCCCCTGTTTATCGAAAGGAATCATGGCGCAGAGGACTCCAGCAACTAGGGATAGATAATGAGAAGTTGGCGGAAAAGCTGGCTACCCAATTTGCTTCGGAAAGACGCGCGCGTCCACATGTATATGAAGAAACGTTTGAGATTCTAGAACAATTGAAGGGACATTACAAACTGTTATTGCTGACAAATGGCTCCCCTGATCTACAACAGGAGAAACTGGATGGAGTTCCTCAATTAGCTCCTTTTTTTGATCATGTTGTCATTTCAGGTTCATTTGGTCGAGGCAAGCCTGATCCGTCTATATTCCAGCATGCTTTGGGGCTTCTTGGTATTGAGCCTGAACATGCTTTAATGGTAGGAGATAAGCTGACGACTGATATTCAAGGAGCGTTGGCAGCAGGTGTACACTCGGTGTGGGTGAACCGGAACGCTAAAACCAATACCACAGAGATCAAGCCGAAGTTCGAAATCAAGCATCTGTCTGAATTGGACGGAATTATTCAAACGTTAAAGTAAGAAATCCATAATCTTTAGAAACGAGTATTAAAAAAACTCCCTTCGCTCGATTGTTACAGAGCAGAGGGAGTTTTTTTATTCACACAAGGATAAATTCGTAATTATGCTTTAATGAAGGTTGGGTCTTCATACGGCTCGGCAATCCAGCCATTTTCTTCGATGAACAAGCGGATTGCGACGATCTTTTGATTCTCCATTAAAGTGAAGAAGTGAGGTATATTTTCAGGTACGGAGATAACGTCCCCCGGTGAAAGCTCTACGTGAAAATAGCCGATCTCTTCAGGGCCTTTAATGATGAAGATGCCTTTACCAGCGACAATGGCACGGATTTCATCCTCGGTGTGGGTGTGAATTTGCTCAAACTTGGCCAGCAGCTCGTCCAAATTCGGCGTTGCTTCAGATAAAGTGATAACGTCCCATATTTTATATCCGCGACGTGCGGCTAAATCCTTGATTTCGGGTTCAAATGTTTGGAGAACAGCGGCCTTTTGATCATCTGTTAAGGTAAAGTTCTCTTGCAGCTCCCCGGACAATTTGGAAGTATCCCAATGTTCATACAATATCTCGTGACTCTCCAGAAATTCACGTACTTGTTCTTCACCGCTAATTCGCTCGTTTGTATTACGTATTAAGATTTCGGCCATATGCTTATTCCCTCTTTTCCACTTGGATTAATGCTGTATAAAGAATACCATGTCTTGAAACGTTGTACAATACAGGATTTCAACATTTTATAATGCAAATGACTATAGCTAAAGGGTTAGGGTTAAGTACGTTCTGTAATGCTACAAACTATAAAAATGGATTAGAGCAGTCGTTTTTACAAAGAACAACCTGTATAAAACGTATGTTTTTACTTCAATCTATCTAAATGATACGGTTTCTGCTAAACTAGGATTTAACGTTTTGCGGGGGTGAAGAAATTTGGATAAAGTTAGCTTGCAGGATGCATTACAACGAAGAATACTCCTTCTTGATGGGGCCATGGGCACCATGATTCAACAGGAAGACCTTTCCCCCGATGATTTTGGTGGGGAAGAGCTGGAGGGCTGTAATGAAATGCTGGTCTTAACGAGACCAGATGTCATTCAAGGGATTCATGAAGCTTACTTGAAGGCTGGAGCAGACCTAATTGAAACGAATACATTTGGAGCAACATCCGTCGTTTTGGCGGATTACGATATACCAGAACGTGCCCGTGAAATTAATCTGGTGGCGGCCAAACTAGCGCGTAACGCGGTGGATAAATACAGCACTGCGGACAAGCCTCGTTTTGTAGTAGGAGCTATGGGCCCAACCACGAAAACCTTGTCTGTCACAGGTGGTGTTACATTTGCTGAGCTGATTGAAAGCTATCAAGAGCAGGCTTTGGCGCTTATTGAAGGCGGCGTGGATGTGCTCCTTTTGGAGACCTCACAGGATACGCTTAACGTCAAGGCTGGAAGCATCGGAATTCGGCAGGCTTTTGAGCAGACAGGTATCGAGCTTCCGCTAATGATTTCAGGCACGATTGAGCCAATGGGAACGACGTTGGCCGGACAAAATATCGAATCCTTTTGCATATCACTTGAACACTTACATCCAATTTCGATTGGATTGAATTGTGCTACAGGTCCAGAGTTTATGCGTGATCATATTCGCTCTCTGTCTGAAATGTCCTCTGCAGCTATTAGCTGTTATCCAAATGCGGGCTTGCCCGATGAAAATGGCCAATACCATGAATCGCCTGATTCATTAGCACGTAAAATGGCTGCTTTCGCTGAAAAAGGCTGGCTGAATATTGCTGGGGGTTGTTGTGGTACCACGCCTGAGCACATTCGAGTTATGAGTGAAAGTATGGCGCAGTTTGAGCCGCGTCCGCTGGTAGGTCATCATCCTCCTGCCGTATCAGGCATTGAGCCTGTATACATTGAACAGGACAATCGTCCGTATATGGTTGGTGAGCGAACGAACGTTCTGGGCTCCCGCAAATTCAAGCGTTTGATCGTGGAAGGCAAATATGAAGAGGCATCTGAAATTGCCCGCGCTCAGGTAAAAAGCGGAGCGCATGTCATTGATATTTGTGTGCAGGACCCGGATCGCGATGAAATGACGGATATGGAAGCGTTTTTGAAACTGGTTGTAAACAAGGTAAAAGTACCTTTGGTGATTGATACCACGGATATTAAAGTCATTGATAAAGCACTTCAATATTCGCAAGGTAAGGCGATTATTAACTCCATTAATTTGGAGGATGGTGAAGAGAAATTTGAGAAAATGGCTCCTCTTATTCATAAGTACGGCGCCGCTGTTGTTGTTGGAACAATTGATGAACGCGGACAGGCTATTTCACGTGAGGATAAGCTTGAGGTAGCTAAACGTTCTTATGATCTGTTGGTGAACCGTTACGGTTTGGCAGCGGAGGATCTAATTTTTGATACACTCGTATTTCCAGTAGGAACAGGTGATGAGCAATATATCGGTTCAGCTAAAGAAACGATTGAGGGCATTCGCATTATTAAAGAAGCGCTTCCCGGGGTACATACCATCCTGGGCATCAGTAACGTATCTTTTGGTTTGCCGGAAGCGGGTCGTGAAGTGCTCAATTCCGTCTATTTATATGAATGCACCAAAGCAGGTCTGGACTATGCGATTGTAAACACTGAGAAGCTTGAACGTTATGCATCCATTCCAGAGCATGAGCGGAAACTTGCGGAAGACTTGATCTATAAAACAAATGACGATACTTTATCCGCTTTTGTAGCAGCTTTCCGTAACAAGAAAGTGGAGAAAAAAGAAAAGATATCAAACCTTTCGCTCGAAGAACGACTGGCTTCCTATGTAGTCGAGGGAAGTAAAGAGGGACTCATTCCGGATCTGGAGCAGGCGCTCGTGAAATATTCTTCGCTGGAGATTATTAACGGCCCGCTGATGAAGGGGATGGAGGAAGTAGGACGACTGTTTAACAATAACGAACTGATTGTTGCAGAGGTGCTGCAAAGCGCTGAAGTGATGAAGGCGTCCGTAGCCTATTTAGAGCCGTTCATGGAGAAGAATGAATCCTCAGTAAAAGGTAAGATTTTGTTGGCTACAGTCAAAGGTGATGTGCATGACATTGGTAAGAATCTGGTGGAGATTATTCTATCCAACAATGGTTACCATATCGTGAATCTGGGTATAAAAGTACCACCAGAACGCATTATTGAAGCTTACCGTGAAGAAAAGGCCGATATGATTGGCTTATCCGGACTGCTTGTTAAATCGGCACAACAAATGGTGCTGACCGCACAGGATTTGAAAAATGCGAATATCGATATTCCAATAATGGTTGGTGGAGCTGCTTTAACACGTAAGTTCACTAAAAATCGTATCCGTCCTGAGTATGATGGTCTGGTTGCCTATGCAAAGGATGCTATGGATGGTCTGGATATTGCCAATAAGCTTATGAATCCTGAGTCCCGCAAAAAAATGGCTGAGGACATGGAGGCTGAGCGGGAGGCGGAAGCGGCAATCGTCGTGGAAGCCAAGCCGCTCCCTAAGCTCACTCGAGCTGTGCGCTCTAATATTGCTCAGGATTTGCCCGTTTATATTCCACCAGATACGGATCGCCATGTACTGCGCAACTATCCACTGAATTATATTTTGCCTTACGTGAATATGCAGATGCTAATGGGGCATCATCTTGGTTTAAAAGGCAATGTTGAACAGCTGCTGGCTTCGGAAGATCCGAAAGCGATTCAGTTGAAGGAAACCGTGGACAGCATCATGTTTGAAGCTGTGACAGACGGAATCATCCAGGCACATGCTATGTATCGTTTCTTTCCAGCGCAGTCCCAAGGAGATCAAATTCTGATCTATGATCCCTCGGATGTGAGCAAGGTACTGCACACATTTACATTCCCGCGCCAGCAGGTAGAGCCTTATCTATGTCTGGCTGATTTCTTGAAATCAGTGGAATCCGGAGTTATGGACTATGTAGGTTTCATGGTCGTTACAGCTGGTCATGGGATTCAGCAGATATCTACCCAGTGGAAAGATAAAGGAGATTATCTGCGCTCGCATGCACTTCAAGCGGTAGCACTCGAAGTAGCAGAAGGGTTAGCGGAACGGCTTCACCATATTATCAGGGATAGCTGGGGGTTCCCGGACCCTGCCGATATGACAATGAAACAGCGACACGGTGCCAGATATCAAGGCATTCGGGTATCCTTTGGCTATCCGGCATGTCCAGATCTAGAGGATCAGGGGCCGTTGTTCCAGTTGTTAAAACCTGAGGATATTGGCGTTGAGCTGACGGAAGGGTTTATGATGGAACCGGAGGCTTCTGTATCAGCCATGGTGTTCAGCCACCCTCAGGCGCAGTATTTTAACGTCGAAAAGGTTTAACACCTTTATCAGATGGGATAGCAAATACCCTCCGAGCTTCGGAGGTTTTTTGCTGGTCAGCAGGAAGAAGGTTAATGTTATGGAATTTTATTTTCTCGGTACAAATGCAGGGGTGCCTACGATTCAGCGAAATGTAACGTCCATCGCTCTTCGTTTGCTGGAAGAACGAAGAAGCATGTGGCTGTTCGACTGCGGCGAAGGCACTCAACAAGAGGTATTGCGTTCGCCGCTCAAACTAAGCAGACTTGAAAAAATATTTATCACCCATTTGCATGGGGATCATCTTTTTGGTCTGCCGGGACTGCTGTCGAGCAGAGCGTATCAAGGGGGAACGACACCACTGACGGTATATGGGCCACCTGGAATCCAGCAATATATCGAGCTATCTTTAGGGATCAGCCAATCGCGTATCAATTACCAACTACATATTGTGGAGCATACGGGCGGGGTTCTGTTTGATGACGGACAATTCCGGGTAGAGTCAGCTTTGCTGGATCATCGGATTGACAGCTATGGCTACCGAGTTGTAGAGATGGATAAGCCCGGTAAGCTTAATCAAGAGCTGTTGGAGCGATATGGTATTAAGCCCGGCCCGGTGTACGGTAAGTTAAAGCGTGGGGAAAGCGTGGAGGTAGAGGGTGGAGTTATTTTGCATCCTCAGGATGTACTGGGTTCGCCGAAAAAAGGGCGTATCATCACGATTTTAGGGGATACGAGACCTTGTCCGAATACGGTAGTGCTGGCTCAAGATGCAACTGTCGTCGTTCATGAAGCCACTTTTCTGCATGAACTGGCAGATACAGCTTACGAGTATCATCATAGTACAGCGCTTCAGGCAGCGGAAGCTGCAAAAGCCGCAGGTGCGGGTCAGTTAATCATGACGCATTTTAGTTCTAGGTATAAAGATCAGGAGCAGCTTCAGCCATTGCTGGAGGAAGCGCAAAGCATATTTCCTAATTCATTGCTTGCGGAGCAGCATGTGTTGTTAACGGTACCCGATATCGGTTAGTAAACGCTTGGAGAAGATATGTGCATGGGTGCCGGGGCTTGCCTCGGTGCCTTTGTTTTTCACCGAAATTATTTTCCGGGAAAGCGCAGGATGCGACAAGAGATGAGAACCCGTGCTGGGTGGCGGGGATGAATTTGTTCTACCACATATGGAGGCGTGTCCTATTCGAGTTTCTATATATCGAATTTAAAGGATTATATTTCTTAAGCATGACCAGGAAATACAGGAGATTTCCTTTGAGGAAATAGCGCCTTCGATGGATTTCGACGAAGAAGTGAACTTATGTCATGGGAAAGCGACGGGTTTTAGCGAGGAATGGCACTATTTTGGACGGTTTACCAGCAATTCATGGACTTCATACGCATTTTTGACTTAAGATAGATGAGATGAATAGAGACGGCCGATTATTTTATGACCTGAATAATTAAGGTGGTTAAATAAGAAGGAGAACATCGTTCATGGGATGAATTATAATTTTTAATGCTATGATGTGAATGGATTTGAAGTGGGGGAGGGGATTGCGATAAAATCGTTACTAATTGATCTGGATGGAACACTTTATCATGGAAATCGGATGATCAAGGGTGCGGATCTGTTCATATCCCAATTGCGTACAGACCAGATACCTTATGCTTATGTTACAAACAATGCTTCACGTACACCCGATTCGGTGGCTGAGCATTTGGTTGGTATGGGAATTGAAGCGACCAGCCATGAAGTATATACTTCGGCGTTAGCAGCTGCACAATATGTTGCACAGCAAAGTCCTGGAGCTCGTGTATATTGTATTGGTGAATCAGGATTACGCGATGCACTCACAGGAGCCGGTTTGCAGCTTGTTGAGAACCATCCTGATTATGTGGTGCAGGGGATAGATCGTCAATTTACATATGATGCGCTGGCCGCTGCCATGCGCTGGATTCGGGAAGGAGCAACTTTTATTTTGACAAACCCGGATCTCCAATTGCCTTCACATGATGGGCTAACGCCAGGTGCAGGTACGATTGGAGCTGCAATTGAAGCGGCTTCACAGGTAAAGCCTATTGTCATCGGCAAGCCTTCAAGCGTATTGATGAACTATGCGCTGAACCGCTTAAACATTAGGGCGGATGAAGCTCTGGTTGTGGGCGATAATATGCTTACAGATATTGCGGCAGGTGCAGCAGCAGGTTGTAAAACAGCTCTGATCCTGTCGGGCGTGACGACCCGCGCTAATATGGACGAGCATGTGCGTACCGTTGGAGTGAAACCTGACCTGATGTTTGACAATCTCGCTGAACTGCAGGACTGGATGAAAGAAGAGCTGAAATAATAGAAAGTATATGTCTTACAAAACTTGCGAGAATTAAAAGCTATGTAGCTACGAAAGGAAAGATGTTGTTATGCCGGAACTTCCTGAAATGGAAAACTACAGAATCTTATTATCAAAACAAATTTTGGACATTCCGATTACTGGAGTTACGGTTAGCCGTGAAAAGTCCATTAATACTGAAGTGGAAACGTTTGAGAAGCAATTGCTGGGAACGACCGTTGTATATTTAGAGCGTCGAGGCAAGCATTTGATTTTTCATTTAAACACGGGCGGGCGGCTCGTACTTCATCTGATGCTCGGAGGACTGTTATATCTGGGAACGGAGGAGCAGCGTCCAGATCGTACAGTTCAAATCGAATTAGATTTTAGTGGAGTAAAGCTTTATTTTATCGGACTGCGCTTAGGTTATCTGCACCTGCTAACGGCTAAAGAAACAGAAGAAGCTTTGTCAGACCTGGGACCTGATCCGTTAGACCGTCGCATGACGTTGGAAAAGTTTACAGCACGGCTGAAGGGCCGCCGGGGGATTTTGAAAACAACGCTGGTGAATCAGCAGATTTTTTCGGGCATTGGCAATTGTTATTCGGACGAAATTGCTTATATCGCCGGATTTACACCGGGTTCCAAAGTACAAAACATTGTGCAGTCGCCAGAAAAAGTGGAAAAGCTATATCATGCCACTCAATCCGTACTACGTGAAGCTACAGCGGAAGGCGGGTACATGGAAATGCCTCTAATGGAGGGGGACACGCTAACAGGTGGATTTGATCATCAGTGTCGAGTATATGACCGCGAAGGAGAAGAGTCTCCAAGTGGCGGAAAAATTGTAAGGGTTGAACTGGCGGGGAAAAAAGCATTTTATTGCCCGGTACAGCAGCATGATGCCTAAATTGCTCATCGGCTCCCATGTGAGTACGCGTGGTGGCTTTTCCAAAGCCGCTATGCGTGCGCGAGAGCAGGGGGGACGTTCATTTCAATATTTCCCGAAAAATCCTCGTAGTCTTAGGCTGAAGGAATGGAGTGCTACTGATGCTGCTGCTTGCAACGCTTACTGTTTAGAGCACCAGCTTCAATCCATTGCTCATTCACCATATCCCGTTAATCCGGCTCATGGGTCCGAGCGTGGTCAGGAACTTTATGAGCTGACGATTGCTTCATTACGCAATGATCTGGATATTGCTGAAGCCTGTGGGTCAAAAGGGATTGTCGTTCATTTTGGTCATATGCATTCGTTAGACCCTCTAGAGGGCTATCGTAACATCATTAACTGTTTTAATGATGTGCTGGAAGGCTGGCAGGGAAATGCTAAAATATTGATCGAAAATCAGGCGGGAGATCATGGACCCATGGGAACCACGCTTGAGGAAATGGTGCAGATCCGTCAGCTGTGCCGGTATCCTGACAGTATCGGCTTTTGCTTAGACACTTGTCATGCATATGCAGCGGGATTGTGGAACGGTGGAATGGACGAGGCTTTGATCGAAAAAGGGAATCGTCTCGGCTATTGGTCAGCTCTGTGTGGAGTTCATTTGAACGATTCTAAATACCCATATGGCTCTAAAAAAGACAGACATGCCCGTGTGGGACAAGGCTACATTGGTACTGAGGGCATGCGTTGGATGACAGAACAGGAGGCTGTAAGAGGTATTCCTATCGTTTTGGAGAGTGAGACGGGACCTGATGGGACACATCAGGAGGATATTCAAATGATTCTAAGCTGGGAGTAAATTGGTCTGATTGATAATAACTATCTTTGAGGCTTGTGAGCTTGCATATATGGAAAAAGGAGGAGAAGTTGATGTATTTGTTTATGGACGATTATCGGCCTTGTCCTCCGGGCTTTAAGCTGGCAAGAGATGCGGATGAGTGTCTGCTGCTGCTTCATGAATACCCTATTTCGATACTATCGCTAGATTATGATTTGGGTCCAGGTCAGCCTACGGGAAAGGATGTGGCTGCTGCTATCGCAGAGAAACGGTTATATCCACGTGAAATTTACTTGCATTCGTCCAGTCCAGAGGGGCGGCGAGCCATGTATGAGCTACTCTATGCGAATAAGCCAGAGGGAGTCACCGTACATAACGGGCCCATACCCGAAGAGCGTATGCGAGAGATCAGAAAAGGGTCTGAACGATGAAAGAGATCGGACAAAAAGAGGCGCGCCGTGCCATATGGGAGGGATGCAAGCTGGCTTTGTTTGTGTACACTCCCATGTGCGGAACATGCGCGGCTGCCCGTAAAATGCTGGAGGTAGCAGAGCATTTGCTCCCTGAAGAAGCAGTGGTGCAGAGCAACATTAACTATATTCCTGAACTGGTACAGGAGTACCGGATATCCAGCGTTCCCGCGCTTCTTATATATAATGGTGAAAACAAAAATCCTGAAATTATCTACAAAATGGAATCTGTAGAACACTTGCTGAGCAAAATAAGGAGCGTGATGGAATGATATCCATGAAGAGCATTACGTTGCAGCGGGAAGAAAGACGGATTTTGGACGATGTAAGCCTGGACATACGAGAAGGTGAACATTGGGCTATTCTGGGTCGCAATGGTTCCGGTAAAACAACATTGCTGGAAATGATGACAGGATATATGTTTCCAAGTCATGGAACGGTTGAAGTGCTTGGGCAAATGTATGGTCAATGTGATGTGCGGGAAGTTCGCAAACAAATCGGATATATCAGCCAGACCTTGTTGGAAAAGCTGGCGCTAAAAGATCCCGTTTGGGAAGTGGTCGCTACAGGTGCGTATGCTTTTTTGCGCTTTTATCAGGAAATTCCGACAGAGGCAAAAGAAAAGGCCATATCTTTGCTGGAGGGTATGAATTTAGGCGACTTGATTCATCACCCACTGGGGACGTTATCTCAAGGAGAACGTAAAAAGGTGATGCTGGCCCGCTCACTGATGGCAGAACCTCGTCTGCTAATTATGGACGAGCCTTGTGCCGGGTTGGATCTATTTGAGCGGGAAAAAATGCTGGTCGAGATTGATCGGCTCCGCAAGCGAGACTTATCAGTGGTTTATGTGACTCACCACATTGAGGAGATTGTCCCCCTCTTTACGCATGTTGCATTGATTCGTGATGGTAAGGTCGCAGCAGCTGGACCGAAAAAAGAAGTTTTAACGAAAGAATTGATTATGCACACATATGAAATTCCGGTTGAGCTGGATTGGGATGGAGAACGTCCCTGGATTCGGGTGTGCACTGGAGGGTAATGTTATTTTGGAGGAACTATATATGAGTACAGATGAACAAAGTGAATCTACTTTGTCATCATCAAGATTTGTTTGTACGGCCAATCACGGTTTTGCACCCTATGCTCAAGAGGAGCTTAGAAGATTATTTGGCTCTGTAAAAAGCACGATGCTTTTACCTGGTGAAATTTTTCTGGCTACATTACCTGCGGAAGAAATTGAGGCAGTGAGGACAATTACAGCTCAGCCGCCGATGTTTTTACGTCACTTGTTTCCTGTTCATTTTCAGGAAGAAGGAACGGACCTGGTTCAGGTGCAGGAACGGCTGGTTGCATTCATCCGTAACCGCAAGGAACTGATGGATCAACGTGTTTCTTTACAAGTGCGCAAAGGATCTAATAGCAGTTGGACTGAAAGCGCAGGTGCGCTCAAGCAGGCTTTGAGTGAACAAATAAGTGATTTACCTATGGAGCAGACAGTACAAGGCGCCGATCTTATTGTGTCCGTTTTTGCAGATACAGATACGTGGTATGCAGGTGTATCACGTCCTGAGGATAACCTATCGGATTGGAGCGGAGGCGCGGTTCGTTTTCAAAAAGAAGATGGACAAATTTCTCGTGCCAAATTCAAGCTATTGGAAGCAGAAGCAACGTTCGGCATAGATTTTGGCGCTTTCCGTCAGGGACTGGATATTGGGGCAGCACCGGGTGGATGGACTTCCTTCTTACTGGAGCGGGGACTGAAAGTTACAGCGGTTGATCCGGCAAAGATGGAGCCATCACTGATGAAGTACGCCAATCTGACTTTTTTGCGTAAAAATGCAAGTGAAGTCAAATTTAAAGAGAATTCGTTCGATCTGCTGGTTTGTGATATGAGCTGGAGTCCTAAGCAAATGGCAAGGCTCGTTACTGATTTACTATATAGTTTGCGAAGTGGTGGTACTGCTATCGTTACGGTCAAGCTAATGCATAAAAAGCCCTTGGCGCTCATTCATGATGTAATTGCTTCATTTGAGGAGTCCGGCATGCAGATTCAGCGAGCTAAGCAGCTATTCCATAACCGAGATGAAATTACCCTGTACATGATCAAGTATGGAAAATAATACTTTACAATAGATACAGGTGTGCTATATAATAAATCCAAATTGTTCCTTAAAAATAATAATCATGTTTAAATCAAGGGAAAGCATCCCGCGAAAACGGTTTTCATGGCGACATGGAAATTTGATTTTGCGGCAGCTTTCCCTTTTTTGCGTTGTCTGCTTTAGAAAGGAGGTAGGAGAATAATGAAGCAACCATCACAGTTGGAATTCGGATCCATTGTCGGTGAGCGTTACCGTATTGTTCGCACATTGGGTTCGGGAGGAATGAGCCGCGTGTTCATGGCAGAGGATTTAAAACTGCCAGGCAAGCAATGGGCGGTGAAGGAGTCGGTTGCCGGGCCACAAGTGATGAAGCTTGTACGTACGGAGGCAGAGATGCTGATTTCGCTAAGTCATCCACGTTTACCGAGAATTGTTGATTTTTTTGAGCATCCTCGATCTGGTGCGGTATACCTGGTCATGGATTACATCGAAGGAATTACGCTGGAAGCATACATGAAGGGCTATGAAGGCTATATTCCACAGGAGCAAATCGTCCCATTCGCTTTGCAGGTACTGGATGTGTTGGATTATTTGCATACCCGTCAACCGCCAGTCATTTACCGGGATCTGAAACCGACGAATATTATGCTGACACCGGAAATGGAATTTATACTGATTGATTTTGGAATAGCGAGGAGCTATAAGGCTGAACTGGATCAAGATACGGTAAAGCTGGGCACAGTGGGCTTCGCTGCCCCGGAGCAATATGGAGCAGGTCAGACGGATGCTCGTTCAGACTTATACAGTTTGGGAGCGCTGCTATTGTATCTATGTACAGGAGGCAAATATAGCGAGTGGACTGCGGGAGTAGAAGGGTATATTCGCGGAGAATTACCCCGCCAATTGATCCCGGTGATTCGAAAACTGCTGCGTCAGCATCCTGAGGAACGATTTCAATCTGCCGGGGAGGTCATTGGAGAACTGCGGCACAGTGCGGATTTTCAGCCTGCTCAACAAGGAATATCCGTTAATGATGCCTCAATGGATTATGCAGGTACAAGGGTAGTGGCTGTACTGGGTGTATCTGCCGGCTCCGGTGCTACTCATACAGCAATTGCGGTGAGCCACTATCTGGCTCGAAGGTCCCGCTCCGTAGCTTTGGTTGAGCTGCACAGCACAGCCAAAGCATTTGCCCGACTTCAAGAAGTCGTAGAAGGCACATCCGTTGGACAATCGAGTTCAAGTCGGCGTTTTGAAGTTGATGGAGTACACTACTGGCGGCAAACATCTCGTGCGGATGTCATTTCTTTGTTGGGTGGTTCCTATAGATTTATCGTACTGGACCTGGGGAGTGGGCAGGACAATGAACGACTGGAAGAATTCTTGAGAGCCGATTATCCGCTTGTCGTTGGCTCAGGGGCCGAATGGAGAGTTCAGGACATAGCAGGGCTAGCCCGATCTCTTCAGCGCCACCCGCAGCACAAATGGAATTACTGCTTGCCATTGGCACCCTCCGAAGCGGTCCGCAGGCTTCGTAAGGAGCTGGATCACGATAAAGTGTTTGCTCTACCGTTCCACTCAGACCCCTTCGAACAAGATGATGAGATGGATCAGGTGCTGGACGAGCTGTTTCGCGGAGTCATTCCAGATACCCGAAAAAAACGTTTCGGATTCCTTAAACGACAGCGCTAAATAGAACGGTATATATCAAAAAGAGGCAGGGGAGAAGTTGTGTGTCCAAGCTAAGAAAAAGTAGTAAACAAAAGCTATACGCCGGATGTATTGGTGCAGGGATTGTTGGCATTATCTTTGCTGGCTACCTTATGGTTAATATCCATCAGATGAATGAGGTCAGGAAACAGGCTGAAGTAGAGGCAGAACTGAAATGGAAAGTGTATGAACAGGAGCAACGAACCGCGAAAAAAGGTTGGGCGGTTGTCCATGACATTTCTCCAGGTGAACAGATTGCAACTAATGATTTGAAGGCAATTAAAGTTCCCGGTTCTCAGGCCCCATCAAATTTGCTGACAGATAAAAGTGAGGTTTCTGGTACCACAGCCAAAATTGAGCTAAAAAAGGGATCTGTGCTTACATCGGCCATGATTACTGCTGATGAGCCCACACCTAAAGATTTACGCAACCGTGAGCTAAAGGTGGTAGTATTGCCCAACAGCCTCAAGTCGGGTGACGAAGTGGATATCCGCATTCAATTTCCAACAGGGCAGGATTACATTCTATTATCTAAGAAGAAGATTTCTCGACTGGAAGGTCCAATTGTCTGGGTCACTTTGAATGAGCAGGAAATATTATCACTTTCGAGTGCGATTGTTGATGCTTATTTGCATAAAGCATCTATCTATGCCCTGACATATGTCGATCCCCAATTTCAGCCCAAGGCAATCCCGACCTATCCGCCTAATGCGCAGGTGTTAGCGTTAATGAATAGTGATCCGAATTTGATACGCGTTGCTGAACAAAAGCTGTCCAAGCAGCTGCGGGATTCGCTTGAAAATGCAATTAATGCGTCAAACAATGTGATTTCAACACCCGTGGAAAGAAGTCTGAGTGAGGAAATTGTAGCCCAGCATGCGGGTGCTACTATAGAAAACCCAGCAAGCGGGATTGATGCTACAAGAAATGAATATGAGAACGAGCAGGATCATCAAGAACAAACAAAGATTCTGACGCAGGGCGGAAGCTCTGATCCGTATGCCAAATAAATGAGAGAAAAGGAACGGAAGTATGAAAACATGGATATTTGCCGGGCTTTGTGACAAAAGCGATACCTTGTTATACATCAGCAGCATATTAGCAGCTTCCGGCCAACAGGTACTGCTTGTGGATGCTACGCTGCGGGGACATTATCGGTATAGCATAGGGATGCTCGACAAACCACTTCCCATTACGCAGTTTAGTGGTTTTGATGTAGCAATTGGATTTACATCATGGGAAGACCTGCATATCGGTATGAGGACTGATCAAAAGACGGAGCAGGCTTATGACATTGTTATTTTGGATGTAGAGTTACCTGATTTTTGTCCAATTTCTGTTTGGAAAGGGGCAGAACTGCGAGTTTGGGTCAGTGATTATAGCCGTATGCTAATGCACAACGGACAGAATTGGCTAGAGCATTTATTCAGTCAACCCGAATTCCCCAAAGGTCTTGTATTTCACAAGCTATTTTTACAGGCTGTGGATTGTGGTGTGGAGGAGCCGTATCTGTGGGAATACATGAACCATTTCCCGGCTTCTTGGCAGCAAGAGCCATATGTTCTGCCATGGGATGAGGGGCTGCTTGCTCTGAAACTGGAAAATGAGCATAAAAAACACCTACTGCTAAAACCGCTATCCAGAATGTATAAGAAAGAATTATGCCGTTGTATTGGGGAATGGATGAGTTGGGAATTAAAAGTGAGTCGTCGTGCACTAAAGCGTGCGGAAAGGAGTAAAGCATGAGTACCATTTTGTTTTGGAGCCCCATTAAGGGGGCTAGTGGAAGTAGCTCTTTGGCGGCAGCAATAGCAATTACCATAGGCAATCTATATAGAGGAAGACTATTATTGACTCATTTGGGTCGTAGATATACCGGTATTGAATCAGGATTACCTATACAAGAGTATGGTATGGACGATCCAACCCTACAGCTTCAGGAAGGGGGCTGGGATGCTGCCGCACGTTTAGTTCTGCGAGGGACACTGTCTAAAGAAAATATTCGTAATTATACGACACCTGTACTCGAACATACTTTGGATGTACTTGAGGGAACCTCCAGCTTTGGAGCTGCACCGCCGTTACTATCCCCAGGGCTTGTACGGGCAGTAATAGATACAGCGAATCAATATTATGATTTAACGCTGATTGATGCAGGAAGTGGAGTAGGGTGGGGGGCTGTACAGCATGAAGCATGTGCACGAGCCAAACTGGCCGTTCTTTCACTCACTCAGAATATGCGAGAATTAGATGCTTATTTTGAATCTGTGTCTCCGTTATCTACCTACTCATCGTTACCCTTATTAATAGTACTTGGGAAATATGATGTGCATTCTCAAGTGAATGAAACGAATATTCGCAGGAGATATGGCTACAAAGGCGCTTTGTATACTGTCCCTTATAGCACCGGATTTATGGACGCATGGAACCGCAGGGATGTGATCGGCCATGTGCAGCGTGAGGTACGAAGTGGAAAAGAGCAGCACCGCAAGCTTTTTATGCCCGTAGGATGGGGCCAGAGTATACGGCATATCAGCAAAGCTATTCTGGAGGCGGCAGAGTCCGATCTTCGGCTCAAGGCTTTGGAGAGGGGCGCTTAAATGCTGTCCACTCAAATGATCAACGGATTCATTCTTACCTGTATAGTACTGATATGCATCGTACTAATTATTGTTAAATACCGAGGGAATCTTCACTCGCGACATTCAACCCTTCGGGTAGAAAAAAAGAAAGAAGATGCCACATTCGAAACATTAATAGAGTATATCAAAAATGCACTTCATGAACTGAGTCATAGCCAGATGGCGGATGCCGGATTGCATGAAGAGGAATATAGACGGCGTATCCATCAAAGGGCGGAACTACGCAGGGCGTTAAAGGACTGTGCCAATGGCAGCATTGGAGATAAACGTTTTGTTAAAAATCTGATGGCTGAGCTTCTGATTAACGGTTACGGCTTGAACGAGAAAATCGTCGATACTGTTATGCCATTCTCCAGACCTGAGTTGTTTAGCATACAGGATCAATTCGAAATTATATTTTACCAATACCAGCAGAAGTTTGGCGCTGATGCACTATCACGTTTATTGGATACTTATGACTTGGCCGAAATGAGGTATTCACAGCAGGGTGAAGAAGATGGAAGTTATCTCGTTACCGCAGAGGATATCCGTTATATCTATGACTGTGAGTACCGCCCTCTTTCCTTTTTGGAGAAAGTGGATATTATTGTCCAGCGGATTTATCAGCATTACAAAGGCTTTTCCGTCATTGATGATATTCGTGACCAGCGGATCGACGGTGTAAGTGGGGGCGTCAGTGGTATGCCGGAAGGTGGGATTCCTGCATCATCAGACTGGCCTTCGGATGGGTATGTATTTGAACAAACATCTGCGCCTACTGCCAATGGTTATGAGAGCGTATGGATTTTTTATAAAGGTAAAACGATCCATCTTTCGTTCCTTTCCTTCGGATCTGAGCGTGAACTTAAAAGGGTGTGCCAAAATATTTACAAATACAATTACCCGGGACAGCTTTCCGAAGCGAATGGTTATAAGGTCAACGAAATGAAGGATGGGTCGCGGGTAGTGGTAGTGCGTCCTCCTTTCTCAGAATCGTGGGCTTTCTTTGTTCGTAAATTCGATATTCAAAGTGCATCACTGGAACAGTTAATTAAGGGACAAAATGCTGATTTTCCAATCCAGTTACTTTCTTATTTAATGAAAGGTAGCCGGATTACTGCTATTACAGGCGCGCAGGGTTCAGGTAAGACGACGTTGTTAATGGCGATGGTCAAGCATATTTATGCTTCGTATACGCTTCGTGTTCAGGAAATGGCCTTTGAACTGCATCTGCGCAGCATTTACAGTCGCCGTAACATTCTTACCTTTCGAGAAACGGACCATATTTCAGGACAACAAGGGCTTGACTTGCAGAAAAAAACAGATGGAACCGTCAATATCCTAGGCGAAGTAGCAAGTGATGAAGTAGCTGCTTGGATGATTCAAATGTCGCAGGTTGCCAGTCTGTTCACCATTTTTACTCATCATGCCAAAACATTTCGTGATCTCGTGTTTTCACTTCGTAATTCATTGCTCAAAACAGGAGTATTTCAGCATGAAGGCATCGCTGAGGAACAGGTAGTTCATGTCATTAACTTTGATGTGCATCTCAAACGTGATGCGGAGGGGCGACGCTACATCGAACGGATCACAGAATGTGTGCCGCGTGACCCGGATCATACGGATGCAGGCTCCAATGCTTCATCGAGCTACAGTTATCGCCACGTTATGGAATATCGGAACGGAAGCTATATACCGATGGAGCCCTTAACAGCCAAAAGTGCAAAAGAAATGTGTGAGCAGATGAATGTAAAGGATGCCAGAGATTTCTGCAGTTTTTTGACCCGCTATTGGGAGGAAGACTATGAGTCTTAAAGAAATTTCATTATGGATTTTACTTATATCAGGTGGGAGCTTTGCGCTTCTATATATAGTTTTGTGGGGGTTGCATAAGCGCAATAGTCATGCAGTTCGCAGAGGACGAATTTATTCTGTGCAGGAAGGACGTAAGGGAAAAGCGGTACTGCAACGTGAGCTGCAAGCCTTACTGCATAAGTTGTACACGCTATGTATGAAGGTCCCTTTCTTATCTGGATACATCACGAGTGTACGTAAGCGACTAGCTGGTCAGCATGCCTACGATGAGTACAAGCTTCGCCTACAGACTATGAAGATGACACTGTTCATCTGGGGGGCTTTTGCTTGCAGTGGCGTTGTACTGGTCATGATGAAGCCAGGAATAGAGTTTGCTATATTGGCCGCTTTATGCGGAGTGGTAATCAACAGTCTTATTTTGGATATGGCCATTAGCCGGATGGAAAAAAGGGTACTTGCACAGATGATCGAATTATTCGCCAATGTACGTCATTATTACCATCAGCACGGTATGGTGGAGGAAGCCATATCCGAAGCGGCCGATTTGGCGGAGGCAGAGGCTGGGAGACACGCACGACTCATCCATGAGGCGCTAACAGATGTTGATCCGCACGAAGCATTGGAAAGATACTATGAGTCGGCTCCTAATCGATTTTTAAAAGCTTTTGCCGGTATCTCGTATATGGTAATGGAGTTTGGTGACCGGGTTGAGGAGGGGGGTTCCATTTATTTGAAGGGGCTCGGCAGTCTCGCACGCGAAATCCAGTTGGAGTTGCTACGAAGAAATAAACTGGACTATCTGTTAAAAAGTCTAAACGTGATCGCACTGGCACCTGTTTTCTTTACCACCCCAATCGAGACATGGGCGAGATCCAGCTTTCCATCCATGGATGAGTTTTATCAGGGAAAATTGGGTTATATCACGAAATTGTCCGTTTACATTGTGATAATCGTATCTTATTTTCTGTTACAGAAGCTTCAACAGACCGATGAGACAGGATATCGTGCGGGTAGAGGCCGGAGGGTTTGGGAGCAGAAGCTATACCGTTTTCCCATCATTCGTAATGTGGTGGATTCTTTAATTCCGCGTCAGCATATGTCTTCTTATTTCCAAATAACCCGTCTATTAAAAGAAAGTGGTGCGGAGATAAAGCTGGAGTGGCTCTACATACGCAGAATGGCTCTTTTTATCGTAGGTTTGGTGTTCAGTATTAGTACGATATTTTTTTTACATGAAGCTGAGAAAACGCATATCCTTCACGCCCCGGTACAATCGGGTCAAATGTTTGGACGTTTAAGTCCGATGGAGCAAAAAGAAGCTTTGAAGCAGAGTGGGATTGATCGCAAAATCATGCATTTGCTGAACATGAGAGCGGACAGCACATACGAACGAACGTACGCTGCTTTAGAACATAATGCCAATGGAACTGTTACTCCTGAACAGCTATCCACAAATACTCGGCGTATTCTCCAAAAGCTGAAAGATTGGAATGATGAATACATCAAGTGGTGGGAAGTGCTGATTAGTTTGATTGTTGGGTATGCAGCCTATCAAATGCCTATGCTTTTATTATATTTGCAACGAAAAATGCGTCGGTTGGACATGAGGCACGAGGTGTATCAATTTCAAACAGTTATTTCCATTTTGCGGGTTATGGAACGAATGTCTGTCGAGGAAATATTGGAGTGGCTGAACAGATTTTCAGTTATATTCAAAAGACCTCTGCAAAAATGTTTGCTTCATTATGAACATGGGCCAGAGGCAGCTCTCGACTTGCTAAAAGAAGAGGCACCTTTGCCGGAATTTCAACGTCTAGTGGACAAGCTCCATTTGTCTTTGGGTAAAATTACGATTCGAGAGGCCTTTGATGATTTGGAATCCCATATGTCCTACTATTTCGAACAGAGAAAACAGGAGTATGAAAAAATAATAGACAGCAAGGCTATCTGGGGAAGGATGATTGGTTTTGCCCCGATGTATGGTCTTATCTTTTTATATTTGGTGATTCCGTTGATCGGCATGAGCTTTGTTCAAATGGATAACTATTATGAGCAAATACAAAAAATTCAGTAAGAAAGTTCTATTATGACTAATACAAAATAACAAGCTGAGGAGAGAAAAATAATGAATAACGCATCAACAGCTTTAAAGGTAGCCGCTGGGATATTTTTGACCATCGCTCTAATTACGATTGTAGTTATACTGTTTATTTCAGCCCAGGAGGCGACTAAAACGGCACAAAACAATTTTGCTGATATCCAGACCGAATTGTCTCAAGCCTCTTTTACGGTATATGACGGCACAACGATTAGTGGTTCCCAGGTGACCAATGCGCTACGGAAGTTTCAGGGGAAGGACCAATTCGGCATTCAGATTAAAACCGGTAAAAATATGGCAGGCCAGTGGTACGGTAATGCTCTGAACATTAGCCCAGACAGTGAACAGTATGGCGCTGTGAATGGTGGCAGTGATAAGACTGGGAAAATCACGAATACGCTTAATGAGAAAGAGAATGAATACGTAAATCCAAGTGGCAAATTCAAGGCTGAAATCGTCAAGGACAAATCGAACGTTGTCCGTGGGTTGTTGTTTACCCAGTCCTAAGGAATACAGCAAAGATAATAATCATAAGGGGGATGAGAGTATGTCTGATCACGCTGCAAGTATGCTGCTGCTTGGTGTGTCAGTTATTCTGTTCATAACCGCATGTGTAACGGCAGCAGACTTGTCCAGCCAGCTGGATGGTGCACTGGAATTAAGATCACAGCAAGAGGAGCATTCTGAAGGGCGAATAGCCCGTACTGTTGGGGTGGGATTGCCGGAACGGATTAAAGGAACTCAGGTCATACAGGCAATTCGCATGAACTTACAGGAGGGGATTTCGATTCAAGTCGACGGGACAGAGTACGATGTGTATTCTGAACCGTTTGAGCCTGATGTATCTACCCTGGATGCTTCCTCTTTATATTCCATGTATCCAAAGCGTAATGGGAATGGGGACATAACATCTGTACGTTTTGAGAAATTGGGGGAAGACTGAAGTGGTTCAAACAATATCCAAGTTGTTGGGGGCGCTGCTCGCTGTATTGCTTTTGTACATCGTACCCGCAGCTCAAGGTGCTGAACGGCAGGATGATATATCCGGGTTAAATACATATCATTCAACTGTACGTTTTGTTGATATGGTAAGAACCAAAGGTTACATTACACCGACGATGTATAACGATTTTATGCGTGATCTGGAACTGACAGGCAATACGTACGAAGTTGACTTGGAGCATATGCACAAAAAGTATGTACCGGACTATGCAGATGCCGCGAAGCCAGACAGTTTTCTGGACAACTATGAAACTGTATATGATGGGTACTATAATCCGCAAATCTTGCCTGTACTGTTTCCTGGCAATCAGCAGCCAAAATCAGATCAGACACGTCGGTATACCTTGATGGCCGGGGATTATTTTACGGTCCGGTTACATAATACGAATCGGACTCCTGCGGACTTGTACAAATCATGGCTTATCGGTGGGGAAAATAGCGGCAAGCCGGCAGTTACAGCTACTTACGGGGGCATGGTTCTGAATGAAGATTACTGATTTTGCAGTCATATTTATCCTTTTGTTCTTGCCCTTTGGTGTAGTTAGTGACTTACGGGTGCAGAATCAGCGTGAAGTGCAGCAGCTAGAAATGAAATATACGTCGGCTCTTCGTACCGCAGTTCAGGATGCAGGGGTCGTGCTCTCACAGAATGAACGTCAGGAACGCGAGGCCGGATACGGATCGGATAAGTTTTTTCGTGTAGATAAAGAAGCAGCGCTGAACACGTTCCTGCATACCCTTTTTCTTAATGTAGGCATTGATGAGGATATAGTAGCACAGCGTGCATTATTGGATTACATACCAGCCATTGTAATTCTGGATTATGACGGTTATTATGCGTTCACTTCAGAAGCCTATACAGACGAGCATGGACAAGCTGCTATTGGCCACAAATGGAGCGAAAAAAAGCCATATGCCTATGTTGATTCAGTAGGTAACAGTGTGGGGTTCACCTTGGATAATTATGTGCACGCATACGATGCGCGGAATCACAGGTGGGTGGAGGACTTTCAAAAGGAACTTCAGGATCAGACTCCTATATCTTTACTGAATAATTCAGAAACTTTTGAGCAAATACGTCGTTCCACCATTGTTGGCAGCGTCCAAGAGGACCTGGCACGAATTATTAATGTCCATAACGAAAAAGCTGCACGTAACGGCATATCCTATACATTCACACTACCGATCATTCCGCAAGAGGAGTGGTACAACACGGTAGATGATGTGGGTCTGATCGCGTTTATCCAAGGCATTCCGGTCGGAGACAGGTATTACAATAACTATGGATTTGGTGGTGGGAGAGTCGTCAGAAAGCAAGACATTATCGGTGGCATAGAACTAGATACTGGAATGAAATATTTTTATAGAGATTCATGTCCAGCTCCCTTTAAAGCTAGTGAACGTTTTACGGATGAGAAGTCTGCAGCAGCTGCGGGATACTTTGAGTACAAATGTTATAACGGCTTAAAATAATCACCCTCATGGGTGGTTTTTGTTTTTTTAGGCAGATCCATACCAAAAAACCTTAAAATTCACTGTTTTCAATATTCCGATATGGTTGCAGAATGTGCTACAATAAAGCTTTGAAAGAAACGAAATGCATATGAAATAAGAACAGTCGGCAACGCCGATGACAATAAGGAGCCAAAAACAGCTTATGAGTTTATTGACTGTAGAAAATGTATCCCACAACTTTGGGGACCGCGCATTATTTAAAAATGTTTCCTTTCGATTGCTTGCGGGGGAACGTGTAGGTTTGGTAGGAGCTAACGGTGTTGGTAAATCGACACTCATGAACATTCTCACTGGAAAATTGCTTAAGGATGAGGGTAAAGTGGAATGGACTCCACGTGTACGTTACGGTTATTTGGATCAGCACACCAAGCTGACACCGGGCAAAACGGTACGTGATGTATTAAAAGACGCCTTTCTTCCTTTGTTGGAATTGGAAAAGGAAATGATGCAGATTACTGACAAAATGGGGGATGCTTCTCCTGAAGAGTTGGAAGTGTTGCTGGAACAGATGGGTGAAATTCAGGAGCAACTGGATATGGGGGATTTTTACCTCATTGATGTGAAGGTTGAAGAAATGGCGAATGGACTAGGTCTGTCGGCCATAGGACTGGATCGGGATGTATCTGCACTTAGCGGCGGGCAACGAACAAAAGTGCTTCTTGCCAAGTTGCTGTTGGAAAAGCCGAATGTCCTGCTGTTGGATGAGCCTACCAACTATTTGGATGTAGAGCATATTGAATGGCTTACGCGCTATTTGAAGGATTATCCCTATGCTTTTATCCTTATTTCACATGATACTGAGTTTATGAACCAGGTCGTTAATGTTATTTACCATCTTGAATTTGCCAAGATGACCCGTTATTCAGCTAACTATGAAAAGTTTCTTGAAATGGCGGATCTGAACAAAGCTCAGCATATTGATGCTTATGAGAAGCAACAGGACTTTATTAAGAAACAGGAAGATTTTATTCAGCGTAATAAAGCGCGTGCTTCTACCTCAGGCCGAGCAAAGAGCCGTGAAAAGCAGCTTGATCGGATCGAACGTATTGATAAGCCTGAAGAAGCCGCAAAACCAACCTTTCAATTCAAAGAGGCACGTGCAAGCGGAAAGACGGTATTTGAGGGTATTGATTTTGAGATTGGTTATACACATGCCCTTTTGCCTAAGATGTCCATGACGATTGAACGTGGCGAAAAAATTGCAATTGTCGGCTACAACGGTGTCGGTAAATCGACATTGCTCAAAACCATATTGGGAAAAATTCCGCCAATCAGTGGAAAAACCTATCAAGGTGATTTTTTGCAGCCCGCTTATTTTGAGCAGGAAGTAAAGGCAGAGAAAATTACACCGATTGACGATGTGTGGAATGAATTTCCGCATTTGAACCAGCATGAAGTACGAGCGCATTTGGCGCGCTGCGGTTTGAAAAATGAGCATATCACACGTCCGCTATCTGCGCTTAGTGGTGGAGAACAGGCTAAAGTCCGTCTTTGCAAACTGTTAATGCGTGAAAGCAACTGGGTATTGTTCGATGAGCCTACCAACCACTTGGATGTAAAAGCAAAGGATGAGCTGAAACGTGCCTTGAAGGAATACAAAGGGACGGTATTGCTTGTATCTCACGAACCGGACTTTTACGAGGATTGGGTAACCAAAACGTGGAATGTGGAAGAGTGGTCAAGTAAAGTTAACTAAAATCAGTTAAATCCAGTTCTGCATATTTCACACGAAGTGGGGTTTGCAGAATTAGGAAAATATGCTAAGCTATCTATAGCTTATACAATAAAATAGTCACACTAGGGGAGCCGCCGATGCGGCTGAGACGGAATAAATGGATTTCGGACCCTTTGCACCTGATCTGGGTTATGCCAGCGTAGGGAAGTGAGCGCCGTACAAACAAGGCAACACCATCTTTATTTTGTTTGTGCGTGGGACGATACACGTATACGGATATCATGGTCCGTTCGATTATTGGACGTTCGTTAAACCACTTCCTTGGGGAAGTGGTTTTTTTGCGTTTCGTTCATTTTAAGTTGTTCGAGCTTCCGTAGACGGATTCACATACAATCCCCTTTCATTACTGCTGGTAGACGTGGCTGCTAAGCTTAGATCCTTTAATCCAATGTGAGGTGAAGACAAAATCGAATTACACGCAATTTCGATGGAAAAGGGCACTTTTGCACAAGCCGCCCGAGTGGCTGCTATGATTTGTCCGTATGTTCATTATGTACACGCACGTTTAAAACAGAATGGTGCCTCTGCATTGCTTTCTTTGACTCGCAGCATGGTGGAGCAGGAAGTTCCTTTGCAACAAATTGTAGTAAATGATCGTGTGGATGTAGCTTTACTTACTTTGGTTGGAACCGTCCAGCTACCAGCTAATGGATTACGTGTTGTGGATGTGAAAAGCCTACTTTCAAAGAGTACACGCTGTGGAGTGTCTGTGCATTCCTTGGAGGAGGCGCAGACTGCCGAGCAGGCAGGAGCAGACTATGTACTTTATGGTCACGTATATGAGACCCATTGTAAGCCCGGTATTGTACCGCGGGGTTTAGCTCAGCTTGAACATATTTGCAGGCTGTCGAACATTCCGGTGATCGCGCTGGGCGGCATACAACCGCACCATATCCCGGAGCTTTATATGGCCGGAGCAAGCGGAATTGCGGTGATGTCTGGTATATGGGAGGCTGAGTCGCCCGTTGCAGCTGCGATGGAATATAGGCGAATGGCAGATCTTGTAGTTCACAGCCTGTAGCGAGAAAACGAGAGTAGAGGCAAGCTGAAAGCAGAATGTTTATGGAGAGGAGACACGGAACAAATGCTAAAGATACACACAGAGGCAAGAGCGATAGGACATGCTGAATGCTTGGTCATAGGTGGAGGTGTCATCGGCAGTTCCATTGCTTATCATGTGGCCAAGGAGGGAAGAAGTACGATCATGCTGGAACGATTGATCCCGGGTGAGGGAGCCTCAGGAGCAGCAGTTGGAATGCTGGCAGCGGAAAGTGAAGAGTTCACCGACTCTGAGCTGGCACGATTTGCTCGCAAAAGTCGAGATGCATTCCCTGAGCTTGTCTGTGATCTGGAGCGTTTGTCGGGTATTTCGGTGGAATTCCGTACAGAAGGATTTGTGACCCCTTTCCGTACGGAAACCGAAGGCCAAAAACGCTGGAAAGCTGCTAAAACGCGAGAGGATGATTGTCCTATCTGGTGGGATGCGAGGGAATTGGCCCGACGAATTCCAGGTTTGGATGAACAAGCGATCGGAGCAATATATCGTTCAAAGGAGACACAAGTGGCTCCTGTCCAGCTTTGTCGTGCTTATGCAGGTGCTGCTGCGGTGCTGGGAGCAACGGTATGGTCTGGTACACGGGCAGAGCAACTGATCATTCAGGATGGTCGAGTTTGCGGTGTCCGAACAGATAGCGGCTTTTTTTCCTGCGATCAGGTCATTATTGCTGGAGGCTTGGATAGCATGAAATTACTGGCGCAGGTTGGGTTTGAATATCCACTTTATCCGGTCAAGGGCGAAGCGGTAGCGGTCTCCTTGAAGGATCACCCATTAGAATACACCATTTATGCTGATGATATTTACCTCGTGCCTAAACAGAATAACGAGCTTTGGATTGGGGCAACGAGCCTTCCGCATCAATATGACGAACAAGTGACCGTAGGAGGCTTGGAGGGCTTGCTGGCACGTGCCTCTGCCTGGCTGCCGCGCGTCCGTGAAGCTTCTTTTATACGCACTTGGGCAGGCTTACGTCCGCAGGCTGCATCAGGTCACCCTTTTATAGGCACTGTTCCTGGGGTCGAGGGCGTATATGCTGCAGTCGGGCATTATCGCAACGGTGTCCTGCTGAGTGATGCTACCGGGCGTGCGATGGCAGCTATGCTTAATGGGGCTGGTGCAGCAGAACTTGGGATAAGTAGTTTTTCTTCTGAGCTCCTCAAGGAGAAAAGCTTATGAAGCTGACGATTAACGGCCAGAGCATGACCTTTTCTAATCGAATCACTCATGTGAATCAATTGCTACATGAGCTTGATGTAAAGGTGAAAACCGTAGTGGTGGAGCTGAACCGGCATATA
Organism: Paenibacillus sp. CH40; assembly: GCF_024213605.1. Classification (NCBI taxonomy): domain Bacteria; kingdom Bacillati; phylum Bacillota; class Bacilli; order Caryophanales; family Paenibacillaceae; genus Paenibacillus; species Paenibacillus sp. CH40. The sequence continues at coordinate 1,140,888 of NZ_JANAVQ010000001.1, forward strand.
TTGAGCCGTGAAGATCATGATGAAGCGGTACTGAAGGATGGAGATTGCCTAGAGATTGTACATTTTGTGGGAGGCGGTTGATTATGTTAACCATTGGAAAAGCATCTTTTACCTCGAGGTTGTTGTTGGGAACAGGAAAATTCTCTGATCTGGATATCCAATCCCAAGCCGTAGAGGCTGCTGAGACGGAAATATTGACGTTTGCTGTACGGAGATTGAACTTGGAGGAACGGGATAAGCAGCATTTTCTCGATATGCTGGATTTGAGCCGGTATACACTTCTTCCCAACACAGCAGGGGCTACAACAGCAGAGGAGGCGATTCGTATTGCCCAATTGGCAAAAGCCTCCGGCCTGTGCGATATGATAAAGGTGGAAGTCATTGGGGATAGCAAGACACTGCTACCTGACCCTTTTGAAACGTTGAAAGCTAGTGAAAAGCTGTTAGAAGAAGGCTTTATCGTGCTGCCCTACATATCGGACGATGTGATTCTTGCGAAGAGGTTACAAGAGCTTGGAGTACACGCCGTTATGCCTGGAGCTTCGCCGATTGGTACAGGACATGGTTTGCTCAATCCGTTCTCATTAGAGCTAATTATTGAACAAGCGGAGGTTCCGGTTATTGTCGATGCGGGTATTCGCTCACCCGGTGACGCAGCAATGGCGATGCAGTTGGGGGCAGATGCTGTTTTGTTGAACACAGCCGTATCAGGAGCGAAGGACCCAGTAAAAATGGCTGAGGCCATGAAACTGGCTGTTCGTGCTGGAAGATATGGTTTTGAGGCGGGGATGATTCCTGTAAAACGTTATGCTTCAGCAAGCAGTCCGACAGAAGGCATGGTTCAGGCATGAAGGTAACTGACAAATCTGGTGCAGGAGGAACACATCCAAGTGACCGTTATTCCAGACAGGAAAGATTCGCGCCCTTTGGACCGACAGGACAACGCCGGCTTGCTTCTTCCCACGTACTAATCATAGGTGCCGGAGCGTTAGGTACAGGTATTGCGGAAACGCTCGTTCGTGGGGGCGTAGGTACAGTGAGCCTCGTAGACCGGGATTATGTGGAATGGAGCAATTTGCAGCGCCAGCAGCTTTTTCAGGAAAGTGATGCTGCGCAAAGATATCCCAAAGCAGTAGCTGCTCAGCGAAGATTAAAGGATATTAATTCTGAAACGGTTATACATGCACATGTACTGGATGTTGGGGTGGAAGAGCTGGAAGAGTTGATCCAGGGGGTAGATCTCATGATGGATGCAACCGATAATTTCGATACCCGACTTCTTATGAACGACATGGCACTCAAGCATCGGATACCTTGGATTTATGGGGGATGTGTGGGCAGCTATGGTGTAACCTATACCATCTTACCGGGTCAAACGCCTTGTCTTCACTGTCTGCTGGAAACTGTACCGTTTGGTGGTGAAACCTGTGATACTGCCGGGATTATTCCGCAGGCCGTACAGATGGTCACGGCTAACCAAACTACGGAAGCTTTCAAACTTCTTGGTGGATATCCAGAAGATTTGAGAGGAAAGCTGCTTTCGTTTGATTTGTGGAACAATGAGTATGTTACGATAGCAGTAGATAGCCTTAAAAAGGCGAATTGTCCTTCTTGCGGCAGCCAACCAACGTATCCCTATTTGTCGGCCTCTCATCGGCAGAAAACAGATATTTTGTGCGGTAGGGATACCGTTCAAATTAGACCAGCAAACCCAACACATCTGAATCTTGCAGAAACAGCAGATAGATTTGCTTCTTTGGGAGAAGGAAAAGTAGAGCGGAATCCGTTTTTGGTTTCCTTTAGTACAAGCGAGCATCGCTTGGTTGTTTTTGCAGATGGCAGAGCGTTGATTCATGGGACAAAGGACGTGGCAAAAGCAAGAAGTCTGTATCATCGCTATTTGGGTTAAACTATAAAAGCAGAAAGCCATTCTTTGGAGAATGATTTTCTGCTTTTTTGTTACAATAATATTAATATGCTTTAATGGCTTATAACAAACTTGTTCGTATCCAATATGTAATGCTATGTCCAAACCAGGTGGGTGAAAAGATGAGCCCGTTAATTCTACTTGTGAATGTAAATGAAGCGTCTCCCGTATTTGTTTATCCATTGGAGCAGGCAGGTTATCAGGTGGTTCATGTTAGCAATACGACAGATGCAAGCTCTTATGTAGCCCATAATCCTGTGGATTTGCTACTGCTCAATATAGAAGATGAACCGACGGATTCACATGGCTTGCTCCGCACATTGCAGCAATACCATCCTCATATTCCGCTATTTGTTATGACTTCATCAGATGAGGAGGACCATATTGTTTCCTGCTTTGAACAAGGAGCACATGATGTGATCGTTCTGCCCTTTTATCCTAGAGTTTTTCAGGCTAGGGTGGCTAATTTATTGCGGATTTTTGGTATTGAACGTGATGTGAAAAGGGCAATCGAGGCGGGTGACTTACATATAGATAATGCAAGCAGAATGGTGAGCAGAGGGGGGCAAAAGCTGGAATTAACTCCGAAAGAATTTGATCTTTTGCTTCATCTGGCGATACATCTTAACCAAGTTTGTAGCAGACAGCAAATTCTGAAGGATGTTTGGAAACATGATTATATCGTTGATACGAACGTAGTAGACGTCTATATCAGACATTTGAGGGTTAAAGTAGATAAAGGATATAAGTTTAAAATGATCCGTACGGAACGAGGGATTGGCTATTCACTCAGAACACCAACCGTATCAGAATAGCATAAGGCATATAAAAAAAAGCCGGAACTTTTCGTCCCGGCTCGCATATTTCATAATGAGTTTCAAACTACAGCACGCGGCGTGCTTTAATGTATGTTCTTTTCCAGTTGCCAGAGTTCAAATCGGAGATAGTCACGCCAGGTCCGCCGTAAGTGTGTAGAATTTTACCCCCGCCCATATAGACTGCTACGTGGGTAATGTTGCGACCCGTGGCACGGCTACCGCTTGAAAAGAACACTAAGTCCCCTTTTTTCAAATTGGACTTGGATACGGCATGTCCAACTTTGGACTGTTGAACAGAAGTACGCGGCAAATTCACTCCGTATTTCTTGAATATGTGCTTCATGAAAGAAGAACAGTCAAAATTGCGCGTCGTGCTTGTGGAAGCTCCAAACTTATAGGGAGTGCCCATATATTTTTCACCGTAGTTAATTACTTTTTGGCCAACAGAAGTAGTAGTGGCAGCCTGTGCCGTATTTGTTCCCTCAATTGCAAAAGTACCAAAGCCGATAGTGGCTGCGACTCCTGCGATAATTACCTTTTTTATGATTTTCTGCATATTCATGTTGTAAGTACCTCCAGAAATTGATTTGTGCAATATTTTGCTGAGTTGCTAACTAACTGACAGCGTTGAGTATAACAGTTTTGAAGCCGCCTAATAGTTGGAAAAGAACTCTCAAATGCTTGAGGGACAAGACTTACACAGTGATTATTAAAAAACGATTAAAAATTACAATTTGTTAAAAATATATCGATTCATAGATCTCTACAAACGGAAAAACCCTTATTAATCAAGGGTTTTGAGTGAAAAAACAATTTAAACAATGGTTACAACAATGTCATAATTAATCCTTGCTTTGAATAACGAGTAGTAGACCGCTTTTGATGGAAATCGTACCTTTTGGAGCCGTTAGCTTATTACTGACAGCACGTGATTGTCCCATTTTGAGGGTGGCATTATGTAGCGGATACATAAATCCTTCCAGTTGTATGCCTGTTACTTCGGCAGTCATAGGAAGCAGCGATGTATATGTATAACCCATAGGCTGGATCTCAAGCGTTGATCCGGTGAGCTCAATATAATTATGTGCGTCCATAATAGCGCAGCTAATATGATGCTGCATTGCGCGTACCAATATTTGAACATTAGCCAATGTGTGGTCCATCCGGGTGCCAGTCACACCAAGCAGCAGTACATGATCTGCCTGTTCGTCCATAGCGATTTCCAAAGCAAGCTCAGTATCTGTTAAGTCTTTAAGTACTGGATCGCACGCAATCATACGTTGGCTTGCTGATTCTACCTTTTCTTTTTCCTCTAGTGTGATCGAATCAAAATCTCCTACAGAGATATGTGGTGTAATACCGTGCTCGATCAGGAAAAGAGCACCTTTATCTGCACCTATAATAAAATCATCGGGTTGTATTTGATGTAAATCTTCTTCATTAAGACGACCACCTGAAAATACAATCGCTCGTTTTTTTGTCATAATCAACATCCCTTCTTTCTGATACGATCCTTTATATACCATCGTTTTTAAGTATACCGCGTTAAATATGGCTTGCACAATTTTGGAGGACATGGCTACAATGAAACAGAAAAAAAGGAAGTGTAACGTGTAATAGGAAGGAGAACGAAATGATTAACGTTTTGTTTGTGTGTTTGGGCAATATTTGCCGCTCTCCGATGGGGGAGGCAATACTGAGACATAAAGCGCAGGAACGGGGATTGGGCGCAGAAATCGGGGTGGACTCGGCCGGGACAGGCGACTGGCACATCGGAAATCCCCCGCATGAGGGAACACTAAAGCAACTTAAACTGCATGGAATCAGCGAACAAGGCATACAGGCGCGGCAAATAACGGGCCGTGATTTTGACGCGTTTGATTATATTGTGTGCATGGATGACTCTAATGAACGAAACATGCGAAAGATTGCAGGTGGAGCGGAGGCTGATATTCTAAAATTTATGGATTTGCTTCCTCAAGAAAAATTAAGAGAAGTACCCGACCCATATTTTACAGGGAATTTTGAAGAGACCTATCGATTAATGGACGCAGGGTGCGACGCCTTGCTGGACAAGATCGTAGAAGAAAAGCTATAATGTGAACGACAGATGACGGCAATAATTGCCGTTTTCCGTTATACTTTTTTGAAAGCGCAACCAAATTGCATTAAAAAATGAGGAAGGAGCTTAATGACCTAGTAGGTCAATGCTCCATTCCCTATAGAAGAATTTTTACTCAGGCGCGATCCAAAAAATACATTAGCGCGTCAGGCAACTCGTTTTGCCAAAAGCCCCACAGATGTTTGCCATCCTTTTCACGGTAAGAAACTTCAGCGTTCCGTTCGCGCAGCAAATCTGCACATTGACGGTTAAGCTCTACAAAGTTGTAAATGCCAGTATCACTCTCAAATGCATCTTCCTGAAGGCCAACCGTCATCCACACCCGCAAATGAGACAGATCTTTCTCACGGGCGATGATTTCCTGCGAAGCTTCATAGTAAGCACCTGAGAGGCTGATAATGCGGTTGAACAGCTGAGGATACATCAAAGCCAAATGCAGAGACACACTGCCTCCCAGTGAATCCCCCGCCAAAATGCGGGACGCTGCATCTTTTCTTATAGGATACTTTTGCTCCACATAGGGAATAATCTCTTCTGCAAAACAGGCGATATACGCCTCAAAACGATTGCCAAAGGGAGCGTACTCCTGAGTTCTGATTTTGGTATTCACTTCCACACCTACAATAATGAAGGGTTCGACGCCCTCATCTAGAATGAGGCGGTTGGCGTGAGTTGCAATGCGGCCAAAATTGAAAAATTCTTCTCCGTCCTGACAGTATACGACCGGGTAGCTCAATATTTCATTATAGCCGGGCGGCAAATATATCCGGAGAGTTCTGGTCTCGCTAAGAAAGCGGCTGTTTACTTCGTCTTTAAGGATGGTTCGTTTTAAATACCGAGAATCCGTCATTTTTCGTCACCTTTCTTGGGTATTATTTTGCATTCGGGATCACAATAAGTTAAGATTACCCTGATTGCAATAGATGTTTAAAATTTCAATCATGTACTAAGCTGTTATAGTAAAAAACATACCCTGTTACACACACAAAAATGTGGTAAACTCAAAAAAAATAACTAAATCTTTGACGCGAGCGATATAACAGGTGTATAATAATCCTATAACAGCGGAACTTGATATTCAAATTTTTTTGTTGAGGTGAAGAAAATGAGCAAGGTTCCTTATGAAGTTTACACAGAGGAAGTTGAGGCGCTGTCCGTACTTTCTCCGGATGGTGAAATTATCAATAAAGATATGTTGCCTAAACTTACAGATGATCAATTGAAAGAAATTATGTATCGAATGGTATTTACACGTACTTGGGATGACCGTGCCGTTAACTTAGGTCGTCAAGGACGTCTCGGTTTCTACGCTCCGGTATCCGGACAAGAAGCAACCATGATTGGTAGCGAATATGCGCTCCAAAAAGAAGACTTTATTGCTCCAGGCTACCGCGATATTCCGCAAATCGTTTGGCATGGCCTGCCATTATACCAAGCTTTCTTGTATTCCCGTGGTCATCAACACGGTGGCCAAGTGCCGGACGGTGTTAATGTACTGATGCCGCAAATCATCATTGGCGCGCAAATTTTGCATGCTATGGGTATTGCTATGGGTTACAAACTGAAAAAGCAAAAACAAGTCGCCATTACATATACAGGTGACGGCGGTTCTTCCGAAGGTGATTTCTACGAAGGCCTGAACTATGCTGGTGTATACAAGTTGCCAGTTATTTTCTTTGTGCAAAACAATGGTTACGCGATCACGACTCCATTTTCAAAACAAACGGCTGCTCTTTCGATTGCTCATAAAGCAGTAGCTGCTGGTATTAAAGGCGTGAAAATTGATGGCATGGACGTGCTTGCAGTTATTAAAGCCGTTCAAGAAGCTGCAGAGCGTGGACGTAATGGTGAAGGTGCTACTTTGATTGAAGCCGTAACGTACCGTTTCCGTCCGCATTCCCTTTCTGATGATGCAACAAAATATCGTTCTAAAGAAGAAGAGGGCGAATGGAATGCGAAAGATCCAATTGCCCGCTTTGCGAAATACCTTGAGAAAAAAGGTCTTTGGACTGAAGAAGATACAGCTCGCGTAAAAGAAGAAGCTAAGGCAAAAGTGAACGAAGAGATCAAAAAAGCCGAGAAAACAGAGAAAATGACAATTCCTGGCCTGATCGATAGCATGTTCGAAACAACGCCTAAGCACTTGGAAGAACAAAAAGCTGATTTTAAATAATTGAACTTGAAAGAGACCGGGCGGTAACCCGATCCGGTCTGCTTTTCGATTGACCTGAACTGAAATTGATCTGTCAATGTTTAAGGAGGAAATGAAGCAAATGGCACAAATGAACATGAAAGAAGCGATTCGTGACGCACTGCGCGTAGAGTTGAAACGCGACCCTAACGTCCTGCTTTTCGGTGAAGACGTAGGTCATGTAGGTGGCGTATTCCGCGCTACAGAAGGTCTGCAAAAAGAATTTGGCGAAGAACGTGTATTCGATACTCCGCTGGCGGAATCCGCAATCGGGGGTCTTGCTGTGGGTCTGGGTATCCAAGGCTTCCGCCCTGTAGCTGAAATCCAGTTCGTAGGCTTTATCTTTGAAGCACTCGATCAAATGGCAATTCAAGCATCCCGTATGCGCTACCGTTCCGGTGGACGTTACAATTCTCCAATCGTATTCCGTACACCTTTTGGTGGCGGTGTTAAGGCAGCCGAGCTGCATACAGATTCCTTGGAAGGTCTTCTGGCTCAAACACCTGGTATCAAGGTTGTTGTTCCTTCCAACCCTTACGATGCAAAAGGTCTTATGATCGCGTCTATTCGCGACAATGATCCAGTATTTTTCATGGAGCATTTGAACTTGTATCATGCATTCCGCGCTGAAGTTCCTGAGAATGATTACACAGTTGAACTGGGCAAAGCTAACGTAGTTCGTGAAGGTTCCGATGTGACGATCATTACTTACGGTATGATGGTACACACTTCGGTTAAAGCTGCTGATGAGCTGGAAAAAACAAAAGGTATCAAAGTGGAAATCATTGATTTGCGTACCATTAGCCCGATTGACATTGATACCGTTGTTGCTTCTATTCAAAAAACCAACCGTGCTATCGTGGTTCAAGAAGCGCAAAAGAGCTCCGGTGTAGCTGCTGAAGTTATTGCACAAATTAACGAAAAAGCAATCCTGCATCTGGAAGCACCTGTTCTGCGTGTAGCAGGCCCGGATACCGTTTATCCTTTTGCTCAAATTGAAGATACTTGGTTGCCAACGCCAACACGTATCATTGATGCGGTTAATAAAGTATTGGAATTTTAATTAAAGCACACCGTAAATTTGGGAGGTTTTAAACGTGGCTAAATTTGAATATAAATTCCCGGAGCTAGGTGAAGGTCTTCACGAAGGCGAAATCATCAAGATGCACATCAAGCCCGGCGACAAAGTAACAGATGAAGATATCATCATGGAAGTACAAAACGATAAGGCTGTAGTTGAAGTTCCTTGTCCGGTTAATGGTACAGTACAAGAAGTATTTGCCAAAGACGGTGACATCTTTAACGTAGGTCAAGTCGTAGCTGTAATTGATGCAGAAGGTGAACTTCCTGAACAAGAAGAAGCACCAGAAGCACCAGCTACTAGCCCTGAGCCAAGTGCTGCTGCACAAAGCGGAGCTGCAGGTACAGCTAGATTTGAATATAAATTCCCAGAGCTGGGTGAAGGTCTTCACGAAGGCGAAATCATCAAGATGCACATCAAGCCCGGCGACAAAGTAACAGATGAAGATATCATCATGGAAGTACAAAACGATAAGGCTGTAGTTGAAGTTCCTTGTCCGGTCAATGGCACAGTACAAGAGGTATTTGCCAAAGACGGCGACATCTTTAACGTAGGTCAAGTCGTAGCTGTAATCTCTGCAGAAGGTGAACTTCCTGAACAAGAAGAAGCACCAGCTGCTGCTAAACAAGAACAGGATGCTGCACAAGGCGGAGCTAACACTAAACCAGCTGCAACTCCTGCTGCTTCTAACAAAGATGTACTAGCTACACCTAGCGTCCGCAAATTTGCTCGTGAGCAAGGTGTAAACATCGCTCAAGTGAGTGGCTCCGGCAAAAATGGTAAAATCACCAAAGAAGATGTAGAAGCTTTCAAAAATGGTGGAGGCCAAGCGGCTGCACCAGTAGCGAAAGAAGCTGCAAAAGCACAAGAGCCTGCTAAGAAAGAGGCGAAAGCTGCAGCAGCATCCGCACCAGTAGCAGATCCACGTGCTGAGGAAGAGCGCGTACCATTTAAAGGTATCCGCAAGGCTATTTCCAATGCTATGGTTAAATCGGCTTATACGGCTCCGCACGTTACGATTATGGATGAAGTAGACGTAACTGAACTGGTTGCTTTCCGTACTCGTATCAAACCAATTGCTGAGAAGAAAGGCACAAAAGTAACATACCTGCCATTCATCGTAAAAGCTTTGGTTGCTGCTTCCCGTCAATTCCCGGCTCTGAATGCCACAATCGACGAAGAAGCAAACGAAATTGTCTACAAAAAATACTACAACATCGGTATCGCTACAGATACAGACAACGGCTTGATCGTTCCTGTTATCAAAGATGCTGATCGTAAGAGTATCTGGATGATTGCTGATTCCATTCGTGATCTAGCTGTGCGCGGTCGTGATGGAAAATTGGCTGCGAACGAAATGAGAGGAAGTACAATTTCCATCACTAACATCGGTTCTGCAGGCGGTATGTTCTTTACTCCAATCATTAACTTCCCTGAAGTTGCGATTTTGGGTACTGGCCGCATCAGTGAAAAAGCAGTCGTGAAAAACGGTGAAATTGTAGCCGCTCCAGTAATGGCTCTTTCCTTGAGCTTTGACCACCGTATTATTGACGGTGCAACTGCTCAAAACTTCATGAACTATATCAAACAGCTGCTCGCTAACCCTGAGTTGCTTGTTATGGAGGTGTAATCAATGGTAGTAGGAGACGCTTCTCTGGATATTGACACATTGGTTATCGGTGCGGGTCCTGGCGGCTATGTAGCTGCCATCCGTGCCGCACAATTGGGACAAAGCGTATTGATCGTTGACAAATCTGAGCTGGGCGGTGTCTGTCTGAACCGTGGATGTATTCCATCCAAAGCTTTGATCTCTGCAGCTCACCAATACGAAGCAGCTAAACATGGCGAGTCCTTCGGTATTACGGCTGAAAATGTAAAAGTAGACTTTGCTAAAACACAAGAATTCAAAAACGGTGTTGTTAAAAAAATGACAGGCGGCGTAAGCGGCTTGCTCAAAGGCAACAAAGTTGAAGTTTTCAATGGCGAGTGCATGTTCATCAACGAAAACGAAGCGCGTGTATTCAACGAACATGAATCACCACGTTACCGTTTTAAAAATGCAATTATCGCAACAGGTTCCCGTCCAATCGAACTGAAACCATTCCCATTTGGCGGACGCATTCTGTCTTCTACAGAAGCATTGAACCTGCCTGAAATTCCAAAAAGCCTGATCGTAATCGGTGGTGGATACATTGGTGCAGAGCTTGGACAAATGTACTCCAAATTCGGTTCCAAAGTAACGATCATTGAAGGTATGGATACAGTGCTTCCTGGTTTCGACAAAGATATGACTTCGATCGTTGCGAAAAGCATGAAGAAAACTGGCATCGAAATCTTCACTGGCGCTAAAGCGGAAAGTGCAGAGCAAACAGATAAAGACGTAACGGTGAAATTCTCCGTTAACGGCGATAGCAAAGAAGTAACTGCTGATTATCTGCTTGTAACTGTTGGACGTCGTCCAAACACAGACGGTGAACTGGGTCTGGATCTGATCGGCGTAGAACTGGATGAGCGCGGAATGGTGAAAGTTGATCACCAAGGACGTACTAGCATTCCTCACATCTTTGCAATCGGCGATATCGTAGGTGGTCTTGCTCTGGCACACAAAGCTTCTTACGAAGGTAAAGTTGCTGCTGAAGCAATCGCAGGCGAGCCGTCTGTAGTAGATTACAAATGTATGCCAGCTGTCGTTTTCACAGATCCAGAATGCTCCAGCGTAGGCTACACAGAGACAGAAGCCAAAGAAAAAGGCTACAATGTCAAAGTTGGCAAGTTCTCTTATGGAGCAAACGGTCGTGCGGTTTCCCTGAACGCTGCTGAAGGTTTTGTGAAAATCGTAGCTGACGCTGACACAGGTCTGGTACTGGGTACGCAAATCGTAGGTCTGGAAGCTTCCAACCTTATTGCTGAGCTGGGTCTGGCTATTGAAATGGGTGCTACACTCGAAGATATCTCCTTGACTATTCATGCTCACCCTACATTGGGCGAAATCGTTATGGAAGCAGCGGAAGTCGTGCTGGGTCATCCGATCCATGCATTGGCACCACGTCGCTAATACCATTTTTCATTATCTCGTTTTTGGTTTTCATACATGACAAAGAGAGGCAAGGAGCGCTATATCTGCGCTCTTTGTCTCTTTTTTTTCAAACTTTAGGATTTTCAGGACTACTATGAAAATTCACACAGTACATGGTCAACGAAGCACCGTACATGATAAACTAAATATAGATATTGGTGCAGAAAAAGAATTTTAAAGATTAGAATCTGGCGATGCCAGGTTTTTATTCATGCTCAAAGGAGAGGAATAACGTGCGCAACTATTTGGAACTGCTGGAGGATATTTTAGAGAATGGAGTAAAAAAAGAGGATCGTACAGGAACGGGTACACTATCTGTTTTCGGAAGACAACTCCGTTTTGATCTGGCCAAGGGCTTTCCCTTGGTGACCACCAAAAGAGTTCATTTGAAATCCGTTATTCATGAGCTGTTATGGTTTTTGCGGGGAGATACCAACATTTCTTATCTCAAGGAGAACGGAGTTACCATTTGGGATGAGTGGGCGGACGAGCAGGGGAATCTGGGGCCTGTATATGGATCGCAATGGCGCTCGTGGGAAACAACAGATGGGCAACATATTGATCAAATTGCGAATGTCATAGAGGCTATTAAAAACAATCCAGACTCTCGTCGACACATCGTCAGTGCTTGGAATGTGGCAGAAATCGAATCCATGAAGTTGCCGCCGTGTCACTTTGTATTTCAGTTCTATGTAGCTGGAGGAAAGCTTTCCTGTATGCTAACAATGCGTTCTGTGGATACCTTTCTAGGGCTGCCGTTCAACATCGCGAGTTATGCATTGCTTACGCATATGGTTGCACAGCAGTGTGGTTTGGAGCCCGGCGAATTTATATGGTCAGGCGGCGATGTGCATATTTATTCAAATCATATGCAACAAGTGCATACACAGCTGGAACGTGATCCTTATCCGTTGCCTCAGTTAAAAATTCTGCGCAAACCGGATTCGATTTTTGATTATACCTATGACGATTTTGCTTTTGAAAATTACGAGTATCATCCAGGGATTAAGGCGCCTGTCGCCATCTGATTAGAGGAGGTGGAAAAATGGGCATTTCAATGATATGGGCTATGGCACAAAATGGTGTGATTGGCCGGGATAACAAACTTCCCTGGCGCCTCCCTAGAGACATGGTCTTTTTCAAAGAGCAGACGATTAATAAAACGGTACTCATGGGGCGCAAGACGTGGGAATCCTTTGGAGGAAAAAGCCTGCCAAACCGACGTAACGTCGTCTTAACTCGAGATCAGTGTTATCAGGTGGAAGGTGCGGAAGTGATTCATTCACTGGAAGAAGGGCTCCAATTAGCAAAGCAGGAGGAGCTAATGGTCATTGGAGGAGCAGAAATTTATGCACTGTTTTGGCCACATGCCGATCGGCTGATTGTGACTCGGATTGAGGAGACTTTTGAAGGCGACACAACGTTCCCCGAGCTGGATTGGAACGGTTGGAATATAGTTAGTGAGACTCCGGGTATCAAGGATGACAGAAATCCATATGAGTACCGTTTTGTTGTTTACGAGAAAACGGAATAAGAATAGACTGTAGCCGACCCCACTCATTTGAAAAATTAATAAACCATATAAAAAATCCTTTTGGTGTTGATGCAAAAAGTTGCATAAGTTTTCATTACTTTTACGCTGTATTGTGATACAATAAATCAAATTCAACGAGAACAGACCCTTTCATAATACAACAGACAAATTCGAATTTGACTTAAATTCTGAATGGATGATCGGGGTTCATAAGCGAAGAGATGGGGGAACGTAACATGTCTACACCAACTGGATTTATGGAATACACACGACAGCTTCCTACAGACCGGGACCCGGCAGAGCGTATAAAGGATTGGGAAGAATTCCATAAGCATATGTCTGAAGAAGAGCTGCGTACCCAAGGGGCGCGTTGTATGGACTGCGGAACTCCTTATTGTCATACGGGGATGGATATCATGGGAGCAACTTTAGGCTGCCCGGTTCATAATCTCATTCCGGAATGGAACAATCTCGTATATCGTGGTTTGTGGAAGGAAGCGCTAGAGCGGCTGCACAAAACGAATAACTTCCCGGAATTTACAGGTCGTGTCTGTCCTGCGCCATGTGAAGGTTCGTGTACAGTCGGTCTGATCGGACAGTCTGTTACAATTAAAACCATTGAGGAAGCTATTATCGAAAAGGGTTTTGAGGAAGGCTGGGTTGTCCCTAATCCGCCAGAAAAGCGTACAGGCAAACGAGTGGCTGTTGTCGGTTCGGGTCCGGCAGGTTTGGCTGCAGCTGCACAGCTTAACAAAGCAGGGCACAGCGTGACTGTGTATGAGCGTGCAGATCGTGTGGGTGGATTATTGATGTATGGCATACCGTCCATGAAATTGGATAAAAAGGTTGTTCAGCGGCGTGTGGACTTGCTGGAGGCTGAAGGTATTCAATTCATCACAAATACGGAAATCGGTAAAGATATCCCTACCGATCAGTTAATTGCTGAATATGATGCTGTTGTCCTATGCGGTGGTTCTACGAAGCCAAGAGAATTCAATATTGAAGGTAGCGATTTGAAGGGTGTTCATTATGCGATGGATTATCTGAATGGTACCATCAAAAGTTACTTGGACTCCAATCTGGAAGATGGCAACTATTTGTCTTCCCAAGGTAAGGACGTTATTGTAATCGGTGGCGGTGATACGGGTTCGGACTGTGTAGCTACTTCTTTGCGTCATGGTTGTCGGAGTGTCACTCAATTTGGCACACACACCAAAGCGCCTATGGAGCGTGACCCGATTGCCAATCCTTGGCCACAATTTCCAAATGTGTATTCTCTCGATTATGCACAGGAAGAAGCTAAGGCGTTGTTCGGAGAAGATCCACGTGAGTTCTCCATCATGACGACCAAATTTGTAGGTGATGAGAACGGTAATCTGAAAGAGCTGCACACCATTCAAATTCAACGGATTGTTGATGAAACAGGGCGCAAAATCTATCAACCGATTCCAGGTACGGAGCGCGTATTCCCTGCACAAATCGCTCTTATTGCCATTGGATTTGATGGTCCTGAGCAAACGATTGTAGAGCAAATCGGTTTGGAGACGGATCGTCGTTCCAACGTTAAAGCACGTTATGGAAAATATGTTACTAATGTGGATAAGGTTTTTGCTGCAGGTGATATGCGTCGCGGACAAAGTCTTGTCGTGTGGGCTATTAATGAAGGTCGAGAAGCTGCACGAGAAGTTGATAAATACCTCATGGGCGCTACCGTTTTGGTGTAATTATAAATTTCATGTTACGGATCAGTCAAAGCTCCATCTTCGGATGGGGCTTTATTGTATTTCAAGCTGAGTCTGCCAGAAGCGAAAAATGAATAATTGATTATTGAGCTGTGAAACATTGTGAAATATATGTTATATAATATAACTTAAATTTAATCGTATCACCATATATTTCTTATCTAAATTGATCATAACATAAAAAGGGGTGTTTAGTGTAGATTTTTTTATAGAAAAAAGGATTATTTCACAAGAAAATTAGATAAAAGCCGATTTTTGTGTAATATAAATTAACATATACATAACTTTTGTTGACTGTATAAAATCATGACCTGAGAGAACCATGGTATCTATGGTATAATACACGTATATTGTTGAAGCGTTTGACTAAATGAATTTACAAAGGAGCTTTCGTCGGGAGAAGGCTCCTTTTGCATGAGGCCGGGATACCTGTGTTTTCATTAACATTCCATGTATATGTATGATTCATGGAGGAGAAACAGAAGGCCGTCAGGAAGGAATGGAGTATGAATGAAGACGTTGATTATTGCTGAGAAACCAGATATGGGACGGACGATTGCCGCCGTTATGGAGCCGCGGGCGAAAAATAACCGTACCTATTTGGAAGGGGAGAAATACATTGTAACCTGGGCGATCGGACATTTGCTGGGTTTGGCTGAGCCGGATGCATACGATGCTAAGTACAAACGATGGAATATAAAGGATCTTCCTATTATCCCTGAGCAGTTCAAAATTGTACCGAATCCGAAAACAAAGGATCAGCTGAAAATAATTGGTGAACTGGCTAAACGCTGCAATGCCATCGTAAATGCTTGTGATGCTGGACGGGAAGGGCAATATATTTTTGCGTTGATTCAACAGCAATTGAAGTTGCATCAGCCAGTTAAGCGACTGTGGATTTCAGATTTGACAGCGGAGAGTATTGCGACAGGCTTTGAACGATTGCGAGATGCTTCAGAGTTTGAATTTCTGACTCAAGCTGCAAGGGCACGAAGTGAAGCGGATTGGCTGATCGGAATGAATGCTTCCAGAGCGTTCACAACACGTCATAATACACTGCTGTCAGTAGGACGGGTGCAGACTCCCGTGCTGGCACTGATTCATGACCGGGAAAAGGAAATTGAGGCATTTCAGTCTCAAACCTTCTATGATGTGTGGGCTGAATTTAAGCAAGATCAGATCAAGTACAAAGGTGCGTGGCAGGGGGATAGGCTGACGAAGCCAGAGGAAGCTGAGGAGATCGCTGCAACCGTTCGCGGAAAAACGGGTAAAATCACCAAATATGACACGAAGCAGACAAAAGAGTATCCTTTTAAATTGTACGATTTAACGCTGCTTCAACGCGAGGCGAATGCCAAGTACGGTTATTCGGCCAAAAAAACACTAGATGTGGCACAAGCGCTTTATGAGCGTCACAAGGTCATTTCTTATCCGCGTACCAATTCTAACTATGTGACAGAGCAAAATATAGACGGCATGCACAAGGCGCTACGGATGCTGGGGACAGGTCCTTATGCTGATCTGGTACAACAAGCCAACCCCAACTTGGTCCATAAACAGAATAAATCGGTCTGCAATCCATCTCGTGTTGAGGATCACCATGCTATTCTGCCAACGTTAAAAAGACCAGGTACGCTAAGCAAGGAGGAGCAAAATGTATATGACCTGGTTATTCGTAGGTTTTTGTCGCATTTTTTTCCGCCTGCTGAATATAAAATGCATACCGTAATGACGCAAGTGGACAAGCATCTGTTTAAAACAAATATCAAAGAGCTTCTTTCCTTGGGATGGAAAGTGGTTTTAAGTAAGGTTGACCAGGATAAAGGTAAAAAGAGCAAATCATCGAAAAAAGAGGATGAAGAGGAAACGGACGAGTGGACGGACAAGAAGTTTGAGATTGATGCGGGGCGTCCGGTGGAGTGTGTTCGCGCTGAGATGAAAGAAAAGGCAACTCAGCCCCCCAAAAGCTACACGGAGGGTACATTGCTCAAGGCGATGGAAAGCGCGGGCAAACAGATGGAGAATGAGGAATTACGTGAGGTCATGAAGGATGCCGGCTTAGGCACACCTGCCACACGGGCCGCCACAATTGAACGATTGAAAAAGGTTGGCTATATTGAAATGAAGGGCAAAAAGATTCTCATTACGGAAAAGGGAAAGATGGCTATTGATCTGATCCGTCATGCCGGGGTTGATCTATTAGCCTCGCCCGAGATGACAGGTCAATGGGAACGTCGTCTACATCAAATTTCCAAGGGTGAGGCGGCTCAGGAGAAATTTATGGATAACGTTAAAAGATTTACGTTGTCCATCATTGACAAGGTGAGGCAGCAGCCACCAGCTCCGGCAGATGCCTTTGGCGAGGAAGCAAGGGGGAAGCGTGCAGCTGGAAAAGAAGGCGCACGTAGCGCACGTGCGAGTGGACGCACCGTCGCCAAGGGGGTGGGGCGTGCTACATCAGGACGCGGTGGTAACGCTGGAAGCGCAACGATGGAGCAAGCAGCACTACCAGCAAGTCGTGCTGCGGGAACAGCAGGTTCCGTTGCACGCAGCTCTTCCGACGGACCCTCAGGCATTTCAGTGAGCCAAAGGCAAGCTTTGGGTAGCTGCCCATGCTCTAATTGTGGCGGAAGCATTATTGAAGGGCGTAAAGGGTATGGGTGCAGCCACTACAAGCAGGGCTGTGGTTTTGTCGTCTGGAAGGAATATGCTGGCAAGCAGATTACCGAAACGATGCTCAAGTCTCTGTTGACAAAGGGACAGACGCAATTGTTGTCTTTTAAGCGTAAAGATGGATCGACCGTCAAAGCGCGAATTATTCTGAATGAACCAGGTACAGGACAACTTAGCGTTCGAGAGGAATCCTGAGACAGGGTTTAGACCACTATTTTGGCTGAATCAAAGGTTGAATAACAATTTAAATACAAAAAAGGGACCCTATCCGAGGGTCCTTTTTTGTTGATGTAATTGTATGCTTTCGTGGATAACCCGTGGTACTTCCGTCAGCTTCTGTATCGTATACATCACGGAGTTCACGTTTTTTTGCAATTCAACCATATTGTAAATCCATTCCTTAGGCTGCTTGAGATAGACAGCATGAATACCTGCGGCAAGGGCTGGAGATACATCAGTGCGCAGAGAATTCCCGATCATCCAGGTGATGCTTCGGTCCAAGCGATTCATCTGGATGATTTCTTCCAGTGCCTCAACATTTTTATGCTGACGAATGTAGATGCGGTCATCAAAGTAGGTAGCCAGTTTCATTTGTTCAATCTTTCTTTCTTGAATGATCTGCTCACCACCAGTATAAAGATGAAGGGAATGCCCTGCTTTTTGGAGGGAGTTCAGCGTTTCGACCATACCTGGATACGGTTCGATTTCCTGTTCGTATACACTTCGGCCAAGAGAGCGAAGCTCCTGCTCTTCCCGTGAATCGAGACGGCGTCCGAATTGTTCCGAGAAAAATTGGTACGTATCTATCAGAGATTGTGGGAAATGCTCGCTGGCAAAGCCCACCTGATGAACTCCAGTCACATCAATTTCGATTTGTTTTTCACGAATCGTATTTTTCGTTAGGTTATGAGTTGCAAACCATTCCTGAAGCAAATCGAAAAAGTGGTTGAGGATAAGGTCAAAATACTTGTTGCAGTGGACTAAGGTGTCATCAAGATCAAATAAAATGTGCTGCTTCGGATACGACATGATGCATACTCCTTCCAAGCCAAAGCTTTAACGCTGCTTCGGTTATAACTAAAAGTACAATTCAAATTACAATCCAATATAGGATTCCAAAAATACCTGTAAATCAGCCGCGCCATCGGGACGGATGCTGAATTTTTCCTTATGATAACGTCCGATGTGAATACGGAGCAGACCAGCCACTCGTAAAATCATCATATCAGACATGAGTGTATCTTCCAAACGGCTCAAATCGTGGCGCATGTCTTCGAGAGACTTAGGACCTTGAGCTACATAACGTAGAATTCGCAGCCGCTGCGGATCATTGACCGCTCGAGTGAGCCGTAGCAGAAGCGTAGGCGGTTCTTCCTCGCTCTCCTCGGGGATATCTACCGGATACTGGATCAGAAGTGTGCGGGTATAAAAACAGTATGAATTAATCGGGCGATTATGGACAACCGGAAATAGAACTACTGTATCCAGGTCTTCCACGTGTGGCACGACTAGTCCAGCTGTCGCATATTCAACCAGTGCTTCCGGTTCCATCTTACTCAGCAGCATGCGCTTTTCCGCAGCGTCTTCTTCTGCCAACACACGTAGTTCGCCTTCCAAGGCCCGAAAATAATCACGATCCCACAATCTGAGGAGTGGTGCGTATACCTTGCGAATGCGTAAAGATTCTTCAAAGGTTAAAAAAGGGATATGCGGAACGAGCAGCTCAAACATATCTTTATCTGGACCGTGGTCCAAATAAGAGATATAATCAGATATTTCATCCGATTCCGGTCGAAGTAACGCCCAGGCATAGAGTGCGTCATAATCGCTAAAAGGGCAATCCTGAGCTGTAGCAAGCTCAGTACGAACTTCATGTTGTAGTCGTGCATCTACCTTGTCGATCCATTCATGGCCCAAGTCCATATCTTGGACCCACTTTTTAGTCACATAGGCCATGAAGCTGCCGAGCAATTCATAAATTGGAGAAGTGTCTATTTTAATTTGATAACCCATGGAACCAATGCCTCCTATTCTGTCTTCTAGCCCAGAGCGGTGAACGTAATTAAGCCCGTCCATAAGCAAAACATGAGCATTTTAATAATTGCTCACTTATTTATTATGGCTTGTTCTGCCAGGGATTGTCCACTATAATATGAAATAGTGCGTTGTGACGTGAATGGGTTCGGATTGAACATACGAGGCTCCTTAACCGAAGGAGTCGGATACATACCAGACAAGCTCTTTCCGTAAAATCGTCATCTCAGATGGCGATTTTTTTCTTCTATTCTTTAATACACTAATTACACCTGAATTTGTATATGTGATTTGTCGGTTTTGCAGGACGGCATGGAATACATAGTGATAAGAATTATTATTGATTATGGAATCAAATGCAAATCATTTCTTAACATTGATTTTAATTATTTTATTTGTTCGATCAGGAGGAGCTAGGATGTCGTCGTTACGGGTTCATTATTTTATTTTAATTGCTGTTATTATTGTTGCCGGATTATGCCAAGGTTTATTATTACCTATTCTGTCTATCTCGTTGGAACAAATGGGAGTTTCATCTTCACTAAACGGAATGAATGCGGCTGCCCTGTATATTGGTTCATTCGCAATGACGTTGGTGGCAGAACGGACATTGGGGTGGTTAGGGTTCAAAAAGCTGATGGCCGGAGGGCTTGTGCTAGTGCTCGTTACGCTGCTGCTATTCCCGCTAATCCCTGATATTCGGGTATGGTTCATACTGCGTCTGCTAGTAGGTATTGGTGACAGTGCATTGCACTACTCTGCGCAGCTATGGATATTGCTGGTGACTCCAGCAGAGAAGCGAGGCCGCAACATTTCCTTTTATGGTATGTCATACGGTCTGGGTTTTGCATTAGGACCATTGGGAATATGGCTACTCGATTATGGAATGCTGGTTCCATTCGCTGCGTTGGCCTTATTATGTTTGCTTGTTTTGTTATTGGTGTTAATAAAGCTGCCGGACTCCAGACCGGAGAAGCTGGAGTCCGAGGCGCGTCCCACTCAAAGATTTCGTCGCAGCTACAGCTGGGCATGGTACGCTCTTTTACCTGCATTTCTATACGGCTATATGGAAGCGAGCCTGAACAGTAACTTTCCAGTCTATGGCCTGCGTATTGGCTTTCATACCGATGAAATCGCCGCCTTGCTGCCGTTCGTCAGTTTGGGAGGGTTAGTGCTGCAGCTACCGCTAGGGATATTGAGTGACCGTTGGGGACGTAAAAAGGTGCTAATGAGCGTAGGTATAGCAGGGGGAATGACCTTTATGTTGCTACCTTGGAGCGGCAATCATTTTATGTTCACTTTGATATTGCTGACTCTAGCAGGTGGTTTAGTAGGCTCCTTTTTCTCCCTCGGTTTGGCCTATGCCGCTGATCTACTGCCCAAATCATTTTTAGCAGCCGCGAATGTACTGGCATCCTTTCATTTTAATCTGGGAAGTGTGATCGGACCTAATATTAGCGGAGGGTTGCTGGACTTTGGAACTCAAGGCAGCATGTTTCTTGTCCTTGGAGGTAGTTACGTTGTTTTCGGATTGTTAGGTTTGTTTTCCAGAAAAAAAGTAACAGCGGTTTAAAACTGCGGTTTGCATGGTATTTGTTTCACATTTACTATAAAATATAAACAGTATTGATGGCGCGCAAAGGGGAATCACTTAGATGATTAAAATTCGGAAGCTGACCAAGCAAGTGGGGCCTGAACGGACCCAGCTACTTCGAGGAATTGATGCTGAAATTCATCAGGGCGAATTCATTGCCATAGTGGGGCCAAGTGGAAGCGGCAAAACAACGCTGCTTCGCTGTCTTGCTTTACAAGAGCCATGGGATGAAGGCAGTTTAATTGTAGGTGGCAATGATGTGCTGAAATCCGGGTGGACGGGCAAGAAGAAAATAAAGCGGGAATGGGCATACCTGGAGCAAAACCCGCATCTAAATATGAATCGAACCGCTCTTAAAAATGTGCTCATTGGCAGATCCGGTCAAACTCCAATGTGGAGAATGGTGACGGGGATGGTGCGTTCCGACGATTATATGGGAGCGATGGACGTACTGGAGGATCTGGGTCTGCTGGATAAGGCGCATGATAAATGTGACAAGCTCAGCGGTGGCGAGCGGCAGCGGGTAGCGACTGCGCGTGCTCTCGTGCACGGAGCTAAAGTTATTTTAGCTGATGAGCCTGTAAATGGACTTGATCCAGCTTCGGCAGCGCATGTATTGGAGACCTTTCGCAAGCTGTGTTCTGACGAGCGGGTGACGATCATGACTGTATTGCCGCTGGAAATGGCTGAACGCTTTGCTTCCCGTATATGGGGGTTGAATGATGGTGAATTGGTGTTTGATATTCAGGGAAGACGATTGACACAAGCAGAAAAGAACAAATTGTGAAGGGGACGGCAAGAGAAGTGAATATAATGCTGTTAAGAATGGTGGCTGGCTGCTGTTCCTTGCTGCTCCTTGCTGGATTTTTAAGCGGCTGTAATGTTATTAGCGATCCCATTTCGCTGATGGAGACACCGACGATGTCTGACGAGAAACAGCAGTTGAATGGTGCAGTGAATACGCAGCTAGGGGCGGTACAGCCTTTAAGGCCGAATGACCCAGATGACCCGACGCCAATTCGGACGGGTGATCTGAACAATGATGGCACAGACGAAGCAGTGCTCTTTTATGAAACACCAGATGAGAGCGTAAAAATACATGGTGCCTTGTTTGAAGATCAGGGCGGAACGTGGGTAAAGAAGCTGACGTTTGATGGGGAAGGCACTGTGCTGGAGTCATTTAAGCTCGTGGATTTAACGAATGATGGAACACTCGATATTGTAGCGGGTTTTTCCAGCGGAGATAGTGGCGATGGCGGCGATCAGAAGGGACTCATCGTGTATTCCTATACCGGAGGAACTCTGGAGAAAATATATGCTACAGGTTATACGGACTTCGTCGTAGATGATTTTAACCATAACAAGATGGACTTGAACGGGGATAATTTGAATGATTTGACGATTATCACGCTGCGACGTAATGAATTCTTTACTGTTAAAACGTTTCAATTCAGTGGGGGAACCTTTAAGGAAATCGGATCGTTGGATTTGGACAGTCAGGTCTTAAGTGTCTATAATGTCGTTGCTGGCAAGGTAGCCGAGGGTAGGCAGGGGATTATTATAGACACCAAAATTGCCCAGACCACTACCGTTTCCAATGTTATTGTGATGGATCACGGCAAGCTCAGGAAGCTTAATCTTATGGATGTCACCTTCAAGGATGCGACCATCGCCAGTGGTGATGTGGATGGTGACGGCATTCTGGAATTTGGTAATTTGGAGAAGCCTAAAGGTTGGAGTAACAAGCCGCTGGATGAGGTTCCCTATTTTGTGTCGTTCTATCAGTGGGACGGGGCGAAAGGGACGATTTTTAAGCAGCAGCAGTATCGTGATTCTAATGAACAGGTCTACTTCAGATTACCGAAAGAGCTGCATGGCAAGGTGACTATTGATCCGAAAGTTTCGAAGAAGGACAGCTATTTGCGCTTCATTTTGGATGATACAGACAAAACGATAGCGGAAATTAAATTTTTCTCGTTGTCACAATGGGAACGAAATAACGAAGGTTATAGCCAACTGTGGAGAACAAATGCGCAGGTCATTGGCATTAAGCGATCCAGTGAGCTGGAACCGCGTAAAACCATTAAAAACAAGTTGGGGGAAAGGCAGGTAGAGTAGAGTGAGTAAAGTTTTAATCATGGAAGACGAGGAATCCATTCGCAGCTTTATCGTCATTAACTTGAAGCGTAACGGTTTTGAGGTGTTGGAGGCGTCGGAAGGGCATGAGGCTCTGAATATTTTGAACACGGTGCGGGATATTGATATTGCACTGCTCGACGTAATGGTACCTGGTATGGATGGTTTTGAGGTCTGTCGGAGAATCCGGGAAACGAATGAGCGCATCGGCATTATTTTTCTCACAGCGAAGGTACAGGAGCAGGATAAGGTGTATGCCTTGTCTGTAGGGGCCGATGATCATGTGAGCAAGCCTTTTAGCCCGACGGAGCTGATTGCACGTATTCAATCGTTATTGCGTCGGGTGAATGTACATCGTGAAACAGCAGCCAAAGTATCCTTCCAATCCGGACCGTTCACGCTAGATTTGATTGCTAAGCAATTTAAGAAGAGCGGGCAGCTGATCGAGCTGACACCGACTGAGTTTTCCTTGATTCAATTTTTTCTCGAAAAAGAAAACACGCCGCTCAGCCGAGATGTTCTACTTGACCACGTATGGGGCAAGGAATATATGGGCGATCCGAAAATTGTGGATGTGAACATCCGACGTCTGCGGCAGAAAATTGAAAACAATCCTTCCGAGCCAGCTTTTTTACAAACAGTCTGGGGACATGGATATAAATGGAAAGGTCAGTCTCAATGATCAAAAAGGGGATTCGCCGACAGATTGTGCTTCACTATTTTTTCGTAGTGTTCTTGGCGCTTCTGTTAGTAGAAGTCATTTTTATGTTTGCACTCCGGTCGTACTATTACGACTCCATTTATAAACATATCGAAAGCCGTATCGAATCGGTAAGTGAATTTGCACCCAAATTCAAAGAGCCGGAACAGTCTTTGCAATCGTATTTGTTAAATACATTTTCTTTGCCCTTCACTGAACTGCAATTGCTCGATGAACAGGGAAATGTAATTGATAACTCGACGAATTTTGCAGCAGATCTAAGTGTGCAAACAAGTGATGTCACACAAGCATTAGCTGGAGATACAGGCAAATGGATCGGAAAGCAACCGAGTACGGGGCAGCAGGTGATGGCGGTATCTCAAAAACTGGACAATATCGTCGGAGACCAGGTGTATGTTATTCGGTATACGACTTCGCTGGAATTGGTAAATGATAAGCTGTTTACGATTACGCTGTTTTCTCTTGGCATCATGGCAGCTGTACTGGTTATTGTATTTGTAGTCAGCACAGGGCTCGCGAATTCCATTGTTAGACCGATTAATAATATCCGTGATGTATCTGCTCAGATGGCTCAGGGGAGGTTTGATGCACGCATTGAAGGCGATTATCGTTATGAGTTGGGTGAACTGGCTTCGACTCTGAACTATATGGCACAGGAAATTGTCAGAACAAATCAAATCAAGGATGATTTTATTTCATCCATATCTCATGAATTGCGTACTCCACTTACATCTATTAAGGGTTGGAGTGAAACGTTAAATTCTGGCGGATATGACCCGGAAGAGACGAAAATCGGGATGAAGATTATTTCCAAGGAGACCGATCGGCTGATTGGCTTGGTGGAGGAAATTCTCGATTTTTCCAAGCTGGAGCAAAATGCCATGAAGCTTGTGATGGGAACGGTGGATCTACGGGAGCTTTTACAGGAAATTATGCTGAACGTATGGGCCAAGGCAGAAATGAAGCAGATAAAACTTCAGC
Organism: Paenibacillus sp. CH40; assembly: GCF_024213605.1. Taxonomy (NCBI): domain Bacteria; kingdom Bacillati; phylum Bacillota; class Bacilli; order Caryophanales; family Paenibacillaceae; genus Paenibacillus; species Paenibacillus sp. CH40. Next base: position 1,165,518 of record NZ_JANAVQ010000001.1, read on the forward strand.
TGGATTCGGAGGAAACGGCATATCTCGTCCATGGAGACGGTAACCGTCTAAAACAGGTGTTTTTGAACATTGTGGATAATGCTATCAAGTTTTCGCATGAAAGTTCGATTATTTTTCTGTCTCTACAACGGATTGATGGCAATATCGAGATATCCGTACAAGATACAGGGATTGGAATTAGTGCTGAAAACCTTGCCAGAGTCAGAGACCGCTTTTTCCAGGTAGACCACCAAAACGGTGGTACTGGACTGGGATTGGCAATCTCGCAACAGTTTATCGAGCGCCATCATGGTCAGATGCTCATCAGAAGTGAACTGGGGGCTGGAACTACCATTACGGTTTCATTACCTGCTCTGCAAGCAGAGCAATCCGTGGAACCATCACAACTTACTGAAGGACAGATTTAAAGCCTACTTATAGGTGTAATTAGAAAAACAGCCAGTCCTCTCAAATCGGGAGGGCTGGCTGTTTTTAATTTGGAGTAACGTTATGAGGTAAAACCTTCGGCACGCAAGCGTGTATTGCGCTCGTAAGCTTCTTTCAGCATACGTGTAGTTTGCGGTCGTACTGCCGTTTTACCAAATACCGTTTCATTGGGTCCGATGACCATAATTTCGCCCGGGTTACCTTTAATGACAGCACCATCGCGAATCACAGCACCTTCACCGATAATCGCATGTTCAATATGGACGTTACGTCCAATGCGTGTGTCAGGCATAACGATACTTTCTTTAATGGCTGAACCTTTACCTACCTCGACACCACTAAATACAACGGAGCGTTCTATCCGGCCCTCTACTTGGCAGGAATCATGCAACAAGCTGCCCAATGGTTGTGTTTGACAGTTAGGTACCTTTTGTGCGCTCAACCTTGTGCGACGTTCACGTGTATACATCGGCCAGTCCTTGCGTTGAAGGTCGATCGCACAATCTTCGTGTAACAAATCCATGTGTGAATCCCATAGGCTTTTAACGGTACCTACGTCCTTCCAGTAGCCCTGGAATTCATAAACGTACAAGGATTCTTGGTCCGCCAACATTTTAGGTATGATATCTTTACCAAAATCATGGCTGGATTGAGCATCCTGTGCGTCTTCTAACAGGTAATTTCTTAAGTAATCCCATTTGAAAAGGTAAATCCCCATGGAGGCCAAATTACTTTCCGGTTTTTCCGGCTTCTCTGCAAATTCTGTGACACGCAGATCTTCATCGGCACTCATAACACCAAAACGGTGTGCTTCATCCCAAGGTACCTCCATGACAGAAATGGTAGCCGCAGCACCTTTTTCCTTATGGTAGTTCAGCATTTCACGATAATTCATATAGTAGATATGATCACCGGATAAAATAAGCACATGCTCCGGATTTTGGCTGTCAATATATTCGATATTCTTATGAATAGCATCTGCCGTTCCTAAGTATTCAGCGTTACCTGTGTTATAAGATGGAAGCAGGGTAATTCCCTTGTCATCTGTTTTTGTAAGACCCCATGGTGTTCCATCCCCGATATGTTCGTGCAAGGATTCTGCCTCATATTGCGTCAAGACACCTACAGTATCAATGTCTGAATTTACGCAGTTACTGAGAGGAAAATCGATGATCCGGTAATGACCGCCAAAAGGTACGGCGGGTTTTGCAATCGTTGAAGTAAGGGGAGCAAGACGGCGTCCCTCTCCGCCTGCCAGCAGCATGGCAATGCATTCTTTATTAAACATTTCGTTTCCCTCCCGGTTTAGTTGTCAGTGTAGTACATACATAAACGGTATGGGGTACTCTTGAAACCATAAGGTATATAAGATTCCCCCAAAACTAAGGTTTATTTTTTTCCTAGTCATTTTTCTGTTCAATGTGGCTAGAATGGGGTAATAACTCAAGTCAGCTTTGACCCAAAAGCGAATGCATTACCGATTCATACATTTTTACCTACAAAACATATAAGGGTGGTGACGTGATGACAGACCAAACTCTTCCGCAACAGGCTATTTCATCAGAAGATATTTATTTGTTTCATGAAGGAACGCTTTATCACAGCTACCGATCTTTGGGTTCCCACCTTACTGTGGAGAACGGAGAACAGGGCGTCCGCTTTACGGTCTGGGCTCCTCATGCTCTCCATGTCGGGCTTGCTACAGATCGCAACAACTGGAATGGGGAACAGGATTCCTTATATAGGGTTCCCAAATCCGGTTTTTGGAGTCGTTTTTTTCCGGGGATATCCCAAGGAATTTTTTACAAATACGACATTACGGGTGCAAATGGTGAACGATTTCTGAAAGCAGACCCTTACGCGGTACGTGCTGAAGTGAGACCGGCAACGGCTTCTGTGGTAGCTTCTATAGATGGTTATGCTTGGAACGATGCGATTTGGCGCCGAAAACGTAGAGCACCTTATGGAAAGCCTCTGCACATATACGAGCTTCATCTGGGCACTTGGAAGCAAAAAGAAGATGGTACGTTTTATACATACAGGGAAATAGCTGAGCTTCTTGTGCCTTATGTGACCGATATGGGGTATACACATATTGAGCTGATGCCGCTGAGTGAACATCCGTATGATCTTTCCTGGGGCTACCAGCTTACCGGATATTTTGCACTCACAAGCCGGTATGGAGAACCGCATGATTTTATGTATTTGGTGGATCGTTGCCATCAGGCGGGAATCGGAGTGCTGATGGATTGGGTGCCAGCCCATTTTGCCAAGGATGCTCATGGACTAAGGCTGTTTGACGGATCGCCCCTGTTCGAATACGCGGATCCGCTGATTGCGGAAAAGCCCGGCTGGGGAACGCTGACGTTTGATTACAGCAAGCCGGAGGTGCGTTCTTTCCTGATATCTAATGCGCTATTCTGGATGGATGTGTACCATATTGACGGCCTGCGCGTAGATGCTGTGACAAGTATGCTACGGCTGGATTTTGAAAAGCAGGACGGTCAATATCGTTTTAACTCTAAAGGAGGCATTGAAAATGAGGAGGCTATTGCCTTCCTTCAACAACTGAATGAAACAGTATTCCGCTATTATCCGTATGCTCTGATGATGGCAGAGGAGTCCAGTGCCTGGCCGATGGTGACTTCCCCGGTAAGCGATGGAGGACTCGGTTTTAATTACAAGTGGAATATGGGCTGGATGAACGATACGCTTGATTATATCGAAACGGATTTCGATCAAAGGCCAGAGCGCCATAATTTGCTGACATTCCCCATAGCTTATGCGTACAGCGAGAATTTTACACTGCCGTTGTCGCACGATGAGGTTGTTCATGGTAAGAAGTCGCTGCTTGATAAAATGCCAGGTAGCTATGAGCAAAAATTTGCCGGGCTTCGAGCGCTTCTCGGTTACCAAATCACCTCACCGGGCAAAAAGCTCTTATTTATGGGAGGGGAATTCGGCCAATTTATCGAATGGAAGGATGAAGAGCAGCTTGACTGGTTTCTGCTGGATTATGACAGTCACCGTTCGCTGCACGCTTATACGAAAGCGCTGAATCATTTGTATATTCAGGAAAAGGCGTTATGGGAACTGGATCATTCGTGGGATGGATATCAGTGGATTGAAGCGGAGGACCGTGGGCAGAGCGTAATTACGTATTTACGTAAAAGTAAAAAGCCGGGAGATACACTGGTCGTGCTAATTAACTTTCAGCCCGTGCCCAGAGAGAACTATCGAATTGGGCTGGAAAAGGCCGGGAGTTATATCGAACTGCTGAACAGTGATCATAAGGACTTTGGGGGAAGTGGCCAGCTAAATACTGGAGTGATACGGACCGCTTCCATTCCTTGCCACGGACAGCTTCACAGCTTGGAGGTGACCATACCACCCCTAAGCATCGTTATACTCAAGAAAGCGCCTCGGAGGTCTAAAAAAGCAGATTAAACACATAAGGAGGAAGCACATATGAACATTTTGTTTGCGGCAGCAGAAGCACATCCATTTATTAAAACAGGCGGGTTGGCTGATGTTATTGGCGCACTGCCGAAGGCACTTCGTCAGGCGGGTTGCGACGTCCGAATCATTTTACCTAAATATGCGGGGATTCCCGATACTTATAAAAAGTCTCTGCGTCCGGTAGCGGTGAAGCAAGTAGCCGTAGGCTGGCGTAATCAATATTGCGGAATAGAGGAACTGACATTAGACGGAATCAAGGTTTATTTTATAGACAATGAGTATTACTTCGGTCGTGACGGTATTTACGGTTATATGGATGATGGCGAACGTTTTTCCTTTTTTAACCGGGCGATTTTAGAAATGCTGCCTGAACTGAACTTTCGGCCGGATATTTTGCATTGTCATGATTGGCATACGGCAATGGTTCCGCTGCTTCTGAATGCCGATTATCGACATTTGCCCTTCTACAGCGATATTCGCACAGTGTTTACGATACATAATCTGCTGTATCAAGGGGATTTTCCGTATGAGGTCTTAACTGAGCTGCTCAACCTGGATGGAAGCTATTTCACCCCCGAGGGTGTGGAGTATCATGGCAGATTGAATTTTATGAAAGGTGGGCTTACGTACTCGGATCATGTCACGACCGTGAGTCCAACCTATGCAGAGGAGATTCAAACAGAATTTTACGGATACGGGCTGGAGGGTCTGCTTCGTAAATTGGGAGATCAGGGTCGCTTAACAGGGATTGTGAACGGAATTGACACCAAAAGCTACAATCCTGCCACGGACAATCGTATTTATTCGAAGTACCGCACGAGTCTGACAAAGAAAAAGGAAAACAAAATTGGCCTGCAAAAGGAGTTGGGTCTGCCGGTGCGGCCAGACGTACCTATGATTGCCATGGTAACCCGGCTTGTAGATATGAAGGGGCTAGATCTGGTAACGAGAGTGCTTGACGAAATCCTGTATTATGATGATATCCAGTTTGTCGTGCTGGGAACAGGGGATCCGGCTTTTGAGCATTGGTTTCGTGAGGCAGCGGGACGCTATCCACTGAAAATGTCGGCGCAGCTCGCTTTTAGCGAACCTCTGTCACGAAAAATATATGCGGCAAGTGATATGTATCTTATGCCCTCAAGGTTTGAGCCTTGCGGGATCAGCCAACTGCTGGCGCTTCGTTATGGAAGTATCCCTATTGTGCGAGAAACAGGGGGTCTTAACGATACTGTGCAGGCTTACAATGAGTCCACAGGGGAAGGAAACGGATTTAGTTTCACGAACTACAATGCACATGATATGCTGAACACTATTCGTCGTGCTGTTCATTTTTATCGCCAATCTGAGCATTGGTCGAAGCTTACACAGACGGCTTTTGCAGGAGAATATAGTTGGGATGTTTCAGCTAAAGCGTATATGGATATTTACCATTTGCTAACAAAGACGGACTGAACAGAGTAGGAACACCATAGTCATGTTAATGAAAAAGGGAATCCCTTTAGCCAGTGTTTGGCTGAGGAATTCCCTTTTTGCTATGATCAGTCGCCCCCGCCACCACAGCTGCTTCCACATGAAGAGCCGCTGCTACACGAAGAATGACTACCAGAATCGCCTGAATCATGGTGAGAAGAGCCTCCATGATGAGAACTGTCATGGGAGGAATGATGGTGCGAGTGATGTGTATCCCAGTTCGAGCAACCGCTTGCCGAGCTACAGCCGGATGAGCTAGCTAATACGGCATTACCTGTAGCATCCGGGTGCATGTGTACGGCAAATTGTTCAGGTTGATACCATGAATACCACACAACAGCTAATAATAAATAGTCGACCTGTAAATAGTTGACCTTAGGCAATTGCTTACCCTCAGGATCATCCACCGCTTTATTCACCCGCTCGCGCAGATGTTGTACAATCTTATGAACCGCTTGTTGGGTCTGATGTGAAATGGCTGTATTCTCCTGCGTATTCCAGCGGTCACCTGCTGGCTGCGCCGAAGTTGCGAGTTTATAATAGCGCGAAAGCTCGTCGTTCGGTAATGGATGATTAAAAAAAGTACCCCACAAACTAGCGCTATAGCGGTTCCAGCCAAAGCATTCCACATACAACCAGTCAAACCACGCCCGCTCCTCAGGCATCGGCTTAGAGCCGCCGGAATGGGGCGCATGGTGAAGCATACGACCAAAAAAAGCTTCCGAGAATTGCTGATATTCGCGGGTAAACATCAACATTTCGTGCCATAATTCATCCACATCACTACTGAACATAGGCACTCTATTCATAATCGCGCATAGCATAAAATATCGTTTTAGCTCATGCCAGCGCCAATCATATTCTTGCTTCGTCAGCTCTGGGTGGGCTTCCATTACACGACTCCTTACGCTATGAGCATAGGAGGCGGGAATGGATTGCTCCAGTAGCTGCATCAGCTCTGTAATCTCTGGATGACGCTCCTGTGTAAGGGACGAAGGAGAAGGGGAACTGAGGAAAAAAGCATTCCGGCGCCGTGTCTTTCTGTTTCCCCGGTTCCTGCGTATTGCACGGAATATAAACCAAAAAATGATGAGGTCCACCACAATAAACAACGTCCAAAAACTGCTCATACTATCCATGATGGCTGACTACTCCTTTCTGAAAGAACACGGAATTAATATTTAACTTTCGTTATTCAGCAGAGAGAATTCTTTTTTTATTTGGGCTAGCAGTTCAGGATTCGTGATTACATCGCAAGCAGTCCATGCCAAGGTTCTCGCAGCCAGCAGCATTCCCTCCATGGCCCGGTCCTGCATCGCCAAATCGCGGAATTCTGGTGTATGCAAGGCATGCTTCTCGTCAATAACTTGAATGTACGGATGGATAGCAGGGCAATGAAGCGATACATTTCCGATATCCATGGAGCCGTGATCTTCACCTTCCGTTATATCTTCTTGCGAAATGCCAGCCTGCACCAAATTTGCGGTAAAGGCATCGGAAAGTACGCGGTTTGTGACCATTTCATTATAAGAAGTCTCATAATTGGAGGTCTTCAAACGACACCCGGCCTGTAAAGCAGCTCCTTCAGCAATTTGAATAACACGGCTAGTCAGCGGGTTCAGTTCTTGACGAGTAGCGGCTCTCACATAAAATTGGGCTGAGGCGTAATCAGGAATAATATTGGCTGCTTGCCCACCCTGGTTAATGATCCCATGGATACGCACTGTACTTTTTACTTGTTGACGGAACGCATTGATGCCATTGAACGTTTGAATCACAGCGTCCAGCGCGTTAATGCCTTCGTGCGGGCTGGCAGCCGCGTGAGCAGATTGACCAAAAAATTCGAATTGTACAGCATCAATCGCCAGTGATTTGCCTGATTTTTCGTAATGGTCATAAGGATGCGTCATAAGTGCTATGTCGCAATCATCAAACAACCCGGCAGCGGCCATCGGGACCTTTGCACCGCGTGTTTCTTCGGCAGGTGTGCCATATACCCGTACTTCTCCACCAGTTTCGTCGATGATCGACTTGAGGCCGACGGCAGCACCTGTACTCATCATACATATCAAATGGTGCCCACAGGCGTGTCCTAGACCTTTCAGAGCGTCATATTCTGCCAGAAAAGCGACAACCGGTCCGGGTTTTGCAGATTTGTAAGTTGCAATAAAGGCTGTTTCTATGCCCAATACGGGTGCCTGGACCTCAAAACCGTGAAAAACCAGTTCTTCTTTTAAACGGGCAGCGGCCAGAAATTCCTCGTTTCCAAGTTCAGGATTTGCGCCAATATATAACGAAATGTCCTTAAACCGTGGGGCATGCTGCTCAATTGTCTTTTGAATGGTCTGCTTAAAATCCATGCTGAAAACTCCTTTATATAAACTGTAATGTAGGTACTGCGTTAGGTATGCTGAAATTGTACTATAACATTCATTGCATAATCATGCATATTCATTTATAATGACACAATCTTATTTATTATAAAGAATTTAAGGAGAGAAAAAAAGATTGAAAAAGGCATATCGTTTTACCGCCCTGGTTTTGTCGGCGGTTATCTTGCTGTTGACTGGTCTTCCCATGCTCACTGCATACGGAACGGAAGCAAAGCCACAGAAAAAACTTGTAGTGGGCATGAGTGCCGACTTTCCGCCGTATGAGTTTCATAAAGTCATTAACGGTAAGGATACCATTGTTGGGTTCGATGTGGATATCGCCAAGGAAATCGCCAAAGATTTGGATGCGGAGATGGTCCCTGAGGACATGAGTTTTGACTCTTTGCTGCCTGCTTTGCAAAGTGGTCGTGTAGACTTGGTACTGTCCGGTATGACACCGACGGATGAGCGGAGAAAGAGCATTGATTTTTCAGATGTATATTATCGCTCCAAGCAAGTCATTATGGTACGCCCAGAGGATAAAGACAAATATCCTACGATGGATACTTTGAAAGGCGAGAAGATTGGGGCACAAAAAGGGAGTATTCAGGAAGAAATTGCTCAAAAAGTACCCAATGCCACTGTAACCTCACTGGACAAAATATCTGATCTGGTACTCCAGCTGCGGACCCAGCGTATCAACGCTGTTGTGATCGAAGATACGGTTGCTAAAGGATACACGTTAGATGGTACCGTAACACTTGCCAAGGCCGTGCCTGAGGATGCCGGAGCAGAAACAGCTGTAGGTATACGCAAGGGGAACGCAGAATTGCTTGCCTCTGTAAATAAAACGTTGGCTCGCCTGAAAGCGGACGGGTCGATTGAGAAGTTTTCCACAGAAGCGAGCGCGCTCTCTGCAGATCGACAGGTTTCTTCTAATAACATCGTAGATATTTTTTGGAAATACCGCAGTTTTTACGCTACGGGTATCGGCTACACTCTGTTGCTGTCTGCACTCGGAGTACTGTTTGGATTTATCATTGGTCTGATCGTATCCTTGCTGCGGATGAGTGGTATACGCATCATTGAGTGGTTAGGTACCACTTATGTGGAGATCCTGCGTGGCACACCTATGCTGGTACAACTTATGATCATTCACTACGGAGTTGCTTTGACGCTGGGTGTCAATTTTACCCCACTCCAGTCTGGTATAATCACATTGTCTCTGAATAGTTCAGCATATCTGGCTGAAATTTTCCGGGCAGGTATCCAGGCAGTAGACCGTGGACAGATGGAGGCTGCCCGTTCGTTGGGTATGGGACGCGGTAAAGCTATGCGTCATGTCATTTTGCCGCAAGCGTTTAAATCTATTTTGCCTGCTATCGGTAATGAGTTTATTACGATCATTAAAGAATCATCCATTATTTCGACCATTGGGATGGTGGATATTATGTATCAGGCCCAGGTCATTAAGAACATCACCTACGAAGGATTAAGTCCGTTCGTAATCGCAGCCGCTATTTATTTTGTAATGACATTCAGCTTGTCTAAGCTGCTGGGTTTATGGGAAAGGAAGTTGAGAGCCAGTGATCACCGTTAAACAACTGCGTAAATCGTTCGGTAAGAATGAAATTTTAAAAGGCATTGATATAGATATCGCCAAAGGTGAAGTCGTCGTCATCATCGGCCCCAGTGGTTCGGGGAAGAGTACGTTTTTGCGTTGTATGAATCTGTTGGAACAGCCTACAGACGGAGAGATTTTGTTTGAGGGCGAGCCAATTACAGCTCGTGGCCATAATATTAATGTAACCCGGGAGAAGATGGGGATGGTGTTCCAGCATTTTAATCTGTTCCCGCATAAAACAGTGTTGCAGAACCTGACACTTGCCCCAACACAGGTTAGAAGACAGTCAGGGAAGGAAGCGGAAAAAATTTCGCTAGAACTCTTGCGTACCGTAGGGCTTGAGGATAAGAAGAATACCTATCCGAACCAGCTATCTGGCGGTCAGAAGCAACGTATTGCGATTGCGCGTGCTTTGGCCATGCAGCCGCACGTAATGCTGTTCGATGAGCCGACTTCTGCATTGGACCCTGAAATGGTTGGAGAGGTTCTGGATGTAATGAAGAAGCTCGCCGAAGGCGGCATGACAATGGTAATCGTGACGCATGAAATGGGCTTTGCCCGCGAGGTAGGCGATCGAATCATCTTTATGGATAACGGTCAAATTGTGGAGCAAGGTACACCAGAGCAGGTATTTGGTACTCCAAGCCATGATCGCACCCGTGATTTTCTTGCCAAAGTATTGTAAGGAAGTGCTGATATAATCTATAAAAAAAGCCCTCCGTTTGACGGAGGGCTTTTTTTCTTTTTGTCACCATTTCCCCATACTTTCGTAACAAATATCGATTTCTTGATGACAAAATTGTAACGAGTATAGTATGATGTTCAAGGTTCCCAACATTTTCATGCGGATAAGGTTACAAAATTGTGATATTATGCAGTAAGCCAAAACTTACCGGGACAGCATGCGGTTATGACAAACGCTGAATGCTGGGTCCAAACTATGGGAAGTGCGGGGGACGTAACAACGGCAGTCATTCCGATACGTCATAAAGACGATGTGGAATATGCCTAGGGGTGAATTGCACAAGCATAGGGCTTCTCCTGAGTCCGAATCCGACAGCTAACTTCGCAGGCATAACAGAGGAGGTACATATCTTTGAAACATCTAAAACATATTGGTAAAACGATGAAATTTGCGGTGCTTGCCGCAGCTATTGCAGGGTTGGCACAGACAGCTGGAGTAGCGGATGCTGCTTCGCTTCACACTGCCAAAGAGGGCGATACCTTCTTTTTGCTTGCTCAACGTTATGGAGTATCGGTAGACGAGCTAACGAAGGCGAACCCAAACATTGCTTCCAACAATATATATGCAGGTCTGCAAATTAAGGTGCCTGGCGAAAAAAGTGTGAAGGCAGCTTCGGATTCGAAGCCGCAGCTTCTTACGGAGAAAGCACCAGCGAATGAGGGGCCAACGATTGAAGCGTGGGGCAAAACATTCAACTATAGCAAAATAGTTGACGTTAAGGCTTCAGCGTATTCTGCCGCAGCCGACGAGAATGGTAAATGGGGAGCAGTGGACTACTACGGCAATCCGCTTAAACTAGGTACGATTGCGGTAGACCCGAACGTCATTCCGATGGGCACGAAAGTGCTGGTTACAGGCTATTCCCACCCAGGTTTGCCGGATCATTCTTTTGTAGCTGTCGCTCGCGATCAGGGTAGCGCCATTACAGGAAAGCGGATTGATATCTTTATTCCTGGCAACAAATCATTTGTGAACGACTTTGGATTTCAAAATGTGAAGCTGTACGTTATTGATAAATAGCATTGTACGTATATACGGTTTAATTAAACATAATATATATTATGTAAACTTAATGTCTGTATCCTACCGCATATAACTAGGTCGGACTCTTATCAGGTCTTATCCATAAAAAAGGCTGTCTTGACGAGCAGAAAACTTCTGCTGGTAAGACAGCCTTTTTACGTTGCTTTAGCTTGCAGCTCAATCATAAACATATGGTTATTTCCGTTCCGATGTGTGGAGTAGCCGGGGGACTGTCACAAATTTGTATCCCTTAGCTTTTAGAGAGTGAATTAGGCCCGGCAGAGCTTGGACAGTGCCTTGCAAGTTGGAACTTTGACCTCCACCTGCGTGCATTAAAATAATAGAGCCAGGCCCGGTAGCTGGGATCACATTGCGCTGAATTTGTGTTTTACTTAATCCCTTCCAATCGAGAGAGTCTACATTCCAATTGACAATCATATAGCCATGACGACGTGCCCATTGGATTTGAGGCTCCGTGATTTCACCGTAGGGTGGACGAATCAACTTGGGGCGAAAACCTGCGCTTGCTTGTAAAATACGTTCTGTTTTTGTAATCTGGTTGCGAAAGCGTTCTGGTGTGGCCTTCCTAAAATCTGGATGAGTATAGGAATGGTTTCCTATAGCATGGCCTTCACGGATAATACGGCGTATGATCCCCGGATGCTTTTCCGCACGGTGACCGACGATGAAAAAGGTGGCTTTGATGCCATTGGCGTGTAATACGTCCAAAACTTGTGGCGTATACCTAGAATCGGGCACATCATCAAAGGTTAGGGCAATTTGGCGGGTGTGTGGGCCGCACATTTTAAAAATGTCTGCATGTTTTTTACGCAGCATTGCTAATGTAGGAGTTGCTCGATCTGTGCTCTGAAGTACAGAAGAAGCAACAGCTGCTTCCTTGGGATGGGGCGTTCCGGTGTTGGGAGGCGCATCCGCGTGAACGGGTAAACTTGAGAATGCTAGTAACAGTGCCAAGCATGGCAACACTCCCCTGTACGGCATATGTATCCCCCCCTTTCCGTGCAGTGGTACCAAGTGGTGCTCTCGACTATTATGTACCTGTCTTATTAAAAATATGCTGGTAACCAATGTTCGGCTCATAAACGACTGAAAAAGAAGTCCACGATGAAACGATTATCAATGAAGATGATGGAGCTAATCGTACATATTCTCTTAAACATGACCGAAAACAGGAGCATTTTCGCAAGTTTTAGCCTTACAACGAATTCGGTATACTGTGACAGCTGGTGTATAATGGGGATGCAATTCATAATTATACAGACATGGAATTGAAGGAAGGATGGATAAAAGTGACCGACTTGTTTACTCCTTATCAATTAAAGGGGCTTTCTTTAAAAAATCGGATTGTCATGCCCCCGATGTGCCAATACAGCGTGGAGGCCAAGGACGGAAATCCAACGGATTGGCATCATGTCCATTATGTGAGCCGGGCAGTAGGAGGCACTGGACTTATTATTGTGGAAATGACAGCGGTCCATCCAGATGGACGTATTACGGATCGTGATTTGGGTATTTGGAGTGACGAACATATTCCTGCATATCGTAAGATTGTAGAGGAAGTCCACAAGTATGGTGCCAAGATTGGTATTCAACTAGGCCACGCTGGACGCAAGGCTGAAGATGCTGAGCAACCTGTGGGTCCGTCCACGATTCCTTTTAGCGAACGCTTTAAAAAGCCGCACGCCTTAAAGACAGCTGAAGTCAGGGAATTGGTCCAGGCATACAAAGAAGGCGCGCGCCGCGCGGTGGAAGCCGGTTTTGATACGGTTGAGATACATGGCGCTCACGGCTATCTGATCCATCAATTTCATTCGCCTTTAACAAATACCAGAGAAGATGAATATGGGCAGGATTTGTCACTGTTCGGTGTTGAGGTCATACATGCTGTTAAAGAGGTTCTTCCTGCTGATATGCCTGTGCTTATGCGGATATCTGCCAAAGAATACGTCGAGGATGGATATAATGTGGAATACATAACAGGCGTAGGGGAACGATATCGTGATGCAGGTGTGGATATTTTCCATATTTCTTCTGGTGGTGAGGGTCCGATTGGTTCTGGCGGAGGCCCGTCTGCGCGTGCCGGCTATCAGGTGGATTTGGCTCATACCATCCGTGAAAAGCTGAATGTACCTGTGATTGCTGTTGGCTTACTGGATGATTATGAGGACGCCCGCCGGGTTGTTCAGCAGAAAGAAGCTGATCTGGTAGCAATAGGGCGTGCCATGCTGCGTGATCCCTATTGGGCGCTGCATGCATCGCGGGAGCTAAAAGTACAGGCCGACATCCCAGAGCCTTACTTGCGCGGTTTTTAGATATTTTTGAAACCCTCTTTGCAAAGCTTGCGTAAACATGTGTACAGAGCTTAAAATTTAAGCATTCAACTCTAGGAGGAACTTCACATGTCTATTTTCAAACGATTAAGAGATCTTACGATGTCCAACATTAACGCCATTATCGACAAGGCAGAAGATCCAATTAAAATGACGGATCAATACATTCGTGATATGCAAGAGGACCTGGAAGATGCAGAGAAAGCGGTAGCCGCTCAAATTGCTATTGAAAAGAGGTTCAAACAGCAATACGAAGAACAGGCTGCTTTGGTAAAGAAACGTGAAGAACAGGCACATACCGCTGCAAAAGCACAAAATGTAGATCTGGCCCGTCGTGCGCTGGAAGAAAAGAAATCTGCTGAACAAAAAATGAACGAGTTCAAAGCTGGTTACGAACAGAACAAAGCTGCAGCCGATAATCTTCGTGGCAAGCTGGATGAAATGCGCAGACAGCTGACAGAAATGAAAAACAAGCGCGAAACACTGGTTGCCCGTTATAATGCAGCTAAAGCGCAAACCGAAATTAACAAAGCTATGAACGGTTTTAGCTCTGATACGGCAACTGCCGGATTGAAGCGTATGGAAGAAAAAATGCTGCAAGCAGAAGCACGTGCCGAAGCGAGCAACGAAATGTCCTCTAAGGAAAAATCGTTGGATGAGGAGTTCAAAGAGCTGGATAAGAAAAGCGCCGTGGACGATGAGCTTGCCGCTTTGTTAAAGCAATACGAAAATAAATAAGAACATTTTAGCAATGCCACCAAGTGTGATTGCTCAGGAAGCGAAGGAGAAACGTTTTCTCCTTCGCTTTTCCCTGCCTGGAGGCGCAAAACATTATATGAAGGTCAAGAAGATGTGGAGGATGGTATGAAATGCATTTTTTAGAAACGATGAAAGCAATGCTTGTATGGACTGGTGCGGGGGCTATTTTGATCTTCGTATTAATGTATGTCGACTCTTTATTTACGAAGTATAAGGATTTTGCCGAAGTGAAAGCTGGAAATATGGCCGTAACGGTACGAATGATTATGAAGCTGGTTGCACAAGGCTATATTTTGTCAGGGTCTATCGCTACAGCTAATAATTTGCTCGAAGCGCTTGTGTATTCTGTGATCGCCTTTGTCATCCTGCTTGTTTTGGAAGTTATTGTACGTCTGCTGTTGCGGTACTGGGCTCAGTTTGACCTGGATAAAGGTACACAGGAAGGTAAAATTGGTTTCGGTCTGTTTTCAGGAGCGCTGCATCTAGTTGGCGCCTTGATCATTACAGCATGCTTCTAGGCTAAGAAAGGCAGGAATATAACCATGGGTGTGTGGAAACGAATTTCAAATCTATTTGCTAAGCCGGAGCCGCCAAAAGCAGAGAAAAGCATGCTTCACTTAAATCCAGGTGATATCTGTGAAGTGTCGCTTGTTACCTATGAAGTGGTAGGTCGTGTACATAATCGTGCCCGAAATGCCGTTGTTTTGACGCTTCAGGATGGTAATCAAGTCAGTTATCTTCATATTGAGGAACGGGAAACACTGCAATTCGGACTATATCAGGCCATCGACGGCAGACTTGACAACCCCGAGGAAGTGCCGACCATTTTAGAGCTGGATGATACAACGTATCATTTGGAGGAGCAATATTCTGGGCAAGTTACCGTCATGGGCCGTGCTCCTTTCCGACAGGGTGGAGAGCAGCATGTTTGGCAGTACCAGTCTGATGATTATCATCTGTTGCGGGTAGAGTGGCAGGACGGTCGCTTTATGCTTTATGAAGGAGAAGAAGTGATTACCGGAGACGTCAAGGTTATTCGGGCAAGCTAGGAGAGGGTTACACATGAGCAAACGCACCTGGCAGTATGCATTAAAGATCATGGTGGCGCTGAGCTTGTTCGTATCCGTTTTAAGCGGCTGCGGCGCGCCAAATGTAAAAGATACGTATCCGCTGGAATCGGTTAGTGGCAGCGGAAACTCGACCTCGTATGTATACCGGGCAGCTGGTAAGACAGTCCCGGAAGTAGCGGAGGAATTGAAAGAACAGCGTACACCGGAACAAATGTCACCGCAGAGCAATGAGCGGATGTTTCTGGTATATAGCGATGAGTGGTACCATTTGCAGCAAGATCCAGCTAAGAAGGAAGATACACTCATTGAAATTGACAGTAAAAAGTATGTCGAACAAAATTACAGTTCAAGCTTTCTAAAAGGATACTTAACCGCAACTGTGCTGGATGCTCTGTTTGATTCGTTGCGTGGTTCAGGCTCCTATCGGGGCTACTCCAGCAGAGATGTATACCGACCTTCTCAGGGCCAATATCGTGCTCCTACGGTGCAGGAGAAAAAAGCGATCCCGCCGATTACGGTGGAGCGGAAAGGTTCGGTTACCCGTAGAGGAAAGAACTCGGATTCCAGTGTTGGATCAAGCGGAAGTCTGTTCGACAGAGGGTCCAGCAGTTCACCGAGCAGAGGCTCGATTTCACGTGACCGTAGCGACAGCGGTGGTTCCAGCATATTTGATTCGCCGCGTAGATCTTATAGTAAGCCCAAAACACGTAGCGGTTCAGGTAAAATCAGCCGACGAAGTCGACGATGACGGGTATCGTCAATTTATTTGAAAACAAAAGATTCGCGGAACTGTGGTACTGATGCACAGTTCCTTTTTTTATTTTTAGAGATGACGTTGGTGATCATCTAGCGGCACAGCCATCAAGTAGAAGTGGACAGATAAGGGAAAGCAGCCGCAACCTACACCTTTATGGATATAATAATGTAGAGATAATCAAAACTCTGTTTGATTGAAGGGATTGAAAATTAAATGGTACTATCTATTTCTTGGCCAGATCTTTCACAAAGACCATTTAATCTAATGGTGGAACGAAAAATGGAGTGTTCTCCGATTGTCCTGTATCAGGCGTGGACGAAGCAGTTTGACAGTTGGTTTGCAGCCCCAGGATCAGTATTAATGGAGGCTGAATTGAACACGACCTTCTTTTTCGAAACGCATTTTGAAGGGAAGCGTCATCCACATTACGGAAGATTTCTAAGACTTGAGCAAAACAGACTTATCGAGCTGACTTGGGTTACTGGCGAAGGCGGCACCAAGGGAGCTGAAACAGTGGTCACCGTTGAGCTTAAACCTCGCGGTAATGGCACGCATCTTTACTTAACGCATGCAGGTTTTCCAGATGAGAATTCAAGGAACCAACATGAGCAGGCTTGGCCGCTTGTAATTGAGCAGCTCGACAAAAGGATGATGCCAGATAGATAATTCAGAAGGTTACAGGCTAAAATTGCAACAAGAGGACGATTTTAAAATCGTTCTTTTCATATTTTTTGACGACAAAAATAATATTTACCTTACATAAAAACAAATATTACCAGTTTACTAGATTATTTCATTGCCACATCTATTAGTAAAATATACAATTACAACAGGCGAAATAAGAGGATGGTGTATCTGTGTTATCTGCTTTTTTATATATATTACTTGGTGTATTCGATGCTTTGGCCGCTGTTATTTTGGTCTTAAAGCTTTATATGCTTCCCGTGAGGCAATATCGCACAAAAATATTATTCTATGCAATGGGCATAGCTTTGTTTTCCTTTCTAATGAGGGAAGTTATAGGCTTGCCTAAATTAGATTTGCCGCTTCAGTATTTGTTAATGGTTATCTTTTTTAGATACGGTTTAGGGATCAAAACCCATCTAGCAGCTTTTTCTGCTGGTTCTGGTCTAACAGCCTACATTAACCTACAACTTTTTGTATTTCTGTTTGCAAATTTTTTCGGAGTAGCAGAACCAGGTGTTATTAATGATACTTCTGGCTCTTCTATTTACGTTATTCAGTTATCTTCTATTATTATTGCGTACTTTATTTCTTTTGTGATGGGAAAATATAACTTTGGATTCTCGTTTATAATTCAGCCTCCACATGATTTTTTAAGAGCTGAAAATTACTTATCGTCTCTAAATAAGCTGTTGATTCTAGGTGCTCTAATATCAGCTGCCACCATTTTTATTACTTTGTATATGCTCTATAGCTCAAATACCATAGGATTACTATCCATTTCATTGCTTACTTTCGGTTTGTCGTATTTCTTTTCAGAGAGAGGAGATTACGAGGGTGCTAGAAGCGCTATCAAGGTACATCGCAACGGAAATAAAAAAAGCTGATCCTGATGGCCCAACAAGTGTAGAAGTGATGGAGTATGCGCTTGGTATAAAAATTACCGAAGTGTCGTCGATACTAATGGTTGTGGTTATCGCTTGGATGACTGGGCATTTTTTGGGATCGTTATTCGCTCTGGTTACTATCATGTTTGTAAGAAGATTTTCAGGAGGGGCACACTTCAGTAATCTTACATTTTGTGTCTGTTTTACAACGGCAATATGTGTAACTATACCCTTCGTCTCTTTAAATTTATCAACAATTTTGATTATTAATGCTTGTTCAATATTAGTGTTTTTAGTTTATGCACCCAATCATTTTATTTATATTCATAAGACCAATAACCACAAATATTATAAAACTGTATGTGTTTTGGTATGCGCAGTGAATTTTTTTATACAGTCCCACATAATATGTTTAGCTTTAGCTATTCAAGCATTCAGCATTCTTCCTTTATGGAAAGGAGGTGAACGAAAATGGATAAGAGATTGGCGAGAGCTTTAAATATAAGACTGGGAAAATACGCTAACGAATCTACCAAAAATGAAAAAACAGTATTTGGTGCTAAACCGATACCGGCTGAGCTTAAGAAAAAAGAAAAGAACTGATGAAGTACCGCGTTTTCAATTTGGGGCATTGCTTTTATACGATCGGGCTAACCGCACAGACTTGCAAGGAAGCTTTTCAGCTATCACGACTTGGTTTTGTGAGATCGAGTCTAACGCATTTGGAGGTACGATTCGAAGAATCTGACTTCACTTGCTCTATGTCTCATAATAAGCTTAAAGCACTTAAAAAGTTATAGAAATGACCCGTAGAATTCACGGGTTATTTTTATTGCCATACATACTTAGACACCCCCCGATTTGCCAGATAACAGTTTTAGCGTTATAACAGAAAGAGGGCATTTTAGAAGAACGGAGTGAGATTATGAATCATACATCATTAAACGCAGAAAAATTCCAGCGTAAAGCAGTTCAGGTGGAAGAGGCGCAAAGCAGGATAGCTAGCCATGTTAAACAGGGTGAAAGGGAAGACGTAGAGCTGGAGCAGGCGCATGGACGCTATTTGGCGGTGGATTTGACCGCACCACACCCGTATCCCCGTTTTCGTCGCTCAGGTATGGACGGTTATGCGATCCTTGGATCGGACACTGAAGTGTGCTCGTCCGGTCAGGAAATCTGGTTACATGTGATTGATGAAATTCCATGTGGCACCGTATCGGACAAGCGGGTGGAGACTGGAATGGCTGCCCGCATCATGACAGGAGCGCAATTACCTGAAGGAGCGGACACGGTTGTCATGCTGGAAGCAACACAGCTGCGTGAGGAAAATGGACAGACATATGTCGGCTTAAAGAAGCGTATGGAGATTGGCAAAAATGTGACACAGATTGGTCATGAGATTCAGGAAGGTCAGCTTTTGCTTAGTAAGGGAACCTGCCTGGGAGCAGGGCACATCTCGGTACTGGCTACTTTTGGAGTACATCAGGTACCTGTTTACAGAAAGCCTAGGGTGGCCGTTTTTTCTACAGGATCGGAATTACTTGCAGTGGATGAGCCGTTACAACCGGGGAAAATTCGAAACAGTAATACATATATGCTGGCTTCTCAAATTAGAGAGGCAGGAGGAGAGCCGTTCATTTTACAAGCCATTCATGATGATTTGAGCCTTGCCCGTACCTCTGTACGTGAAGCGATAGCTGCCTATGATATCGTGGTCACGAGTGGAGGAGTATCGGTGGGGGATTTTGATATTATGGGTGACCTGGTACGACAGGAAGATGTGAATATGCTGTTCAACAAGGTTACGATGCGTCCAGGAAGTGTGACCACAGCCGCAGTGATTGACGGCAAGCTGTTATTTGCGCTTTCAGGCAACCCCGGTGCGTGCTTTGTAGGCTGTGAGCTGTTTGTACGGCCGACGATCCAAATGATGTTATCTTCGGCACATCCATATTTACAAACCTGGACGGCGAAGTTAGGCGCAGATTATACGAAGGTAAACAACTATACACGCTTTGTACGCAGCTCTCTGGAGATACGTGGTGGGCAAGTATACGCGATTCCTGCGCGAGTAGATGAATCCAGTGTCATGGTGACCATTAAGGACAGCGACTGTCTGATCGTAATTCCTCCTACAACAGAAGGATTATGCGAAGGTGAAGAGGTGCGAGTACTGGTATTACAAGGTGGACAGGTAACGTGAATACGAAACATCCATTTGTATGTCAAATCGTCGGATTCAAAAATACGGGGAAAACGACCTTTCTCGGAGGGTTGATTCGTTATGTGCAGAAGTCAGGTCTACGCGTAGCAGTGATCAAGCATGATGGACATGAATTTGAAATGGATCATGAGGGTACAGATACGTACAAGCACCGACAGGTGGGTGCTGAAGGCGTAGCTATTGTTTCGGCTGGAAGAACAGCCATTTTAGAGGAGCATAGTCAGCCTGTCACCAGTCTGATCCGGCATTTTCAGGCCTATGATTGTGTGTTGCTGGAAGGCTTCAAGCAGGAGGATTATCCAAAGCTGGTCATGGTGCGGGAACAATCGGATGCTCAGCTTACCGATAAGCTGACAAATGTGCAGGGGATAGCGGTTTGGGAGCATCAAATGGATTGGGCTCAAGGTCACTACTCAGATGAAATGATACAGATATTTCCTGCCGAGGCCAACGGACCCGCAGGCCGCTGGCTACTCGAACAGATTCAAAAGCAGATAGAAGGAATGAGGAATAAGCAGGGGTGAGACATCAATCGGCTGAGTCGGTTAGAGTCTCTACCCGCCGTTCGATCGCCTGGGACATGGTTTTGTCAGTCAGGTGGGCATACACTTCTGTTGTTTCTGTCGAAGCGTGCCCCAGTTGTTCCTTTGTTTTGTAAATATCATTTTGTAAATAATAATCAGTAGCAAAGGAATGACGAAGCTTATGCACGGTAAGGTAAGGCTTGCCGAAACGCTTGGCGTACTTGATGATCATTGCCTGAATCGCTCTTTTGGTCATCCGTTTGTCTTCTGTACTGCCGTTAGGACGTGCGACAAAGAGAGCTTTTTCTTTTTTTGGGGCGCGGTAACGGGTATGTCTCAGGGACAAATAAAGTATGAGATCATCTTTGGATTGCTCGCGGAAATACACCGGCGTTTTAAAGGTTTCGTCGTTATTGCCTTTGCGGTACACATATAATAATTTATTGTTTATGTCTAAATCATCTAGATTCAGATTGACGATTTCAGATACGCGCAGGCCTGAGTTCAAAATGAGGCTGGCGATGCAGGCATCCCGTTCCTTATTTAGTTCATAGGAGTATAACGCCTGCTTGTTATCGGCCAAATCCTGACCATAGCCTTCATAAATATAACCGATGAATTCAAGCAGTTCTTCCTCTTCCAGTATTTTACCTTTAAGCTTGGCCGCCGTATCCTTGGGTTTATGTATACGCTTGATTTCGACCTTGGCCATAATGTTGCGTTTGAGCAATGGATAAAAATTTTCATCCTCAGCGATCTGACTCAAATAATGAAAAAGCGAACGCAGGGACGATAGCTTACGTGAAATGGTAATACGGGAGTTGGAGCCTTCGCGCTTCGTAGACAGGAATAATCGAAAGCCTGTAATACTGTCCATATGAAGTGTCTCCAATTCTTCCAGTGTAACTTGGGCATTTGTTTCTCCAGTAGACAAGCCTTCCGAGCGAAGCCATGAAAAGAAAGCTTCGTAATCCCGCACATATTCTAGTAATGTGGAAGGGGACAGGTCGGGCAGCTTGTAATCCATAAATTGCTGCACGTACCATGGTAATCCCGGCATTTTTTCATCTAGTTTGCGCCGGTCGATGATCTTTTGTATATTCATTGGGTTCCACCTCGTCCGGTCATAATATATATGTATTTTAGCATATTTTGCACAGCACTGGATGGGATGTAATTCGAAGTTAAAGAACAGATTGAACCGCCAAGAGAGGTGAAAGTATGGGGTATAATATCAAATCGGAACTGAAGCTGTCTATTAAGAGTGTACCGGAGTCGCAAAAGGACATTATTGTACAGCTCATGCAATTTTATTTATACGATTTTACAGCCTATCTTCGAATTGATGTCACTGAGAAGGGTACATTCCCGGCTTATCCAGACTTGTATCAATATTGGACGAGCGGTGAACAGAAGCTACCTTTTCTGATTTGGAGACAGGATATTCCTGTGGGCTTTGCACTCGTTGACCGAATGTCCAGCAATCGAGAAGCTGACTACTACATGGCTGAGTTCTTTGTACTTCGTCCTTATCGGCATAATGGGGTTGGGACTTGGGCGGCTCATGAGCTGTTTGGACGTTTTAACGGACGTTGGAAGGTGACCCAAATGAGCACCAATAGGCCGGCACAATCCTTTTGGCGTAAGGTGATTGGAAGCTATACGAAAGGTGAGTACAGGGAACAAACACATCCGGTAAGAGGGAATATAAGTCAGTTTTTCAATACCTGAAAAATTCACAATAGAAAAATCAGTAATAAAAAAGAGTCGGGGAGAGTATCCTATCGGCTCTTTTTTGTTGTCAATTCAAGTCTTCTATCCATCTATAGATCATTCCAATTAGAACCTGCATTGACACTAGAAAAACGCAGGTATACAGTTATTAACATAATTCATATATATCAGATTGGAATTATCGACAATGGAACATCGGCTCCCAAAATGCAATGTAATCATAACATCATCTATCAGATCGGAGAGTGTTTTTCGTGAAACGAACAAGTCGATTTGCAAAAATGGCAGCTTTAACCCTGTCGATGGTGCTAGTCTTATCAGCATGCTCGGGTAATAGCGGAGCCAATTCTACGAATACCGATGCAAATGCAGCAGTAGACGGGCAAGCTGCAGAAGGCGGAGATCTTACCTATGCCCTGGCAACATCGCCGGATTCACTGGACCCACATAAGAGTGGATTGGCAGTAGCATCTCGGGTATATCGTGCGATATTCGATAATTTGGTGGTAAAGCTGCCGGATAATACGATTAAGCCTTGGCTGGCAACCGAATGGAGCGTTTCCGAGGATGGCAAAAGCTATACATTCAAGCTGCGCAAGGACATTAAGTTCCATGACGGAACTCCGTTCAATGCGGAAGCTGTTAAATTTAGCTATGATCGGATTATTGATCCGCAAGCCGTAGTAGGTAATGCCGCTAACTTGCTGGCTCCCTATGAGTCCTCACAGGTGATTGACGAATACACGATTAAATTGAATCTGAAACGACCATCGCAAGCATTTTTGAGCAATTTAAGTGTTCCGGCTGTAGCCATTGTTTCTCCGGCAGGAGTTAAAAAATATGGAGATCAATTCGGTAAGCATCCTGTGGGTACAGGCCCTTTTAAGTTTGTAAAATGGGACGAAAATGCAGAAATCAAAATCGAACGTAACCCGGATTACAAATGGGCACCGGAAACTATTGAAAATCAGGGAGCGCCGTATTTGGACAGCGTGACCTTTAAAATTGTTCCGGAGGAGGCAACCCGGATCGGCAGTGTGCAGAGTGGGCAGGCTTTGGCCGCTGAAACCGTCCCACCGCAGAATATTTTAACGTTGAAGAGTGACCCTAATTTCCAATTGTTGCAGGTCAATACTCTAGGCTTGCCATACACGCTGTTCATTAACCAAAAGAAGACACCGTGGAATGAATTGAAGGCGAGGCAGGCATTGCAATATGGTATTGATGTGGAGACGATCGTCAAAACACTGTATCTAGGAACTTATGAACAGGCTTGGTCGCCACTTACTCCAGGTATTTTTGGATATGATAAATCACTGGAAAACGGCTTACAGCCTGATCTTAACAAGGCCAATCAGTTACTGGATGAGTTGGGATGGGTTAAGGGAGCGGATGGTTTCCGGGTGAAGGATGGACAACGCCTGACGCTGCATTATGTAGACGGCACTCCGAACCGTGAAAAACGGAACGACATTGCAGCCATTATTCAGCAGCAGCTGAAGAAAATCGGTATTGATGTGAAGATTGAAATAACCAAGGATATTGCAACAGTTGTATATACGAACGGAAACTATGATTTCTACGGAAATAGCCAGGTCAATGTGGACCCGAACGCATTATATGCTTTTTACCATACCGCGGCACCAAATCAGCGGCCTACACTGCCTAACTTCTCCAATCCAGAAGTCGACAAGCTGTTGGAGCAGGGAGCTATTGAAAAGGATGATGCCAATCGGGAGGAGATTTACAAAAAGGTGCAACAGCTAATCCGCGATCAGGCCGTCATCATTCCTATTTATGTTTTCCCTTATACGGTTGGAGCCGCCAAGTCTGTCCAGGGTCTCAAATTCGATGTAGTGGGTTATCCGCTCTTTAACGATGTGCGTATTCAAAAATAGTATTGCTAAATAGTATCTGGGGACCATTCAGACGGGAAGGAGTGTGGGCTATGATCAGAGCTGTTGCAGCAAGACTGGTTACTTCTTTGTTGGTCATTCTGGGTTCCTATATTTTGGTATTCAGTATTTTGTATCTGCTTCCGGGGGACCCGGTGGATTCGATTCTTGACCCTTCAACGGCCACGCCAGAGATGATCGCCAATTTGCGTCATAAGCTGGGAGTGGATCAGCCTTTTCATGTTCAGTTTTTAAACTATTTCGGAAATCTGCTACAAGGTGATTTTGGAAAATCACTGCTCAATGCTGATCCGGTGCTGCCTAAAATATGGGTCAATCTTCCGCCTACACTGGCGCTGACGCTTGCCGGTTCTGCTATTTCGGTCATTATCGGTGTCCTGCTTGGAGTGCTGTCAGCCATTCATCGGGATAAGCCGATTGATATCATCGCACGAATCGTTGGATTGTTCGGCATTTCTATGCCCACATTCTGGTCAGGCATTCTGCTGTTGCTTATTTTCTCTATTCACTTGGGATGGCTGCCTGCTATGGGCTCGGATGGTTGGAAAACCCTTGTGCTTCCGTCTCTCACTTTGGGCATTGTCGGTGCAGGGTTCATTGTCAGAATGGTGCGCAACAGTATGCTGGAGGTCATTAATGAGCAGTTCATCGTAACGCTCCGTTCCAAGGGTTTGTCTGAGAAGGTTATTATGTATCGCCATGCGCTACGCAATGCGTTGATTCCAGCGATAACGATGATCGGGATGCTGATGGGAGAAATGCTGGCCGGAGCAGTTGTGAGTGAGACGGTATTTTCGCGGCAAGGCATTGGGCGTTTAATTGCGGATGCAATTATGGCTAAAGACTTGCCAGTTGTGCAGGGAGTTGTATTGTTCTCTGCCATCATGTATGTGATCGTAAATCTGCTGGTGGATATATCGTATACGTTCATTGATCCAAGGGTTAGACGCTCGGCGTAAGCCGGAAGGATTCAGGGAGGAGGAAGACGGTTGAGAGAAACAATGGCTGCCAAAACAATTTGGAAAGAAAGAAAGCTGCGGGTAGCTCGGCAAACTGGAAAGTTGCGGTTCGGTGGAGTGTCGGATGGGTTCGTATATGCGGCGGGACTAATTATTGTGTTCGTAATCGCCTGTGCGGCGTTTCCACAATGGATTGCTTCTTATGCACCCACAGAAATGTTAAGCGACCATATTTTACAAGGCCCAAGTGCTTCTCACTGGTTCGGAACGGACTATTTTGGGCGGGATGTATTCAGTCTGGTTGTTCACGGAAGTCGGGATTCTCTGTTTATTGGCTTTATGTCGGTACTCGTCGGCAGTCTGGTGGGTGGAATTATTGGTGCGCTCTCAGGTTACATTGGCGGTACAGTGGATTCGATACTGATGCGATTTATTGATATTTTGATGACTATTCCTGGCATTCTGCTGGCTTTGGCGATTGCGGCGGCTCTTGGCCCAAGTTTGTTCAATATTGTGCTGGCGGTAGCCATATCTGCTGTCCCCGGTTATGCAAGAGTTATGCGCGGTCAAATTATGAGTATAAAAGAACGTTCTTACGTCACGGCTTCACGTTCCATCGGAGTTACACCCTTCGGGATCTTTTGGCGTCATGTGCTTCCTAATTCCTTGTCCCCTTTGCTCGTGATGGCGACGCTTGGCATCGGTAGCGCTATTTTGGCCGGATCAGGATTAAGCTTTCTGGGACTTGGCACAGTAAAGGAAATTCCGGATTGGGGAACAGTATTGTCTCAAGGACGAGGATATTTGACAGTAGCTTGGTGGATATGTACCTTTCCTGGCCTAGCCATTACGTTATTTGTGTTGTCAGTCAATATTTTGGGTGACAAGCTGAGAGACCAGTTGGACCCGAAAAAGAATGCAAACTAGCATCAGGCAGCCTATTCTTAAGTGCTATAGAAGGAGGGAGTTCGTTTGTCATCATTGCTGGAGATTGAACATTTGTCGGTCGATTTTCACACTAAAAAAGGTTTGCTGCAAGCACTCGACAACGTATCACTAACGATCGGGGCGGGAGAAACGGTCTGCCTCGTCGGTGAATCCGGCAGCGGAAAAACGATTACCTCCAAGGCGATTATGCGGCTAATCGATTATGAAAACGGACGAATTGCCCAAGGACAAATACGGTTGCAGGGCATAGATTTGACCGTTTTGTCGCAGCAGGAATTACGCTCACTTCGTGGCAAAAAGATGGCGATGGTATTTCAGGAGCCGATGTCGGCGTTTGATCCGGTGTACACTATCGGGTATCAACTGATAGAAATCATCATGGAGCATAACCGGAAGACACGAAAGCAAGCATGGACTCATGCGGTTCATTTGCTGAACAGGGTAGGGATTCCTGAACCAGAACTTCGTATGAAGCAGTACCCCGGAGAACTGTCCGGTGGGATGCTACAACGGGCAATGATTGCAATGGCACTTTCATGTGGCCCTGAGCTGCTAATAGCGGATGAACCAACAACGGCGCTGGATGTAACGATTCAGTCACAAATTCTGCAATTGCTTCAGGAATTAAAGGCAGAATTCAACATGTCGATTCTGTTGATTACGCATGATTTGGGTATTGCGGCAGAGGTAGCGGATCGAATTGTTGTGATGTATGCTGGTCGAGTCGTGGAGCAGGCAGCAACGGAAGAACTGTTCGAGCTGCCATTGCACCCTTACACTAGAGGGTTGCTTCGTTCGGTGGCAACACTGGATACAGATCGCAGCAGCAAGCTCTTTTCGATCCCAGGGGCAATTCCCAGCCTGAGTGCATTGCCTTCCGGCTGCTTGTTTCACCCGCGATGTCCGCACGCGACGGATCAATGCAAAAACGAAGCGCCACCGCTGGCAGCCAAGGATGAACGCGAGGTAGCTTGCTGGCATTCCGAGCAATTGGCTACGTCCGGTGATTGGCGTATTACAGAGCTATCTGTGAAAGGGCAGATCACAGCAGATGCTGTTGCAAAGGCAACCGAAGTAAAGGAAGAAGTGACGAACGTATCTGCTGTTGATGGGGCTAAGGTGAGCATTCATGGCATGCAGGTAAAGAACTCCCCTGAATCCAATGAGACTATCATGGAAAATGTCCAGAACAAGCAGGACTTGTTTCGGGTGGATGGACTTCGCAAGTATTATCCGGTGAAAAAAAGCTTTCCCGGTCGGACTGGTACTTCGATCCGGGCGGTGGATGATGTATCGTTTTCAATTCGAAAGGGCGAAACCTTTGGTTTGGTCGGAGAATCCGGCAGTGGTAAGTCTACTTTAGGCCGGATGCTGATGCAGCTGGAACGGCCGACCTCCGGGCAGGTATGGTTCCAGAATCAGGAGCTAACACGTTTAGGAAATTCTGAGTTGCGATCCGTTCGTCGTGATATGCAGATGATTTTTCAAGACCCCTACGGATCTCTTGATCCACGGTGGAGTGTAGGAGATATCATAGGAGAGCCGCTTGCAGTTCATGAAGGGCTGAATGGCAAGGCAAAGCAGGAACGGGTGGAGGAACTCTTGAGCGCTGTTGGATTATCACCTTCGCTAGTTACGCGATTTCCGCATGAATTTTCGGGAGGACAGCGCCAACGAATCGGGATAGCCCGTGCCATTGCTCTGCAACCGCAGTTTATTTTGGCGGATGAGGCAGTGTCGGCTTTGGATGTTTCCGTTCAGGCGCAAATTGTCAATCTGCTTCAGGACTTACAGCGTAAGCTGGATACGACCTATTTGTTTATCGCACACGGATTGCATATAGTCCGCCATATTTCAGATCGGATAGGGGTTATGTACTTGGGAAAACTTGTAGAAATTGCGCCAAGTGATGAGTTGTTCAGGCATCCTGCCCATCCGTATACCCGAGGGCTTGTTGCCTCGATACCTAATCCAAATCCGAAAAACCGCCGGGAGCTAATTACGATACAAGGTGAGATTCCTTCGCCTGCGAAGCCTCCATCCGGCTGTCGTTTTCATACCCGCTGTCCACTAGCGACCTCGCGTTGCCGTGAGGAAGTACCTGAACTGACAGCGATTAGCACAGGACATTATGCCGCTTGTCATTACCCGTCCTAGGTTCAAGACACCCCTTTGATCTACTATCGGCATGATAAGAGAACTACATTCTATAGGCCGTTCATGGTAAGATAAGGATAGAAGTATATAAATTCAATAGGAAAAGAGGGTATTATGCTAGAAAAATGGGTTCAGGAATTAAAAGATGGTGAACAAGAGCTGATTGCATGGAGAAGACATCTACATCAGCATCCCGAGCTTTCTTTTGAAGAAACGAATACGTCTGCATTTATCGCCGATCAATTGCGCTCTTTTGGCATTGAGGTAAGAACGAATGTGGGTGGAAACGGTGTGCTCGGGTTTTTAGAAGGCGGTCAGCCAGGTAGAACGATTGCATTTCGTGCTGATTTTGATGCGCTTCCCATTCAGGATGAAAAGGATGTGCCTTATAAATCGACCGTTCCGGGTGTTATGCATGCCTGCGGACATGATGGTCACACGGCTGCGTTACTTGGAGTGGCACGCGTATTGAGCCATAACCGTGAGGCGTTGAAGGGAAAGCTTGTGTTTATTTTTCAACATGCAGAAGAAAAACCGCCTGGTGGAGCCAAGTTTATGATTGAGGATGGCTGTCTGGATGGGGTAGAGGCGGTATACGGTATTCACCTCGCATCTGAAATTCCGCTTGGTAAAATTGGATTAAAGAGTGGGCCTGCGATGGCGGCTGTCGACGCGTTTACGATCCAGATCAACGGTAAAGGCGGGCATGGCGCACGACCGCATCAGACGGTGGACTCTATTGTTATCGGCAGTCAAATTGTGAACGGGTTGCAGCAGGTGGTTAGTCGCAGGGTGGACCCTATTGAATCAGCAGTGTTAACGATTGGGGTATTTCAAGCTGGAACTGCCTTTAATGTGATTGCAGATAAGGCCAAAATTGAAGGGACTGTACGTACGTTTAATAAGGAAGTGCGTAAGGAAGTCGAGAATGAAATTCGCAGTATCGTCAAGGGGTTGACTGAGGCTTATCATGCCGGATACGAAATTGACTATTTGAATGGCTATCCTTCTTTGGTGAATGCCGAAGCCGAAACGGAACGTGTACGCGAGCTTATTGGCAGACTGTATGGAGCAGACGCTTTTTTGAATTTGAAGCCGGTCATGGGAGCAGAGGATTTTGCTTATTATTTGGAGCAGCGACCGGGAGCATTCATTCATGTGGGTGCACGCAATGAGGATGAACGAACGCATTTTGCTCATCACCATCCTCACTTTGATTTTGATGAGCGAGCATTGCTCGTCTCAGGACATATTTTTTTAGCTCTGGCGCTTGAATACTTGCAATAATATGCATATGTTTATGACTGACGACAGTATTAACGGAAGCAACTGAAGCTGGAACCGCGCATAGCGCGGTTTTTTGTTGTAAATCAAAGTATTTTGACACCCATAAAGAATGAAAATGAAGTAATTAATTCATTATATGAAAAATTCATAATAGAATTAAATAAAAGGTGTTAACTCTGAAGGAAGTCCAAACCTCATATTATAAGCTGAGGAGCAGGAGATAATATTGCATTATCTTGATTTTTCGCACAAGGAAATGAGAAAAAGATGACGAATCTATTGAGCAAGACACCGATGTAAGCGCTAACAAAACGAGTATCGCACCGTATATATTGGTTGAATGGGGGTGAGCCTGAGAAAACATTTGTCAGATTTGTGAGAAGCAACGATAACGATAGGAACGTATTCAGAATCGGCTGATTACTTTGATCTCAAAATGACTCGCATATTCAAATGATATTGAAGAAGGAGGTTGAATTCATTGACTAAGGCAAAAAACAGGTTGAGAATTGCTTGTTTGGCGCTTGTGGTAGCGGGTGCTTCCTGGACAGGAATGATAGCACCGGCTCATGCTGCTCCAAGTGACGATTACAGTTGGAAAAGTGTCGTTACGGGTGGAGGTGGTGGTTTTGTACCTGGCATTATTTTTAATGAAACGGAAAAAGACCTAATCTATGCCCGTACAGATATTGGAGGAGCTTACCGCTGGAATGCTGCCAATGAGAGCTGGGTTCCGCTGACGGATTCTGTGGGCTGGGAGGATTGGAACAAAAATGGTGTCGATGCACTGGCGACCGATCCTATTGATCCGAATCGTGTATATATAGCTACAGGTACGTATACTAATTCATGGGATAAAGAAAACGGGCAGATTATGCGTTCCACCGACAGGGGTAATACGTGGCAGACAACCAAGCTTCCTTTTAAGGTGGGGGGCAATATGCCGGGGCGTTCAATGGGTGAACGTCTGACGATTGATCCAAATAAGAATAATATTTTGTTCTTTGGAGCTCGAAGTGGTAATGGACTATGGAAAAGCTCTGACTTCGGAGCAACTTGGAGCAAGGTGAGCAGTTTCCCGAATCCAGGGACGTATGTACAGGACCCTTCCAATGAATATACCAGCGACATTGTCGGTTTGGCCTGGATTACCTTTGACAAAAAAACAGGCTCTTCCAGTAAAGCAACGCAGACGATCTATGTAGGTGTTGCAGATAAAAAGCAAAGTGTCTATCGCAGTACAGATGGCGGGACAACCTGGTCTGCTATAGCGGGACAGCCTACGGGCTATTTGCCACATCACGGCGTTTTATCAGCGGACGGCAACTTGTATATTTCTTATAGCGATGGAGCTGGTCCATATGACGGAACAAAGGGTGAACTGTGGAAATTGAATACAGCAAGCGGGCAGTGGACTAACATTAGCCCTATTGGTAGCAGCAGCGCGGACAATCATTTTGGATATGGTGGACTGACGGTGGATGCCCAGAAGCCAGGTACACTTATGGTTGCTACCTTGAATGCCTGGTGGCCGGATGAAACAATTTATCGCAGCACGGATAGTGGAGCAACCTGGAGTCCTATTTGGGAATTCGATGGTTATCCGTCTCGCAAGCTGAAATACAATCTGGATATAAGCGGTGCGCCTTGGCTGACTTTCAATGCCAACCCTGCTCCACCGGAAGCATCACCCAAGCTAGGGTGGATGATCGGAGATCTGGAGATAGATCCATTTAATTCAGACCATATGCTGTATGGCACCGGAGCTACGATTTATGGCTCTAAAAACCTGACCAATTGGGATAAAGGAGGAAAGCTGGATATTTCAGTAGCCGCTAAAGGGGTAGAGGAAACAGCCATTTTGGATTTGGTGAGCCCTCCAGTTGGCGCGCCTTTGGTGAGCGCAGTAGGTGATGTCTCTGGTTTCAGGCATGACGATCTGTTCAAGGCTCCAGCTAAAATGCTGGATAATCCGACCTTTACAAGCAGCGAAAGCATCGATTATGCCGAGCTGAATCCTTCTTTTATGGCCCGGGTGGGTAAAGCGGATTATAAAAAAGATTCAAATGCCAAATCCATCGGTTTTTCCAATGATGGCGGAGCCAACTGGTATAAGGCAAATAGCGAGCCTTCCGGTACAGCAGGAGGAGGCAGCATCGCCGTAGCGGCAGATGGGAATGGCTTGCTGTGGAGTACATCGGACAAAGGTGTGTTCTACTCCAAAACTGGCGGCAACGCATGGACAGCAAGCACAGGGATTCCAGCGAATGCAAAGATCGTCTCTGATCGAGTGAACCCTAATAAATATTACGCATTTGCCTCCGGGAAAATATATGTGAGCACCAATGGAGGGGTATCCTTTACGCCATCAGCGGTAACTGGCTTACCGACAGCAGGCAATGCTGATATTGATGCTGTACGAGGAGCAGAAGGAGATGTATGGTTCGCCGGAGGCTCCGAGGATGGAGGGCCATATGGCTTATGGCATTCCAAGGATTCTGGCGCTACGTTCACCAAGCTCTCTAATGTGCAGGAAGCGGATTTTGTAGGCTTTGGTAAGGCAGCGCCGAACCGTACGAATGCAGCGGTATTTATCGTTGGTAAAATTGATGGTACACGTGGATTTTACCGTTCGGACGATGCTGGCGCAAACTGGGCGCGCATTAATGATGACAAGCATCAATATGCTCGAGTGACCAAAATTATTGGGGACCCTCGGGTTTACGGACGTGCTTATCTGGGAACGAATGGCCGCGGCATTCTGGTAGCAGATCGTGTGGGTGGTGATCAGCCATCTACCGGGCAAGCAAGTATTACACCAACGACTGCAACCTATGGAGTAGATAACAGCAATACCGATATTACTGTCAAGCTTACACTTAACGGTAATACGCTAGAAGCGATCAAGCAGGGGAGCGTGGTGCTGAACAAGGGTGAAGATTATACAGTTAGTGAAGAAACAGTCGTTCTTACTAACAAGTATTTATCGAAACTTCCTAAAGGAGAGACCACGCTCAACTTCCATTTTAGTACAGGCACTGATGCGTTGTTCACGATTACGGTGAAAGGGGATACGCCAAGTGAGCCGGGAACAGGCGAGGGCGTTCTGAAGGTGCAAGCCTTCAATGGGAATGTATCCGCCACAAGCAATACAATCAGTTCCAAATTTAAAATAACCAATACGGGAACCTCATCAATTTCCCTAGCAGACATGACATTGCGTTATTATTACACCATTAACGGGGAGAAAGCACAAAATTTCTTCACGGATTGGTCGAGCGTCGGTACAGGGAATGTGATTGCTAGCTTCAAAACATTATCCAATGCGAAGCCAGGGGCAGATTCTTATGCAGAAATCGGGTTTAACTCAGCTGCGAGTTCTTTAGAGCCCGGTCAAAGTGTGGAGTTGCAAACCCGGATATCCAAAGAGGACTGGAGCAGTTACACGCAAACCGATGATTATTCATTTAATCCCACAGCAAACAGTTTACAAGATTCTGCTAAAATAACCGCTTACCTGTCTGGAAGCAAGCAATGGGGAATTGAGCCCTAAACCTTAATAAGGATAATCCTAAGTCAGCCACTCTAATGAGTGAGCTGGCTTTATTTTTGATGACCTTGTTGTCCCGCATTCTTTTTTAGGGAAAAAGCAACGACAAATTGAAAACAGGCAGATAATAGAGATTCAAATTAAAGAGCATAATTATTTCACTATATGAAAAATTCATAATAGAAAAAAAACTCTATCTCGCATACGATATCCACAAAACAAACACACCACTGTAAGTAGAAAAAGGAAATACTAAATGGGAACATATGTTCTTTTGTCTTGAAAAGGAAACGCTCGTGCCCTTAGACAAAAAACGTTTCTAATCCATTTTTTATATTGATCATACACCTCAAACAAGATGACGGGATGCTGAAATTAACAGGGTCATCGTAATGACATTCACAATCGTGGAAAGTAATACTGTTTGTGCGGCAAAATCGGGTTCATTTTTATATTCTTCCGCCAAAATACTTGTATTAACACCGGTAGGCATACCCGATGCAATGAGCAAGGCTTGAGCGGGAATCCCCTTAAGACCCAGCAGCAAGACGAGCATAAAACCGACTATTGGACCAGCAATCAGGCGTAGTACCATACTGATGTACACGGCTGTCCGGCGCAAACGAAAGGGATATTGCACAATTTGTGCTCCCAAAGTAAGCAGAGCCACAGCAACCATCGACTGACTAATATAACTCAAAGGTTCAGCCAGTAAATTAGGCAATGGACTATGCAGCAGATTTAGGAGCAAACCTAGCGCAAGCGCATAGGGAACAGGCATTTTTAAAAAATTAATTAATATTTTTCGAGTATTGGCCTTGCCGTTTTGCACAACAAAAGTGCCGTATGTAAATGTGACAAAGCTTTGAAAGGTCATAATCAGAGCTTGAACGGAAATGGCCAAAGGGTCACCTTTGAACACCAACTGATTGATTGGCAGACCATAATTTCCTGAATTATCTAGCATTACACTATTTGTAAAAGCTCCACGCATTCCGGGACTGTATTTCAGAGATCTGGCGACAGTAGTGCTGATTACGTACAGAATAGCTATGTACAAGGCATAAAAAAGTGAAACCTCACCCATGAGCATTAAAGAAATTTCCGAGTTATAAAGACCCGTAAACACAACTGCGGGGGTGATATAGTAAAAATTGATTTTAGCTAAGGTATACAAATCCAGTCGAAAATAATATTGCATGATACAACCAAAACCGATAAGTACAAAAATAGGTAAAACAACGTCCAAAAGAATGGTGCCGAACATATCTGTTTCATCTTCTTTCTATTATGCGAATGTAAAGGCTGATACTTAAAAATGCATGTGTAATTCTCATTATACTTTGTAAATAGGTTAGGCGTATAATAAAATTTTATTGTGGTTTTTGGCAATCTGGACTGCGGCTATATTGGTGTCTCACACATTAGTTAAAGAAAAGATAAAAAATCAGCTTAGAGAAGCCGTTAATACATCTAGGGACATTTGAGCCCGGTCTTTACTATAAGGAGGAATCGCATCATGAGAAACACTTGGACAGCTTTACTAGCGTGTATACTGGTCTTGGGATTGGCAGCGGGAACCGCTGAAGCCAAGCAGGGACGCGGAAATGATCAGGAGAACAAACAGGAATCAAAGACGTCTGTAAAAGACGGGAATGAAAAGAGCGGGGAAGAGCTAATCAATCCCCATGACTCAGACAATGATCAGTCCAAAAAACAAAAGGACAAAGCATCCGGTAAAAAGGATGAAAACAGTAAAAAAGAAAAACACGCAGAAATCAGAAAAACCGAACCTGTTGCAGTAACGGATGATACGTACGAAGAGTCCAAAGACCATAATGGTCACAAGGGACGCAACGGTTACAAGGGTCTGCTTCACGCGGTAGAAAATACAAAGGATAAGCCGGCAGGAGCGGTTATTGCGAATCTGCTGCTTACGAAATACCCGGACCGTTTGACTCCAGAGCAGGTTGCTGAACTTGAATTGATTCGGAATTCTGGTAAAGCACTGACTGAAGCAGCTGAGCTACTGGCTGAAAACGGAAATGTGACAGATGCCGTATACATGCAGGAGGAGGCGGTACTGGCTAATGTGTCCGACCTGGACAGCTACAAAAAGCTCGGTGAATTCTCGAAGAAGGCTGGACGGCCGTCGGGTATGAAGCTGTTCGTGAATGGTGAAGAATACGATGCCAAACCGATTAACCGCAAGGGGACCACACTTGTTCCGTTTAGAACAGCTTCCGAAGCTTTGGATGCAAAGGTTTCCTGGGATCCGAAAGAAAAGGCTGTTACTGTCACCCGTAACGGCGTGTCCGTCAAATTATTTGTTAACAGTCCGAAAGCATATATTAACGGTCAGCCGTATTCTATCGAGCAGCCAGCATCCATAGTGGATGGGACGACAATGGTACCTGTAAGGGTAATCGGAGAGGCCTTGGGGACAAATGTTAAATGGGAGCCTGAGAGCCAGTCCGTTGTTGTATACGAGCAGCCAACAACAACTACTACATCAACATCATAACGTGTTGTAAACAAACAAAATTTTGTAAAGCAAAAAGGGCCCCTGACTAAATGTCAGGCCTTTTTGTTTTACCTTGCAATTAATGATTTCGTATTCTTTTTAATGGTGAGAAGATAGATAGCCTTCATGATACTACCAAGCTATTCGCATTATGTGCTGGTCATGTGTACAATTAAATAGAGAACACTGAGAAAAGGAAGTGTTATAGATGGATTTAGGATTAACGGGAAAAATAGCCTTTGTTGCAGGTTCCAGTAAAGGACTCGGCAAGGCAAGCGCACGGGAGCTGGCACGCGAGGGTGCGAATGTCGTCATTTCAGGACGGAACGAAGCAGAGCTTCAGCGGACGCAGGCGGAATTACTGGAAACAGCGAGTGGCCGCGTTGAATATGTAGTTTGCGATGTAACAAAACCAGAACATATCTCCCAGGCCATCCGCCGTACAGCTGATTTGTTTGGCACCGTTGATATTTTGGTTAACAATGCGGGTGGGCCTCCTGCCGGTACCTTTGATGATTTTACAGATGAAGTGTGGATGCAGGCCTTTGAACAAAATTTACTTAGTCATATCCGGTTGATCCGTGAGGTGTTACCTTATATGAAAAAACAACAAAACGGTAGGATTTTAAATATTGCTTCTTCCTCAGTTAAACAGCCAATTCCGGGGTTAATCATTTCAAATACGCTACGTACGGGAGTCGCTGGATTGGCGAAAACATTGTCTCTGGAATTAGCTCCTCATAATATTCTGGTACATACTGTAGCACCGGGGAGAATTGCAACCGATCGCGTGCGTAGCTTGGACGAGCATCGAGCTGAGAAAACCCAGCAAACGACAGATCAGGTTCGTAAACAAGCAGAAGAGGGCATTCCATTGGGGCGGTATGGAGAGCCTGAAGAGTTCGGTAAAGTTGTTGCTTTTCTGGCGTCTTCAGCTTCATCCTATTTGACAGGGAGCACCATCCTTGTGGATGGCGGAATGATTAAATCGTTATAAAATAAAGATGCGTGCCAGCTCAGGTTTAATTGGGTGCTGGCACGCTTTTTTAAAATTTATCTAGGGAATAGAAAATCTTCATTCACGGCCTGGAAGCTCACAACCCTCATCGGTACATATACCACCTGCATCTTGTTTGGACGAGCTGCCGCTTATCATGGTGAAAGGTGAGCGTTCATCCCATGCTTTTTGAAGCGCATCATGGAATACTTCCTCCGGCTGGGCACCAGAAACAGCAAATTTTCGATCAAATACAAAGAATGGCACACCCTGAACACCTAACTCAGCGCCTTCGGATTCATCAGCTCTAACTTCGTCGGTAAAACGATCACTGGCTAATATAGCAGCCGCTTCCTTTTGATCCAAACCAACCTCAGTAGCCAGCGCTACCAGCACTTCATGATCCCCTGTATGCTTGCCTTCGATGAATACAGCCTGGAATAAACGCTCGCTCAGCTCCAGCATTTTGCCTTGTGTTTGAGCCCAAAGTGTTAAGCGGTGAGCATCAAGAGAGTTCGTCGGCACCATGGCATGAATATTATAATCAAGACCCGCAGAGCGTGCGTTTTCGTTCATTCGATCATTCATAGCCTGAGCCTCTTGCAGACTGACCCCATATTTAGCGGATAGTTCTTCATTGATCGTTTTACCGCTATCTCTCACAGCATCCGGGTTCAATTCGAAACTCTTGAATGTCAATTTCACCTCATTGCGATGTGGAAATTTCTGTAATACTTGCTCCAAACGGCGTTTGCCAATATAACAGAATGGGCACATATAATCAGACCATACTTCAATATTCATCAGGAAAAAGCCTCCATGTATACGTATTTTATTGAGTAACCGGGAGTGGTGCTCCCCACTTTAGAATGTGTATAAAGGTGGAACTTCATTAGTTACAATAAGAATTATAAAGCTAAAGCATTCAACGTGCAAATAATTAATGCTTGTCAAAAAATTAATGCTATGATATTTTATATGTGTAACCGGTTACACATTGGAGTTGAACCTACACTATGACAACAATTAAAGAAGTCGCCAGCTTTGCAGGTGTTTCCGTAGCGACCGTATCCAGAGTTATTAATGAAACTGGATATGTACATGAGGATACACGGCGAAAGGTAGAGGCTGCTGTGAGGCAGTTAAATTACAAGCCCAATGAAGTTGCACGTTCTTTGTATAAAAAGAAATCCAGATTAATCGGCCTGCTGCTGCCGGATATTACGAACCCTTACTTTCCCTTGTTAGCTCGTGGGGTGGAGGATCGAATGCAGGAAAATGATTTTCGGATTATTTTCGGTAATAGTGATGAAGATCGCCAAAAAGAATTGGATTACATGGATACTTTTGTTCAAAATAATGTCGTTGGTGTTATTTCTTCTACCAATGATCCCGATGCCGACTGTTACGCTAAACTGAAGATCCCGGTCGTTTTTCTCGATCGAACTTCCAGTGACAGCCTCTCCGTATATGCGGATGGAGCCCATGGCGGTTGCTTGGCTGCTCAAGAAATGGTTGCCCGCGGCAGCAAACAAATTACAGTCATGCAAGGCCCTGCACATATTCGTCCAGCACAAGACCGTTTTCGCGGGGCGGTTGAAGAGCTTCAGCAATCCGGAATTGCTTACCATGTGGTCGAGACAACTTCCTTTTCGTTCAAGGAGGCCGAGTCGTGGGCCAAAGAGCTGTTTAGCAAGTACCCGGATACGGACGGAGTTATCGCAAGTAACGATATCGTGGCTACAGCGGTGATGCATGAGGCACATAGATTAGGAAAGAAAATCCCGGATGATGTTCAAATTATCGGGTTTGATGATATACCATTAAGCAGTTTGTTATTCCCGCCTTTGTCAACGATCCGACAACCTGCTTATGAAATGGGCTGGGAAGCAGCAGGACTACTCATTCAGTTGATTGAACAGTCACAAGTAACGAAGTCAAGCGTACCTAATCTTCATTCGAAAGTACTTACCTATTCAAGCATACAATTGCCCGTCAAATTTATAGAACGGGAAACGACGAGAAAGGTGGATTATGATGGCTAAAATTTCGATTATCGGAAGCAGTTCTATGGATCTTGTAGTTACTTCGTCCAAACGTCCCGGTGCTGGTGAAACGGTATTGGGTGAAAGCTTTACAACCGTACCTGGAGGTAAAGGAGCCAATCAGGCAGTAGCCGCAGCACGACTCGGAGCAGACGTTACGATGATTGGACGTGTAGGGGATGACCATTTTGGAGAACAGATTTTACGAAATTTTGAAGAAAATCATGTTCATACTGGCTATGTGAAACCGGTTACACATATGGAAAGCGGTACAGCGCATATTGTATTAGCTGAAGGTGATAACAGTATTGTCGTGGTAAAAGCAGCAAATAATGAAGTGACACCCGCCTATGTGGAAGAAGCGCTTGACGTCATCCGAAGTTCGGATATTGTGCTAATTCAACAGGAAATACCAACAGAAACGGTTGTTTACGTAAGCGAGATTTGTGCGAAATACCAGATACCCTTGTTGCTGAATCCAGCCCCGGCTCGTGAAGTGGAAGAAAGCGTAATTGCGAATGCGACCTACATTACCCCAAACGAGCATGAAGCTGCCATTATGTTTAAGGATATGAGCCTGCAAGAAGCGTTGCGTAAATATCCCAACAAGCTGTTTGTGACTGAGGGCAGCAACGGTGTACGATTCTTCGACGGAGAACAGGAAGTCGTGGTTCCTACTTATAAAGTAGAAGCCGTTGATACAACAGGTGCAGGAGATACGTTTAACGCTGCTTTTGCAGTGGCACTGGCCGAAGGAAAATCGCTGGCCGACAGTGTGAAATTTGCTAATCGTGCTGCGTCATTGTCCGTAACCAAATTTGGAGCCCAAGGTGGAATGCCAACCCGTCGTGAAGTGGAGGAGCAAATATAATATGAAGAAACATGGAATCCTCAACAGTCATATATCCAAAATACTGTCGGATCTCGGCCACACAGACTATATTGTCGTGGCTGATGCCGGCTTACCTGTTCCTGAAGGCGTTACCAAAATTGATTTGGCCCTTAAACTGGGTGTTCCATCCTTTCAGGACGTTGTTGATGTCATTGCAGTAGATATGGTGATCGAAAAAGTAACGCTGGCCGAAGAAATCAAACAAGAAAATGAACAAGCATTGCAGTATATTATGCGCAACTTTGCAGGGGAGCAATTAGAACATCCACAGATTAATAAGCAGGCTGCCGTCATTGAGTTTTGCTCTCATGAACAATTCAAGGAGCTGACCCGTTATGCGAAGGCGGTCATTCGTACAGGAGAGGCTAAGCCATTTGCCAATTGTATTTTGCAAGCAGGAGTTCATTTTGGATAAATCAATGTTGAATAAAAAGGAGGGTACAGCATGCAGATTCAAATGAAAGGAATTCACAAAGCCTTTGGAACCAATCAGGTACTGAGTGGTGTTGACTTTGATCTTCGTCAAGGAGAAGTACATGCCCTTATGGGTGAAAATGGTGCAGGAAAATCAACGCTGATGAATATTTTAATCGGACTGCATCGGCGAGATGAGGGAACGATCATCATTGACGGTCAGGAAACCTATTTTGCCGACCCCAAAGAAGCGGAACAAAAAGGAATTGCTTTTATTCACCAGGAACTGAATGTGTGGCCGGAGATGACCGTGCTGGAAAATCTGTTTATCGGCAAGGAAATGACATCCAAGTGGGGCTTACTAGACAGCTCTAAAATGAAAGCGCTAGCAAATGAGCAATTCAGCAATCTTTCGGTAAACCTTCCATTAAACGGTGAAGCAGGCGAGTGTTCAGTGGGTCAACAGCAGATGATTGAAATAGCCAAAGCACTCATGACGGATGCTAAAGTTATCGTGATGGATGAGCCGACAGCCGCCTTAACCGAACGTGAAATTCAGAAGCTGTTCGAGGTTATTACTTCTTTGAAAAAAGATGGTGTTTCGATCGTGTATATTTCACATCGGATGGAGGAGATATTCGCGATCTGTGATCGGATTACCATCATGCGTGACGGGAAAACGGTGGATACTCAGGCGATTCCCGATACGAATTTTGATGAAGTTGTACGGAAAATGGTAGGTAGAGAGCTGACTGAACGCTATCCGGTAAGAACGCCCGCTTTGGGAGAAGTGGTGCTGGAGGTCAAAAATGCCACGCATAAAGGCTTGTTTGAAAATGTGAATTTTACTGTGCGGTCTGGTGAAATTGTAGGTTTTTCAGGCTTGATGGGCTCGGGACGAACCGAGATCATGAGGGCGTTATTTGGACTGGATGCTTTGGATCGTGGTGAGATCCATGTACGTGGAAAAAAGGTGACTATTCGCAAGCCGGATGACGCGGTGAAACTAGGGATTGGCTTCATTACAGAAGACCGAAAAGATGAGGGCTTGGTTCTGGATTTTTCCATTCGGGAAAATATGGTGCTGCCAAATCTCTTCAGCTTTACCTCAAAAGGATTTATTTCAGGTAAAAAAGAGTTGGATTTTGTTAACACTTTAATTAAGCGCTTACAAATTAAAACCCAATCGGGTGAAACAACGGTTCGCAGTTTGTCAGGTGGTAATCAGCAAAAGGTGGTTATTGCCAAATGGGTAGGTATTGGTCCAAATGTACTCATTCTTGACGAACCGACGAGAGGTGTGGATGTGGGAGCCAAGCGGGAAATCTACCAGTTGATGAACGAGCTGACCGAACGTGGAGTCGCGATTATCATGGTATCCTCGGAACTCCCTGAGGTACTCGGCATGAGCGATCGTATTGTCGTGGTGCACGAGGGAAAGATCAGCGGAGAGCTGAGCAGGGAAGAAGCCACACAAGAAAATATTATGACGCTAGCTACAGGAGGACAGTAATATGACAACTATGAATGAATCAAAAAGCAGCAAAGGCTTTCAAATGTCACAAATCACACAGAAGCTTGGCCCGTTGTTGGGACTCATTATTTTGGTGATTATCGTATCGGTCTTAAATCCCAGCTTTTTGGAACCGCTTAATATTTTGAATTTATTGCGCCAGGTATCCATTAATGCGTTGATTGCGTTCGGCATGACCTTCGTTATTCTCACAGGCGGAATAGATTTGTCAGTCGGCTCCATATTAGCACTATCCAGTGCGTTTGTCGCAAATATGATGCTGGCCGGGTTCGATCCTATTTTGGCGATTATCATCGGCTGTGCATTGGGTGGCGTGATGGGGATGGTCAACGGCTTGATGATTACGAAGGGTAAAATGGCTCCGTTCATCGCTACACTAGCAACCATGACCATTTTCAGAGGATTGACACTCGTTTATACCAATGGTAACCCTATTACAGGACTCGGGGACAGTCTGGTATTTCAATTGTTCGGTCGTGGCTATCAGTTCGGTATTCCGGTTCCAGCGATTACGATGCTCATTACCTTTGCTGTCCTATGGATCATTTTGCATAAAACACCATTCGGACGTAAAACGTATGCCATTGGTGGTAACGAGAAGGCTTCGA
This sequence comes from Paenibacillus sp. CH40, assembly GCF_024213605.1. Lineage (NCBI taxonomy): Bacteria > Bacillati > Bacillota > Bacilli > Caryophanales > Paenibacillaceae > Paenibacillus > Paenibacillus sp. CH40. The sequence goes on from NZ_JANAVQ010000001.1 coordinate 1,207,458, forward strand.
TTGTATCTGGTATTAAAGTACCGCGTGTAAAAATTTGGATTTACTCTCTGGCTGGAATGCTCTCTGCATTGGCGGGAGCTATCTTGACTTCGCGTTTGAACTCGGCGCAACCGACAGCAGGTACTTCTTATGAATTGGACGCCATTGCGGCTGTCGTATTAGGTGGAACAAGTCTCTCGGGAGGACGCGGACGAATCGTAGGTACGTTAATTGGTGTGCTTATCATCGGTACACTAAACAATGGCTTGAACTTGCTGGGGGTTAACTCATTTTATCAAATGGTAGTAAAAGGGATAGTCATCGCTATTGCTGTATTGATTGACCGTAAAAAATCCGCATAATACACCTAATTTGCGTAGAAGGAGACACAAAAATATGAAAAAGCTTACATTAATCATGACTGCATTGCTGCTCCTGCTCATGACAGGGTGTTCCTTGGAACCGCCCGAATGGGCGAAACCTAAAGCGGCCGCGAACCTGAAGGACATCAAAATCGGCTTGTCGATCTCAACACTGAATAATCCATTCTTCGTATCCCTCAAAGACGGAGTTGTGGCAGAGGCCAAAAAACAAGGAATGCAGGTCATTGTTGTGGATGCACAAAATGATTCGGCGAAACAAAGTAATGACGTGGATGATCTGATTCAACAGGGAGTAAACGCGTTGCTCATTAATCCGACAGATTCGTCGGCCATCTCCACTGTGGTACAATCAGCGAATGCATTGAACATCCCGGTTATTACACTGGATCGTTCTGCTGACAAAGGCGATGTAAAAGCACTCGTCGCTTCAGACAACGTAGAGGGAGGACGAATGGCTGCCAGATATGTGATTGATCAAGTTGGAAAAGGTGCCAAGGTGATTGAGCTGGAAGGTGTTCCAGGAGCATCCGCTACCCGTGAACGCGGAAAAGGATTTCATGAAGTAGCAGATAAGGATCTGAAAGTCATAGCCAAACAATCGGCCGATTTTGATCGGACCAAAGGTTTGAACGTGATGGAAAATCTGCTGCAAGGCAACCCGGACGTTCAGGCAGTATTTGCCCACAATGATGAAATGGCGTTGGGTGCGATCGAAGCAATCCAAAGCTCAGGTAAAAACATTCCAGTCATCGGTTTTGACGGTAACGAGGATGCGCTTAAATCAATTAAGGAAGGGAAACTGACAGCCACCGTAGCTCAGCAACCCGAGCTTATTGGTCAATTGGCGGTGCAGGCAGCCAAGGATGTACTTCAAGGTAAAACCGTGAAAACATCAATTCCCGCTAAGCTGGAGTTAGTGGATCAATCGAAATAAAAAGGGCGCTTGACCCAACATATTAAGCTATTCGGACTGATGCTGTAATGCGCATCAGTTCTTTTTTTTGGCTATTCTACGATGACGATACATACACATAAATGGAAGTTTTTTATTTTTGTATTGTAAGAAGAGACGGTAAAAGATAGAATAACAATTATATGATAATGAGAATCACTATCATATAATGAATTGTATATATCTAAGGAGGACGTATATTGTGCAACAAAGGTACAGATTAAAATGGGAATCCACGCTTTGTCTTGTGGTTCTTCTGATGGTTGTATTGAGTGCATGTGGAAACGCAGCTAGCAACAACCAGACAAATGACAAGACCAGTACTAATGATCCTTCCGGGCAATCCAAAACGGTTGTCATGCGCGAATATACTGATGCCACTGGCAATAAGATCAGTATCCCTGCAAATCCACAGCGAGTTGTCACGACACAATATTTGGATGCTATGCTGGCCTTGGGAGTTAAGCCTGCAGGCGCTGCTTCCCATTTGTTGGAAGGCGACTATTTAAAAGGTAAGATTGACGGAGTTGCGGATATTGGGAACCCGACAAATGTAGAAAAGGTGCTGGAGTTACAACCGGACCTGATCATCACAACAGAATATACCACGCCCGAAGTGAAGGAGCAGCTAGAGAAAATTGCTCCAACCGTAGTCGTTTCGTTTGGAGAAGGCGATGTATTTGAGCAACTGCGGAATGTCGCAGCCGTGCTGGGTAAGGACAAGGAAGCCGAGCAGTGGATCGCTAGTTTCAACAAAAAGGCTGAGGAAGGTCGAAAGAAGCTGGTTGGAAAATTCAAAAAAGATGAAACGGTTACGATTTATATGGCCTACGATAAGAATGTGTTAAGGGTATACGGAGCGCGGAATGTAGGACATGTTATTTACCGTTCACTGGAATTGAATCCTCCTGAGTACATACGCCAGAAGCTGGCGAAGGACCCGAGATTTAATTATGTTTATGATGTTATTTCAATGGAAAAGTTACCTGAACTATCAGGAGACCGAATTATTATGCTGGTTTATGATGAAGCGAGCAAGGACGGAATGCTTAAGCAAATTGAGCAAAGTGCATTGTGGAGAAATCTCCCGGCTGTCAAAAACCACAAAGTGTATTTCATCAAAGCCGATCCGTGGTTTACATACTCACCGCTAGCCGTTGACCAATCACTCGATGAGGCTGTTAAAATGTTTTCCGTTGATCCGAAGTGATCAGTTCAATTGAAATAAGAGAGGAGAAGTCATAACCATGCTTAGACGATTTTTTGAATACTATCGTCCTTACCGGACTTTGTTCATCATTGATTTCTCTTGTGCCTTGCTGGCTGCACTGCTGGAGTTGGCTTTTCCGCTTGCAGTCAACCGGGTGGTCGATGATTTGCTGCCCAGCGGGAACTGGAAATGGATTTTATATGCCTGTCTGGCTCTACTCGGTATTTATGTAATAAGTGCTGCACTGAATTACGTGGTCACCTATTGGGGACACAAGCTGGGCATTAACATCGAATCGGACATGCGTAAAAAGCTGTTTGATCGGGTACAAAAGCAATCTTTTCGTTTTTTTGACAATAACAAAACAGGGCATCTCGTTTCACGTATGACCAACGATCTAATGGATATTGGGGAAATTGCTCACCACGGACCCGAAGATTTGTTCATCGCGTTGATGACACTGGGGGGAGCCTTTGGTATCATGCTCGGTATTAACTGGAAGCTGGCTGTACTGACTTTCATCATTGTACCCCTCATGATTTACTTGTCTCTTTATTTCAGCCGTAAAATGTCTGCTGCTTTCCATCGTATGTTTTCTGATATTGCGGATTATAACGCTCGTATTGAAAATAATGTAAGTGGGATTCGTGTTGTTCAAGCGTTCTCCAACGAAGCACATGAAATGGAACGGTTTGCTGAAAATAATGGGCGTTTCCGTAAAACGAAGCTGATCGCGTACCGGATTATGGCCTGGAATTCCTCGATTAGTTTTATACTAATGAAGCTGGTTTCATTGTTTGTGCTAGTATGTGGAACATGGTTTGTTATTGAAGGACAGATGACCTACGGGGAATTTATCGCATTTGTAATGCTGTCTAATGTATTCCTGGGGCCGATTAAACAAATTAATTCTGTCATCGAAACGTATCCGAAAGGGATTGCTGGCTTCCGACGGTACCTGGATTTGCTGGAAAGTGAATCGGATGTAGAAGATCTGCCTGGGGCCAAGGCGGTTAGCCATCTTAATGGAGATATTCAATTTGCAGGTGTAACGTTTGGTTACGAAAACAAAGATAAGGTATTACGCAAAGTGGACCTATCTATCCATGCGGGTGAAACCGTAGCACTTGTGGGTCCTTCAGGAGCAGGTAAAACGACACTTTGCAGTTTGTTGCCTCGCTTCTACGATGTCGAGGAAGGTAGCATTACTATTGATGGAATGGATATCCGTGAAATGAAGCTGGAATCGCTGCGATCCATGATTGGTATCGTACAGCAGGATGTATTCCTCTTTGATGGAACGATTCGTGAAAATATTGCTTACGGTAAGCTTGATGCTTCGGAAGAAGAAATCTGGGATGCTGCTCGTCGAGCTCAGATTGAAGACCTAGTGCTCTCATATCCGGACGGTCTGGATACAATGATCGGTGAGCGAGGTGTGAAGCTGTCCGGTGGTCAAAAGCAACGTTTGTCTATTGCCCGGATGTTCCTTAAAAATCCGCCAATTCTTATTTTAGATGAAGCGACTTCAGCATTGGATACAGAGACAGAAGCCGCGATTCAGCAGGCGCTGACAGAGCTATCCCAAGGCCGTACGACACTCGTTATCGCGCATCGTCTGGCAACGATCAAAAATGCTGACCGCATTATCGTAGTTGCAGATCAAGGGATTGCCGAGCAAGGCAGACATGAAGAGTTATTGGCAGTAAAAGGGGCATATAGCCGCCTGCACCAAGCTCAATATGGAACGTAAATAGGCGGATATGACACCGTAAATAGAGAGAGGAATGAACAGGTTTGACAAAGAAAATGTGGATTGTAATGATGCTTCTGTCAGTCATTTTAGCTCTTACCGCCTGTGGTGGAAATGTAAAGCAACCGGATGAAAAGCAGAATCAAACATCTAGCGAACAAAAGTCAGAGGAAATGAAAACAGTCAAAACGATTCATGGAGATATTAAAATACCGGTTCACCCTCAGCGGATTGTAGTAGATATGTACCAGAATGATTTATTAGCACTAGGAATTAAACCTGTGGGAAGTGTTAAATATTATCTGGATAATCCGTTTTCGAAGGAGCTTGTACAGGGCATTGCAAGCATTGGAGACCGCAGCAGCGTATCCATTGAGAAAGTACTGGCTCTGGAGCCTGATTTGATTCTGATTGGTTCCAAAGATGCTTCTGATTATGAAAAATATAGTAAAGTTGCTCCGACCATCGTCATTCCATATGGAACGTACAAGAATGTGCATGAGGAACTGACAGCTTTTGGTGAACTGCTCGGAAAAGAACAGGAAGCCAAAACATGGCTTGCGCAATACGATCAGCGGATGCAGGCTGCACGTGACAAGCTAAAGGGAATTGTTCAGCCTGGAGATACTTTCACCGTAATGGAAGCTTCGGATAAAGAATACTATGTATATGGCGATAATTTTGGCAGAGGAGGACAGGCGGTATACAAAGGACTGAATTTGTCCCCTCCGCCGCTTGTCCAAAAAGAATTATTTGGTGAGACTCAATGGAAATCGGTGTCAAAAGAAGTCATTAATCAATATGCTGGCTCTTATATCTTTCTGACGGTTAACAAGGATTTGAGCGGTTACGAAGGAGACAGCATATGGAAATCACTGAATGCAGTCCGGCAAGGTAAGGTTTTTGAGCTCCAGGAGGATCGATATTGGTACTTCGATCCCATTGCCATTGTAGGGCAAGCTGAAGAAATCGCAGATTTGATCGTCCAGCGGAATAAAGAGAACGCCACACAGAAGTAGTCGCTTCGGTGTTGTTGGCAGCCCTTTGGTATTTATGCCGAAGGGCTTTATTTGTTCACAATAGGGCAGAGTATTAGGCATTCCTCGAAATTTGCTATTGATGCCGTTGCCACATTAATTTACAATAGTAAAGATTGCATGATAATAATTCTCATTATCAACATCATCTTCAACACAGTTCGTGATAGCTACATACTATTCAACAGTAAGGGTGAACAATAGTTATGAAATTATCAGAATCATCGGATAGCCCCGCTCAAAGTAATCATAACCAGTCGCCGACTCAATTCCACTCGCGACCATGGGCGGCTTCGCTTATCCTGACAGTTGGGCTTGGACTTTTAGCGTTCGGTATCGCGCTATCTCTATCTTTTGGTGCAGCCTCAATTAGGCTGGAAGAGGTATGGAACGCCGTTTTTCATTTTAAACCCGAGTTGCAAAACCATCAGATTATTTGGGAAATCCGTCTACCTCGGATTCTGGGTGGGGTTTTAATCGGAGTTTGCTTTGCTGTTGCAGGTGCAATTATGCAAGGAATGACCCGAAATCCGCTTGCTGACTCGGGCTTGCTTGGACTGAACTCGGGAGCCAGCTTGGCGATGGCGATTTGCTTTGCCCTTTTTCCTGGCTCTTCCTTTTTACAGTTAATGTTGTATTCCTTTGTTGGTGCAGCTCTGGCTGTTGTGATGGTATATGGTACAAGCTCCATATCCAAATCAGGTCTTACGCCAGTTCGTCTTGTATTGGCGGGTGCAGCTGTCACGGCATTGCTGTCTGCCTTAGGAGATGCGATCAGTTTGTACTTTGATGTTGGACAGGATTTGGCCTTTTGGTATGCCGGAGGGCTTAGTGGAATCAAGTGGGTTCAGCTCGGTATAGTTTTGCCTTGGGTTGTGGCAGCTTTTATCGGTGCTCTCATGTTGTCGCGCTCCATTACGCTGCTCAGTTTGGGAGACGAAATTGCGTTGAGCCTTGGTCAGCGAACTGGGGTAGTAAAGGTAGTCGGAATGATTCTTGTTCTGATTTTGGCGGGTGCAGCGGTGTCGTTGGTGGGTTCTATAGGTTTCGTGGGATTGATTATTCCCCATATAACCCGCAAGCTGGTTGGCGTCGATTATCGCTGGATTATTCCATGCTCGGCCATTATGGGAGCTTTACTCATTGTGTTTGCCGATCTGGCAGCCCGTATGATTAACGCACCTGAGGAAACACCGGTGGGCGTACTTATTGCCTTAATTGGGGTTCCGTTCTTCCTTTATCTGGCACGTAAAGAAAGGAGGGCACTGTAAGATGAATAACGTTACGAATGGGGCTATTGCCAAAGCTAGTCATCGTAAAAAAATACATGATTGGATGGTTGTAGTCATTCTGCTCGTATTGCTCATTGCTGCGTTCACCATAAGTGCGAATACGGGAACCATCCGGCTTTCGCCAATGGAGCTATTTAGAACCTTGTTTGGACAATGGACTCCACAGCAGGAATTAATCCTATTTGAATTCCGATTGCCACGAATGGTTATTTCCCTTCTTATCGGTGCAGGTCTCGCTGTTTCTGGCTGCATCATGCAGGGGGTTTCGCGTAACGGCCTAGCGGACCCTGGTATTCTAGGCATTAATGCAGGCGCCGGGTTGATGGTCATGCTGTTTGTATTGCTTTTTCCATCTATGCAAACTACGAATTCATTGTTTTTACTTCCCGCTCTAGCACTGATTGGATCAGGAGCAGCTGCTATTCTCATCTACGCGCTTTCTTACAAGAAAGGTGAAGGAATTTCTCCGACAAGGCTACTGCTGAGCGGAATTGGCGTAGCGGCGGGTATCAGTGCTGCGATGATCATTATGACTCTTAAGCTGACACCCGAAAGTTACACGTTTGTAGCTAATTGGTTAGCAGGAAGCATCTGGGGCTCAAACTGGAAATTCGTGATGGCTCTGTTGCCTTGGCTGATTGTATTGCTTCCTTTCGCATACTACAAAGCAAATGTGATGAATGTGCTTAATCTGGGAGATCAGACGGCATCGGGGTTGGGTACAGCTATCGAAAAGGAACGTATTCTCCTTCTCGCTGCTGCGGTTGGATTGGCCAGTTCTAGTGTTTCGGTTAGTGGCGGTATCGGCTTTGTCGGTTTGGTGGCTCCACATTTGGCGAGAAAGCTGGTGGGGCCGAAGCATAAAATGCTGCTGGTAACCTGTGCTTTAGTCGGAGCACTCCTGGTACTTGTAGCGGATACGATCACACGATCCTTACCTTTACAGAAAGAAATCCCGACAGGTTTAATTGTAGCCATCATTGGTGCGCCATACTTCTTATACCTGTTGAGTCGCTCCAAAGGGTAACGTCACGAAAGAGTACCCCTGTCAATTAAAGGCTACGCAAACAAATAACCTTCAACACCACTAAGGAAGTGGGGCTGAAGGTTATTTGTTATTTAATGTAGCAGCCTTTCATCTCAACGGGAAGTATTCAAGGCATGAGAGGTTTGATGCAGCTCTCTGATCATTTTATGCAACGTGTAATTTTCCTGACGTGTCACGCCGTGTTGATTTTCCTGAACCAGCAACTGATGGATGTTTCGTTTTAGAATTTCACTTCGACGTTCCAGCATTTCGGTACTCATAAATAAATGAACACTCCCTTTGTCATGAATAAACCTACATTTTTGAAATGAGCATAGGCTGAATTTAAGTTTGCCTTTCGACTTCTTTAAGTATATCGTGCTGGATGATCAAGGGAAAACGGAGCGAGACAGCAAATTGCTTTTTCTCATCATCCATGCCGTATCGACAGCGACTCATCCCATGAGTTCTTAGATATACTTCCTGATGCTAGCGATAACAGGGGATTAGGCGTAATTAACTTCATGTATATAATTGTTTTTTTGATATAAACGGATTAAGTGTATTAATCCATTTGAAATATTTGTAAGTAAGGAGCGTATTGGATATTGCTCAGGCTGTTCTGAACAAGCAGGGGCTTAATAGCGAGTTAATACAAAGGATCAATTGTGTATTTGCAGAAAATCAACTTGTGCGCTTAAAAGTTAGCTAGGTTTCTGAAGATCAGCATTTTACATACAGAATTTATAGATGAACCCGACCAGTTAAAGCGAATGTATATGGAATCACTTATCAGTTTGCTAAAAGCTCATTCCATATTAGCGAGCTCAGTTAACCAAATTTTGCAGTTCTAAATGTCGGAGTCATTACAACTACCTAATGAAAGAAAAGAAAAGAATAAGAGGCTATAACATTTTGGAAGTGAGGAGATACAATAATGATTATTTAAAAATCGGATGAAGAAATTGAGATCATGAGGGGAGCTAGCCGAATTACGACTATTCTGCCAGTCCGCACCGCTTGCCTTTGAGGCCGAACTTTTCAAGTCCTGTGTTGTACGGCCATAGACGTATACTGGAAGCCATGATCCGAATGAAGTACGGCTCCGGATACGTCTATTTTGTGTGCATTCATAATACCATTTTCATCATACCCCGGACCGAAAAGATCCGGAATGGTGGAGAAATAGCTGCTTTATCAACATTATTTGTATTGTGGATATACCGGCTGAACGACTACCTGCTCAGGATCATGACCGAAGAACAACAGATTCGGCTTAACCTCCTGCACAATCTGCTGAATGCGGGCGATTGACTGGCGTGCCTGTTCACGGTTAAAGCTGTCAAACGGCACGTCGTTTGCGTAATTCTCCTGCGTGTAGGCAACATCAATCGTCAGCATGACCGGACCTGATTCCTTTGTTGTGACCAGCGCGGACTGATGACCCGGCGAATGACCCGGAGTATAGAACAGTTGCAAACCTGGAACCAGCTCATGATCCCCTTGAAGCAGTCGATAATTCAAGTCCGCCTGCACGCATTCCGGTGGCGCATACTCCAGATTACCGATCGCAGCGTCTGCTTCGGTCTGCTGCACATAAATCGGTGTATTTGGAAAATGCGGATTGCCTCCGGCATGATCCATATGCATATGAGAGATTACGATGGCATGGATATCGTCCGGTTGATAGCCGATCCGATCCAGTACAGCCACGATACTATCATCGCCTGACATATGGGGAATGAAGCGCCCTTCAAACGGTGTACTTTTAAAATAATTTGGATTGTCGATAAACGAATCCGGCATACCGGTATCAATGAGAATCGGACCGTGATCTGTCTCCAGCAGATACGACCAGATTTGCAGGCGCACCAGTTCACCGGGCTGTGCATGATGGTTGAGTGAGGAACGATCAATATCAAGCTGACCGATCGGTAACCAGTACAATCTGTTAATCATACAATCATCCTCCAATCGTAGTTTACATAATAATTATTATGTAGTTATTAATCAGGGTTTCGGCTGACGGAAAGTGATGTTTGTATTTTCGTTTGTAAGATCCGGGTGCTGGAGCCTCGTGCTGTCGTTGTAATCTCACTCTTTCGAAGATTAATTTTTTAATAGTTTAAATGAAAAGGCATGTAGGCGTCCAGCAGATATTTGCCCAGAAGCTGGATCACACGGTCATCATCTCGAAATCGGTGAAATTCTTGGTGATCCACTGCTGCTAGTGGGTGAAAATTACAATCAGCTAGCAGGCTATCATATGGAGATGGTGCACGCACCGGAAGGTGATCCGGATAGCGAGTTGGAAGCTGCACATGATATTCATGTTTTGGCCACTATGGCTATTTTGACTGCTACCGATCGAGAGCAGCGCCCCCAGCTTGCTGATGAAGTAGAGAAGTGGTGCCGTATGCAAGACTATTGGCTATTTAGTTTTGTTTTGGATATGAATGAATTACATTAGGTGAACTTTTCTTGAGCGTGTTTTAATTTGTCTACATTGTGGGATCGCCCCCCCTGACCCTATGCCACCCCGTTAAGTGCTTTGAAATGTCTGCTTAAACACGATACCAGGCTGGACAAGAGGAAAAACGCTCTATTTGCCCTTGAAAAGCGCTAAAAAAACAGCGTATAATATAAATTATACGCTGTTTAGGTTTAAAACGACTTTTAGAATCCCTCCTGCATAAGATGTCGATTGGATTGTCGATAAAAATCAGACGAAAATGATCGTTTTACAGTATATTTCGGAATATGAACTGAATTGGAGGCGAGCGAGATGAAAAAAGAGATGCGACATGTGGAACTCGATACAACTGAAGAAATTGATGAAATTTATGCTGAGGAGCTGGAAGCTTTTTTGATCTGGATGAAGGATGCAGGATATACGATACATACGCAAAAAAATTATATGGGGGATGTGAAGCAGTTTTTACGGACGTTGCGTGAAAAACCACTCGATCAGGTGAAGAAGATTCATGTTATGTCGTATTTGTCTAAAGCGCGGGAGGGAGGCGCCGGAGATAGTACGCGGAACCGGAAGCATGCAGCGGTGAATAGTTTTTTTAAAGCGCTACAGGAATTTGAGTTATGCAGCACAAATCCGGCAGCGGGAATTAAAAAAGCAAAGACTGAAAAGAATCGTATGCCCGTCTATCTGGATGAGAAGGATATTCATCCGTTTTTGCTCGCGGTGGAGGGGAAATATGCAAATCGTAATATAGCTATTTTTCTACTGATGGTCTACATGGGATTGCGGGTGGGGGAGGTTCATTCATTGAATGTCTCGGATTATAGCCGAGAAAGACGTACCTTAGATGTGTTCGGTAAAGGACGTAAGTGGCGTACTCTCCCGGTACCGGAAGCCGTGTGTGATTTTGTAGAGCATGCGTTGGAGGAAAGATTGACGCCGTGGAGAGGTAAAGAGGATGCGATGTTCGTATCCCAAAAAGGCCGCCGTCTGGCAGTGCGCACCATTCAACAGATCGCTACAGAAACGTTCGAAAGATTCCAGCAAGATAAGAGTATGGAACGCCGGGAGGCTTATTCCAGCCATAAGCTGAGACATACATTTGCGACAATGCTATTACGCAAGGGAGCAGATCTGCGTACCGTGCAGGAGCTACTGGGGCATTCATCCATTCAGACAACCACAGTATATACACATGTCACTGATCGGGAAAAGGAAAAAGCAATGGATAAGCTGGATATTCAGATACCAATATCAGGATTTTGAATATAACATGAAAGTTGAGATTAAATAAAAATGAGTTTACATAATATTTATTATGTAAACTCATTGGGCAGAATTACATCCTGACTTGAAAATCACATCAACGGCTTTAGGTCATTACGATCATGAACGTAGTATTCTTTTTCATAGCGTTAGTCTTGTTTTTGAATGATTTGCTCCAAATGATGCCGCAAATGCTGAATATAATCGTCGACTAGCCACTGTAATGTTTCGGTGGAGTGGTCCTCTTTTTGAAATCTTTTCTTAGAATCGAATGATGTACATGAGTTTAATACATTTATGATTTGCTTATTCAATAGTTTCCATAGATGTATGACATCCACGTAAGAGAACACTTCCTGATACTGATTAGCTGCCACCCAATCATTTTGCGCATACGAATCAATTTTGATAGGGGATGTTGAATGCTTAATCATGATAAATCTTCGATGATTATTAGAAGCGGAGTCGCACAGATGTCCCAGTATTTCTTTTTTGGACCATTTCTCCGAGAACGGCTTGGCATTAAATTCATGTTCTGTGATCGAAAAAAATTCTTTTTCATAATCCTCGATGATCCTCGCCAGTTCTTCAACAGCATTCTTCAATTGATTAGCCTCCTTATTTTAGCGATCGTCTTATGATTAGCATTAGAATAATTCAGAATAAGCTGGAAAGCAATGGTGAAATAAAGGTTAGTACGATATTGCCTTGACTAAGGTAATATTTTGCTGCAAAATTAGTAAAAGTGCTTTATAAACATGGTTTATGAAGTGCTTTCATGATTTTATAGAAAGAAGGTGCTATGTATGGAAAAAGCTAATACAAATTTAATTAAAGAAATAAATCTGAACCTGGTTCGAAAAGTATTGAAACAGATCAATAAGACAACAAAACCCCAACTAGCCGCATTGACTGATTTAAGTGTGGTAACTATCAATACCCTTATGCAGGAATTGCTTAATAATGGAGAAATATTTGAAGATGAAATTGTCCCTTCAAACGGAGGCAGGCATGCGTTAACCTATCGTTTTAATTATGAGTATAGTCTAGCACTGATTATACATATTAATGAAAAACAAGGGACGGATGTTGTCAATACCACGGTAGTTAATTTAAATGAGGACGTTCTGATGAAAGAAGAGCATCCCTTTCAAATTTTTAATGCTACACAATTTTATTCCACGATTCAAGACATCATTTCTCACTATCCTTCCATCAAAGTTATTGGTATAGGAATCCCGGGACAATCTGTAAATGGAGAAATTACAGTCAGCAGTCATGAAAGGTTAAATGGAATTCGGTTGGCAGAGGATGTGCAAAGCAAATTTGGTTTGCCGGTTATTGTGGAGAATGACGTAAATGCCGCTGTATGTGGATACGTCTATAGAGAACAAATAGATGAAGATCAATGTGTGCTGGCTATTTATTTTCCTGAGAATTCTCCCCCAGGGATGGGAATTTATTTGCGAAATGGGGTTTTAAAAGGCAAACATGGATTGGCTGGTGAAATCAAATTCCTTCCGTCGATAGTTTGGGATGAAAGCAAAGGAACGGAAGTTTTCTTCAATAGTATATGTGAAATTATCCGAATATTACAATCTGTATTTGATCCTGACCGAATTGTGATCTATAGAGAGAATATAGAAGAAGTGTCTTTCTTTCATTTTTTAGAATCCTACAAATCTAAGCATAAGATGCCTTTGTATCCTGACGTTATACTCTCAGATTTATTTTATGAAGATTTTAAAACAGGGTTGAGAGGGTTAACTCTAAAAGAATTGGAACGTCCGATCATTGTCTTTAAATAATGTATATATGTGTAGTGAAGAGAGGAGAGAAATGGGTTTATTCTTATTGGGTTAGGACTTGCACCGATTTACCCTGGACTTCTTCATGAAACGCCAACTCGGTTTGGTAAAGAGAATTCTTCCAAACTCAGGGGATATCAAATGACAGTTGCTTATACAGGAACAACATTACTCCCTCCCGTTTTTGGGGTTATAACTTCTCAGGCAAGTATACATTTTCCCCGATTGCCGTCATTGTTTCCTTCTTTTTATGCTGTTCAGTTCCTAGCAAGTGAATCGTACATTGAAAAAGAGAATTATGAAGGGTTAATAGAAATTATCACTTGACCTGAAACGCGTTTCATCAGCTAAAGTAAACGTGTAACCTAAAAGAGAAAGCGAGGGCACTTTATGATCTCACTGATTTTACTTTGCTCAGTTATATGGGTTGGTACTTATTGGTGCTTAGTATTATCCGGGCAGCCTAGGGAAGTAAAACCTTACCGCTCCATCGATGATTTTTTTGAATAACGTTCTATGTCCACTTACTAAAGGGGCTTTTTTTACTCACTTTATTAACATGTTTAATTAAATGATTTAATAAGTGTGCAGAATGCAGAATATGCTAGCACCTATTAAATGGGATCAAGTTCTGATTTACGGAATAAGGAGGTGCGACTGTGTGGGCGATAGAAGGTATCTCATGTATCATAATTTTAATCATCATGTACTTCATGATCAGTAGTTTGGCTCATTCTCCTCATGTTCAAAAGCTTGCAGCACGAATGTTTGAAGATTTTAATAGAGATTTTGATGTTGATCCATGGAAAGAAAATGAAAAGCCGTAAATTAAACTTGGCTAATAAAGAGCTTATATATTAAGGGAGGATTTATATATGTTTAAACTGGTGGTAAGTGATCTGGATGGTACTTTTCTGAATAATAGCGGCACTTTCGATGTCGATTTATTTAATCAGGTGTATGGAGAAATGCAAGAAAATAATATTTCTTTTGCAGCCTGTACAGGTAAACAATGTGAACGAGTAGAAGAATTGTTTGGCGAGCACGGAAAAGGGATCTGGATCTTAGGGGACAGTGCTACGCGGATTAAAAAGGATGGAGTCGTCGTCAAAGAGTTTACGATTGAACACAATCTAGCATTACAAGCGATAAGAGATATCGAAAGTTTTTCCAATGATTTTATTATCATAGCATGTACAACGGAAGCAGCATTTGTTCATTCTCATATTCAAGACGAATACTATAAAATTGTGAAAGGCTCGTATAAAGAAGTGGTTAAGATTGATTCATTTGATCAAATCAACAGTAGCTTTCTTAAAATAACTGTATATGATCCAGCTGGAAGAAGTCCCTTATTAAGAAAACATGTTGAAAAGACTCTACTGGGTCAAATTTATATCGTTGATTCTGAAGCAAATTGGCTGGATATTACAGCACTTCATACCCATAAAGGGGAGACGGTAAGAAAACTCCAAGAGATATTAGGGATTACTGAGGATGAGACCATGTCTTTTGGAGATGGTGAAAATGATGTGGAACTTATGATTATAGCAAAATATAGTTTTGCTATGAAAAACGCATGTGAGAACACTAAAAATGCAGCCAGTTTTATCACTAAATCCAACGAAGAAAACGGTGTCTTATTAACGATAAAAAAAATGATGGATTTACAAAAGCAATAATGTTAATTATCGTTATTGAGAAGACCCCAAATTGCATCATGAAAGGACTATACGTAGCATGAAAAATAAAATACTGGTTTTTGATATTGGTGGCTCTTTTATTAAATTTAGTTTGTATTTTCAAGGTGAGTTTATGTGTAAGGGGAAAGTTAAAACTCCATTGGACTCACTTGAGAATCTACTTGTAGCTTTGAAGCAAATTCATAATCAGTTTATAGATGAATGTGAAGGTATAGCTGTCAGCATGCCAGGTATTGTGGATTCAGCAAGTGGCCATATGGTGCATGGTGGTTCATTACGATATATAAATGATATAAATATGATCGAAGTTTTTAAGAAAGCGTTTCATTTACCCGTAGCAATTGAAAATGATGGAAAATGCGCTGCTCTGGGAGAAGCATGGTGTGGTTCATTACAGGGAATCGCTGATGGTGTTGTTCTGGTCGTTGGAACCGGAATGGGCGGTGGAATCATCTCTCAAGGTAAATTGCTGAAAGGCCATCATTTATCGGCTGGGGAATTCTCCTTCATCAGAACTAACAATGAGTATGCAGACAATGTTGATTATTTGCTTGGTATGCAAGGGAGTAGTTCTGTATTATCTAAAACTGTTGCCAAAGCTAAAGGGCTTCCTGCAGATTCTATGACAGGTGAAAAAGTATTCAAGCTCATTGAAGAAGGTGATCACACGGTCCAAGCGATTTTTCAAGAATACTGTAGGAACATCGCAACACAAATTATTAATTTGCAAACGATTCTTGACCCTGAAAAGTTTGTAATTGGGGGAGGCATATCTGCAAATCCTTTACTGGTTATTACTATTAAAGAAGAACTAGAGAAACTTTATCTAGATTCGATCTTAAATTTTGTGCGTGCAGATATTGAGCAAAGTAAATTAGGCAATGAAGCGAATTTGCTAGGTGCTATATATAACTACAAACAAACCTATCATCTTGAATGATAACAAAAGTTATATTTCGATGTCTGATTTATCTTGTCCTGTCTAATAAGGAAGCATATAGTTTACATAATATATATTATGTTTTTAGTGTGGTGAAATCTGCAAGTGAATCACTCTTATCAAGTGTCCACTTGCAGATTCAAGTTTCACTGACAATATAAAATAGCTTATTTTTCAGTTGAGAATATACGCATGCGTCTATATTTCATTTTCCGGGGGAGATTCAATCATCAGTCCTTCGACATGCTTACGTCCCAGCAGTTTTCGTTTTTTGCGGTTTTCCTTGGTTTCTAAAACAATATCCAGATCATAGTCGTCAGGATACAATTCAGTAGCAGCGATGTGAAGGACGAGCCTCTTTTTGTTCATGGTTAGCTTCTGTCCTTGGATCAAAATCCCGACATTACCCCGTTCATCCTCGGTTTTGTATACAATTCCAGTTCGATCCAGATAGCCTACATAAACACTATCGCCAAGGGCAAAAGGCTTGGTTTTGAGAGGAATTTCTTGTTTACCCCGTTTTGTGACTGTCTGGTCTAAAGCCTCTTTTTTAGGGAAAGGCTTATTTGCATCATCAGACTTTTCATCATCTACAGAAGGGGGAATAACAAACGATTCCTGTGTATTCCGAGACGCTCTGCCTGCAGAAATGGCCTCAGAACGCTCGATAATACGTGTCCACATGCCCAGCTTCAAGGCAATTGCATATGCATAGCTTTCTCCGGCCTCTCCAATGCGAAGTCGGTACAAAGGTTGTAGCGTTTCGGTATCAAACTCCATACGAGCATTCTGAAATCCCGGTGTGTTTTCAGCAAAATGCTTGATTTCGCTAAAGTGCGTTGTAGCCACTACTGTCGCTCGGCGGCGATGGAATTCTTCTAGCAACGCGATAGAGAGGCCTACTCCTTCTCCTGGATCGGTGCCGGATGCCATTTCATCAATCAGAATCAGAGTAGAGTTGCCTGTTGTTTCTAAAATGCTAATCATGTTGCGGATGTGTGCAGAAAAGGTGCTCAAAGCATGTTCAATGCTTTGTCCATCCCCGATATCTACCACAATTTCCTCGAATACAGCCATTCGGCTACCATGCAAAACAGGTACCAGTAGCCCAGATTGCACCATTAGTGTTAATAGACCGACGCTTTTAAGTGCCATCGTTTTTCCGCCTGTGTTCGGTCCAGTGATGATGAGTGAGGAATATCCTTCACCAATTGAGAAATCAAGCGGCACCATGGTATTGGACATCAACGGGTGACGTGCACCTTGGATGTCTATAATCCCGTCAAGGTTAAGTTCGACAGGGACAGCATCCAGAGTCATGGCGTATTTGGCTTTTGCCAACAAAAAATCCAGTACACCTACAGTCTCTGTATTGATGCTTAGTTCCCGGTTGTATGACTCAGCCATTGCCGTCAGGTCTCCCAGCACTTTCATTTCTTCTTTAGATTCTTCTGCCATGTTTGCGCTCTGATCGAATTGCAGATTCGTGATTTCGGCAGGTTCAACGTAAACCGTCTGACCACTTCCCGATTCATCCAGTACATTGCCTTTCACTTGTTTACGGAATTCTTTTTTGATTGGAAGCACGTAACGGCCATTGCGCTGACTAATCATATTTTCCTGCATAATGGATCGGTGACGGCTTGTGAGAGAGTCAAGTTTTCTCTTGATGCGTTCTTCAGTAACCGCAATTTTTTTGCGAATTTTAGCTAGTTCTTTACTGGCGATATCCGTCACACGTCCCGAATGAATACATCTTTCGATTTCGGATAGAAGTGGCTCCATGCTATACATGGAAGATGCATAAGCGCTGACGGTTGGAGCAGCGTCCGCCTTGGAATGCATATATTTTATGAGTTGAATGCAGCTTCGAATGAATTGAGCCATATGAGAAAAATCACGCTCGCTGAACATATACCCGGTTCCGAGCAGTTGAAGAATGTGCTCCATTCCTTCCAACGAAGGAACAGGGACGCTTGCTCCGTGGCGAATGATCTGTAACGCTTCGTTGGTTTCGTCAAGACGAATCTTAATGGTACGGATATCAGTAATTGGGCACATAGAAGCAGCGTGATGCTTACCTAGGTAAGAAAAAGCACATTCGGAAACTTTTGTTTTAATTTGATCATATTCCAAACGCAGCATTGTAGTTTCGTTCATGAATAAATCTCTCCTTTAGTTGTGTAGTGTCAGGATTTTGGAAAATTTGCTATTAAAATAAAAAAGGGCGGAGAATGAACAAAACGTTCATTCTCCGCCCTTAAGGAAAGAGGGAATTTATCATCAAATAAGCCTGTTATACAGCTTTTGTAGTTCCGAGTTCCGTGTTTCCAATTCATTCACGCAACAGCTCTTTGCTAAGCTATTTGGATCGAATGGAAGACGTTTAAAGGGAAGTTACAGAATCTGAAAACAAAAAAAACGCGCTGAACACAGCACGGAATAAGGCTTGGATGAAGATAATCCCGAAGGCGATTTATGATATCCGCATGTTCTTAACTAATATCAGGATAACAACACAGCAACAAACAAACCTGTACCCGAAGGGTTCAAGCGCCTGGTGTTACTCCCTGAATATGCAATTGCTTAGTTAAGAACGTTCACCGACATCAAAATCTCTCCCTTAATTGAAGATATAATCATACTATACGATTGGACAGGCGTTAAAGTCAAGGCCGACTTCTTTAATTCGATGCAATGGGAATCATGAGATTAACATAATATATATTATGTATACTTAATATCAAAATTCTCCGTCTAATTTAATGATTACTATAACCAGATAGCCGATTCGAATCTTATAAATGATGAAAATGATCTCACTCAAGCGCCATTGAAACATGAGCATATTTATCATATACCCAAACAGTGAGGAAGCGGTGTGCATCGTACACATTTTTTACGTAAAGGCTTCAGCTTTCACACAGTAAAATGCTATTTCATGATCCAGTCCAGATTACAAGAAGGTTCGGTACTCCTTATTTAGAGCTAGCGCTGAACATCGACTATTCAGCTGCTTGGTCCGTGGATGGCTTTCATTCAGAGCGTGAACATGGAAGACATGTACAGTTCATTTACATGAATGATGTGAAGATCCACGCGGAGATGCCAGCAAGAAAGGCGATGAATCACATGGAGCTGCGCTTTAACCCTTTGCTATGGGGAGAATTGCTACAGGAATTGGATATACGTCTGGAGCAATCTTTTGCTTGTATGGAGGCGTTGATTACTCCTGACACGCGAGCTATTGCTCAGGAGTTGTCATCTCAACAGATGGTACATGTTAATGAACAAAAGCTTAAAAATGGCTTTAAAGAGCTATTCGGCACGACGGTATTTGGCTTTGTTCGCCAGCAGAGACCGGGAGGAATAACACTGTAAAATTATAGGAAGAATAGGAGCGATTCAATTTTATTTATAGTATAATGGTTACTTCAATATGGAATGGAAAACAGGGAAAGAGGAAACGGATGCCTACTATACTGGTTGCTGACGACGATGCGAACATTCGCGAACTCGTCTGTTTATTTCTACGCAACGACGGATTCGCAACAGCCGAAGCCGCAGACGGCAAGGAAGCACTGACCGTCTACGCTACAACGCATGTCGATCTTGTCGTGCTCGATATTATGATGCCGATAATGGATGGTTGGACGTTATGCAAGGAGCTCAGAAGAGCCAATCCTGATCTTCCCTTACTTATGCTGACTGCGAGAGGCGAAACATGGGAGAAAGTGAAAGGTTTCGAACTTGGAACTGATGATTATTTGACGAAACCGTTTGATCCACTAGAATTGACAGTTCGGGTCAGAGCACTGCTGAAACGCTATCG
The DNA here is from genome assembly GCF_024213605.1 of Paenibacillus sp. CH40. Taxonomy (NCBI): domain Bacteria; kingdom Bacillati; phylum Bacillota; class Bacilli; order Caryophanales; family Paenibacillaceae; genus Paenibacillus; species Paenibacillus sp. CH40. Next base: position 1,227,116 of record NZ_JANAVQ010000001.1, read on the forward strand.
GATTGGCACCACGCAGACGATCCAGTTCGGCAACGTCATTCTTGATCGGCAGACCTATAAGGTGATGAGAGGGACGGAGTCGCTCACGTTGCCGCTCAAGGAGTTCGAATTGCTGTATAAGCTCGCTGGAACACCTGGACAAGTGTATACGCGCGAGCAGTTGATCGATCAAATTTGGGGGATCGATTATACTGGAGATGATCGAACGATAGACGTACATATTAAACGCCTGCGCGAACGGTTCGCGACTACACCCGATTTTCGTATCGAGACGGTGCGTGGGCTTGGCTACCGGCTTGAGGTTTACGAATGATCAGATCCTTATATACACGTGTTGTCCTGACATTTCTGGTCTCCGTCCTCGCGGGCACGATCATTGCTTTTTTTGTAACATTTTGGGTGTTTGAAGAGAAATTGAACGAAAATTTGCAAACCACCTTATTTAACTTTGGTCAGGACATTGTCCGGGTTTACGAAACCAATCCGTTACGTGAAGCGGACTTATTCGTAAGTGGAATGAAACAACTCGATTCCTATTATATTCGAATTTTTGATGAAACGGGGCAGTTCCAGTCTTACGGAACGCTTAACGGACAAAAACCTGTTACTGTGACGATGGATCAAGTAAAGAAAGTATTGGGTGGAGAAGTTGTTCAAGTTAATCCGAGTAGTGTTTCAATGAACCTCTTGGGACTGAGGTTGAAAACGGAAATGGGAATGAAAGCGATGTTTGTGGAGCCGCTTATGTATCCTTCCGCCTCTTTTGCCCAAAAATGGTTATTTACTTTTTTGACCTATTCGTTGGTAACAGGAAGTCTATTGATTTTGGTTGCCTCTATATTCCTAGTTAGACCGATCAAAAAGCTGACAAAAGCGACCAGACGTATAGCAGTTGGAGATTTTAACGTCAAGCTGAATATTAAGCAAAAGGGTGAGCTAGGTACTTTGGCTCGTAGCTTTGAAGAAATGATGCATGATCTACAGCAACTTGAGCAGATGCGTAGGGAGTTCGTCACGAATGTGTCGCATGAAGTTCAGTCGCCGCTCACCTCGATATCCGGTTATGCTATAGCACTCAAGCAAGTAGACATAGCAGATAACGAGCGAAGCCGTTATCTCGATATCATCATCGCGGAAGCAGATCGGATGTCCAAGATGAGCGATAGCCTGTTAAAGCTGAGTTTGCTTGAATCGCAGTCACAGCAGATGCGGCTGGTCACGTTCAGCCTTGATGAACAGATCAGACGAGTCATCGTCGCGATCCAGCCGCTATGGTCGGCTCGCAACATCCGTTTCGAGCTCAATTTGAAGGCCGTTCGCCTATTGGCGGATCAAGATCAATTAAACCAGGTATGGACGAACATACTCGGTAATAGCATCAAATTTTCCAAGGATGGCGGCGTTATTAACGTCAGCATCAAGCAAGATATCAAAAGCGTAACAGTCCGAATATCCGATACGGGCATTGGTATTTCCCTTGAGGACCAGAAGCGTATATTCGAGCGGTTTTTTAAAGCTGATCGTTCCCACAGTCGTAAATATGGCGGTAGCGGTATGGGACTCGCCATCGTTAAACAGATCGTATCGCTTCATCAAGGCGACATTCGAGTGGAAAGTGAACCCGGCCAAGGAACGACCGTCATTGTCACCTTGCCAATCACAACGCCACCAGATTAGTTAGATTCATAGGGTATCATTCGGATTATCTAAACCGCATTTTCCATGATACAGCATTATGTGCAGCTTCCTTGGACAACGTAGCATTTTTTTGCTTGTTCATACTCCGTTCATATTGTCGTCATAGGGAGTACATCTTCTTTCGTTAAGCTTTCATTAGCGGCTCGTTAAGGTAGCCCAACAAACAGAATGGGGACAGGAGAAGTTGAGCGTGAAACGAAGAGAGGTAATGAAAATGAGGAATGGAACGAGAACAAATAAAGTACGAAGCATTTTGCTTAAAATAATAGGAACAATAGTTATAGCAATCGTGCTTTTTCTAGCCGTTGTCTATACAGTTAATATTATCAGCAGCAAATCGGAGCAAGGAAAAATACAATCCTATGGTCAGTTCGTACCTGTAGATGGGAAAAAAATGAATGTTTTGATTCAAGGAAAAGGCAAAGAGACCGTCGTGTTACTACCAGGTTATGGAACAGCAGCACCAGCACTTGATTTTAAACTACTAGTAGAAGAGCTATCTCCATTTTACAAAGTCGTCGTTATTGAGCCTTTTGGTTATGGATTAAGTGATCTAACCGAAAAGGAACGAAATACAGAGAATATTGTAAGTGAAATTCATGAAGCTTTACAGAGTCTTAAAATTGACCGATATATTTTAATGGGTCATTCCATTGCAGGCATTTACGGACTGGATTATGTGAACAAATATGAAAACGAAGTGAGTGCTTTTGTCGGGATTGATAGCAGTGTTCCAACGCAAGGTGGTATGGATGCTGAATTACCAATAAAAACGTTTAAATTTCTCAAAAAATCAGGTTTAGCCAGATTGGTAATGAAACTAACTGGTGACCCATATGCTGGACTACCCTATGATGATGAAACAAAAGAACAAATGAGAATTCTTTCTCTCAAAAACATGTATAATTCCAGCACCTCAAACGAAATGGAAAATATTTATCCTAATTTTAAAGCAGCTAGAAATTTAACATTCCCAAAAAATCTGCCCCTTATTTTCTTTATACAAGCGAATAATACAGATGTGGAAAGATGGATACCACTACATGAAGAGCAAGTCAAAGATTCTGTTCATGGAAAAGTAATGACACTTGAAGGAGAACATTATTTACACCATACCAAATCAAAGGAAATCGCTGAAAACTTCAGGATCTTTATGAAAGAAATAAAATAAGTGCACTGAAAAAGGCACCTTCACTATTTTCTACAAATGTATAAGTGATATAAAAAAACGTCCTTTGGTCATATCCCTGTCAAGTAGACAGATGAAAAAGCTATGCAGCCAGCGAGTGCCGTACTGAATCGGTGCGCGCTGTTTGAGTTAAGACTGAAATCACTCGTAGTTATAAAAGTAGAGACAACAACAGGCAGAGGCATCGCCTAACGATAATTTTCGTCTTTTTCTTGTTCACAAACCCCCTATTTCTTTTAATTTTCAATTAAATCATACAAGCTGCTTTGTTGGTATTGCTTACTTCACGTATCCAGCGACGGCTGAACGTCAATCATATGCTGCCAAAATCAATGCTGCGAATCGCCTACAGGAGTATTTAAATGGTATTCGGGTAATTAAAGCCTACCAACTAATCGGAGAGCATTTTGTTGTAGGGCCTTCGGGTAGCGGAAAAAGTACGGCCTGTATGCACGATTGTGGAAAAGACAGCATGAAGGAAGAGAGTAATAATCTGTATGAAATCATGATACAAACATTAAGAAACCGCCCCCGGAGGATGCTATATCATATCTCCAGGGGCGGTTTCTTGTGCTGTTATTTAGAATCATCGGCTATGACAGCTTGTACGGGCTGCCTGTCACGAAGCAATGGTAACAATAGCATCGCTCCGACCAAAAACAAGCCGGCGCTCACGGTATATACGGTGTTCAGGGAGGATTCGTGTTTGAGTGTTCCGCCGATACTCATACCGACGACCATCATCCCGGAGAACAGGGGAGAGAGGGCACCACCGACGCGGCCGATAAAAGCAGCTTCGGCATTTTTCATCATCATCGTGTTGATACCGATATGAATGCAAGGATAAAATAAGCCGCTGAAAACTTGTAGTGCCATTGTCAGCACAATATTGTGCGACCATCCGACTCCACAGGTTGTCAGTGTGCTGACCAAAAGTCCGGCCACCAGCAGCAATTGCGGCTGTACTTTTTTGGCAACCCCCATAATCAGGCCACCTCCCACCAGCATAGCCGCTCCGTTCGCCATTAACGGCCATTGCAGGAATTCCTTGTTTTGTCCAAGGTTCTCGATGGCGACAAAAACCATTAATGGTTGAATAAGTCCAACCGCCAGCCCAATTACGGTAAATGTTCCCCCAAGCGTGCGAAGTGTGCGGTTATTCCATACATAACGGATTCCTTCTTTAAGCTCTTGAATGAAATGAGTGGGTTGATCATCTATCTCAAGTGCTTGTTCATCTTGTGGAATACGAGTCAGGACAAGCGCCGAGATGAGAAACAATATTCCGGTTATAGACATTGAAATGAAAATTCCAAAGTGTTGATAAATAAATGTACCGATAACAGGACCGATAACCATAAATAATGCCATGAGAGATTGAAAAAGGGCCATCACTCCCTGTAGCTGTTCTGGTGCTACATGCTGCTTAAATATCTTCATCGCAGACGGCTGAGAAAATTGAGATAGAATGGCCGAAAAGAAAGTGGACAGCAAAAGCACCTGCCATGACCCGTACCATAATGCCAACAAGACAATAAAAATAGAGGCCGCGGATAGCAAATCGCAACTAATCATGGTCCGTTTGGGCCGCCAACGGTCCGCGAATGTTCCTCCAATGATAGCGAACAGAAAAATAGGCATGAATTCAGCAACCGATATGAGCGACACGTATACGGGATCATTATGAGTCAAATCTGTTACATACAACAGTATGGCAAAGTTGCGCACCCAAATGCCCAAATTTAGCAGCGCATTGGAGGCGATAATGGTCCTTATATATGGATTTTTAAACAACAACAAACTCTCCTTTCCTGTTTTCAAGGCGCGAACCCCTTGGAATATCGTTTTATATAAACAAAATTTACTTTTGTCTATATAATAATAGATAATATAATAAATTAACTAATGTTTAGTCAAATGTTTTTTTGAAATCAAGAAGAAAGTAGAGCATGGAAATAAAGAGGCCAATGATCCTTAAGGACGTGAATTAGAATAGTGATAAAAGTACTCACTTTAAACTTGTGAGTTGGTAATAATATCTAATGAAAAAATAGTTAACATAATATATATTATGTTAACTAAGTTGCTTATCTAATAATAGGGCTCTGAATCCGATGTACCTTTTAAAATCATAGTGATATAATTACGCGTACATGCCTGAAAAGGAGCGAATGGAACATAAATGAACTTTCAAGTGGATTTTTTATCTTTTTTTGTAATTCAGGTAGATGGAAAAGAAGGACAGGGTGGTAAGTCCTATAAGCATTACGCTACAATGGACGACTACGATTATGACGAAAGCGATGTTAAAAAATTTCTGGACGGGGAATTTACTCGTATTAGCAAGCGGAAGGTTGAAAAAAATCCCAGCACAGAGCAGGCACCGACCAAAATCGGCCGCTTTATCGTCGAACCGGAGCATGAATTGAGCAGTAATCCGAATTTCAATATGTTCGCCCGACTGCGGGCAGCAGAGGATAAGGAAGATTTTAAAAATGCTTGTGACGATCTGGTGCGGATGTATCTGGATACGAGCGCAGTACGCGGCGGAGCGCTGATCATTGTACAGGCTACCTTGAATACACACTCGGATGATCCGTTTATTTTTGTGCTTAAATGTGATTTTGAACCTAAAATTGCCAGAATTACTGAAAGCAGTCTGGTGAGTGAGGTCGAAATGGCTATTTCTGCCCGTAATATGAAATCCATCATGTATCCTTACATGCTTGAGGAGGGGATGAACGATGAGTGGGAGCTTAAAATTCACCAGTCTTCGCATGCCCGGTATTTTGAAGATTTTTTAAAATTCGTGACCTATGAGCAATCCATGCCCGAAATTGTCAATGAGCATGTCATGGGCTTCGTTCAGAACTATGTAGAAACCAAATGGCCGGATGCATCTAATGAGGAAAGACAGCAGGAAGAGCGTGATCTGGAATTGTGGGCGGCTAGCGAAAAACGGGATTTGCAAGGGAAATGGGAACCCCTTCAGGTCGTAGAGGCTGCACAGCATATTGTCGAGCTGAAACCAGAAATTGAAGTTCGTTTTAAACTAGATGATACGGCCGTGCGTGGGCTACTGTCCGACTTTGGCGCCAAGCTGCACATCACGAAACTTCATGATAGATATGCACTTATTATTGAAGGCGATGCATTTACGTTTGAAAAGGGATTTTCACCGATTGAGTTGCTCCAACCTGAATCGTTTGAAACGGTGGCTGAGCGGCTAAAAGAGAAACGCCAGCATGAAAATGAGGATGTGGATGGCGATACGCCACCTTGGTAATTCGAATGCAAAGCAAGACGACAAATTGAACTTTTACATTATAATGACTAAAAAACTGGCCTCTCAACGGATATTACCGCTGTGGAGGCCAGTTTTGTTTAGCTTTTATGTTCCTGATCTACATATGAACTTTGCTAATTTGATCTTTCAGCTTGTCCGCAGATTGAAGCAACCTTGCACGTTCCTCGTCATTGAGCGGAAGATCCAAAATTTCACGTACCCCATTGTGATCTACGATACTTGGAACACCTAAATATACGTCAGATACTCCGTTATAATCTTCCAGCAAGGTGGACACATTAAGTACCGACCCCTCGTCCCCGAGAATGGCGGCTACGATTCGGTCGAGAGCCAGCCCGATAGCATAAGAAGTTGCGCCTTTAGCATCTATAATTTCATAGGCAGCATTCTTGGTATTTTCAAAAATTTCATTTTTCGTTTCTTCACCCAGTTCCAGCGGAGTTCCAGCTACGTTGGCTGTGCTCCATACAGGTAACTCAGAGTCACCATGTTCTCCAATAATATGGGCGTGGATGCTTCGTGGATCGATGCCCTTTTGCTTCCCGATCAGATAGCGGAAGCGTGCGCTGTCCAGCAACGTTCCTGATCCAATGACTCTGCTTGAAGGCCAACCACTGCGTTTCCAAGAGATGTAGGAGAGAATGTCCACTGGATTGGTTGCGATCAGCAAAATACCATGTGTATTGACCTTGACGATATTATCAATAATACTTTCAAAAATTTCGGCATTACGCTTCAGTAAATCAATGCGCGTTTCTCCCGGCTTTTGTGAAGCGCCCGCTGTAACAATAATGATATCTGCATCACGGCAGTCTTCATAATCACCTGCCCACACTTTGACACCACCGAGAAAGGGAAGCCCATGATTCATATCGAGCATTTCCCCCTTCGCCTTTTTGACGTTGACATCAATAAAGACAAGTTCTGACATGCGTTGGCGCAGAAGTAGGGTATAGCCGGTTGTTGTGCCAACCGCTCCCATGCCGACAATGGCCACTCTACTTCGTTTGTAAGGTTTTAAGCTCATAAAATCCTCATCTCCTTCTCGGGTTGTATACCTTTTTATTTTGGGATATTACTTAAAAATTTATCTTTCCAACTCAGTGTACCCTATATACTAACCCACCGCAAAGAAATATGACATTTTTCCTTGACTTCAAAGGCGAGCTCGCTAATAATTAATCGAATGATAAGAACACGCACTAAAGCGTTGCAGCACCGATATTGACGCATGAAATTAAGGAAAGAGGATTCGGCATATGGACTTATTTCGAAAAAAAACAGGACTGCTCCCGCATGAGGAAAGCGGATCTACAGGTCGCTTAAAGAGAACAATGGGTGCCTTTGATCTCACCATGCTAGGTGTAGGATGTATTATCGGTACCGGGATTTTTGTTATTACTGGCAAGGCAGCAGCAGAAAATGCAGGTCCTGGATTGATGCTCTCCTTTGTTATTGCAGGTATTGCCTGCGTACTAGCAGCCTTGTGCTATGCGGAGCTTTCATCTACAGTTCCCGCAGCTGGGAGCGCTTATGCGTATAGTTATATTGTATTTGGAGAAATTTTGGCCTGGGTATTGGGGTGGGACCTAATTCTGGAATATGGAGTGGCGGCCGCCTCTGTGAGTAGTGGATGGTCTGCTTACTTTCAAGGCTTGCTGGCTGGATTTGATGTACATTTACCGCTGGCTTTAACCGCAGCCTTCGATTCGACCAAGGGGACCATTATTGATCTACCAGCCGTGTGCATCATTATGCTCATCACATTGTTACTAAGTCTCGGAGCCAAGGAGACGGTCCGATTCAATTTAATAATGGTTTGTGTTAAAGTCGGAGTTGTATTGCTATTTATTGGGATCGGTATCTTTTATGTTAAGCCTGACAACTGGACACCATTTTTGCCTTATGGATTTTCTGGTGTTTTGAGTGCTGCGGCAATCGTATTTTTTGCTTATCTGGGTTTCGACGCCATCTCAACTGCAGCCGAAGAGGTTCGCAATCCGCAACGGAATATGCCCATCGGCATTATTTCTTCTCTAGCGATCTGCACAGTACTGTATATTGCGGTTTCAGTTGTACTAACGGGAATGGTACCTTATACGCAGTTGGGGGTAAGTGATCCTGTTGCGTTTGCTCTCCGCTTTATTCATCAGGATTTCGTAGCCGGATTGATTTCAGTCGGTGCGATTGCGGGGATGACGACCGTTTTATTGGTGCTCTTGTATGGCCAAACGCGGTTAATTTTCTCCATGTCACGTGATGGCCTTTTACCCGTTTTTTTATCTAAAATAAATGCCAAAACTCAAACGCCAATTCGAAGCACTTGGCTGGTGGGCAGCATTATCGCATTGGCTAGTGGATTGTTCCCGTTACATGCACTGACCAATCTGACGAGTATTGGAACCCTATTCGCTTTTGCTGTGGTATCGGTAGGAGTTATCGTTCTGCGCAAGAAACGCCCTGATTTGAAAAGAGGCTTTACCGTGCCGTGGGTTCCGTTGCTCCCACTTTTAAGTGCTTTGGTTTGCATCGGTCTGATGCTTCAGCTTCATATTAGCACCTGGATTGGATTCATTGTGTGGCTCCTGCTTGGATTGTTGATCTATTTCTTCTATGGATACCACAAAAGTTTGTTGAACCGTAAATCTTAATAAATTCTAGTATAAAAAGAGCCGGCATCCTACACTTTTGTGAAGGGTCCGGTTTTTTTTGCCATTACGCGAAAAGTGTCACATAGAGGCGTTTATGGTATAATTCTGTTTCAGATAAGCTTTTGGCACGTGATTACAGCATGCCATCGAGGGAGGATTTTATATGAAACTGCGCTGGCGTGCGCTCTTGGGGGGAGTACTGCTGCTGACGGGCATTCTACTGACTGCCTGTTCTGCTGAAGCCCCAGATACGTTAACTAAACCTCCGATTGAGGAACCTGATGACCAGGGTCAGACGATTACTATTAATCCACCAGTGACTCCAAAGGTGGGCGATCCCAACGCCAAATATGTAGTACAGACGCGAATAGCGGATTTTCATTTAATTGATAACAATAAAGGGTTAGTTTGGGGAGTTACCCATAATGAGCTTCGGCTTTATGATACTCATGATGGCGGAAAGACATGGAATAATATTTCCCCCTCCGAAAACGTCCAATTTCAAGACAAGCTTGAATATGGAAAGGACATCAGTTTCACTGATTCTCGTCACGGTTGGGTTGTCCGTCAAAATTTGGACAAAACAGCAACCGTCATTCTGAGAACAGCAGATGGAGGACAGAGCTGGGATGTTTCAGCGCTTCCAAGCGGGGACCATGTGAGCTCGATTCAATATGTAAATCCAACTACTGGCTGGATCATGGCATATGTAAATCTGAATGAGCAGGATCAACAAAAACTGTTGTATCACACCACTGACGGGGGAGCCACATGGAATAAAGTTGCGCAAAGTTCGAGTATGACATCCAACAAATCAGGCTCAGGTTTACCCGATCGGGGCAGCCTGGCGGGGATGAGCTTTTCTTCCAACAATCAGGGGTTTGTAGCGATCAATCTGGATAACAGTGTTAAGTTGTACAAGACTTTGAATCAAGGGAAAACCTGGACTCCGGTAGCTAACAGAATACAGGGCTGTCCTCAGGCCAAAGCAGAAGCCCAGCAGTCTCTGAAAGGGAGCAGTGCCTCGTACTGGATTCCGGTTCTTTGCTATGGGGATAAGGCCATAAAATATAACGGACTGTTTACAAACGATACAGGGACACAATGGAACGGTGTGCCTTTGGGTCTGAGTAGCAACATTAATTCTATTATCCCTGGCCGTACGTTTCTAAATGAAAAGGAAGGGTGGATCATAACCGAGACCGGAATGAGCCGTACAATGGATGGGGGGAAGACGTGGACAAGTCTCACAGGCAACAAAGTGCTACCTTTGAAGCTAAAAGACTACCCACGATCGGTTAAGCTCCGTTTCGCTTCTTCTTCGGTGGGTTGGCTTCTTTTGGAACGCCTTGATGACAAAAAGTCACTGCTGCTGAAAACGACGGACGGCGGTGCGAACTGGAGAATTTTATAATCGCTATAAAGGTGATTGCCCTGGGGTGTTTTTCCCAGGGCGTTTTATTTTTAAAAAATTTAAATTTTATATGACTATATGTGAAAAAAATCACAAACTAACAAATAAGCCGCTGTTATACTAAACCTGTAAACAACGATAGGAGTGATAAGCATGAGAGCGAATCAGGATCATATGTTAACCCAATACTACCTTCAATTTTGTTATACTTGCCAGGATGCCTATGGTTGCACGACTGAAGAGGACTGCAAGCAGTGTGCAGAGCGTTACGCTGAAGACGAAAATCATGAAGTTCTGGATGAAACACAACGTTATCTCCAGCTTGTACATGTGTAAATCGATGCATCATTCTGATATCGCCATATCTTGAGCCCTCCCGGATAATTCCGTGGGGGCTCTTGGCGTTCTTAAGGGTTGCTATCAAATTTGGGCAGGAACATACATATACTGTTATAGAAAGCTTAGGTTAGGCAGGATGCCCGGTAGTTTCCCTGTGAAATGCCTGGCGGAGAGGAGTGCGGTGCATGGGTTTTGAGTCATTATGGATGTTCGATTGGCTGGGCACGGTACTGCCCGTATTTTTCGTTGTAGTGTTGGGTATTGTCGTGTTGTCTGCAGGCAGGGAAGTCATGGAATGGAGTCGGAATAAAAGGCAGCCTGTATTGACGGTCGGTTCCCGAATTACAGCCAGAAGGACACATCTCCAACAGAGGCGGCAGGAGGAACAAGGGACTCGTACCTATACTTTCTATTACGTAACCTTCGAGGTGGAAAGTGGCGACCGGATGGAGTTTAAGGTATCTGGGGAAGAATATGGTCAATGCGCTGAAGGGGATGAGGGACGGCTTACTTTTCAGGGTACAAGGTATATCGGGTTTCAGCGTCTTAATCGCTATAGCTTGGAACAGGTTAAAATGTAGAATTCAGTCTAATTATTTTTTGGATTCATTTACAGCCTTCTGCGAGATGCCAGGGTAGAGGGCTGTAGATGTTTCTTGTACAGCACATTTTGGTACATATATACTAGAACAGTGTAGTTCAGAGGAGGAATGATTTGTGTCATTTGAGGGACAAGTTGTTATTGTAACAGGAGCGGCGCATGGCATCGGGAAAGAAGTCGCTTTTGCCTACGCTGCTCAGGGTGCCCATGTTGTATTTGCCGACCACAATGAGGAGGAGGGTGCAGCAGCCGCTGCAGCGGCCCGGAACGAGGGCTATCAGGCCATTTTTATTCCTTGTGATGTGCGGAAGGAAGAAGATATTGTAGCGCTAATCCGTGCCACGGAAGAAGAATACGGTACGATTCATACGCTAATTAACAACGCTGGCGTGTCCAAATGGAAATCTCCTTATGAGTTAACGATAGCAGAATGGGATGACATTCTGAATACAAACGTACGCAGCTGTTTTATTGCCACTAGGGAAGCAGCTAAGGTGATGAAACGAAACGCAGAAGGTGGCTCTGTGGTCAATATGACCTCTACACGAGCTTTCATGTCAGAGCCGGATACAGAAGCCTACGCAGCATCCAAAGGAGCGATTGCGGCCCTTACACACGCGATGGCCATATCGCTAGGAAAGGACGGGATTCAGGTCAATTGCATCAGTCCAGGGTGGATTGAAACCGGGGATTATGAGCAACTGCGTGCAGAAGACCATCAACAGCATCCGTCTGGGCGAGTAGGAACCCCTAAGGACATCGCACGGGCCTGTCTGTATTTGACACAACCCGGCAATGATTTTGTAACAGGCACGAATCTGGTAGTAGATGGTGGCATGACGCGTAAAATGATTTATGAGCCATAATAAAAGCCTGAATGAGTAGTCCCAGTCTTGGGGCTATTTTTTTATTTTTCTGGACTGTCACCCATTGGGCATTTGTACCATACGATAGGGTATGTGATGGAGAAGCGAGGAGGGGACGCGGTGGCTGTAATCAAGACCAACTCAGAAGATGTAAGGACCCTCGCCCGGCTGATGCGGGCTGAGGCTGAAGGTGAAGGCGAGATGGGGATGCTCATGGTTGGCAATGTCGGTGTGAACCGAATTTTATCCAATTGCCTAGATTTCCGGGGGATACGTCTCATGAATGACATGGTGTTTCAAAGCCCCGGAGGTTTTGAAGCCACTCAGAAGGGGTATTTTTATCAGAAAGCCCGTGATCGGGACATTCGACTTGCCCAGCGTGTAATCAATGGAGAAAAGCTACATCCGGCATCCAATGCATTATGGTTTTTCAGACCAGCAGGAAACTGTCCGGGCACTTGGTATGACCAGACCAATACCGGACGTTTTAAAGCCCACTGCTTTTTTAGCCCGTCTGTACAGGATTGTCCTAATGTATATTAGACACTTTACAGAATGGCTTGAAGAATTAAATTAAAACCATTTTAGGAGGAATTTACATGATTTCACAGCAAGCTTACCGTCCCGTATCTTATGCTTCCGGCAACGGATATCCCGAATGGCCAAGAGGGATGGCTCCAATGGGAACCATGCAGCCTATGACTGGCTTTCCACCTCAAGTAAGTAGTGGCAGCCCTATGACACCAACGGGTACCGTAGTGCAGGTTCAGACTCCGCAATACGAGCAATCATACATCGAAAATATTTTACGCTTGAACTTAGGAAAAACGGGAACCTTTTATATGACCTATGAAAATAACCGGGAATGGAATGCGAAAATATTCAAAGGCATTCTGGAAGCAGCAGGTCGGGATCACATTATTATTAGTGATCCGGCGACAGGCAAACGGACCATTCTGCTGATGCTAAACCTGGACTATGCAACGTTTGATGAGCCATTGTTGTACCAATATCCCGGCGTCATCGGGAATCCGGGTGCATCCCCGGTTCGCTGATGCCTTCATATATATGAGTCTACATCCTCTGCCAGACGGCAGGGGATGTATTTTGTTTATAATCTTTCTCAAATATAGTAGCTTTCTTGATGGTAAGCGGCGAAAACGAGAGCTTTATGACCTAAATGATAGGGGAGCTGTTTTTTCTGACATTGCTTGTGGTTTGACTGTATAGAGTATAGTTATATAATTAAATATAAGCTGATGAATGATCTAATCATTTATGCGGAATATGGCTTTGGAAGTTGGAGGGAGTGAATGTGTTGGGAAGTTGACGCTGCTTATGATGTGTTATCGTTCTGTCTATGATGAAACTATCCGAAGGAGGTGCGCCTGTCTGCCGTAATGACGGCTGATGGGGAGCATATTGAGTGACCCTTTACCGAGTATGTTTAACTTATTTATTGTTTTTGCATTAGTACTATTGAATGGTTTTTTTGTATCTGCGGAATTTGCCATGGTGAAGGTCAGAGGCAGCCGTATTGAAACATTGGTGGAAGCGGGCAATAAAAAGGCCGTGTACGCCGCCAATATGTTACACAACTTGGACGCTTATTTGTCTGCCTGCCAGTTGGGTATTACACTAGCATCGTTGGGACTAGGATGGATCGGAGAGCCGGCCATCGCACATTTGATCGAACCTGTATTTACAGCCGCTGGATTAGGAGCGGTATATGTGCACGGTACTGCCGTGGTTATTGCATTTATTGTTATTACGATTCTGCATATTGTGTTGGGTGAATTGGCGCCCAAAACGATAGCTATTCGTAAATCTGAGACCATTACGCTGTATTCAGCCATGCTGATGACTTGGTTTTACAAGTTGATGTATCCATTCATATGGGCGTTAAATGGAATGGCGAACAGCCTGCTGCGTTTATTCCGTCTGGAACCGGTATCTGAAAATGACGATTCCGCGCATACCGGAGATGAAATACGCATTCTGATGAAAGAAAGCAATAAGAGCGGACTAATTGATAATACGGAATTGGCGCTTGTTGATAATATATTTGATTTTACCGACACGACCGCCAGGGAAATCATGATTCCGCGAACTGAGATGATCTGCTTATACAGTAATGAGTCCACAGAAGAAAATCTCGCGATTGCGACGGAAAGCATGAGAACCCGTTATCCAATCTGCGCCGAAGATAAGGACCATATTATCGGCTTTATCCATATTAAGGACCTTCTACGGGCGAACACACTGGATACCCGTACGATGATTCGACCGATTCTTGCTGTCCCTGAATCTACGCAAATTAGTGATCTGCTCAAACGCATGCAGCGTAGCAAGACGCAAATCGCAATTTTGATTGATGAATATGGCGGTACATCGGGTATGGTAACACTGGAAGATATTATGGAAGAAATCGTTGGTGAAATTCAGGATGAGTTCGATCAGGAACGTCCGAGTTGTGAGCAGATTAATGACGAGGAATTTTCCATTGACGGCATGTTATTAATTGATGAAGTGAACGATCGCTTTGGACTGGATCTGGATCATGAGGATTATGATACGGTAGGGGGCTGGCTATACTCACATGTCGAGGTTATTCCTCCACAGCCTGGCCAGACTGTAGTGTTTGAGGGATGTATGTTCACGGTAGAAGAAGTTGAAAACAAGCGGATTTCACGTATTCGGCTGATAAAACAGCCTATTATCTTGGAAGAAGCAGGAGTCTCATAACGGAATACGGAATAAATCTTGAGAGCGACCTTGAACGATGTGGGGTCGCTTTTTAATTTGCCTCCTTTACAGAAAGGACATGAATTGATATGATGTTCGTGTTATTGTCAACCTAAACATAATCGCTTGGGTTGACAATAAAAAAAGGAACTTCCTCTGCGTTGAAAATCTTATCCATTTACATGATCATTAAATTTTGGGAGGCAAGAAGTATGAATTTACTAAACGAGGTTATAGATTGGGGCTTGTTGGCTGAAAAAGCGATCCAAGGCAGCCGTATATCGCTGGAAGAAGGTATGGAGGTACTGGAAGCCGACGATGAGGAATTATTACCGATTATGCAAGCTGCATTTCAGGTGCGACATCACTTTTATGAAAAAAAAGTAAAGCTCAACATGATCATCAATGCCAAAAGTGGCCTGTGCCCGGAGGATTGCGGTTATTGCTCACAATCTATCGTATCCACGGCGCCTGTGAGCAAGTACAGTATGCTGGACAAGGAATCACTGTTGGCTGGAGCTAGGGAAGCAGTAGCGCGGAGAGCAGGGACGTATTGCATCGTAGCTTCCGGCAAAGGTCCAACAGATCGAGAGCTGGATCAGGTGATTGAGGCAGTACAAGAAATTAATCGCACGATGCCGCTCAAAATTTGCGCCTGCTTAGGGATTCTCAAGGGAGATCAGGCACGGCGGTTGGCAGAGGCTGGGGTACATCGATACAATCATAATTTAAATACAAGTAAGGCCAACTATCCTTCGATTACAACCACACATACATACGATCAACGCGTCGAAACTGTGAAAATGGCTCAATCTCACGGAATGTCTCCATGCTCTGGCGTTATTATCGGGAT
Organism: Paenibacillus sp. CH40; assembly: GCF_024213605.1. Taxonomy (NCBI): domain Bacteria; kingdom Bacillati; phylum Bacillota; class Bacilli; order Caryophanales; family Paenibacillaceae; genus Paenibacillus; species Paenibacillus sp. CH40. The sequence goes on from NZ_JANAVQ010000001.1 coordinate 1,242,779, forward strand.
GGGGGAAACGAATGAGGAAATCGTACAAATGGCTTATGCCTTACGGGAGTTAGATGCTGACTCTATTCCGGTTAACTTTTTGAATCCAGTCCCTGGAACCCCGTTGGAAGGAGCAAAGCGAATATCACCTATCCAAGCTTTGAAGGTGCTGGCACTGTTCCGCTTCATCTGTCCATCTAAAGAAATACGCGTTGCAGGTGGACGAGAGTTGAATTTACGCTCGTTACAACCGCTATGCCTGTATGCAGCGAATTCAATTTTTGTAGGAGATTATTTAACGACAGAAGGCCAGGAGGTCACATTTGATCATCAAATGATTGAAGATCTTGGTTTCGAAATTGAGATGTGTGCCCTTTCAACCGTATAATAGAAATTGTACAAACTTGGAAGGGAGAGTTAAACGATGAGCGAAAAAGTATTTATTAGTCCAGGTAAATATGTGCAAGGGAAAAATGTGATTGATAAAACAGGTGAGTATGTTAAGCCATTAGGTCATACTGCCTTGGTTATTGCGGACAAACTGGTTTGGGAGATTGCAGCCGACCGCGTAGTAAAAAGTCTGGAACAGGCTGATATTACGGCGGTTAAAATTGAGTTTCAAGGGGAAGCATCGAAAAATGAAGTCAACCGTATTGCGGATCAGGGACGAAGCGCCCAGGTCGATATTGTCATTGGTGTAGGTGGTGGTAAAACGCTGGATACGGCCAAAGCCGTTAATGAACTACTCGGTTCCTCAGTTGTGATTATTCCAACGACTGCTTCTACAGATGCCCCTACTAGTGCACTATCTGTTTTGTACACCGATGAGGGTGCATTTGATACGTATACCTTTTTCAGTAAAAATCCGAGCCTGATCCTGGTGGACACGAAAGTCATTTCTCAAGCGCCGCCCTTGTTCCTCTCTTCAGGCATCGCAGATGCCATGGCAACGTGGATTGAGGTCCGTGCGGTCATTGAAGCTCGCGCAACGACAATGGCTGGTGGTTTGCCAACCTTGGCGGCAGAAGCCATTGCGTCCAAGTGTGAAGAAGTTCTTTTCGATTATGGTCTGCAGGCCTATGAATCCGTAAAACGCAAAGTCGTCACACCTGCGCTTGAAGCGGTAGTCGAAGCCAATACGTTGCTAAGCGGTTTGGGCTTTGAAAGCGGCGGTTTGGCAGGCGCACATGCGATTCACAATGGTTTTACCGTTCTGGAAGGGGATATTCATCACCTGACACATGGTCAGAAGGTAGCTTTTGGCACCTTAGTCCAGCTTGCTTTGGAAAAAAGACCTTTGTCCGAGGTGGAGCGGTATATTGACTTTTATCTAAAACTCGATCTGCCTGTCACGCTGGAAGACATTAAGCTACAGGAAGCTTCCCGAGAGGATTTGTACCGGGTAGCTCAGGCTGCTACTAAAGAAGGCGAAACTGCTCACAATCTACCATTTGCTGTCACAGCGGATGATGTGCTTGATGCGATTTTAGCGGCTGACCAATATTCACTTGCCTACAAGGCTAAAATTGGACATAAAAGCTAATCTCATACGAAATAATAAAGTAGATTCAAAGGTCGCTGATCAGCGACCTTTTTTCCATTTTTTAACTTGCAACTTATGTTATAAGGTGTATATCTTGGGTCCAATCAACCTTATGTTCCTGTGAGTAAAGTTCCGGGCTGGAGTTGGGCTTTTGTCGTGATCAGCTTGGTTATAGGATTGCTATTTTCGGGGATTTTCGGTGTGTGTATAGGAATATTGGGCAGCATGTTTTACGTGAAATCATCTTTATCCATGCATCAAACCACCAATCGAAGAGTTGTAAATTGTCTTATTGTCTTTTTCATCATCAGCGTGATACAAATTGTTTTTGGAATTGCAGCAAATTCTTGGATTAACACGTTGTAAAATAGATCTAACATAGCATATAGGAAGAAGCAAAAAGGCTCTCACGCATAAAGCGGTGGGAGCCTTTTTTGCCGTGTTAGATCGCCCAATTTCCTTTACGGAAGATAGGTTCCTCAGTACCGTCCTCGGTAACGCCGTTAATGTCCATTTCAGCTGAACCGATCATAAAGTCGACGTGAGTCAGGCTGGAATTCAGGCCGTTGGCAGCCAACTGCTCTTGAGTCATATCCTTGCCGCCTTTAAGGTTAAATGCGTAAGCATTACCGATGGCCAAGTGGTTAGAGGCATTTTCATCAAACAACGTATTATAAAATAAAATATTTTTATCAGAGATAGGTGACTTGTGAGGTACGAGAGCAACCTCTCCCAGATAGTGTGAACCTTCATCCATTTCTACGAGATGCTGAAGAGTTTCCAAACCGGTTTCTGCCTGTACATCGACAATACGTCCATTTTCAAAAGTCAGTGAAAAGTTGTCGATGATATTTCCGCTGTAGCTAAGTGGCTTGGTGCTGCTGACCTTACCGTTCACTCCCGTTTTGAGCGGAGCTGTAAACACTTCCTCGGTAGGCATATTGGCTACAAAAGTATGTCCCTGTTGGTTGACGCTTTCGGCTGCTACCCACAGATGATCTTTTGCCAATTCGATGGTGAGGTCTGTGCCTGGAGCCAGATAATGCAGCTTTTTATAGCGTTTGGCATTTAAAATATCAGCTTTGCTGGAAAGGGTTTTCAAATGCTCTTTCCACGCCTCCACAGGGTTATCCAGATCCACACGCACGGTGCTGAAAATGGCATCCCACAGTTTATCCATTTGCTCAGAAGCTGGCAGATCAGGGAATACTTTGGCAGCCCACTCTGCTGAAGGATAAGCAATCAGAGACCAACTGAATTTGTCGGCCATTTGATACTCACGATATTGACGTAATTCATGTGACCGCACACGCTGGGCAGCAGTAATTCGGCTGGACGGAATTCCCTGAAGCAAATCCGGATTTTCTGCAATGACATGCAGTACAGCTGCGCCATTTTCGACCTCTTCAGTCATTTCGGCTGCGTACCATTTGGGAGCAATATTAAAAGTTTCATCAGGAGCTAGTTCATACTGTAATCGAGTAATAGTCTCATCACTCCATTTTACTGTAACCAGCTTGGCCCCAGCAGTATACGCTGATTTGACGATAAGTCTCACGAGTTCGGCGGACAAAATTGGCGCATGAACGATGAGTGTCTGCCCAGGATGGACATTGGCGCCGACCCGAACGGCTAACTCGGCATATTTTTGCAATTTTTGTTGAAAATCTGACATGTAACTTTCCTCCATTTCACGAAAAGCCTTAAATAAGGCTTGGGTAACTTGCACAGTTTTTTTGCAAATTCCACACATAGCTTATATATTGTACAATGTAACGAAAAGGTTCACAAATCAGTTTTGGTACTATTTAGTGAAAATGAAAGGGCGGATAGATGAATGACAGAGCAAAATTCACCTCAGGAAGTGAAAGAAGTACATATTCAACAGGCTCAAATGACAAAAGATGAGAATGGTGCTTATCTGGGCCAAGTGGTATTTAAAGTAGAGGGACAGAGTTCTGTATATGAAATCACATTCCACAGCAAAAGGGGAAAGGAATGGGATTACAGTCTCCATTTTGCGGGAGAGCCACGGGTGGAGGAAGAGATGCTGCAAATGGATAGCTGGATTGAAGAGAACGATGATTTGTTCGACTATTTGCTAGATACGGCATGGAGCAAATTACCCGAGTAATGTAAACATGGTCTATTTTCGTGACAAGCGGATTATATTTAGCAGTGTCCGCATAATCTGCTGACATGGGGGGAAGCCTAAAGGTCGATATTAACAGGAAATTCCATGTGAATAGGAGGGTGAAGCTTTGGCAAATCATCTGTTCACCGAAGGAATGACGGCAAATGAAGAGGCTGCTCCCGATCTCCTGAGCTTACGGACGCTGTTTGTAAATATGTGTTTTATTGGGGAGCCGGGAAGCCGTTCCTGGGTGCTGGTGGATACGGGGATGACAGGATTTACAGACTCGATCATACGCCTGGCAGAGGAACGGTTCACTGGCCCTCCGATCGCTATTGTGCTTACACATGGTCATTTTGATCATGTAGGTTCGGTTATTGAGTTGGTACAGCATTGGGGTACACCTGTTTATGCACATCCTTTGGAATTACCTTATTTGACGGGAATGAAGGATTATCAAAAACCTGACCCTAGTGTAGGGGGAGGTTTAATGTCGGGCATTTCCTTCTTATACCCTAATGATGCTATAGATCTCGATGATCGCATCACATCACTGCCCCCAGAAGGCAGTGTCCCCGGTGCCCCTGGTTGGAAGTGGCTGCATACGCCAGGACATACACCTGGTCATGTATCGCTTTTTCATGAGCGAAGAAGGTTAATGGTGGCCGGTGACGCTTTTATTACGGTGAAACAGGAATCGGCACTGGCCGTTATTTTACAGGAAAAAGAAATACATGGGCCTCCTGCGTATTTTACGACAGATTGGCAAGCTGCGCAGCGTTCGGTGGAAATGCTGGCCAAGTTAAAGCCTGAGATTGCAGTCACAGGACATGGTCATTACATGCATGGTGCTGAGCTGACAGATCAGCTGGAGCGACTGGCGGGAGATTTTGAGCACATGGCTGTACCCAAACAGGGCCGTTATGTGTAGTGATGTGTGAAGGACGATGCCTTGCGGGGCATCGTTTTTTGTGTGGACGTGGAATTTTTTTGCTTAGCATGGTATAGTCAAGCCAAAAGCTAAACGCTTTCATTAAACATCGTCATTTCATCAAGGAGGATTTTTTAATGACACAACAACATGCTGCAATTGGTGATCTTTATTATGGAATACCGGCGATTCGTCTTAAATTTGGACGATATGAAGCAGTTGCCCTGCCGGGAAACGGCGCAAATCTGATTTCTTTTCGTGACAATGAAACGGGATATTCTTTTCTACGTGAGCCAGATGCTGAGAGCATAGAGGCTTTTAAGCAAAGCCCGTCCGTTTACGGAATTCCTTTCCTGTTTCCTCCGAATCGGTATGAGGATGGAAAATTCCTGTGGAATGGTGTTACATATGAGCTGCCGATAAATGAAGAGGCGACCCACAACCATCTGCATGGCTTTTTACACACTGTTCGGTGGGAGGTTGAGGACTACGGTTCTGGGGAGCAAGGTAGCTATGTGGTAATGAATCAGCATGTAAGGGAAGGACATCCCATGTTCCGCTATTTACCCTTCACCTTTACCATGAAGTTAACGTACAGCCTGGACGAATTTGGCCTGCATCAGCGTTATGTGATCCATAACGAGGGCGATCAACCGATCCCCAACTTATTTGCCTTTCACACAGCGATTCGCGTTCCGTTCGTACCCGATAGCTCGCCTGAGGATTACAAGATTAAGGTCACAATCGGTGAGCGTCGTGAGCTGACGGAACGGTTGTTGGCCACAGGTCAGTTCCAGCCTTTATCTCCGGAAGAGGAACTGCTGAAGACGACGGGAGTTAGTCCTTATTTTGCCTCTATGGATAATCATTACACGGCAGCTCCGCAAAATGGACGCAACTACATGGAACTGACACACAGTAAGACAGGTGCTACCCTCGTATACGATGTAGGCACAGCTTATAAGCATTGGATGATCTGGAATAACAAAGCGAACAAGGAATTCATCTGTCCTGAGCCGCAAATGAACATGATCAATGCACCGAATCGTCCGGACCTGCCAGCAGAGGAGATCGGATTGATTGCACTGGCTCCAGGCCATATTTTTGAAGCAACCAGCCGTTTGTATTGTATTACACCTAATAAATCGAAATCCTAACATTTAAATTTATCCTTATAGGCCTGTATCGTGTCCAACGGTGCAGGCTTTATTTGGGTATGTAAGCACAGGTAAGGACCAATGGGGAAGGAGGACGAAAAAGGTTGCAGAATGACAAGCAGTCGTAGTATGATACGAAACAGGAGATGATCAGATGAATTTTCCTTTTCAAGCCGTCAAACGCAAGCAAATCGCCGATGAAGTGGCTGAACAGCTGCAACGAAAAATTGCTGCTGGTGAATGGAATGTGGGCACTAAGATTCCAACCGAGCCTGAGCTCATGAAGCTATTCGGAGTCGGGCGATCTACAGTACGTGAAGCGGTTAGCGTTCTGGTGCATGCCGGTCTATTAGAGAAAAAGCAAGGACACGGAACTTTTGTTTGCCAACCGACGACTTCTCAAGAGCCATTGGATTACCGTTTAAGCCGTGCTGAAATTATTGAGGTTTATGAAGTGCGGAGTGTGTTGGAACTAGAGATTGCCAGATTGGCTGCATTACGTCGTAATGACGAAGATTTACGCTTAATGCGTGCGGCGTTGGACCGTCGTGCTGCAACTTTGGCCGCTGGAGATTTGACTGGGTACCTAGATGCGGATATCACTTTTCACTTGGCTGTTGCCGGAGCTACACGTAATAAGGTGCTTACAGACGTATATGGCAGCTTTGTAGAGGCCATTCGCAAGGCATTGAACAATCTCATTACCGATCCAGCGATGCAAAATCATTTTACTCTGCAGCATGAAAAAATATATGAAGCAATCCGTGATCAGGATGGCAAGGCTGCCGAACTTTATAGCATTCAACATTTGGACGGCACCAAGCTGGAGCTGCAAAAGCATATGGGAAGTTCATAATTTTTTTATCATTAAACATCAGATGATCAGATGAATATAATGATCTTTGAGCCTTTTACTTGAGCATCTCCTAAAATCAAACCAAAGGTGGTATCTGTATGCGCAAAATATGGGTGTTGGACACAACGTTAAGAGATGGAGAGCAATCACCAGGAGTTAGCTTAACCAGCTCAGAAAAGGTGGAAATTGCTCTTCAGCTGCAAAAATTAGGCGTAGATCGGATTGAAACTGGCTTTCCAGCAACCTCGCCTGGTGAGATTATCAGCATGCAGGAGATTGCCAAACAGGTTACCCAAGCAACACTGGTTGGTTTTGCACGCTCGAAAGAACAGGATATTGATGCAGTCAGAGAGGCGCTACGAGGAGCTGAGGATGCCTGTCTTCATTTGTTCCTGGCTACCTCACCCATTCACCGCCAACATAAGCTGCGAATGGATAAAGCGAAAGTATTAGAGACCGCTGCTGCTGCCATTCGTTATGGACGCAAGTATTTCAGCAAGGTAGAATTTTCAGCAGAGGACGCCAGTCGTACCGAGCTGGACTTTATTTGTGAAGTCGTGGATATGGCGATTCGTGCTGGAGCGACAGTCGTCAATTTACCGGATACGGTGGGGTATGCCTCGCCGGATCAGTTCGGTGAAATGTTTAGAATTGTAAAGCAACAAGTGCCCGGTATCGAAAAAATACAACTCAGCACACATTGTCATGATGATCTTGGCATGGCAACAGCTAACACGCTGGCGGCCATCCGTAATGGTGTAGATCAATTTGAAGGTACCATCAATGGAATCGGTGAGCGAGCCGGAAATACACCTATCGAGGAAGTTGCACTGGCCCTTGATACCAGAACTGAGCTTTATGGTGCACAAACGAGTCTGGTTTTGGAGGAGCTGTATGCCACCAGTCGACTGGTGAGCAAACGTACGGGGATGTCGGTACCGGGAAACAAGGCCATTGTTGGAGCCAATGCGTTTGCGCACGAGTCTGGTATACACCAGGATGGAATGCTTAAAGAGCGTACAACGTATGAGATCGTGTCCCCTGAGCGTATTGGGCTGAAGACGAGTAAACTTGTGTTGGGCAAGCACTCGGGTCGACATGCATTTAAAGAAAAACTGGCGGACATGGGGTTTGATGCTTTGACGGAGGAACAGCTGCAAGAGGCGTTCCGCAAATTCAAGGCCTTGACGGATAAGAAAAAACAGGTGCTAGATGAAGATTTGCACGTCCTGATGGACGAAAGCCGCAATGCCTCACCTCAAATGTACACACTGGATTCCATTCAGGTGTCTTATGGCAATCAGTCGGTTCCAGTCGCATCCATTCGGTTGAGTAAACAAGATGGGACAGCAATTGATGAAGTAGCAATGGGTAACGGTTCTGTAGATGCGATTTTCCATGCTATAGACAAGGCCAGTGGTGAAGAGGTGGAGTTGGAGGATTATTCGATCCAATCTGTAACATATGGCAAAGATGCGTTGGGGGAAGTACACGCTATTTTGAGGCAAGGTGAGTACACAGCTCTGGGAAGAGGCACAAGTACTGATATTTTGGAAGCTAGCGCCAAAGCTTACATCGATGCGCTGAACAAGCTACTGGGCAGAAAAGAAGTCCATGGCAAAAGCAATATCACCATTAGTTGAACCTAGTAGCCATGCTTGTAAATGAAATTTCCTTTCGCCTCCTCTGGCCGCATCGTAAAAAAGCGCTTGCAAAATAAATGATAACATTTGAAATTTAATGTATAATAGGCAAGAGAGAGCACCATATTTTGTCTGAATTACATAGGCCAAGAGGAGGAAATGAGTTGAACTACCGCATCGAAAAGGATACGTTGGGCGAAATCAAGGTACCGGCAGACCGTCTGTGGGGAGCGCAAACACAGCGCAGCAAGGAAAATTTCCCGATTGGCTCGGAGAAAATGCCATTAGAGGTCATACAGGCGTTCGCGGTGCTTAAAAAAAGCGCGGCGATCAGTAACTATAAGCTGGGTAAGCTATCACAGGAGAAGCAGGACGCCATTATTTATGCAGCAGACGAAATTCTCGCAGGGCGGGTTGATGACCATTTCCCGTTGGTTGTATGGCAGACAGGAAGCGGTACGCAGTCCAATATGAATGTAAATGAAGTGATTGCTCATCTGGGAAGCCAATGGTTACAAGAGCAGGGAAAAGATACGAAGCTGCATCCCAATGACGATGTAAACATGTCGCAAAGCTCAAATGATACGTTTCCTACGGCGCTTCATGTAGCGGGTGTCATTGCAGTGGAGGACCGTTTGTTGCCTGCCATTGATAAGCTGAAAGAGACTTTTCAACAGAAGTCAGAGCAATTCAAGGATATTATAAAAATTGGACGAACCCATTTACAAGATGCGACACCGCTTACTCTGGGGCAGGAAATAAGCGGCTGGTATGCTATGCTGGACAAGAGCAAGCGAATTATCATCGACACGGTGCAATACATGAAGGAGCTGGCGATTGGCGGAACCGCCGTGGGGACAGGAATTAACGCTCATCCAGAGTTCGGCTCCCGAACCTCTGCAGAAATTTCTAGTTTCACTGGCAAAACGTTCACTTCCGCACCCAATAAATTTCATGCACTGACCAGCCACGATGAAGTGGTGGCCGTACATGGAGCAGTCAAAGCGCTCGCGGCTGATTTGATGAAAATCGCCAATGATGTTCGCTGGCTGGCAAGTGGTCCGCGTAGCGGCTTGGGCGAAATCACAATTCCTGCTAACGAGCCAGGTAGCTCCATCATGCCAGGTAAGGTGAATCCGACTCAAAGTGAAGCACTGACGATGGTCGTTACGCAAGTAATGGGTAATGATGCAGCTATCGGCTTTGCTGCGAGTCAGGGTAATTTTGAACTGAACGTGTTTAAGCCAGTAATCATCTACAATTTTTTGCAATCTGTTCATCTGCTGGCCGATTCCATGATTGCTTTTAACGACAACTGTGCGATTGGCATCGAGCCTGATCTCGCTAAAATTGAGCACAATTTGAATAATTCGCTGATGCTGGTGACGGCATTGAATCCACATATCGGATATGAAAATGCCGCTAAAATCGCCAAACTTGCACATGCAGAAGGGCTGTCCCTAAAAGAGGCGGCACTCCGCAGCGGACTGTTGACTGAAGAACAGTTCGATCAATATGTTGTACCTGCGCATATGATTCATCCTAAAGCCTAAAGCACGACGATAGTCTCTGCTTAAGCCCTATAAAAAATATACAAACCAGCTCATGGAGTGCGATTTAGCACAAACCATGAGCTGGATTTTTTGATTTTATTATATATTTTTTTATTTAGGATTAGTATTCTGTGTGATTTGAGGGTATATAGATAGAAGGCGAAAAATTGAACATCTATTTTCAAGATAGGAGAAGCCGTATGGAACAGACAACCGTTATTAATTTGATTGTACTTTTGCTGTCCGGCTTGCTGCTGGTCGGCGTGCTGACTACCAAATTTTCCAGCCGTTTCGGTATGCCTGCGCTCGTTTTGTTTATTGCCGTAGGTATGGTGCTCAGTCAGTTTATTTATTTTGATAATGCCTTTATCACACAGCTGGTGGGCATTCTCGCGCTCATTGTAATCTTGTTTGAAGGCGGGATGCAGACAAAGTTTGCAGATGTTAAGCCGGTTATTCGACCTGCATTGTCATTATCAACGTTAGGGGTCATCATTACGACCGTAGTCATTGGCGTATGCGCCAAGTTTATTTTAGGCGTAAGCTGGATGGAATCCATGCTGTTTGGCGCTATTGTCGGATCGACCGATGCGGCGGCCGTGTTTTCCGTTCTAGGAGGTAAAAACATCAAAAAACGAATTACCTCAACGCTCGAAGCGGAATCCGGCAGTAATGACCCGATGGCTGTATTTCTCACAGTAACATTGATTGAGCTGATACATCACCCTGAGCAATCCATTTGGATACATATCTTGTTATTTTTATGGGAAATGGGTTTCGGTTTAGTCGTTGGTTTTGTACTCGGACGTATCGGTGTATATGCGATTAATAAAATGAATTTTGATTCCTCCGGTTTGTATCCTGTGATGGCGCTGGCATTTGCGGTCTTGACGTATGCTGCGGCATCATTACTGGAGGCAAGCGGATTGCTGGCGGTTTATGTCATGGCCATCGTATTGGGGAATTCGGATTTGACCTACAAGCGATCCATTATCCATTTTAACAATGGTTTCGCCTGGATGGTGCAGATTATGATGTTTGTCCTGCTCGGGCTATTGGTCTTTCCCGATCAATTGCTGGGCATTGCGTGGCAAAGCTTGGCGCTCTCCTTCATCCTCATGCTCGTGGCTCGTCCAATAGGCGTATTCCTAAGCTTACTTTTTTCCAGGTACTCTGTGCGCGAGAAGACACTGTTATCCTGGGCAGGACTGCGGGGGGCGGTACCTATTGTACTAGCAACCTATCCTTTACTGGATGAGATGGATGTAGGACCCTTGTTTTTTAATGTTGTATTTTTCGTCGTGCTCACTTCTGCGATTATTCAAGGTACCACTATTTCGTGGCTAGCGGTGAAGCTTGGCTTGATGGACCCTAACGAGACGTCATCTCCTTCACTGCTGGAATTAGTTTCTCTGGGAAAAACCACTTCGGAAATCAACCACATTCAGGTACAAAAAGGGATGTCGATTGCGGGCAAAGCGATTCAGGATATACAGTTGCCTGAAGATATTTTATTCACAGCCATAATTCGGAACGAGCAAATTATTGCCCCGAGAGGCACGACGGTGATTGAACCGGGCGATACATTGTATGTGCTTAGTCCCAAACTCAAGCGACAGCAGATGAAAGAACTGTTCATGCTGCTCGAACCAGAGGCTGCTCCGTAAAAAGCGTGAGTAGCCTTAGTTACAGTCCTTCACATTCATGTGGAGGACTTTTTCCTGTGTTTTTTTTCAGAGTGGATGAATCTGTTAAAAAATTGACACTATCATTCTACAAAATTAGTTTATGATATTGTCGTTAGATGTCGCTGCCTATCGTTACGGATCATTTGATGGGCCATAGTGATGAATAAGATAGAAGTCACCAATAACAGGAGAGATGATGAATGAAACCGGAAGTCTTGCCAAAGCGTGCAGTAGCTCGCAGGCAGAAAAATAGAAAAAAGAAACGAAAAGGAAAATTCGGTCGTTTTATACTGCGACTGTTGATTGTATTCCTGGTAGCAGGAATAGGGGGTGGTGCGTGGTTGTTCTTAACGTCATCTGGCAAGGACATGCGCTATTTGGCTGCGGATACGCTGATCACGACCCAACATCGTCACTGGGCGAAGTACTTTATCGGTGAAGCAGAGGCGAAAAAACGTGTGGCTGAATATTCGGCCCGTTTTGAAGCGATGGGGGAGGAGAAGGACAGACATACAATCAATCTGCCTGATCTGATACCGACCAAAGTACAACAAACGCCGCTGGTTGAAGTGGAAGAGGTATCGGGCCGTAACTATCATGGCTATGTTATGACGGTTCATGACCCCACTAAAATTCGGCTCGGGGTTCCTTCCAAGGTCGGCCGGGGAGAAAGGGTATCTAGTATGGTCGAGCGTTTAGGGGCTGTTGCTGGCGTAAATGGCGGTGGCTTTGCCGATCCCAACTGGAATGGGAATGGTTTTAAACCGATTGGCGTTGTCATTTCCCAGGGCGAGATATACTACAATGATATGGGCAAAAATGCCTCTGTTCAAATCGTAGGTATTGATAAACAGGGAAAAATGATAGCCGGTCACTATTCGTTGTCAGAGTTGTCCAAAATGAATGTGCAAGAAGCGGTTACTTTTCAACCACGCCTAATCGTGAATGGGAAAGGCTTGATTCGCAATGCAAGCGAGGGGTGGGGAATTGCTCCCCGTACCGCAATGGGGCAAAGAGCAGACGGGGCCATTATATTCGTGACCATCGACGGTCGTCAGCCTGGGTACAGCATTGGTGCCAACTTGTATGATATGCAAAATATTTTGCTTAAACATGGAGCGGTTATCGGTGCTAATCTGGATGGAGGTTCTTCAACAGTGCTCGTCAAGGATAATGCCATTGTGAACAAGCCTTCTTCTGAATACGGAGAGCGGTATTTGCCGACTGCGTTTCTCGTATTTGAGCACCCAGAGACCGTTAGTATCCCGAACATATGGGAAGGTCTGAATCCTGGAGACATTGACGCAGCCAAAAAGAGATAGATCAGGAATGAACAAGAATATACGAGGGAGATCTGACCACAGCGCGCGTGATGCGTTAACTCGTTTAGGCAGACGTTCCGTCCATCCTTATATAAAAGCACATAATCCTAACACTGAGCTTCTGTCCAGTGTCTATATGTTCCCTCAAGGCGAAGCATTGCGCTATTTTACAGTAGGTGGGGATGTGCTGAGTCTGGTTGAAGTGAAGGACGGTTTTCCAGTTGTCACCTATCAAGGGTATGTGGGTGCTCCCTTTGATAAAACATTTACAATGGAATACGATCCGCTGGAGCGTTTTATGGTGAATAAAGCCAAAAATCAGTGGGGAACTTATCCGAAAATAAATAAGCCCCTGATCTACAAGTTTATTACAGGATGGAGAGACAGCAGTACCACTTTCTATGGGCGTATTACTACGGATAAAAAAGAAGAACTGCTGGGTACTACTGGTGATCCGATAACTGGACTCCCGGCCAATACCAAACAAATTATGAAAACCTTCAAGCTGCCGTGGGAATCGCGTACCGATGCCCAGCAGGCGATGAAATAAGTTAAGAGCAGCAATAGCAAATGAAAATATAAGAAGCGCGGATCGTTGAAGTAAAGATACTTCCGGTACGCGCTTTTTTCGATAGGATTTGTATTTTTGTTGCTTCGTGCTTGCGTAAATATCGATTAAGCGTCATTATCTGCTTCGAGAAACACGGAGATCAGAATTCGGGCGTTGTTATCTCCCACATTTTTGACATAGTGGGGGATGGCTGCTCTCCAGCTAAAGGAATCTCCTGCTTCCAGAGTAGCTGAATCTTCGCCCTGCTCCACGTATACCGTGCCCTCCAAGATAAAATGAATCTCATCTCCCCCATGAGCATGCTCCTCTTCTGTAGATGAGCCTGGCGGCATGTCCACCAGCATCATTTTAACGTTTCCTTGCCCTCCCAAATGATCAACCTGGAGGTTGTTTTTACCATATAAGGTTTTACGGCGCTCGTCCTTGCGAATTATTTGCATCCGTTCCTCATCTTTAAGAAGCAGAAAAGCGAGAGGGACCTTAAGCGCATTAGCGATACTGTCCAATGTAGCGATGGAAGGGGAGGTTTTATTATTTTCTACTTGACTCATAAACCCTTGCGATAGTCCGGTTCGTTCGCATAATTGCTGGATGGATAAATTTTTACGTTTACGAGCAGCGCGTATGTTGCATCCTATACTCATAGAACGTTCCTCCTTCAAGGAAATATAATGTATACTAATTTAATATTTATCATACCAAATAATTTGTTGACAGACTACAGTTTCTTATGATAAATTCACATTACAAAATAATTATTTCTATTACTAATAATTCGAGTTTGATTCACACTAATGTGTTGCGGCATAGATTCAGACAGGATTATTTTTTTAACCAAATTATTAGTAATATAAATTAATTATTCATATGCACTTGTATGAGTGTAATAAACAAACAGAATGGAGAGATAAACATGAGTTCAACAAGCAGAAACATTTCTACAATTATGCGGGTGGCACTGGGAATTTTGTTTTTGGCACACGGAATTGCTAAATTCCAAATGGGGTTGGGTAATGTAGCAGGCTGGTTTGCCAGCATTGGCGTTCCAGGATTTCTAGGTTATGTCGTTGCGGTGATTGAGTTGGTCGGCGGGATTGCATTGATTCTTGGATTGCTAACTCGTTATGTATCTGGGCTTTTGGTTATTGTTTTGATCGGCGCCATTTTTACAGCAAAACTGACCGGCGGGTTGATGGGGAATGGTCAAGGCGCTGGCTATGAGCTGGATATTGCTTTTATTCTGGTAGCTCTTCATCTGGTATTTGCACCAACGACTCGCTTGTCTCTGGACTCTTTGTTCGGGCGTCGTGAGTCAACAGAAAAGTAATTTTTGATTGTTTAGTCCTCCAATCCATGTAGAAAGAGGGAAATCTCATGACAGCACATATACATGACAACACCAAAATTGGGCAGGTTTCATTAAAAGTTAGTAACTTGGAGCGTTCTATTCAATTTTATACAGAGGTGGTTGGTTTTCAGCTACTGCGTCAAACGGCGAATACCGCCGAATTAACTGTCGATGGGAAGCATGCGCTACTGATCCTTAACTATATTGAAAATGCAGTTATTCTGCCGCGTCAATCTGCTGCCGGGTTATATCATTTTGCTATTCTTTTACCAAATCGTGTAGCTCTGGGCCTGTCCTTACGTAATCTGCTGGCTCATGAGATTGAAATCGGACAGGGAGATCATGATGTAAGTGAAGCCCTCTATATCCATGATCCCGATAATAACGGAATTGAAATCTATGCAGATCGTCCCCGTGATCAATGGGAAAAGGATGCTAATGGATTTTACATGATGGGAACAGATCCCGTGGATGCAGAAGACTTGGTTGCGATTTCCGAAAATCTACCTTGGCAGGGACTACCTCAGGGAACGGTAATCGGACACGTCCACTTCCATGTGTCTAATTTGCTCAAAGCACAGCAATTTTATTGCGATGTGCTTGGCTTTGACATTACGTGTCGGTATGGCTCTTCAGCCTTGTTCGTTTCCGCAGGTGGTTACCACCACCATATGGGCTTGAATATATGGGCAGGTGAAGGAGCCCCACCAGCTCCTGAGCACGCTGCCGGATTGGATTATTTTGAATTGATCGTACCAGATCAGAAGGAATTGGATGCCATTGTCGCTCGTTTAGAGGCAGCAGGCTATGGAGTGCAAGAACGCGAGGGCGCCAAGTATGTAGCTGATCCGTTCCGCATTCAAATTAAACTGATTAACGGTCAAATCTCGTAACAAAAGTAGGCACGTAACAAAAAAGGGTATTCCTATAAGCCGTAAAGGCTGGGAATACCCTTTTTTCGTATACTTAGAACAAGCTCCAGTCCAAATCCCGAGACATCTTCTCCAGCAAGTGTACACCAGCTGTACTGTTGCCCATACGGTTCAGAGAAGGTCCAACCAGTCCAATGCCATATCGTCCGGGTACCATCGTCATAATACTGCCTGATACGCCGCTTTTGGCAGGTAGTCCGACTTGAATGGCGAATTCCCCTGAGGCGTCATACATGCCACATGTCGTCATAAATGTTTTGGCGATCTGTACATAGCGGCGGGGAATCAGCGGTATACCTGTCACTGGATCTCGACCATTGTAAGCTAATACAAGTCCCATACGAGCTAAATCAGTACAGTTCAATTTGACAGCACAATGTCTGAAATAAACTTCAAGCACATCCTCCACATGACCTCTTAAAATTCCTTTTTCCATTAGAAAATAAGCAAGGGAACGGTTCAAATGGCCTGTAGCTGATTCTGAATCGTAGACATCCTGATCATATTCCAATGTGTCATTGTGGGTAAGCAGGCGGAAAAATTGGAGAACACGGGCAAATCTCTCTTCTGGACTGTTCCCGCGAATTAGAGAGGAGACTGCGATTGCTCCGGCGTTAATCAGTGGGTTAAACGGAATGCCCGGCTCAACTAGTTCTAGTTTTAGCATGGAATTAAAACGGTCTCCGGTAGGCTCCATACCCACCTTAGAGAAGACAACGTCCTCTCCATTATCCATCAGGGCCAGAATGAGCGTAAATACCTTTGAGATACTTTGCATCGTAAATTGGATTTCCGTATTCCCGGCTACCACGGTCTCACCCGCACCGTTCATTACAACAACACCCAGCGCGTCGGCCGGGGCTTTGGACAGTTCGGGAATATATGCTGCTACCTTGCCATGAATATACTCATGACGGCTTTGTTCTACCCATTCCGGCAGTTTGGTCTGTAATCTCTGCCACTCCGATGTCATTTCTTTTCCTCCAGTCGAGTAACCAATCTGTGGTATTTTATTGTAGAGTAAGAAGTGATAGCTATACGCCTATTCTAAAGATATTTCTGGTCGAAAGACAAGTTTGAATTGAATTTGATAAGAGGAGGTAGTTATTTGTTGTTATCTCATAATGAACCGAATTTTGATGAAGACTATGATGAGGTTTTTAAGGGTCGAAGACTTAGAGGTTTTGTACGTAGTGTACTGGAGCAGGCTGCAGCCTTATCAGACAAAAATCCTGAATGGGCTAACCCCATATTGAAACAGTGGGCAAATGATGTGGAAACGAGCCGAAATGAGCGTCTGGAGCATGAACGCACCCGGGAGAGGCATGTGCATCTATTGTTTTCTCAGTCTGCCGCAGGCTCGATGAAGGTAGGACTTTCGGGTGCAGGATTGCGGCTTGAGAGTATCGTTCTGTCTTTTAATGATCAGTTTTCCATAGGACCATTGTGGAGGCTGGAAACATCAGAAGGACAAGAAAACCGTCACAGCTGGTTGGCTGAACGGATGATGCATTATGAGTTTTTCCATTACGCCAATTGGGAGCAGCGTATTGAACAGATGATGGTTACCCTTAGTGAAATTCCGGATGATAAGTCGATCACGATCTGGTGTGGCTCTAATGCTGACGAGCAGGTTGGATTACGCTTTGCATTATATCTCTTGCGCAACAGAGCTACACCTATTCGGGTCATTAATGTCACGGATACCTTGGAGCGGGAGCCGGATGATTATTTATATAATGAGAGTCCATTCCCTTTATCCATGGGCGTGGTGCATTCGAAAGAAATCGAACGGTTCATTAAGCGAAGTGAAGATGAACTTTATGTGGTGGGTATGGAAGACCGACGTCGATACGAACGGGAGTGGTTGGAGCTTAGCGAGCAAGATAGTGTCCTGAGATTATGGGACAATGACCGTATTGTTCATGTGCCGGAGGATTATTTGGATCAGGCCTTGCTGGATATGATTAGCAGGATGCAGTTAACGGATAATCTGGAATTTGTGAACACCGGAAAAATGATAGGTCAAGCTTTAACGCAGTGGTCGCAGCCAAGAAGCGATACTTTTTTGGAATACCGGATTCAACAGTTGATCGCTTATGGCAAACTTGATTTTCAGGGGATGCCGGGAATGATGAATCGTTATGCTGTGAAAATAAAAGAGTAAAGCGAAAAGAGATCAAATAAAAACTGCCGACGAGATCGGCAGTTTAGTTTAAAGACCTTCTGATGATCAGGTTATTCATCGGAAGGTTATTTTGCTATGTAATTAGAATCAATAGTAGCTGCTTGAATTCAATGAACTTATGATGGCAGGCAACAGAGCAACAGCCATAATGATATAGATCACAATTACAATAGCGGCCCAAAGAAGGCCTGCTTTAGCATAGTTAGCTTTGCTCGGATTAGTCGAGCCGCTAAATGCCCACACAAACAGCATAATAAGTCCAACTACCGGTATAGCCATCAGAAGTAAACTGATCATCCACTCCTTGAATGATACAGGAGGCGGGTAAACAGGGGCTGGTCTGGATGGTGATCCTTGCTGATTGAATTGCGGATTAAACTGGTTAGACAATTAGATCTTCTCCCTACGTGATTAGTATGTTGTGTTTCCTATATTGACCAAAACATCATACATGATATGACAATATGCAACAAGTAAAATTCAGTAAACAGTCTAATAGTACTATCACATGATTTAAAATAGGACTATACACCCTATTGACGAAGCAGTTTTTGTATATTACTGTATTGATATTAACATTTTGTTTTTATCAATTGATTCAAATTAAAAGTTACATAAAGCGTTCTCCGCTTTTGATTCAGAAGCGACGATGCACCATATATGAACAGGTAGGTGAGGCAAGTGACAGATGGATCGAAACATAATCACAGTGGCTTGACGGAAGA
Organism: Paenibacillus sp. CH40; assembly: GCF_024213605.1. Classification (NCBI taxonomy): domain Bacteria; kingdom Bacillati; phylum Bacillota; class Bacilli; order Caryophanales; family Paenibacillaceae; genus Paenibacillus; species Paenibacillus sp. CH40. The sequence goes on from NZ_JANAVQ010000001.1 coordinate 1,261,349, forward strand.
GGAGTTCTTGGCCGCTTATGATGCGAATGAATATGAGCGCCCATCCGTAACGGTAGATATGCTGCTATTTACGGTAATGGATCAGCTCCAACAAAATTACCGGAAGCTGCCGGAGAAGACCCTCCAGCTTCTATTGATCCAAAGAGGGGAGCATCCCTATATAGGGCAATGGGCGTTGCCGGGTGGTTTTGTAGGCATAGATGAAAGTCTGGAAGAGGCTGCACGACGCGAGCTAAAAACGGAAACGAATGTGGATCAGATTTATATGGAGCAGCTATATACTTGGGGAGATGTGGCACGTGATCCTCGTATGCGGGTAATCAGCTGCGCTTACATGGCATTGGTGGACCACGATTCCTTGGAGGTACAGGCGGGGGATGATGCCGCTGATGCCCAATGGTTTGAGCTGGATTACAGCGTAGCTCAGGAGACGCGGACGAATCAGCCGGAAGGTTACACATGGGAACAAGACATTGATATCACATTGAAGCATGGGGACATCCATCTATCAGCCAAAGTAAAAATAACTGAAATTCTTAAGGGAAGAACCATTGAAATCAAGCGAGAGGTGCTGGAGTCACAAGGAATTGCTTTTGATCATGCCAAAATTATTGCGTACGGTATAGAGCGTCTGCGCAGCAAAATAGAATACACAGATATCGCGTTTCACCTGATGCCAGCTCTATTTACACTGAGTGAGCTTCAGCAGGTGTATGAAATTATTCTAGGTAAGGAGCTGTTGGCCGCAGCTTTTCGTCGCAAAATAGCTGATCTCGTGGAAGAAACCAATGAGTATAGAAAGGCGGCTGGACATCGTCCGTCCAAGTTATACCGATTTAAGCCTCGGTCGCGTTTTATGTAGCATAAGGAATATGAAATGAGGAATCTTTATGGAAAAGTTTACATTTTTTTATCGTAGTCATTCGCCATTTTCGCAATGGTATCCTTCTGATTTTGTCGTGGATGGATTGGAGTTTAACTGTGCCGAGCAATATATGATGTTGAAAAAAGCACAGCTTTTTGGGGATGAAGAGGCGGCCCTGAAAATTATGCAAGCCCCCACCCCAAGGGAGCAAAAAGCCCGGGGCCGCAGTGTGCGCGGATTTGACCAATCCTTGTGGGAGGCCAATTGCCGGCAATTTGTATATGACGGTAATTACGCCAAGTTTACACAAAATCCGAATTTGCTCAAGCACCTGCTTAAAACGAAAGGAACCACTCTGGTTGAGGCTAGTCCGACCGACACCATTTGGGGTGTAGGCTTAGCTGAGAGCGATGCTCGTATACGGAACCGCAAGCTATGGCGTGGCACGAACTGGCTTGGGGAAATATTGACGAATTTGCGTGAGGATGTATTGCAAAAGGAGGAATAGTCACCATGAGAAATACAATGAATTCCCGGAGTAGCCGGGATGCACGATCACATATGGCGCAGGAGACACTATCCATTTTGGAGAATGGATATTACACGAATATCAAACAGGTTCAAGTAAATATGACAAAAGAGATAGGAAATGCGGTCACAGGCTCGAAGTTATATACACCTTCTCAACTGGTAGCTGTAAAGCAAGAAACAGAGCAAAGAATAAAAAGTATATTGGGGCCTTCTTCCCGCATAGAAGAACAGACGATTATTGCAAAATTGGAAATTACGGGAGAAAGCACGTTACAGGCGGCATACAGACTCCAGGTAGAGGAGAAGCTGACCCACGTGGCGTGTTTGAATTTTGCATCAGCTAAAAACCCGGGAGGTGGATTTCTCGGAGGTAGCCAGGCTCAAGAAGAAAGCTTGGCTCGTTCGTCGGCGTTATATCCTTGCATTTCACAAATGGAAGAGATGTATGGACATAATCGGAAGCTGCGGAGCTGTTTTTATTCAGATTATATGATTTATTCGCCTGAAGTTCCGGTATTTCGGGATGATCAGGGAACATTGTTGGAGAAGCCATATCAAGTCGACTTCCTGACCGCACCTGCTGTAAATGCTGGAGTTGTGCGAGAACGGGAGCCAGAGCAGGTGAATCGGATTGGGGAAGTGATGCTGGAGCGGATCCGTTACGTTCTTGGAATGGCTAAGCAAAACGGCGTAGAACATCTTGTGCTGGGAGCCTATGGTTGCGGAGTATTTCGCAATAAGCCAGAAGAGGTTGCCCTCTGGTTCAAGCAAGTGCTTGTAGATGAAGGATATGGTTTGCTGTTTGACCGGATTGTTTTTGCAGTGTTGGATCACAAAGCAGACCAACATACTTTAAATAGCTTTAAAAATGTTCTTTCTTGAAGTGAAGGCAGTGCATAAAAACTGTTTTACTATAATATTTCATGAAAAAGGAAGGTGCTGAATGAATCCATCTTCGAATATAACCTGGCATGTGTCCGATATTGATAAGCAAGCGCGTCAGCTTTTGAATGGCCATAATAGTCCGGTGCTTTGGTTTACAGGGCTGTCTGGTTCGGGAAAATCAACGGTATCCTCCACACTTGAAAAAGCGTTATACGCACGAGGCATACACACGTTTATTTTGGATGGGGATAATGTTCGGCACGGTTTAAATCAGAATCTAGGTTTCCTGCCCGCTGACCGTAAAGAAAATATCCGCCGTATTGCTGAAGTTGCAAAGCTAATGGCACATGCGGGTGTTCTAACGATTTGCGCCACCATTTCCCCTTATCGTGAAGATCGTGAAATGGTAAAGGAGATTTTACAGCAGGAAGGTTGCTATGAGATTTATATACAGTGCAGCCTGGAGGAATGTGAGCGACGCGATCCAAAAGGAATGTACAAGAAAGCGCGTGCCGGAGAAATTCATCATTTTACGGGGGTTGATGCTCCCTATGAAGCACCGCTGGAACCTGATCTAATCGTATCTACTGAAGGTCGAGAGGTAATCCAGTCGGTTCAGGATATCTTGGATTTTCTTGATAGGAAGCAGCTGCTATTATGATTTTATGATGAATTCTACATGAATATTGTCTGAAAGCCTCCATGGCAAAACTTCGAGAAGTGATCAAAGTAATCATTATAGAAAGTAAAAATGAAACATATATATTGTAAATAAATACAGTACTGCATTTACGGCAAGCCTTATGGGGCTTGCTTTTTTATTTATGATTTTAAACTAATTCTAAATCCTAGATTATAATAATTATAAAAAAGTATTGATTTTTGTTTGTGCACAATTTATAGTGAAAGGCACATAGTTAACCAATTCATTCAAGAGGTGATTTCAATCATGAGTAACCAACCAACGAACCTGACTACAAGCTGGGGCGCTCCTGTTGGAGATAATCAAAATTCGATCACAGCAGGCTCACGGGGTCCCACACTAATTCAGGATGTGCATCTGCTGGAGAAGCTGGCGCATTTTAACCGGGAGCGTGTGCCGGAACGTGTCGTTCATGCAAAAGGTGCAGGGGCGCACGGATATTTTGAAGTCACTAATGATTTGTCAGCATATACAAAAGCAAGCTTCTTGTCTGAAGTGGGCAAGCGTACACCGATGTTTATCCGTTTTTCTACTGTGGCGGGTGAGCTGGGCTCGTCCGATACTGTACGCGACCCACGTGGTTTTGCGGTGAAGTTTTATACAGAAGAAGGCAACTATGATCTCGTGGGCAATAATACACCTGTGTTTTTTATTCGGGATGCCATTAAATTTCCCGACTTTATTCATACGCAAAAACGTCATCCCCAAACCCATCTGAAAAACCCGAATGCAGTTTGGGATTTCTGGTCCTTATCTCCTGAATCGCTGCATCAGGTAAGTATCCTTATGTCTGACCGCGGTATTCCAGCTACACTTAGACATATGCATGGTTTCGGTAGTCACACGTTCAAGTGGGTCAACGCCGAAGGACAGGCAGTATGGGTGAAATATCATTTTAAAACAGAGCAAGGTGTGCAAAATCTTGATGTGGATTTGGCTGCGAAAATTGCCGGTGAAAATCCGGATTATCATACAGAAGATTTGTTTAATGCCATCAAAAAAGGTGATTTTCCGGCATGGAAACTTCATGTGCAGATTATGCCAGTAGAAGATGCAGATACGTATCGCTTTGATCCATTTGATGTGACAAAAGTATGGTCTCAAAAGGATTATCCGCTGATTGAGGTTGGGCGCATGGTGCTGAATCGCAATCCTGAGAACTACTTTGCTGAGGTAGAGCAGGCGACATTCTCTCCGGGTTCATTTGTTCCTGGTATTGAGGCATCCCCGGATAAAATGCTGCAAGGACGCCTGTTTGCCTACGGCGACGCACATCGCTACCGTGTAGGTGCAAATCATAATTCGTTGCCGATCAACCGTCCGCATGCAGAAGTACACAACTACCAACGCGATGGTGCATTACGCAGTGACAGCAATGGCGGAGGATCTGTTTATTACGAGCCTAATAGTCTCGGTGGACCCAAAGAATCACCTGCGCACAAAATTGCTCCTTTTGAAGTGTCTGGCGAGGCTCAAAGTGTAGCCTACGATCATCACGATCACTACACACAGCCAGGGGATCTGTACCGCTTGCTCAGTGAAGAAGAGCGTGCACGTCTGGTCCGAAACATTGTAAATGCGATGAAGCCGGTAGAAAGTGATGAAATCAAACTGCGTCAGATCGGACATTTTTATAAAGCTGATCCTGAATATGGACGTCGTGTAGCCGAAGGTTTGGGCTTGACCGTTCCTCAAGGCGAGTAGAGGTATCTGCAAACTCTAACCTGAAAGCCGTATGAATATATAATAAAAGGATGTCCCAACACCACGTACATGGTGGATGGGACATCCTTTGTTTTTGAGAGCGATGTAAATCAGGTGCTGCTATATCCTCTGCAAGCGAGGTAAATAGATTACAAGAAACAGTGACCGTCCTAGTGCAAATACGATAAAGGATAGCCAAAGTCCGTGATTCCCATAATGGGGAACGCACCAGAAGAGAGCGATCAAAAAGCAGAGCAATGAGATCAGCATCGAATTACGGATCGGATACGTTACCGTCATCCCCGTAAACACACCGTAGAATACCAGTCCCAGCCCGGCTGCCAGCGGAAAGACCACAAGCCATCCATTATAAGGACCTGTAAGACTAATCACTGTGGCATTATCCGTAAATAGCGAGATAAGCGGCTCTTTCAGTGCGAAATATAATCCTCCCGTCACTACGCTGGTCACCAGTGTCCAGAACCAGGACAAGTGAATAACCCTTTGCAGCATTTTACGATCCCCGGCACCCCGAGCCTGACCCGTCATAATGCTACTGGCGTTAGCGAACCCATCAAAAAAGTAAGCCATAATATAGTGGATCTGCAACAAAATAGCGTTCGCCGCCAACTGATCGGTTCCAAAGCTCGCACTGCGCGCCGTAAACAGATTAAACATCGTCAGCAGACAGGCTGTACGAATCATAAGATCAAGGTTTGTTGCCATGACACTTTTCAACTCTGAGGCTCCAAACCAACCTTGCCAATTCATCTGTCCGCTTTGCTTCCATTCTCTCCAAATCGATGAGCGGAACACCAGAACTAGACCCAATATACATGCAAGAGCCTCCGCAATTAGAGTAGCGCTTGCTACACCAGTGACATTCCAATGCATCATCTGTGTAAATACAATAGCTAATACCATATTGATTACGTTCATTGAAATTTGCAAAAATAATGTAGCCTTCACACGGGATAATCCCATCAGCCAGCCAAGCAGCACATAGTTCACCAATGTAAGAGGGGCTCCCCAAATACGAATGTTAAAATAAATTGCTGCCTGCGCCGCTACATCCTGAGCCGGATGGATTAGCTGAAGAGAAGCTAGCAGAATTGGCTTTTGTAACACAATGAATACCGCACCAATGAGTAGAGCAATGGCCAGTGGGCGCATGAGAGCAGCTATGCTCTGGTCGTTATTTTGTGCTCCCGCGGCTTGTGCGGTGAAAGCTGATGTGCTGACTCGCAGGAAGCCAAACAGCCAATATAAAGTATTGAAAATAAGAGTGCCCACCGCTACACCGCCTAAATACGCGGAATGGCTCAAATGACCGATTACAGCTGTATCCACCGCACCGAGCAGCGGGGTTGTAATCGTCGAAATAATTAAAGGGATAGCTAAAGCAAGATAGGCTCGGTGGGAAGGCAACATGTTGAAAAAACCTCCAGTAATGATTGTGTATAAGGATGGCGATCCGAATGAAATAATGCTTCTTTGGGAAAATGCTCAACCACACTGCCTTCTTTCATGACCATGATTCGATCACTCATAAAGTGCACAGCCGCCAGATCATGTGAGATAAACAGATAAGCCAGTCCTAGCTCATCCTGCAAATCCTTGAGCAGATTTAAAACGGTGGCTTGTGTAGTCACATCCAAACTAGCCGTTGGCTCGTCCAATACGATAAAATCCGGCTCTGTGCTGATGGCACGTGCGATGGTTACACGCTGCTTTTCCCCACCGCTGAGCTGATGTGGAAACTTGTCCAGATAGCTGGCTGGAAGCTTTACCATGTCAAGCAAATGTTCTGCTATATCGCGACGTTCTGAGGACATACCCGCCATAAAGGAAGGAACATAGTACTTAAGCTGGTCCAGTGGCTCCAGCAGGGAGTGCACGATGGTTAGTCTGGGGTTCAAAGCCGCAGATGGATGTTGAAATACTGCACCCAGCCTGCTGCGAATCCGTTTTAATTCGCTCCGCTTTAGCCCTCGGATAGACTGTCCATCCAGTCTAAGCTCACCTTGATCAAATGGGTCCAATGTCAAAATACAGCGAGCGAGTGTACTTTTCCCACTGCCGCTTTCCCCGACGATGCCCAGACATTCTCGGGGGGAGATCGTCAGAGCAACATCTTGCAGCACCGTTTTGCCTCCAGCGTAAGCCTTCGTCAAACCGGAGACGGTCACGACAGGATTAGACGTGTCTTGCCGCTGAGCGCAGGTGGCTTGGTTATCCATGTAAAGCGCTCCTTTCCATTGCGTTTGGTTCTTCAGTGCTGTTGTAAGGTAAACGTGCTGGAGCGCCCGGAGACAGCGGCGGAATAGCCGCCAGTAGACGACGAGTATACGGGTGGTCCGGATGGTTCAGCACCGCTTGCGTGTCACCTATTTCAACCAGTGAACCTTCGCGCATCACTGCGATTCGATCTGCATACTTGCGTACATGACGCAGGTCGTGAGTGATCCACAAGACGGAAATACCCGTTTCCGTCCGGATTTGGTCAATAAGTTGGAGCACTCGATGAGCTGTGAGCGTATCCAGCGCTGTTGTAGGCTCGTCGGCAATAAGCAACTTCGGCTCCAGCAGCAGTGCAGCCGCAATAGCTGCCCGTTGCAATTGACCGCCGCTGAGCTGGAACGGATAGCTGCGGTACACACGCTCGGCGGGAAGCTGTACGCGCTCCAGCACCTCGATACAGCGCTGTTTGCGCGCCTTGCGATCTTGTTTGCCATGGGCGCGCATCAGCTCGTCCAGTTGGCTGCCTACACGCAGAAAGGGGGTGAAAGCCCCGTGGTAGTCTTGAAAAATGTAAGATATTTCACTACCCAGCAAAGAACGTCGTTGTTTAGCGGATAGGGCTAGCAAATTATTGTCCTTCCACGCAATGATTCCTTCCGCTGTAACAGAAGAGGGGAGAAGGCCGCCGATAGCGAACGCCGTCATGCTTTTGCCGCTACCGCTTTCGCCGGCTAGAGCACACCATTCTCCCGGACGAATGGCAAGCTCCAGTTGCTCTACAATCGTTTTTACATTTGTCCGAATCGTTAAGCCTTCAATAGTCAGCATGTACAGTTCACTCCTCTGTCCGGGTTTTAACATCATAACGGTCGCGCAGTTTGTCTCCCAATACGTTCGCCAGTAGCACTGTTAGCACGACAGCTATCCCTGGAACCAGCATCAGGTGGGGAGCCATTTGAAAATACGCTCGTCCTTCATTCAACATAGTACCCCATTCGGGAATTGGCGGCTGTGGACCTAAGCCCAAAAAAGATAGGGAGGCAATCATTAAAATGATTTTGCCGATATCCAGCGTAGCCAGCACAAGAACATTCCCAATTGCATGGGGGAGAATATGCCGCATGACAATCCGCAGGGAGGAGGTACCCGCCAGTATGGATAATGAAATGTAATCCTTTTGCTTTTCTGCCAGAACGGTACTACGCACCAGACGTGCATAACCAACCCATTTTACCGCAGTCACCGCGAAAATAAGATTTACTAAGCCTGGTCCGAGCAAACCGCTCAGTACAATGGCAAAAATATAATCAGGTAATGTCATGAAGGCATCGACCACCCGCTTGAATACACGATCCATCCAGCCTCCAATAAATCCTGAAAGCAGACCTAGAGGGACCCCAACAACCAGCGAAACGGCCAAAATCAACAAACTGGTTCCGACAGTCGTCCGAAGTCCAGCTATCACTCTCGATAGTACATCTCTGCCCAAATGATCCGTTCCCAGCCAGTGTGTAGCGCTGATCGATTGTAGTCGATTCCCCATCTGGATTCGATACGGATCTTGCGGTGCAAGAAACGGAACGACTGTAATTGCTGCAAGAATGAGCAGGATGGAGAGCGACACGATCCATGTTTTGGGCAATCGAGTTCTAGTGAGCTGCCTGTTTTCCGCATGTACGGATTTTATCATGATAAACGTTTCTCCTTCAAAGCGATTTCAGGATTGACCCAACGGTAGGACAGCTCTACCAAAATATTGATACATACAATGAATGCAGCCATAAATACGGTATAGCCCTGAATAATGGGGTAATCCCTTGCAGCGATGGCATCCACAATCCATTTGCCCAGCCCCGGATAGGCAAATAGCACTTCAATCACGACTGTGCCTCCCAGTAGGCTGCCTATACTCTCACTGAATACCGTAATGAGTGGAACTAGACTGTGACGGAGCATGTGTCTGAAAAAAATGCGGATGGGGCTGATTCCACGGGCTTGCGCCGCTTTGATAAAGTCTTGCCCCGAGCTTTCAATCAGACTTGCGCGGATCATTCGTACATAAACGGCTGCCATTGCCAATCCCAAGGTAAGAGAGGGGAGTACCAAATGAAAAGCGGTTCCTTCACCCATAGACGGCAAAATGCGCAATTTAACTGCAAACCATTCGATAAACAAAAGCCCCAGCCAAAAGCTGGGAATCGAGGAGCCGATTAAGGCAAACACACGACTGGCTCTGTCAATCCAACGGTTACGGTAGAGCGCTGCCATCGTTCCGAGCGGGAGAGCTATCAGCAGCATAATGAACAGGGAGCCTCCGGTCAGCAGAAGTGTATAAGGCAGTTTTTCCATAAACTCTGTGAATACCGGACGATGGGTTAAATAAGATTGTCCAAAATCAAACTGAAGCAACTGAATCAACCACTTACCATATTGCACAGGTAATGGTTGATCCAGCCCCAGTTGGCTGCGCATATCCATAATTTGCTGATTGGACACAGCTACATCATCGACTCGGAGTATGCTCCGGACGGGATCGCCTGGAACAAGCTTAAGCAGACAGAAGCTCACAAAGGAAAGAATAAGAAAGAACAAAACCAGTTCAAGAAACTTTTTGGCGATGGATTTGAACATGCTAATTCACATCCAGGTCCTGGGTTAACAAGTAGTATTCACTTTGGCTAGTTACCCAGTTATGTACGTAATCGCGATAGGCCACTACGTTGTTAGGATGGACCAGAAAGGATTGCAGATTTTCTTGGTCAATCAGCGTGACAGCCTTCAGCGCCAGCTTGTTGCGTTGCTCCTCATTCACGGTTGTGTTCAGCTGTGAAATCATACCCGTGAGTTCTGGTACATGCACACGCCCATAATTCAGTGCTCCTTCAGGCATGTAAGCCGCATTCAGAAAATAGCTTGCATCGCCGCGCGGGGCTGTAATACTACTATAAGTCGCTAAATCCCAATCCTGATGTGCGGCGAGATATTCGTCAATATTATCAACCTGACGGATATCAATCGTAATGCCAAGTTCTTTAGCGTTAGCCTGAATCAGCTGGGAAATGAGTGGAAGCTCCGCTCTCGACTGGTAAGTTAGCAATGTAAGATGAAGCGGCTTGCCGTCGGGGTTCGCAACTTTTCCGTTCTGCACTGTATATCCAGCTTGCTTGAAGCCTTCTCGTGCAGCATTCAAATCAAACTGTTTCGTAATATATTTCGGTGAAAAAGGAAAGTCGGACAAGAACGGGCCTTGAGCAGGGGTTCCCTGACCAGACATGATACCACTGGCAATCTCATCCCGATTGATCAGGTTATCGAATGCTTTACGCACAGCCGTCTTTTTCAGATCGTTATTGTTCATATTGTAAATCAGTTGATGCGTTCGCAAACTAGGAAGCGAGTCTACCTTAACAGTAGAATCAGCTTTCAATAGCTCCAAGCTTTCAATTGGCGGGCGATACACAATATCAGCTGTTTTGGCTTGAAAAGCAAGCTGACGCGCATTGGCGTCTTCGTTAAACATGAATTTGGCATGTTTCAACTTTACTTCACCGTTCCAATATTGTTCATTGCGATCTAAATTCAGTTCACTTCCAGCACGGAAGCTGGCAACCTTGAACGGTCCCGTCCCTGATGGGAGGTCACCTGTAGCTGTGGTGTCTATAATAGCCGTATTCGGATGAACCAGCTCAGACACAAATTCCGGGAAAGGCTTGTCTGTCGTAATGGTCAAAATCTGTCCCTCCGCATGAATATCACGGATATGCAGCGCATTTTTGACCGATGGATTGAGCTTTAACGCTCTTTCCAAAGAGGCTTTGACAGCAGCAGCATTGACGGCTTTACCGCTGTGGAAGTTCACACCTGGTCGGATGTTGAAGGTCCAGTGCTGTCCGTCCTTGCTGTCCCATTTCTCTGCAAGCCAAGCTTCCAGCTTGAGATCCTTGTTCACTTTGATCAGTGTTTCACTTACTCCAGCACGAACAGCTGTGTAATTTACATCTGAATGAGGATCTATAGAAGGGCTTTGCACGTTAAACAATAAGGTGACACTTTTATCTTGTGGTGCCGCAGAGGATGAAGGTGAAGCTGACGGAGATGAAGCGCAGGCTGTCATCATCACCGCCATTACCGCAGGTATAAATAGTTTAAAATACGAACGCTTAAACAACAGGGAGTCCTCCTTAATAGTAATCGTAATTTTTACGCTTTAAGCTCATGGATCATATCGTAACCAAATGAAGGAGCTTTGTAAATATGTAATTGATGAATGTGTATGTAAATTCATATGAAAAAAGGCTGCATAACCAATAGTGAGATGGTTAGCAGCCTTTAAGTATATTTAGAAATGTTTAATTTGGAATGGCTAAAAATTTATGAATTAATGCATGGGTGCTTTGGCAGTGCCATGTTCAACATGAACTCTACGGATGAAAAACGCAAGGATCAACCCGATCACACTGATGATCATCGCAAAGAAAAATGAATTTTGTGATCCGATTGCCATGGCATTGGCCATTTCATTTACGGATTCAGGCATACTGGATTGGCTCAAATAGCTGTCCATGCCCTTCGAGAGAATGCTTACCGCTACGGCTGTACCAATAGCACCAGCAACTTGTTGGAGCGTGCTCATAATGGCCGTTCCGTCTGGGTATAGATCCATAGGGAGCTGGTTAAGTCCGTTTGTCTGAGCTGGCATCATAATCATGGAAATGCCGATCATCAAGCAACTATGAAGCACAATAATGAGTACGAGAGTTGAAGTTGTGGTAATGCCAGACAGGAAAAATAAAACAGCGGCCACGATCACAAGCCCTGGAATGACAAGCCATTTGGGACCGAATTTATCGAATAGGGAGCCCATAATGGGAGACAAGAGACCGTTGATAATCCCACCAGGCAGAAGTACCAAACCTGCTGTTAGAGCAGACAAAGCCAGCCCTTTTTGCAAAAAGAGTGGAAGAATCAGCATCGTAGAAAGGATCGTCATCATACATAAGAACACCATAATAACGCCGATCACGAACATAGGATATTTAAACACACGCAAGTTCAACATAGGCTGCTTCATCTTCAACTGACGTACAGAGAACAGTATCAACGATACCAAACCGACAATCACAGGAAGCAGAACCATCAGGCTAGCCCAACCTTCGCCACCTTCTCCGGATTTACTGAAACCAAACACAACACCGCCGAAGCCAATGGAAGACAGGAGGATAGATAAAAGATCAATTTTAGGCTTGGTCGTTTCTGAAACGTTTTGCATAAATAAAATACCGCAAATCAGCGAGAGAACCAAGAACGGAAGGGAAATCCAGAAGATCCAGTGCCAAGACAGATTTTGCAGTACCAGTCCTGCAATGGTAGGTCCAACGGCAGGTGCAAACATAATTACCAATCCGATGATCCCCATAGCCGCGCCTCTCTTTTCAGCCGGGAAAATGATCAAGATGGTGTTAAACATCAACGGCAATAACAACGCTGTACCAATGGCCTGAAGAATACGTGCGATCAATAGCACTGAAAAAGTAGGTGCAAGTGCAGCAACGAGACAACCAGCTATTGAAAACAGCAACGATGTCACAAACAGCTGTCTTGTCGTAAAGGTTTGAATCAGCAATCCCGATACAGGTACTAAAATACCGAGTGTAAGCAGATAAGCGGTAGTCAACCATTGGGCTGTTGCAGTTGTTATATGCAAAATCTGCATCAAATCATTCAGTGCAATGTTAAGTGCCGTTTCACTGAACATCCCAATAAAGCCGCTAAGGAGCAGGGCAATCATAATAGGTAGCACCTTGAACGTTTTGGGTTCAGAGGGTGAACTCGATTGACTCATTGTATTCATGTTGTTTTTGTTCCTCCAATAAATTAATGGTGTTGAATTATAACGATCGGTCTATATATAATAAACATGTTGTTATTTTTTTGTCAAAGTATAAGTTATAACTACTATATAATGAAGGATGCTGTATATGGCTGCTAAACCCGAATCATACGAGAATATCGTACAAACCGCATCGAAGCTCTTTTTTCATCAGGGGTATCACGCGACCGGACTGAATCAGATTCTTGCGGAGAGTGGATCACCGAAAGGGTCACTTTATTATTATTTTCCGCGTGGTAAAGAAGAATTGGCTTTGGAGTGCATAAGAAGAGGGAATGAGTTTATAAAGCAAAAATTAAAACAGACACTGAACGGGAATGATAATCCAGTACTAGCCATTCAGGATTTTATTCGTAATACAGCTGAGGAGGCAGACCGTACCGGCTTTAACGACTTCATGCCGATTGGGTTCTGGGCTGCTGCGGAAACTTCCTGTATTAGTGAATCGCTACGTCATGCCTGTGTGAATACGTTTACAGATTGGCAGCACATCTATATGGAGCGCCTTCAGGATTCGGGCTGGGAAGAGGAAAAGGCACACAGTCTGGCGGTACTTATTATTTCGATGCTCGAAGGTGCATTGATTTTGGCCGTTACGCAACAGAGCAGTGCTCCTATTTATAATATCGTGGATTACATTCCACAGTTGGTCAAATAATCCTGTCTCTTCGATTTTCAATCGCTCCTAATGAGCTCCAACAAGCAACTTTAAAAAGCCGATGTTTTCGGTTTTGAGAACTCGGCTTTTTTGTGGCTCTGAGACGTAATTTTACTCACATTACCAGCACCAAATGATGAAAAGTATGGTAAAATAGAATGAATTTGATTTTGATTTTGCACGAAGGAAGGGTGATAGCAAGTGGCAAAAGCGAAGGTACCCAAACGGCCTACTCGGGATGAATTTGTACTGGAGGAAATCGGGAATCAGCTTGTAGAAGCACAACGAGAGCAATCCGAAGTTGTATTGACCGTATGGGGACGCGAAGAAACAACCCGTGGACAAATTGTTAAAATGGACCCGAGAACAGGAAAGGTTCATGTAGAGAGTAATGGAGAAACGGATAAAGTTCCTTTTATGGATATTATGAGTGTAAATTACCCGAGAGATTAGTTGTTGTGATTACATAAATATAGCAGATAGGGAAGAAAAGAATGACAAAGTTAGAGTCTCCCTTACTGCGTGGGAAAGTAACAATTTACAATTCGCGTATACAAAAACAACCGAGTGGTTTAGAGCCATCGGTTGTTTTTGTATACTGCTGCATGAGTGGGAAGAAAAAGCAACGTTATTGTGTTGGCACTTTCCCTTGTACATGCTTATGTAGCTTTTATCGGGCTGGTATGACTGGCACGTGCTTCGGCTTTCTTAAGCACCTTACGATCAAAAATGAAAGGACCAAACGGCAACAGCGAGGCAATCAAGGCTGCAAGACTTTGCAATAGCGTTATTTTTCGCAGAATCAGCATGACCACAGTCGCTACAACATAGGCCACGAACAGTACCCCATGGATCATACCCACCCAGCTTACCATTTGTGGCATTCCAGCTGCGTATTTAAGTGGCATAGCGATACACACGAGCAGCAGATATGAAATCGCTTCAATATTACCAATAACACCAAACATCTTAAAGGCATTTTTGAACATAATACACCTCCTTCTCCTATTGCTTAAAATTTAATATATCCTATAATGCAATGTTATTAAACGGTAGAAAGTTACGATATATCGAATATTTATAGCTGAATCCAAAGGTTATGTCAGAGCTTTCACATGATTGAAGTATCCAACGTCCCACAGCTTAGCGTGCCCGGAAACGATAATCGTAATTTCGTTTAAATTATTGAAACAAACAAGGGGGCTTAGAAAGATGGCTTGGAGTAAGAGAAAACACTAAGCTGGTGTAGTTTGAAGGCTTAGCATATATTGTTTGCGCGACCCCTATCTGTAAAAATGCTAGTGTGAAGCCTAAACATTTTGTATGGAAATTCCGATAACAGTTAAATGAATGTCTGTACATTTTAGTGTGAATTTTAAAAGCTGGATTGCAGCAGAAGGGTTTGTAAGCTTGACTTATTAGTTTTGACAAATAAAATTTCCATACTGGTATCAAGGAGAGCATAGATTATGAATAAAAAACGTTTGCGTCAATGGATGGCTCCGTTCGCAACGGCTACACTGATTTTGAATACGGGATATGGCATTTTGGCACCCGATGCAGTGGCTAGCGCGTTGTCGACTGAAAGGCATAACTCAAATCTGACAGGCCTGAATACAGCACAGTTACATACCAAATTAGCAACCGCTCAAGGCCGTCATGTGCCTGTTACTTCAGGCACGAAAGTGACTACGTTAACAAAAAGCTACGGTCAGAACACCTATCTTAACCAAATGCTAAAAGTAATGTCGAGCCAAATGGTTACTGCGAATATCGCGCCAGCAGAGGTAAGCAATCTGACAGCGGTTCCTACAGAAACAACAAAAGTAAATTTGTCCTGGAACAATCCGTCGGACATTAATTTTGACCACATAAAAGTGGTAAATGTCACTAACGCTGTATATGTAGATAACATTCGAAGTAACTCTTATATGATGAGCGGTTTACAGCCGAACACGACATATACCTTTCGCGTGAAAACGGTGAATAAGAGTGGAGATGAATCTCTAGGTACGACAATACAGGCTAAAACGGCTTCCATTGATGGTCCTGTGGATAAGACACCCCCAGGAGAGGTAAGCGGGCTGACAGCTACGAATGTAGGATATAACGCTTTTACCGTAAATTACATATTGCCTAAGGATGCTGACCTGAGCCAAGCGATCATCTATTTAAATGGTAAGGAAGTGCAGCGAACTACAGGGACGTCCTATTCATTCAGTGGATTGATTGCTTCCACAAACTATACAGTACTGGTCAAGACTATTGACAAATCCGGCAACATATCTGGAGGAATCAGTATTCCGGTTACGACCTCAGCGCTCACCGTTGATACAGTGCCCGAAGTGACAGGAGCTTCAGTGACATCAGTTAATAACTATAGCGTTACTGTTTCCTGGACAAGACCTAGCGGAATTAATACGGTCAGTCTGTATAAGGATGGGCAACTGGTAACTGATTCAACAGGATCATCCTATACATTCAACAATCTTTCGGCAAGCCAGACCTACACGTTCACGATTAGGTCCAAGCGAAGTACAGGTGCATTGTCCTCTGGTGTGAGACTGACTGCCACAACGGACAGTACGTCCTCCAATTCGTCAGAAGTGTCCAATCTTGAAGTAGATAGTAAGAGCGACACCTGGATCAAAATCACCTACGATATGCCGAGTAAAGCCGACAAGGTAAAGATATATGTTGATGGTGATTATGAGGGAACTACAAGCTCTGAGTCCTATAAAATAACGGATTTGCGAGAAGGACGCTGGTATGAGATTAAGGTCGTAACTGTCAATAGTAATGGAAGAGAATCTAGTGGTGTTAAGATATCAGAACGCACGGATTCGGATGGTTACTACTCTTCTTCGTCATCTAGTTCATCGAACTATGAGAAAGCGAGAGATTTGATGCGAATTGCAGAAAACAGTCTGAATGCCTCCGATTGGCGTTCTGCCAGAGATGCAATCAGTGATCTGCCGAGCGGAACCCGTAAAAGCGATTTGCTGGATCGGTTAGAAGCTATTCGCAATAGAGCAATTGGGACCAGTAGTTCATCATCCGGGACGAGTTCTACTACAACAACAACTTCTGGTACAACGTCCTCCTACCCTAACAATGCGGTTTCCTCATATTCAACTTCGTTCACCCTGACACCAGGAGCTAAATCAGCTTATGTCGATGGTCGTGCTACGACGATGGCTCAGGCTCCGCGAATCATAAATGGGGCGACGATGGTCCCGCTGCGCTTTATCAGTGAACGGATAGGTTACGAGGTGAATTATGAAAAAGCGACCAAAAAGATCATTCTGACTCGACCTACAGACGGCAAACAAGTAGTGCTTCAGGTCAAGAATTCTACCCTTGCCGTGTATGAGTTGAACAACTCCCGGAGTTATTCGACGAACATCACAGCTCCTGTTATTGTTAACGGCTACACGCTGGTTCCATTACGAGTGATTAGCGAGCTTTCGGGGTATCAGGTGAACTATAATACTGCATCCAAACAAATTACGATTACAAAATAAATACTTCTGCAAAAAAGGGTTCTAAAGTGAAAACTTTAGAACCCTTTCTGTGTATTAGGAAGTGTATGTAGAACAATGACAATCTGTTACTCTGTAAACAAGTTATTTTGATTGAAAAGAATATCGAGTTGCTTAAGCTCGCCACTTGTTAGTCGAACACCCAGAGTTTGAAGATTGGACTCGATTTGATCAGGCTTGGTTGCACCTGGAATAATTAGATCAACGGCTGGACGCGTTAATAGCCAAGCTAGCGCCTTTTGCAAGGGCAGTTCTAATTAATTGTCGGCTTAGAGTATCATCAACTTTTGGATACATCATTGAATTACCTACCACACCTGCTCCAAAACCAAGTTTAAATGCTTTTAATCCTGTTTTTCCTATTGCTATTGTATTGTTCATGTTTATAAGCTCCCTTTTGTATGATGTGGAATCCTTGGAGGGAATCTAATGCACATCTTACAACCTGGTGTAAACACTAGGTCAAGCAGAGCAATTCAGTTTTAAAAAAAGATTAAGTTTGGGTCTCAAGCGGCAAAAACTTATGGCCAAATTTTTGCCCGGTTTGCAATTTCAATTCAATCATATCCTTAATTTCCTGAAGTTCTTGCAGCTGCTGATCTATCTTTTTTGGTAATTGTAAAGCCTATCATACCATTCATTATTTGATATGTTGCTCTCATCTAATTGAAGCTGGATAATAGGTTTTAACTCCTTCAGCGACATTCCGGCTTTTTTTTAACACTTGATCATTAGAAGTGCCTCTTTGTGTGAATTGTTATATATCCTGTGCCCATTATTTTTGCGGGCCACGGGAGGAAGAAGACCCATTTTCTCATAATACCGTAAGGTATCCTCACTGATTTGGAATTGATCCATAAGTTCTTTCATTTTAAAATTTGTTGTCATCTCTCGTCACCTTCGTAAGGGAATCTTTAACGCTTAATGATTACTGTATATTCGAACAGGCATTAAAACGAAATTCATGCGGGGTCAATCCACATCGTTCCTTGAAGATTCGATAGAAATATTTCATATCATGAATCCCGACTTCAAGTGCGATCGTTTGAACACTCCAACTGGTATCTAATAGTAAGCTACAACTCTCGTGAATACGAATATCCTGTAGCATTTTTTGTATAGGTCATTCCGTTAGCTTTTTTAAATTTGCGTTGAAATTGACGTGAGCTAATTAAAAATTGCTTGCAAATTTGATCTACCGACAATACTTTGAACACCCTGCTACAGCGATGAATACGTTTTCCGAGAATCACATGACTGAAGCTTCCAATAGAGCAGACATTGTATTCCTTCAAGATGTTGTTAAATCGGGAGAGTATAACTTACCCGAAGGAAGCCATAATCCAAGAAGCGTAGCCCCTTATGTTCTGGAAAATGGAGAGGGGAACCGATTACAATGGCAAACACCATTTCTCGAATATTAAGTGGCAACCAAACCGGAGTTGGTATGATTATCTATATGATGGGAAGCTTTATGGCGGGGGCTATCGGAACGTCTATTCTTGGTTCCGTACTTGATCAAGGAGTACAAAGCAAAATTATAGCATCATCCGTTCAGCAGCACATATAGTAATCCAATAACCAATGTTCCTTATAATAATCGCGACTCTGTGCCAGGAGTGTTTTCATTCCGATGGCAAAATGATAAAACGCTACTGACCTTCATATGTCAGTAGCGTTTTAAATTGTTTCAATAACAAACGAGGAAGAGGTGTGTGCCTTATGAATCGAACCAAGCTTAAGAGCAAATTATTTATTTCGGTAATTTTCTCATTATGTCGCTAATGAACTGACGGAATCTCAATGCTTACCTGTCCGCCGCCTGTCTGGGTGGAGTTGGTGATGATCAGCTTTCCGCCATGTAGATTGACAATGGATTTTGTTATATACAGACCCATACCGTAATGTCCATTTATTCTTCTGGACGAGTCACCCATATAGAACTGCTCGGCGGCCTGTTTGAGGCCTTCCGGAGAGAAACCTGGGCCTTCGTCTAAGATGCTGAACCGAATGCAGTCTTCCCCAGACTCTACGGTCAGCTGGATCTCGCTATATTCAGGCGCCTGATCTACCGCATTAGAAGCAACATTCATAATAGCTCGCTCAAGTAGAACTGGGTCTGCATACAGCGTCTTAGGGAGGTTATATGCAGCGAATGCTACAGATATTTTTTTGACAGCAGCCAAGGCCATTATCTGATCTTTTACTTTCGTTAAATAGAAGTCAGCATCCATCGTTTCCGCCCGCAGGGTGACAAGCGTTTCCGCTTTTGAAATTTCAATAAGAGTCTTAATATACTGCTCCATCTGCCTGGTGCTTTCCGATATATAATCCGTATAGTTCTTTTGCTCTTCGGACTGGTCGGTCTCGGACAGTAGCTCTACGTTTCCACGAACGATAGTGAGTGGTGTTTTGACATCGTGTGCTAGGGCGGATATTTGCTCGCGGCGGGATCTTTCCAGATTCCACTGTTTCTGAAGCGAAGTCTTTAAAGTTTCTTTCATTTTATCCATGGAATGCAGCACCTGATCGATCTCCATCACGCCACTGAATTCGATTGAGAAGTCCAGATCCTGTGCTTGAATTTGTTTGGTGGCCTGCTGCAACCCACTCATCTTACGTGCCAGCTTTCGTCCGAAGGAGGAAGCTAGCAAGGCACCTCCCCCCAGAAAGGCGATACAGAACACGGCAAAAAAGGACAATTCCGCGTTCGGCAGGTATTGACGCAGGATAGGAAGTTCAAACTGAGCCGAGACAGAATAGCGCATCACAGTAACTTTATCATTATGTGAGACTTTTACATAGTTATAGGGAAATTGATAAGCAGTATCGTTCTGCTGCGTAACACTCCAAGCAGTTTGAGCCTGCTTTTCAGAAAGGTTTCCCTCATTGAGGCGGCCTTCCGAAGTGAATGATGCGTATTTATACAGTTTCTGCCGAGAATCCGGCTGTAGGGTCTTGCCAGCTTCAATGTTTGTCTTGTCCTCCCGCACCTGATTCTCAGCATAGTTCGCGGGGAGAATGGTCCCACAAGACATCAGGACATAGAAGATGAGAACCAGGAACAGAGCGAGCGCAATCGTCCCGATACAGAACATAACTAAATAACCCAGAAAAATGGTTCGTAGTTTGGTTGTCTTGCATGCTTGCTGTACTTTGGTTACTTCCATCGGTACCCGATCCCCCAAACCGTCTCCACTGGCGAAACCTCTACTTTGCCAAGCTTAGCTCGGATATTTTTAATATGCTCCACGATGGTGGCGGAATCGCTGTCCCCATCCAAGCCGAAGACAGCTTCGTAAATCTGCTCTTTAGGGAACACCTGTCCCCAGTTCAGGGCTAGAAACTTACATATCTCATATTCGCTTTTGGTAAACGGGACTACAACATTCTGAACGGTGATTTCCTTGCCGGACAGATTGAAATGAACTTCCCCGATGCAGAATACATTACGCCGTTCACGATTCTCCCGTCTGAGATGGGCGTTGATTCTTGCGCGCAACTCTCCAGCACCAAACGGCTTGACAATATAATCGTCGGCCCCTTCCCCAAGCCATAACATCACATCGTTCTCCATGGATTTTGCGGTGAGGAACAGGATCGGGCAGTCTATTTTGCTGCGAATTTCCCGACAGAGTGTGAACCCGTCCATGGTAGGCATCATCACGTCAAGCAGGATGAGGTCAAAGGCTCCAAGCTGCATAGTGAGAACCTGTGGAGAGTCGGAGACCACCGTGACAACATGGCCATCTTTCTGCAAAATATTTTGAAGGAGTGCCAAAACGGCGGGTTCATCATCAACGGCCAACAAGTTTGCCATGCTTAATTCACTTCCCTTGCTTTCTTTACTCTAGTCTTTATTCCGACGAATTGTGTCCTTCCCAACGACAAATCCATAACCCTAATAATACCATGATGACTCCGGTCCCTACTACGCAATATTTGACTCCCGAATTAAGCCGTATAGCTTCAGGAATAGATACTGCTGAGTTTATATCGTATTGCACCCAGATCGTGATGAACCGGGCAGCCCAAGCAGAGGGGATGAATATCCAATTATGATCACCCAGCCCTGTAAGAAGCAAAGCGGACAATAGACTCTCCATAATGCCTAGACCGATGGAAGCTCCCTTGCCGAACCGCAAACTAATGAAAAAATGCAAAAAATAGAGGAATACACTGGACATAAACAGAATGCAGGCAGCCAACACATAAAACTTCAAGCCATACGGTGACTCTCTCATAAGATATATATAGCCAGCCCCAAAGCCTCCGGAGGCAAGCAGCACACTGCCAAATCCCAAGATCAGGAGCAGGCTGAGCTTGCTCAGGAAAGGTAGCAGCTTCACTGGCGAGATCAATAGCTGCTGGAAATTGCCAGCGACTGCCTCCTGCTCAACAGCAATGGAGCAGACAATACCAATCATGGTAGGAAGAACCACGGCCAAGACCTGCAAATAGCCGTCCACCTTTGAAATCGGTGAATACGGAGTAAAGGAATAGTAGGCTAGAAAGATTGCTATGCCTAAAAACGGCACAAACAGCTGCACAAGCAGTAAGGGCTGCCTTCTAAGTTTAAGCACATCGGATTTCAGATAGCGGAAAAAAGAAATCATCTTATTTAGCCTCCCGCTTGCGGAAGGACATCGCCGTCAGTATCGACAGAATTATAAACAGGCAGATTGTGATCACTAGGCCGGGCACAATCACGCCTTTATCCAAAAGCGGATCTCCTGAAGGAACGGCAAGCCCATTAGGTAGCACTTTAATGACGGCGCACATTAATCGGGCTGGAATAGCATAAGGGACCGCCCACCACACAGAGGACGTAGCGAACAAAATGGTGCAAGATACGTTGCCCAGCATGTTAATAATTAGAGTGGCAAACATGCCTATTCGGTCCGTGAGGAACAGGCAAAGTGGAACTTGCCACAAAAAGGTGATGAAGAGGATTAGAGTTGCAGCAACGCTTCCTGCTAGTGTCACGGAAGTTGAGAATACGAATCCGCCAAGAGTTATCCCTATAAATAGGACAATAAAGGAAACCATTAAGAGTCTTACGCAAACCCCGATTTTACCGTACCATACCTGAGCCAAATCTACAGCCATGCCGAGGACAGCACGGTATTTCAGCTTCTTGCCATCCTTTTGGATCACTCCTGAGCACATTAAGGTGAGGGTACCTGGCAGCAGCATGAAATACCACCAATTGTAGCTGGCGCTTTGGAGCATACGTCCCCCCATGAGTACGGTACACAGAAGAAGAGTAGCGATGGGGGCAAGCCAGACCAACTTTTTTGTGAAGGTACGCTTTAATTTTAGATGTTCGGCGGCTATATATTGCTGCATCCTACTCATCCCCTTTTCGGTATTCCTGTGCAATCTGCATGAACAACGATTCCAGGTTTTGCCCTGGAGTGACCGCCTCTTGATAAGCTAATACGCCGCCGGCAATGATACCGACATGGTCAACGATTTGTTCGACTTCGGATAAAATATGGCTGGAAAGAATTACGGTAATTCCTTGCTTCGGGAAGGAGCGAATCAACTCGCGTTGCTCCTGAATACCAATGGGGTCTAGTCCGTTGGTTGGCTCATCTAAGATCAATAGCTTGGGATGATTGAGGAGAGCAATGGCAATGCCCAGCCGCTGTTTCATACCCATCGAGAACTGGCCCGAGCGCTTTTTCCCGGTATGGGTCAAATCAACAATGTTCAGCACTTCATCAATCTGCGAATCAGGCAATCCCAGCAACGTTGTACGAACTTTGAGGTTCTCTCTAGCTGTCAAATTCTCATAGAGTGGAGGGGATTCGATCAGTGCGCCGATCTGAGCAAGATCTTTTCGGGACCAGGGTTTTCCTTGAAATAAAATCTCACCGGATGTCGGGCGTAGCATACCGGTTAACATTTTCAAGGTGGTTGATTTTCCAGCCCCATTTGGGCCAAGTAGTCCATAGACGGAATTCTCCTGAATAGACAGTGTGACGTTGTTCACCGCCTGTTGTCGTCCGAAAGTTTTGCAGAGATTTTTAGTCTGTAAAATAATGTTATCCATATCAGTTCATCCTTTTCATTTGTTCTGACAACTACTTTAAAGATCAATTCTAAGAACTTTATAAGGATTTAAAATATTAATTTCAAACTTTATGCAATCATGCACTATTCGCTATAATGGATACAGTGATGTAGGAAAGGGATGTAATCATGAAGAAGGTCATAGTAATCGGATCAGGAATTCTGGGGGCATCGACAGCATACCATCTAGCAAAAATGGGTGCTAATGTCATTATTGTAGATCGTAAAGATAAAGGACAGGCTACTGATGCCGCTGCTGGCATTATCTGTCCCTGGCTATCACAGCGACGCAATCAGGCTTGGTACCAGCTAGCCAAAGCGGGAGCGCGTTTTTACCCTGGGTTGATTGAAGAACTCAAAAGCGAGGGAGAAACAGAAACTGGCTATGCTCAAGTGGGGGCTCTCAGTATTCATGATGATTTGGAGAAAATCAAAAAAATGGAGGAGCGGGCACACTTACGACAAGCGGATGCACCGGAAATCGGTGAAATTACCCGGCTAAATGAAAAAGAAACCCATGAACGGTTTCCATTGTTAGTAGAAGGTTATCATTCTGTTCATATTAGCGGTGCCGCCCGAATAGATGGGCGTGCGCTGCGGGATGCGTTGGTCCGATCAGCACAAAAAAACGGGGCGGTCCTTATACAAGGAAATGCTACGCTTCAATATGAGTCCGACCATGTAACGGGAGTAGTGGTCGGTGCACAAAGCTTCTCGTCTGACAAGGTCATTGTTTGTGCAGGTGCATGGGCAAATCAACTACTGTTGCCTTTGGGCATTCATTTTAAGGTTAGTTATCAAAAAGCACAAATTATGCATTTGCAGGTTCCTAATAGGCAAGACACAGGCACTTGGCCTGTAGTCATACCGCCTTCTGATCAATATCTGCTGGCTTTTGATAAACAGAAGATCGTAATAGGGGCGACTCACGAAAATGAAATCGAAGGTTACGATACGAGAGTAACAGCAGGGGGGATGCAGGAAATTCTGGATAAAGGTTTAGAATTGGCCCCTGATTTAGCAAACAGCACTTTTCAGGAGGTAAGAGTTGGTTTCCGTCCTTTTACACCCGGTTTTCTACCGGTGATCGGAGCTGTTCCAGGCTGGGATGGTCTTATAACGGCAAATGGGCTTGGAGCATCCGGGTTGACCATGGGCCCCTTTATTGGAAATCAGCTGGCAAAGTTGGCACTTGGAATGAATTTAGATATCGATATCAATGATTATGATATTCGAAAAGCAATAGATGAAAGTTGATTCTTGACCGGAGAAATGAAGTCGCCACAATGGCGGCTTTTTTAGCGATATAAGATTTTTTTCTCAACTTTAAGTGAACTTATATCGCTAGCCGAAAAGGGCAATTACAGGTTTCCATTTTAAAGATTAGATAACCATCTAACCGTTGAGTAGTTTATAGAGATTGACTCATATTAATGTTCAAAACTCCGCTACGTAAGAACAAGATAAGTGACATACTAAAACAAATCACAGTAAACAGGCTAACGGAAATAAAACCACCAGAGTGTGCATATAGCATTCCCGCTGTGAAAGAGCCAACCGCCGTACCACAATACATAGAAGAATTGGCAAGTGATGAAATTGTTCCTCGTGCTGTAGCAGACAGGCTTTGAAGCAAACTCATCATAAGTGGAAAAATCATTCCAAGGATAAGGAAGATCAGGAAATATGTAATTTCGACATAAGTTACGCTAGGTAAATATGGAAGAAGTAAATAAAGCAGGCCGATGAAGATTATGCCATATTTCAAAGAGTGTCTAGCACCTACTTTATTAACTAGGCTACTACCAAATAAGCTGCTGATCGTATTTCCTAAACCAAGGAACAGAATTACCGTACCAATACTTGCAACATTGAGACTGAATTTATCGGAAAGCCATGTGCCAATAAAAGAGAAAGCAGCAAAATTTCCGAGTTGGAACAGGAGGTAGGCAAGAAAAGCGACCTTAGGTGTTGATCCGCGTAGTAATGAACGATATCTACTCCCAATAGAGGGAGCCTTATGCTTCTGTACAGAAGCAGGTAAGGAGGGCAAGAGAACTGCAGTCAAAATAACGATCAAGAAGGTGCAGCAACCAATCATAATAAAAGGTGTTTGCCACCCTGTGGTAGCGAGATAGCTGCCGATGGGCACACCCAGCATTTGGGAAACGGCCAATCCTGCAGTAGCAACCCCCATGGCTTTTAATACTTTATGTGGTTGAACCAGCTGAGGAATGGCAGCCCAAACTTGAGGCGACGCGAAAGCGGCGCTAATCCCAGCCAAAAAGCGAAAAGCAAACATGGTCCAAAAATCCGTGGCAAAGCCGCAAAGTAAAGTAAAGATACCAAAACCAAGCAAGCCGAACAGTAGTACTTTTTTTCGATTCCATTCATCTGACAAAGGTCCTGCAATTAAGGCAAACACAGCATAACCTAAAGCATAGGCCGAAACGATCCAGCCTGATTGCTCGATAGAAATGCCGAAACTTTCACGAAGAATAGGTAAAAGAGGCGATACAATGAACGTATCTGTGCCGATGAAAAACATGATAAAGAAAAACAAGGTGATAATTTTATTCAAAACTAATTCCTCCATTTGTTCTATTGTTCGATAATTTTCGAACATTAGAAATATAACATTGCAATATGTTATAATGCAACTATATATAATTCTTTTATTCAGGAAGGTGAACGGATCTTGAGAACACTGTATCATCCTAGCGTTAATGAAATTACTCTATCTACAGTTTTATATGCCCTAAGTGACCCGATTCGGCTTAATATCATCAAGATTTTGGACGAAAAGGGGGAGCAATCCTGTAGCTCGATAGATATTTCGGCCCCAAAGTCAACCTTGTCCCATCACTTTAAGGCTCTTCGGGAATCAGGAGTCGTCCATACAAGAATAGAGGGTACCCAACGCTTTATTTCAATCCGGTACGACGATGTGAATTTACGATTTCCGGGATTGCTATCGGCTGTACTGATGGGCTTGAAGCAATAAAATAAAGGTCTAGTTAGCATGATGCTGACTAGACCTTTATAGACGGAGGTAACGATAGAAAATCATAAGTTTCCGCTTATTTTGTAGTTAGAGGAAGAACAATTACTCTATACGTCATTCATCATGTCATTGAGATGCGAATTCTCCAACGATTGTGTTAGGGTTTGCATGTTTTTCAAGTAGTCGATCTTATAGATACAGGAATAGATCACATTTAATACATAGTCAAAAGCAATTTGCGACGAAAATGTACCAATCTTGGCATGTTTTACTTCATCATTAGGCACCCGGATACAGATATTACTGAGTTTGGCCAATTCACTTTGATTGGTTGCTGTAATTGTGATAAAAGGGATATTTTCATGTGCGAAATGCCGTGCTGCTTTTAAAAAAATCGGCGACTTTCCGTGGTAAGTTAAAAACACAGCGCAGTCCTGTGTCGTAAGATTAGCCGTATGGTAAGCCCATTCAGACAGCTCCGTAGCTATAACCACATACTTGTTTATTTTCACCAATTTATTTTGGAAACTTTTCGCACGGATTTGTGAATCGCCCAACGCATATATAAAGATCCTTTTCGCTTGATCCAGCAATAGGGCTGTTTGCGACAATGAATCATCATCCATGAATGTAAAGTTTTTTTCAATCGTTTCTTTCATTAATTCTGCAATTTCTTTCGCCACTTGAAGTGGGGATTCATCATAACCGAAGGGATAGTTGGGGTCTACATTGGAAATGTTCTGGGTGTTCTGCTGAAACTCCCGAGCAAGTTTGATTATAAACTCCTTGAAGCCCGATAGCCCAAGTTTATGTGTTAATCGATTAATTGCGGAATGCGAAGTATACGTTGCCTTTGCAAGCTCCTGAATATTTAAGTGCAGGATACTTTCCTTATGAAGCAAAATATAGGATGCTATGCTTTTTTCGTTTGGTGTAAAGTTTTGCATTTCTGATAATTGTATCAGTATTTTCAACAAGTTCACCCCGGCTCAATTGAATAAAACGTTCGAAAAATAATATGAAATAAACATTTTGTTTAAAAATAAACAACCATTTTTAAAAATAATCGGTTGAATGTACCATTTTGGTGGCAAATCCTTTACGATCAACGTTCTTCTTTTATAATAAATGAAAAAGAGCCTAAGGGGGAAATAATATGCTTACCATCGGTTATATTGGAAATGGGAAAAGCACGAACCGTTATCATCTTCCTTTTTCATTGAACAGAGCTGAATTGAAAGTGAAGACGATATATGCCCGTAATCTAGATAAAAGGGAGTGGAAAAAAATCCCTGAAGTGCTGTATACAGATAATATAGAATCTTTAATGAACGATAAGGAGATTCAGTTGATTGTTATCTGTACACCTGTAGAATCCCACTACTCTTATGCGAAAATGGCGCTAGACCACGGGAAAAATGTACTTGTTGAGAAACCTTTTATGTTAACCAAAGAAGAAGCCGTGTCGATCTTCCAATATGCTAAAGAGAAAAATCTGGTTATACAATGCTATCAGAATAGACGTTACGATTCGGATTTCCTCACTACCCAGAAGGTTATTGAATCAGGAAAGCTTGGAGATTTACTGGAGGTGGAGATGCATTACGATTATTATCGCCCTGAGATCCCAAACTCCACTTCTCATTTTTCCAGATATAACAGTTACCTATATGGACATGGCGTTCATACCATTGACCAGGTTCTTTCCTATTTTGGGAAGCCGGACACAATCCATTATGATGTTCGTCAATTGCTGGGTACTGGGAGAATGAATGATTACTTTGATCTGGATTTTTATTATCCATCGCTCAAGGTATCCATCAAATCCAGCTTTTTTCGCTTAAAAGAGCGGCCGGGTTTTGTTGTATACGGCAAAAAAGGCGTTTTTATAAAGCAAACGAAGGATCGTCAGGAGGAGCATCTGAAATTATACTATCTGCCTAAGGGACACTCCGATTTCGGCATCGACCAGCCCGAGCATTACGGCATCTTAACATATCTGGATGATAAAGGCGAGTATCATGAAGAAAAAGTCGTTTCTGAAAAGGGAGACTATGCTCGAATATATGACGATATCTATCAGTCGATCGTACTTGGTAAAGAAAAAGTGATTAAAGACGAAGAGACGATAATTTGTATGGAAATACTCGAAAAAGGTATAGAGGAGTGCAACTAAAATGAAGTTGGGAATTGTCGGAGCAGGGATGATCGTAGGGGATCTATTGAGCTTTATTCAGGATATCCCGACTATTTTATTAAAGGCAATTTGTTCTAGACCTAGTCATGAGGAAAAATTACTGGATTGGCAACATAGATATGGAATCTCTCAGATTTATTCGGATTACAGCGAGATGCTGATGAATCGTGAAGTGGATACAGTTTATATCGGGCTGCCTAATCATCTTCATTATTCATATGCCAAAGAAGCATTATTGAGTGGCAAACATGTCATTTGTGAGAAGCCGTTTACTTCCAATTTGCAAGAATTCCTAGAGCTAAAAGAAATTGCTCAGCAAAGAAAACTGGTATTGGTGGAAGCCATAACAAATCAATATTTGAAAAATTATTTGTCCATGAAGGAGTATCTACCTAAACTGGGTGAGATCAAAATCGTTGAATGCAACTATTCTCAATACTCATCTCGGTATGAAGCTTTCAAAGCGGGAATAATCCAGCCTGCGTTTAATCCAGAAATGTCTGGGGGAGCCTTGATGGATATTAATTTATATAATATTCATTTTGTTGTTGGATTCTTCGGGAGCCCTAAGAAAGTGGAGTATTGGGCGAACATGGAGCGTGGAATTGATACTTCAGGTATGCTGCTACTTGATTACGGTGATTTCAAGTGTGTCTGCATCGGTTCAAAAGATAGTACGGCCCCCAATGCCGTGAACATTCAAGGCAATAAGGGCTATATACACATGGCAAGTTCAGCTAATATATGTGACTGTTTTGATTACACTGCGAATAAGGAAACGCCAATTCGGGTGGATCTAAAAGATCATTCGCATCGAATGTATGACGAATTCGTTGAATTTGACCGTATCATCCGAGAAAACGATTTGGAAAAAGTTTCGGATATGCTTTCACATAGTGAAAAGGTCATGAAGGTCATCGAGGAGGCCAAGCAGTCCGCCAATCTTGTATTTGGCCCTGATCCACTTTCACTGTGTTCAACCCCTAAATTTCTAAATGATAATTGAATGTTTTAACTAATATGTCTATTGATGAAGAAACTGAATTGGGCTCATGGCGGTTACCTCTTTAAAATGCCGATGGAACGAAGAAACACTCATGCTGGCGGTGTCTGCAAGATCTTCGATCCGAAAAGACTGGTCCCAATTCCGGACGATATAGTCAATAGCATCTCGGATTCGATAGGTGCTGCTTCCTTCGACTGCAATCTGAGCCAATTCGACGCCATAAGGTCCCTGCACTGGAGAAAAGAACGGGTCTTTGATCTAATTCTTCAAGTCATAATCCAATCATGAGGAAATCTCTTTTGTTAAAGTAAATAATTGAGATGAGAAATCGTATTTCTCCGCAATATTAAAATCCTGTCCCGCCTTATGAGGCGGGGTGAGTATAAGTCCAATGTTCATTAACTCGCTGCCGGTAAAACGTTGGCCCAGCTCTTCCACAAAATATACTGCCATTTCGTCCAGCCCGACTAGCTTTAGTCGTAAATAAGCTTGATTCGGACGCGAGAGCACCTGGTACCAACCAACGAGAGCATGCTCACATTCTGCATCAATGACCATCCAGGCAGTCTCATTTTTTTCAAAGGGACTTAGCAGACGGTAAAAGGTTCCCTGTGTAATTAATTGTCGGTGACGTTTATACACTTGTATTTGTTTTTTAATTACATTGCACTCTTCTTCGGACAAAGCCAATGGGTCAAGTTCATAACCGAATATACCAAAGTAGGCGACATTGGATCTGGTTTGCAGCGGTGCGGTTCTGCCTACCTGGTGGTTCGGGATGGTTGACACATGAGCTCCCATGCTGCTAAGCGGATAGGCCATGGATGTACCATACTGAATCTTCAGACGTTCTATAGCCTCACTATCGTCGCTTGTCCATGTTTGCGGAGCATAATAAAGCATCCCAGGATCAAACCGTCCTCCACCGGAAGCACAGGACTCAAACAAAATCTCAGGATGTTCGGTAATCAGCTTCTCATATAAAGCATATACACCCAAGACATAGCGGTGAAAAAATTCGCCCTGTCTTTCCTTGCCCAGAGATAACGAATAGGCTTCTGAAATACAGCGATTCATATCCCATTTTACGTATTCGATCCGAGCAGAAGAGAGAACGTCATCCATTAACTTAAACAGGTAATCCACAACAGGTGGTTGGGAATAATCAAGAACATATTGATGGCGTCCATGCTTGCGTTGACGGCCGGGTGTTCCCACAACCCAGTCTGGATGCTCCCTCATAATATGAGAGTCGGAGTTAACCATTTCCGGCTCGAACCAAAGACCGAATTTCATCCCGAGCGCATTGATCTTCTTTGCCAAATTCGAGATCCCGTCCGGTAGCTTTTCAGGATTTTCAAACCAGTCACCGAGGGAAGAGGTATCATTGTTTCTTCGACCGAACCATCCGTCATCCAAGACAAAGAGTTCAATCCCCAGTTCACCTGCTTTTTTTGCCATATCAACTATTTTCTGCTCAGTAAAATCAAAATAGGTCCCCTCCCAGTTATTGATCAATACAGGTCGTTCCCGCTCGGTCCAACTGCTGCGAATTAAGTGTTTATTGTACAGGCTATGGTATGCTTGGCTCATGCCATTTAAACCGCTCTCAGAATAGACCAGAACTGCTTCAGGCGAATAAAAACATTCTCCTGGCTTCAGGGTCCAGCAGAATTTGTCAGGATGAATGCCGATCATCAATCGGGTAGTTGAATAGCTGTCCACTTCCGCCTGAGCAAGAAAGTTCCCGCTGTAAACGAGATTAACCGCATACACTTCTCCTTGGTGTTCCTGTGATCCAGGTTTGGCAAGCGCCAGAAATGGGTTGTGAACATGACTACTAATTCCTCGTGTGCTCCCAATCGACTGTAGCCCAGGTCTCAATGGTGTACGCTCCACATGACGTTCCCTACCCCAAGCCCCTGATAAATGAATAATTTCATATTCGGAGTCAGGGAGATCAAGACTCAGGCTCATTAGACGGTTGACTCTCAGGGGATTATTCCCGGAATTTGTTATGGATACGGATCTCGTGATCACGGGCAGTTCGCTGAAGATGGTGTAAGCAAGCACGGCCACCGCTCCTGTAAGAGAATCGGTCAGCGTTATGAGGAGTGTCTCTGCTTCATGTGCTTCCTTACAAAACGTAGCTGGAAGATGGGGGATTTTAGGCTTCTCAGTGATTACCTCGTAACGGTCATAAGTGAACTCCATTATATGAGATCCGTCCTCCTGTATGATCTCAATTGCTGGCTCTCGAAAGTCTCCACTTCCCGCAGAAGGAAATTCCTGCTTAATACTTTCCAACGATGTCACCAAGTCACTATCAAACTCACCGACAGACACGGGACGGTAGCTTCGCTCGATAAAACGGTCATATTGACCCAGGTACTCTACTTTTTTGCCGTAATATACATGCTCCAATTGCCCGTTCTCCATGACACGGAAAAGATAACTGCAGTATTTGTTCGTTAAGTGAAATGTCCGTTCCTTTTGGTTAACTTGTAGACTAGCCATGTACATAGCCCCTTTCAAAATATGTCGAACCACTTGAAAGCGTTATTATTGAATCAGCATAACAAAGGTAGTGATAGAAAATACATGACTTTTTTTAAGTCGAATATAGGAAAAACAAAGAACCTTACAAAAAACTATAGTTTAGAGCTAAACCTTTTCTGGATATTTGTCATCCTTAACTTATGCTATACTGATAAATTAACAAGCATAGGTTCTTTATTTGGGAAAGTGGGGAGGTTAGCAATGGGCGAGAATATGATTCAATATGTTGATACGTATACCAGTTCAGAGCATAAAAATATATCAGATTTGATTTTATATAACTGTGGCACAGAGCTCTGCTTATCCAATCAGGATTTTGGACCCATCGCCCGCGATTTTAATCTGGTTCATTTTGTGCTAAAAGGACGAGGTAGGTTGGTGATTGACAACAAAAATTACGATATAGGAGAAGGACAGGCTTTTTTAATTCCAGCCAATAGGGTAGCTTATTACCAGGCGGATGAAGCCGAGCCTTGGGAGTACTGTTGGGTCGGCTTTATGGGCATTAAATCTGACATCTACCTGCAGAACATATCACTTCCAAGCCAGAACCCTTATGTAATCGATATTGAAGATATTACGTTCTTTCATTCCACGATTCTTGAGATGTTGCGAATCGGAGATAACACACTTTCTTCATCGTTGGCTATACAGGGGTATTTATTCCATATTCTCGCCAAACTTGTGCACGACTTGGGAGAAACGATGTCGGTAAAGGATCAGCTTCCTTATTCGGTTCAAGCGATAAACTTTATTGAGAAAAACTACATCAGCGGCATCCAGATTAGTGAAGTAGCGGAGTACCTCGGTTTACATCAGAATTATCTGACCTCCGTTTTCAAACTTGAGACTGGTGAAACGCCTAAACAATATCTGATAGACCTCAGGATTAAAAAAGCGTGCGAACTGCTGCAACATACAGACTATTCGATTCAGGTCATATCAAATTCGGTCGGCTATACCGATCAATTGACCTTTTCACGGGCTTTTAGAAATGTAATGAGTATATCTCCCAGTGCGTATAGAAAACAATTTCTTTGATTTTGCTATATTAATCTATAAAAATATTTGTATTTAGAAGCGGTTTTTTTTGCTATCGTAAAACTGTAGATTTTTTCCTGCATGGCATATTTAACAATTGTAGGAAGAGTACTTTTTACGGGAGGAGAATTCCGCACGTGGATTTCATTATTGCTTTTATTCCAGCCGTTGGCTGGGGAGTTATGCCGATATTGGCACATATAACAAAAGCCAGTCCCCGAGAACAGCTGACAGGTACCGTGATTGGTGCTGTGCTGTTTGCCCTGTGCTTGTATATCATTCACCCTACCTCATTAGCACCGATTCATTTTGTGGTAAGTTTTATATCTGGTATTTTCTGGGCTGCTGGACAATTGCTTCAGTTTCAAGCTTTTCAAAAAGTAAGCGTATCGATCGCCATTCCTGTGATTTGTGGTCTGCAGTTGATAGGGACGACGCTATTTGCCGCACTTATTTTGGGTGAATGGATAACAGGGTACCAATATGGGATAGGCGTTGGTTCTCTTCTGTGTATATTGGCAGGGGTTCTGTTAACCAGCTATCAGGGCAAGTCTGCTGGGTTGTCCAAGCCTTTGCCGGTACCCATTATCATAATGTTGGTTTGCTCGGGGTTAGCTTTAAGTAGTTATGTCGTTATTAATCAGTTCTTTCATATATCGGGACTATCCGTCATTCTGCCGCAATCGCTCGGTATGCTATGCTCAGCCATGGTCATGAACCTGAAGGGCAAAAAGCGGCTACGATTCTCTCTGGTGGTTCGCAATTTACCTACAGGATTGGTTTGGAGCATCGCGAATCTAGCATTATTTATTTCCAACGGGCTGATCGGCATGGCGGCTAGTTTTCCGATCTCTCAAGCGAGCATTGCGATTGCTTGTGTTGGCAGCATTTTAATATTTAAGGAAAAGAAGAGTTTAAAGCAATGGATAGGGATACTTGCGGGAATTACAGTACTTATGATTGGAGTAGGAATGATTAGCTTGCTTAAGCCTTAAGGAATCGAGACCCTGTCCTTTGAGTAACGAAAAGAGCTTATCCATCTATGGGGTACGCTTTTTGGGGATTGACAGAGGTATGGCTGCATGAGAAAATGTACGCGCGTACATAAAATGATTTGGAGGTGGGTAATATCGTTTCGCGCAAGGAAGTAGCAGAACTTTCCGGCGTGTCTGAAGCGACGGTATCTCGGGTCTTGAATGCAGTAGGTCCTATCAAAGAGGATACGCGGAGAAGGGTTCTGGACGCAGCTAATCAGCTTGGATATGTACCCAGTGCGCTGGCTCGTAACTTTGCCCGAAGTAAGAGTGGCCATCTTGGTGTAGTTATGCCTTATGTCCCGAAGGCGCACCTGTTCTCAGCCTATTTTTTCTCTGAGATGCTGAGCGGTATCGGAAACAAGGCCAGAGACAGCGGGCTCGATCTGCTTCTATTGTTCCGAAAGCCGGGGGAACGTATTGATTACAGTAGTCTTTTCCGCCAGCAAAGAATCGATACCTGTATCATCCTTGGAGCCAGGGATGACCACGATGAGGAGGAAGCTCTAAAGAGACTTCAGGAAGAAGGACGTCCGTTCTGCGTCATGAATCACCATTTTGAAGGGCAATCGTTCTGTGAAGTGGATGCAGACCATGTAGAAGGCAGCCGGGCGGCTGTAAGTCACCTCATCGAGCAGGGATACAAGCGGATTGCCTTTCTCAACGGCCCGGACATCTATTCCAACAGTACTGAGCGATTGAAGGGTTACCGTACCGCGCTTCAGGAGGCCGGTATTGAATATGACCACGATCTGCTTCTGGAAGGTAATTACAGCCGTCGAAGCGGGCTCGAAGCCTCAGCTATAATCGCAGACAAATTGAATGATATTGATGCTGTATTTGCGGCGAACGACCGGATGGCCCTCGGGGTAATGCAGGGTCTCCGTGAGCGCGGACTGGCAGCTGACCGGTTTCCGGCGTTTGTAGGCTATGACGATTCGGATGCGGCTGAGATGGCTGTTCCGCCGCTAAGCAGTGTCCGCGTACCTTTTTATGAGATGGGGGAGCTTGCAGCCTCGAAGCTTATACCCGATTCTCTGAATCTTATTCCAGCCTTGGAACTAACCGGGCGCGACTCGATAAGAGAACTCCTGTCCACAGAGCTGATTATCAGGGCGTCATCCATTCGTCCATAACACCATTCGTCAAAAATTCGTTGAAACTCAGACCCATAAGGAGGATCACGACATGTCTAATCGTCTTCGTATCGGAATGGTTGGCTACAAATTTATGGGCAAGGCTCACAGCAACGCTTACCGTAGTCTACCCATGTTCTTCCCAGATGCCCCGCTGCAGCCAGAGATGTCTGTTATCTGTGGACGCAACGAGCAGGGGGTTCAGGCAGCTGCCCGCCAGTACGGCTGGACCGAAAGTGTTACGGATTGGCGTGATCTAGTGAAACGTAACGATATTGACCTCATTGACATTAACGCCCCGAGTAATGCCCATAAGGAAATTGTCGTTGAGGCAGCTCTTCATGGCAAGCATCTATTCTGTGAGAAGCCACTTGCGCTCTCGCTGGCGGATTCACGTGACATGCTGCAGGTAGCAGAGGAAGCAGGGGTCAGACATATGGTAGGCTTCAACTACCGTTTTTCTCCGGCTGTCCAGCTGGCTAAGCAGCTAGTCGAGAGCGGACGCCTAGGCAAAATTTATCATTTCCGTGCCTTCTTCCTTCAAGACTGGATCATGGACCCGTCCTTCCCCCTGGTATGGCGGCTGCAAAAAGAAGTGGCCGGTTCTGGCTCTCATGGTGATCTTAGCGCCCATCTGATTGATCTCGCTCGCTTCTTGGTCGGCGAGTTCCATGAAGTGATCGGCATGAGCGAGACATTCATCAAACAGCGCCCGTTGGCTTTGGAGATGAGCGGGTTGAGCTCCAAAAGGAGTACTGAAGCAAATGCTCCGATGGGAGAAGTGACAGTCGATGATGCCACGTTGTTCCTGGCACGCTTCGCCGGAGGTGCGCTGGGCAGCTTCGAGGCCACACGTTTTGCTGCCGGACATCGGAGCACAAATTCATTCGAGATCAACGGTAGCCTAGGCAGTGTGCGGTTTGACTTTGAACGAATGAACGAACTGGAAGTGTATTTCACACAGGATGAGGAGGACGTTCAGGGCTTTCGCCGCGTACTCGCCACCGATCCGGCACACAAGTACTCCGAAGCCTGGTGGCCTCCAGGACATACGATTGGATTCGAACATACCTTCACCCATGAGATGCTTGAGATGTTGAGTGCCATCTCTGAAGGACGGCAACCGTCGCCGAACTTCCACGACGGTGTTGCTTGTCAGGCTGTGCTTGAAGCGATAGAACGATCCATAGAGGAACGCCGCTGGGTATCCATTGAAGAAATGTAGTATAACAATACATTCCGAAAGGTGAGTGGATTACAGATGCGCAAGGCACTGATTGTATGGGGTGGATGGAACGGACATGAGCCGGAGCAGGTCGCGGCCATTTTTGAACGCATTTTGAAGGAAGAGCAGTTCGAGGTGGAAGTGTCTAATACCCTGGAAGCCTACCAGGATGCTGAGAAACTGCTTGACTTGGACCTGATCGTTCCAATGTGGACCATGGGACAGATTGAGCAGGAACTGGTCAATAATGTCTCAGCTGCGGTTCAAAGCGGCGTAGGTCTCACAGGCTGCCATGGCGGCATGTGTGATGCCTTCCGGAACAACGTGGACTGGCAGTTTATGACAGGCGGGCAATGGGTTGCGCATCCCGGCAATGACGGCGTAGAGTACATGGTGAATATGAAGCGCGGCTCCAGCCCACTTCTAGACCATATTGAGGATTTTCAGGTCAAAAGCGAGCAGTATTACCTCCACGTAGACCCGGCAGTTGAAGTGCTGGCAACCACACGCTTTCCGATCGTACCAGGCCCTCATTCAGCCAATGGGCCAGTGGATATGCCCGTTGTATGGACGAAGCGCTGGGGGAACGGCCGCGTCTTCTACAATTCGCTGGGCCATCACGCAGATATCATAGATATGCCTCAAGTGACCGAGATGATGCGCAGCGGGTTTCTGTGGGCAGCAGCAGGCAAACAGGCGGTGGCCACCCGGGGCAACTCTCTGGCAGAAGCTTATACAGGCATGACAGACAACCAACAGCGGTAATAAAAGAATGCCATTATCCATTTTTTCTGAAGAAGAAGGGAGTCTAGGCATGAACAAAATGAAAGTAGGCATTATCGGATGTGGTAAAATTAGCGGAATTTACATGGAAAATTGCCATCGTTTCGACATTCTGGAGCTGTACGCAGTAGCGGATCTGGACCAAGGTCGGGCAGAGGAGCAGGCGGTAGCGTTCAACGTTCCGCATGTATATTCGGTAGATGAGATTTTGGCTGATCCGGAGATCGAACTCATCATTAATTTGACCATTCCGGGCGTTCACGCCGACGTATGTCTCAGAGCTCTTGAGGCAGGCAAGCATGTCTATGTGGAGAAGCCACTTGCCGTCACCCGTGAGCAGGGGCAGGCTGTCTTGGATCTTGCTCATCAAAAGGGACTGCTTGTCGGCTGCGCACCAGAGACCTTCTTCGGTTCCGGTATACAGACATCATTGAAGCTGATTGAAGACGGAGTCATTGGGAGTCCGGTAGCCGCTACGGCTTTCATGATGAGCCGTGGACATGAACATTGGCATCCTGATCCTGAATTTTATTATGCAGTCGGTGGCGGTCCAATGTTTGATATGGGCCCTTATTATTTGACGGCTCTGGTGCAATTGCTGGGTCCGATTGCTGCCATTTCGGGCATGACAGGCAAGGCGCTGGATCAGCGAACGATTACGAGCGAGAAAAAGAGAGGTCAGACCATCCCGGTCGATATACCGACCCATGTGGCCGGATTACTGCGCTTCAAGCAGGGGGCTGTCGGCACGCTCATTACCAGCTTTGACATCTTTGGTGGAAGCACTCTGCCACCGATCGAGGTATACGGCACTCAGGGCACGCTACAAGTGCCTGACCCGAACACGTTCGGAGGGCCAGTTCGCTACAGACTGCTGGGCGAGCAAGAATGGACAGAGGTACCGC
This sequence comes from Paenibacillus sp. CH40, assembly GCF_024213605.1. Lineage (NCBI taxonomy): Bacteria > Bacillati > Bacillota > Bacilli > Caryophanales > Paenibacillaceae > Paenibacillus > Paenibacillus sp. CH40. The sequence goes on from NZ_JANAVQ010000001.1 coordinate 1,299,336, forward strand.
TGTTGTCGGGCTACCAGGAAAACACACGGGGCATCGGTGTTGCCGATATGGCCTACGCTATCCGCAGCGGACGGCCTCACCGCGCCAGTGGTGAATTGGCTTATCATGTGCTGGAGGCGATGTGGGCGTTCCACGATTCCTCCGATCAGCAAACCTTCTATCCAATGCAGAGCACATGTCTGCGCCCGGCGGCTTTACCGGAAAACCTGCCCTTGTATACGTTAGATGCGTAAACTAATGTAAATTTTACATCCCGCTTTGAATGTTCATTTCTATTGAAAAGAAGACTTCAGCTCCGTTTTGACCGCGGCTTTGGAGTCTTCTTAGTTCATTTTCAGGAAGGATCTTAATTTCGGGCATAAAATCATTCTTTACCGATCATTCTAAATATGTTATATTGTTGGCGTAGGAGGAATACACGGATAAGAAGCCAAGAGTTATGAGGAGTGGTGTGAGATCTTGCCGTGGACTCTTCTACAAATATTAGAACGATCATTCTAATTATAGCAGATGGAGAAGGGATGGATTGAACATGGAATATCGTGTATTAGGAAATACAGGCCTTAAAATAAGCAGATTTGTATTAGGTACAGGTACTTTTGGTTTTTGGGGCAACAATACGGAGAAAGAAGCTGCAGTCATGTTAGATGAGGCTTTGGCTGGAGGCATTAATCTGATCGATACAGCGGATGTCTATTCAAGTGGTCAATCCGAAGAAATTCTGGGTCACATCCTAAAAGGACGCAGACAGGATGTTATTCTGGCCACGAAAGGCGGAATGCCCATGGGCAGTGGGCTTAATCAATCCGGTAACTCAAAATATTGGATTAAGCGTGCAGTAGAGGGAAGCTTGAGAAGGTTGCAAACGGACTATATCGATTTGTATCAACTACATCAGCCAGATCTCCATACTGACATTGAAGAGAGTCTTGACGCACTTACGGACCTGGTTCGTGAAGGGAAGATTCGCTATATTGGTACATCCAATTTTCAGGCATGGCAAGTGACCGAAGCACAATGGACTAGCGAACGCAAAAATACCGCACGCTTTGTATCCGAGCAAGCCCCGTATTCCATATTGAATCGAAGCATCGAATTCGATTTGCTTGCTGCAACCGCTAAATACGGAATGGGCGTAATGGTTTGGAGCCCACTTTCGGGTGGTCTACTAACGGGAAAATACCGCTCGGGAGAAGCTGTTGCCCCAGATTCAAGAGCAGCAAGTTCTCTAGGGAAACTTTCAACTGTTGTAGATCCGAATCGAGAAGAAAATCGCATCAAGTTGGAAGCCGTTGCTAAGCTCCAAACCCTTGCAAATGAAGCAGGATTAACTTTGCCACATCTTGCCATGGCATTTACACAAGCTCATTCGTCAGTTACTTCTGCTATAGTGGGGGCAAGAACAATTGAGCAACTTCGTGAAACGTTAAAAGGCAGCGACATCCAATTAAGCACTGATATCCTGGATGCGATAGATGCTATCGTTCCGCCAGGAGTAACCCTGGATGCCCTGGAAAAAGGATGGACGCCTGATTGGTTACAAGCAGACAAACGAAGAATTCTGGGTTAAATATATAAGACAGACCTCATAGCTGTAATGTATTCACATATTTTAAATCTAGTTTGCCGATCCTTCACTACATTGTATAATGATTATTCGAGGTGATGACGATGGCAAGATCAAAAGAATTTGAAGTTAATGAAGTATTAGATAAAGCGATACACCTGTTTTGGGCACAAGGATATGAGAAAACTTCAATGCAAGATTTGGTTGAGTTTATGGGCATTCACCGAAGAAGTATCTATGATACCTTTGGGGATAAGCATGCCTTATTTATGAAAGCTCTCGAACGATATGAAACGAAGCAGACCAGCAAAATGAGGTTTCTGATTGAAAAACAAAAACCGATCAAAGAATTAATTCGGGAGTTGTTTGAGGCGACAGTAAGAAATGAAGGAGAACCTCTAGGGTGTTTTCTCGTGAATTCAGGCGTGGAACTCGGCGTGTTGGATCCTGAAGTTGCATCCTTAGTTGATGAGAGTTATTCGCGAACTGAGGAACTCTTGACTAACCTTGTTCTGAAGGGTCAACAATCGGGTGAGTTCAAGGCTGACTTGGATCCTGTAGTTATTTCTCATTATTTAATGAATGCGTGGTTAGGGCTACGTACGTTGGTTAAGACAACAACGGATCAGCAAAAATTAAAGAATATTATTGATATGACACTGACCGCTTTAGATTAAAAGTGGAATTACAGCATGACAGGCAAAAGGAGTCACCTAAATAGAGGACTGTTTGTTTCCGTGATACAAGTTTTTTCTTGTCCCTCTAATGAAAGAAAGAACTTGTATCTTATGCCTCATACAAGTCAAGGAATACCGCTCCAAAATTAAAATTTTAGTCATAAAAAAATTCTTTACTGTTCGTTCTAAAATTGATATGCTAATAGCAAGTTAGATCTAACTTTTTTTACCCTAATAAGAATGATCGTTCTAAAATCATCTTTAAAACTCATTTACACTAATCTGCATGTTATGAAGGAGAGAATATTATGAAGTATACAGTTATTACAGGAGCAAGTTCAGGGATTGGATATGAAACGGCATTGGCGTTTGCTGCACGTGGCAAAAACTTAATCTTGGTAGCTAGAAGATTGGATAAATTAGAAGAACTCAAATCAGCAATTCTGGATATGGATCCTACTATAAATGTTATTGTTCGTACAAGTGACCTATCTGTTACAGACCAGGCCTACACACTATATAACAATTTAAAGGAATACCAAATTGAGACCTGGATTAACAATGCGGGGCTCGGTGAAGCTTCTTTTGTAGCAGAACAGAATTTAGATAAAGTTGAAACTATGCTACGTGTTAACATTGAAACCTTGACGATCCTTTCTACACTATATGTACGAGATTATGCTGATGTAGAAGGAACTCAGTTAATTAACGTCTCATCCGCACTCGGATATGCCATTGCTGTTGGGAGTGTTGCTTATTCTGCATCTAAATATTACGTTAGTGCCTTCACAGAAGGCCTTGCAAAAGAACTAGAAATGAAAGGTGCAAAACTAAAAGCAAAGGTTTTAGCACCATCTATAACGGAAACGGAATTCGTGAAGAAATCATTAGATACTGAAGAATTTGATTACAAAGCAAACATGCCTAAGTACCACACTGCCAAACAAATGGCGGGCTTCATGGTGGATCTTTATGATAACAACGAAGTGGTAGGTATTGTAGACCAGAACTATGATTTCAACCTGAGAGGCCAAATCTATCCAATCATTTCAGAATTTTAAATTCAATTCATATATCTTTGAATACATTAAAAGAGGAGAGTATCCGAGTGAAAAAGTTGTGGAGTAAAACAAACATTGGAACAATGGAATTACCTCATCGTTTAGCCATGGCACCAATGACACGTAGTAGATCGCAAGAAGATGGTACACCGGGAGAGCTAACTTCCCTTTATTATGCTCAGCGTGCATCAATGGGACTCATTATTACGGAGGGTACACAACCTTCTGATGATGGTCAAGGGTACTTATGGACACCTGGGATTTATACGGATAAACATATTGAAGGATGGAAAAAGGTGACCGATGCAGTGCACGAAGCAGGTGGATATATGTATATCCAGTTAATGCATGCTGGTCGCATGTCGCACCCTGATAATACACCACATCATCGCCAACCTGTTGCGCCATCTGCAATCGCGCCCGGTGTAGAAATGTTTACTGCTAAAGGTATGCAGGACATCCCCGTCCCTCGTGAGTTAAGTAAAAAGGACATACAAACTACCATTGCGGATTTCCGCAAAGCAGCAGCAGCGGCTATCAAAGCAGGCGCGGATGGCGTTGAAATTCATGGAGCCAATGGTTATCTGATTAATCAATTTATCGGAGAAAACTCGAATATACGGACAGACGAATATGGGGGATCTATAGAAAATCGTGCTCGCTTCGCGATTGAAGTAACGAAAGCCATCGTCGAAGAAATTGGAGCTGATAGAACAGGCTTCCGTATTTCGCCAGGGACACCTCTTGGTGGGATTCAGGATGGTGAACAAGACCCTGAACTTTATCGCTACCTTGTAACGGAATTAGCTCAATTGGATTTAGCTTACCTTCATGTTATGCATCTTGGAAATGAAAAGCTGCTCCAAGACATTCGCTCAATCTGGACAAATCCATTGTTAGTCAATCGTGCTGGACGAGCTCTAGAAGATCTTAGCTTGGATATAGAAAGTGGCCTTGCTGATTTGGTGCCTGTTGGTGTATGGTCATTAGCCAATCCAGATTTAGTGGAACGACTTCAAAAAGGTGCGCAACTAAATGAAGCAGATCCGTCTACATTCTTTGGTTTGGGAAGTAAAGGTTACACGGATTATCCTACGATGGAAGAATTAGAATCGCAAGAGGGTCTACAATAACATAAAGGCCGAAACATGGCGTACAACTGAAAATTGTACGCCACGTTTTTAGTCTAAGATGTTCGATGTTTTCAAAAAAACATATTTAGTAAATAATGGTATAGCGAGCGGGTCAACCTAAAAACTCGATTGCGTTCATGGGTATGCTATCTCCAAATTAGCAAAGGAAGAGGATGAATATGAGAGCAGCACAAGTACAGAAATATTCAAAAATAATCCATGTGGAATTAAATGATGTAAACATACCACAGATCAATAGCCATGAGGTACTTGTCAAAGTAAAAGCTGCAGGTGTAAATCCACTGGACATTCTTAATCTGAATGGCAGTGTTCGGATGATTGCCGACTATAAGTTGCCATTAACTTTAGGGAATGAACTATCTGGGGTTATTGAAGCTGTTGGTGATGATGTTTTGAATTTTAAGGTTGGTGACCCTGTTTATACAAGGTTGCCGCTTAATAAAATCGGTGCTTTTGCTGAGTATGCGGCCGTAAATGAAGATGCTTTATCCATCATGCCTGAAAATCTATCTTTTATTGAAGCAGCTGCTGTACCCCTTACTGCCTTGACTGCTTATCAAGCATTGCACGATGTACTCCATGTCCAGCCGAATAAAAAGCTATTCATTCCTGGAGGAACCGGAGGATTTGGCGCTATGGCAATCCCTATTGCCAAATCACTGGGATTATTTGTTATTACAAGTGGAAGTGAAAGAGGCAGATCACGTATACTGTCGATCGGGGCTGATCAATTCATAAATTATAAGGCAGAGAATTATGCTAACATACTGTCCGATATCGATTATGTGATCGACACCTTGGGTACCAAAGAGATCAAAGCTGAACTGGGTATTTTAAAACCACAAGGGAAATTGGTATCATTGAAAGCCGGACCTAATTATCGCTTTGCGGTTGACAATCATTTTCCAATGTGGAAAAAAGCATTGTTTGGTCTAGTGGGTGCTCGCTTAGATTCTTTAGCACGTAAGAATCAAAATGAATATCACTTTTTATTTGTGCAAGCCAATGGAAGTCAATTACAAGAAATCACTAAACTTGTTGAAAAAGAAAATATCAAGCCCTCTATAGATTCAATTTATACGTTTGATGACATTAACAAAGCGTTGATTAAAGTGTCAACGGGCCACTCCCAAGGCAAAGTGATTGTGACCTTCTAAGTAATATTACATTTTTTTATGATACTAGAATGTTCATTCTACTATTTGCTTCTAAAACGTGCATTCTAGCGAGTTGAAAAACGGTATTCGCGGGTGAAGCAACCCGGGATTTGATATTACTTTGCGAACCCAAAAAAGGGGAGAAGAACAGATGATTAGTCATGTTGAATTTGATTATTTAAAGAATTGGTTCTCATTAATGCAATCCCCCTGACTAAAGTTTCTGGCAGGGGGGATTGCATTAATGTAAGTTCTAGTTCACATACTTCTCTATCGTGCTTCGGACTGCTCCGGGACCTGCCAGCATTTCATAAAACATGGCTTCAATCTTGTCACCCAAGCCAATTTCATATAATCGGACACCGAACAGTTTGTCATCCTCGAGGAGGCAGCGAACCTCGGAGGTCTGATCGCCCAGCTTCGTATTCTGCAAATATCCCTGCAACGTATCCAGTAACGGGTCCGGACTGAGTGTGAAGGGTTCTCCTTGATCATCCACTCCCAGCAAATAGCGACACCAGATCGCAATGGTCAAGGGGATAGCAGTCAAGTTCGTAGGATCAAGCCCTGCTGTGCTAGCATAAGACTTTATGGTTTCCCCAAAACGGATGCTCATCTTTTGAGACGTATCTGTTGCAATCCGCTGTGGCGTATCCGGAATATAGGGATTGGCGAAGCGTTCCTGCAATACCTCGTCAATAAATGGTTTCGGTTGGATAATTCCGGGATCAATTACAACAGGTAAGCCTTCCTTGTAGCCGATGGTTTCCACCAGACGACGTAATGTCTGATCCTTCATTTCATCTGCGATGAGCTCGTACCCAAGCAGACACCCAGCGAGGGCCAGCGCTGTATGCAGCGGATTGAGACAGGTAGTGACTTTCATCTTCTCCACTTTGTCCACCGTATCCCGATTCGTGAAGATGATGCCAGCTTCCTCCAGTGCAGGTCTCCCGTTCGTAAACTTGTCTTCAATGACCAAATACTCGCTAACCTCAGCATTGACAAAGGGAGCCGTATACGTATGCCTGGAGGTAACGATCATCTCCATGTCAGCTAACCCCAGCTTCCGAAGAGCAGACTGTACTTGCAAGGAAGGGCGGGGGGTGATTTTGTCAATCATGGTTAGGGGGAAGGTTATTTTCTCCTCATTCTGCAGATAGTCTGCAAATCCTTCCTTTACCAGGCCTCTGCGAGCCCACTCCTTGGCGATGGCAATCATACTATCCTTTAACAGATCACCGTTATGGGAGCAATTATCCATGCTCACAAAGGTCATTGGATGCCGCCCTCTCAGATAACGCCGATAGGCAAGCGAAGTAGCCAGGCTCATCACATGCATCGGCTGTTCAGGACCATTCGTCAAATCCCTCTGCACAACAGCCAGATACTTGCTGTCGGGCCCGGTCAGGGCGTATCCTTTTTCCGTGACAGTAAAGCTGGCCATCTGCAGGGACGGATTCTCAAATATTTCAATCAGACGGAGGTAGTCGTCTGGACGATTTTGCTCTGCTGCGAGTCCCTCAACAATGCTTGCGACCACGCTCTTGTGAAATCTTCCGTCTGCACTCATCAACACCAGTAAGGTTAGATTGTCGTAAGGCTTATAAGCTTTGTCGATCATTTCAAAATCAAAGGCTTCGGCCGCAATAATACCTGTATCCGCTTTCAAGTTATTCAGCAGTTGTTGCTGCGCATTGGCTATCAACCCACGAAAAATATTGCCTGCGCCGAAATGCACCCATTGCGGTCTAACTCGGGTGTTATTGGCTACAAGCTCCAGATCATATTTCGGCAGTTCAATGCCTGCTGCTCGCCAGGCCGCTTTGTCTGAAAGGCCTTTCCGGTCAAGTTGGAGCATTTATTTCACTCCTTTGCCTTGAGAGAGACTATCCCAGACACCAAGCAAGTACATAACCCCCAGTGCACGGTCATACAAACCGTAGCCAGGTCGACAATTCTTTTCTTCCCCCCATAGATGTCTGCCGTGATCCGGGCGTACATATCCCTGATAGCCGTTCTCGTGATAAGCTCTAACTACTTCCGGTACATCGACGCTTCCGTCCTTCCCGCGGTGTGACACTTCAATAAAGTCGCCATTCTCAAACACCTTGACATTACGAATATGCGCAAAATGAATACGATCATGAAACTCTCGAATCATGGTTGGCAAATCATTCTCAGGATTGCTCCCCAGTGAGCCTGTGCAGAAGGTCAGACCATTATATGGGCTGTTCACTGCATCTAGGATGCGGTGGATGGTCTCACGACTACGGACAATTCTCGGCAATCCGAAGATGGGCCATGCCGGATCATCAGGATGAATGGCCATCTTGATGTCAACCTCCTCGCAGACCGGGATGATGCGCTCAAGAAAATACTTCAGGTTGTCAAACAACTTGTCTTCTGTGACATCCGCATAAGCAGCAAAAAGTTCATCCAGTCTCGCCAACCGTTCCGGTTCCCAGCCAGGCATGGTGAACTTCCCAGCTCCCTTGAGAATCCGATCCACCATTTGGCGGGGATCATCGGTAATGGCAGCCTTTTCATAAAAGAGGGCATTGGACCCGTCAGGCAGTTCCTTGTATAGCTCTGTTCTGGTCCAGTCAAAGATAGGCATAAAGTTATAGCAAATCACCTTAACTCCCACTTTGGCTAATTTTCGAATGGTGTCGATATAAATGTCAATATATTGATCGCGGGATGGTAGGCCGATTTTGATATCATCGTGGACATTTACACTTTCTACGACCGCCGTACTAAAGCCCTTGCTCGTAATCTGATCAGCTACCTCCTGAATTCGCTCCATTTCCCATACTTCACCGGCTACCTTATCATGTAAAGACCAGACAATGCCCATAACTCCCGGAATTTGCCGGATATGATCCAGTGTAATATTGTCGTTGCCTTCCCCATACCATCTCCAGGTCATATTCATAACGATACCTCCCTGATTATATTCCATCTGTCTTGTATACAAGATTGAGTTGATCATAAATTATAGGGTTTGTTCTTGTCAATGATAATCTCAGAGGAGTCCGTCACCTCAAAATGCTTTATAATAAGTCTACTAGATTTATAAAGTGAAGGTAGGAATGATATGTTTACAAAAGAAGAAATCATGCAACTGTTGAAAAAAGATATTTTGTCACTGACCTTAAAGCCGGGTACTCTTCTCAGCGAGACGACTTTGTCAGAACGCTTCCAGCTGTCCAGAACTCCGCTACGCGATGTATTGAAGTGGCTTGCGCTTGAGTCCTACATTGATATTTATCCCAAGAAGGGGAACATTGTGTCCTATATTGATCTGGAGTCCGTTGAACAAATTATTTACTTAAGAAGCGCATTGGAAAAGGAGATTATGAAGGAGCTTTCTTCGCAAATTGCATTAAGCGATGTACAGAAGCTGAGCGATATTCTGGACAGACAGAGAGCTGTGATTGAAGAAGATCATGCTACGGATCAATTTCTCAGTTTGGATGATCAGTTCCACCAAACCATGTTCCAATTGGTGGGGCGGGGATTTCTTTGGCAGCTCATTCAGCAGTCGAATGTTCACTATATCAGATATCGCAAGCTGCATATGCTGGAAACAGGGAAGCTGATAGGCATCTGGCATGAGCACCAAGCTATGCTTGAATACATGCTGAATAAGGAAACAACTAAAATGGATGATCTGGTTCATCATCATCTCAGAGAGGATATCCATTCGCTCGATTTTCTTCGGAAGTTCGCTGATTATATCAAGAAATAAGGCAGCTAGCTCAAATTAACATCTATGAATATTAAAGAAGTGAGGAATTCATGGGGCTGTTCCACAAGTTGGATATGTCGGTGAAAGAGCGGGTAAGAAATGCGAGACTGCAGCAAAATTTATGGGCGGAAACGTGCTGGCTGTGTCATTCCGTTTTTGCTCGTGAGTATTGTTATATACCCTCAGGCGGGGTCAAACTGGAGGAATCATCATAGGAGTTTTCGTCCTTGTATACATGATAGGTGAAATCCTCCTTGAATACACTCTATGTATCATGAGCTATCCCGAACTTTTGACAGACTCGCAATTTAAATTCATAAAAAATCAATTGTACATGGAGATGTATAATGTTCCGGCTGTTTACCCAAATTCAATTTAATTTATTTGAGCGAGGGAGCATTATAAATAGTTTGGGGAGTAAAAGTTCTTAAGGCTTGATTCGTATAGAATGAAAGAGTAGTCGGGTATATTGTTTTACGCAACCGCTCACCGGGGAACTTCCTAAACTGCTGCATCAAAAGAAAAATTATTTACAATTTAAAAAATACTGAAATATTTCCATGATGTAAGTGAAAAATGCCAGACCGATTCTAGATTATAAGGGGGGAACGAAATGTGCAGATATGCAATGTACGGCCCATATAAAGATATATTTGCATGCTTTACCTGCAGGAAGGTATATAAGCAGCCATCAAGGTTTGAAATGTCGAAGGATGAATATGAACGGATTATCCATGTCTGTCCGCAATGCCAGGCATCCATGCATGACATGGGTCATGATTTTCAGGCCCCCAAGCAAACGGATATCAAGCAGTGGAAAAAGGTAGAGCTACTATATCAACAAGGATACGCTTACCACTCCTGCGGCTGCGGCGGCCCCGGGTACAGACCCTCTCGGCTGTCGAAGGTACCTGAATTTCTGGAGAACCAGCGAACGTTCGAGAATAAGGGAGAGGCGCTGCTGTACCGGCTTTTGCAAAGCTAGTTGACTCGGGCTAATTATTAACATGTGAGATGAAGTGTATTATAGAAACTTATATGTTTTCCCATTTTCCAAGTGCAAAGAAGAGCAGCCCGGAAAAAATATAAGAGGTTCACTATACGTGCTTCGTTCGCTGAACTATACCAGCTAATAGCTTGTCAACATTTCCAGCAAAACAATTTAGAAACCTTATGGTATAGTGAAAAATAAGCATGCCCAACAACCCTCCAATTCGAGTTGTATTGGAAGGTTATACCATTAACTTTTTGTTATGTCGGACGGAATGATTTCTTACTTTTTAAAATGGCATACAGCCAATGAACCAGCTTATTTGCACATGCCACTAGAGCAACTTTGTGAGGCTTTCCTTCGGCTCTTTTGCGGTCGTAAAAATCTTTAATCCGAGTGTTGCGAGAACGGATCAACCCACACTGCACGGCCATAACTAGGACATATCGAAGCTGCCGGGAACCGCGTTTGGTGATTCGATTTCGAGTTGCTGTGAACTTACCTGAAGCAAAAACACTGGGGTCAATGCCAGCAAACGCGACCAGTTTCTTTGGATGATCAAATCGGTCGACTTCTCCAATTTTCGATAAAATTGTTGCAGCAATTTTATGGCCAATACCGGGAATAGTCTGGATTAAATCATACTCTTCAATCTCTTTAGCCAGGGCATCTATGTTCTGTTCTAACTCAGCAAGATGCTCCTGGTACTGAAGAATACGGGCGATCAGGATCTTTAGATTAATCAAGTGGCTTGAGTACATCGTTTGCTGAAAGGGATTTTGTTTTGCTGCATCGAGCAATCGTTGGACTCGTTTGTTAATCCAATTTTCTGAACGACCTCGTTTTGAAGAAAGTAGAAGGCTGATCTTGGACACCTTTATATGCAGGGAAAACCTGATCCAAGACAGCTTGGAACTGCAGCTTTGTTTGCACACACATCTTTGAAAATGCCTCATATTACCGAGTCAGATAGCGCAGATTAAGCAGCTGCACACCCTTTTTTTTGTAAGGTTCGAATTCTTCCCTATAGTAAAGATCGCCCAAAAGATAAGCATCCGCGGCATCCGTTTTAACTTTCCGAAGATTGGATTTTCTAAGCCGATTTGAAATGAGCAGATGGATAACAATGAATAAATAGTGATGCTCCTCCAAGAACTGAACGACGGGGCTTTGGGAGTGCCCGGTTGCTTCGAGAATCAACGTAGGACGATATCCAGATACATACTCGACGTCTCGAATAGCTTGAAGCAATTTCTCAAGTCCTTCACACGTATGTTCGAAATGAAAGGTCCCTCTGTATGGTTTTCCACGATCTAAAAAGGCCTGTCCGTGGCTTTCTTCTTTAGAAATGTCTAGCCCAATAACGGGGTTCATCTGATCTATCCTTCATGTAAATTTACCGGGGATCTAAAGTCCCAACCAGCCTCAATCATGGTCATGACAAATAGGGGTGAACATTATAGCGCTCGGGATCAAGTCCCACGGGCAGGATAATTAAAGGAAATACCCAGAGTTTAACGAATAATAAAAATAAGTTTACAGAGGGGGAAATGGTCATGCCAGACCTAATAAAGCATGTACTCGAAGACATGAACAAGCAGCTCGATCGAATTATAAAGAGCATAAACCCGCTTGATGATGATTTGATTTGGAAGAAAATGAAGGATTCCATGAACAGCATCGGTAATCTTTGCTTGCATTTAGCAGGTAACGAATATCAGAACCTCATAAGTGCAATCGGAAACAAACCATTCATTCGGGAACGTACTCGAGAATTTAATTCTGAAGGTGGCATATCAAAAGATGAGTTGATTAGCGTTCTTATGAGGACACGATCCGAATCGGTAAGTATATTATCAGTTTTGTCTGATGAGGATTTAAAAAGAGAAGTTACAATCCGCTATGACCACGAGGATTGGAACAGAATGCTTCGGGTTAGCGCTTCAGAGGATGAAACCTATGAAGCGAGAGAAATTAGCCAGCTTCTTGTTCAGGTTGCGGCACACTACGGATATCATGCAGGGCAAATTGTGATACTCTCCAAAATACTGAAAGATGCGAATGAACACATTACAGGCCAGTATCATTGATGATTCATTCTACAGGAATTCTAACGGGAAACGATAGTTGAGGAGCTTCCTTTGCGGTAGTTCCTTATTCTTTTGTTAACTTAACGGGCAGGATAGTTTGGTGGCTGCCTTAAATAGATGGAGTAACAAACTTCTTTGAAATTCGCATTAATCGAAATCATGAAGATTCCATTATAGGTTCAACAATAGGAGGTTTTCAAAAATGCTTGAGACAGAATTAACACGTACCCTCAAAATTCAATACCCGATCTTCCTAGCGCCGATGGCAGGTGGACCTACGACTCCTGAATTGGTAGCAGCAATTTCAAACGCCGGGGGTCTAGGCAACTTAGGTGCCGGATACTTAACACCAGAACAACTCCGAAGCATGATACGAGAGATCAAACAACTAACGGATCAGCCGTTTGGAGTCAACTTGTTTGTACCTGAGCAACGAATAGAATCGGAAGAAACGATCGGACAAATGGCAGATCACCTAAATATTTATCGCGTCGAACTTGGCATTGCACAAAATCCAGCGATCCAGAAATATTCGGAGTCGTTTGAAGAGCAGGTGCAAGTATTACTGGATGAAGAAATCCCGGTGTTTAGTTTTACCTTTGGCATACCACCGCAAGATGTGATCCAAACGATGAAGCAGCGTGGAACAATTGTAATTGGTACAGCAACAACAATTGAAGAAGCCAAACAATTGGAAGCGGCTGGTGTAGACGCAATTGTAGCCCAGGGAAGTGAAGCTGGGGGACATCGCGGCACATTCTTGAAGAGCGTTTCCGACACTCAGATAGGCACCATGGCTCTTGTTCCGCAGATCGTGGATCATGTAACAATTCCAGTCATCGCATCGGGAGGCATCATGGATGGAAGGGGGCTTATAGCAAGCCTCGCATTAGGAGCCGCCGCCGTACAAATGGGAACTGCCTTTCTGGCGTGTCCCGAAAGCGGTGCTCATACAACGTACAAACAGAAGATTCTTTCAGAAAATGAGGATTGCACCGAAATTACTCGCGTGTACTCTGGCAAAGCCGCACGAGGTATTCGAACAGAATTTATGAATGACATGCATCGGTATCCCGGAAAAATTCCTGCCTACCCAATTCAAAACGCAATGACGAGGGACATTCGCCAGGCAGCTGCAAAAGCGAATAACCCTGAGTACATGTCACTCTGGGCGGGCCAAGGTCTTCGGTTAGCCACTGATCGCTCTGCCGCTGCAACTGTCAAACAGACGATCGATCAAGCAAATGTGCTTGTCAAACTAATCTTTAATCTTCGAAGAGTCGGAGACTAATACAATTAACTGGACATTACGCTAACGGGAAACGTTAGTGGAATAACCAGGGAGCAGATTGCCGTTGCAGCTGTTCCCTAGTTTTCATTGAAGTAACGGGCAGGATAGTTGAATATTAATTCCAGTGAACCGTATCATATGTAAATGAGATTTTTAAATATTGCGAAAAAAATGTGCGAGGTTTTTATATGGAGAAAATACATAATATTTTTAGTATCCTTATTGGTGAATTTAGAAATGATACACTTAATCAAAATTTGACATTTGTGGTTGCGATTGCTGCGGGTTTATTAACAATCAGTGCTCTTGTTACAATTTTTATTTCATTGAACAAGCAGCATATAATTCAAAAATGCAAAGAACTTACATGGGATATAGAAGATATTATTAATGGAAATGGAAAAGAATACAATAAGTATGAGTTAAAAAGTAAATTCACTTTATCCTGAATTTCGAAAGCCCGTAACAGTAAGGAATCGAGAGACTCAGTGTTCGAAAAACCTGTAAGAATCAGGGATAATTTACAGGGGGAATATTCAAAAATTGATTTCCAGCATACAACTTCCCCCACCCAGAAGACCGGGCATCTGAATTTCCATGTTAGATTTTAGAAGTCTTCATTCTAGCTGGGCAATGCGGAATTCCATCCGTTTCCAGCTGTGGCGGTTTGTGAATATCTTCGCCAGTTTGAGGACGGTGGTTCGACTGTGACTCACCAGCGTTGCTGCACAGTGGAAGAATTCCAGACGAAACCTTGCATTGGTATAGCCCCTATGAACCGGTTCGCAGAGGTTATAGGCCAGCAATTTGACGAGCAGGTCGATTTCATTCGCTTCAAAAGAGCCGGTGGCGATTTTGTCGATGGAAAATCCGCGTTTGGCTTCCTTGATGTAGTTCTCCATACAACAGCGTTGGTTATAAAAGCGCCACAAATCGATGGATTCCCAATCCAGGTTCGTGACGATGGCCTCGTACTCCCAGTCGGTATCCAGCAGGAGACAAGCTTGGTCATCATCAACGACTTTTGCCTTGCGGATCACGGCGACCCGCCGAGGCTTTTTCCAAGACGTGGCTTGGTACCCAAGAGCGATGCCTTCAATGATCCAGTCTTCGTCCACGTAACGTTTCCAGTACCGGCAAGCGGCCACTTCTGTTGCCAAACGCTTTGTCCATTTCATTTTGCCCACGTATCCAATCTTCCGCCCCTCCCACATGGAATAGAAGTCTTCGCCGCCAAAACCTTTGTCAAACCGGGAATAGAGAACCTGATGCTGACCGAAGAGGTTAAAGGTCTCTTCCAGAAAAGGGACAGCCTCGGTGGAGGAGTGAACATTTCCTGAGCGGAGCACGGCATTCAGGCAAAGGCGGGACTGTCCCTCAAAAGCGAGCAAGGGGTGGTAGCTTTTTCGCCCCGGTTTATGGGCATTCACGCCTTTTGCTGCTTTGGCCTGATGGCCATAGACCGTCTCCACCGTCGAATCCAAATCAAGAATGAGCTTGGAAGGCAGACAAGGCCGGATCACTTCGAGGTTCACTTGCCGGAGTTCCATTCGAACATGGGGATTGGTTTTCCCCAGCCGATCCAGTTCTTTGTAGAGAAGGGAGTGGTGTGGACAGCGTCCTCCAAGAAACCGCTGAAGGAGAGAGTCCTTTTGCCATCGGCGAAAGTGAAAAAGACGCTCACAGCCGAGAACCCAGCCGACAATGAGATATAGCAGAATGCGATGCACGGAAAACAAGGCATTGTGTGCTTTGCCTCCGGCTAAGATTTGCAGCACCTGGCTCAGTTTAATTTTTTCGAGATAATCGAGGAATATCTTGCTTCCTCCGATGCTTGTGGACTGATCCAGTGAAAATTCGGTCTTGATTTTATGGATGGGTGTGGTAGACTTCACCTAAAAGGTGCTCCTCTCTTTGGGTGATTTTGTTCTCGCAAACACCATTCTACCAAAGATTTGAGCCCTTTTTTTTGTTTTTTAATAGAAGGTTACTTTCGAAATTTAGGTTAATGTTTCCTATATTGTATGCGGAAGCCCCTTAGGAGTAAAAAAACGCTATGCCGGCCACATCCAAAGGCTTAGCGTATATTTTCGTTAAAATGTTGGCGGGACCCCAGGAAGCGCTTGAGTAGGGCCGTGTTTATCCGCAGTACAAGCATTGAAAATAATAGTGCAAAGGATCAGGTCGCTGCTGCGGCCTGATCCTTTTTTGCTTGACCTTAGTCTAGGTAATGAACTAGACGGAAGACTGTGTGGGGAAATAATCCATCATGTTATACTGAGAGGGCACTTCCAGCCTATACCAATTTCATTGAAGGAGAATTTTCTAATGCGTAAAAAAAGAGTTACAAAAGTGCTCGCTGTAACGCTAAGCACGTCTCTAGCTGTGACTTACTTGATTGCTTTGGTCGGAGGGCATAGTGTTAGTGCGGAACAGCCCCCTCTTAAGGGGCAAACAATCACAGCGATTCAACCTGCAGCTGTTCCTGCTGCTCCAAGCGGTCCGGTTGACCCCAAAGAAGTGGAGGCCTTCGCGGACAATTACTTTGGGGAAAGCTTGAAGAAGTTCAATGTCCCGGGTGCCATGTTCGTCGTCGTTCAGGACGGACAAGTAGTTTTATCCAAAGGATACGGGTATGCAAACAAAGAAAGCAAAACCCCAGTTGATTCCAATACCGTTTTTCGCATCGGTTCCATTTCTAAGACGTTTACGGCTGCGGCTGTGCTGCAGCTTGCTGACCAAGGGAAGATCAAGCTGGATCAGGACATCCAATCCTATCTCGGAGGTATCACAATACCCAATTCGACAGGTAAACCGCTAACTATGGAAAATATGCTGACCCACATGACTGGGTTCGATTTCCCATATGAAAAAGATGATGACGCCTCGCCCGATCTTCTTAATCAAGAGACTTCTCTTCGAGATTTCTTAATTGATCGAATGCCAACCATCGTCCGGACGCCGGGGGAAGCCTACCAGTATGACGATTATGCTTTTGCTTTGGCGGGATATGCCGTGGAACAAGTTACCGGGCTCCCTTTTCATGAATACATGGATAAAAACATCTTTCAGCCGCTCGGCATGAATTCTTCCCATGATCTTGTAACCACAGAGCTTAAAGCCCGAATGGCTACAGCTTACGATCCGCAAGGCACGCCATATCCGGAGTATGGCATTTATCCTACGGACATGCCTCAGGGCGGAATGTTGTCCACCGGAAGCGATATGGCTAAATTCATGGTCATGCTTCTGCAAAAAGGAAAGGCCGGAGATCGGCAAATGTTAAGCGAACAAAGTGTTCAGCGAATGAGCAAGTTTTCCGTTTTCGCTCATCCGGCCATACCTATTACAAGCTATGGATTTGAAAGCATTTTCAATGGACTGTCGAATGGTCAGTATGTCGTCGGCAAAGGCGGGAACATCCCCGGATATGCCTCATGGATATGGCTACTGCCTGAGCGCAAAACGGGATTGTTCGTCATTTATAATAATGATTCCGAATTGCGCTCGGATTTGTATGCTGCCTTTATGAACCATTATTATCCGAAGAGCACCGAGACGCCTGAATCGGTATCACCTCTCACAGAACAGCAAGCCGCGCGTTACGTCGGATTATACAGAGACCTGCATACCCCGGCATTTGTGACTAGAATTACGTACAATAACGGACAACTTGTAGCGGAAGACAAATACAAATTGAGGAATGGCAAGACTACTTTGAAAAAGATAGATCCCTTGTTGTTTATGGATGACCACGGGAAGAAAATAGCATTTCTTGAACAAAAGGATGGCGGTATTGCTTATATGTACAGACCTACCAAATCACCGTTAGCCTATTCGCCCAAAATGCAGGAAAAAGCGCTGTTTTCCGATGTCTCGAAAGAAAGCCCCTACCAACCGTCTATTGAAAAGCTCCATTCGCTGGATATCATCAATGGAAGAGATGGGCGCAGCTTTGACCCCAAGGCACCCATGACCCGGGCGGAATTCATCACAATGCTGCTGCATGCTGTCGGCTATCCGCCCTCCAAATCGAAATCCGGTTACACGGATATCGAACACCATTTTGCGGTCAAAGAGATACAGGCGGCGGTCGAGCATCATTGGTTGGGGGAGGAGCCCGGAGGCCGATTTGAACCGGATCGCACGATAACTCGGGAAGAAATGGCCGTCATCTTAACGCGCATTCCTCTTCCATGGCCGCTTGGCGATGAGGTGCGATTGGCAGGGCAAACCGATGAATCGGCTATCAAGGCCGTAAGCAAGCTTGTTGCTGCCGGAGTTACGGATCCAGTCACAATAACCAATTCTGACGGTTCAGTCGATTTCCGCTCCAAAGCACCTTTGCTTCGCCAAGAAGCCTCCTTTTTCATTGACAAGGCTCTATTTGTTCCTTAATCTCTTATCGGCCGTTACAGCCGCATTCGCACCGTGACAGAAACTCCAATCATGACTAACTTGTTGTTTGCTTCCAGTTTCATCTTTCACTACCATCCTTTCTTCATTTGACGGATTGTAATATGAAGTGGACACCTGCTGGAAATCAATAAAAAAATGGCCCATGACCTGATTCGTGTAGAATGAAAGTTCCAACACCAGCATTCACACAAGGAGAATCAGTCCATGAGTTATTCACATCTTAGCCTAATCGAACGCAGCAAGCTAGAAATCCTGCATCAGCTGTCAGAAGAAAATAAAGTTGTAGACTAGAAAAAGACTGACGGTTCTTCCTTAAGCTAACGGGCAGGTTAGCTCAATAAGAACCGGACGCCACTTCAGGATTTCTTTAGGCTGCATAGAACCGATATGGAACTATGCAGTAACTGAGTTCAGCCCGAGCTACGGTTTTTGATTTGGCTAATGATAGTGGAAAATCAAAAAAAGAACCTGGATAGTTTTATCAGGTTCTTTTATATTGCATATAAAACAGACACGATGATATAATTAGATTGTGATTTCTTAGTTTGAGTGGTCATAAATATCACATCTTACACTTTAACTTTACCATGCCGCTAAACTCTTGTCAAATGTTTTTTTCTCAATTTAATAGTTAGGAGAGATATTGAATGAGTTCTTTGGTTCTCGGTTTTCAGGAAATGGAAAAAACGCAGTTTTTGCTCGTTGGCGGAAAAGGGTTGAATTTAGGGGAATTATCAAAAATTGAAGGAATACATGTACCAGAAGGATTTTGTGTTACAACAGTGGGGTATCAAAAAGCCATCGAACAAAAAGAAACGTATTATGCATTGTTGGATCGACTAACAAGGCTAAAAGCAGAAGATCGTGCTCAAATTGGTGAAATCAGCAGGCAGATTCGACAAATCATTATGGAAGTAGAAGTTCCTGCCGATGTTGTGGAAGCAGTTACTCACTATCTCTCCCGGTTTGGAGAAGAACATGCTTACGCAGTGCGTTCCAGTGCGACTGCTGAAGATTTGCCACATGCCTCTTTTGCTGGTCAACAAGACACCTATTTAAATATCATCGGCAAAGAAGCAATCTTGCAGCATATCAGCAAATGTTGGGCTTCCCTATTTACGGATCGCGCGGTTATCTATCGTATGCAAAATGGATTTGACCACAGTCAAGTTTATTTATCCGTTATTGTTCAAAGGATGGTTTTCCCACAGGCTTCAGGAATTTTATTTACCGCTGATCCGATTACATCCAACCGGAAGCTGCTATCGATCGATGCTAGTTTTGGACTTGGAGAAGCCTTGGTCTCTGGCTTGGTCTCTGCCGATTGTTATAAAGTACAGGAAGAGGCAATCGTCGATAAGAGGATAGCAACCAAAAAATTGGCTATCTATGGACGAAAAGAAGGCGGAACAGAGACAAAGCAGATCGAGCCTGATCAGCAAAAGACTCAAACCCTTACTGAACAACAAATTTTGCAACTGGCACGTATCGGAAGACATATCGAGGCTCATTTTGGTTGCCCACAAGATATCGAATGGTGTTTGGCCAATGATACTTTTTATATAGTCCAGAGTCGTCCAATCACGACTTTATACCCGATCCCTGAAGCAAATGATCAGGAAAATCACGTTTATGTATCTGTCGGTCATCAACAAATGATGACTGACCCGATAAAACCATTGGGATTGTCTTTTTATCTGTTAATAACTCCTGCACCCATGCGTATAGCCGGTGGAAGGCTGTTTGTTGATGTTACACAAATGCTGGCTTCACCTGTCAGCAGAGAAACTTTCTTAAATACCCTTGGACAATCTGATCCGCTCATAAAAGACGCATTTATGACCCTAATAGAGCGAGATTTTATAAAATCGTTACCAGATGATAGAACAGAACGGAGTCCCGGTAATAGCAGTAAAGGTAGGTCGTCTGCAGGTTTTCAAGCACAAATCGAAAACGATCCGGCAATCGTTTCTGATTTGATTAAGAACAGTCAAACATCGATAGAAAAATTAAAACAAAACATCCAAACGAAATCAGGAGCAGATTTATTTGATTTTATTCTGGAAGATCTCCAAGAATTAAAGAAGATCTTATTTGACCCACAAAGTTCAAAGGTTTTTATGACTGCTATGAATGCTTCGTCATGGATCAATGAAAAAATGTACGAGTGGTTAGGTGAAAAAAACGCAGCAGATACGCTTTCTCAATCTGTACCAAACAACATTACTTCGGAAATGGGTCTGGCGCTATTGGATGTCGCAGATGCGATTCGTCCTTATCCGGAGGTAATTGATTATTTACAACATGTAAAAGATGATAATTTTTTGGATGAACTGGTTAAGTTGGATGGTGGACAGGAAACTCAAGACGCTATCTATGCTTATCTCAACAAATACGGAATGCGATGTGCCGGTGAAATCGATATTTCGAGAACTCGTTGGAGTGAAAAACCAATTATACTTGTCCCCATGATTCTCAGTAATATCAAAAACTTTGAGCCTAATGCTGGCAATTGGAAATTTGAGCAAGGGCGACAGGAGGCTTTGAAAAAAGAACAAGAGTTATTAGATCGATTGAAGCAATTACCGGATGGTGAACAAAAAGCCAAAGAAACAAAACGAATGATCGATCTGATCCGGAATTTCATCGGTTATCGTGAATATCCCAAATACGGCATGGTTAATCGCTACTTCGTTTATAAGCAGGCTTTACTAAAAGAAGCCGAACAACTCGTACAAGCTGGCGTTATTCACGAGAAAGAAGATATATACGATCTCACTTTTGAAGAACTTCACGAAGTCGTACGCACAAATAAACTGGATTATCAGATCATCCGTAAACGAAAAGACGATTATAAATTATATGAAAAACTAACTCCCCCGCGTGTAATCACGTCTGATGGTGAAATCATTGCGGGTGAGTACAATCGAGAAAATCTCCCAGCCGAAGCGATTGTAGGTCTGCCTGTTTCTACCGGAATTATAGAGGGTCGAGCACGTGTCATCTTAAAGATGGAAGATGCTGATCTGGAAGATGGAGATATATTAGTCACCGCCTTTACTGACCCCAGCTGGACACCATTGTTTGTATCTATAAAAGGCCTAGTCACCGAAGTTGGTGGACTGATGACTCATGGAGCCGTTATCGCACGTGAATATGGCTTACCCGCAGTTGTCGGAGTGGAGAATGCTACCAAACTGATAAAAGATGGGCAACGAATTCGTGTGCATGGAACAGAAGGGTATATCGAAATATTGTAATGGCTGAATGCGCTAAGTAATAGCCTCTGTCATAATGGACAGTATTAAATGCAACCTGTCATGGATAAAAGGGCGGTTACCCTGTTTGTCCTTTTATCCCATGACACAAAATGATTTATACATAGCTGACCTGATAATCTAAATCTCTTGTCCTTACGGCAATAGGTACAAGTCCTTGTCCTCAACAGTATCAGGTGTTAAATACCCAAGTGTGCCCTCAGAGTCGAACCTGCATATTCGCTTCTGAACAAGCCTCTTTCAACCAACAAATCCGTCAATAGCCCCAGCCCCAAACCGCTCAAAAATATCGTTCAATACGTCAAGTTATTTGGTGATAGCTTACAGCCCGCTCCCTTCAAATACCAATTAAATGGAAGCGGGATTGCAACAGCAATAGGAATTAGGATATTACACTCTATCCCGTTGCTCAGGCTAGCTGCAGCGATAGCTTTTCTAATGATAATCTTACGGTCAGGGAACCCACAATTATAGTCAGTTCTATGATGTCCTTTATCGTTGGGGTAAATTGACAGACTTGACTTGAGCAGAGGTATTTCCGTAAATATCCTTGGCCAGCACGAGAATATGCAGCGTATCAGCTTGGGAGGCACCATCCTGTTTGTATTTAGTAGTTGGAAGCGTTGCTGACCAATTGGCTTTATCTTCTGTAATAACGACACGAATGCCATTGACATAAACTTTAAGCTGGACGATATCACTTTGATCTGTGACTGAACCTTCCAAAGCGAGAACATCATCCGTGATCGAAGCATTCAACTTAAGTACAGGGGTTCCTGTTTCCTTGCGTTTAAAGGGTGGGAGAGTGGTTTGCGGGTTATAGGAAAAGGTTTCATCCTCAAGCGCTGGCGTACGTGCTGCAATAGGACGGTTTTTGGTCGCCTGCTCATAGGAATAAGCGTAACGAAGCAGGTCATTATCGCTGTATGCGGCACCTGCCATCGTCAGATTAACGGGCATACCGGTATCCTTCATAGCGCCCATACTCACAGACACACTTGGGATCCCGTACTCGCGTAGAATGAAATTCGTATTGGAGAAATAGTTGCCATTCTCCCAAGCCTCCTCGTAGGACGTTTCATTCACATCGGAGTCAGCTTTGCCGATATTCGAATTTGCCGGGAATGCAATAAAATCAAGGTTGTTTTGCTTCATCCAATCTTCAAAATCAATCTTTCGTACATTTTCAAGCCCCCTCAGACCTTCCTGAAACTGAGGAATTTGTTCGTAAGGGGTGACGCCTTTCTTTATGGTTTCAATGAATACGTCATAGTGGCCAAGGTCTCTGCCACGTTTGGCATCTACCGAACCGGGCGGATTCGGGAAGACGGTTGCAGGGTCGATATTTGCCCATGACGGGAAATTTGGATCTCCCACACTTTTAAGGAATTCCTCAGCTGCATAAGGATTAAGCAACCCGAATTCCTTTTCAGCCCACTTTGCCGGCATCAAACCACGCTCTTCAGGTGTTTTCGCTGTTGGCCGGTCCTTCTCGCTATTCGCCTGCAAGGGGAAGTCAACTTCCACAACCTCAGCTCCAAGAGCAGTTAAATCCTTTACAGCTTTTTCCCATAATGCCTGTATCGAAGGTCTGAATTTGATCGGAGTTGTGGTTTCATGGTCCTTACCGATATAGATTTTCGGAACGCCAATGCGTTTGCCTTTCAAAGCTTGAATGTCTCGCAGCTCTAAATAGGATTTGGGACGGACACTGTTGACAGAAGGGAGCCGAACGGCTTTCTGCTCTCGCCAGAAATCGCCCTTGGTGATCTTATCTTCTACAACGATCACGTCAAGCAAGCGGAGCATGTCCTCGACAGTCCTCGTATGTGGGACAACGACATCACGTATAGGGAAGAGCGGCCAATTCCCCCGAATGGAGATTAGGCCCCGCGATGGGGTGTAGGCAATTAAACCATTGTTAGATGCCGGTGATCTTCCAGAGGATACCGTTTCTTCCCCCATACCGAAGGCAGCGAGGTTGGCGGCTGTTGATACGCCAGATCCGTTAGAGGAGCCAGAGTACCAGGCTGCAGCCAAATAATCTGGGTTGTACGGACTTTCAGCACGGCCATAAACGCCTCTTTGCATTCCCCCTGCTGCCATTGGCGGCATATTGGTTTTACCAATGAGCACCCCACCGGATTTGCGTATCTTTTCTACTGTAAAGGCATCGTCCTTTGCCATCAGGTTTTTGAAAGCCGGAGATCCAGAAGCGACAGTGAGTCCCTTAACCTTGTAGCTGTCTTTAACCGTGTAGGGGATGCCTTGCAGAGGACCAGTCTTAATACCTTGTGCCCTTAGTTGATCAGCTTGAGCAGCTTCTTTTAGTACGTCGGGGTTCAGAATAGGGATGGAATTCAGTCGAATGCCACTAGAATCATAGGCATATACCCGGTTAAGGTACAGAGCAGTGAGCTCGACACTTGACAGTGCCCCTGACTTCATCGCTTCCTGCATTTGAGCAATCGTAGCCTCTTGCAATTGAAATGTAACTAGGGAAGAGGAGGGTTCACTAGTTTTACTAGGGGATGAGGGTGAGGGAGCGGCGGATGCAAGCGGGCAACCCGTGAAAGTTAAAATCATACCAACTGTGATCCATTTGCAATAGTTACCGATTACATTCCTTGTATTCGCTTTTAGCGTTCGTGCGCACATAGCATTTCACTCCTTAAATTAGGTAGGATCAGGAATTTAAAAAGAGGGGGATGAGAAAGGTCCTATTACAGTATAAATGTTTCTAATTATATTACTTATTTTCATATGAAATGTCAATTTTTGTAATGAGAAACAAAAGGAAATTCGCTACTTTTAATGTGAAATCTAGTAATCCATGATTCAGATTGTTGCATCATCGCTGAAGACAAAAATCAATCTCCTCCGAAAAAGAATTTTATATTTCGTTTAATCCCAGAGGAAGAGATGTTGAAAATTACAGACATTGGATTTCATGTGGACCAACGTACAGGCTTTCGATCCTGCGGGTCACCTCAACAAAGAAGGCCTGACGAAGAACGAAGTCTATCACATTGCCAGCAACATCAAGTTTATTGAACAGAGAACCATGTTGGGTGAAAAGGAGAAGTGAAGTGAGGAATTCAGAAGGGAAGATATAAGGCCGAGATCGATGGGGAGTCTATCGTATTTATTATTGGCATGCGAGTAAATCGTCTGTGGGCGATAAATAAGTGGTTACCTGTTTCCAAAGCAATGGGGCCGATTAGAGAACTATACATGAACAAAGATCTGGGGTTTCTCGGGATTGGCTGGCGAGGTGAACCAGTACAACAGCTGCACGTTGATGTCCGCCCACCATCATCTGAAGTAGGAGCAGTTCATGCATATGTTATCAAGGACAAAAAGGAAGTCTATCAAGCGCTGAAGAGGTTTTGGCCAAAAGCACACCGTGCAATAAAAGACATGTGCCCTATCTGCGGAGAAGTAGGCCCCGTAAATATTGTCTAGACAAAACAGCGGTTCTCCGATATTGGAGAACCGCTGTTTAAAAATTGTAGCCGGCTGCGGATCGACCGTCGGATTATACAAAAATGAGGGCTATGATATTAATACAATGCTAAGTATCAACATAAATAAAGGAATTCCACTGTCGGATAACGCTACCGAATTTGCCATGTCAGCTGCCGTTGGGATTAGCGACAATTGTAATTTCATTTTGCAAGATAGCTCTTCTTAAGTCAGTTTCTTATCCGGTCTATAAATAAAACAGGGCGAACGAGTCTGGAACTGTAATCTTGAAAATAAATCGAGTCTTCCTTGTGTTGTCGCTTGCCAGCTCTTTAACCGCCTCCTTCTGCACCTTATGCTCCATCGTTTCTAACGCGTCACTTTCCACAAGCAGACATGGAATCGAGCCAGCGGTCATGAGGTAGCTTTCGCCGCATGACGTACAGTCGAATGAGAACTCTCTCTTCACAAGCGTTTGCTTGCACTGCGGACACGCCCAGTTAACGTCTGTTAATGGTCAAGCATTACTCACCGCTGCTCCTCCTTCAACCATGGCTAGGCTCTCCTTCGGTGCCGGAGGCATCTTCACCAAATGGACAATTTTGAATACTCTTCTACCTGCGACCATATCGGTATGATTTTGCGTGCCGGGTGCCTCCAGCCATTCCCATACTCGATCTTCCCCTTCTAAGGAGCCTTCAAGCGCATGCAGGCGGGTATCCAGAGCATCGTCTCCCGATTGTAATACATTGCCTGTAATATCCCGGATCAACGAGGTGTGAAAGCCTAGTCTTTGCCACTGCTCTTCATAGCGCGGCACGTCGGAAGCGCTCATAATATCCGCATACAAAAATGTCCCACCTGGCTTTAATACACGGTAGGTCTCCGTAAAGAACAGCTCAATATGAGGGTACAAATGCGAAGACTCGATGTTCAGCACAATGTCGCAGCTTTCCGTTTTAACAGGCAGCTGCTCCGCGTCGCCAATACAATAGTAAGCCTGCTCATATCGGTTATTCCTTTGGCAAAATTGAATATTGGACGGTGTCAGATCAATGCCGACCACGCTGCCGGTCCCATAGTTTTTGCATAGCTCGCTCACGTTGCCTCCCCGTCCACAACCGATTTCCAGGATATCCTTGCCTGAAACATCTAGGCCGCCAATAATTTCGCGAAGCAGCTGGATACTGCTGTGGTTAATACCTTGACGGCCGCCCGGTAGTTCGTTATCGGATGCATAACCCCAGTTAATAAAGGTGGAAAATCTGGACAGTCTTTTCTCCTCAAGCGACCGGTTAATAGAGTCAAACATGCCGATGATCGCTTCCTTTTGCGCCGCGCCTTCGGCAAGCTTCTCCGCTACAGGACGGTCAATTAACATACTTGCGAGGCCCTCTTCCCAGGCGTATTCGAGGCCGCAGGTCTCGCAGATTAAACAGTTGTCCGCCTCATAAAGATCACTCTTGCATTCAGTGCATACCAGAGTAATACCGGACAAAGGCCAAGTCGTTTTCATATCTACATCTCCTCATCGTTTTAGCCGCTTGCGCTGCTATAATTATTTATCGCCTTTCTCCAAATCAAACGGACATTTACCAGAAGAAGGATCGGGACGAGCACCGCCCCATAGCATAAGCCCTTCATCCAGCCTGTTCATAAAGAAAAGTGGACCAAAATTCGTAATAATTTTCTGCATTCATAATCTTTACTCCCCATTTGTTGCTTTTTCTGATGCGCGATATTTTATCCTTACTTACCTGGCGCTAGGATGAACACTTTACCACGATCACTCCCCCCCTTTAAAATTTAGAATTAATTTCAAGAATATGAATTAAATATACAACTTTTATGCATATGTTTCCAGTTATTTTACAATAGTGATGAATAATCTCTGCCAACGTGTCGAGGGACAAGAACATTGCACCGTTTAAAGTCACTATTATATCGGCTTTTCGTATTATTAGGACAGCCAGAAAGAAATTTTCTGGTTTGCCTATTTTAATGGGTGTTTTACGATGGTGGTAGCCCGGAGAACGAGGGCGGCTTAGGGAAAAAGAACCTGTACAAAATCCATCCAACGACCATGTTTGAGCTGGTTGAGGGCTATGACCTCGTATCACAAGCTAAGCTATGGGTTTGGAAACCAGGTGGGAATGCCGGTAAATCGAATTAGGGAGGTTTTTATGCAACCCGTTGTTGGAATTGATGTGGCGAAAGGATGTAGTGTTATTCAGGCCTTCAAAAAGCGTAACGAACCATATGGAAGGATGGAGACCCTCCAGCATGGTGAAGAAGGTTTCGAGCGGCTAGGGGAAGTGCCTAGCAAACTGAAAGAGGCAAGTGGTGTGGAGCCTGTCGTTGTCTTCGAGGCAACCGAACATTACCATCGAGGTTTGGCAGGATATCTGAAACGTAGCGGATGGATTCACTACATCATCAATCCTTTGCAAGCGAAACGATCCAAAGACACACAACTTCGAAAAGTGAAAACCGATGCAGCAGATGCTTGGCATATTGCCGAGATGTATTACCGTGGGGATGTTAAAGCGCATCGCGAGTGGGAAGAGTCCTACAGTGAGCTTCAGCACTTGACCAGGAAGCATGAGTTTGTGACCGCTATGTACGTGCAGGCGAAGCTAAACAGCTAGAATTATTGAAAAATAAAAAAAGTCCACTCCTAAGTCATGAACTGTGACCCGTAAGATGGACACTTTGAAAAAAGTACCCTCTTACGGGTCTTTTGCGTTTTAATCAGATTATAAAAGTTTGTGGGGATGTAGATTATGAAGAATCTCGGACGGGTTTTTACGGAGAAAGAGATCAAGGTACTGGAGTCGAATCCATCCGTTCTTCGCGTATCAGAGAATATCACGTATTCCCCTGCCTTTAAGATTGCGGCTGTACAGGCCAATCAAGCGGGGCATACACCCATGGAAATCTTCGTACAGACAGGATTTTACTTGGAACTGATCGGACAGGAGACGCCAAAAAGATGTCTGGAGCGTTGGCGGAAAACATATGCTTCTTCAGGTGAAGCTGGGCTGCTGGAAGAGCGTAGGGGAAGGGAACTCAGAAAGACCGGTTAGTCGTGAGCTATCGAGGGATTCCATTACACACATCCTGAAGTTCGTTCCATTATCGCTAAAGCTGGGTTTAAACAATCGATGTCACGAAAAGGAAACTGTTGGAATAATGCTTCGATGGAGACGTTCTTCGGGCATATGAAGGATGAATTAGAGTTCAAGGATTGCTTATCCCTACAAGAGCTGCGAGTTCGTGTCAACGAATACATCACCTATTACAATACCGAACGGTTCCAATGGACATTAAAAAAGATGACTCCTGATGATTGATGAATAGGGACCCTTTTCAAAAGGATCCACAAATGGGGTCACAGTTCATCACCAATAAAGATATGTTAATTCTATATATAGTAAATGTAACTTGACTAAATACATATGGATGGATTTGATAGATAAAAAAATCATGAGTTTTAACAATGAAAAAAATGACCTCTAAATCATTGCGGAGGGTTGGGACTGGCTATAAAAGCATTACAAAGCACAAACGCATAAAGCCAAAAGGCACCTGAAACCGTAATTTGGTTTTTGGTGCCTTTTGTATTAAGACTGTAGTGAGCCACCTCTTCGACGATATCACCTTACCGTAGACGCGATGAACTCCAAAATCAGCGAAGTGTCCACCATGATGGATCATATTGTTTAGTAGACCTCGCACGTGGTGGTAAGCGATCTAGAGATACAACCTGTGTTCTCCAGGAGAATGTCAAAGAGATAATAAAGCTTTAGAAAGCTAAAAGGAACTGCTTTTCCTATTTATTCATTTCAAAAACGAAAAATTATTCAGAGAATTAGTCAAAAAATCCAAATGTCTAAATTTTATTTGATAAATTGGATAGTTTATTGAAAATCATAACATCATTTGGGTATTCAATGGTTTACATTTTATTTACTGAATAATTAAATGCGATAAGGAGAACTCAAATAAAAACGGCCGTTTTCAGATGAAACACTATCAAAATGTGCATATGTAAACTAAAAAGTTTATTTTAATTTAAAAAATAATGCGAATGTAAAAAAAAGTTTGACATTTGTACACATGTGGTTTATTTTGTTAAATATGGGCATGTTGTTTTGAGTGCTCTTGTAGTTTTTCTTGGTTGCTTCTATAGAAAGGTGGACGTAATATGTCCCGAACGAGTTGAATCAATTCTAATATGGATCTTATTTAAACCCAAAGGAGCGTGAGCAACATTAACAAAATGCACTTATCAGATGATATTAGCAGCAGAAAAGGATCAGGAAATCTGTATTACAGGGAGACATATAGGCCGGCAAACCACAGGTGCAGAGCATCGCTTACAGCAGGGATAAAGGTCGAACTTGGATAAAATTATGAAGGTAACCCTGTTTTGTTCCCAACGAAAACGCTAGACTTTCGTGATCCGAAGGTGTTTTGGTATGAAGAATCGTCAATGTGGGTTATGGTTCTTGCCGTAAGAGACCGCGTCGACTTTTACACGTCTTCGAATCTGAAGGAATGGTCTTTTGCAAGCGATTTCGGTTCCGATATTCCGGGTATCCATCGAGGGATATTTGAATGTCCTGAGGTATTTAAAATCCAAGTGGATGAGGATCCCAATATCACTAAGTGGGTTCTGATGCTAAGTGTCGGGGATAGAAATGGTGTGAATCCAAACGATTCAGAACCACCAGCAGGCGGTTCTGGCATGATGTATTTTATAGGCAACTTTGACGGTAAGGTATTTACAAGGGATGAAACGTTGGAATCATTCGATACGATCAAATGGATAGATTACGGGTCTGACTTTTACGCGGCCGTGACATGGGATGGTATTCCGAAAGAAGACGGACGAAAGATCTGGGTCGGCTGGATGAACAACTGACGTTATGCCTCTACCCTTCCTTCAAAGGAATGGCGTGGCCACATGTCAATCCCCCGAGAGATTCAGCTTAAGACATATCCGGGAGGAATTCGCTTAATCCAAGTACCTATAAGAGAGTTAAGTCAACTCAGAAGACCGATTATGTCTCTGCAAGACTTAACGATTAAGCCAGGTAGCAACGTCTTATCTGATATTTCTACTGCAAAGGCCGAAATTATTGCGGAATTTGAAATCGGTACTGCCGTGGAATTCGGGTTCAAGGTGCGTTCCTCTTCTACTCAGGAGATAACCACCGGATATGATGTCTTGAATGAGGAGCTGTTTGTCGATAGGACGAAGTCAAACGCAATTGATTTCCATCCTGATTTTGCTGCAAAGCACCAAGCCCCCATGAAGCCAGAGCATGAACGGATAACCTTGAGCATTTACGTTGATTGGTCTAGTGTCGAGGTCTTCGGCAATAAAGGAAAAACAATCGTTTCAGACATGATTTTCCCGGACTTGGAAAGTAGAGGACTAGAACTCTATGCCCTTGGCGGAGAACTAAAGGTCGTGTCGCTTCAAATCAATGATCTGGTAAGCATCTGGGAAAATGAGACGGTTTAGACTTTAGCAATGGCTTGATTCGACGAAATGGTTACAGTCCGGTTTGGGGCACCCGGATCTGAACTTGGTGCCCCAAACTAATTAACGAAGCAATCACTCCTGAAAACGAATAAGGACTACAGCGTTGCGGTGGTCCAGGAAGTTTGACTCTATCTGTGCTGTCAGTCTGTAGTTCTTAGCTAATTGACACTAAATCAAATTCTCTCCCAAGGGGGTGTCTAATTGCGATCCAAGATATTACCGATGCAGTATCCGGCAATCACCTCGTGGCAGTGGCAGGCAAATACGTTTGCCGTCCTAGCCAATTACCCGCAAGCAAAGCCGTGGATTATGACACATTTCATTCCGCTCCAGCTCACCTTAAATGAGGGAAGTTCCTACGTGGACTTCTACCGTACTCCTACCTTTGAATTTTGTCCTTGGCTGCTTCGCCAACATTTAAGTCGTCAGTTGGTCCGAAATTTCAACAAGGATATATGTACTTTTCTGATGGATTGTATAGACATGAATAATTATATTTATTTGCTTCTTGATCAAGCGCAGTTTTTGGATATTGAATCTTTCTTCTCACATGACTCATTTATTTTTGGTTATGACGAGGAGAGGGATATATTTCATATCGCCGATTTTACATTCATGGGGGGGAAATACTCATTTAACGAAATCACATTTGAGCAAATGAGACGTGCCTACGAGGGAATCGATGATGATGGAGATTGGTTGTATGCGTGGAAGGGTGGTCTCTCTCTGTTACAATTCAACGAGCGAGCAGCTTATGACTTTAATCTAAACTATGTTATTGAGCACCTTAAGGACTATTTAAATGGAGAAAATCCCGCCGACAAATACAGAGAGTTGGGTTATATAACAAATCCATGTGTATGGGGAATTCGTGTTTATGACGAGCTGATTTTGGATATAACCCGCATACGCAGTGGACAAATTGAGGAAGATAATCGCCCGTTTCAAATGATCTATGATCACAAGATCTTGATGTTGGAACGAATTGACTTCATGAATCAAACTGGTGTTCTAGGGGAAAGTAATCAGCTCAAGGTTCGCTATCAGACGATTGCCGACGATGCTCTATTAGCGCGAAATTTGATTATCAAATATTCACTGACGAAAAACGAAGATAACCTCAAAAAAGTGGAAGTGTTAATTAGGCGTATTCAAGCCTGTGAGCGCGAGGCTATCGAACTTATGATCTACAACTTGAGCCTTGTGTCAAACATAACTCCAATGGGCGTAGAGGAGGAGGTCTAACGTTGAGAAAACAACCCTGTTTGGAACGCATCCAAAACCTTATTCATCAAAAGATTCCGGACTACGATAAACAACGTATAAACGCTAATTCGTTACTTGAAGAGATATGGATCCAAATGAATTCTATGCAGATGATTACATTCGTCGTGGAGCTCGAAACCGAATTCGGTCTAGAGCTCCCGGACGAACTGGTAGGTAACATGGCAGGCAGTCATCTAACCCTTGGCGACTTGGCAGATCTTATTAAAAGTTACCAGGAACGCTTATAGCAAGCGGTACTTGATCATGCACACTCACAACATGCAGTCTGAAGCAATATGAGTTTGGATCAGGCTGATGCTCTGGCGGACGGCACGAATGCGCATGTTGAATCACTTGTCTAAGCATCTCCCATCGGGAGTGCCATAATAGACGGATCTGGGAGCGGTATTCCAGGATGGCCGCAGTCTTCTGTTTCAAACTGCACTTGGGAAGTGAAATGTAGACTGGATGTAGATTCCGAGCTAGGTCAATTTCCCATTTTATATCTTGACCATAGTTTAAATACGGTAGATCTTCGTAGTAAATCAAACGGGCAGAGACTTCCAGATCACTAATACTTCGTACAGCCTGTTCGGCCGCAACCCGCACGATACCGTGATCCACATGTCTTCCGATTGCAAGCGGAATATAAATATGATCGTAGTCTGTAAGACAGAGTCGTGTCAAAAGCACCTTTGTTGCCTCAGAAATCACGTCCAGCTCGGTTTCGTAGTCACTACGGAACAGATCGTCCAGCTTTTCATATGAGGGGGCACCGCTGCGATCTTTACGATAGATACATTCCGGCATGTCCAGATGAATCGTGTCCACATCGAGAAAAGCACATGCACTAATGTCCTCTTCTCGCCGTACCTTCATCACGTCGGAGCTTAGCCCGAACTTTTTGTGCAGGATGCGAGCAAGTAGGGATAGATCTGTGCCAGTACCAGTGAAAACAGTTGCTATGGTCACATGATAGCCAGCACGAACAAGCGAATCGATATAATCGCCGCAAGAAATAATAGCATCGTCCAGATGGGCGGAGACAAACAGACAGTGGTGATTCAAGGCTTCAAACCCTCCCTTTAACAGTGATAAGTAATATATTACTATTATACCTTTTATTTATTTTTTTTGGAATTAAATAAAAAAATCGAAACTACAACTTGAAAGGATGACGTTTATGTTTGAAACATTAAAAAATATCATTGCAACTGTGCTCGAGGATGACTCGCTTCGTGAAACTCTCACAATGGAGAGCGACCTGATTAACGACGTCGAGTTAGATTCCCTACAGATGATAACGTTTATTCTCGGAGTTGAAGATGCTTTTGGGGTGGAGATCGTTTACGAGGATCTGGACTTGGCTTGTCTGCGCTCAATCGGTGCCTTCATGGCATTCCTAAAAGGCATGAATCAAGAGGTCGGGTAGTATGTTGGTTGCCAGCACCTTTGATTCGGAAACCTATTGGCGTGAAGAAGGGAGTAGCAGGTTGCCTTTTATTCCTGATCCTTCACGGTCGCGGGTCGTAATGGCTATGGATGAATTGCTGGCTTCCTTATGTGGCCCGGAGGACACACTGTTGACCCGCTTTGAGATGGATGAGGCGCACATGGATTATTTGGCGCACATCGGCTTTCATTTTAAACAGCTTAGTGCGAATGTCCCAAGCCATGTACCAAATCTATTTCGCGCTCTGTACGAAGTTTCAGAGACCGACGAGCGGCTGAAGCAGTTTAGTGAAATGACTCCCTTTTCAGTCGTACCTTACGTTCACGAGCTTCTCGACAGGTACAACTATTCGAACAAGCTGCCCACCCTTCAAGACGTTAAACGAGTAAATTCTAAGTTGTATTCCGCCGATCTTGCTAAGA
Organism: Paenibacillus sp. CH40; assembly: GCF_024213605.1. Taxonomy (NCBI): domain Bacteria; kingdom Bacillati; phylum Bacillota; class Bacilli; order Caryophanales; family Paenibacillaceae; genus Paenibacillus; species Paenibacillus sp. CH40. The sequence continues at coordinate 1,332,935 of NZ_JANAVQ010000001.1, forward strand.
GACTTCTGGGCAGCTCCTATAGCCAGCCAGTGTTCAGCGCGGATGAATTGGCTGCAGTAGGGCTAGAGCTTATGGGGTTGTCGAAAGGGGTCCTGTTAAAAGACCCCTTTGGCGTAGCTGGAAAAGGCAATATGCTGTTTAAAAACCTATCCTCTTTGGAACGTGTAGTAAGCTATTTGCGCAAACAAGAGCAAGCCGGTTCCTCAACGGCGTTTCTTGTCGAGCCGTTCCTTGACGTGGAATATGATTTTTCCTGCCAATTTTCAATTGATGAGAGCGGGTCGTACCAGATCGTCGGCTTGCAGCAAATCATCAATCGACAGTTTGCTTATGTGGGGTCACAAGCGATGCAGGAGGAGAACAGTCATTCGCTAATACGGAACGGTTACTTCGATGTCATTGAGAAGCTTGCTTCCTCACTATACAAGGACAGGTACTTCGGCCATGTTTGTGTTGACTCCATGATACTAAAGGACGGGACAATCGTGCCGATTGTAGAAATCAACGCCCGTCAATCGATGGGACTGGTCAGTCATCGACTGGGCGAACGGCTGGAAAATGGGAAGCACGGGACATTTACGTTCCGAACCGTAGGCAGTCGCCATCGGTTTGATTACGGGCAGTGGCTGCGGCAGCTGGATGATGACGGCGTTTTATACCCTAATCATACCGGTGAGGGCATCATTCCGCTTTCCCCGGCGTGCATGTTTGCTGGCTATGGGGAATCAGATTACCCACAGACATTAAGCGAAGGCAGTTTCATCAAGGGTAGGCTTTATCTGTTTGTAATCGCGCGAGATGTGCAGGAGCAGAAAAGTTTAATCGACAAGCTAAAGGAACGTTTTGAAGTCCAGGGAGGCAAGTGGTATGGATAGTCATTTGAAGCCTTGTGTCACTATACTTGGATCCGGTAACTCACTAGGTGTGTACATGCCCGCCGTACAGCTAGGCATTTACCTGGAGCGTTCCGGCATTTCAAACGAAGTCTGTGTGCTCGAAAATGTGTATGTCGACGGCTTAAAGAACAAAGTGCCGGCTTATCGTAAAGCCTTTCATGATAATTTCGCTATCGCTCGGAAGAGTGTGGAGTTGGCTCGCGATATTTCAGATTGCCTGGATCCCACCAAGGTACAGCTGCTGCTGGAAGATTGGTCCCGTGAGCGCCGGACGTCGTTCATTGCGTTGACTGGGTTCTGGATCCCGATTTTGGAACAATATGAACGGTTTGTTGGAACTCGGCTCGAGGTCGACATGCTTCATCTCGATGCTACGCTTTCGCCATCTTATTTGGTCTATGGATCTCGAAGCGAGCGGTACAACCACATTTGGTTTTACGAACCGACCAAGAAACGTTTTGAATTACAACTTCCGATGACGGACGAAGCACCGATCCCGTTTCGCCAGCGAGAAGAGAGAATGGTGGTCCATGGTGGCGGCTGGGGGATTGGGACCTACCCGCAGGCTGTTAGAGACCTGCTTGAAGGCGGTATGGAGCTGGATGTTCTGGCTTATTTTGACGAGGATATCCAGCCTGATCCACGCATTTGCTATTATCGGAACGACCCCTCGTGGAGTCCGTGGCTGAGGAATAGACGAGGGGAGTTCGGTTTTCCTCCATTTGCTCAGATCCAACATGGAGAGACTCCCATTTACTTAGACAGCGGAACTGTTCCCCTGCTATTTGAACGAATTCGCCGTTGCACAGCCATTGTCAGTAAGCCGGGGGGCTATTCCTTGATGGAATCGTTCGCCGCTGCGACGCCTATGGTTTTTCTTGAGCCCTTTGGAAGACACGAAACCGCCAATGCTGAATATTGGATTAAGCAAGGATTTGGCGTGTCCTTTACGGATTGGAAGACGCAGGGATTCAACATCGAGATATTGGAACGTGCTCATTGTAACCTACTACATGCCCGCGAGCGTTGCAAAACTTATGGAGGTGTAAATTATGCAACCCAAAACGAGTCGAAAGTTTGATGAGCGTGTGTTTAACGATCTGAAGCGTACAATTATGAATATGTCCCGGGTCAGTCGGCTTCGAGCGACCGATAGTCGCTATGCGATGGAGATCCCGGAAGATATCGGGATCAAGCTGAACAACGGGTGCAACTTGCGTTGCAAGCATTGCTACGAGTGGAACTCGGACGGCTTTCACTGGGACATGTCCAAGGAGGAGCAAGGTAAAGAAATCGATGTCGCGTTGGTCGATAAGCTCCTTGCCTTTACCCATGAGAAGAAGTCGAAAGTCTATCTTTGGGGCGGAGAACCGCTGTACCATAGCAAGTTCGATCAGATTGCGAATCTGCTGGAACGCGATCAGCGGACGACGACGATTTGTACAAACGCGATTCTTCTGGAGGAAAAGTTAGATTCACTGCTTAAGATCGGTGAGGGACTTGTTGTACTAGCCAGTCTGGAGGGATTCGAGGCTGAGAACGACGCGATTAGGGGCAGAGGGACCTACAAAAAGGTGGTTAGTGCCATAGAGCGTCTGCTGGAGTTGCAACGGCAGGGCATTTTTAAGGGCAGAGTATCCGTCAGCTTGACGATGAATGATCTCATGATTCCCAAAATGTTTGATTTTATGAAGTTTTTCGAGGAGATGGGCGTGGATTCGGTCTACTTTGTATATCCGTGGTATATCGCACCTGAGTCTGCTCAGGAGATGGACAATTTCTTCATCAAAGAGTTTGACTGGCTTGATCCAATCCGTCAGGGTAGCTGCAGTTGGAATTCATTCACTTATCATATCTCCGGCGAGAAGGTGGGGGCACTCAAGGAGGAGGTTCTCCGCATCTCCGAGCAAACATGGGGAAGCCGGGTTCGATTTATGCCCGCATTGGAGCAAGACGAGATAGAGGATTTTGTCACTGGCGTGCAGAGAACCGGGATGAAGCGGAAGGAATGCTTGGCGATCTCCACCCGAATGGACGTATTGCCGAGCGGAAACGTCACTCCGTGCAAGTTCTTTCCTGAGATGGCGGTCGGCAACATTAGTGATGTGGATGTGAAGGAGGTTTGGAAGGGGGAAAATTTTGCCAAACACCGAGAGGTATTAGCTTGCGGACTGATGCCGGTCTGTTCCCGATGCGGGTTACTTTATCATTATGGCCGGTAAACGTTATCGTCCACCTTCTAGTTCGATTTAATTGTTAAGGAGGAGCGCAATTGACAGCGATCCATGTGGTGCAGTTAGCTAAAAACTTCACCTATTACACCAAAGAGGTCGGAATGCTTCATTCCATTAAAAACCTCTTTTATCGGAAAAGTTTGACGAAGGAAGCGGTGAAAAATATCTCCTTTTCGATCGAAGAGGGGGAAATGGTTGCTTTCCTTGGGCCTAATGGGGCAGGCAAAACGACGACGCTAAAGATGCTCTCTGGCATCTTACATCCAACTAGCGGCGAACTTACTGTACTGGGCTTCAAGCCTTATGAGCGAAATAAGGAATTCAAGAAGCAGTTCGCTATTGTAATGGGGCAGAAGAGCCAACTATGGGTTGACTTGCCTGCGGCGGAATCCATTTTGCTAAACAAATATATCTATCAGGTTGACGATCGGCATTACAAACAAACACTGAACGAACTCATCGAACTGTTGGACGTCAAGCACATTATGAATGTTCAGGTAAGGCGTTTATCGCTAGGTGAGCGTATGAAGATGGAGCTCCTTGCAGCGCTTATTCATAAACCGAAACTGCTTTTCCTGGATGAGCCGACGATCGGGCTCGATATTGTTACACAGAAAAAGGTGCGGGAGTTTTTGAAGTATTACAATGAACAGCATAGGACAACGATTATTTTGACAAGTCATTACATGAAGGACATCGAGGATCTGTGCAAGCGGACGATCATTATTAATGATGGCAGGCTCGTCTTCGACGGGGATCTGAAGCGAATCGACGATGTTTTGAACGACACGAAAATCATACAGTTAAAATTTAAGCAACACGTAGCGACTGGACAGCTGCAGTTGTACGGGAAGGTGCGTCAATCGGACGGATTTCATGCCACGCTGGAGATAAGTAAGGAGCGCATTAGCATGGCTTCCAGGGATTTGCTTGAACACTACCCGATTGAAGATATTACGATCGAAGATATTCCTATCGAGGAAGTCGTTGTATCCTTGTATCAGCGGGATGATCGGGTATCCGGATGAGTGCCTTTCCCAAATACGGACGCGTGTTCCAGTTAGGCGTTCAGTCTTCACTCGAATATCGATTTGACTTTCTCTTTTCCTTGATCAGTGCATTCTTTCCGATTCTGATCCAATATTATATTTGGTCAGCGGTCTATGGAAGATCGGAATCGTCGGAATTTTTCGGATATACCTACGGCCAAATGATTTTATACACGATAACGGCAGCCATCGTGACGAAAATTGTGACAACGGATATAGGTCAAAACGTGGCCACCGAGATCAAGGATGGTGGGTTGAATAAATATTTGGTTCAACCGGTCAGTTTTTTCGCTCTGAAGCTATTTACTATGCTGGGGCAAAAGATTTTCTTTTTTTCAGCCATGCTATGTATCTTGCTGTTTACACTCGTTTACTTGACCGGAACTTATGGTATACGGATTCCCTTGGCACATATTCTACTCTTTATGGTGTCAATGGTCATGTCTTTGTTGTTAAACTTTCTTATCTCTTATACGCTCGCGGCTGTTGCATTTATATTGTCTGAAATCTCCTATTTTTTTGAAATGACCGGCTTATTTGTCATCATTTTAAGTGGTGGTGTTTTTCCGATTGAGGTGTTTGGTAAGACCATAAATAAGATTTTAGACTACTTGCCATTCAAGTATACGATCCATTTTCCTGCGAATGTTATTAATGGCAGATTGTCAATGGACGAGGCAGTACAAGGAATCGGGATGCAGTTCTTCTGGATGATCGCGCTGCTTGCCTTTTCACGGATCGTATGGCGCGCCGGAATGAAGAAGTATCTCGGATTGGGGGGCTGACCGGTGAGAGGATGGCTGGGAACGCTTCGCAACTACCTAATGATTTACTTTTTGTTCATTAAGAACTGCTTTATTGCTCAAATGGAATACAGGACGAACTTCATACTCGGGATTGCTGTGGAAATCGCATACTTGTTTGCCAAGCTGCTTTACGTCGTAGTAGTCTATGAGACGGACTTGCATATCGGATCGATCACGCCTGATGGTATCTTGATGTTTGTCGGCACATACACGATTATGACCGGTCTTTATTCCGGGCTCTTTTTCCCTAATTTCGTCAGGGTATCCGAGTATATACGCAGCGGGACGTTGGATCTACTCATGGTTAAGCCAATTTCACTACAGTTTTTGGTTTCGCTTCGATACATCGATCTTGGGATGCCAATTCCGAATTTCATCGCGGGTGGAACGATGGTTGTGATCAGTTGGAATGCATTAAATATCCCGGTAACGGCATGGAGTTTATTCTCATTTTTGTTTTACTTGGGGACAGCGTTGATCATTACTTACTGTCTCATGTTCATCCCAGCCTTGTTATCCTTCTGGCTTGTTAATACGGGAGGGCTGGCGGGAATTTTCTATTCCATTTGGGACGCCAATAATATGCCAATGCCGATCTATTCACGTTTCATCCAACGAATCGGCGTGTATTTATTGCCTTTTCTCGTCATTACGAATTTTGCGCCTATGATGGTGATGAATCAGCTGACACCTGCTTTGGCGGTATGGGGCGCTATCGTACCAATTGTGCTCCTTGTAATCGTTCGCTTCGTTTGGAGTCGGGCAATACGTAATTATAACAGTGCAAGTGGCTAAAGGCTGACAACTTAATTTAGGGAGGGAGGAATGACATGCATATGCTTCGTTGGCCGGCAACCGGCATTGCCTTAGTATGTCCTATTTGCAAGTCAAAGCTAAACACATCGGATCAGATGTTGGTGTGCGGGGAGTGCGCGGTCAGTTACTTCTTCGGTGATGGTGGTGTTCCGTTTATGCTGGCTGATCTGCAAGGGCAGGAAAGCGGGGAAACTGCATTCCTCAAAAAGGATATCATGAAGATGTTCACTAACTATAATCGGTCCTTGGACGAGAGTGGCTTTTCCCGTTTCTCGACATTTATCAATTGGGGGTTCGCCTCCGAGTTCAACCAGGCCCCAGCAAGTGTCAATCGAAACTCCATCCGGCTTCTGCAGGAGTGCTTGGATGGTTTATATCTCGAGGATAAGAACATTTTGGAGGTAGCCTGTGGCAGGGGGGGAGGCGTGCGAGAGCTCTGTCGAAGTTACGGTGTGAGAAGCGTTGTTGGCTTAGATCTGACCGAAGCCAATATTGCATTTTGCCAATTGACCAACCGTTTCCCAAATGCCTATTTTTGTGTTGGGGATGCCGAGAGGCTTCCTATCGGTTCGTCATGCTGTGATTTTGTCCTCAACATGGAAGCGTCTGATCTATATCCATCGATTAAGTCTTTTTATGACGAGGTCTTCCGGGTGCTGAAACCGGGCGGGACTTTCGTTTATGCGGACGATTTGCCAACCTGGAAGTTTGACGATGGTGAACGATATTTGCTTGAACTGGGCTTCGAGCTGCTTATATCACGCGATATCACGGGGGAAGTTTTGCTTTCAAGTGATCAAGTTCTAAAGAATCGCATAGCCGCTTTTGGAACTGAAGATCAGATGGATACTGCGATTTGGAAAACAATGGGTGTGCCAGGCACTTCCTTGTACGATGAAATGAAAAGCGGGGAACGCCAGTACAAGATCATGCATTTCCGAAAGCGGGCTCATCACAATGTATGAGAACCACGTGACGATCGTCGATTATTCCGTCTATCTCCCGAAGTCCCGTATCCATGTCACGAAAGCGATTCAGCAGGTGAAGGCCGACGGCGTAGAATTTCGAATGAGCGATTCGGAATACTTGAACAAAGGCTTTGAGCTGGTGTCCATAGAAGAGGAACTTGAATTGGAACAGATGATTGCTACCGTGTGTAGGCCAATTCTGCGCCGGGCTCTGCAGATGAATGTACAGATCGCGGCGGTCATGTTTGCTAGTGTAACGAATAATGAAAACGGTGAACGGAATCTTTTTGATCGCCTAGCAGATGAATTCGCCCTTGAGGCAGTCCCATTTATCCCTTTGGAGGAATATTCTTGTTCCACGATGCACTTATCGTTGTGCCTGGCGTCGAACTACTTCATGGCCCCGCGTCAGCAAGGTGAAGGAATCTTGTTCATCACTGCCGACAGAGCCATGAATTCTTATGAACGGAGCGATCCGTTCATGGTGTTCGGTGACGGCGCGAGTGCTGCTTTATATATGAAGGGGCAGCGTCAAGGACAGCAGACACTTGCTTCGGTTATGAGAGTCGACGGCCTCGTATACGATCTGGCTCCAGATCGTATTCAATTATATTACTCAACGTTTTATTTAGGGGTCAGACAGGCAGTAAGAGCAGCATTAAGCGAGTCCGGTATTCACATTGCTCAGATCGCCGTGATCTTTTGCACCAATTTGGGGCTACACGTATGGAGTATGCTGGCTCAAGTGCTGAGGGTGTCCCTGGAACGCTTCTACAATCTAACCCTCTCCAAGGACGGACATATTCATAACACCGATATCCTAAATAATATCGATCACGCTATCCGTTCAGGTTTCTTGAAAGAAGGGGACTTGTATATGACGATTTCCGTTGGTTTCGGAGGCTATTACGGTTGCGCGATTCATCGGTATGCCAAGAAGGTGAACGAGTTATGTATTTGACATTTCATCATGCTGAGGCCGCTGTGGGATTAGAAATGCCATGGGGACGGATAACCGATCTAATTGAAACGAATAGGAATTGGACCGAAGGAATTGACTTGCTCTGTTACTGTCATCAGACGGACTTTGAAACTGGTGTTAATGGCTGTGCTAAACTGAGACAAGAATTAGGGCTAAATGAGGTTATGCCCATTTCCGTCGGGCAGTCGGGTAGCCTTTCTCTATCTAATGCATTAACATTATTAGACTGGATGTTCAATAGCGTTACAAAAAATCATGCTCTTTGCGTCATTGCCGACTCATTCATTCCGGATCGTATGGACAAACAAGGGAGTTGCTTGAGTATGACCGCACTGATCGGTGTATCGACTATGGCCGGTGATTATCGAGTTGAAAGCTGCCGTAAGCTTCCAGGCACCAACGTTAAAGCAGGAGCAAAAAGCGCAGTTGAACCGATCCTAAAGCTTGGACTGCACCAATCAGAGTTTACAAGCGATCTGGAGATGGAAGTCGTCACGTTCGATGCTGGAGTCTTCGGTGCAAGCCAACTGAAGTTACGACGAACATAATTTCCTCGTACCCACCATCTTACCAAGGCCATTTAGGAGAAGGATTGGTTTTTTCCATGCGCTCCATCGTGACCTCGGGATATTGCTTCTTGTCGAGGGACAAGAACATTGTGTCATTGAAGTCGCTATTTTAGCGGCTTTTTTATTTTATCGGTAAAAGTTCGTGTCCCGAGCCAATGACAAGAACTTTTACCGATTGCCGGAATGGACAAGAACATAGTCCGATTTCCGATTAGATGTGTATCGCTATTTTAGGAGGATAGGACGACTTTTATTGTGGGATGAAGTTACAGGGAGTTGAAAGTGCTTTTTACCGATCAAGGGGTTCGGTGAATTTTAAAGTCAGATTTTGAATATTGAGAGTTAGTAAAAAAGGACCTCAGAAACTGAAAAATTTCGAGGTCCTTTACTGCGGATTTGGATTGAAAACGACGTTGACGGCAAGCATCATCTAAGAGGACTCCCAGCGGGTGACCTTTTTTGTAAAACCTTTACAAAAATGCGTAACAGGCAGGAAGCCCTTGATTGGGAGAAAGCGAATGCTATGAGTCTATGGAAAAAAGGCAATTCAATGAGTAGACATCAACAACCACGTCCATGGGAAGAATAGAGGGAGATGAGCGTATTGTATCTAAAAGCATTTGATCTAGATTTACCTTATATAATTAATGATGAAAATGTTGAATCAATGAAGTGGGGCTTTTATAAAGTTTTATTTATCATGAAATAAATTAGAGATGTATAATTTATCAAATAATCTTGAAAATCGCAATGCTCGTTATGAGTGAATGCGTCGCTAGACATTTAGTCAAAATACGGATTTTGTGAAGATGTTCAAGAGAAACCGTGTAGCGACACGGTTTCATCGGTCCATATTATTCACAGCATTACGCATCTCTTCATCTGTTAAGTGAGTATATATCATTGTTGTTTGAATGGAAGAATGCCCTAATTGATTCTTTAGTCTTGGGACATCGTTATTTTCAAGATGATATCGCGTTGCAAATGAATGCCTGAGCGAATGCACTGTTAGAGAAGGTTTCCCAAAGGCAGTTGCATATTTTTCAATCAGCTTTTCAATTGATCGTTGTGTCAGACGACGGCTTTTTCCTTTACGACCTACAGGAGCTGCAATGAATAAATAGTTTTCTTGTTTATCTGGTAAATATCTTGTTTCTCTGATCTGCAGATAACTTTCTAAATCCATTAAAGCCTGTTTGCTAAAGTAAACGTATTGTTCTTTATCACCTTTACGTACCACTCGAACTAAAGCTTTATTCATATCTAAGTCATCCATATTAATTCCTGCAACCTCAGACAATCTAAGCCCTGAACCTAATATCAGCGAAACGATTGCTGTATCACGCTCACGATTAAACTGATGAAACGTAAAAATACGCTTGTTTTCTTTATGTTTTTCACCAAAATCATAAGCTACAAATTGCCTGAATAATTCGAAATCATCATTTCTTAGAATTTTTCCTTCAATACGGTTTGCAATGGTTTCTTGGCTTTCTTTGATAGCATTCAAATCCATTTTGGCCATTACATTTCGTTGAATATAAGACTTCAAGTCGCTTGTTTCAGCCTTATTCTGAAGGTAATCAAACAACGATTTTAGAGAGGACAATTTGCGATTTATCGTAAGTTTCTTGTTTCCAAGTTGATAATCCAGGAATGACAAGAAGTTTTCCACTTCACGTATTGTTAATAACTCCAATGTTTCTAAGGTTATTTCTTTCCGATTTGATGAAGTTAGATTCTCTGCAATAAGCCAATCGAAAAAAATAATGTAATCATGACAGTAATTAAGAAGTGTTGTTGGAGATAACTTGCGTTTTTTGCTATCTATAAATTCTGTTACATACCAAGGTAAATCGGACAATTTTTCATCAATACGTTGCATGTAGTGATTTTTCATTAGTTTATCCATTTATGTACAAACCTCCATGGATTCATCATAACCCATCGTTATTTATTCGTCAAATTATTATTTTACGTAATTTTAATATTCATCTTACATTATGGCATGGTAATTCGGAATATCCCTATGAATAGGAGAATTTTGTTTTTTTTCAGCACACGTTCAACCCAAAGTCTTTTGGCTTCTGCTTTATCTTGAGCTAGCTTCGTTCCACAGTTAAGAAAACCCGCCTAAGCATGGGTTAAAAAGTTCTAAGGCTTAACATCTGTTTTATCATTCTCTGCGATACCGAGTATTAATCTAACTTTACCCATCTATAGAATATAGATAGCATTTCACCTAGATTTCCTGGGCCCCCTGCAGAAAATAAACTGCTCTCGATATTGCAGTGAATTCAGTCATCATCGCTTCTCTCTATTATAAGCGCATTAAATTTTTTGTTTCTAGTTCTGTTTCTTTTAAATTAATTTTAATTTGCCATCCTGGATTATCAAGCGTTGTTATTTTTATTCGTTCTTGATGCTCCCAATCTTCATCGCAGTGTAAATAATACCATTCTTGTAACCAAGTTAATATATCCAATCATTCGGTGAACGGAGCTTTAATAGGACGCCCTTCATAATACTTCAGTCTGATATTATCATAGACGGCTCTAATTGCTCTTTATCGAGTGGCTGATACTGGTTTTCAAATAATACCATGGATTAGAGGTAACCGCGGCTTAAGGGCAGGCTTATCTCCCGACAGAATACCGATACATAGCCCCACCCACGGAATCACATATTTAGGTAAATTCGTTTGATTAGCTGCCTTAAAGATGGCCTCCCGTTGTTCCGCCGTCAGGGTTTATTCGCATAAGAACGAACAGAGGTATGATTTTGAAGTAATTCAAGCGTATTATTCAAAGGATGGGGCTCCGTTTTTACTTAATACCAGCTGCCAACTCATCAACCACTTCTTGTACAGTTTGGATCTTTTTAATTGGTGTAATTCCAGTACCAACAGTGATAATACCACCTTCGCCGTTACCTTCAAGCATACCGATACGGATTACACTTGAACTACCCCCAACCTTAGCAATTTCTTCACGAGATGCGCCCTGGTTATCCATAGCCACCAATTTTTCAGCAAACGGTGTAGGCAACGAACGATAGTAAGCTGGTAAAGTACGGTACAACAACAAATCTGCTGCAGATGAATCCACTATCATTTGCTTTACTGATTGTGCTGCGGGGTTTTCAACAGTAGGAATAAAACGGCTTCCTAAAAAGACACCTTCTGCCCCCAATTCAAAGGCGCTGGCAACACCGCGAGCATCACCGATTCCACCAGCAGCGATAACTGGAATATCAAGCACATCAACGATCATAGGAGTTATTGTAAACGTACCAATGATACTTGTTGGCAATGTTCCACCCTCATCAAATCCAGTAACAACATAAACGTCAACACCCATAGCTTGAGCAGCCTTTGCATCTTCGATCGTTGGAGTCAAAGGACGATAAACAATCTTAATGCCCGCTTCCTTTAATGGGGTAATGATCTTTTCAGTCAATGTTCCTTCAACACCATTAAGAAGAATAACTTGAACACCTTCTTCAATGACAACTTCTAAAATTGGCCAAGTGAACTTCATATCTGCATCAGTAATCAAAGTTGTACCAAATGGTTTATCCGTCAGTTCCTTTGTTTTACGAATCTCGCGGCGCATACGTTCTGCGGTTTCCTCTGGAGAGGTTGTAATTGTCGTTTGACCGGCATTCGGACCAAGAATCCCTAAACCACCCGCATTACTCACGGCAGCAACAAATTTAGCATTCGTAATCCAACTCATAGGTCCTTGTAAAATGGGCTTTTCAATACCAAGAATTTCTGTTACACGATTTTTCATAATTATTATCCTCTCTTTAGCACCATTATTGGCATAATACTGTAAAGCTTAATTGGTCTGATCTCCGGGTTATGTTACAATAATCATTAGCTTGCTAATAATATTTGTATTAGTTAGCAGCCTTGGCACTATCATAAGTCCATACGTTTCATTTGCAAAGAAGGCAATTTAAATGAACGTAGTACATATTTTTGTACTTTTAGACTGGGAGCGATATCATGAGGGTATGTAATAAAGGATTTGAAAAAGAGTTTATTGATGAAAAAAGAAATATGTACGCAATAGCCTTTACGCAAAATGTACTTTCGGGGCGATGGAAATATTTCATTATCTGGTATCTGGAAGGGGAAAGACGCCGGTTTACCGAGATAAAAAATTTCCTGAGAGGCTTGTCGCAAGGCTCGCTCACCAAGCAACTCAAGGAGCTGAAGGACGACGGAATTATTCAGCGCGATGTGTATCCGGAAGTTCCGCCACGGGTCGAATATTCGCTGACAGAGAAAGGAAACAAACTGCTGCCTGTCCTAAAGAAGATGGAGGAATTCGGTAAAGCATATGGGGAGAAGCCTGAATTAGATGAAGGATAAAGGCTACCTCCTAATCAGCCAGCACATAAAATCTCGCCATCTGGACCAAATGTATGTTCAGGATTGCTCCTTCAGCCAGCCATTCTAGTCCACCTCAAAAGGAATGGCCTTGCCACTACTTCTAATTGCATAACATATCGGGTAACAGTAAGTTAAGCCAACCTTTGGGGATAGGCCCAAAATATCGAACCTGGTCAAATCGGCAATAGTACCATGTTCTTGTCCATTGTGGGCAAAGGGACCAAGTTCTTGTCCTTTGCTTAGGACAAGAATACCGTTAAAAGACAAGAACTTGTACCTATTGACGTTTTTTGTTCGCCCTCTTTACTTTATTTTAGCATAATAAAAAAAACCTTTGAAAGCGACAGACATGGTCTAGTGTGTCCTGCATTCTTTCTTTGTCCCCAACTCTTCTAATGAAGTTATTTAAAACCCCTAACAATTAATGTTAGGGGCTAACTTCAAGTGAAACCAGTATATCGCGCCCGTTGTGGCCAAAGAATACGTTCATTTTACTTTTAAAAAGTGTATAACTCAATTTATTACCAAGGTAAAAGCAAAGCTTATCAAGAACATCGGAAAAAATCCTATTCAAAATTATTCTTTGCATATTGATAAGTCTAACAAGGCAATTAATTAAAATCTTGCATTAAGTCATCAATCACTGCTTTTACAGTTCTAATCTCTTTAATTGGAGTAATACCTGTGCCGACAGTAATATAGCCATCCACTTTGTTACCCTCTAGCATTCCGATACGCAGACCACTTGCTCCGCCCATTGCTTTTGCTCTTACTGATCACCCCTTGTTCCACCAATTCTGCGAACCGTGCTTGTTCTGCGGGCAACTGTTCCGCAATTTCTTCCTGCGGTGCGTCTGGTTGAATTTTGACATGAACGAGAAAACGCATGTTTCACTCCTCCTAATATGTTAATATACTGTAAAATCCAAATCTCATTTATTATAGTTTCACACGATCAATACCAATACTTTCACTACAAGCATCGAGTAGGGTATTTTTATTGAAATAAATGTGGGTACAGGGAAGGAACTCCTCCGGCAAGACCCTGCTGTACCTCCCGACTTGTAGCATCAGTCAACAATCTCGTAGAGGTCGGCTTCAATCTCATCGATTGCGGTTCTAGAGATGTCCTTTGGAGATGATTTAGGCGCATGGATGCCAGCTGTCATGTCCGTGTCCATAAACGCTACATACAATCCGGCACCCCTAACGTTCTTAGCAGCTAATTCTAAGCGTAATGCTTTTGTTACTCCCCATTGAGCAGATTTTGCAGCTGAATATGCCCCTCCTTCGCCTATATTGATCCAAGATAATACGGATAGGATATTCAGAATCGAACCCCCTTCATTCTTCTCAATCACTGGTGCGAACGTGCGAATTCATTGAAAGTGTACCAGAAACATGAGTGTGGAATTACAAATGAATATCATCCAGCTCACCTGTGAGCAGAGAAGCACCCGTTGCTGAACCAGCGTTGTTAATTAGAAGGGTAACATCCCTGCGATCTCTGCTGCAGCTACCACAGATTTCGGATCAGTAATATGAGTTGTAGTGGAATAGCACCAGGCAGATCGACTGATTCTGGGTTCCTCGCACCAGCGTATACTTTAGCTCCTCTTGCTAAAGTTCAAGAGCTAGATGTTTGCCTAAACCTCGCTTTGAACCGCTGACAATAGCAACTTGTTTTGAAATATCCATTTTGCTACACCGAATCATTAAATTAAATACATTTTTATCTCCCAGCCAAATAAAATTGGTTCAGCTTTGTTTTACAAGTAGCTGCCGTTCTCCTTTGCCATTTCGAATGACAAGCTGCTCTGACTATTCGGTTTGCTTGGAGTGACTGCAGGACTCACGGGTGTTCTGTATTGACAAGGTCAGTTGTTGGTCTTCTTCTTTACCTGAACAGGTACGTTGAAATCATCGACGTTAATATGTCCAAACCCGCCTTTGGAGTGGTCAACCACCTTAATGTAAAGCTCCTCGCCGATATAATCCGACGCATCCCAAATCTTCCGTTGATATTCTTCATAATTGGTCGCTGTCTCTTTAAATAACTCTTTGCCGTCCGACGCCCGAACCAGCGCAACATACAGACGGTCTATATCCCGGCCGCCGCTGATAAGGAAGTTGATCTTACCGTTCCCACCAAGGACGAAATTTTGAGATCTTAGCGCTCCTGTCAAGCTGTCGCCGCCGGCTTGCTCGTTGAAGCCCCATAAATGGTAGCCGCCCGGAATTTTATGCGACGGGTTGAAGTAAATGGTGTCCCAGAAGAACTGGGTATTGGTCACATGGACATTCTGGAAGGCGTCTCCTTCCGTAATCCATCCTGTTAAGTCGCCTGTAGCAAAATCATGGTTAGGCAGCTCTGTAATATCCTTATACACGGAGTTATCCCAGTTATCGGGCACATAGACCGGAGCAGCCGGTTTACCCGTTAAGGCATTCATATCCCATACTTGCATAGACTTGACAGTGATATCGCCATCGGCCCAGATCTGCAAGCCCAAGGAGTCGTATCTGCCTACATAGACACGAGTTGTCAGCTTTTTCTTGTAATTTGCAAAGGCTTCAATGACCGAGCGATCGAGAAAGATATGGAGTTTCAAGTTCTCTCCGTCAAGATCTACATACCCTCCTTGAATGCCGTCCACACGCACATCCGGATCAATGCTGCTCTTGGTTCGATCCACATTGAATGTCCCGTTCTTCTTGTCGTAGTAAATGAGCGTCTCTTCTTGGCCTTTTTCCGAGCGTCGCACCTTGAGACCGAATTTCTGGGCCTCACGCGGATCAATCTCCATCACAATCTCTAGCATGTCGCCTTTGACATTTTTAATCAATTGATTGGCACTCTCCAAATTTTTGTCCGAAAAATCAACCCATTTTTTCCCTCGAAGGCTCTGCAGTTCTTTAATCGGTTCGACATGCAATTTATCATGCTTATCGAGGCTTAGGGAAAACGGCAAAGATAAATTATGAGCCCATCCGGATTGATATTCGGCTTGCGGTGTTCTTACATTTTGCACCATGGAGAATACGACCGTTCTTCCGTCAGGTGTGACCAGACCGCTCTCTGCGGTTAAATAGCCGTCACCTACATCCATTTTGGAGGGTGCCTCCTGATCAGGAATAAAATTAAAGTTATCCCGGTCCCAGGTCCCGATCCAGTAAAAGACCTCAACATCTCTTTGCACATCGTTCGCTGGAGGAACATGTTCCGGCTTTTCATGCGGATTAATCATGAAAATATATTTTTGCTTGCCCGTACTATCCGTGCCTAACGGCAATAACACTGGCAGCTCCCATACCGTACCCAACTCCGGATAACGGCTTCTGTCACTAACGTATAATGGCCCCTTATATTCCCAATTGTACATATCGTCGGATACATACACCAAAGCTGTGCCGCTTCTGAAGTCTGGAAGGCCAGACGTCACTAACTGATACCACTTGTCCACCTCTTTGTCGTACCATACAAATGGATCGCGGAACTCGTTGTGAATGCCTTTTCCGTTCTGCTCCGTTACTGGTTTAGGATATTTCACCCATTTTTCCAAATAGGGATCGGACAAATCCGCCGGAGTTGCCAGCCCGGTTCTTTGGTTCGGCGACTGGGAGTCGTTGCCGGCGGTATAGAACAGAACGGGGTTGCCGTTTCGATCATACGCTGCACTGCCTGACCACGTGCCGTCCGGATCAAGGGTGCCCGCTTCGGGCGCAAGAGCAGGTCTTACATTTTCCCAGTTCACCATATCGTCACTCACCCAATGCCCCCAGTGGATTTGATGCCAGTATGGACCTTGCGGGTTATGTTGATAAAATAAATGGTATTTGCCGTTATAATAAATTGGTGCATGTGCTTCATTCATCCAGTTTTGCGGAGCCATCGCGTGGTACTGGGGACGGTGCTGATCTCCGTCAAACACACTGGGATCCTCATCAATGTCCGCATTCGGAATTTTCGGAATCGAACCTCCATGATGCGTCTTCACGCTCTCATATCCAGCAAGTATCTCCTGGTTCGTAAGGGCTTTATTATGCAGCTTCACTTCATCTAGGAGTCCGCTGAACATATTGAAGGAGAACAACCCTGCTAACTCTACAGGTTTATTATTTTTCCCGATGATCAGGCTTTCGGTAGATGGGGTGATCGGAACGTTGACGGGGGTTGCTTGGGAAGCCACTTCCTCACCGTTTAGATATAACTTAATCTTTCCATCTTCTTTACTGAAAGTAGCGGCCACATAATTCCACTTGTATTTCTCCAACGGGTGATCCTTTACCCATACCTGAATCCACTGGCCGCCAATTCCTACCTGCATCGACCATGTACCGTGCCGATACATTCCAAGAGAAAAGCCCTCCGCTTTATCCTGATCGGATTGGTTTACGATCGCAGACAGCTTGTTTCCGTCTCCCCATTCATAGCTCCGCGGTGCAACCCAAGCTTCGATGGTTAACGCGTCGCTTACAGGCACAGTATCCTTTGCATTGACCTCAATATAATTCGAGTATCCATCAAACAACAAGGCACCGCCTTTTATTCCACGCGGAGTCCATCTTGGATCCTTCGATGCCATATACCTGGCGTTGTTAAATACATAGTTCACATCATGCTTAAGATTGCGTACATTCTCCAACACTTTCTTTCCTGCACCTTCATCAAGGTTTAAGTAGAAAATGGTACCCACACCACTTGCTTGGAACCCATCAACGGCAATGCTGGCTTCATTGGAATGATCGATGACCTTTACATAAAGCTTCTTGTTGTAGTGTTCCTGTACTTTCCATGAGATTTTCTCGTTCGTGCTGACATCCCCGGTTTTCATAAGCAACGTGTTGCTGTTCGCATCGTAAAGTGCGACATATGCGTTTTCCGGTTTGAGGATATCCAAAATAGTGAAGTTAATTGTTCCGGTTCCCTGAAGCGTGAAAGTATTAGAGGTGATGGAGCCCTTACCTTGCACGGAGGATTTGGCATAGAAGTTCCCTTCTTTGCTCGCATGAGCTTCATCGGTCACTTCAAAAGCATCTCCCTCAACCGTCCAGCCATCGAGATTTCCAGTTTCAAAGCTTGGATTGTCGATTTCATAGCGTTTGAAATCTGGCTTGATATCCGTCGCAACCATTCCTTCAGCTGGCTCCGATTCATGGTACACGGAGAATGCGTCCGCAAAAATGATTCCCCAATCCGAGGTTGCATTATCGACGACCTCCACATACAGTTTCTTGCCCAATTGTGTGGAAAGATCCGCCTTGTATTGCACCATATTGGCAAGCCGCATGCCCTGCGCAGGATCCGGGAAGCCAACGTCGGCGAATGCGCTATTTCCGTATCGGGCAATAACTTGTCCCGTATCGACTTCCACAATATTTATAAATACCTTGTCTGGGTTCTTCGCACCGCCAAGCTTGAAGCTGATCCAGCCGCTTCCGCCCAGCTCGAAAGTGCTGGAACGAAGTACACCTGTCGCAGATTCGTCATACTTCCAGCCGTTTAAATGATAAGCGCCTTCCTGGTTATACGGTATTTTTTCCGCCCACCAAGTCGTTTCGTCTGTCACGCTATTCGGACCGAACGCATTGCCTTTGACAACGGTCCATCCCGTCAAATCTCCTGTTTCAAATCCAGGATTCCGGATTTGATAGACCGAATCCGTAACTGACAATCCCACGTCATTCTTAGGAATATTCTTGATTTGATAAACCGCATTCGTAACCGACGAGCCTACGTCATTTTTAGGAATGAGCGTGTTCCCAGCAACAGTTCTAGATTCAGCTACTGCGGAGATTCCTGGAACAACAAGCTGGAGCACCATAGCCCATATAAGCATTCCCGATATCCAATATTTTCTTATTTTTACCTTTTTCATTCTAGATCCTCCTTCGAAATTTCTTGCACTTTCAAACATCGATACTTCATTTCGAAATGCTCTCCTAGTACAAAGATGAAAGTCAAGAAGAAAGGAGAAAATATATGAAACGTTTCCAATTAGAGAAAAGCGAAGTTACTTGATCATTTGCTGCATGACCCCATTAGTAAGGAGCGCCTAAGCAATCGTCTTACCAAATGGACTGCATATCCCATATATCCAAGGATTTAACAAACGGTTCTCCATCTCCCCAAATCTCGAGTCCCAAAGCATCCATACGGCTCGGGTACACCCGGGTTGTCAGGCTTTTCAATCCGTTTGCATAGGCTTCGACCATGGAGCGGTCCAAATAAATATGAAGCTTCAGATTCTCCCCAAGTAGCTCCAGCTTACCGCCCTGAATCCCTCTGCACTTTTCTCCCGGATGCAGTGTCGTTTTCGACCGGTCGACCATGAGCATCGCTTGATTCCAATCATAATACAGCAGAGTTTCTTCCTCCCCGTCCGGCGTACAACGGACCTTGATTCCAAATTGTTTGGCGCTGCCGGGCTCCAATTCCAATTGAATCTCAAGCATGTCACCATGAACATCCCTGAGCTGTACATTAGTTTCAGCCAATGACTGGTCCCGAAGCGATAGCCGCTTGGCGCCACGTAGCGATTGAAGCTCCTGAATCGGCTCTATTCCCAGACGTCCGTCATCCCTCAAATACACGCTTAACGGCAAGCCGCCGTTATGAGCCCAGCCCGACTTATATTCCATCTCGGACGTCCGATCGCCTTGGGCTATCGTAAAGACGATATTTCTGCCGGTCTTCGGATCAACCATTCCGCTCGGTCCGGTAAAATGGAAATCCCCGAGGTCAATCAATTGAGGCTCTTCTTGATCAGGGATGAACGAAAGATTTTGCTTGTCAAGTTGCCCGATCCAATAGAACACCTCGACATCCGCTCCCTTCCCCACAGGGCTGACAAGCAGGAGATGTTTGTTCACCCCCTGCTTGTCACTGCCAAGGGGAAGAAGCACAGGGAGCTCCCAGATGGGTCCAAGGTAAGGAAACTTCTGAATATCTGCTTTAAAAAACGGCCCTTTATACGTCCAATTCAGCATATCCTGTGACGCAAATGCCAGTGCTGCTCCACCTTCGATACCGGACCCGACCAGAGCATACCAGCCGTCATCGTCCTTCCATACGAATGGATCTCGGAAATCCCCAAATGCACCCATTCCCTTCTTCTGCACGATCAACGGCTCTGGATGTTTGACCCACTGAACCAGATCCGGGTTTCCGTCAAGGGTATAAGTGCTTCGGGCAAGCGCTACGCTCTGATTCGGAGAAGCGCTGTCATTACCTGCCGTAAAGAACAAGACAGGAAGTCCGTCAGCATCATAGGTTGCGCTTCCCGACCAGATCCCGTCCGGTGCGAGCTGATCCTTTTCGGGCGCCAGGGCCACGGGTAGATCACGCCAATGCACCAAATCCTGACTTACCCAATGTCCCCAATGGATCTGATGAAAGAACGGCCCCTGCGGGTTATGCTGATAGAACAAATGATATTGCCCGTCAAAATAGATCGGTGCATGGGGTTCGTTCATCCAATGGGCCGGCGGGCTAACATGATATTGCGGTCTGTGCCGATCAAGTAGCAGTGGCGTTCGGTCCAGCTTGATCTCGTCATAGTTTAATTGAGGCCGGTTACCTTCATGAAAGGTATCCAGCACATGCCGATAAGAAGCGGCCACTTCTTCCGCGCTCAGCGCCCGATTATAAATCTTGAGTTCATCAATGATACCGCTAAACATGTGCAGGCTGAACACTTCCGCCAGCAGGCTGCTATGGTTATTCTTGCCGATAAGAAGATCCGTGTCCGTCGCCTCAGCCAGGCGGGAACCACGAGGCACGGCTGCTGAAGCGATTTCACTGCCGTTCAAATACAGCTTGATTTCCCCTTGGTTCCCATCGAACACAGCATTCACGTATGACCATTCATTCTTGGACAGTTCATGGCCGTCTGGCGACCAAAGTTCCTTCCAGTCCCCTCCTTCCAGCCCGACTTGGAAGGACCAGGAACCGTGACGGAACATGCCAAGCAGATAACCTTGCTTGCGATCCAGGTTGTAGCGGTTCACGATGGCGGACAATTTGCCATCATCCCCCCATTCATAGGAGCGTGGGGCTACCCATACTCCAATGCTTAGCGCTGATCGATACTCTGGCTCGGTGTTCTGATTTCCCTCATCGAACGAATGCGCAATGTAAGTCGAATAACCATCGAACAGAAGCCCATTTCCAATTACCCCCTGTCTCCACCTAGGAGGGCAAGGTTTAGTGAACTCTGCTTGGTTAAATACGTACTGGATATTATCCTGGACTTGGGATACGCTCTCCAGAGCGCTTGTACCGGAATCTTCATTGAACGCCCAATACATGATCAATCCCCGATTATCGGTTGCATGGCTCATACTTCAACCCTCCTTAATGTCTGCTCCGTTGGACCATTGGGAATATGAATGGAGTTAAGAGCATGGATATAAAACGAGTTCACTACAACTTCCCCTGATTTCGCACTTATCTCAATACGATCCATCGGAGCATCAGGGAATATTTGATCCGTCAGTGCAACCAAACCCTCATTCGCGTACACTTCAACCGCGTTGCGATCCAGCCAGATATGCAGCTTGATCTTCCCATTCTCCGAAACCATTCTAGCACCGTGCTTGCACGCAAACGATGAGTGGAAATCAGTCAGGCCCGATTTCGAACGGTCGATGAATAGCCATTGACGCCAAGGGTCATAACCGATAATAGTCTCACTTTGCCCAGAGGACTTCATTTTAATGTGAACCTCGTCCCCGGAACGAATGTCGATATCCGCTTCAATTTCAAGCAGAACATCATTTATTTTTTGCGTAAACGGCGCCTCTGGCGTAACCTTAACCTCATTCCAGCAGAGCGTTCCTTTCCGCAGCTGCTCTATTTCCCGAACAGGCATTTGGGTCAGAACTACGCCCTCGTCTCGGCTGGTCAATGACAAGACGCGAGGCAGAGTCATTGTGCCTCTCCAGGCCCCGGTAGGCGTTTGGTTAGCATATTTCCAGTTGCTCATCCATCCGATGATCACACGCCGTCCGTCCTGCTCAGCTATATCCGACCAGGTGACCCCCGCATAATTGTCCCGGCCATAATCCAGCCACAGGATATGATCGGCCGGATTGTCATTGATGAACGTATTTCCGTCGAACTCTCCGATAAAGTATTGCGTGCGTGAGCCTTCCGGACAGTTGGGATTATCTCCGATGCTTATGATAAGTACCCATTTGGAATGTCCGCTGTCATCAACCAGCAATTCAAAGAGATCAGGGCATTCCCAAACTCCGTCATGCGAGCCATCAATCTTTCCGAATTCGCCTGACAACGACCATTCACGCAAATTGTCCGAACGATAAAACCGAACGTGGTCTCCCGCGACAAGAGCCATAATCCAGGATTCACTTGGCGAATGCCAGAACACCTTGGGGTCCCGGAAGTCGACCAGATCATGCTCGTCGAGTATTGGGTTCCCCTCATATTTGTGCCAAGTTCGGCCTTTATCACTGCTGTAAGCCAGGCTTTGCCGCTGGCGAGGTTGTCCGGTCTCCGGACAGATGTCTGCATGAGTGAAGAGTGCGATCAATCCATGGGAACCATCGAACAGTCCGCTGCTATTATTCCAGTCAACCACACAGCAACCGGAGAAAATAGCGCCATGCTCATCCGGGAACAGAGCGATAGGCATATGCTCCCAATGAACCAGGTCTTGGCTTACGGCATGACCCCAGTGCATCGGTCCCCATTCATTGCTATAAGGATGGTGCTGATAAAACAGATGATAGACTCCCTCGTAATAGACTAATCCGTTCGGATCATTCAACCAATGGGAGTGAGGTGAAAAATGAAAACCCGGCCTAAATCTATCATCATCGTGCTGTTTATTTGTCTCGATTATCTGGGTAATTTCATCTGTCGTCGGCATAGATTGAAGAGCCCCTTTCCGTGTGGTTACTAATGCACCGCCGGCATTAGCAAAAGTTAGCATACCGATGATTTGCTGTTTGGTCAGCTGATTCAAAGAAACACCGGCTTTCAGTATCTTATATAACAAGCAGCCCAGAAAAGCGTCGCCGGCTCCTGTAGTATCAATGGCCTCTACTTGAAAACCCGGCACATATCCGTCATGACCCGCTAATCGGTAATAGCAGCCTTTTTCCGCTAAAGTTACGAAGATCCCGGCGATGCCGAATTGCTGTTGCAGCTCTAGCGAGCCTTTTTCCACATCAGTTTTACCCGTTATAAAGTGGAGCTCATCTTCCGATATTTTCACGATGTCGGCATACTTCATGCCCCAAAGGATATTCTGTTTCGCTTCCTCTTTGCTCTCCCATAAAGCAAACCGGATATTTGGATCGAATGAAAGCAGGACTCCTGCCTCTTTAGCCTTCACAACTGCCGCTCTTGTTGCCGTACGGGCCGGCTCATGGGTCATCGACAAAGAACCAAAGTGCAGTGCATGGCAGTTTTCAATCCTATCGAACGGGACATCCTGCGTGCGCAAGTATGTATCCGCTCCTGGTTTCCGGTAGAAGCTGAACGATCGGTCTCCGTTGTCATCCAGATGGACAAATGCCAGCGTTGTATTGGCTTCATCTGTAAACGAAAGCGCAGACACGTCGATGCCGACGTTCATCAAGGTATCGTGCAGCAAGGAACCGAATTGATCATCCCCAACTTTGCTAATCAATGTCGCTCTAGTTCCTAAACGGGATAGAGCAGCTGCTACGTTAGCCGGAGCCCCTCCAGGATTACATTCAAACTGCTCGTTGCCTCTCGCGGTACGACCTGATGGCGTAAAGTCTATCAATACTTCCCCAATGGTTATTACATCAAGCATAGTTTTCTCCCCACCTATCGTTTGATTATTTATTTTTTAAATTTGCAATATATCGGTCCAGCCCTTTTTGATAGATCTCCATTAATTCGTTCAGCCCCATCTTCTCGAGTGTCTTCACATAGCTGTCCCACTTTTCATCTACCTCGCCATCGACGATGAACTTGCCTCTTTGGGTATTTACATATTTAATAAGTTCTGGCTCGATCCGATTAATTTTATCTAGTTCATCCGGTTCAAAGAAGATGCTCGGATAGTTTTCCTTTTTCATATATGGAGTGTAATATTTTTCCAAATACTCAGCACGTTTCTGAGCTCGGGGTTCCATATCAACAACTTTTCCGAAGTCATCGAAAGTAATGACGCCCGGATTTCCTGTGCCTGGAGCCACTTTTTGACGGAATTCACCTGCGGAGACTCCTTTGGGAAGCGGCAGGTTCACCAATTTTCCTTTTTCGTCCTTCTTGAATACGACATCCAACGGACCCCAGTGAATTTGAGCCGCCATGTAAGGGTCATACTGTTGATCGATCCAACGCATCGTCATTGCCGGATAACGGTTCTCCTTTGTAATCACGAAGCTACCTCGTCCCGGTCCTCCGCCGTTGTTGCGACCAATCATTTGATCTCCATTTGGGCCTTTAAGCGGGGGCAGCAGAGCATAATCCTTACTACGCTCCGGTCCGACAACTTCTTCGACTTCCCACCAAACGTAGGAGCCGAGCGTTTCATCTGGTGTTTTGCCTTTTGCTAAATACTGAGCGGCGTCCTGGGTGAACGATTCAGGGTCAATCAGCCCCTGTTTATACCAGTTATCATGAATATATTTTAATGCTTCCTTATATTGAGGTTGCGAAGCGGTAAAGATCACTTTACCTTCGCGGACAATCCGATGTTCCAAATTATCCGGAAGACCGAAAGCTCCGAATATGCCGGCAATGTCACTACACCACTGCATGTGCATAAAGCTTAATGGGATTTCATCAGCCTTGCCATTGCCGTTCGGGTCCTTCGTTTTAAAGGCAATCAAAGCCTGCGTGTATTCGTCCAGCGTTTGAGGTACTTTTAAGCCCAGTTTATCGAGCCAATTTTTATTGATGACGTGAAAGAAGGGGTTGGTATCGAGCTTATTCTCTTCCCACGACGGCAGCCCATAGATGTGACCGTCTGGTGCTGTGATGGCTAGTTTAATGTCAGGCCGACGATCGAGAAGCGCTTTCAAATTAGGCGCATATTTATCAATTAAATCCTCCAGCGGAATAATGGTTCCGTCTTTACCGTAATTGATTAGATCGTAATCTGTGAATCCGGCTCCGTAAAATGCGTCTGGCAAATCTCCGCTGGCCAACAACAAATTTTTCTTCTCTGCAAAGTCAGCGTCTGGAATGTTTTCCCAGTCAATCTTTACGTTTGTTTGTTTTTCCAGCCGCTTAAAAATTTCCATTTTCGAGTAATCCGGCGCTAAAGCAGCTTTCGGGGATACCATCTTTAATGTCACCGCTTCTTTAACAATCGGAAGGCCGGTTTTATTAAAATTCGCATCCTGATCCGGGTTTACCGCCTGATTTTTTGACTCGCCGCCTCCCGAACATCCGCTAAGCGCAAACACTCCGGCCAGCACTAGAAGCCCAGCACTTTTGAATAACGATTTCATCGTACACAACCTCCTGTTAGATCATTCCACAAGCTGAAAATTTCGTTGCTCTTCTTATATAGTTGTCTGGATGATGGACTTATCGTTTCTGTTGCACATCACCCCTTTCAGGCACCATGACAATGTTAGCCTTTGATCGAGCCGATCATCACGCCTTTAACAAAGTATTTTTGCAGGAAAGGATACAAAATCAGCAACGGTAGACTGGATACCATGATGACACCATATTTGATAAGCTCTGTAACGCGCATCTTCGCTGCGTAAGATTCCACGTCTATCATCATGCCCGAGTTGGCCTGATTCTGGACAAGAATGTTGCGCAGAACCAGTTGCAACGGATACTTGTTTTCGTCGTTCAAGTAGATCAAAGCGTCAAAGAAACCATTCCAGAAGCCGACAACATGATATAGTACCATTACGGCTATAACGGACTTAGACAAAGGCAATACAATGCTCCAAAAAAATCTGGTATTGGAACAACCATCGATCGAAGCTGCCTCCCACATTTCATCTGGGATGGTCGACTGAAAAAAAGTCCTTACGATAATGACATTGAACACACCTCCCGCTCCAGGAATAACAAGTGCCCAGATCGTATTCAGCATGTGAAGATCTTTGATCAGCAAATAGGTTGGGATCAGCCCTCCACTAAAAAACATGGAGATCAGTAAAAACCACATAATCGCCGATTTTCCCGCCAGTCCTTTACGAGCTAACGGGTAAGCTGCACATACGGTCACGGCTACTCCGATTAATGTTCCTAGACCCGCATATAAAATCGAGTTGGCATAACCAATCCATATAGATGAATCACTGAATATCCGCCCGTATCCATCCAGCGTAAAACCCTTTGGAAAAAACCATACTTCTCCTGAGTAGATGAGATTGGGGTCACTAAGTGAAGCAATCAGCACAAAATACAACGGGAATAATACAAGCAGCATAACTATGGTCAACATGAAGTAGTTGACGATGTCAAACCACATGTCTCCCTTGCTTTTTCTCTTTAATAATTGATTCAAAATGAACTCCCCCTTACCACAGGCTGGTTTCAGTCAACTTCTTGGCGATCCGGTTGACGGTGATTATCAGGATAATATTTACCACTGAATTAAACAGTCCAATTGCCGTAGAAAAGCTGTATTGTGCCTTTTGAATCCCGATTTCATAAACATAGGTCGGAATGATATTGGAAGTGGCATAATTCAAATCGTTCTGCATAAGGAAAGCCTTTTCAAAACCGATGCCCATAATGTTACCGAGTGCGAGAATCAATAAGATGACGATCGTCGGCAAAATGCTTGGAATATCCACATGCATTACGCGCTTCCATTTGCTTGCTCCATCCATAATCGCGGCTTCATGCAATTCTGGATTGACCCCTGCCAGTGCAGCAAGGTAAATGATGGTAGCAAAACCTGTCTCTTGCCAAACCCCTGATAAAATATACAAAGGACGGAACCAACCTTCGTCGGCCAAAAACATAATGGGGTCTCCTCCGAACAAGGTGATGATGTGATTCACGATTCCGCTGTTTGGAGACAGAAAAACATTAAGCATACCGACGAGCACTACGGTAGAAATAAAGTGTGGTGCGTAAATTACAGTTTGTACAATTTTCTTGTATCTTTTGGCCAACATCTGATTCAACATAATCGCTATAATAATCGGAGCAGGGAAGCTAAACACAAGCGATAGAACACTGAGTGTAAGTGTATTCGTCATAATCGTCCAGAAGTTATAGGAATCGAAAAAATCAATAAAGTGCTTAAAGCCTACCCACTCGCTTCCCCAGATCCCCCGACTTGGTGAAAAATCCTTAAAAGCAATTTGTATTCCATACATCGGATAGTACTTAAATACGAGATAAATAATAATGATTGGCAGCAAAAACAGATACAGTTCATAGTCACGTTTGACCTGGTTCCATATTTTGCGATTTGGCTTGATCGTGGAATGATCCAACTCACTAGTTCTTGAATTCACCATTACACTCCCTTTCTTGTAAAAGGATATTTTCATTTTTGAAACGTTTCCAATTTATTATAAGAAAAACATCAGTCGGTGATCCATACCATAAATCCACCGAATGAGCTGAAGTTTTTCCAATGTAAAAAAACTTGCCTAAGATAACGGGAGATGATACATTTGCTGATTCAACTTATTCCTTCGATCTTTTAACAGAGTAGTCTGATTGTAAAATGAAACGTTTCCAATTTTCTAAAAGAAAAGTCAAGTTTGCATATCCAGACTGTGATCCGACTTTACGAGCTAATATCTTTACAATTAAAATCATGTAGTTTCGCCTTGTCTGAAGATAACGGGGAGACGATACACTTGCTGATCTAAAGTTATACCATCGATCTTTTGATACAGTAGTCTGATTGTCAAACGTGCCATCTCCTCCACTGGTTGCCTGATTGTAGACAATATCGGATGAAAATAACGATGATCCTGAATGCCGTCGTAACCGATGACCTTTACATCCTCTGGAATACGAATCCCCTGCCTACCTGCTCTTTCTATATATTTGGCGGCAAACATATCGGTAATAGCGAAAATGCCGTCCACATCCTGATGCTTAGATAGAAATTCGCCAAAATAGGCTTCGTCATCCACAATAGGATCTGGTTTCTCGTATACAACATAGTCTACACCTAATTTTTTCGCCTCATCAATGAAACCTTTTCTTCGATTCATGGTTTCACTAAAAACGGAAGTTACACTTCCCATAAAAGCCGGTTTCTGGGCCCCTGCTTTAACAAGTTCCCTCAAAGCTAGACGGCCTCCCTCATAATTATCTGAGGTTACACAAGTGATTTTTTTGTTGAAATGTCTGTCAATACTTAGAATCGGAATGTCATTGCTTACGCTATTTTCTATATCATTGTAAGTAATGCCGACAATACCAGCCACTTTGTTTTGCCGTAGCATATCCAGGTAATACAGTTCCTTTTCTGGCTTGCCTCCGCTATTACATAACATGAGCTTAAAGCCTTCCCGATCCAACTCATCCTCAATGTAATAAGCTAGTTCAGAAAAAAAAGGATGCCAGATACTTGGAAGCAGCAAGGCTACCATCTTGGATTTCCTCATTTTAAAATTTCGAGCGACTTCATTAGGAAAATAATTCAGTTCTTGTATAGCTTTCTCCACTTTCCTTCGTGTATCTGGTTTTACAGAGCCCGAGTTATTAATAACTCGGGACACCGTTCCCACAGCAACACCAGCTATCTTAGCTACATCTCTAATACTTGGCATTTAACCCCCCCATCTCTCTTATGGGAATTATAATAGCACGAAGTTGGAAACGTTTCAATAATCTTTGAAGCGCTTTTTTTCTGACTTTTTTCATTGCCTACCCCGCATATGAATTTCGTGCCACCTGATTCAATCACACCTATTCGCTTTTTATATTTTTTTACAAACTTACACAATGTACTTTTCGAAGCGACACAAACATGTATGGCAACTCTATAAAATTAAAACTTAATTATTTCAGATTAAGTTGATGCGAACTGTAGCTCTTTATTGTATTAGAAACGGCGGTCAAAATGACCGCCACCGCAGTGTAAAATAGATAATCACATCTATTATTTCTTCTTCAAAAAAAATAAAATCTCCTTTTAGAGACCGGTTCTTCTCTCGAGCTCTTCCGGTTTACATCAATGCAATATCCATTTACATATTTTCTGTGAAAAATGATATGAGTGTCTTGACAATCAACATGTCCTGGAGATTTTTCGACTTCCAGACTACTTCGTAATAACGCTTAAGTTCTTCCTCTGTTGGCACGTATGGTAGCTTCCGTCGATTACAGTGGATTGGTGACAACATCGATGCGCTTGATGGAGTAAACGTTGAAAAAGGTAGACTACATTTTTAATCGGCTTGAAAAAGATGTTCCAGAAGAGGCGAAACAATATAGCGCTGCTCTCTACGGCATGTTGCCACGGGTAAAGCTACCAGACCTACTTTTAGAAGTAGCAAGTTGGACTAAGTTTGACGAGCAATTCATTCATGCTTCAACCAATCGTCAACCTAAATCCGAAGAAAAACCGATTGTTCTGGCATCGCTCATGGCTATGGGTACCAATATAGGCTTAACAAAAATGGCTGATGCAACGCCTAGTATCTTAGAATCATTACGTCCGCTGAACCAAGGATAGCATAAAAGCCGGTTATACCCTTAACGTGTGAAAACCGGCTATTTTTGTACTCAGAATTCCTTAGCGTTGTAAATCTGCGTTTTGCTGGCGGTACCCCTTCAAGATCGAAATATACGCGGTATGTGTGTCCGCAACAGCAAGAATTGCCCTACCGAACTACGGATGGACGGAGCACCTTAGAATCAGCAAAAGAAACCCGAAGTCTCATAAAAGACTTGGGTTTCTCGTCAATCTGAGTAGCCTTTAGAACTACTCTTTATTTACTAATATTAAACCAACCTGGCATTGCTTGAAATACATTCCAAAGTTTTTCTGGAATATTAAGCTGGTCGAGTTTCGAAACGATCAATTCAGAATCTACCTCGGATTCACGTCCATTTGCGACCTTTTCAACCCAGTTAGGATCCATAATTAACGCATGCCCAATGGCGACTAGCGGCAAACCTAATTCCATAGCTTTAAGAGCATCATCCGGTGTTATTATGGAACCAGCAGCCATCACAGGTACCTTACCGTTTGCTCTTTCAAGAATTAATTCAAGTCGTGTTTTTTCATCTTGACTATCTACTGGCTTTGAAGACACATTATCCAATGAAGCATGTATATAATCTAAATCCTGTCCAACAAGGAAATCAATTAATTCATACGTGTCTTTCATACGTAATCCGCCCACTTTGGAGGATTCTTCAGGAGAAAGTCGGAATCCTATAATGAATGGTTTTGTAGCATGTTTTTCAGTGACATTTTTGATTTCCTCAATAATTGCCAACGGAAAACGCAAGCGATTTTCAAGTGATCCTCCCCATTGGTCCGTCCGTTGATTTGTCGCTGGCGACCAAAAATTCTGAATTAAAAATCCATGAGCCCCATGAATTTCGACGCCATCAAATCCGGCTTCAATTGCTCGTCTTGTTGTGTCTCCAAAAGCACGTACAATCGACAAGATCTCCTCATGTGATAGTTCTCTTGTTTCTGAAGTTGAACCTAAATTAGTAACTTCGGGTTGCAATGCACTCGCACTAACTGCATCCAATCCAGGCACGGCTTTATTGCCAGCATGGAAAATCTGTAGGATCGCAGGAGCGCCTCCACTTTTCGCTGCCTCAGCTAATTTTCGTAAACTTGGAGTAAATTCATCATTGTACCCGGCGAATTCATTCGTAAAACCCTGTCCATTCGGTGTAACATGAGTACACCCTGTAATGACGAGTCCTACTCCATTCACTCTTTGTTTGTAATACTTTACTTCGTCATCCGAAATGGTAAGATCGTCATTGCTTGACCAGGTTGTCATAGGTGCCATAACAATTCTATTCTTCATTGTTATTCCACTTCTGAATGTGAAGGATTCAAATAACCTACTATATTTTTGATTCATTTCTTTAACCTCGCTATCATATTTTATTTTCTGTTTCAGTGTAATTGGTTACCGTAACAGTAGGTCAAGGATTTATTTTTATATGATTACATATAGAATTGTTGTGCTTTCATTCTCTTTATGATATATATTTAGTTACAGTAACTGTAACTAAAGGTGGGACAAGTAGATGTTGTATTCAATGACATACGTAGTGGAGAATTTAAATGTATCTGCAAAAACACTTAGGTTTTATGAAGAGCAGGGGATATTACCAAATATATCTCGTGACGAAAAAGGCCGTAGAGTTTATAACCAACAACAAATAGATTGGATTTCTTTTATTCGTTGTCTCAAAGAGACAGGAATGCCTCTTTCAAAAATCAAGGATTACAAGGAACTTTATGAATTGGGGAATAGCACCTTTTTACAAAGAGAGGAGATGTTGATACAGCATAAATTGGAACTTCAGAAGAAAATTGACGAAAGTTTTAAACACATGGAAGAAATAAACTATAAAATTGCCATGTATGAACTTCAGAAAGAAGAGGTTATGAAAAACCCTAACTATAACTTTAAATGTCACGGTCACGGCCTGGAGATTAAGACGGTGAATTAATGTAATGTATTTGCGCTAACGGGAAACGATAGTTCAATCTCAAACTAAGACTAGGCTGCCGATCAATGTCGGCAGCCTAGCTCTGTCTTTGCCCATTACGTAAACAACCCAACAAGATAAATGTAGGTTTATTCCATACGTTTGAGACGCTGGTATTTCTCCAATCATAGCGAAATTCCCAGCACTTATATTTAACATATTAATCCATCTACTTTGCCCTTGTGACAGCGACGCTGGTACTACCCCTTCTTCGGATGATTACACATAGGGATGCAGCCAATAATAATGTACCCTTTCTCGTTGTGTTATTAAATCAGTAATGTTTAGCTTGCTAAATATATTAAAAAAGATGGAGAACTCATGATAGATTATTCTCCATTTGTTGCATTAATTGTCTTAATATCAGCCGATCTTCCGTAGAAATGGATTGAAGTAGTTTTTCCTGCTGTTGTCTCCATTTGATCTCAACCGGTGTCTCTAATTCTTTGCCTTTGTCCGTTAGGAAAATGCGCATTATCCTTGCATCTTGTTCATCACGTTTACGATATATAAATCCGTTCTGCTCCAATGATTTAACCATGTTCGTTACCGTAGGCGGTTCGCATTTTAAGTGTTCACATAGTTGCATTTGTGTTACCCCATCACCCAACCACAGACGATACAGCAAATTATCTTGCCCTACATAAAGGTTAAGTTCCCTGAGAGATTCACTATAATTTCGACGCATTTGGAAGGAGATTCGATCTAACGATTGACGAATATCACAATCCACTTGATCTGTCATTAATTCATCATCCCTCGACTCGAATGTTATTTAGCGGGCTAACTATATCACGACGAATTTGATGTGTCAAATTAATTTATGATGAACTTCCTTCTAGTCAAAAAAGTTTCTTCCCTGCTTCATTTTTTGGCATATCCCTGTTTGTGGAGATAGTCCATCATTTGTGGCTGAATACTTCTTTGCAGATGATCATGGATGTGGTCACTCCATCCTTTTACTTTTTTCGCTGAGAAAGGGGCCTTTACAGGTCGATTTTCATAATACTTCAACATGGTCTTATCATAAGTTGCTAATTTCAGTTTATCGAGTGTTTGATACTGGTTTTCATGTAAAACCATGGATTTAGGCAACCTTGGCTTGAGTTCAGGTTTATTTCCAGATGGACTACCAATACATAGTCCCACCAAAGGAATCACATACTTCGGTAAATTCAAAATTTCAGATAATTCATTAATGTTACTTCTCACACCACCAATAAAAACGCCACCAAGTCCAATAGATTCTGCTGCGGTTAAAGCATTTTGCGCCATAAGCCCGGCATCAAATGAACCGATTAAAAGAAATTCTATATATTCAAGGTCAACTTCAGGGGCGATTTGATGATTCCGGTGGAAATCTGAACAAAAAATCCAGAACTCTGCGGCTTCTTCAATATAAGGTTGATTAACCGAAAGTTGCATCACCTTTCTTCGAAGATCTGGATCTGTAATTCTAATAATAGAAACGGCCTGCAAAAGACTGAATGATGATGTTTGATTAGCTGCCTTAAAGATTTCTTCTCGTTGTTCTTGTGTCAGTGATTGATTTGTATAAGAACGAATGGACGTATGATTATGAAGTAATTTAAGGGTATTATTCATATGAATATCTCCTTCAATGTTATTATCATAAATAAAAGTGTTAGCAAAAATAGCAATGAGGTCTTAGTTATAGGTGGCCTCATATACTAACTCAATACAAAATTGCGTTACATTACAGACAATCCTCCATCAATTCATGATGAGCACCCGTAATATAAGAGGCTTCATCACTCGCAAGAAACAAAGCAAGGTTCGCTACCTCTTGAGACTGACCTAATCTTTTGATGGGAAATTGTTGTGCCCGTTCTTCAATTGCCTTTTCACTTAGAGCTTTAGTCACAATGTTTGTTTGTATAGGTCCTGATTGAATTAAATTTATCCGAATTTGATCAGTGGCAAACTGTAGGAAAAAAATTTTTGAGATCTTCATCCGATGGTTTTAACAATTTCATCAATCACTTCTTGACACGTTAGAATTTGCTGAATACCACCAGCTGATTCGGATACACTAACGGTCCCATTAACCAGATCGCCATCTAACATTCCTATTTTGAACCCTTCTCCATAATATTTGTATGCTTCTGCAGGCTTTCCTTGATTAATGAGTTCTAACGCTTTTTTGCCCGCTTCTGTAGGAATGGTTCTCAAATGTCCTGTACCTGATTTAAATTCAATAAACTCTTCACTTTTTACCTTAATGATGGCTTTCTTTGTTTCCATACTAGCTGGATTTTCTTTGGTCACTATAAACCTTGTTCCCATATATACACCTTCTGCACCCATAGATAGTGCTGCTTTCGCTCCCCGACCATCTATAATTCCTCCAGCAGCAATAACAGGGATTTTTACAAGTGAAGTGATTTGTGGAACAAGGGAAAGCGTACTAATTTTATAATCACTCATATGACCACCAGCCTCATAACCTGTAACGATAAGGGCATCCACTCCTGTTTTCTCAGCTTCTAGAAGCTTTTCTACAGTCGGACTTAAGTCTCTGTAAACGACCTTAATGTCATGTTTTTTAAGTCGTTTCAGTTCACGATCGACCACATGTTGTCCAATGGCAATAACGTTTTTGACATTTTCTTTAACCAATACATCAAAAACTGCATTAGTAAAGGGGTCTTCTGTAGCCCCTCCCATTGGGAAAATGTAGTTTACTGCAAATGGTTTATTCGTTAATGCTTTTACCTTGCGAATTTCCTTCGTTAGTCGATCTGCCATATCCTCTGCACTTGTTGCTTTTTCCGTTTGACCAGCATTTGGCCCCAACACACCCATTCCACCTGCATTGGAAACTGCTGCAACAAATTCCGCGGAAGTGACCCATGTCATAGCAGCTGAAATAATAGGATACTCTATTCCCAGTAGTTCTGTAATTCGGTTTTTCATGATTGATTTCTCCTCTTTTTAAAAAAAATTTTTTAATTATTGCTTCGTATACCTGTTTTCAGGGTAAGGTAGACCCAAATTCCCTCGAAGTGTGTCGTCCTCATATTCCTTGCGGAAGATGCCTTTATCTTGCAAGATGGGAACTACCACTCGGATAAAATCTTCAAATCCGGCTGGATGATCCTGTCTTATGAGCAAGATATCCATAACGCCCTCTCGATACCAATGTTCTATTTTCTCGGCAACCTGCTCCGCCGATCCCATCCATTGAGGTTTCGGCACTCGATAACCTTTAGGCATCCATGATTCGATTTCCCTTAGCTTGTCTAAGGCTTCTTTTTCCGTTTCACCAACGATGGGATTATGAGAAGGCATCATCAGTAGGTCGTTTGGTGAACGCCCTTGATTTTGCACTTTACGTTTAAGTTCAGCAGTAAATGCCTTGAGATACCCAAAATCATCTCCAGGCGCCATGA
Source organism: Paenibacillus sp. CH40 (assembly GCF_024213605.1). Lineage (NCBI taxonomy): Bacteria > Bacillati > Bacillota > Bacilli > Caryophanales > Paenibacillaceae > Paenibacillus > Paenibacillus sp. CH40. Next base: position 1,367,713 of record NZ_JANAVQ010000001.1, read on the forward strand.
TGATCTCAGCATGCTGTGCAGCAATATCCATGAATTCCATGGAAGTTCCGGCTTGAAAGACGACCGGTCTGCCTTGCCGGGATCGACTGATATTTAATGGTCCCTCCACTGAAAAGTAATTCCCGGTATAATGCAGCGGATGCATCTTACCAGGGTCATAGAATACTCCGCTTTTCTTGTCACGTATAAAGGCATCGTCTTCGTACGAATCCCAGAGACCTTCAACAATCTCTAAAAACTCCTTTTTCATGGGATAAAGATCTGCTTTCCTTAAATGGGACCGACTGTAATTGGCTAACCCTCCCGGATTAGAGGTGATCGCATTCCATCCTGCTCGACCCTTGCTAATCTTGTCGAGTGAGGCTATTTGTCTAGCAACAGTAAATGGATCAGCATATGAAGTAGCTATTGTTGCGGTCAAGCCAATGGAATGAGTCACCATACTCAATGCAGACAAAATAGATACGCCCTCAAACATGCTTAGATAGTGTGGTATCATGCCAGGTCCAATATGACTTACGTCTGCTAAAAAGATGAGGTCGAACCTTCCTTGTTCAAGTTGCCTGGCTTTTTGAACGTAGTAATCAATATTTTCACTGGCATCTGCTGGAATAGCGGGGTGTCTCCATCCCGTGTAATTCCAACCAACGCCATCAATAATCCCTCCTATTTTTAACTTTCTTTCTTCCATTGTTGAATGATCTCCCTTTCATGAGGTTCTTTAAAGTTACAGTCAAAAAAGGAAAGCAGGTTATCTAATTGCTCTGGAAAATCATTTACCCCAATAATTCTCTGGACCTTAGCAATGCCCACATGGTCCAGCCATCAGCTGCAGAAGTCCTAATGTTTTGGAGACTTTTCTTAGCATCACTTCCGTTATAGACATGAACGAAGTCTAAAATCGAAAGCTGTAGTCTATTTCCTGTATTCACTTATCAGTAACTCCTTTCTGTGTTATATTTATTTAGCTTACTAAATATAAAAACGCAATCTTAGTTACCCTATTAAACTATAAAACGAAAACAAGAACATTATCCTTTCGCATTTTAGGTTAATTAAAATTAATTGTTTTGGTTTGTTGACACAATCATAAAGTCATTATGTTCATTTGCAAAGAGGGCAATATAAATGAACATAGTACAACTTTTTGTACCTTAAGATTAGGAGTGATATCAATGAGGGTCTGTAATGAAGGATTTGATAAAGAATTTATGGATGAAAAAAGGGATATGTACGCGATAGCATTTACCCAAAATGTTCTTTCAGGACGTTGGAAATATTTTATATTATGGTATTTAAAAGGAGAAACACGCCGTTATACGGATATAAAAAAATTTCTTGGAGGTTTATCACAAGGCTCTCTCACAAAGCAGCTTAAAGAGTTGGAGAACGATGGAGTTATTAAACGTAATGTTTATCCGGAAGTTCCTCCGCGAGTAGAGTATTCATTAACAGGCAAGGGAATCAAATTACTACCGATCCTTGAGAAGATGGAGGAATTTGGTAAGGAATACGGCGAAAAACCTTAATCTGATGAAGTTTCCAAACAAGCTTATTACCGAAATTTTGAATCCAAAGAAAACATTTTTATTTAAGTCTTTGTCCAAACTTCTTCTACGCAATCCGTGCGAATGAGCAAGGAAATCATACAACCGATTTCACAGTTAATATGGTTGCCTTTTACGGTCTATATGGTAAACGAAAAAAAGCGCATGGAAGCTGTTTATGTTTATGCGTCACAAAGAAAAGCGCGGTAAAATCATAAAGGGTGCCTGCATTCAGCAAGCACAAAATTACAATTTTTTTTCAATGCTTCCTATACCGCTTTCTTATTTCGGAAAAGGAACCAAGTTCTTGTCCTCAACTCGGAAAAACTTGGTTCCTCAAAACAAAAAAAGCCGCTAAGTTCCGCTCAGATAACCCTTTCCCAATGGGCTGTACCACGATGCCAATGCTGAGTTTTTCTAACGTAGGCAGTAGTTCGTCTTCCGGACATCTTCACCACAACGAATCGCTCTCGATGGCCGTCGTAAGCGGCTTAACGGAATGCGTGCGTCGAATGGTTCCCACGCCCGCCTCCGACAGTCCCCAATGTTTATCTTTTTCCGCCTGAATTAAATCTCCTAGTGCCCAGGCTACTTTCCTCCGATTGAATAAAAATGATTAATGCGGTGAAGTTACCGCTGAAGCTTATCTTACAATCACTCGGCGGATAAAGAACGAGATCACCAGACCGATCAGCGCTACGATCATTGCAAACCCAAACACAAAAGCTTTTAATCTCGGTATCTCAAAAAATCTCATCCAATCTAGAGGGTTTCCTATAGTTTTAATAGAATGAAGCTAGAATAAAGCCTCTATATACCGCTGAAGGCTGTCGAGTAATATCGTCAGCCTTCCTTACATTAAATTATGAATTTTCACCCTAGAGATGAAGCCAGTGCTGAAACCAAAACAAAAACCATCTATAATAGATGGCTTTTTTCACCGTGTGGATGGACGAGCAAGAAATTCTGTTACTCTCAATTTTATTAGAAAAAATGCCCCACTCTATATGAATGAGGTCTCATTTTTGAGATATCCAATCAGCTAGCTCTTTCATCACAGCGGAGCACAGTTGATTTATGTAGAGAGGTTTATTGTCAGCCAATCTGACATAAGGATTGTTGTTAGGTTTGAAGAACATTCTTCTTGAACCCAAAGCTTAGTTGTTACAAAAAATCCTCTTGGGTATGCCACTCGGTTTAGTGGCTCATCTACGCTTATTCACTTTGATAAGAAGCAACAGTATCAATTAGGAGCATTATTTAGAAAGGTTTGTTAATAGAAGCTGATCATTATTTAAACAATAGGGGGACAAATTCATTTGAGCAAAGGACAAGAACTAGACCCTTCAAAGGTTTTGTTTTTGTCCTCCAATATGTGTTGTGGTTCAAGGGCTTTCTAAACTTTATACTAGATGCTTTCTCTGCCGAATGGTTATGGGACCGCACTAACTCATATTATCCATTACAGACAGGGACAACTCTTTATTACTATCCAAGAGTAATGCCATAGCTACAAAATTGATAGTTTCAACTGAATTGCTATTCAAAAATCTCTTTATAAATATTAATCATCTTACGAATATTCTTATTTTCTTGTTTCATTAGTTTCGAAAGAGCTAGGCATGCATCCATCCTTGGATGAATTACGTTTCGAGGAGCAGTACAGTCATAATGCTCCATCCTCGTGCATAGATATTGCTATTTCCTAAGTTTTAATCGGAAATGAAATATTTATCCATTTTCGGCAATGGGACCAAGTTCTTGTCTTCTATAACTCCCTCTTATTAAGGAAAAAACTACACTTGTTGACTGCAAAGGGGATAATATCGCTTATTTGATTATTATCCTTTAATAAAGGTACAATACCAATCCATTTGCTATTTATTGAGTTGATATTGTGTCAAGCCGCAGACTATAAAGGGAGTTTTGTGTCACTGTCTCCGTTTACCACTAAATACAAGGGGATATTTGTGTCAATATCCAAGTAAAAGGGTGCTTTTGTGTCAATCTACATTTGTGTCATACACTAAATAACACATTTTTTATCGGAAAAATATAAGTTAAAAAAACATACATCCGGCCCCTCTACTTTAGTAAAATACGATGCTCCCAGGTGGTTAATGAATACTATTATAAATGCTTTTAAATTCTTGAACAAAGTCAATCGGCAGCATAGGATCATCAGAAACGGCTACGGCTCTGCTACATTCGTGGAAATGAAGGACTTCTAGTCGATTTGTCGGAACAACTTAGTAATAAATAAGTGACGTACTTAACTGGAATAAAAATAGAAACAGAAAAGCAGTGTGAAAGTATCTCGAAGCATTGCTGCAGGCACCTCCCCCTGGGAGCTTTTATATATTAAAGTATACATATCCGAAGATCCGTGTGACGACAATTCCTCAATCGATCTTCTGTACCGTCTCTTCTCGCAGCCTTCTAATGTCACTGATCGGCGGGAGTCCGAAAAGCTTTGCGTATTCGCGGCTGAAATGCGAGGGGCTCTCGTAGCCGACGCGGGAAGCGGCATCGGCGGCATCGAGGGATTCGGCCAACAGCAGACGGCGCGCCTCTTGAAGACGAATCCGTTTCAGGTACTGCAGCGGGCTCAGCGCAGTCACTTCCTTGAAGTGACGATGTAGCGACGAGGGACCCATATGGGCCATTCTTGCGAGCTCGTCTATATGAAGCGGCTGGGCATAATCCTGCTTGATGCGGGCGATGACTCTGGCAATCCGGCTAGTGCCGCTGCCGGCGAGGGCAAACTGCTTAAAGGCTCCACCTTGGCTTCCCCTCATTATCCGGTAATAGATTTCGCGGACGACCAGCGGCGCCAGATAAGGAATGTCTCCAGGCGTATCCAGCAGCCGGACGAGCCGAATCGCCGCGTCCAAAAGCTCGGGACTCGTCCGGTCGACGAAAGCGCCTCGCTTGGCCTCCCTGCCGTCTTCCGCCTCTGCGCCTTTCATCACTTCTAGCACCAGAGCGGGATCCAGTCCAAGCCGCATGCAAAAATAAGGCGCTTCAGGGGAAGCCTGAATAAGCCGTGAGGTGACCGGTAGATCGACCGATACGACAAAATGCGAGGAGGGGCCATAAGTAAAGCTGTCTCCTCCCAGCATAACGACCTTCATGCCTTGGGCGACGATGACGATTGCTGGCTCATAAACCGTATTGACCGGCAGTGTGGTCTTTGAGCTGCGAATCAGATGCAGCGATGACACGGACGTTCCGAACATCCCGTCTCTGCTCGTATGACGCTTGATCAACCCGGCAAGCTCGGCGAGCTGGTCAACTGACTTATTTTCACAATCTAACGAATGTCTGTCTTGATCGTCGTGCGGCATTTTTTCCCATCCATTCCTTATCCACTTTGGTAAGTTCATTATAGCACCGATCGAGGGGGCCGTCTGTTCGGTTGGAGGATTCGGCAATAACTTGGTACAAACCGACTACCTAGTAGGGCGCCCATTGTCGCATAATAAAGGCGAAAATCAAATTTACCCGAAAAGAGAGGCGAAACCGAATATGAAAAGAAGAACATTAGGCAAAAGTGGCCTTGAAGTGTCAGCGCTCGGACTCGGCTGCATGGGCATGTCCGACTTTTATAGCGGAAGGGACGACGAGGAGTCCCTGCGCACGATCGACCGCGCATTGGAGTTGGGCATTAATCTGCTGGATACGGCGGATATGTATGGCGTCGGCAAAAATGAAGAATTGGTCGGCAAAGCGCTCAAGGGACGACGCGACAAGGTAGTAGTGGCGACCAAGTTTGGCAACGTGCGCAGCGAGGACGGTAAGTTCCTAGGTATCAACGGCCGTCCAGAATATGTCAAGGCCGCCTGCGAAGCAAGCCTGCGTCGTCTCGGCATCGACTATATTGATCTGTACTATCTACACAGAGTTGATGAGAAAACGCCGATCGAAGAGACGGTCGGCGCAATGGCCGAGTTGGTACGCGAAGGCAAGGTGCAATACCTTGGCATGTCAGAGGCGGCTCCAGCTACCATTCGCCGTGCAGCAGGCGTGCATCCGATCGCCGCGGTGCAGACGGAGTATTCGCTGTGGAGCCGCGATGTCGAGGACGGCATCTTGGCTGTATGTCGGGAGCTCGGCATCGGCTTCGTGCCGTACAGCCCGCTCGGTCGCGGATTTCTGACCGGACAGATTCGCAAGTTCGAGGACCTGGCGGAGGATGATTACCGCCGATTCTCCCCCCGCTTCCAAGGGGAAAACTTCCAGCGCAATCTGGATCTCGTCGAGCGGGTCTCCGAGGTGGCCGCCGATAAGGGCTGTGAGCCGTCACAGCTGGCACTTGCCTGGTTGCTGGCGCAGGGAGACGATATCGTGCCAATCCCTGGTACAAAGCGAATCAAGTACTTGGAGGAGAACGTAGGCTCGCTTGCAGTCGAGTTGACAGCAGCAGACTTGGCGCGCATCGACGAAGTGGCTCCGCGAGGAGCAGCCTTTGGCTTGCGTTATCCCGAAGGTTCGATGAGTGACCTCAACCTGTAAGGCTTGTTCTCACGATCTAATCAAATACGTTAAAGGCAGCCGATCTTTGCGGGAGGCCACTGAAAAAAAAGTTTTTCGGAAGATCGTCGATTCTTATTATGTGAAGTCAAATAAAAAACGAAAGCCGACCAGATAAACTGGTTGCGTAGCGCTGGAGGACTGAAAAATGAGTACAATGAATGAGCTAATGCAAAAACACTTCAAAATCTGGAGTGAAACAGATCACGAAAGAAGAAGAATCGCAATCGATGAGATTTACTCAGAAAACTGCCATGTGTATGACCCTTCCTATGCAAATGTATTCGTTGGTCGCGATGCACTTATGACTTTGATAGATGAAGTACAAGGTAAGTTTCCGGGGTTTGTTTTCACTATTATTCCTGGGTCTTTAGATGAACACCATGGCCATGTAAGGATTAGTTGGTATTACGGATCGACGGACAAGCCCCAAACTTTCACCGGGCAGGAATTTATGATTGTTGAAAATGGTTCGATTCATTCTATAACTGTTTTTTTTGACGCACCTGCAGAATAAAGTTTTTTAATTTTAGGCAATGTTAATTCTCAATATTGATTTTCAGCCAAAAATATAACCGCCCGTAATGAACTGCACCCCAATTGTTAGACATAACTAACAGCTGGAGGTGCAGTTTTTTTAATGGCCAAATTGACAGCACAACAAAAAATACTTGCTGTAAAAAGGCGAACATGAGACGTCTATCCGCGAAACGACTGCTATATTCAACCTTCCAACACACTCCATGCTTTTAAGTTGGAAGAACCAACTCGAAGTGGATGGAATAGACGCTCTAAAACCCAAAAAGAAGGGGCGTCCATCAATGAAAAAAGAAAAGAAGCCAGGTCCAGTTGAAGGCTCTGTCGAAGCGTTACAAGCAGAGGTAGAACGTCTGCGAATGGAGAATGCCTTAGTTCAAAGCAAGGAAAAATCACGAAACAAGACAAAGCGCAAGTAGTATTTGAACTAAGGCTGGACTTCCCCGTTACTACACTGCTTCAACTGGCTCAGATCCCACGCAGCACGTACTATTACTGGATAAGCACGCTGGGAAGGCCAGATAAAAATGCAGATTTAAAAGCTCGTGGGACATGTGTTATCTCCCACAGCAAACGGAACAATAACCAAATCGCCTTTCTTAAATCCTGCAACTTCTGAACCTATCTCTTCAATTCGTCCGATCACTTCATGACCCATGGCTTCGCCTTCGCCATGCTCGTGTGCATGCATGTTGTGATAAGGATGCAGGTCGCTTCCACATATGCAGGCTACAACCACTTTCAAGATGGCATCTGTAGGTTTCAGCATTTTTGGAACAGGAATTTCTTCAACCCGAACATCACCAACTGCGTACATGATATTTGCTTTCATTAATGCATATCTCCTAACTATATCGAAATAATGTTTTAGTTATTTAGCTCGGCTGCCCAGATATTCACCAACAATTGTGAACTCAGATAATGCATTGTTAATTTGGCTTCTACAGAAAGAATCACCTCTGCAGAACGTGTATTTTCAATTAGACGTTCCGGTTTTCGGGTACCTGGAATTGGCACGATGTAAGGCTTTTGAGCCAACACCCAAGCAAGAGAGATTTGAGCCGCGGTAGCTTCTCTTTCTGCTGCAAAACGGTTAATCAAATCAATAAGGGCTTGGTTGGCATCCATATTTTCCGGTTTGAATTGAGGTAAGAAACTTCTATAGTCCAGTCCTTTTTCCTCACTACTTTCAAACTGAGAGTTTTTATCATATTGTCCAGACAAGTAACCATTAGCAAGCGGGCTGAAAGCCACAAATCCAATTTCCAGTTCTTCCACTGTTGGGAATGTCTCCACTTCTTTCTGCCGGCTTATCATTGAATATCTGCTTTGAATGGCTGTTACCGGGCATACAGCATGAGCTCGTCTAATTTCATCAGCATCCGCCAGTGTGTTAATTTTACCTTCCTTTATGAGCTCCCCCATTACGCCTGCAACTTCTTCTACAGGAATCTTTTTATCCACTCGTTGCTGATAATACAAATCAATATGATCGGTATTCAAACGTTTAAGGGAACCTTCTACCGCCTTTCGGATCGTCTCTGGTCTGCTGTCCGTGAGCAATGCTCCACTCTGTCCATGTTCAAAGCTAACGCCGAATTTGGTAGCAATGATTGCATTTTCCAAACTCGCCAGGAACTTCGCCATAGATCCCTAAATATTGATAAAAATTGCTCTTTTCACTTGCATTTCATCCATAGCCGCGATGATGTTTTGCGTTTTCCGAACGATATCAGAACCTCCCAAATTTGCATAAACCACATCTTGTCCTACCATGGCTTCCTTCAATTTGGCCAAGTCGTTGACATCACCTTCAATTACTACTTCCCGCTTCAGTTAAGCAAACGCCTGACCCCGTATACTCTTCCACACTTAACAGATTCGATATGTTATCCACTCCTTTGGTGTCCAAATGTAACGATAGTTTTACCTTTGAAACATAAACGGCACTCCAACATCAGCACCAAAATGGTCAACCTTATCATGGCGAGGCCAGACAGATTAAAAATGCCAGGTTCTATGATGAGAACCTGGCACTGACATGCATGGCTTATGAATTGTGGGAAGGGGCAACTCTTCCAATCTCTCCAGAAGGAATCTGATACTGGCGGATATCCTTAAACAGAAACATAATCAATCCGCATAGTACAGTAATCAGTCCACTGAAAAAAAGAACCTCACTCAGAGAAAACCGTAAAGCTAGCGCTCCTCCAATCAAGGCCCCTAATGGCAGAGCCGCATTCGACAAGGTGTTTAAAAAGGCTGTAACACGGCCCAGTATAGGCAGCGGTGTAATAATTTGAATCAACGACGTTTGGAGCACATTGATGATGCCGGTAAAAATACCTAATAACAGAGCTGCCAGCAGCTTCATCCACATCTCGGGCACAAGGGAAAAGACATAGATTGCCAGTCCCATGGCTACCCAGGAAACCGCGATGGTAATGCCGTTCTTTTTCAATACACTGACCAGAAAGGAACCGATGAAAATACCGATAAAGTAGGCTACATACAGCAGACTGTAATAGATCGGCGAGCCATAGGATACAGCGATGGAAGGTAAAGCGATGATCAAAATCGCCATCGAAAAGTTTGTCAGCGCAAAGAACGGAAGCATAATTCTCAGGAAGGTGTGCCGTTTTACAAAAAGATACCCTTCTTTCAATTGTTTCAGATAGTACCCGAGCTTTAGTGAACTCCTGCCCGTGTCTTCCACCGGAGGAGCATCGATTTGCTTGCTGAGCCTGACATATACAAAGCCTGCCAGAAACAGCATTGCACCGGCTAGAAAAAACGTATTTTTCATCCCCATTGCGATGATGAGCGAGGCTCCAGCTAGATATCCGGCAATGTTAATAACCTGATCCGTCGATGAAATCATGGAATTCGCCCGGACAATCGAATCCGGCGAGTCTACCAGTTGCGGCAGCATTTTACTGTTGGCCGGATAAAACAGGGTGGAGAAGCAGGATGCAATGAATACAATAACAAGAATAGCGACCAGATTGACCATCCTATCCTGAATGAGAAACGGGACGGCCAAAATTAACACAGCCTGCGTAAACAAGGAGATGCTGGCTAACAAAGGCGGTGAATAACGGTCCACCAAAGGCCCCACGAGAAAGCTGAAAATCGACGCCGCAGATACGGCCGTATACGTGAAGCTGGTTATCGCCACCGACTGTGTCGATTGCTGAACAAAATACAGCAGGACAATAGAATAAATGCTGTCCGCGATATTGGCAGAAGTACGAGATGCGAAGAAACGGATAAAACGGCTATCCTTAAATAATAGATTCACATCTTCATCTCCTTACTGCAAAATGGTCAAAGCATTCAAAAGCCTGTCACTAGCAGTCTGGAAGATTTGATGGATATCCTGCCGGTTTTCTTCATATGGAATGATAAGTGAAATTTTCAGAATATCCCCTACATGCTCTGACTCAAAGAAAATAACCTTGTTAACATTGGCCTGTGTGCCTTCGGTATGCAGATTGTCGAGCAATTCTGCATCCTCTCGTCCCTCACCCAAATAGTTGAATACGATAGGCAGCTGTTCAAGTCCCTTTTTCAAAAAGCTACTGGATACCGGGTAAGCTTCCTCCATTTCCGCATTGAAGATCAGATTGAAAAAGTTCAAATGATAGCGTGAAGCAAAGTCCAGATGGGTATGGATGCTCTTTTCATTGGGTTCCATGTCATCTTCCTGCAGTACAACGGGGATATGATCAATACACTCGCCTACGATTCCAAAATAATTCCGGTCGCCATATTGTCTTCCATAATTAGTGAGCCAAAGCGGAACATCAGGGCCTTCGAAATAGCTGCTGAAAAAACGTACAGCCATTTGAAGCGAAATCTCCCACATTATCGCAGGGCCGTGCTGCTCTGAAATTCCGCTTAAATTCAGCGTCCAGCGATATCTGGTAGTGTCCGCATAGTTGCGTTTTTCGGTCAGCGCATGAATACGTTGATTATTCTCACCAAACCTCTGAAGTTCGAATTGCTCGCTGATTTCATGATCTCTGATTCCTTGAGGGCCTTGACGGATATGGTTCACATAATCCCGGTATTGCACCTCTTCTGTCGAATATTCCTGCTGCGGGTGATGATATTCATCAAGAAGCTGTCTGCGTAAGATGTCGCTGCTCGTAGCATCAAAGATGATGTGCGAGCAAGGAAACAACAACAGATGTTCACGCAAATTTAAGCGAACCAGGACAATCCGGTAATGCAACGATTGTGTAAGTTCATAAGGTTCTAAAAACAGGCTGGAAGCGATAGATAAAAGCAGCCTGCGTTGTGCTTGTACCGGCTGATCCGAGAGATCAACAATCGGTAAAGAAAGATGCTCTGGAGCTGGATGCACCTCCCATTCCCATGCTCCGGACGTTTGTACAAGCACACTTCTTAGCAATTCATGGCGTTGAAGAAGCCGCTGAACTGTTGCGGTCAAACGCTCGGTGTCCAAGTAGCTATCCAACTGTATAGCCATGCCCGAGCCTGTAAAATGCTGCAAATGATACTGCTGAGCTGGTGCAAGCGGATAGCACCCAATAGCATTTAGACTTAATATATTGGTATTCAAGCTTATAATTGACTCGGTAATGCTAGCAAGCCATTCATCGGCCTGTTGTTTAAGTAAGTTTTCTTGTTCTTCGTTAGTTGGTATAGTCCCAAGAATTCTATCTGGTTCGTTGGTTCCCCAGCGGACGATATAATGGGGATGAAGGTCTGGATGGATACGAGATTGGATAAACGCTGTGATTGCCTGAACCTGTTCTGTGTGAAAAGGCTTAACTTGCAGGAACAAATAGTCTTGCTTATCGGCAGATATGAATTGAAGCCATGCCTGTACACCAAACGCATCGGCTATTGCCTGCTCAACCTCCTGAGTTTTCCCAATAAGCGTATCCGCGTTCTCTCCGCCCTCTTTACCACGTTGTAAAAGTTCGGCCAGATTTCTGATCGTTTGATATTGCAGCAATTGATGTATATCCAGTGGAATGTTCGATTCCTGCATTTTGGATACCAGCTGAATGGCCTTCAAAGAATGACCTCCAAGCTCGAAAAAGCCGTCGTCAATGCCGACCTTTTCAACGCCAAGCACTGCTTGCCACAGATTGGCCAATTGTTGTTGCACTTCATTAGTCGGAGCAACATATTCCATATCGGTACCGCTGACCATTTCTGGCTCAGGCAATGCTTGGCGGTCGATTTTACCGTTCGTTGTCAGAGGAAACGCCGGTAGGAACACATAATGGTCAGGAATCATATAACCCGGCAACTGGCCAGTCAAATGGGTCTTCATATCACGCTTAGATAGCGGTACATCGGTTGCGATATAAGCACAGAGCGTTTTTTGGCCATCCTTCGTGCTTTTTATCGCTACGTGCGCCTCCTGAACCGCATCATGTCTCATGAGCAGGTTTTCAATTTCTCCAGGTTCAATACGGTATCCGCGGATTTTAATCTGCTGGTCTATGCGTCCGAGATACTCCAGATTGCCATCCGGTAGCCATCTGCCCAAATCGCCTGTCCGGTACATTCTTTCGCCCGGCATAAAGGGATTAGGGACAAAATTTTGCTGGGTCAGATCATCCCGGTTCAGGTACCCACGCGCCAGACCATCCCCGCCAACACATATTTCTCCTTGAGCACCAATGGGCAGTAGCCTGCTTGAAGAATCCATAATATAAACGGTTGAATTGGCAATCGGACGGCCAATGGGAATGCTGTTATATTCCTTATCAATCGGGAAATAAGTAGAAAAGGTAGTATTTTCGGTGGGTCCATAAACGTTGATAACGTTCAGTCCCGGAGAATGTGATCTCACTGTATTAATGATCCCGGGTAAAAGCACATCCCCGCCCACCAGCAGGTGCTTTAGCGAAGCAAAGAGATTGGGTTTATGCTGGGTGAGCTGATTAAACAAAGGCGATGTCATCCACATCGTTGTAATATGATATCGATCCAGCGCTTCACCAAGCTGAACAGCATCCAAGATTACAGATTCCGGAACAATGTATAAGCGCAATCCGTTCAGCAAAGCTCCCCAAATTTCAAAGGTACAGGCATCGAACACGAGCGCCCCTGTCAGCAAAATGCGTTCGTTCTCGGCAAACGGCATGTAATTGGTGTTCTTCACCAGCCGTATGACATTCCGGTGTTCAATCATGACACCCTTGGGACGCCCGGTCGAGCCGGATGTATACATGACATAGGCCAGATCGTCTGCCGTTGTCGATTCGAAAAAAATGAAGTCGTCGGAATCGTAGGAGCTGATGTCGGCCAGATCCAGAACCATACCGGAAAAATCGAAAGTGTTCATCTGTTTTCCCTTGTCGGATAGGGTTAGCAGAATTTCGCTACCGCTATCCTGAAGCATAAACATAATCCGTTCCTGTGGATAAGAAGGCTCCAGTGGCAAGTAGGCTCCACCTGCCTTCAAAATACCAAGAATACCGATAATCATTTCTGGTGAACGTTCAGTCAAAATGCCTACGATGGTTTCCGGCATAACGCCCAGTTTCCGCAGTTTCGAGGCCAGTTGATTAGCTTTTATATTTAATTCGCGGTAGGTTAGCTCACGATCTTTGAATATCACGGCTACTGCTTCCGGCGTTTTCTCTACTTGTTCTTCAAAGGCGCGATGTATAGTGTGATCCGATGGATACGGTCTTCGTGTATCGTTAAATTCAAACAAAATCTGCTGTTTTTCCTCTGCCGTCAAAAGATCAATCTTCGAAACCCGGATATTTGGGTTCTGAATCACTTGCTCCATCATTTGGATGAGGTGAGCAGCCAATTGTTTGATCGCATTTTTGTTATACGTCAACGCGTTATAGCTAAATTTGATTTCCAGCTCTCGCCCAGGCATGACGATTACATTTAAATCATAGTTGGTCTGTTCAATATCCTCTACTTCACCAACACGGAGGAACTTAGGATTTTTCTCCAAGCCCGCAAGCTCTTCCGAAACAGGAAAGTTTTCAAAGGCGACAATATGCTGGATCAGGTTTTGTTTTAGTACACTATGGGCTTGAATATCAGCCAGGGAAAAATAGGAATACCGATTGGACTCCATCAAGGAATCCTGTATAGACGTAAGCAAGTCAGAAAACCGAAGTTCTGCGGAGCTTTTAATACGAACGGGTATGGTATTAATGAATAATCCGATCATATTTTCAATACCAGGGATTTCATCAGGTCTGCCCGACACAACGGAACCGAAAATGACATCGTTACTATTGTTGTACGCTTGTAATAACAAGCCCCATACGGTTTGAAATAAAGTGCTGACGGTAACACGGTTTTGCTTGGCCATTTGCTCCATACCTTGGGTCAGCTGCTCTCCCCATGTGCTTATGAGCTGCTCTGCCTGAAACGAAGAATCAACGGATCGGGTATTGCTGGGCACGACGGTTTCATTTTCAAAATCAGCCACATAATTTTTCCAGTACGCTGCTGCTTCCTCTTTATTTTGTCTTTCCAACCACTGAATAAAGCTGCTGAATGGATAGACAGGCTCTAATGTTAAAGGGGTATCTTCCCGAAGTGATGTGTAAATTTCAAAGAAATCTTTGGCAACTGTCCGCAGGCACCAGCCGTCCATAATTATATGATGAGAAATCCAGATGAGCTTCGAGGTATCCTCATCCCAATGCACAAGCGCTAACCGGATGAGAACTTCTTTCTCCAGGTCAAAACCTCTCTGCCGCTTTTCCTGTAAAATGGCTTGTAGCCGTCTCTGCTTTTCCGCCTCCGTTAGACTGCGCACATCTTCGGTATGCACAGGAGCAGCTGGTCGTTCCTCCAGTACAACCTGAAGCGGACGATCCGTCTCCTTATATATGAATACCGTACGGAAAATGTCATAGCGGTCAATCAGCTTTTGTAAGCTTCGGCTGATTAGATCGATATCCATAGCTTCATGAATGGTAATAATCGTTTGTTCGAAATAAGCCTCTGACTTTTCATCAGCTATGGCATGAAATAGCATGCCCTCCTGCATCGGGGAAAGCGGATAGAGGTCTTTAATTTTCACTTGGTGGTTTAACAGCTTATTTGACAAGCGATTTGCAATATTTTCAAACTGGTCCAGAGACAATTGCCCATATGTAAAATCCGTCGGGCTTTGTTCTGCTGTTTCCTTAGCACAGCAATGGCGAATAAGTTCGACCAGATGATTCTTAAAGCTGGCTGTAAGTTGCGCTACCGTCGATGCTTCATATTCACGCACGTTATATTCGAATACAACACGGAGTCTTTCATTAGCCACCACACCATGAATACCAAAGCCGGGTGTTTTTTCAGTCAGAGGGCTGATTGCAGTACCGGCAAACATGGATAGTGCCGAGGTACGCCATGTTGTACCTTCTCTGGCTTCTTCGTCAAAGCTAAAGCTGATCTCAGGTGGCTTAGCAGAAAAAAGGGTTGCTTTATCCTGTTGCTCCCTGTTGGTCAAATAGCGTAAAATGCCATAGCCGGCACCCTGGTTAGGTACACGCCGCAAATTGTCCTTAACCAGCTTGATTTGATAGGCCAGATCTTCGGGCCTGCTCACATTTACCACAAACGGATACACGTACGTAAACCAGCCAACTGTACGGGATACTTCAATGTCTTTAATCCATTCCGTCCTGTTATGACTAGCCACCTGGACTGCAATTTCAGCATGTCCGCTCCATTCATAAAAAGCTAATCCTAGCGCCGTCAGTAAAATATCATTCATTTCTGTATTGTAGGCGTGGTGCGCGTGCTTCAACAGGTTTTCAGTTTCTTCCCGGCTGAGTGTCACTTCTGATTGGCGTGCGTCACGGATGAGGCTAACCGAAACCTCATGATCTTTTGGCAGAGGACGTATCTCTCGGGCTTCTACCTCATTCCAATAGTTTATTTCCTGACGCGCCTGCGCGCTTTGCGCGTACTTGGACAAACGTGCAGCCCATTCCTTATAAGAATCAGTCTTGGCAGGCAGTTGTAGCTTTTGACCGTTAGCAGCCTGCTGATAGGCTGTTTCCAGGTCTTCCAACAGAATTTTCCACGATACAGTGTCTACGACAAGATGATGAATGACGATTAATAAATGGTCGGCTTCCTGCAGCCGGAATAAAGCCAAACGCACAAGCGGGCCGTTGCGCAAATCAAAGCCGCGTTGTAACGTGTCAGCCAATTGTAAGATTTCTGCCTCAGGCTGATCAGCATGTAATAAGTTGTAGCTTTCCAATGAGAAGCATTCACCTTCGGCTGTGCCTCTGCTATAGGCGACAGGTTCTTTTTCTCGCTCATCAAAGATAATTCGCAAGGCATCATGGTGCGTGGTCAGCTTATCCATGGCGCTTCTCAGCCAGGTTTCATTCCATCTTTCGGTGTTCTGGAGCATGACAGCCTGATTGTAATGATGACGTTCGGTTTGATGATACTCAAAAAATTCCCACTGGATTGGCGTCAGCTCCACTGCACCTTGGACTGCACCTTGCGGGACGACCCGTGTTATTGTCTTAATATAAGGAACGATCAAATCAATCTGCGGATGACGGAACAAATCCTTCATGTCCATTTTGAGGCCCTTCGCATTCAACCGGGCCGCAATTTGCAGTGCCTTGATCGAATCTCCGCCAAGCTCGAAAAAGTTGTTGCGCAGCCCAATCGGTTTAACGCCAAGGACTTCCTGCCATATGGAAGCGAGTGTCTGCTCCAGTTCGCTCCGCGGCGCTTCATACTCGGTATCGGTTAACACAAAATCTTCGGGTTCCGGAAGCGCACGGCGATCAATTTTGCCGTTATGGGTCAAAGGCAGTTGATCCAGCACGATAATATGTGCGGGCACCATATAGCTCGGCAACTGCTTGGCCAGCTCTGTCCGCAGGAAGGATTTGTTGGCTGCGCCTGCTACGTAGGCGCACAAATACTTTTGTCCGCCCTTATCCGTTCTATCCGTGACCACCGCTTGGCGTACCTCATCCAATTGGAGTAAGGCCGACTCAATTTCCCCAGGTTCGATCCGGTAGCCACGAATTTTCACCTGAAAGTCAACCCGGCCGATGAAATCAATGTTGCCATCCGGCAGCCAGCGTGCCAGATCTCCGGTGCGATACAGACGCTCTCCGTTCACAAAAGGATTCGGTACAAATTTCTCCGCCGTTAAGTCAGGACGGTGCAAATATCCGCGGGCTACTGAGGCACCGCCCAAGCACAGCTCCCCGGCTACGCCGATCGGGAGCGGACGCAAAGCCTCATCCAGGATATATACTTTATGATTGGGCAGTGCCTTTCCAATCGGGACGATACCGGATGAAGGCAGACGTTCAGCAGTTTCTTCATAAAAGCTGGAATCAATTGCCGCTTCGGTTACACCATAGGTATTCATGATGCGCATCGTATCACCGAAGCGATTCAAAAGTGTCCGATAGTTATCAACGCCAAAGCTGTCCGCGCCTGTAGTAAGCAGCTTCATGGCACTGACATCTGTACCGTGTTCATATACATAGTCCATAAGCAGCGTCAACAAGGCTGGCGGAGCTTCAAACGTCGTAATTTCATGCTGCTCGAGGACCTGGGCCAATGCTGGAGGATCGTTGCGAACATCCTGCGGGCAGATGACCATGGTGCCCCCGTTCACAAATGTCTTTGCCAGATCACCTGCAAAGACATCGAACGACATACTGGCAATCTGAAGGAGCTTGACTGGAAACTCTTTTAACTGGTGAGCTTCTCTATAGCCCCACGCCGTATTTACGTAATGGCGATGCTCGATCATCACGCCTTTGGCGTTGCCCGTCGTTCCCGATGTGTAAATGACGTAAGCCAAAGCCTCAGGATCATGGATAGGTGTGTAAGTGGGCCCCTGTTGGTAGGCCTGCTCCGCTTGTAAAACTTGTTGAAGTAATACTGGCAAATCCAGCACTTCACCTGCAAAATCCACATCTGCCAGCAGTTCAGTCAGGGAAGATTGCGTGAGCATAATCGTAGCCCTGCTATCCTGCAGCATGTAAGTAATTCTCTCCTTCGGGTAGGTCGGATCGACAGGTACGTAGGCAGCTCCCGCTTTCATAATGCCTAGCACAGCGATAATCATATCTGCTGAACGCTCAAGCATCACGGCGACGAGATGCTCGCGTTCGACCCCGCGGCTTTGTAGCGCTTGAGCAAGCAGATTGGCCTTCTCATTCAGCTCACGATAGGTCAGTGCGGTATCTTCGTAGATGACAGCGGTCTGTTCCGGGACACGTTCTGCCTGCGCCTCAAATATTCCATGGAACGTTCCAGCAGGATAGGCGGCAACCGGTCCGCTCCATACATTGGTAAGCTCCGCCTTCTCGCTAGCAGTCAGCAGACGAATGTCCTCCAGCGGGAGTTCAGGTGCATGTGCAATCTGAACGAGTACGTGCTCCAAATGTCCGGCTAACCGTGTCATGGCTTCATCGCTGTAGACATAGCTGTTGTAGGACAGCATAAAGCCCAGTGCTTTTCCGTCTTCTACTTCGATATTGAAGTGGTAAGGCGTTTCTTCAGACAGCTGGGCGTCCTCTACGACAAATCCAAGCCGTTCCCGCAAATCAGGCCGACCAACCATATCCTCCAGTGGGTAGTTTTCAAATACAACAAAATGATCCATAAGTTGCTGCTTGAGCGCTGACTGGGCCTGTATTTCAGCGAGTGAACAATAGTCATATGCCCGTGATTGAACCATGTTGCGCTGCACTTCACGAAGCAGACTTGAAAACGGCTGGTCTGCATCCCATTTGATTCGTACCGGTATGGTGTTTATGAAAAGTCCCACCATCTGTTCTACACCTGTAAGCTCCGGCGGCCGACCGGAAACAACGGTGCCGAAAACGACGTCTTCACTTTGGTTGTATCCTCCAAGCACCACTCCCCATGCAGCCAGAAACAGACTGCTAAGGGTTGTTCCGTTGTGTTCTGCCACCGTTCGCAAATGACGGGTTGTTTCATCCGTGAGTGTTATTTTATGCTCATGCAGCAGGTACCCGGTATCTGGCAGAAGTGAATGTGCTACAGGCAGGGTTGGCAGCACGGCTGGCTGATCATAGCCGTTCAGAATGGACTGCCAGTACTCCTTCGCCGCCTCCTTATCCTGCTTATCCAGCCAGCGGGCATAGCCCGTATAAGGCTGCGGTGTCGGCAGTTGTACAGTCTTACCCGCTTTCAGTGCTTCATAAGCCGCGAACAGCTCGTCCATAACGATGCCGAGGCACCAACCGTCCATAATTATATGATGAAAGCTTAAAAGTAGCGTATATACGTGCGTTTGGGTTTGGAGCACCGTCAGACGAATGAGTAAATCCTTGCTCAGATCGTAACGCTGGTTCCGATCTGTGTCTGCATAGCTGCGAATGGCTGCAGCTTGCTCTGCCTCGGGAATATTTATCAAATTCTCGTAACGAAGCACCGCATTTCGCTCCTTAAACACGATAAGCCGCGAACGGGAGGTGCTCTGATGATAAATATTCGAACGAAGCGCCTCATGGCGCTGCACCAGGGCCTGGAAGCTCTTTTGCAGAGCCTCCAGGTTCAGCTCACCCCGGATGGTCATTCGTACTTGCTCATAGTAAGCCTGTGATTCCGGCTCCATCACTGTATGAAAGAGCATCCCCTCCTGCAAAGGCGTTAAATTAGCCACTTTTTCGATTTCAAGGCTTTTACTCATCGGATTTCCCCCTCGGCCCAATATTTATTGGCTTTCATAAAAGTGCTTCATCTCTTCAAACTCTTCCAGGTCTAGATCATCCGCGCCTACGTCTGTTGGTGTCAGTTCCTGACCGGAGTGATCCAGGCAATGACGGATGGCATTTAACAGGTGAGTTTTAAAGCGAGAGAGAAGCTGCTTGATTGTGCACTCTTCGTATGCATTTCGGTCATAGGTTAGTCGGATGTTTAATTTTCCATCTTCCATTCGGCTGCTTATATAAAGAGCATAAAGTGAAGCGCTATTTGCAGCCTGGGAACCTGATGCCACCTCTGCTTCCAGCGGCGATGTTGAAAAATATGCCGTTTCCGGTTCCACGGAGTCTATATAACGGAACCCGATTTCCGGATGACGAGAAATGCTGGAATTCGTTTGATTACTGACTTCGATCAGATATTTTAATACACCGTAGCCCAGCCCCTGGTTGGGAACCTGTCGAATGGTCTCCTTCACACGTTTGAGCAGCATCGAAATATCATCTGCAGATTCAATGTCCAGTACAACTGGATACACGGACGTAAACTGCCCTACCGTTCTGGAGAAATCCAACGAACTCTGTTCCTCCGGCTCTCGGACCTGTTTTTCTACGTAGAGCGCAATCCGTTCTTGTCCTGACCATTCGGATACTGTCTGACCTAGTACGGACAGCAGCACTTCATCTGGCACGGTATTGTAGGCATGATTGACTTGTGTCATCAGTTGCCGGGTTTCGTCTGGTGATAATTGCAGGTGGAGCTGGTGTGTCGGTCTCTCCGATCCAGAATCCTTAATGACTCCATGGTCTTTGGGAAGCGTTCCCCACTCGGAGACCTCTATCTTGTTCCAATAGTCCTGCTCCTTGAGCAGCTCTTTGCTATTCGCATAATGCTCCAGATGCTCTGCCCACGTTTGGTAAGCGTTCGTTTTGTCCGGTAAGACAATCGTTTCCCTGTCCAGCGCTTGCCCGTAGCCTGTTGCCAGATCTTCCAGCAAAATATTCCATGAAATGGCGTCAGCCACTAGGGGGTCTATAGCAAGGAAAAGATGATCTCCGCTACCCATTCGGAAAAGCCCTGCTCGAACTCGTGGTCCTTCAAACAGCCGCAGGCTGCTTTGAATACGTTGACATTCAGCTGCCAATTGGCTACGTGCTTCGCTTTCCGTTCCCGTTAGCGACAGCACCTCCAAAGTGATTAGCTCCTCATTCAACTCTTTGTGAGTCTGCACAACTAATCCGTCAGCCTCTTGTAATAAGCCAAGGCGCAGAGCATCGTGGTGCTCTACGATTTTCTTCAATGCGGCACGCAAGGGCAGCTCCTCAAAGCCCGACTTTGCTAACAGCAGTACTGACGCTGCAGTAGGTAGTGCCTCGGATGCTGAACACCGTTTGAACCAATAGATTAGATGTCGTTGTATCGGTGTCAGTGGCGCCTCCCCATCTACTGGGCTTTGCTCAATCGGACGGGCCAGTGCTTCTGCATAGCCGCTCAGGATTTCAATGGACGGATGCTCCAATACGTGCCGGATATCCAGTGAATATCCGTGAAGACGCATACGCGCGATGACTTGAACGGCTTTAACAGAGTCGCCTCCGAGCAGGAAGAAGTTATCCTGAATGCCTACCTGCTCGCGTCCCAAAACATCTTGCCATACGGCGGCCAAAGCCTCTTCCACATCATTTCGTGGCGCTGCATAGGCCACACCCGGTCGGAATAGCTCTTCAGGCTCCGGCAATGCTTTTCGATCAGTTTTGCCGTTCGGTGTCAACGGCATCTGATCCAGAAACACGAAGTGAGACGGAACCGAGTAATAGGGAAGCAGCTTGGCGGCATGTTCATGAATGGCCGTCAGGCTGGGTGCTTCTTCTGTATTCAGTACGATGTAGGCACATAGTACGGATTCATGATTCTGGCTTTGATTGACAGTGACAACAGCCTCCTGAATTGCAGAATAGCTCATCAAGGCATGTTCAACCTCGCCCAGCTCAATCCGGAATCCGCGTACTTTTACCTGATGATCGATTCGGCCGATAAACTCCAGGTTCCCATCTGCTTTCCAGCGAGCCAGGTCACCCGTTCTGAACATTCGTGTGCCTGTGGAAAATGGATTAACCACAAATTTTCCCGCCGTCAACTCCTCGCGGTTCCAATAGCCACGGGCCAGCCCTTCCCCTGCAATGCATAGCTCGCCCGGTATGCCGATGGGTTGTAATCTATCCTGCGCATCTATGACATACATTTGCGTATTCGCAATAGGGCGCCCAATGTCGATCTGTTTGGCATGGGTAAGTTCCTGCACTGCCGACCAAACCGTTGTTTCCGTAGGTCCATACATGTTATAAATGCGGGGACTGTTCAATTTCTGCAATGCTTCCAGCAGCCTAGACGGAAGCGCTTCTCCCCCGACCATAATTTCCTGCACACCTTGCAGCGCACGGGAAGCTTCCTCATGGCTCAGTAGCATTTGCAGCCGGGATGGTGTCATTTGTAGCATGTCAACGTGGTGTGCAGTAATCAATTCGCCAAGTGTCTGAGGATCGACCTGATGATGGCGGTCGCCCAGTACGACGGTCATGCCGCCCAACAGGGGCAGAATCGTTTCCAAAACGAAAATGTCAAACGATATGGTGGTTAGCGATAAAATCGTTTTATTCGCTGCAAAGTCAATCACTTCACGCATTCCTGTGATAAAATTCAGCACCGAGCGATGCTGGAGCATCACTCCTTTCGGATTTCCTGTTGAGCCAGAGGTGTAGATAACGTAGGCTAAATGCTCCGGCTGAGTCGTAACTTTCAGATTGGTCTTTTCTCCTTGATATAATTCCTCATCTTCAATAAACAGGATGTTGGCGTTATAATGGTATTCTCCTGCCAGATCGTGGCTGGTCAGGAGTACGGCAGCCTCACTGTCACTCAGCATATATTCGATACGAGCTGACGGATATTCAGGGTCTATAGGTACATAAGCGCCACCTGCTTTTAGCACGGCAAGCAAGCCGATCATCATTTCCGCTGAACGCGGCGCCATCAGACCGACTAGCTTATCGGGTCCTACACCATGCGCTTGAAGCACCCGTGCCAGTGAGTTAGCACGTTCATTCAACTCCCGGTAGGTCAGACGCTGATCTCCGAACACCAATGCTGTATGACTCGGCGTCTGTTCAACCTGCTTTTCAAACTGCCCGTGGACGGTCTCATTGTACGGGAAAGGTACGACGGTACGATTAAATCCGGTTAGCTGTAATTCCTTCTCCTCATCGGAAATAATCGTAATATCGGCCAACCGCACCCCAGCATCCTGCGTTACTTTTTCCAAAATTCGTACAAAATGCTCTGCCAGCCGCCGGACGGTCTCCAGTTTAAACAGCTTTGTGCCATATTCTAAAGTGAAGGACAATCGATCTTTTTCCTCGGTCACATGCAATGAAAAATCCACCTTGGATATGCCCGCGTTGAATTCCTCCGGTTTAAAACGAATACCTCCTGCTTCCACAACATCTGTGCCGACATTTTGCAAACTGAACATCGTATCGAATATCGGATTTCGACTTACATCGCGTACCAGTTCCAGCTTGTCTACAAGCTTATCAAACGGGTATTCCTGATGCTCCAGTGCCAGCAGCAAGTTTTGCTTAACCTCGTGCAAAAAGGATTGGAACGTTAAAGAAGATTGCGGCTGGTTGCGAAGCACCAGCGTATTGACGAACATGCCAATCATCGCTTGCGTGTCTACATGCCGTCTGCCGGCAACAGGTGTACCTACGATGATGTCCTCTTGACCCGCATATTTGCCCAGCAGGACATTATAAGCCGCCAAAAGCACCATAAAGATCGTGGACTTTGTATCCTGGGCCAATTTATAGAGTCTGCTCGCTAGTTTGGATTCCAATGTGACGGTCAAGCTGTCACCTTCAAAGCTTTGTACTTGCGGACGTGGAAAGTCCGTTGGCATATTTAGAATAGGAAGCTCCCCATTCAAGGTCTGAAGCCAATATGATTCATGCGCTTGCCATGCCTCATCAGTTATTTGCTGCTTCTGCCAAGCAACAAAGTCTTTATAATGAAGCTGAATGTCCGCAAGCTGTCTGCCCTGGTACCGTTGAATGATTTCATTAAGCAGTACAGCCATGGAAAAACCATCAGACACGATATGATGCATATCCACGAGCAGATTGAAGCCACCTTCGATAAATTCGAGCAGCTCGGCGCGGAATAAAGGAGCTGTTCCCAGATGGAAAGGCTGAACAAACAAGGTTCGGGCCTGTTTTGCTTCTTCCTTGGAAATACGGGTATGCGGGATATCGAATGGAATGGTGTCCCGAACCTTTTGCACCACTTCCCCGTCTTCCAGATCGAAGTATGTCCGAAAAGATTCATGACGAGAAATAACTTCCTTAACGGCTTCAATGAAGCGGGAAACCTCCAGCGCTCCCTCTATGAAAAGTTGGCCAGGGACATGATAGGCCATTCCGGCTCCTAGCTGTTCAAGCACATACATTCTCTTTTGGGCAAAAGATACCGGATAAAAAGCTTGTGCTTTCACAGCTACAATCGGTTCGTAGGCCCTTTTGCTCCCACCCGCAATATATGCAGTCAGTTCAGCAATCGTTTGCAGCTCAAAAATGTGGCTAAGCGGAATGTGTACCCCCAATTCTTTACCGACTCTCGACAGAAGCACCGTTGCTTTTAGCGAATCACCGCCCAGTTGAAAAAAGTTATCGTCATAACTGATATCCGTTACATTCAGGACGTCCTTCCAAATGTCCACGAGTTGATCTTCCATACCTCGGTTCTCTGAAGCGATGTCTGTTTTAGCGAATACGCCTGCTTGTCCCGGTGCTGGCAAAGCCTGTAGATCAGGCTGGCCATTCGGCAGAAGAGGAATATGATCCATCAGAATCCAAAAACGGGGCTGTGTATAATCTGGAAGCATTTCGATTACAGCCTTTTTTAAGGCGTCTGCTTCCCAAGGCTTCGATGCGTTTGCGACCACATAGGCGCTTATATACGAGACGTTTCCAGTTTCGTCCGTTTGCGGTGTAATGACGCAGGACTCCAATTGGAAAACCTGCAGCAGGTGTTTCTCCAACTGCTCCAGATTAAGCTGATGACCGCGAATGTGGATGGCCCGAACTAAATTTCCGATATGCCGAAGCTTGCCATCGTTCTCCACATATACCCATTCCCGGGTCGTTCCCAGCAGACCTGCTGATGATGCTTGATATGCCTCCCCTGCTGTCCCGACAGGCGCCAAATGCTTGTACGCATCAAGGACGCAAAGATAGTTTCCGGTGGCATCGGTATTCGCTGCCCATGCGGCTCGAAGTTGTTCGTTCTCCGACGCACGGAGTAACGTCAGCGCGGAAACGCGAGTCCCTTCTTCCTCTACCATGGAATGCAGCAGATTCAGGAAATATCCCGACCAGGCCTCGATTATGTTTGGCTGAAAAAGATCTGCATTGTAGTCAAAATCAAGACGTAATTGCTTCTGCACCTCTGTCACGTTCAAAAATAACTCGTATTTGCTAAATGATTCCTCATGCTCAACGAGCTCCGTCTCCAGTTCATGGAATTGAAAACGCGGAATCGGTCGATCCATATTGAATACAGCGTTTATGACAGGCGAATGTTTTAGCCCCAGCTGAGCGAGTCCGGCAAAGCTGTACTTTTGATAGCTTTCCAGTTGATTCATGCGCTTTTTGACCGTTTGAGCATACTCCGTAAAAGTAGCATCAAGACGCACTTCGCTGATGACCGGAAGCAAGTTGACACAGTTGCCGATCAAAGAAAAGGCGTCCATATGGGATTGTCCTGCGGTGGGAACCCCCACCGTTATTTCCCGCTGCCCTGTCAGGCGATGCAGAAAAATCTGAAAAGTGGATAGCAGCGTTATAAAAAGACTGCTGCCAAGCTTTATGCTAGCGGACCTCAATTGTTTAACAAGCGGCGCTTCGAGAATTAGAGTATGTCTGCTTCCTCTAGAGGACATAATCTGCATTCCCCTCACTGGAGATGGCAGCTGGAGGACAGGCAACTGTTTTTCTAGCATCGCCGACCAAAAAGCCAGGGCCTCTTCCTTACCTGCTTTCAACTGGTCCTGCTGCCAAACCGCGTAATTACGAAAAGGTATCGGTTCAGGAATATTGTAGTCAGCATGCCGGACAAGCGCAGAATAGATGTGTTCCAGTTCCTGAATGAATACACCGATTGACCAACCATCCGCGATAAAGTGATGGAACGTGAAGACACTCAGATGCTCCTTATCTGATATTTTTAGAAGATGAATCCGGAATAACGGCTCGCCTGGAATCATGTTGAACGGAGTTTCGCTGTTCTTGATCATCCATGCCCGAAGATGCTGCTCCTTTTCATCGGGATGGTGACTGGTAAAATCATGGAGCGGGACTTCCACTTTCATCTCAGGAGCGATCACCTGAGTTTCTCCATCTCCGCTCATATAGATATGTAAGGCTTCATGACGGTTTACAATGGTCTGGACAGCCTCGTTGAACGCCTGCTGCTGAAGCGGACCACGAAACCGCAACAAGGCGGTTTCGTGTAAAGATTGAGAGTCACTTCGATCTGAAACAGAAGCGAACCAAAGCTGCTTTTGCTCTGGAGTTAACGCAATAATAGTTTCTGCTGCTTCAGCCTCTGGAGGTACGGTTACAGGTACAGGTTGCTTTCCCGGTCCCGGGCCGTTTCCATTCGGGGGCGGGTCCGGTAAAAATCCCCCTTTGCGCAGCTCGTTCACGCTATCCTTGACCGCTTGTACGATTCGCGCAATATCTTCCTCGGTATGGGCCGTGGACAAGAAGCAGTTTCGTCCCTCCCAGATATAGATGCCTTTGTCCAGCATGTGATAGAAGAACAACTCCAGATCGCCCTTGAGCACAAAGCGGAATAGGGAGCCAAAGTGAACGACCTTCATAGGTACGCGTTCGTCAGTGAAATAGCTGTTCAGCTCCGCTGCTAACGCCGAGGTGCGGCTGTTCAAGCGATTTTGCAGTTGCTCGCCATGCTTCTCCAAATGATCCAGCACCGCTAAGGATGCAGCCATTGCCAGCGGATGATGGCAGAAGGTTCCTGCTACAAAGGTTCGCTGCTGCTCATGCTGCGGATAGGAATCGTCCCCGAAGCTCCACGTGCCTCCATCGATCCCGTTCATAAAGGCGGCTTTTCCGGCTACGATGCCGATGGGCAGCCCGCCGCCAATGATTTTACCGTAGGTCACGAGGTCGGCTTGTACCCCAAACCACGCTTGGGCTCCTCCGGGCTGAATCCGGAAGCCTGTGATGACTTCATCAAAAATGAAGGCAGTACCCGACTGCTCCGTTATCTGGCGAATTTCCTGCAAAAAGGCTTTAGGCTGAAAATCGGGTCGGCGGCTTTGTACCGGCTCCACTATAACCGCGGCCAGTTCATGCGCATGGGTGCGGATATAATCCAGAGAATCGTCCGCCCCATAATGAAGCACGGCGACATCGTCCACCATATGCTGCAAGATACCTGGAGCTAGAGGTGTCGAATGCTCCTTGTCATCACCCGCGCTCCCCAGTGCCAGCACCCCGTCGAATGTACCGTGATACGAGCCAGCAAAAATGACGACTTTAGCTCGTCCAGTGGCAGCACGTGCCAAACGGAGCGCGACCATGACGGCTTCCGTGCCGGAATTATACAGGGCAATCCGTTCCACACCGGTCATCTTGCATATTCGCTCGGCGACTTGCCCAGCCATGTTGGACATGGGGCCAATACACATGCCGTTCTTCAGTTCTTTCTCAATTTTTTCACGAATAAAGGCTGGATTATGTCCAAACAGATTTACACCAAAGCCCATCGTCAAGTCGACATATTCATTGCCATCCAGATCCCAAATTTTTGAACCGTCTGCACGCTGGGATACAATTTGATACACCATTTCCTTCAAAACAGGCCGGAAACCAGCCACATTGCGGTTATTGGCGTATACGGAGCGATACTGCTGGGTGTACTGTTTGGTGCTACGCGTACGGGCCGTGTAGCGTTCAATCAGTTCTTGCAGGTGTTGTTCCTGACGGAGCGAAAGCAATTCACGTGCTTTAACATCCAGCTTTTTATAAGGCTTATACGGCTTGGCTTCATTGCCTGTCTGCTTGAAAACAGCCTTTACGGATGGTGCTGGTGCTAATGCAGCCGCGACTTTCTGCTTGGATTCGGTACGGATGATCTGCGCACTTTCACTACTTGCCGATAGCAAAACGCCCGTTTCCGGGTTAAATGGCTCGGAAGCTATTACGGATGCAGATGGCTGATGCCGGAGAACATCGAGCTGCTGTGACATCAGATGTAGCTGTTGCTCCAAAATTCGCTCTACAGCCGCAGGAGCTGTAGCGATTGGAAAGCTTTGAGCCCGTGTTTGCCCAGCCGTGTCTATGGCATAAACGGATGCCGCAGCCGGAACAGCGGATTCATGAGACGGTTGGGTTAACGGGAAAGCTGCATGATCAACCTGATTCAGAGTTGTTTCTGGACGATTTTCCACAGATTGAACCGGGGTTTCAGCAGAAGTGAAAGTGCTCACCCGTTCGGCTACGTAGCTGGCCAACAGCTCCAGCGTGGTCAACGATTCGAAAAATTCATTCATTGGAATATCCAGTCCGAAGGTATCCTTGATACTGTGGCGAACCTGGGACAAATTAATGGAATCTAGCCCAAGTTCGAGAAAATGTGTCTGCGGTTCCAGTTCCTCCAGGCTGAGCTGGGACACGTTACCGATCATTTTCGCTAACTTTTGCAGGATAGATGATTTATGCTGATCGGCAGCAGGTGCCGGCGCTGAATACTCGTTCCCCATCATTCCAGACTCCTTTACTGTTGAGTTTTCATGAACTGGCGCCTTCTGTTCCGCTCGAACCTGTTCAGGCACGTTAATCCAGCATCTTTTCCGTTCGAATGGATACGTAGGCAGAGAAACCTTTTTATAACGCTTACCTGCATAGAGGGCGTTCCAATCGATCTGCGCTCCTTGCACGTACTTGGCAGCAAGCTGCTCGAGGGATTGGAGCGTGTTCAAGCTTCCATTGACCGTCTCTACGCTGCCTATGCTATCCGCTATTCCAGTGTATACACCTTCGGCAACTCTGCCTTGTTCATGCAACTGAAGCACCTTCGCTTTTAACGCATCCGCTCCTGCGGCAGTCACAGCAATCCGATGATTCAGATGGCTTCTGCCTGTGTTAGCCGTATAGCACACATCCTGCATCACGAGCTCTTCTGCGCGTCCGAACCGTTCTGCGTACCGTCCGACCAACTGGCGCAAAGCGGATTCACTTCGCGCCGACAGGGCCAACAGCAGCGGTGATGATTTATTGTTGCTGCCCGTTGAGCTTGGATCTGATTCCGTCTTCGCTATATATTCCTCCAGCACCACATGGCAGTTCGTCCCGCTGAATCCAAAGGAACTCACCCCGCTTCTTCTCGGGAAACCGTCCGTCTTCCATTCCCTCAGCTTCGTATTGGCATATACCGGGGACTCCTCAAAATGGATCTTCTGGTTTGGTGTGCGAAAATGAACAAGCGGCGCAATTTGCTGGTGCTTCATGGACAGCACGGATTTGATCAAACCCGCAATCCCGGCGGCTTCGTATAAATGACCGATATTCGTTTTGACCGTGCTGATGGCCGCAAACTGCTTACGCTGTGTATGCTTGCGGAAAGCCTTGGTAATGCCGTCAATCTCAACCGGATCGCCCAGTTTGGTTCCGGTTCCATGCGCTTCGATAGAGCTGATCGTTTCAGGATCAACCCGTGCATCGCGCCACGCCTGCAATATGACTTCTGCCTGAGCCAGCGCATTAGGCGCGGAAATACCAATCGTGCTGCCGTCCTGATTTATGGCGCTACCCTTGATCACGGCTAAAATGTGGTCGCCGTCTTGTTCCGCTTTGCGCAGCGGTTTCAGGAAAACAGCACCAACTCCTTCACCCCAGCCCGTTCCGTCCGACTGGTCGTCGAAGGCGCGTGCCCGATCATCGGAGGATTCCATGCCAATGCCCGCTTTCAGCGGCAGCAAAATCGTTTTCACTCCACCTGCCATGGCCATGTCGCAGTCTCCATTAAGGATAGACTTGCAGGCCAAATGCACTGCCACGAGCGAGGAAGAGCATGCTGTATCAATTGTTACCGCAGGACCTTTCAGATCGAGCAGATATGCAATCCGGCTGGAAATAATGGACGGTAAATTACCAATGGCAAAGTTCGGCAGCGCGCCCGGTTCTACCTCGGACAACAAACGCTCATATTCGAAGCTGGTCTTGGAGAAGCCGACATACACGCCGACCTTTTGGCCTGCCAGTTGCTTTCCACCATACCCTGCATCCTCAATCGTGCTCCAGGCTGTTTCTAGAAATAACCGTTGGTTCGGGTCCATGAGCGAGGCTTCCCTTGGAGTCAATTTAAAGAAGGAGTAATCGAACTTGTCTACTTCATCCAGGTAACCGCCTTCTGCAATTTGCATATTCCGTCCTTCCGTATTCAGACGCGAAAGGAAAGCTTCGGCATCTTTTCTTCTTTCGTCGCTGTACGGGCCGATATTGTCAGCGCCTGATGACACATTCGCCCAAAACTGCTCCAATGTTTCCGCTTGAGGAAACCTACCTGACATGCCGATGATGGCGATATCCCGGACATTCGCTTCCTCCTTGCCTTCGGACTGTGCTATTGCAGCAGCGCCTTCGCCTAGATTCTGACTGGAGATATACGCAGCCAGCTTGACAATAGTCGGATAGGAAAAGAAGTCTGTAACCTCAATATGAATCCCTAATTGATCCTCCAGCTGGTCCATAATTTGAACGAGCTGCAAGGAAGTTACTCCGATATCAAAAAAGCTGTCGTCCGTCCCGATCGACTTTATATTTAAAATATCCTGGCATATTCCAATCAGCTTCTTCTCTACTTCTCCTTGAGGCAAGACCGCACGCTCAGCAGCTTGCGCGACCCGAGCAGCCTCGGCCAGTGCTGTCAATATTTCATCAAATTCACCCTGCTCATAGCTCTGGGCTAATTTGAAACGCTGAACCTTTCCACTGGTTGTTTTAGGTATACGCCGGATCGGAACCACCGCATGAATATGCCAGCCTCCCCGGTAATTCAGATGGCTTTTCAGCTTTTGGGCAAGCAGCACAAAATGCTCTATCTTTTTTGTGTGCATCACAAAGGCAATAATACGATCCTGCCTCGTTTGCGTATCATGAACACCGCACACAGCTACTTTTCCGAGTTCCACACCATCCAGTTCCTCGGCAATCCTCTCAATATCATGCGGGTAGACATTCTGTCCGTTCACAAAAATGATATCCTTGGCTCTACCGGTAATAGTCAGGCGTCCGTTCCGCATAAACCCTAAATCTCCAGTGATAAGCCAGCCATCCTCCGTTATAACCTTTGCGGTAGCTTCTGGATTGTTATAATATCCGGATGATACATTTTTGCCGCGGATCTGCGTGTATCCAATCACCCCATCATCAAGCACCTGGTTTTGTTCATCACAAATGCGGACAGAGGTATTAGCCAATGGATAACCCAAATCCAAAAAAGTAAGACACCGCTTGTCAGACTTGTCTACTTCTTCTACAGGCTCACCAACGTGTAACTGCTGCCGGTTCAAATGAATGGGAATAAAAGTGTTTCTGTCCAGAGGCGGAGAGGAAACACCCACACTCGCTTCTGCCAGCCCGTAGACGGGTAACATGGCATTTTTATTCAAACCATAAACACTCATTGCATCCATAAACACATGACAAAGCTCTACAGATATTGGCTCAGCTCCATTTAAGATCATACGAACACTTGACAAATCCCAGTTAGCTGCTGTTTCAGGTTTATACTGATCGAGAAAAA
The DNA here is from genome assembly GCF_024213605.1 of Paenibacillus sp. CH40. NCBI lineage: Bacteria > Bacillati > Bacillota > Bacilli > Caryophanales > Paenibacillaceae > Paenibacillus > Paenibacillus sp. CH40. Next base: position 1,398,900 of record NZ_JANAVQ010000001.1, read on the forward strand.
ATTTATATCCAAAATTGGGAGAGCATATTTGAGTGACCTTATGCTCCGATACTTTTTTCAGCCACAAAGATGGACGCCTAATAAAAAGTGCCGTCGGCATAATCAGCTGTTTGGCATTAGCGATCACACAGGTTAAATGAAATGCGATCAATCCCAGGTCATGCGTAAGCGGCATCCAGCCCAAATAAGCATCCTTGGAGCTCATGTCTGTTTGATTTGAAATATCCCGGATATTGTAAACTAGATTTTCATGCGTCAGCATGACTCCTTTGGGATCGCCTGTAGAACCTGAGGAGAATTGGATAAAAGCTAGCTCCTCCGGTTTGGATATATGAACTAAACCTTTATTCTGAGTGGAATAATCGAAAGCATAGCTTGAAAAAGTCGCTTTTTTAACCGGCTCAAAGGAATCCAGCAGTTCGTGCTGGTGCGCGTATTTTTCAAGCTGCTCTAATACCTTGTCATCTGCAACCATATATGGGCGGGAGAGTGTGTTCCAGATTTTAAACAATTTCATTTTATGCTCATCATTATTCCCTATGCTTACAGGCACAGGAACGATTCCACCAAGCAGGCAACCCCAAAATACATTCAAAAAGGTATGGTTGTCGTCGATCTGTATGATCAGCTCACCGCCGGGTTTTACCCCTTGTTCCTGTAATTCATAAAGTACCTGTAATGCTTGCTCCAGAAGTTTCCTGTAGGATACGTATTCCTCTTGTTTATCACCGGAAATAAAAATGATTCCGTTCTCATCCCGGCTTGCACGGTCCTGAATGATTTCAACTAAGGTTTGAAACTGCTCCATCCTGATACCTCCTCAATTGCTCTAGCATTGCTTTCTGCTCTCCTTCGGAGACCTGTTTGGTTTGCAACACAAGGCGAATACACTCCAGTATTTCCTGTCTTTGCTCAGAAGCAGGAGGCGAACTGCTGTCTGATTCCAAGTTTCGCAGTAATTTTTCCAGTCTGCGCACAGGTAAAATAACACCCTTTCGATACTCATCTTCATTCCAATTGGCGTTGGGGGTAGACACTGCTAGTGACAGGGAGCAGGCAATCCAATCACGGATCGAGAAACGGCGGTGCAGTTCAAGGCGATCCAAGTCTCTGTCCAAGGACAGCACTTCGATATTAGGGCTTATTTCCCTCGCTAAATTTTTCAGCACCGTTCGTGGACCTAACTCAATACCTTGTTTAACGCCATGATTCATCATATATTGCACAGTTTGAATCCATCGAACCGGATGAGTCATTTGCAAAATCAATCCTTGGCGAATGCTGTCAAGATCGCGGTATGGCTGAGCGGTCACATTGGAGATCACGGGCCACTTCGCCTCATTTAAAGTGTACTTTTGCAGCTCTGCGGCCAGTCTGTCCGCAGCAGGCTGCATAAGCGTACTATGAAAAGGGCCGCTGACCTGCAATCGCGTAATTTGGGCCCCCCGCTGTTCTAACTCGCCAGCTGCCAGAGCGACAGAGGTATGATGACCTGAAACGACGTATTGGCTAGATGAATTGTAACAGGCAATGGCAGAAGGCTGATCGACTGTGGAGTACAGACGACAGCATTCTTCCACTTCGCCCAGCTCAGCTCCGCGAATGGCAATCATGCTGCCCAGCTTTGCCACTGCGGCTTCCTCCATAAAGCGTCCCCGCTCTTGGACTAATCGTAAAGCGTCTCCAAAGGACAGAACACCGCTGCTTACCAAAGCTGAATATTCACCCAGGCTATGACCAGCTGAAAATTCAGGGATCATTCCGATTTCATGCATATAACGCCGGAATGCAATGACACTGATCGTGAGAAGTGCGGGCTGAGTATAGAATGTTCTGGATAGCTGGGTCATCGGACCTGCCATGCATAAAGCTTTCAGATCATATCCCAAAATATCAGCAGCCTCTTCGAACAAGCGATTCGCTTCTGCAAAGCCGCTATGCCACGTAGCCCCCATTCCTACATACTGAGATCCTTGCCCAGGAAAAACCAAAGCCAAGCGATTCATATCAAACCCCTTCCCACAAAAATTATGGAAAAAAAAGTATTTTTACATTTCATGTATGGATACATATGTATGGTGACATTAAGATGTAGAGAAAAATGCGGTAAAAAGCAACGAAGTCGATTGCTAAAAAAAGTAATCGACATATGGCAGTGAATTGATAATAGGGTTCCGTTCGTGGTGTGGTTGTGATCAAAAGTCAGGTGTGTAAGTAGACTTGGAAGTGTAAAAACCTTGGAGTATACTGAAATTTCAGGCTTGGAAGCTAAAATTCAGCATCATAAGTGAATGGTGTGAAATTACTGGAGTCATACAGGATGTTTTTCTATAAGTAAGCGTTAAATATGGAATATTTTATTTATATATTAAATATGGACTCGAAAAATGTCAATATCCACCCAAGTTCCTTTAATAAGAGAAAATTATGAGATATGAATGTTTTTGTTACATAAAGCATAAAAGTAAATTAAAGTATGGCAATATAATGTATAAGTATATTATACACACAAACCATGCCTTTTTTGTCTAAAAAAACAGGCATGGTTTGTAACAACAGATCATGGCGCGGAAGATTAAGCCCCTTCTGTTAAATGAATTAGCTTCGTCCGTTCCCGGTAATCGGAACTACTTCGGTTAGACGTCTCGACTTCCCTTTTTTCACCAAGGTAGGCAGCAAATAATTCAGAATTTACCACTTTTCGCAGTTCTCCCGTACCCTTGCCCCTGTGCAGCCAGATTTACAGCGAACCCCATCACAAATGGCAAAGTCGGTTATAAAATCAAGGGCCTTATTTTTCAAATGGCTGACAGTAGCCTGATGACCCCATCAATTTCCAGAAATACAGCAATCATTGTGTTTAATGTTCTGCCGAATGAGAGCAACATCTGCCTAGCGGCAGGCCACTGGAGTTCCAACTGCCGGATCGTTTCGTACGCTTCGTAGGTCACATACTGTTCGTCTGCACTAAGTTATCTGAATGTTCAGGTAAATATTTATAGAATCAATTTTAACAATAGTCATTCCTTAATAAGGGGGTTTACCCTCCAAAAAAGTAACAGGAACGTAAAAGTCCGAATTATCTTCTTTCTTTATACCCAAATGAATGTATCTGCCACTAAAAATGTTATACAACATAAACTCAGCATCAATCATGCTTTAGGCTAACTGAGGATTAAAAATAATAAGCTAGGTTAATATAGTAATTTATGAAGAAATGGGAAACGTAATATACGATAAATGGTTCTCTCATATCCGCCTAAGTTGGCTTTTATCAGGATTTCTAAAGTCAGTGTTCCTTGTCTTAATTCTGGAGTCTTCGTTCAATGATGTCGGTTGGGTATGGTCCTAAGCCTGTTATTTTCGGAACGAATCGTGCTTCGATTCGGTTCCGTGACACACATTATTCATTTTTTATTAATCACTCATTAACAAGTGGAAGTAAAATAATTCCGATCTTCAAAGGTGGGCAGCCATTCTCCGTGTGCTTCGATTAAGTCATCACATAAGGAAATGATATCATCCAGAGATAATTCTGCAGCTGTATGCGGGTCCAGCATGGCTGCCTGGTATACATACTCTTTTTTCTTGGTGACGGCCGCCTCAATGGTTAGTAGTTGGGTATTAATGTTGGTTCGATTCAATGCAGCAAGCTGCTCAGGCAATTCCCCTATATAACAAGGAGTAATTCCGCTGCGATCAGCGATACACGGTACCTCTACAATAGCTTTACGGGGTAAATTACTAATGAGCCCGCCTGAATTCAAAACATTGCCCGCAAACTTAAAGGAGTTATTGGTTTCCATAGCTTCGATAATTCTGGAGCCATATTCTTTTGAACGTTCGTGAACAAGATTCGTGTTTGTTGTAAGAGTTTCTCTCATTTGTTCCCAATCGCGTATTTGATTTTCACAGCGACGCGGATATTCATCTAGTGGTATGTTGAATTTTTCAATCAGTTCAGGATAGCTGCGCTTTATAAAGTAAGGATGATATTCTGCATTATGTTCGGAGGATTCTGTAACATAATATCCGAATTTATCCATAAGCTCGAAACGAATCATATCATGATGTTTGGACATCTGCTTCTGCAAAGCCCGCCGTTTAATCTCAGGATATAAATCTTTACCATCCTTTTTCACTTCGAGCAGCCAAGCCATATGGTTAATTCCTGCGATTTTTTCTTCTAAGCCATCAGGATCCATGTCTAATGCCTTAAAGAGTTCCTTGGTGCAAACTTGAACGCTGTGGCATAATCCAACGGTTTTGACATTCGTATACCTCAGCATCGCACCCGTTAAGGAGGCCATGGGATTCGTATAATTTAAAAACCAGGCGTCAGGGCATACATCTTCAATATCCCTTGAAATCTCAAATAATACAGGTATGGTTCTCAATCCTCTAAATATGCCGCCAATCCCGATGGTGTCAGCAATCGTCTGACGAAGGCCATATTTTTTGGGAATTTCGAAATCAATCACGGTGCTTGGTTTATACCCGCCCACTTGAATAGCATTAATCACGTATTTAGCTCCTTCTAACGCTTCTCGCCTATTCATATAGGCTTTAATTGTGATTGTCTGATTGTAACGATCTCTTAGGTTGGTTAGCATGGTTTCCGATTCTTTTAAGCGTTTTTCGTCGATGTCGTACAGAGCAAACTCAAATCCATCAAGGGCGGATACCATCATACAATCACCTAATACATTTTTCGTAAAAATGGTACTACCCGCTCCGATAAAAGTAATTTTTCGCATTTGTTAATCCTCCCAAAACATAATTTATTTAATGCCTGTAAGCGTGACTCCTTCAATAATTTGCTTTTGGGCTACAATATAAATAATCAATACTGGGATAACAGAGATCGTCGTTCCGGCCATCATTAATGACCAGTCTGCTATATACAGGCCTTTAAACGTATTGAGTAACAATGGTACTGTAAATTTCTCTGGTGTATTTAAGAAAATTAAGGCATCGAGGAAGTTATTCCAAGAACCTAAAAAGACGAAAATTCCAACAGCTGCTAGGGCCGGACGAATCAACGGCATAATGATCCTCCAGTAGATCTTAAAGCTGCCTGCCCCATCGATGATCGCTGCCTCTTCCAATTCTTTCGGAATACCCATCATAAATTGCCGTAATAAGAATACAGCAAATGCATTAAATAAGGCGCCTGGAACAATCAAGGATAAGTGAGAGTCAAGCCACCCAATTTTCGTCATAATGATATACAAGGGAATCATCGTTACTTGTTTTGGAATCATCATGGTCGACAAGAAAAGAATAAATATAAGATTGGCACCAGGGAAACGGATTTTGGCAAATGCATAGGCTGCCATTGAGGCCGTAAGCAATGTAGCCGACACAGACACGGTCGTAATGTAGAAACTGTTCCAATAAGCCCTTCCGAACGGCATCGCGGTCAAGGAATCTATATAATTTGACCATTTAATGGGGTGAGGGATCCATGCCGGAGGCACAAGAAAAATTTGTGACATATCTTTCAGTGAACTGCTTACAGTCCACAGAAAGGGAAAAATCATTATCATTGCTCCAAGAGTTAATACAGCGTGAAGAATAATTTGAGACAGCTTAATATTTTTCTTTACCTTTTTCTGTATGACTGGAATAACATTCTTATCAACATTTCTCATAACGTCATTCGCCATAGTGAACCCACCTTTTTGACATTTTAAATTGGATAAGAGTGAAGATCAGAATAATGACAAACAAAATCATTGCTGAAGCAGCGCTCTGTCCCATTTTAAAGTCAATAAAGCCTTGTTGATAAATATGGTACACGAGAGTATAACTTGCTTTAGCCGGCCCGCCATTCGTCATTACGAAGGCCTGGTCAAATACTTGAAAGGAGCCGATAAGAGACATAATGGCAATGAAAAAAGTTGTTGGTGAAAGCAATGGCAAAGTAATGTTCAAAAACTGTTTAAAACGTGAAGCCCCATCAATTTCAGCAGCTTCATAATAGCTTCTTGAAATCCCCTGTAATCCGGCAAGGAAGATAACCATGTTGTTGCCCAGTCCCCACCAAATACTTAGCATTGCGATAGAAGGAATAACCCAATGCGTATCGGTCAGCCAATCAGGCCCGTTAATTCCGATATGCGAAAGAAGAAGATTCAAGACCCCAAAATCACCATTTAATATCCACATCCAAATAACCCCGATAGAAACAGAGCTTGTTACTACAGGCATGAAGTAAAATACCCGATAAAGTTCCTTCCCCCTCACTTTATTCAGGCCAACTGCCAGGAACAGGGATAGAAAAATGCTTGACGGAATTACGAATATCATATAATAGACTGTATTTTTCATTGCAATCCAAAAATCAGGATTGTTAAACTGGTTCGCAAAATTTTCGAAACCAACAAAGGTTCTTGCGCCAAACCCATCCCAGTTCATGAAACTTAACACAAGAGCATAAACAACCGGGAGCAAAGAGAAGACAAGCAGACCGATTAATTGCGGGGAAACAAAAAGATATCCCGCTAACGTCCTTTGACGATTTCGCATGACTCACCCTCCATTTAAAATCGAAATAGAGAAAGGGATCGGCTTCTCACTATCCCTCTCCTTAATTTTGTGTAATTATTTGTTCGTTTCGTGCTCCTTTGTTAGTTTATTCGTTTCTACTGTAATATTATTGATTGTTGTGTCCACATCTTGTTTTCCCAATAGCAACAAATCGTATTGTTCGTTTACTCTTTCGCTTAAACCGGGAATACGCCCTTTGAAATACTTAAGGGAACCGTTGGCATAACCTTTTTCACGCGCATCAAGTAAATATTGAGAATGCTCTATCGTTTTGTCGCTTGTTACGATATCGTCAATACCGCTAACCGACGGAACCGCACTGCTGTTTCCGGCAAGCCGTGCCTTTTGGCCTTCTTTTGATCCATAGAAAGTCACAAACTTCATTGCTTCTTCCTGTTCTTTAGACTTTTTGTTTACGGCAAAGAAGGCTATGGGAACTTGTACTGGCTCCATTTTGTTGTTTGTGTTGGATGGCCAATAAATGTAATCAAATTCCATATTTTTCGCCTGGCTGAACATTGGGGTTAACCATCGCCCTGCTGCTACAATTCCCACTTGATTGGACATAAACATGGCATCTAATCCTTGCCCCTTTGGAAGAGAGCCTGCGTATTTAATTTGTCCTTTTTCCCTTAAGTCGTTTACAAATTGGATGGCTTCACGAGCCTTTTGATTTTGATCCATTACGTAGTTTCCTTGGTCATCATAGGAGAGCCCTCCGTTTGACCAAATCCAGGTTTCCATTGTCCAGGTTTCACCAATAAATCCTTGTTTGCCGGCGTCTTTTAACTTCTTTGTTACTTCATCAAAAGCCGCCCAGTTCCACTTGCCTTCATCAAAATATTCTTGAGGCGTCTTAATTCCCAAATCTTTAAACATCTTTTTGTTGTAGTACATTACCAATGGACTACAGTCCATTGTAATACCATATATTTTGTCGCCATCTTTTGCAGCTCCCCATAAGCCGTCTGCATACTCATCCGGTTTGACGTAGCTATTGTCCGTTTTCATAAATCCCCCCAAGTCAGCAAGGGTACCGTTTTGTACTAACTTGACCATCGTAGCATCCCCGACATAGAATACGTCCGGCGCATTACCTCCTTGCAGCTGTGTCAATAGTTTCTGCTCATACCCGTCGCTTGCCACCGGTATCAGTTTTATTTTTACGTTTGGATGTTCTTTGGTGTAGGCATCGATTCCTTTTTGATAAATCTTTAGTTCAGCCGGGTTTCCCCAAGCGGACATCGTAAGGTTTACTGTTTTTCCAGTTACGCTTTCACCTGATTCAGAAGATGTTGATGTATTGCCACTGCAACCGGTAAGGGCAATCACGCCTGCAAGAATAGCTGGAACAATTCTCAGTATCGCGTTTGATTTCATTTTCATTTCTATACCTCCCGATTTAAAAAAATTTGAAAACAGTGAAATGATATTCTTTATTAGCCCTCTACGATTGTAACCGCTTTCTTTTTTGTTCTAAAAAAACTATCTCATTTGCCTATCTCACAAGAGGGATATGGCCCCCGCAGTCACCACTTCCCGCCCCCCCTTCAATAAGAAAAAGCTCCCCAGTGACCTCTCATAACGGATTGAACCTTTCATCAGGATAAAAAATTGCTCAATCAGAATACTTATTTTGTAAGGAGCTGTTGTTGTAATGATAATAAAGCACGACCCTCATCATCCTCAATGGTAAGTTCATGCGATAAAAGGGTAAAAAATTGCTCTTCATGGGTTAGTACCAGTGAAGCTGACACCAGATGATTGGAACAGATAAACCTCCTGTTTCTTGTTCATTGAATTGGCGTCCATGGCCAGCATTCCCTTAAACGATTGAAGGAATAGGACAATGCGATTCTTACTACCCTCGCCCTTATTAATCCGGATTTGGTAGTAGTGGAAATCAACATCGGTCAACTTGATATTGATCAGCTCGCTTACCCGCCCCCCGGTATATAGCAGCGTCTTGGCGATCTTCAAGTCTTGGAAGTTCTTTGCTTGCCAAACCGCATCGTAGCGTTTAAGCTCCTCTTCTGTAGGTGCATAGGGGAGCTTCTTCGATGTTTTTGGCCTAGGGGGGATGTATTCTACGCGTCGAGTATGGCCAAAGCCATTGCTGATACAGATGTGGTTATCAGTTGCATAGGTCCAACCAGTAACTTCTCGCCGGGTACCGTCATGTCGGAGGGAATCCCGAATATTCTTGCGGCCAGCCAGCGTGCTGGAGTTAAGCGCCTAGTCATGCAGAGCGGCATTGGTCTGAGCAACGGGAAAGAACTTTCCGCAGTCAATCGGTGGGCAATACGCATTCACCGGCGCATCTTCTCGAAGACCATCAAGGACAAGGCCATTGCCGGGCGTACGGTGCAACGGAGCGACCTTGATTGGGTTATTGTACGACCGGACTTCGTGACGTGGCTGTCACTTTGAAATATACGGCAGACCCCTCAGCCCGCATCGCTCCGTTCCTGCCGCTTCCCTTCTCAGACTGTGCTGACCTGACTGCCTCGTACGGGCAGCGACGAGTGAGCCAACCTGGCTAAGGAAAATCATCTTTGGACATTTGCCTGAAGCTACGTTGACCGATGTATTTCTCGACAAAAGGATACCCGTTATCTTTTTCATTACATATTTTCACATACATTTGCGGGTAGTATCAGCAACGCTGGTACTACCCCTCCATTAACAAAAAAAACCACCGCACAAATGCACAGTGGATTTTTGTTCTCTTGTTAAATTAGACTCTTAAAGTTGACCATTTCTAGAGTCACTATGATACCTAGTGGCGCCGCAGCTTTCACGCACCATAAGCTTAGTGGAAACGGTAACTGTTAAGGGGATATCACGGCCTTTAATTCGTTCGCACAGCAGATTTACCGCAGTTCTCCCCATTTGTTCGGTATAGATTCTAACAGAGGTCAATGAAGGCTGAACGAAACCGGCTAAATCAATATCATCGAAACCTACAACAGCCACTTCGTCAGGTACTTTAATACCTTCATCGTACAGGGCGCGCATCGCACCTATGGCCATCGGGTCGTTGGCAATAAAAAAAGCACTAGGCAAATTCCCCTTCTGAATGGCTTCTCGCATAAGTTCGTAACCGCTGGTGGTTGTCCATTCTCCTAAATATACATCCGACCTAGAAAACATCCCTCTTTCTCTCATCATCTTTTCGTAAACAGAGTAGCGGATTTCTGGAATTTCCCTTCCTTTCCGCTCTCCTTTAACAGGCGAATAATCTCTCCCCCCAATAAAACCGATCCGCTTATGGCCTAATTGAAGCAAGTGTTCTAGTACATCCTTTGTGGCTTGCTCTAAATTGGAAACAACGCAGTCATATTTTTGACGGTCCTGAGCAAAATTATTGACGAATACAATTCGGTCATTATTACCGTATAAAGAATCCAAGTCTCTACTGTCAATCTTCCCAATTACGATTAAACCATCCATACCGTTCAAGGATGCTCCATCCTCTATGCCGTTCATACGGATAACCTCACCAAGAACAATTCCTTCTTCCTGGCATCTTTTCTCTACGCCTTGGCGGATGGAAAGGAAATACGGATCGTCTGTTTCGTCTTCCGGAGAACACCACAAGACCATTCCGATCTTGAAAAGCTTTTTTGATGGTTTCGATCGCTTCCTTGCCCCTTTAAAACCCAACTCCGAAGCAACAGTATAGATTCGTTCTTTCGTATCCTCACTAATGGATAAGGTTGGATCTTGGTTGAACAATCGGGAAACGGCAGCAATAGAAACCTGGGCTTTTGTGGCAACATCGGATAACGTAGCCAAATAAACACCCCCGAAGTTAAAAAAAAGTAAAAAGAAAGTTAAATAAATCTTAACAAAAACAACACCATTCGTCAAAAGCATTCCTTCAGAGCGGTAGGATCAATCGAACAAATATTATGTTATGGATTGACAAAATAAAACGGTTACAATATCATGATGTTGTGCTTTTAACTTGTTTTTAACCGATATTTTAACTCATTTTTTTAACTACTTTTTAACTGTGATTATCCTTTGATGCTAATGACAGTTTATAAGGAGGTGTTGGTGATTTACCCGCGAGAGAACTGAAAAAATAGAGCAAATACATGAAGAGTGCTATCCCTTCAGAATCGGTTAAAAAGGTAAAACTAAGAAATAGGGGGATTCAACAATGAAAAAACTACTTACTACAGTTGGAATCTTAGCACTTCTTGCTTCCGGTTTGGCCGCTTGCAGCGGATCAGAGAACTCCTCTTCTTCCGCCAATCAAAGAGGTGAACCTGCTAAAGCAGGAAGTCCTACAGAGATATCTGTACTTATCGGGAAGTCCGAGATCATCAGCCAGTTCGAAGAAATGGTGGAACACTACAATACATCACAAGATCAAGTCAAGGTTTCTATTATTTCTCTCGGTAATCAAAACGCTTTCGACAAAATGACAACTCTTTATGCATCGAACAATGCGCCTACCATTAGTATGATGGGTGCGGAATATGAATCTATGCATGATAAACTTTTGGACCTGTCCGATCAACCCTGGGTTTCGCATACCATGAAAGGCAGTTTGGATTATATAAGGGACGGCAGCCAAATCAAAGGCATGCCAGTTTCGGTTGAGGCCTTCGGTTTGATTTATAACAAAAAGGTGTTGGACCAAGCAAGTGGCGGAAATTTTGATTCCGCAACAGTAAAAACACAGGATGAGCTCAAATCGCTGATGGATAAAATCACGTCATCAGGTGCGGCGGAAGGAGCAATCCACGTTTCTCCCATAGACTGGTCGCTAGGCGCCCATTATTCCAATATTTTATTTGCAGACCAATCTTCAGATAGAGATCAACGTCATAAATTTATTAAAGATCTTAAAAATGGTACCGTCAAGCTCTCCGAGAATGAAATATTCTCCGGTTGGGTGAATACTTTTGATCTTATGAAAGCGTACAACATTAACAAAAGCGCTCCTCTCTCCCCTGTTTATGACGATGGCCCCATAGCTTTGGCTTCCGGACAAGTCGGACTGTGGTTTATGGGGAACTGGGCGTACCCTCAGATTCTAGAACTTGATCCAGAGGGCCAATATGGATTTCTACCTGTGCCGATAAGCAATAACGCAGAAGACTATGGCAATTCCCAGATCTCTGTCGGCGTTCCGTCTTATTGGGTCGTCGATGCAGAGCAATCCACAACCGACCAGCAAAAAGCGGCGAAGGAATTTTTAAATTGGATGGTCTCTTCTAAAGAAGGTCAAGATTATTATGTCAACAAACTCAATTTCTTACCAGTCTTCGATAATTTTACTGCGGAACCTGCAGATTCTCTTTCCCAATCCGTACTCAGTTATATGAAATCAGAGAATACGTTGGAATGGATGAATACGTACTACCCTGCAGACGCTTATCCTGCGATGGGAACTTCCATGCAAAAATATTTGGCCGATAAGATTAACAAATCTGATTTAGCTAAAGAATTCGAGGCGTATTGGACTAAGAAAAAATCCAACTAAAACTTTGAGACAGTGGGATATGCGGACTCGCTTATCCCACTCACATTCTCCAGTACGGAGGGTATGGAGGGATAACCTTGTATAAAGAAACGACTTTGAGAGAAAAGATTACGGTATTTTCCATCTTCGCGTTGATCCCGCTATTTGTTTTTACAGCAGTGGTGATCGTCCCATTTGTCGTTGGTTTTATAATGACCTTAACCGATTGGAATGGAACCTCTTCCGTTTTTCGGTTTATAGGTTTTGATAATTATAGAGCCGCGTTTTCGGACAATGAGTTTTGGACATCCCTGTGGTTCACCGTCCGTTATGTATTTTTCACGCTGATCTTAACCAATGTTGTTGCCTTCTTCCTCGCCTTGCTTGTAACGATAGGAAGAAAGGGGCAGAATTTTTATCGCGCGGGCTTTTTTACTCCCAATCTAGTAGGCGGGATCATTCTAGGATTTGTATGGCAATTCATATTTTCTCGTGTGCTTGTTTATTTTGGAAAAGCATGGGGCCTTGATTTTCTGTCCTACTCCTGGTTAGGAGATACAACGAAAGCGTTTTGGGCGCTTGTTACTGTCGGGGTCTGGCAAAACGCAGGCTATATGATGCTGATTTTTATTGCCGGCTTAATGAGCATTCCTTCTTCACTTTCTGAAGCGGCCAATTTGGATGGAGCCGGCCCGATCCAGCAGCTCTTACGGATCAAGATTCCAATGATGATTCCCTCCTTTACCATTTGTCTATTTTTGACACTGCAACGAAGTTTTATGGTATATGATACCAATCTTTCGTTAACGAAAGGCGGACCCTATCGAGCCACCGAAATCATCGCCATGCATGTATATAACGATGCATTTATTTACCGAAACTTTGGACAGGGCCAGGCAAAAGCCATCATGATGTTCCTGATCATATCGTTAATCGTCATTTTGCAAGTCCGAATCATGAAGAAATTGGAGGTAGACGCCTGATGCGAAATAAACGTTTATTTACCGCTGCAAGCTGGTATGCAGGCATGTCTATTCTTTTCTTTCTTTTTATATTTCCCTTTTTGTTGATCCTTTTAAACTCCTTCAAGTCGAGAGTGGAGATTATCCGAAACCCTCTAACCTTGCCCAAAACGTTTGATTTTTCAAACTATACGGACGCGTTCACCCGAATGAATTTTTCGTATGGATTATATAACTCCGCAATTATTACTTGTGTATCCGTTTTGGCTATTTTGGTGTTCTCTTCCATGTTAGCATATTACCTGGTTCGTTGGTCGAATAAAATGTCCTCTATTATATTGCTTATGTTGGTTTCGTCGATGATTATTCCGTTTCAGGCCTTAATGATTCCATTTGTCTCCTTGTATGGAAATCTCCATATGCTCAACAGCAAATGGGCGCTTATTTTCTTTTACCTGGGCTTTGGCATCAGTCTGGCCACGTTTATGTATCACGGCTTTATTAAAACCGTTCCCAAAGACCTAGAGGAAGCCGCATTAATGGATGGAGCCGGGCGCATTCAAGTGTTCTACCAAATTGTCCTTCCTATTTTAAAACCAATCTCAACAACAATTGCTATTATAGATGTTTTATGGATATGGAATGATTTCTTGCTTCCCTCTCTGGTTTTGCTTTCGAAAGAACAGCAAACATTGCCGTTATCGACCTATTATTTCTTTGGGAAATATACATCGAACTATGGAGTTGCCATGGCCGCGCTAGTTATGGCGATCATTCCCGTCATTGTCTTTTACCTCATTATGCAAAAGCAAGTTATTAAAGGTGTCGTCGAAGGAGCTGTTAAATAAGCATGGAAAATATGATTAATTTAGAAGACGCTACATTTTTAACGAATTTGAAAGTGTGTGTTTCGACAGATGAAGGGTCCTCTTTACAAAGCCTGGATTTAAAAGAAATGAGCCAAACTTCAGGGCTCGATGAACACGGTAATTTCACTAAAAAGACAAGCCTGTACACGGACAAAGACAATTCTATTTCGGTTTACCTCCATCTCATGGATTATGGCTCGACAGTCGTCTGCTTTGTGGAAGCAAGCATGGATGCTCAGGAGGTATTCTGGCGTCGGTTTTCTTTCAATGCTAGACGATCCATCGTTATTTCGGTTCCTCAGCCCCAAAAAACGGATAAGTTTTTGGGCTTTTACCACTTTAATGATTGGTGGACGCGTCCTTTTTTTACTTCCTGTATGAGTGAACTGCCTGAACGTACCCAATCGGTTCTCTGGCAGTCCGGCTCCCGCTATGCCTATTGTTTGCCTGTTGTAACTTTGACTGAAAAAACGGAGATACGAGGCTGTAATAACGGCTTTGATCTTTGTCTTTCGACCAACGTAGGCGGCCGCGACGACATTTCCGCGCCACTGTTCGTCCTTTCATATGGAGAGAACCCTTATAGCTTAATCAAGGAAACGTTGAAGTTTACACTTGATTTAATTGGTAACCCGACATCACTGAGAGAACATAAACGTTATCCGAATGCTTTGAAATACTTGGGGTGGTGCTCCTGGGACGCGTTCCGTAACGAGGTTAACGATACGGGTCTAATTGAAAAACTCAAAGAATTAAACGAGAAAAACCTCCCTGTGCGTTGGGTCATGATTGATGATGGCTGGTTAGATGTGAAAGAAAAGGGTCTGATGTCATTTGAGGCCGATCAAAAGAAATTCCCCAATGGCCTTGCTTCTTTAATTGAAGTATTAAAATCGAACTACGGGGTCCGCTGGGTCGGTGTATGGCATACCCTTTTTGGCTATTGGGCAGGGATCCATCCAGACAGCGCCATCGTCCAGGAATTTGGTGAGTTTGTGTATAAAACCGCAAAAGGCCGGTTCATCCCCTACCCTCGTGCGGATAAAGGATTCGGTTTCTGGAATGCTTTTCATCGCAGTCTTCGCCACTCGGGCGTGGATTTTGTGAAGGTCGACAGCCAGGGATCGATAAATAGTTTTTTGTTTCACCACATTCCGGATGGCCGTTCGGCGTATGAAATGCACACCGCTTTAGAAGCGTCTGCCGGGTTGCATTTTGATCAGCAATTGATCAATTGCATGGGGATGGAGTCGGAAAATATATGGTTTAGGCCTTCCTCATCGGTATCTCGCAACAGTGACGATTTTGTCCCTGGCAAAGAAATCAGCTTTAAAGAACACGCGTTCCAAAACGCCTATAACTCCTTGTATCATCATGTACTTTACTGGGGAGATTGGGATATGTTTTGGACCAACCATGAAGAGGCGCTGCAAAATGCGGTGCTTCGTGCCGTTAGCGGCGGTCCGGTTTATTTTAGCGACAAGCCTGGCACTACGGAACCGAAAGATCTGCTCCCGCTCGTATTTCGTGACGGCAAAGTACTGAGAGCCGATCAACCCGGATTGCCGACTTCCGACATCTTGATGGTTAATCCTCAAAAGGATAGCGTGCCACTGAAGGTATGGGCTCCTGTCGGAGGGTCCATTTCGGTTGGTGTATTCAACATTGACCAGGAAGACCGGATTCTATGCGGGTCTATTAGCCCTTCCCAGATTCCAGTTCTGTGTAATGTAGATCAAGAATTCTATCTGTACGAGCATTTTAGCCGAAAACTGATGAAGTGTTCATACCGTCAGAGCATCCCCTTTACAATCAAGGAAAACGGAGTGGCTTTATACTTGATGGTTCCCATCCTGAACCCTCGGTTCACACTGATCGGCCTTCTTAATAAGTATCTGTCCACAGCGGCGGTTACGATTTTATTTACCGATGACAACTCTACCTTGCTGCAACTAAGAGAAGGCGGGACATTGGGTTTTGGCGCCTGCCAAGAGCCTGCGTTAGTCACGGTCAATGGAGTACCAACTCCATTCCGACGGGACGGGGATCTTTTTGTCATCGATACTATCGAGTCCATCGACCCCCTAATCATTAACGTAGTGTTTGCGTGACCCTTCTTTTTTTTAAGCCGCTTTAAAACAGGCTGCCGAAAATTTCGGCAGCCTGTTACTATCTTCAAGAACCTATTTTCATTGATCGCTCCGGATCAACCGCCGAATTTGATACAAATCGCCCTCCATGCGGAATTCGCCTGGAGCCATTCCTGTATACTTTCGGAACACTTTGCCGAAATAATTCGCATTCGAGAAACCGGACTGTTCCGCCACCTGCTCCAATGTCAGATTTGCGGGCTCCAGCAGAAGAGCAGCCGCTCTTTCCAATCTCATACGAGTTAAATAGCGGCCGGGAGAGAGGCCAAGCTTGCGCTCAAACTCACGGGTGAGATGAAATTTAGAACATCCGGAGACCTCCGCCATGTCCTGAAGGCCAATGCTCCGATGCAGATTACTGTCAATGAAGGTCTTACAGCGTTCCACAACCGGAGGCAATGGGACGCTGCTGGCAAGAGTGACAAGATGACTCGCCAGTGACATGGCCAGTGTATAAGCGGCCCGTGAGCACTGATACATATCGCGGTAGCTGTTCTCAATAGCTTCCCGATAAGTGGCCCACAGGAGATGCTCCAAATCGGACCCCGGCTCAATCCGGAAAATGTAGCCGCTTATGTCCAGCCATTCCTGGAGGAGATGCAGCGCCAAGTGTGACAGTTCGAAGTAGAGCACTTCCCATCTGGGAGAATCAGAGGGGAGACGGTAGATATGGTCGCCCGGAACATCAGCCAGAAAAGCATCCCCCGGCTCAAGGGAATGTCTCCTCCCCCCCGTTTCAATCTCACCGCGACCATTTAATGTATATTGAAGCACACAATGGTCTCCGGTACGGTTCCGTCCATCCCAGATATAATCATGCGAAGTAATCAGCTCATATCCGGCACCTTTTAATAAGATATAGGGCATTGGCGTTATAAAGTGAAAAGATATCGAGGACTGCTTCCCTTTCCCGTTTCCCTCCTCATGATTCACAGCAATATTTCACCCTCCTCAGTTTATAAAGTTACTCTTGTTTCGGTTCTTCTGCACCTTTACGCTAATGATGAAGACAAGTTTTCTATAATCAGTTATTTCACACTCTTACTAAATTATAACACTAAAAGGAGCACGATTTCACTTATGGGCATTCATTACGATGAGAAACGCATGGTGTTTCACCTGCAAACCCCCGGTTCCAGCTACTGCATTCAGATGGTTCGCGACGGCTACCTTGGGCATTTATACTGGGGACGACGAATCGCCGTCTATCAGGATTCTGTACCTTTTGATTTTATCGATCGGGGCTTTTCTCCGAATCCTGACCCTACCGACCGAAAGTTCTCCTTGGACAACCTTCCGCAGGAGTATCCGGGTTACGGGAACGGCGATTTTGGCATACCCGCCTATCAGGTCGGCCAGTCTAATGGATCTGAAATCTGTGATTTCCGTTACCAGACTCATCGGATATTCGCCGGCAAGCCAAAGCTTCCAGGTCTTCCTGCCACTTACATCGAGCGGGAGGACGAAGCGGATACGCTGGAGCTTGTGCTTGAAGATGCACTGACCGGTCTGCGTGCTACCTTAATTTATACTGTCTTTAACGAATATGACGCTATCGCGCGGTCGGTTCGTTTTGACCATACCGGCTCTGATAATCTGGTCCTTCTTCGCGCGCTCAGCGCCAGTATCGATTTCAGAGATGACGAGTATGACATGTTGACCTTCTACGGTACGCATACCAATGAACGAAATATTGCGCGGAGACCCCTAATGCCCGGCATCCAGAATGCGGAAAGCCGGCGAGGTGCTAGCAGTCCCCAGCAGAATCCGTTTCTGGCCCTACTTCGTCCTGGCGCTGATGAAGACAATGGCGAGGTATACGCGCTCAATCTCGTTTACAGCGGAAACTTCATCGCCCAGGCCGAGGTTCAGCAGTACCGGACGACTCGGGTGTCGATCGGCATCAATCCGTTTGGCTTCTCCTGGCAGCTGACTCCCGGCGAAAGCTTTCAGACGCCCGAGACTATCATGGTATACTCTGCACAAGGCTTGGGCGGGATGTCCCGCGTCTTTAATAGGCTGTACCGCACGCGGCTCAGTCGCGGCAATTTTCGTGACGCCGAACGTCCGATTCTAATTAATAACTGGGAGGCCACCTACTTTGACTTTAACGCCGACAAGATCGAAGCGATCGCCCGCGAAGGGAAAGAACTTGGTATGGAGCTCTTTGTCCTGGACGATGGTTGGTTCGGTAAGCGGGACAATGATTTGAGTTCCCTGGGCGACTGGACCGTTGACCGCCGCAAGCTTCCGGAGGGGCTGGACAATCTAGCCCGGCGGATAACCGGAATGGGCATGCAGTTCGGTCTGTGGTTCGAACCGGAGATGGTCTCACCGAACAGCGAACTCTATCGGCGTCATCCCGACTGGTGTCTTCATGTGGCGGATCGTCCCTGCACGGTGGGGCGGAATCAGCTTGTTCTTGATCTGTCGCGGCGGGATGTATGCGACTATATTGTTGGAGCGCTGTCCGATATTCTGTCTTCCGCGCCGATTACGTATGTCAAATGGGACATGAACCGCCATTTGACGGAGATCGGCTCTGCCCTTCTTCCGGCGGAGCGCCAGCGCGAAACGGGACACCGGTATATCCTCGGTCTGTACAGGATATTGGACGAGCTCACTTCCGCCTTCCCGGATGTACTGTTCGAGAGCTGTTCCAGCGGAGGAGGGCGCTATGATCCCGGCATGCTTTATTACATGCCGCAAACGTGGACAAGCGACAATACCGACGCGATCAGCCGGCTAAAAATTCAGTACGGCAACAGTATGGTCTATCCGGCTGTGTCCATGGGCGCTCATGTTTCGGGTGTACCGAATCATCAAGTCAACCGGGTTACTCCTCTTGACACCCGAGGACATGTCGCGATGTCGGGAAACCTTGGCTACGAGCTCGATCTTACCAAGATGTCGCCGCAGGAAAAGATAACGATCAAGTCCCAAGTTGCGCTGTATAAAGCAATTCGCCCCCTTATCCAATTCGGAGAATTTTATCGCATTTTAAGTCCGTTCGAGGGCAACGAGGCGGCCTGGTCCTTTGTTTCTGATGACCAGAGCGAAGCTGTACTTGCTTTCTTCCGAGTGCTGAGCCAGCCGGGTGAAAGGGTGCCTATTCTGAAATGCAAAGGATTGAATTCGCGTTACCTGTACCGCCATCACGAAACTGGAAAGATATACGGAGGTGACGAGCTGATGTACGCCGGTTTGACACTTCCAAGAATAAAAGGGGATTTTATCAGCCTGTTCTGGCGGTTTAGTAAGATCGACGAGCAATGAATGTATCAAAGCAAAAAAATTAGAAGTCCAACAGAAAGCAGGGCCTCAAATCATGAGATTTCAGGCCCTGCTGGCTATGCCCCTTCGCCGTTTTGACGTGGTTACACTATTTTTGAGAAGCAAAAATCAACTGGCAAATGTGCTGTAACAGCTTGGCGGTTCTCCGAAATCCAAGCTACACCATCATTTTAAGTGAACGTGAAGCAGTGGGACACCGTCTACCACCCCAGCGCCTTCCATCGTCTCCACCGATTTCACCATTTCCTGGTCGTCCGGGACCAACACCGGTGTGATCACCGGAAAGCCCGCCTGCTCGATTTCGGAAATATCAAATTCTAGCAGTAGCTGTCCTTTCTTGATTTTTTCACCGGTCTGAACTCGTAGGGTAAACCCTCTTCCCTTCAACGACACCGTATTAATGCCAACGTGAATCAGCAGTTGAATACCGGTAGCATGCTCCAGCAGCAGCGCGTGATTACTACGGCCGAACGCATGCGCTACTGTTCCGTCAAACGGCGCGTAGACTTTACCTTCCCGGGGCTTAATGGCTATTCCTTTGCCCATAAAGCCGCCGGCGAATGCCGGATTGGGTACTTCCGAAAGCTCAACGACACTACCTGCAAGCGGAACTCCAACTTCGATAACCTCCAGCTTTTCCTTCTTCTTAAACCATCCCATCTCTTTCCTCACCCTCCAGTTCCTAAAACATTCAGTTGGCTGCCCTCTACTTCAATTGCCCACATGTTGGCACGGTATAGAACATCACCGCCTTTGGCGAAAATGGAGAATCCCCGGCTCTCCTCATGGGGGAATATTCGGGCGGTAAAGACCTCGCGGCCGTCATCTACGAACACTTCTACAGATGATGTATCCATAAACAAATGCAGCTTGACAGCCAAAGGATTCACCTTGCAGCTTCGGACCGTACCAAATTCTTCTGCAATCGGCCTTCCGGACAGCGTTCGATCCAGCATAAGTCTGGATTCCCTGGTGTTGCATACCAGATTCGTCCCTTCTTCTTCTCCTGTTCTCAGTCTAATACCAAATTCGACGGCGTCTACATTATTGAATTCTATTATCAGCTCGTAACGGGAGCCGGCAAAACCGGCCGGACTAAGCGTATCGTTTGAAATTTTCCCGTCCGCGAACCTTCCTCTTCCTCTGATAGCCTGAAGTTCACGAACGGGAACCTGGTACAATCGGCCGCCCTCCACGCGCAATTCACGCGGCAGCGTCAGGCAGTGGGCCCAACCGTGATCGTCAGTGGGATAGACAATATCCGGCAGACCCATCCAGCCGACCAGAATTCGTCTGCCATCCGGCGTTAATGTTGTCTGGGGAGCATAGAAATCAAAACCACGATCCAGCAAGCGAAAATTCCCATGTCGAAACTCTCCCGTCTCGACATTCAGTGGATCACCGATTACATAACCCGACGGATAAATATTACCAGGGTCGTTCAGCTTCGCTCCCTGCGGACAGAAGCAGAGAACCCCCTGACCGTCAAATTCAAAATAATCCGGACATTCCCACATATAGCCGAAATCGGACAAACGGGTATGCAGTTCGCCAACCTCTTCCCATTTGTAAAGATCAATGGAGCATAGAGCATGGCACAGCCGGTAAGATTGGAACGTTGCGCTCCAATTACGGCATAAAAGCAATTTTTCTGTTTCCATACTTTGGGGTCGCGATAATGATCGGTATATCCGGACGGAGGTCCGCTTATAACCGGGGAGGAGAACTTGTGTATACGTCCCTCTCTCTCCATTTGAGCCATACACTGATAAGGCATTCGCTCCCAACTCTTATCACGTGTATTGCCAGTGTACATGAGGTACAATCGCCCATTGTGTTCGATTGCACTGCCCGAATATACTCCATGACTGTCAAAATCCCGGTCCGGTTTTAACGCCATCCCACGGTTCGTCCAGTGAACGAGATCCGGGGAGCTGGTATGATACCAATATTTGAGACCATGCACAGGGCCGAGAGGAAACCATTGATAGAACAAATGATACTCTTCATGAAAAAAAGCAGATCCATTCGGGTCGTTCAGCAACCCTGTCTCAGGCTGGATATGATACCCCTGGCGCCAGGGGCACCTTGCCACTCTGGCGGCCAGACCGGAGATTTCCTCCGGATCGGTATCTTCTAATCTTCTGTATCTCTCTTCTTTTGTCCACTCCACTTCCACAGCAACCCCCTTACTGCAAAATAGTTCCAAGCATGCTTAAACTTACGGTCGATCCGCTGCTTCGTTTGAAGTCTCCCCTGAGGCTGACGCATTTTTTCGCTTGCCCCAGAGCAGGGTGATGAGAAACGTAACTAGAAAGCTGATGCCCATGCCGATACAGAAATCAGCGATGGACTGTGGACGGATTGCGATAATACCGGGTAGCGCCGCCGGTCCCATCGAAATGGACAGCACATGTGCGTAAGCAATATAGGCGGAAGCCAGGCCGGAACCGATCATCGCAGCAATGAACGGATAGCGAAGCTTCAGGTTGATTCCGAACATTGCAGGTTCGGTAATACCGAGCAGCGCGGATATGCCAGCAGCTGAGGCGATACTCTTCGTCTTGCTGTTGCGTGTGATGAGAAAGACGGCCAGCGTAGCCGCGCCCTGAGCGATATTCGCCATCGAGGCAATCGGAAGCAAGAAGGATCCGCCCGTCTTAGCAACGTCCGACAATAGTTGGGTATCCACAGCGAGGAAACTGTGATGCATTCCCGTTATGGCAATCGAAGAATAGAAAAAACCGAAAATACCTCCTCCAATGAAACCCGTCGTATCATAGAGCCAGAAGAGACCATCTGTCAGTCCGTTGCCCGCGGCGCGAAGGACCGGTCCAACAACAGCAAAGGTCAAGAGGCCGGTAATGAGGACAGACAGCAAGGGAGTCAACAGATTATCAAGATAAGATGGAATTACCTTTCGCAAATTTTTCTCGATTACCGATAAAATGTAGGATACGACCAGTACTGGCAGAACCGTTCCCTGATAGCCAACCTTTTCGATTGAGAAACCGAACAGTTGCCAGGTGGGTACTGTCCCATCTACAAGTGTCTGGCCGTAGCTGTAACCATTAAGCAGATCGGGATGGACCATAATCATGGCCAGCGCCGCACCCAAATAAGGATTTCCACCAAACTTGCGAGTGGCCGAGAAGCCGATCAGGATGGGAAGGAAAACAAAAGGAGCGTTGGCGAATAAATTAATAATGCTTGCCCAATCGGCAATACCAGGGTACATCTCGACCAGAGACCTGGGACCAAACAGATTGCTGGCAGTCAGAACATTGTTGATCCCCATTAATAGACCCCCGGCAACAATCGCCGGAATGATCGGAACAAAAATGTCGGAAAGTGCTTTCACAAGCCGTTGAAGCGGATTCATTTTAGCTGCTCCTGCCGTCTTTAAATCGCCGGTGGACATTTCTCCAAGACCCGTAAGTTTGGCGAACTCGCCATACACGTTATTTACAATCCCGGCTCCAAGGATAATTTGATATTGCCCTCCTGTGGAAAAAGTCCCTTTAACAACATCCATTTGATCAAGTGCTTTTTGATCAAGCAAAGATTCATCTTCAAGAACGAGCCGCAATCGCGTCGCACAATGCGCAGCTGCCGTTATATTTTCCTTACCTCCCAGAGCATTCAGGATGTCAGTTGCTACTTGCTTGTAATCCATATTTCTCTCCTCCTAACATTATGAAACCGGTTCCAATTCAATTAAAAAAATGCTCGTTACCGACATTGGCCGGTAATTTTTGTTCGAAAACAACTGCCCTCCTATTACTTTCTCCGAAGAAGGTTATTGCCCCACTTCACCACTTCTTGCTCCATTCAATAAGCCCCTTTTGACCTCCCGTAAGATTGGATGGACATACAACCCTTGCCATAGGATAAAAAATTGCTCAATTCAAAATGTTTGTTTTGTATTAAATTTTGTAAGGGGGCTGTTATTTGATAATAAAATACTATCCATGTCATCCTCAATGGTAAGTTAATGCGATGGCAGGGTAAAAAATTGCCCTTCATTAACACAAAAATCCACCGCACAAATGCACGGTGGATTTTTGTTCAAATTGAACCTGTTCAAACGGCCTAGAAATATAAGCATTATTATGAATACCAGCACCAGTTGTCCTAATAAGCTGAGATGCCTCTTCTCCATTTCTAGAAGCTGCATGGCTTATGTTGTGCTCTGCTAATTTATTGATATAGTTGTATAAACTTCTTCTTGCTAATTCTCGAGTATTAAATGGATAATCATGAGGGGGCTTTAATCCAATCTTCCGGCAGGCTTGCACAAACTATTGTTTCCCGTTAGTTCAACAGGCTGCCAACCAAGGGCAGCCTGTATTATGTTACCTACAAATGAAATCAACAATTGTTTTTTTATCTCATAATCCAAAATGCTCACGAACTAATTTAAACTGTTCTTCAACACTCAATTCGGGTGTTCTTTCAAGTGTTTTGATGCCATTTCGAATGCAGGCACTTCTTACATCATGAGAAAATCTAATCATGTTTTTATTGCCATATGCGATTGTTGCCGCTGGATTTGATGTAAGATTAATAACATCCAAAATCATTTTATGGTCTTCTCTAAAGAAATATAGCCTTTCTATTTCTTCGTCAGAAGTATAAAGGCAAATCATTCTTTCTTTTGGAATAAAGGGTAATATACGCTCGGGCATAATTCCTAAGTCTATAATAATTGGTTTATCAGTAGGCATTTTTAACAAATCCGTAACAAAAAATCCCATCATCTCTTCGACAATTTGAAAAAGCCAATGAACATGTTCATCATTGGGTTTATTGAACCATTTATCCCAATCTAAACCCGAATGAGGATACTGTAGGGCAGGGTATTCAACTGGATTGGTGAATGGTCTGTACTTCATCACGTTATCTTCCAGTGTTTGAAATCCTAACTCTTTAACAAATTTCTTTGTCATTGTGGACTTCCCTGCACAACAACCACCATTTAACCAATATACATGCTTTAATTGTTCCTTCAAATATTCATCATTTATTTTCATTGTAATCCTCCTCAATTTTTTTAATATTGAGGGAGGTGACGGATTCTTATTGGTTTTCTGTAACTGTAAAACCACATAGTAAATCCCCCTTTCATTATCTTAATCAATCGTATTCGACATATTTTAGTTAATTCCTTCCTGCCCGTTAGCGTAACAAGGCTGCCATTCAATCCACGGCAGCTCATGGTTTAGTTTATTGAGTTGCCTCAACAAAGACCTCTTCTTTTACTTCCCGTTTTACGGCTTCAATCAGTGTTTAGACAATCTTTTACATATGTGAAATTTGCAACTTTCCCCTCTAAGTCTTCCTCATCCTGGTCACTTCCTCTTCCACCATGAGCTCCCTTCTAAAGGAAGTCTTTATGCATAGGTATACTCTGGTCCCAATCGTTCGATAACTCGATCCAACTGTTTGGTTAGATAAGGCGAAACGTCACCAATGCCAGCCACTGCTTCTAACAAGGGAAAGGGTTGCCCACTCCACGGGCCTCGTGGATCAAAGACTTGTCTACCGATTCGCAATCCTCCTGTTTCCTTGAAGATGTTCAATCGTTCCAATCCTTCAATAAGCAGCCCGACCGGCAGCGTTTTGTTCCTACGTCGGGACCATTCTGCCAAGAAGGACATGCCGCGTAATATATCATATTCAAAAAACCTCGGAAAGCAAGGCTTCAGCCATTCCATATCGATGACGCTTCTATTTTGTTTAGAACATACAAGATGATGCTCAATTAAATAACGTGCGCCTTCATCTAAGAAAACGACTTCCTGTTCAGTAAATTCACGGTCTGTATGCCATAAGATAGCTTCAAGCGGAGGAAGTGTTGAAACAATAGAGCTCTTTTTAGAATAAGTATAAGCTTCAGGGTCGCAGTTCAGCCCGCCATCAGGTAACTGATGCTTTAAGAGCCATTCGCGAATCCAAGGCAGTTCCTTGTCCAAATCACAGCCATACGCCATTAGAATCATATAGTATACGGCAAGTTCACAATGGCAGCAATCCATCTTCATCTTATCACTTTCACTTGTTGGATGGTCATCGGCGGATATGATGAAGGTCGGCCAGACCTGAGTTTCGAGTAAATATTTTGCTCCGACAATAGCAGACTCGGGAATTAGTTTCACCTCTCCCATTTCATAAAGAGCAGCCATATGCCACCAAGCTCCATCCCATTTTCGACGGCTGCACTCGCCGTGAGTCATCCCCAAATGGGGAGTAGATTCAAGGTACTGTATAGATTCTTCGATTGCTAAACGAATATTTTGATTTATTTCCATCTGGGTATCTCCTTTTTGATTACCTCTACTTCATGCTTCAGTTAAGCAACGCTCATCTCGTATACCCTTCCACTCTTAAAAAATTCGATATGTTATTAACCCATCCTGCCCGTTAGCTTAACAGGCAGCCGATATTACGGCAACCTATTCTTATGATACCATTCGTGTTGCGTTAATTATCTTAATCTCTAGGTGACCTTTAAGGCAAAATGATAAAACGCATCGCCACGAGATTGGTTCTCTACATCTTCATCCATCCACCATACCCCGTATGAATAAAAATATGTCCCTTTTTCTGTAGGAACTTGAAAACTATTTTCTTTCAATAAAACTTCTGTAAGTCTTCCTTCATAGAATTGCTCGACATGAAATTTATTCGGTTGGGGCTCATAATTCATAAGGAATTTTACAACATCACCAGGCTTTACTGGAATCGGTTCTTTTCCTTTTAAAAGTTCAACTGGACCAGCTGAATCCACACATGATGTTGTCCAGCAATATGTGCCGAGTTTTGTTTTGTACATTCGTTTATCAATCTGAATTTGAACCTTTGGTGGTTTATCTCCCTCAAGGTCCTTGTTTTTTGGCTGAACACCCATGCAACCAACTATACATATAAGAGTTAGTGCCATAACGAATAACAAGACTGTATTCTTCATATAAACCCTCCTATCTATATTCGACCCTAATTATTCAACGATAGAAGGAGTAAATTTGTTACAAATCAAATTCATGAGATTAGTAAAATACTGTTTAATATGTTTTTTCGGAATTAAGATTACTTGTTGAACTAAACTGCCCGTTAGCTTAATGTAAAACGGAGCAGCTGCTGACAGCAAACTGCTCCGTTTAAATTTAAAAATAATGCGTCCCAATCGTCTAATAATTGCTGCATATAAAAAATGAGTTCTTCGATGACAGAATAACTTCACGTCTTGAACAATGGAGATTTATCTGAACCACCAATCAAATCAACTGTGAAAAATATGGAGATGAAGTGTCCTCTGGGGGCTACTGTTTTTACTGCACTTGAAGTGAGACGAACAAGTGAGGGGGCATTCCCCACTTTAACTAGGAATAGTATACTTGTTCTACTTTATATAATGTATGCTCGATAGTTGGACAAAGTTCGGCATCTACTTTGTGAAATTTAACTCGAAAGTATAAACTTTTCAAGAAGTTCTTTATATTATTTTTTTGCTTAAAGGCATGAAGAAATTCTGGATTTTTCTCCACGTCACCAAAACTTTGGATCCATTTCTCTACATAGGTCTGACTAAGTATTTTTCTATTTAAAACACTAATTACGGATTTCACCATTCTTTCATCTTCCCCATCGGAGTAAACTCGATCTGATATGGTCATCTTTTCATAAACCAAATCGAGTATGGTTAATAGGTCTTTTTTGTCCAGTTCGGAACATTGGGCCAGATCGTCCAAAGCATCTGCTGCATGAGCTATGGCATGAGCCCATCCTTTTTCTTCATCATACCCACGATAATCTCGCTCCTTATGTATATTACAAAATACTTTCTCTTTGATCTGATGAATATGCTCACTTGAGAGAAATGGTGACTCCCTATGCCTCATAAGGAGAAGCGGTATAACTAGCATAGAGAAAGATCTAGTGAAGACAGAGTCTGTATTTATTTCATCAAGCCTGAAAAGCAAATGGTTTTTATCCAAAACAACGGGTAGGAGTTGTTCCAGTTCGTTTACAGTTAGAGCATTACCAGGAATCCAATTGGATAAGGTTGTATAAATTAGCTCATCACGTAATTGGGCATCTAAAGAACCGATGTTATTCATCATCTCTTGTATCAATTGGAATGTATCGGAAGGTGCTTGGTAGTCATTTGCTTTTATCAATATCAACTTTTCTTTTAGATTCATTTTACACACTCCTACTATATTGCTATTCATTTTAATCATCTCTATTTTAGTAACAATCCAAGCTAGTTCATGTATAACTGAACATCATACTTTTGAGCACCTTTGTTTACTTTGTACAGACCTAAAACTCATCCAAAACCTTGGATTTGTCGCCATGAACCTTTTCTAGGTGATCCTCTCCCCAATAGCATAAATGGTCTAGCGCGGGCTTTAATCCCCAGCCGTAGGAAGTTAACTCATACTGCACTTTGGGTGGGATCTCTTTATAAACCTTTCGTGCAACAATCTCATTCTTTTCCAGGCCTCTTAGTTGAGTGGTCAGCACTTTTTGCGTAATGCCGGGGATTAACCGGCGAAGCTCAGACGTCCGTTTCTGTCCTGTCATCAAATGATAGATGATTAAAGGCTTCCATTTCCCCCCCATTACTTCTAATGCCGCCTCCACTCCAACTTTATACTTCTTTTGAACGCTATTTTCCCTCTTTTCAGTCATCTCTTTATTCCTCCGTTAAAAGGCTGTGTTTTTCCTACATAACATTCATTCACTTCAGTCCATTATTCAGGTAAGTTTCTAGGGCATCTATCTAGGGCACTTCCATGTTCCATGTATCATCCTATAGAACTTGAAAGTACGTACTTCCAGATTATTTTAGTACTGTTTATAATAGCATCAGCCATTGATCATGGCTACAAGTTAGCTGTTGAGAAAGGTAGTGAAGAATACAAGTATGAGAGTATTAAGCGTTGTTTCGCACCCGAGAAAAAATTCCCTGACCTTTAAGGTTGCCGATCGTTTCGTACAAGGTCTTGCCGAGGCTGGCCACGATTACGAGATATTGGATTTACATGGGATTGGCTTTGACCCTGTTTTAAAGGGAGTAGATGAACCTGACTGGTCAGCTGCGGAACAGTCCTTTACCCCTGAAGTAGAAATGGAAACAAGGAGAATGAAGGAGCATGATGCCTTGGCGTTTATTTTTCCAATTTGGTGGTGGCATTTGCCTGCCATGCTAAAAGGTTATATTGACCGTGTATGGAACAATGGGTTTGCGTACGGTTCGAACCGGCTTCATCATCAGCATGTCTTGTGGATTGGTTTGGCGGGTGTTTCCAAAGAACAGATGAAAAAGCGCAACTATGATGAAATGATTACTCATCTGCTCAATGTGGGAATTGCAGATTATTGCGGTGTTTTAAATTCCAAGGTTGAATTTTTATACGAGACTTTAGACTCCAATCCCAAGCACTATGAGATGCTGCTTAACCAAGCTCATCATTTAGGGTTGAATTATGCCAAGGAACAGTAGCCTTAAGTTAAGTCTGAACTCTATGGAGTCTGTCCAAGGAAATGCGGTAAAATAATAATACGAAATTGCACCTTATTTGAGCAGAGAATTTCAAATTTATTTTGAGCTTATTTTGTCAGAACGCCCGGAGCGCCCGCAACGTTCTGGGCGTCCTTCTTCTTTTTCATTGACATTTGTTCGAACGGAAATGTAGGTATTGCGCTAATCCTCATCCGGATGTTCGAGCAGCGTCAGCTTGGGCATATGCATCTCTGGAATATACTTCAGGGATTCCTGACGAATGATATCCACGTCACCGGAGTCTACCAAGCTCCCCGTCAGGGCAATAGTCTCCGGGTTCATTATTGCAATCAAGCTGGTTACGGCACGACCAGACAAAGAATGAAAAGTTGTCCGATCATGCAACTGGCGGTACAGCTCATCATGAGACATGCCAAATGGTAAAAAGGCAATCTCTCCCGTAAAGCAAGTAATATCTCTGTGGATATGTCCGCCCACCATCATGCCTGCTCCTGAGAAACAAACTTCAATAAATGTCGCAACCGCAACTGACTTTTCTTCATCATATCCCTGCTTCTGATAGAACCCATACACGGTCAGATTCATGTTGTTATCCACAATGACTTCCACCTCATGCTTTTCACGGCGGAATATTAGATTGTCTCTCCTGCCAGGATGGCAACCGTATAAGTCAGAGAATGACTCTTCACTTCAGCCTTGATGATGATGCAGGCAACATAAGAAAAGTTCTCATTGAAGCTGCACTTGCATCCTGCAGGGCAACGGGCTCCCCATTGACAACGTTCACTGTATAAATCGATTTCTTGGCTGCGGCATTTACAAGGCTGACATGATGATGTTTGCAGGTTCATCGTTGCTCACATTGACGTTTTGATAAGATGCGTAGCCGCCAAATACATGAAGTCCAAAGTGGCCTTCTGCAAAAGTACCATCCATTACATCTATGACTTTTTGTCTATCCACATAAACTACAATATGCGGTCCATTCGCTTCTATTTTCACCTTATAAGTTTGACCTGGCTGAATGAAAGTCGGTACTTTCGCAAGAACCTGCCGTTCTTCAAATCCTCCATTAATTTTATAGAACAGACGGATCGCCTTCATGTTAGGGTCTAGATTCAGATAGTAACCACTGCGCCCATCTTCGCTAGCCCTGAACAAAATAGAACCTGCCCCTCCTGTTTCACCAAGCATCATGTCTGCTTCATACGTAAAATTCCCAGCCTTCTCTTTAGCGATATAATTCGCATCGCTGAAATAATTACCACGAATCCCATTCTCGCGAACTAACCATGAAGCAGCAGACAGATCTTTGGTCCATCCACTCAGGTTTGTCCGGAACTCACCACCTGTGACTTTAACGAGCACACTAGCGGATGCTTTACCATCCGGAGTAGATACGGTGATCGTGGACACCCCTTCTTTTTTCGCCTCAATAACCGCCTGTGAATTGTCTATTACGTCTATGGCTATTACTTCTTTATTGCTGGACTCCCACTTAAGCGGTTGAACGCCAAAACCTGGTCTGTACTCGACCATTGCCTGCAGTGTGTCCGACTCCCCTATACCCAGTTCCCGAACCCTCGTATCCATCTTTATCTGAGCTTTTGAATTAATGTCCTCATTCCAGACGGATTGAAGTTGATGCACTTTCAAGGAAACAACGTTCACATTCCCGCCTTTCACGTAAAAACTCATCGCTCTACTGGCTGGATTCGGAAATATAACATCTGAAAAGACGACTTTGCCGCCGTTACCAAAGGCTTCAACGGAAGACTCATCCACAAGAATACGCATCTTGACCCGATTATTCTCCATTTGCATCGGCGCTTCATGCTTTTTATTGAAAAGGCTGGAAAAGTCCGTTACTCCAGATGCAGTTCGGTCCACAAACATTTTACTCTCGCTTGCGGTATAACCCACAACCGTCTTCTGATTTGTACCCTCACGAAGGTTAAAGCCGAACTCGGTCACTGTGCTGGCTTCAGGGATTTCAATTTCAGCTTCAATTTCGTAAGCACCTGAAATAATGCCTCTTAGCAGGTTCCCGGAAGAAGGACTCACCCCTTTGTTAGAAGCAGAGTACAACGGTTTACGCAATGATTCCAATTCTTTAATTGGACTTTGTGCCATCCGAATTCCATCTTCGGTCGTTACCAATGATACTTCTCTCGGAATGGTTAGTTCACCTTTCCAATTCGTCGTTGGGAAAGCGAACGGATAGTCCCAATTCGTCATCCACGCCATCATCACTCTGCGATGATCAGGCATGTTAGCAAAAGACATCGAAGCGTAAAATTCTTTACCAAAATCTGTTCTTAGCACCTTACCCGCCGGATTATCATTCACGAATTTACCATCAGCTGTTAAATGACCGATAAAATACTCGGCATCTGATCCACCAGTTTTTGGATTCGCTCCCGTACTGATCATCATAACCCACTTCTTCTGCGACGTTCCGTCTACCGGAAGCTGGAACAAATCAGGGCATTCCCATACACCTCCGCGGACGTAATCCCCGTATCCCCAATTATCTGTCAATGTCCAGTCAAGTAAATTCGTTGACGTATAGAAACGAATATGATCTCCTCCGGACACAACCATAACCCATCGGTTATTCTCGTCATCATAGATCACTTTCGGATCGCGGAAATCCCAACCCCCAGGGTCTTCTCCGCTCTTACCTGGGTTCTCGATCACGATCGGGCGGTCCTTCGAATATTCCCAAGTGCGACCTTGGTCCTTGCTGTATGCCAGACCTATACGCTGGTTCCCATTCGGGCCATCCGGATTAAAGGAAGTATAATATGCAATAAGGCCCTTGCCTCCTGAATCCCCGAATAAACCGGATGCATTCGTCATATCCGCAACAGCCGATCCAGACCAGACATGTCCGTGATCATTCCACGGAAGTGCAATCGGAAGCCGCTTCCAGTTCAGCAAATCTTTACTGACAGCATGCGCCCATGTGCCTCCATCCTGATGGAAGAGATGATATTCCCCTTCGAAGTAGACAAGTCCATTCGGATCACTTGCTGAACCACGTATTGGCGTGTAGTGATACTGAGGACGATATATTT
Source organism: Paenibacillus sp. CH40 (assembly GCF_024213605.1). Lineage (NCBI taxonomy): Bacteria > Bacillati > Bacillota > Bacilli > Caryophanales > Paenibacillaceae > Paenibacillus > Paenibacillus sp. CH40. Next base: position 1,430,818 of record NZ_JANAVQ010000001.1, read on the forward strand.
CGTTATAATATTGGCTCGATTCCGTCACATAAGTATCCTGGAAGTAAGCCGTCCCCTGTTTGACGACGATTCCGGTATTTCCATTCGTGTAGGTTGAATCTTTCACGTCAATCGCGGCCGTAGTGTATCCGTCCAGGAAGACCTGAATTCGATTTCCCTTTGCCTTGATCTCCACATGATGTTTGGCTCCCATCTGACTCGGATAAGTACGCAGTGAACTTGCAATTACTGTTCCTTTCGTATTCGTCAAACTTACACGGACCTGATCTCCTTCCTTCGTAAGAGTAGCTTCATATCCATCAGCTCCATCGGCGGAGGAACGAAATGCGAGAGCCGCAACAGAATCAGGAAGAAGGGTAATATTCCCTTCATACACAATATCAGCCGCCTGTTTGTTATAGATTTGCTGTGCCTTGCTCTCATGTGCTATCGTCCCTCTTTTGCCGCTGATATCAGGCTGCCATTTTCCCTTACTTGCAACCACTGTACCCAAATTACCTTTCAGATCGCTCACCACGATGTTCGAAAACAAGGCGGATCCATCCCATACATGAAGTCCCAGCTTTCCGCTTCGATACGTAATGTCCTGAACATCAATCAAAGGTTTATATTGATTGCCCCAATATACTTTTAGCGAGGAACCCACTGCCTTCACTTTGAGATGATAGATCTGCCCCGCTTCAACAGAAACTTTACGCTCCTCCTTTAATTTCCCATCTCCATTCCTTGCATCTCTTAACCGAATCAGACCTGTATCCGGAATGATTTGGAGTATGTACGAGCTAAAGCCATCCTCATTAGAACGGAACAACAACGTTGAGATTGCCTTCGTATCCCTGATCATGACATCAGCTTCATAGATAAAATCATCGGACACCGTCTCGGAGATGGCCGTTACATTTTCTTTAGGCTGCGAAGTCAGCAAGATTCCTTCTGAAGTATACTCTAATACCCCTTTCCCTTTCACTTGCCAGCCTGTCAAATTGGTGTTTGATTTGGTTGCGTTTTCAAAAATAGAAAGCTCCTCCTTTGCCTGTTTACTTGCTTCCTGATCAGCGAACACAGCCCAACCCGTAGCCGGATTAGATGTAAAAACGCCCATTGAAGTCAGAGCTAACCCCGTTGCCATCAGAAGACATATTGCAAATTTAGATTTATCTTTCATTCCTTACCCTCTTTTCTAATGGAATTGAAAGTAGCGGTCAGCAACTCGAGCTTAACTGGCCGAGTCCTGGCGGCACAATATAATCAACAATGTGATCCAGTATGACACTAGAGCTGACATAGCCGTTCAGGTTCTGTAGCACAGCCTTTCGAATCAACGGGAACAGCTCTTAGCTGACTTAATTCACTTATGGGTGTTTGGATTAAGCAAATTCCCTCCGAATACGTCCTAAGCTGTATCTCTCGGGGGATTGACATGTGACCACGCCATTCTTCTGAAGGAAGAGTGGAAGCATAACGCCAATTGTTCATCCAGCCGACCCAAATCTTTCGTACGTCCTCGTTCGGAGTGCCATCCCAGGTCACGGCCGCATCCGGTGGTTCTGAATCGTTTGGATTTTCACCATTTCTATCCCCGACACTTAGCATCAGAATCTACTTAGTGATATTGGGATATTTATCCACTTGGATTTTAATTGCCTCAGGACATTCAAAAATATCCTCGATGAATACCCATAATATCGGAATTGAAACCGCTTGCAAAAGATCATTCCTTAAGATTCGAAGACGTGTAAAATTCTACACGGTCTCTTACGGCAAGAACCATTACCCACATTGACGATTCGTCATACCAAAACACCTTCGGATCACGAAAGTCTAGCATTTTCATTGGGAACAAAACAGGGTTACCTTGGCTGTGTATCATAAGGGGTATGTTGGTAGAACAGATGGTACTCTCCTTCACGGTAAACCATGCCGTTGGGATCATTCATCCAATTTTCCTTAGGCTAATAGTGTAATGGGGCTGTATTTATTTTTATAAAAAATATTCACTGGTCCTTTTCTGCTACTCATCTCACCAGATAAATGTATTTCTTTAATGTTACTCACCCTCCTTTTAGGTTATTTAGGATCTTAATAGAAATGATTCAACTAGCTTGGCAACTAAATTGGAATGCGTGCAAATAACTGCTTAGTGTACCTGAAAAATGCATCTCTTATGAACCAAAATAATCCAATAGCGTGCATTTGTCAATTTTTTTTACTTCATTTCACATATTTTTAGATAAATGAGCTTGTTGATTTTACATTTGCACAAAAATATATTAAATAACTCGAAAATGGAAACTTTTATTTAATTTTATCTAATCGTCCTTCTTTATTTTGTAAACTAAATGTATCTACAAATGTTTACAAGTTCTTGTTCTTTCCGGCAAAGGAACCAAGCTCTTGGTCTGGCCGCGGCAGCTGCAACACGTCCGATCCTCCTGCAGACGGTCCGATTTCTTCCCTATCTGGAATCCTCCCTTAATCCAAGCTTGGTTTAAGCCAAGCCTAGAGTGCAACCAGGAACGAAACAAGGACGCTCATTAATCCATGAACGCCCTTGCTTCAGAACTCACAACTTTATTTGACACCTTAGTCACCTTATTTTGATAAAGGGTGACTAAGATGCTCATATTTATTTTATTATTCACCTCTGATTTTTACAATTTTATGCTCCTTCATTCAAGACTAAATATCCACTCATTTGCCTTTAAAAAATATTAATTCTATCGCCTTTAAAAAACGACACTACATATTTTCTGCAGTGTCGCTTTAATCCGATTATCTTAAGTAATTTAGCGATATAAAATCTTACTTTTCTTTTACATAATATGAACTGCAATCTTTTCATTGAGTTATTCAGCTTGCCATATATCTTTCAATTTCCAATATGTCAGCCCATTTACTAGTGCCTCTCCACCCTCCGTTATGATTTCTATGCCTAGCAATTTCTCACTCGGATAGATGCGACTTGTCATCGTAGCTTGCCCTTCATTCGCAAACATTTCAATGGATGAGCGATCCAGATATACATGCAATGTCAGCTGCCCCTCAGCATTGAAGGCTGTTTGACGTACTCCATCTGTCTTCTTACCTGATTTAGAACAATTAAGCATAAGTTTCTGCTCCGGAATAGAATATGTGATAACCGTTTCTTCTCGACCTGTTCCACGAAACTTCAAGCCTACCATGTCTGCACTTGACTTCGTGAGGTCGAACACTACCTTAAGTTCAAGCAGGTCGGCTTCAACTTCCTTGAAGTAACTTCCAGAAATAGCGCCATATTGACACAAAATATGTTCACTTTGACGAAGCAACTTCATTTCTTCTACTGGATTCATCAGTACTTTATTATCGTCACCCAACGTAACTAAACGCGGGATCGTCATTGCTCCACACCAGCCGTCTGCTTTCGTCGGCATATCCGATTCCCACATATCCATCCAACCAATCGCAATGCGGCGACCTTGATCATCTAGAAAAGTTTGAACCGCATAGAAGTCATGACCATTATCCAACTCGATGAACTCTCCATGCTTATATTCATTACTATCATAATTATAATCGCCAACATAATATCCCGTCTGGAACAAGTTATTGTACTTATCTCCCTGCGCATCAATACCTTGTGGGGAGAACATAAATATATGCTTACCGTTCAGTTCAAAGAAATCAGGGCATTCCCACATGAAGCCCATATTCTTATCTCCCTGCAGAAGCACACCATGATAGGTCCAAGTTCTAAGATCAGGAGATGTATATAGAATAACACGCGGCAGATTTTCTTTCGTGCTATTACCTAGGATCATGTACCATGTATCCTCATGCTTCCATACCTTCGGATCACGGAAATGCTGGGAGCTATCTATCGGAGGTTCAGCGATTACGGGATTCTGCCTTAGTTTTGTAAAATGAATACCATCTGTGCTTACTGCCACATTTTGATTTTGGAAAAAGATATTGTTTGGTTGATCAATATAGTGATGGCCAGTATAAATCAATGTCAGTTCGCCGTTATTATCTACTGCGCTTCCTGAGAAGCAGCCATCAAGATCACACGCATCTCCAGGTACTAATGCAATCGGACAATGCTCCCAATGTACAAGGTCTTTACTCTTCACGTGACCCCAATGCATTGGACCCCAGTTCTCATCATAAGGATGATGCTGATAGAAGGCGTGATATTCACCTTTAAATTGAATTAATCCATTTGGGTCGTTAATCCAGTTTGCTGGTGCCATAATATGATAACCTAATCGGTACCGCTTGTTCATTTTCGCTTCTGCCTGTTTCAATGCTTCCTCAGCTTGCTTCGTATTGTTATTATATGTGTTCATCTGTCTTCCTCCTATGCTGTTTCAATAAGCTTGTTAGGCTTGGGGTTCAGCTTTTTCGGTTCTTTCTTTAAGGTAAAGATTGAGATTGTTGTAAAGGCAAATACGAAAACACCCATAATCACGTACGTATTTGCAAAGCCTCTAATGTCATAAGACATACCGGCGATTGGCGAGAAGATCGAAGCTCCTACCTGACTCGTAAACTGGTATCCCACCAGATATAGGATCGAAGACAGACGCGTATCGAAATTAGCAGCCAAGTACTTAAATACGGAGATCAGCATGATTGGCAGTTCCAATGCGTGAATCAATTTCATAGCTGAGATACCATAAGGTCCAATAACTAAGCCTGAACCCATGATCCGGAACGCCATCAAGAACCCTGCCAATATCAGACCCTTTTTTGCTCCAATTTTGTTGACAATGAAAGGCGCTAAGAACATCATGCCTGCTTCCAAGAATACTTGTAGGGAATTTAAGTAACCGTAAACTTGATTGCCTAAAGCAACCGTTGAGAACGTCGATGAAAAGTAATTCGGGAACTGCTGGTCATACACATTGTAAACACAGGTAACACCAAGAACATATAAAATGAAGAACCATAAATGCTTATTTGCAAACAAATAGCCGATGTGCTTAAAGTTAACAGATTCTGCTCGCTCCATCTCGGAATCTGTCATTTCAACTTTAATTGTCATCATAATGATAAACAGAATGACAGCAGATACGGATGCAATCCAGAAGTTAATGTTAGGGTTGATATTGAAGAGCTGACCAGCGAAAAATGTTGCTGCTGCCCAACCTAGCGAGCCCCACATACGAGATTTTCCGTATTCAAAGCCATATTTTCGGCTGACTTTCTCGACATAAGATTCGATGGCTCCGATTCCTGCCAAAAAAGAAATACCCAAGTATAATCCACCTACAATGGCGCCGAGAAATACATTGTATTGAAGTAACGGCCCATAGATATAGATATAGAAAGGACCAACAAATAAGAGTAAAGAACTGATTAGAAATAAAATATGCTTCTTCAATCCAATTTTATCAGATATATAGCCATAAAGCGGTTGCATACATAGCGCAAAGATAGCGTTTACAGTAAAGATAACACCTGTTTCAGCACCATTCAGACTGATTTCTTGCCCTAGCCAGATGGAGAACAATGAGTAACTTGCTGACCAAGTAAAGAAGAAAAAGAAGAAATAGGCACTTAGTTTCCAGTACAAGCTCTTTGACTTTCTCATATCGAACGCTCCTCTAAGTTAAACATTTAATGTAAATGAAAGCACTTCCGTATTTACAGATCGATTATATGTCAACCGCTTTCATATGTCAACCGCTTGACATATTTCTAAAAGGAAAAGAGCTTCCTCTTTGATTTCAATTACTCTAATAAGGATAGCTCCACCTTATATCACAATGCTGAAACTATGGAAATTGTATTAAGCTGTACTAGCTTCAATAAGTTTCACTGGTAGATAGGTTTCTCGCGGGACATCACTGAATCCACCTTCAATTTCTTTAATAAGTAACTCTATAGAAGATCTCGCGATCTCCTGTATTGGTTGCTGAATTGTCGTTAATTCAGGGAGAAGATTGCGGGTTGTTTCTGTTCCGTCATATCCAATTACGCGAATATCTTCAGGAACACGTTTTCCTCTACTTCTTGCTTTAGCAATAAAAGACGCAGCCACCAAGTCATTACTCGCAAACAATCCATCTACTTCAGGATGTTCATCGAGCAAGCGTTTAATCGGTTCATCGTGATTCTGTTGGTGGAAGGGATCATGTACTTCATAGGTAATTGCCTTTCGACCATACTGCTCCATCACATCTTCATATGCTTTTCTTCTTAAGCTTGCCGGTGTTTCCAATTCAACAGGGCCATTGATGTGTAAGATATGCTTGCATCCCTTTTCAATAAGCAGTTCTGACGCCAGTTTTCCACCCAAATAATTATCCGATCCTACAACTGGGATTGAATCGGATAGAAAGTGATCGATCGCAATGACGGCAATATTCTTCTGTTCATAATTTACGATACCTCGGTTGTGTGTACCAACGATAATACCGTCAACTTGATTTCGCATAAGCATATCCACATAAGATTCTTCTTTATCCAGCTGATTCAAACTGTTACAAAGCAACAGCTTATAGCCTAATGACGCAGAAATATTCTCTATATGAAAAGTCAGCTCTCCGAAAAATGGGTTGCTTGTAGTTGGAATGATTAATCCAATTAGATTTGTTCGTTTACTAAATAATGACCGAGCCACATCATTTGGTAAATAATTCAGTTCCTGCATCGCTTTATGAACTTGATCCTTCGTTTCTTGACTGATATAGCCACGATTATTAAGTACGCGAGAAACCGTAGTCGGTGAAACTCCAGCTAATTGTGCAACATCGTTAAGTTTTGGTTTCATTGATTCAACCTGCCTTCTCTCCATGCCAAGTCTCCAATTATTCTATTATTTTAACATGGTTAAACGTGAAAAACATGTCTCCAGCATTCTGTGCTGTATATGCGATGACATAGTCAATCCCGCATACGAATTTCAAGCAAGGCATAAAAAGTCGAGCATAGGAAATAAATTACTCCCTGCTCGACTTTTTTGTTATTAGATTAATTCACTTCTACTTCAACCACGGCTCTTCAGCAGTTTAAATAATTACCCATAAACTGCCCTGCCAATCGCTTACACCCTTAATGTGGTGAAAACCGGCTATTTTTATCTCTAGAAGTTCTTAATATTTAACTCCTCTAAAGATACTTGTGTAACCACTTCATAGCCTTTTCCTACTCCATAAGGCTTTACAACGATAGTTCCCATGTCTGGAATTTCGCCTAAACCAATTTCCTTTGGGAAACTATGGGCGATAATGACCGTATTACTCCCAGGGGACGGTTGGATTTCCAAAATTGATTTGAGGGAACTTAATATCCATTCCTGTTCTATCGGGTTCAAATCGCCGCTCAATCGATAAATTTGATACCAAAAAGGATTTACTTGAACATTCTCCCATCCGAAAGCTAAAGCAGCCGTTTCCTGGGTTCTGCAAAAAGGGCCAGCGCTAATTGGAAGTTCAAGGGGAATGCGTAAGCTGCGTAATAATTCCCCGTAGATTATAGCCTGTCTTCTACCTTCTTCGGAAAGATTCCTTTGGGTAGAACAATTCTGGAAGTTAAGGTATGGCTGATCTATTCCCTCCGTTGCTTCTGCATGCCTCGCATAGAGAATATATCCGCCTTGTCGAAGTGAATTTACCAACGAAAAGTTGGATAGTACTGCCTCTCGAATGAGAAGGATTCGATTTAATACACCGTGTTCATGCATCAAGTCTTCAGTAAGTGAAATCGTTTCCGGTTCTGTTGCATTTTCATCGGATAATGGCATCAAATCACTTCCCCATTTAGGCTCTTTTACAGATCTTTTGGCGTCTATACAGCCTATTCGAGAAGTGGCAAGTAAGTACGATAATGCTAAAAATCAAGAACTGCCTTGAGTATAGGAAGTCAACATTACTATCTTGAATGCTCCGTGGATATAACAGCATACAATTACTCTTTTACCGATCCTACAACAATTCCAGTCACAAAATATTTTTGAAGCAGCGGATAAATCAGCAGCAGCGGGATGACAGCGACTACGATTTTAGCCGCATTTAGATTTTTGTTTGAAATTTCAGTCAGGTTGCTGAGTTGTGCTGAGTTGGTGCCGGATTGAAGAAGTTCCGCAATATCCACGTTAAGAGACTGAATATAAGTCATTAGCGGATAATTGCTGACTTGGGTCATATAGATCAAACCGCTGAAGAAATCATTCCACGTTCCCACGATACTGAATAGTGCTACCGTCGCCAGCGCAGGGATGGACACGGGAACATACACTTTGAACAGGACCTGGAGCGGATTCGCCCCATCGATGAATGCTGCTTCTTCTAGCGCCTTAGGTACAGCAGAGAAGAAGTTCATGACAAGGATGACACTAAATATAGGGACAGCTCCCGGTAGAACAAGCGACCAAATTGTATTAAGCATATCGAGGTTTTTAATCAGTAGATAACTCGGGATCATCCCGCCGCTGAACAGCATGGCAAAAATCATGACATTCATATAAACGTTTCTGCCCCTAAATTCCCTTTTCGACTTGGAGAGCGGGTATGCCATTAAAATAATAAGAATCATGTTGAGAAGAAGTGTGAGCACAACACGTAGAACAGAAATGCCAAAGGAACGCCAGAACTGAGCATCATCAATAATTTTCGTATACGCTGCTGTTGTAAAATTGACCGGTACGAGACCTACAGCATTAGCTGACACGGCCTCGCTGCTGCTAAATGAAATCGCAACGATATTCCATAACGGAAGAAGGCAGATCAATGCCAGCAATATGACGATGGCATTGATGACAAACCGGCTAATTCGATCTTTTAGGCTTACAGAATATGACATAGGCAGTGCCTCCTTAGAATATTTTTCGGTCGGTGTATTTTTTGGCCAAATGGTTGGCGGACAATAGCAAAACAATACCGATCACTGACTTGAACAGGCCAACAGCCGTACCGAAGCTATACTGTCGCCCAACGAGCCCAATCCGATATACATAAGTATCCAGAATATCTCCCGACTCATAGACAACCGGATTATACAGATTATAAATTTGATCGAAGCCGGCACTCAAAATATTGGTCAGACTCATCACTCCCATGAGCAGGATAATAGGCAGCATACCTGGCAACGTAATATGCCATACTTTTCTCCACCAGCTGGCTCCATCCATTCCTGCCGCTTCGTACAGACCCGGATCAATCGAAGTAATTGCAGCCAAATAGACGATGGAACTGTAACCGAACTCCTTCCACACGTCTGTCCCAATAATCAGCGGCTGGAACCAGGTGTTGCTGCCGAGAAAATTAATATTCTCCAGACCGAAGAAAGCCAAAATTTGATTCACAATTCCATCCAAACTGAACATGTTAACAACCACGGACGCTAGAACTACCCAGGATAGAAAGTGTGGCAGATAAACAATTGTCTGAACGGATTTTTTAACGAATTTGATGCGGATCTCATTTAACAAAATGGAAAAAATGATAGCCATCATGGTTCCCAATAGAATCTTGGCAATGGCAATCACCAACGTATTACTAAAAACCTGTGCGATGTCTGGCAGCTTAAACATATAAATAAAATGCTTCAGCCCTACAAATTCGGAGCCAAACATCCCCTTGGCTGGTATATAATCCTGAAACGCCGTAATGACACCGACCATCGGAACATAGCTGAATACCAGCAAAAATAAAATTCCCGGAAGCATCATCAGATGATACATGGCACCCGTGTCCAACCGACCTTTTGCTTTATCATTTCCCTGTTTCATGGATGGACCCCTTTCCTAAAGAAAGGCTGCGTATCGCAGCCCTTCTAGCAGTTCATGATTATTTATTTATCGGATGCGGCCTCGTCTTTAATTTCCTGAATTACCTGGTCACCGCCTTGTTTCTTCCAATTGCTAACGAAAGTATCGAAGTAATCCAGAGATTCTGCACCAGTCACGATTTTGATGAAAGATTCCTGCTCCATCTTGGTCAGATTAGCCCATGTCTGTTTCATGCTTGGTGTAGTTCCAGAGAAAGCGGGTGTCATCCAAACGAATTTGTTTTCCTGTGTCAGTTTGTCGATGAGTCCCACTCCGTTGATACGCGAGTGATATTTCGACCAGGCTGTTACGTTATCCGTATCCATATCGCTCAAGTAGGTTTGGATACTTTCAATATTGTTCTTTGATTCTGTTGTCCGGACCTGATCCAGACTAATCTCCCCTTTAATCCCGCGAACAACGTCAGAGTAATCATCCAGCAGCGAGGTAGCCGAGTTGACTTCAATATTAAAAGGTCTGGTAGAACCGTCTACGCCGTTCTCTTGATACTTGGCGGCTTCTGGCATAGATGTTTCCACATTTTTATCATTTGCCAGTTTATCGTAGAAAAGGTTTACTATTTTAACGGCGAGTTCCGGGTGTTCATATCCTTTTCTCACAACGATAAACTGATTGGCTGGATTGGCGTGTGCCACGTGTACCTTTCCGTCTGCATCCTCCAAAGTGTAAGCCGTGAATTTCGCATTCTTATCCATCTGCTTCACGCTGCTCAAACCCCAGTCGGGAATATGCCATGGTCCAAAAGCAATACCGCTTTGGCCGTTGGTGTATAGTGCCGTAATATCATCAAATGTGCGTGTTCCAAATTGCGGGTCGATGATGCCTCTCTTGAACCAATCTGCCATGACGCCTAACATCTGCTTGGTTTCCTTTGTTGTCGAGCCATAAACAATGCTGCCATCCTTTCCCTTCATCCAGTATTGAGGGAATGCACCCTTGGTGGAGGCAACTCCCAGCATGGTATAGGCGGAACCATTATAGTCACTTGTATTCAGGGTGTTCACAAAGGGAATACCTACCGGTTTCCCGGATTGGCCAGGATCTCTTTTTAGGAATTCCTCGGCCGTTTTCTCCACATCATCCAGCTTGATGGCCCCGTCTCCGTCTGCGTCAAGTTGGATACCCAGTAAATCCAGCCAATCCTGACGAACCCAGACCATGGTTGGCGCGGAATCTAGGGAAGTAGCCGGAAGTCCCATTAAACGTCCATCTATCGTCGCATTATCTAATGCACGGCCCTCATAAGATTCGTAAATGTTCTTGATGTTATCTGTGGCATACTGTTTGTAAATTTCCGTCATATCTTCAATCAGATCATTATCAACCAGTTCTTTGAGTTCATCCTTGGAATCGACACGCATCATGTCAGGCAGTTCCCCAGAGGCGATGGCGAGAGAAACCTGACGGCTGTAATCTTCTCCGTTGGCTTCAAATTGGTCTTTAATCTGAGCGTTAAACGTTTCTTTGACCAGCCGAGTATACGCGTTGTTCTCATACGTATCTCCAGCCGGCAGTTTCGGGTTGGCTGTAGTCACACGACCCATCGTTACGGTTATTTCGTCTTTATAGGCACTGAATGAGTCTCCCGGTGTTGTCTCATACTTGCCCGCTTCCTCCGCAGTGGGAGGTTTGGAGGAACCCCCACAGGCTGCAAGGGTTGAAATCATCAGGGCAGACATCGACAGCACGGCCAGACGTCTAGTCAACATGTTTCTTTTTATGAACCATTTAGTTCTCATCACATTCGATTCCCCTTCGTTCTGAATATTTCTCTATCGTTGTTGTTTGCGCTTTCATTATAAGACTCGGAGAAGACAAATCGAGATAGGGATTGAACGTCTGTTTGGATAGAGAAATGTATACGGTTTCATTCGGGATCATGAAGCCATAGTTGGCTTGTAAGCATTTATCCTACCTACCGACATACATTTGTCTATCCTTACTTACTAATCAAAGTGAAGAACAAAAAAACCGGCAGCTCCTGAAACAGGAATCTGTCGGCTTGATTAATGGATTTATAAAAGTGTCGTGTAGAATTTATCGTATCACATTCATGATGGTCTTCAGCGATGATTATGGGCTGCGGTCACCTCCACAGTCACTTGATCGCCCCCTTGTTCCTTCCATTCCTCGACAAATTGATCAAATGAATCGATTGGTTCAGCGCCTAAAATAATTTTCAAAAATGTATCATGTTCCAGTTTCGATAGTTCACCCCAAGCCTTCTCCATCGTTGGAGTTCGTATATAGGTAAGGCTTCGAACTTTATGGATGTTTTGATCGAAGAAATTTCTCCCACCTACAAGAAGCGAATAACTCCGCATAAAGCTGTCGCTGTGTTTATTCCAATAGGAAATACCATGTTGATCATAAGGCTTCAATTTGGTTTGTTTTATCGTCGAAACCAAGTTTTCCAGTAATTTGTATTCAGACTTGCCCTTGAAATCGGCGGGTGTTTTGGTTCCCATCAGAATATCCTGCGCGGCCTTCGATTCATATCTTGCCTCATCTGCCGGAGCAAAGAAATTGCGGCTCAGCATAAAACGCGTACCGTACTTGAACTCATCACGAAGGTACAGATTGTTAATTTTAATGATCGCTTCGGGATGAGCATATCCTTTTCGCACCACCAAGAATGAACTTGACGGATTATCCACCTTCACATGGTATGCTCCGTTTGCATCCAGCGGGAGTGCGTATGCTTGCCAGTTCGCCTTCGGCTCGTTCTGCCAAGCGCTCGGAAGGGGCCAGTACCCAGCATAGAAACCTTGAAAGAACATCCCCGCCTGACCGTTAATGACCGTTTCCTCCGCTTCTTTGCGGATGCCCATTTCTGGATCGAGAAGGCCTTTGGCGTACATTTCACGCAGCTTGACCAAGGCGTCCTTCGTTTCCGGTAGAACCGAACCGTATACAGGTTTTCCATCTTTGCTCAGCCAATATCCCGGGAAAGATCCATATGCTGCGAAGATCGGCGTTAGATCAAAAGCAAAAGCACTGTTGTTGAAATCGTTATACAGTCCAGTGCTTGAAGCAAGGCCAATCGTATCCCGCTTACTGTTTCCATCCGGGTCATTCTCCACAAAGGCCTTGGCGATAGCTTCCAGGTCATCGACCGTTTTCGGCGGCTTCAGTCCAAGACGATCCAGCCAATCCTGTCGAATCCAGAGCATGCTGAAGTCTTCCGCTGTCACAGAAGGAACAGCCATCATCTTGCCATCGAAGGTCACTTGTTCCATAGCCAATCCGTTTGTGCTATCGATAATTTTTTTTATTTCCGGTGATACGCTGCTATTGTATGCCTCGGTTAGATCTTCAATTTCTCCAGCCTTGATCATCTCGTTCAGCTGCACCTGATTTACAATCATGGCATCCGGCAGATCATTGCTGGCGATAGCCAGATCGATTTTCTGACCCAGATTTTCCTTCGACACCTGCCATAATACCTGGACATCAATGTTAAGGTTTTGTTTAATCATCGTTTTCCACATATTCTTCTCAAGTGTTTCTCCTCCGGATAGATCCGCGCCTGTTGGGTCTACCACATATCCCAGCCGGATGGAAACGGGATGTTCATATTTCCCCAATGGATCGGCAGTAGCAGTGTCCGAGATTGTTTTCGTTGATCCCGTTGGTGATTCCCGGAAGTATGGGCTGCTGAAATATACTGTCCCTGTAATTAAGCTGACGACAAGAACACACGCAGCCATCTTCTTAATCATCGCTTTCCCTTCTTTCGCCCGGATTATTGACTCATCTGGGAGAATACGCTATTTATCCCCTCTGCCGAGCTGTCGATATTCGCTTGGCAGCAAACCTGTCAATTCGCGAAAAATTCGGCTGAAATATTTTTCATCCGTATAACCCACTCGCTCCGCAATCCAGAAAATCGTGTTGGTTGTATTCAATAAATACTCTTTAGACTTCTCTATTCGTATAAATCGGGAGTACTCATTAAAGGTTTTCCCCATCAAATCCTTGAAGCATTGACTGAAATAGCTTCGGCTGATGTTCAGTTGTTGGGACAGACCTGAAGCTGTAAAAGCTTGGTCCAAATCATTTTGCATGATCATAATCGCTTTTTTCACGGCGTCTACAATTTCTTGTGAATACGAAGTCTGTTCATCTGCCTTACGAATGCCCACAGAGGTCTGCTTGATCCAATCTTCTACCTCGTACCAGGATTGAAAAGAATGGATCATTGAGATTCTACCCAGCGTGGTCTGAGCAAAAAGGTGATTCCATTCCATAACTATAGAGTATAGCAAACCCATCAGCTGGCCTTTATGCAGTCTTAGTGATTTGAACTGTTCAATCAGTTGGTTGTAGTAACTGTCATTGTGGGTCCATGGTGATAGGAACCAACTTTGCTTAATACGATCCATGTCTTCATCCTGCGGTTCTATTGGAAATGAGTCCTCCACATTCATCGAAACGGAAATGACAGGATCATAAGGATTGTATGCATAGAATAAGGACGTTTCTGTATAGTTCATAATCCAGTTTTGGATTTGCAACCATGTTCGCTCTTGTACATCGGACAGAACCAGCAAGGCGCCTTGGGGAACTTGATCCAGGTATTCCTTCAGTTTATGGAACAGCTGATCCTCTACGTCCATGGGTGCCGTCCACATCCAGCTGTTCCGTTCAACCTCCCAACGGATCTCATCTGCATTGGATGTCAGTTCAATCGGCCAGTTCTGTCCTGACTTGCGATCCAGTGAAATAAGTGCATACACATGGCGATAAAGGACATTGGTCTCACTTAGCAGCGGCAGCTTTCGTCTTGTATTCGCCAGCTCGTCAATCCGGGTATGTATTCGATGCAGCACGTGTTCGAATTGCTCCTTCTCGAGCTGAACTTTGGCTATATAATCGATGGCTCCCAGCCTGAGCGCTTCCTGGATATAATCGAAATCTTGATGCAGTGTTAATACGACAATATGTAGTTCTGGATAGAGCTGCCTGGCAGCTCGCATCAATTCAATACCTGACATTACCGGCATCGCGAGATCCGTCAACATCAGATCGACCGGTTGGGATTTCAGAAAATCCAGTGCTTTCAACCCGTTACTTGCTTCTCCTACAACCTCCATATTGAACTCGTTCCACGGCATCGCGGAGCTTATTCCTTTTCGTACCAATTTATCGTCATCCACAATCAACACCTTAATCATCCTCAGACATCTTCTCCTTTGATAGGAAGTATGAGCAGTATACTTGTCCCTGTACCCAATTCACTTTCGATCACCAGTTGTGCTTGATCTCCGTACTGTGCCCTCAACATGCGGTGGACATAATTGAGTCCGATGCCCATCCCTACTTTTTTATGTTCAGCTATACGATTGTTCAGAAGTCTTTGAATCGCTTCCTCGGTCATACCTGCACCATTATCCTGTATTAAAATATTCAGCGTTTTGGCGAGTGTAACCTCAATTTGAATAAAACCTTCGTCACTCAGTCCATGATAAAGTGAATTTTCAACCAACGGTTGCAGAATAAAACGAGGCACAGGTATTTGTAGCACTTGATCTTCCGCTGAAATACGCACGTCAAATTCAAAGTCATATCGAATTTGTTGCAGGATTAGGTACTGTCTTAGCGCATCAATTTCCTCTTCCATCGTGGATACTTGCCCTAATTTACCCAAATTGTAATACAACAACTTGTTCAAGGATTGCACCAACTTGTCAATCTCCCCTTGTCCGTGCATAACGGCCAACCAGTGCACAGTATCCAGCGTATTCATCAGAAAGTGAGGATTGATCTGATATAACAATTTTTCCACTTCCAAATCTGCACGGATCTTCTCTTTCTGCTGCACTTCCTTGAACAGGTCGCCGATTTGATGCTGCATATTTGCGAATTCCCCCAGCAGAAAGTCAAACTCGGGAATTTGAGTGCGGATCTGGCTGCCTGCCTTTTGTGGATTCTGAGACATTCCGTTAATTTCCGAATGGAATAGACCGAGTGGTTTGTAGACGGTCTTCCACAGAAGCCAAGCAAGAAATACAGTAAATCCGAAAAAAAATAAAGCGACTAGTAATATTTGAAGCAGCCACTGGTTTTTCTCCTGTTGATACTTAGCCTGCGAAATTACCGATATAACGCTCCAATTCTGAGAGGCGTCCTCCTTAAACCAATGGTAATCACGGGATATTCCATCTTTTGTAGTACCTTTCGATAAGCTGGAGAAATTCTCCCCGACCTTCATCGCTTCTGGAATTTCACTGTAAACAATGTTGCCCTCACCATTCAGGATCAAATGCGATAAAGCTCCTTTGTATTGATTGTAATCCAGTATATCCTGTGTAAGACGAAAGCCGGATTCGACGTAAATATATACATCGTCCCTTTGAGGCAGTTGTACCTTTCGCATAGCAGATAAAACGAGCTGATCATCAAATCGGTTCATACTGATATGGGGACCATAGTATGCAATGCCATATGATTTGAATAGCACAGGCAAAGACTCGGGGGAAAAACGATCTTTGATGGGAAAGTTAGCGAACTGTGTAGTGCCTTCTTTCTGGAAATAGTATAAGGTCAGACCTATATTCGGATTAGTAAACGTTACGACATTTAACTCATTCTTTAATTCATCTCTAGCCTCAATCAATTCAAATATATTGGAGGAAGGCTTCAAGACTTCATCCAGTTTCTTACCTAATGTACCTCTATATGACAATTGCTGAGTAACATGATTCAGGTTGTTAATTGAATTCTCCAGTGATGAAGTTACCTGCTGTAGATTGCTCCGAATTCCATCATTGATTTTATTCGCAAAAATGGAATCAATGGTATAGTAAGAAATTACAAATATACTAATAAAGGGGATAAATGCACTGAGAAAAAACAATAGAAAGATTCTTTTTTTAAGTGTCATTCCGACCCATTCTCCTTAGGTAAATGAAACAGCAAGCCCCTGGTTATGGAGCTTGCTGTTTATGAACAACAGCTCTATCAATTATCGTGTTCCTCATAGGCAGCGACCTATTTGAAAATTGGTGACATCTCAATCCCTTTCATATTGAAAAAATCAGGATACTTCCATCTCTGTGAGGTCCAATTCTGTTCATAATTATAGATTGATATTCAAATATGTCAAACGCTTTCATGGAATTCATAGAGCTTATTCTCTCTTCATCTTTGCAGACATCGATTTGTCGTGTTTAATTGCTTATTGTAGTCCTTCCGTTCATCACGAACCAAAAAAAGAAGCGACATCATTCCAAGGTTTTTCTTGTCTTTATGTGTTTTCTTCTGTTTTCGGCTCTACCTGTTCTTGTCTTTCCAGTGTCTGTCATTCTACTTAGATTTTCTGTATACAAAAAAAGGCTCCCTCCGTTGTTCTTCAAATATATATACTTGCTGAACTCCTTTGTCGGCACTTAATATCGATTTCAATAAAAGTGTTCTCCGGCCAGATTGGGAGCAAACACCAGTAACGCGGCCTGACGATTCATATTTTTCCTTCTTTCTGAGGTTTAGCTGTACCTCTTGTCCCAGCACCCGATTTACAGCCTTGATAAAGGCAAGATATCCACCATCGGTATCGTTCCGATGAGGAAGTGCCAAAAGCATTGTCTCTTCAACCTGGTTTTCGTCTAACTCATAGCTGTTTGTCAGGATTTCTCTGATCTCATCGACGGGTGTACCGAGAGCAAACTTCTGAACTGCTTTATAGACATCTTAGTTCTCATAGATATCGATATCCTTCCGTGTCACCTTCTGCAAATCGGTAAAATCATATATTTTTTTTACGGAATACAGCACCGGCAGCACAATTGAGATCAGACCCGCAATTGTTAAAATTTCATTCATTCCCCATGCCTCTTTCCCTATCACTCAGTTGACAGCTTAGCCGATGAAACAGACAAACAAGGTAGTGCCCATCTCACATACTAAACCTCCTTATCCTCTTGCTTCTGAGTTCAGCGTAACATTTTCACCATTAGTTTAGGATTAGGGTTTTCATATAGGTATAAAGATCATCTTAAGATTTAGATGGCAGATGAAAAATAAAGAGACCATGCTCCATAAGAGCATGATCTCTAATTACATAATGGTATTGTTACCTAGCCATCATTTCCAACCTGAAGCATACGGTAACCAACTCCGATATGTGTTTGAATAAACTTTGTTTGAGATGATGTTTTTCTATTTTTTTCTCAGCGTTGCCATAATGTCATCCTGTGCCCACCCGCTGTTATATTCTCTCTCAATCCTTAGTATATCATGAGCAAAATCAGTACCGTATTACGAATTTGCCTACAGCATTAAGGTTGCATTAAGATCCGATCTTATGTAATAACATCCTTAAAGAAGCCTCAAAATCCTGATTCTGTCCTAGCTTTCTCAGTGGAAGGATAGCAGCACAAAATAATATAAAAAACTTTCTCAGGCTGGTTAAGCACGAATTTTAAATGATTTTCGGTTTTTTTGAAAATACAGTGAATTTTTCCTGTTTGTAAAAAAATTCAAGATTGCACGTTGTTGCAATCTAGCTACAGCGTATTAAAGGTTCCACGCATGAAAAATAAGACCATCCTTCGTCCTTTCCGGGAGTCCGTAGTTTGCGACAGCCGATAGCTTCGCATCCGAACCGTCTAACTGCCGAACATCGGCATTCGCCTGTGCTTCGGGATTAAAGCCAATCGTTTGCAACAACAATGCGACAAAGAGAATGATACTCCAGATACGTCTCAAGATGGGGCTTGCCTTCCTCCTCATACTAAACTCTCCTTTTTAATTTTATTATACAACCAACCTCTCTTGAGAGATGAGGAGTAAATAAAAGAGGGTAAAAAAACAAGATGTATACGTTTTCAAAGGGGCAATCGTTTGCACATAATTGTACTCAGAGACATGGTTTTATTCATTTAACAATTTGTCAATGCTTATATTAAAGATAAATTTCTAACGGCTTCCCCATCTGCTCCTTGATCCGTTCACTCCACATTCTTCGTTTAAACATACGCTTTTCTCTGAAAATCCATCTTTTCACTGTTTTTAGCCATTCACTGACTAGCTTCTTGCAAAAACTCTTCGAATATGTGGATTAAGTTCTCGCTATGCTATTACATTGAAGGAATCATCCCCTTTTTAGTACTAAAATATAAACCCTTAAAACCTTGAAAATATGTCCCTAGCAATGCATTGACCAGTAAAAGTATGGATGATATAATCATAAAAGGAAAAAATCATTGATATAGAGCCCTGTGTTAATGGGCTTTTCTCATAGTTTCTTTTGTAAGCGCGTACAATGATTATTTTCCATATATACCGTGGAGGAGGCGATCAATGAATCCATTTTATCAAAATAAATGTCTTTCTTTTTTTTACTTTTAATGCAACCGTTTGCATTATCTTCCCTACTAAATATTATCAGGAGGTTGTTAACTTGCTAAGGAAAAAAACTAGGAGTTTTATTTCTTGGTTGATTATTTTATCACTTTGCTTCAACTTCTTCGGTTTACCCGGCGTAGCTTCGGCCAGTAACACCGATTATACATCCACCTACACGAATTCCACAGCAACTGCCTTTCCATCGACAACCGCTTCTATCACGTCTACCGTAACCGCAACGTATGCACCTACCACAACACCTAAATCAACTCAAACTGGGTTAACGGTTCACTTTAAGAAACCTTCAAGCTGGAATTCAGCGATTCGAATCCATTACTGGAATCTGAATCCGACAACCGTTCCGATAAGCGGGGCGTGGCCGGGAATCCTGATGAAGCCGGATGGAAACAACTGGTACAGTTACACCATTGCCGAGGCGACAGGCTCAAGTCTCATCTTCAATGACAGTAGCGGCAAACAGACGGCCGACTTGTCCCGCAGTGTGAAAGAGGGCTGGTATTACACAGATAACACATGGTATGATGCCAGCCCGGAAATGCCTGAAATTCCGGCGATTTCCGCCTCTCCTGTACCCAAAACTTATGATTCGTCCCAAACGGTGACGCTTTCCAGCACCAACAGTGACGATAAGATTTACTATACGATAGACGGTTCGACACCTACGACATCCTCGACCTTGTATACCTCTCCAATCCAAGTTGCTTCCTCTTTGACCATTAAGGCCTTCGGTGTCAACTCAATCGGTCAAACTGGAAATCCGTCCTCTTTCGCTTATGTGATTGACCTAAATGCAGATCTGCAAGCTCCGACAATCACAGCGAATTTGCCTGCAGGGCATTCCGATTCCTCAGTGACTGTATCCTTTAACCTGAAAGATAACAAGGCGGCAACGACCAAGGCATACTATACGGAGGATGGTACAGAACCAACCACAAGCTCAAAAGTCTATATCCTCGGCAACGCGCTGGCCGGATTGACTGGACCGTCTATTCTTATCTCTAAGACCACGACATTAAAATTTCTCGTTATAGACGGTGCTGGTAATCAAACTAAACAGAGCTTTGTTTATAATATTGGAACTAAGGGGGATTTTCGGGAAGATACTATTTACTTCGTGATTACTTCCCGGTTCTATGACGGTGATTCGAGCAATAACGTGCACGCATGGGATGATGGAAAGGCGCGCAATCCAGAGTCGGACCCAGCTTGGAGAGGGGACTTTAAGGGGTTGATTCAAAAGCTCGATTATATCAAAGCCCTCGGATTCAGCGCCATCTGGATTACACCTGTTGTGCAAAATGCCAGCGGTTATGATTACCATGGTTACCATGCTTTAAATTTTGCCAAAGTAGACCCACGGTATGAATCGGCGGGAGCTTCTTATCAGGATTTGATCAATGCGGCCCATGCCAAAGGGCTGAAGGTTATTCAGGACATCGTCGTCAATCATACGGGTAATTTCGGTGAAGAGAATCTGTATCCCATGTTCAAGAAAGATCCAGCTAAACCCGATACCGCTAACAACTTGGTGAAGACTACGGATAAGTTGCCGCCAAACTATGATTCCATGACACCCGATCAGCAGTATCAGGCAAGGCTCGCCTTAATGAAGTCAGAGGGGACGAACAATAACATTTACCATACAGAGAAAAGTCTCTCCTGGGAATCCTATACTGTTCAAACCGGTCAGATAGCGGGCGATTGCGTGGATTTGAACACGGAAAACCCTGCAGTTAACAAATATTTAATTGATACCTACAATCACTACATAGACATGGGTGTTGACGCTTTCCGTGTCGATACGGTGAAGCATGTGAGCCGGTATATTTTCAATAAATACTATATTCCTGCCTGGAAGACAAGAGGCGGCTCGGATTTCTATATTTTTGGAGAAGTAGCCACTCGTTACAGAGATGTCTGGAACAGTGGAATTCCAGCGATCTCGACGCCATTCTATACTTGGAAAAGCTCAAAATCGTATCCGGGCGATGGAAAGAATGACTACGCCTCCAATAAAGCGTCAGTTGAACAAGAGTGGGCGGACAACTCTACTACAGCAGGACAGCCAACCTCGAACAATGCTTTCTTAAACGGAAATACCTATCATACGCCTGACTATTCGATGAAATCGGGCATGGATGTGATTGATTTTC
Organism: Paenibacillus sp. CH40; assembly: GCF_024213605.1. Classification (NCBI taxonomy): domain Bacteria; kingdom Bacillati; phylum Bacillota; class Bacilli; order Caryophanales; family Paenibacillaceae; genus Paenibacillus; species Paenibacillus sp. CH40. The sequence goes on from NZ_JANAVQ010000001.1 coordinate 1,452,115, forward strand.
CAATGCATTGGGCATTCAAGACTGCACAGGAAGCATTCAGTATGAAAGGTGGCGATCAATACTATAATGATGCTACCTGGAATGTAACCTATGTCGACTCGCATGACTATGCGCCCGACCAGGCTCCAGAAAATCAAAGATTTGCGGGCACACAGGACACTTGGGCCGAGAATCTCGATCTGATGTTCACCTTCCGCGGAATACCCGCTATCTTCTATGGCTCCGAAATCGAGTTTCAAAAAGGGGCAACCATTGATACAGGTCCAAACGCACCGCTAAGCAAAACAGGACGGGCATATTTCGGCGATCACATGGAAGGCAATGTTACGGTACAAGATTACGGCAAATACACAAATGCTACCGGCACACTTGCGGAATCGCTCAACCATCCTCTGGCGAAACATATCAGACAGCTTAATTTAATCAGAAGAGCTGTACCCGCCTTGCAAAAAGGCCAGTATTCCACAGAGAATGTATCGGGCAATCTGGCGTTTAAGAGAAGATATACCGACAGTGCCAAAGGCATTGACAGCTTTGCATTGGTCACGATTTCAGGAAACGCCACGTTTACCGGAATTCCGAACGGAACCTATGTGGATGCGGTGACCGGTGATTCCAAAACCGTTACTGATGGCAAGATTACCCTGACATGCTCCGGCAAAGGAAATGCAAGAGTATATGTATTGAATGGCAGAGGTGGAATTGGAGAAACGGGAGCCTATCTGAAGTAAACGGCAGTATGTCTTAGTTAACTGAAGCAACCTCAGTTCGGTATTGCACCGTGCTAAGGTTGCTTCATTAAAGAGTAGATCCAAGAGAGAGTCGGATATTGCTCTAGACTAAATTTCTAAACAACAAGATGCACCAACGATAGCTTCTATGTGCGTACATTCCTCCGTATATTTAATGACCAACAACCATCAAGTATTAACGGGTTATCGCTTCTACCCTGCACTCTGGAAGCACCTGAAGAGTTGCATTCTGAAGACGGTAACCAGTTGTACTGGTGGTTCATAGCCCTCTCAAGGATAGAGACTATCAGATGCTTAATGAATGAAAAAAATGATTTAGATGTTCGGCAAACAATTTAGGATTTTCCATAGCGGCGAAATGACCGCCTTTATTCGCTTTCTCCCAGTACGTAATATTATAGGCGCGTTCTACCCAGCTTCGAGGAGGCGTGGGTAGCTCCTTAGGAAATAAGGAAACCCCTGTTGGAACAGTAACACGCTGGCCTTCGGTGAAATGCAGTGGCATTTGGGTGCCTTCAGTATATATTCGTATGGAAGAGGCAATCGAATTGGTAAACCAGTAAATCGATATGTTGGTTAGGATATGATCAAGTGAAAAAGACCTTTCCATATCTCCGTCACAGTCACTCCAACCTTGAAATTTTTCTACCATCCAGCTGGCAAGACCGGCTGGAGAATCACTTAGTGAAAAAGCCAGTGTTTCCGGCTTCGTTCTATGAAGGACGCTATAAGCACCTTCTCGCTCCAACCACTCAGCTACGATGTCAAAGTAAGCTTGCTCTTCTTCGCTAACAGATGGTGTATTTTGAGTGAGGGGTGGCTTGTAGCTTCCAGGAATATAATTGAGATGAAGTCCCCTCACCCGTTCAGGGTACATGAATGCTAACCATGTTGAGACCCCTTCTCCAATATCCCCTCCCTGAACCAAATAACTTTCATAACCCAAACGATCCATAAGTTTTGCCCACAGCGTGGCTACGTATTTGGACCCCACTCCCGGTCGTGTGGGTTTACTCGAAAATGCAAAGCCTGGCAAAGAGGGAATAATCACGTCAAATGCCTCTTCAGCATGTCCACCATATAGCGATGGGGTTGTTAGATAAGGTATTAGTTCTAACATCTCTACAAATGATCCTGGCCACCCATGAGTCAGCAACAGTGGTCGTTCGGATGTCCCTTCACCCCGAACATGCACAAAGTGTATATCGAAGCCGTCCACATGTTCCATAAACTGCGGGAAACGGTTTAACCAAGCTTCCTGTTCACGCCAGTTGTATTCCGAGCCCCAATAATCAACTAATCTATTCAAAAAGGAATAGTCTGTCCCCAGAGCCCATGGTTCTATAGAGAAACTTGAAGGCCATCGAACCTGTTTTAGTCTGATAGATAGATCGTGCAATTGTTGCTCTGGAATTGAAATTTTGAACGGTTCCATTCATTGTTTCCTCCCTTGTAGATTAATTTACGATCAGAAGGATTCTATTGTATGATGGATCTGTTCATTAATAAAATTGAAATATTCAAAATCATTATCATTTTTATCGATAGAAATTAAACCTAAGGAGAACACCGATGGAAATTAGACACCTTATTACATTTCAGACGATTATCGAAATCGGAAGTTATACAGGGGCTGCATCGCAATTGGGATACACTCAGTCCACGATCACTGCCCATATACAGTCGCTTGAAGAAGAGATTGGCGGGGAGCTTTTCACTTACGAAAGAAGGCATTTGAAACTTACTCCATTAGGGAGAGAATTAATACCTCTGGCAGAAGATCTACTGGCTACTCATGACCAGATTAGAAATATACGAAGCAACCAGGAAGTTAAAGGTGTTGTTAAGGTGGCTGCACCAGAGTCTTTAACGATTTCTAGATTAAGTCCGATTATAAGGGAATTCTCTTTGAAATATCCTCATGTCAAATTCATTCTTACCAACGGTACATGTGAACAAAACCAGGTTGACTTAATCAGTGGACGTGTAGATGTGGCTTTGATGGTCTACCCGGAAATACATCCGGAAAAATGCATTCATTATTCTTTGGCCCAGGAGGACATTGTCCTGGTGTGCAGCAATGACGGCCCAGACCATTTCGATGAATATAAGAGAGAGAACACCAACCATTTTTTTATTACGAATGAAGAAGGCTGTATTTATCGGACCATGTTTGAAAGATATCTTGTAAAGCATGATATTCAACCATTTCAAACCATGGAGTTATGGAGTATAGAGGCGATTAAACAAACCGTTATGAGTGGGCTTGGATTTTCTTTTTTGCCTTATATTACAGTTAAAGAAGACGTGGATAGTGGAAAACTTAAAATTGTAAGTCATTCCGAAAAGTTCGATCCGATATACTCCCATATGCTGATTAAAAAGAAAAAGTGGCTATCTCCAACAGTGAAAGCTTTCTCTGAACTTGTTATAAAGTCGATACGTGAAACGGATAACGAGATCGAAAGATCAAGATGAGCACCATTGTTGGATAATTGGTATTATCGTATTATCTACTCGAATCATAATAATCTTTTTGCCTCTAGCTGCATGAGATGTCGTATCAGGTAATGAAATGACATCTGAGTAATGGTATTCGGAGGACAATAAAAAGACGACCTTCATGTTGGACCATTCAAAAGAGGCCGTTTTTTTCGCGTTAACATCGCTGATCCCTTTTCGCCAAACTCCGTTTGTCATGATTGACCATTACAAATCTCTCCTGGTTTTATGATTTGGAAGATGCACATCAGCAAATCGCTTCTAAAGACAGAAGCTACATTTAGTTTACTTATTCAAGGTATGTAAAACCGTCTCAGGTGAAACCATTGGGAATATTTGTGTCGTCTACGTATGGAAAGAGTCGCTTATCTTTTGCTCTATACCGATTCAAGTCCGAAGGAAAACAACGTGGCAAAGGCGTGTACCATATCCTAAACGTAAACAGCGCTTGAAGAAATGTGGCAGGTTAGTTGATTGAAGGGTGTTGTTTTAAGCCTACATTTAATTAAGGAGAATATTTATGAAACAAGGCAGAATTTTTATAATTACTGGTTCACCAGGAACTGGTAAAAGTACAACGGCATCAATTGTTGCTAAAGAGTCTAATTTATCAAAGTCGGTACATATGCACACTGATGATTTCTATCACTACATTCATAAGGGGGCAATCCCTCCATTTTTACCGGAATCACAAGAACAAAACTTAATTGTTATTGAAGCCTTTTTGGAAGCTGCAAAACGTTTTGCACGTGGTGGGTTCGATGTGATTATAGATGGAATTGTTGGTCCTTGGTTCTTAGATCCGTGGTTAAAAGCCGTACAAGATAATTATGAAGTACATTACATTATCTTAAGAGCGACTAAAGAAGTAACAATGAAACGAGCAATCAATCGTTCCAAATTGGACGAAGATGCCAACATTGAGTTGGTAGAGAAAATGTGGGAGCAATTTAACAATTTGGATCACTATGAATCCAATATTATCGACACAACAAATCAATCAATCGAACAAAGTGTTTCAACAATAAAAGCTGTGATTGAAAAAAAATCTTCTTTACTCACTATTTGATGCGATACAAAAGTTAAACAAACGGATACGATAGCTCAATAAACCGCCTTTTCATCAAGGCGGTTTTCTTATATTCAAAAATCAACATTAGAATTTAACATAGCCTTAGAAAGAGAAAAATATACAGGTATTCGTAAAATCGGCCTCTCTATAAAAGAAATGGTTTCTATGTGTAACGAGAGAATTAGCGACTTTAACCTTTATCCCGTTTGGTATTGTGCAACAATCATCTTATTTACAGTAATGTTCGACATACGGAATCACATTTCGTTAGAATTTTATCAATTAAAACTTTTGACGTTAACGGTCTATGCCAGTGCTTCATGAAATCTCAGTTCTGGCATTCCCCCTATTCGCCTCGAAAGAGATGAATATAGACATGGCCGTTGCATTGGTTACAGCTGGGCAACCAGCTGGAATATGGAATGGTACAATGATCGTCGTTGCCCTGTTCAGCGAAATGGCTTTTATCGTGTACCTATTTCCGTATTTTGTAGGGACTGATAAGTTAATGAAATCCCTAATGGGGGCTACGGCTACAGCTGTTGTGGTTATACTTGCTGTCCTGCTAGGATGCTTATTGTTATTTGGTTCAGAACTAACAGCAAATCTAACCTATCCGACATTAGAATTGATTCGTTATATTCATGCGGGGGTTTTCTTGGAAAATTTGGATCCGCTGCTGATTATCTTTTGGCTGTTTAGTATATTTATAAAGATATCTCTCTTCCTGCTTATATCCGTAAAGGGATTTGCTCACTTAGTTGGAATGAATGATCATAAATCGTTTTCTTACATTATGTCTGTTGCCATGGTGGTCATGTCGATTAATATGTTCAAATATACGGCCCACTTGGAGGATGTCACGAATCGGAGTGAGGTGGCATTTCTTCTTTTTACAGGAGTGACTCCAGTCTTATATTATCTGGTGGACCGGATTCGTTTCGGTAAGCTGAAGAAGAACACTAATCAACCAGAGACCGACAGTTAAAGAATACCTGTTAAAGAAGTACTTCGATATTGTAATGATAAAAGCCTGAAAATTGGTCATCCCCCTGTCAAGTAGACAGGACTAAAAAGACATGTTTAAGCAGCAACCGCTTCTCGGTATTCAGCCGGGGAACGGTTGTTTAATTTTTTCTGAAATCTACTTTGGTTATAAAATGAAATATACTCGCGTACCTGTTGTTCTGCCTCCATCTTTAACTCCAAGGAGACTGCCGAAAGGGTTGTCCCTTTTTGGCCATGAAAAAATCCCCTCCGTTCAACAAGATTAAATCCATCTTACCAGATGTCTTTTTTCTCTTGTCTACTAAAAGGGGATAATACCACGATTCGGGCTTTTAGAGTATAACTACTCAAAGAAGCATTGAACTATATCTTGGGATTAGGTAAAGATGAAAGTTCTTCCTTTTTTTTATCAAGCTCCTGCTCAATCTTTAGTAGCTCCTCTCCCGCCTTCCGACAGGCTTTCTCAGCTTTTTCAATCTGATGCTCGTATTCCTTCCTACGCAGCATGGGAATTAAGACACAATCGTACACCAATTCGTCTCCCTGCTCTCGAATCACAGCATTTAAAAGAACGGGAAGTGTTCCGCCGCTACCCGTTTTCATCATTAAATATATCTCATCTACGTGATGATTAAGCCGAATCAACGGTAAAAAATAAACCTGAAAGAAAATTTGGCTGGACCGATTTAGCAGGGATTCAAAACTGATACCGTTTACCCCTTGTTTTTCATATTCTAACAAGCGGCACAGCGTTGCATTGACGATGCGTATTGTCAGATTTTGATCCATCGACAAATAACCGCAGGGGGCATGATCCAACCGTTCGTCCATATTATGTGTGCAACTCGCTTTCCTGTATTGAATCGATTGAGGCAAGATATTCGCTGATGAGTGTAATGGTTTCATCCGGATGGCTTACGTGTGGACAATGACCGGTTGCATCCATCAGTCGGAACTCGCTCTCCTTCATCTGCTGGTGGATATAGGCTCCAGCTTCCATCGGAACGATTACATCATCGGAGCATTGCAAAATCAACGAAGGCACCACTACCTTGCCGAGTTCCTTACGGTAATCAGAGAGAAACGTTGCTTCCGCAAAACGACGGGCTACCTTAGGATCGGTTGCGCAAAAACTCAACTCAAGATCTTGAGATAATTCCGGCCGGTCTGTATTCCCCATAATGACAGGAGCTAGATAGCTCGCCCAACCTTGAAAGTTTTGATCCATCAAGTCCAATAAATCCATCAGATCTTCCCGTTCAAACCCGCCGATGTAATCAGGTAAATCGTTCAAATATCGTGCAGAAGGACCAATCAGAACAAGCCGATCAAAGTATTCCGATCTTTGAATAGAGGCCAACATACCGATAGTAGCACCGACGGAATGACCCACTAGAATGGCATTCTTCAATTCGAGCGCTGAACAAATGTCTAAGATATCCTGGGCATACCCGTTCAGATCATGATAAATACAAGGATTATAGGCCTGCATATCGGACTTTCCCGAACCTACAAAGTCAAACAATACCAGCTTGTACTTCTCTTCGAAAGCTGGTGCGACAAAGCGCCACATGTTCTGGTCACAGCCAAAGCCATGGGCGAATATAAGAGTCTTGGAACCAAAGCCCCTTACTTTGACGTTGTTTCGGATGAGAATTTGTTGGCTATCCATCGACTTTTCCTCCTGGTTACGATAAATTCTGTTCAATAAATCACTATACCACTATATCAAGATTTTTAAATTTTTTCTGACGTACGTAATCATCTGCTTGACTCTTATCTGCGGTTCCACAAGAAGCTACGCATATCATTGGCTTAAAGGCTAGCCACCAATTCACCGATTTGATTTATAGTTTTACAATCGAAGAACCTAAGCTGGATTAAAGAGACTAACACCAGTTGAGTTACCGTCGCCAGTTTTCAGCTCCATTATCCATAATGTTTTTTTCGGAATTAGGATTACTCGTTGGACTAAACTGCCTGTTAGCTCTTAACAGAGTACCGATAGTCTACAATGTAGTGTAGTGCTTAAGATCAAAAATAACAGCAGCTAGCATACCGATTAAAACTATTTGATTTCCAATTTCTCAAAAAACGTAAACGTTCTAATTTAAGTATACATAAGAATATGTAGAGCTTCCCTGGAATTGCTCAAATTAATAATACATGCCGATACTAATTGTGTGGCAGCATGCATTGGTTATAAAACTAAAGTTCCCAGTTAGTTGAACAGGCTGTCGAGCGGCAGCCTTCAAATTCTTAATAACCATAAAGTCATGAAATGCATTTTCTATGCAAATAAAGTCAACTTTGTAAAGTGAATATTTATTAAAAGGTGGGAGCAGGTAATTCATCAATTTTTATACGAAGTAAACTATAAGGTTTTTGTCGCAGGTCTTTTCCATAATGAAATCTTGCCTGCCGATGTAATTGGTTCACAATAACATATAAGTATTGATCTGGACCAATAGAAAAAGTATCCGGCCATAAAATTCTCGGATCATGTACGATGGTTTCCATTATTCCATTCGGAAATATCTTTCGAATACTATCGTTTTCATAGTCACCAGCGTAAACGTTTCCTTTTGCATCGGTTATCAATCCATCAGACGCACCTTTTTCTCCCCAATACTGCACATGATAACGTAAATTGAAATCCGGTATCGTTCTGTCTCTTAGGGCTTCTGTTGAGATCGAGTATAGATGACGACTGGTTAATGGACAAAAAAATATAATTTTTCCATCAGGGGAAATCGCTATACCATCAGAGGCCAATCGAAAGGGAGATGTCGAACCATCTGTGTTTCGATTCATCAAAATTTCACCTTCCACTTTCGGTAAAAAATACGAATCGGGTGAAGTTGAATTTGCTCCATTTAACCGTCTAAACGCATTTCCATTTTCTAAATCTACGACTATAATAGCACCTGGACCTTTGGAAGAAGAATCCGTTATATATGCGTAACCTGATTTACCAACACGAAAATCAAATCGGACATCATTCAGATACGTCGTCGGCAAGATTGCATCTTCTGCAAACGTGTATACTTTTCTTATTGTATTTGTTTTTAAATCTACAGCGACTAATTTTGCCCCTCCTTTAATAGGCTCAGAAAAATTTGGTGCAGCTGTATCCAGTACCCATAGGGTTCCCCTTCCATCAGCAATTACACTTTGGACACTGATGAAGGACATAGTGATATTCAAAGGATTTACCAAATTCGTTTCTAAATTAGGATAAGGCTGCAACCGACCCTCAACAATTTCCGCTACCGTAAATCTAACGTCATCTCCCCATTTCGGAAAGCAAATGAAGATACGCCCGGTTTCTGATACACTAACACCTGTAGGCATAGCCCCATAAAATGAATAAACGAGTTCTAACTTACCGAAATATTCTTCCATAGGTAACATAGGTTTTATGATATCCTCCCCAACATATTTGAACGGATATTACCTATAATATGTTTAAAAACTTTTTCTAATGCCTGCCTCTTAATGATTCTTTTCTAACCATAACATAGAAGCACGCTGGGTAGAGTAACCCTTTGCTGGTTGTTGCGCCAGTTCTCAATTTTAATTGCCGTAGAAAGGTGAATGTTATGGATGTGCTGATCGAGCGAGCTTGCGGTTTGGATGTTCACAAGAAGTCCATTACCGCATGTGTCGTAACTCCCGAAGGAAAGCGATTAAGACGTTTCATACCTACACGGTTTTCCTGCTTGATTTGATCGACTGGATCAAGCAACATTGCTGCACTCATGTGGCCATGGAAAGTACCGGCGTGTTCTGGAAACCAATCGTGAATTTGCTTGAAGCTGAAGAAATTCAGTTCCTCGTCGTTAACGCCCAGCACATCAAAGCCATTCCCGGCAGGAAAACGGACGTAAAAGATGCAGAATGGATTTGTAATCTGCTCCGCCACGGTCTGCTGAAACCCAGTTACATCCCAGACCGGAACCTAAGAGAACTGCGCGAATTAGTTCGTTACCGTTGCAGCCTGATTCAGAGACGGTCCCGCGAACACAACCGGGCCAAAAAGTGCTGGAAGGAGCCAACATTAAACTAGCTGCCGTTGTCTCCGACATCATGGGGTGAGCAGCAGCGACATGCACGAAGTCGGGACCGACATTGGTGCGCGTTTCCCCTCCGACACTCATCTCTGTTAGTGGATAGGTCTAGTTCCAAGGCAGAACGAAAGTGGTAAACGAATATCCTCCAAGACTCTCGCAAAGGCAACAAATACCTTTGTTCGGCACTCATTGAAGTTGCCCATTCCGTATGCAGATCCGACAATTACTCGGGTGTTCAGTACCGACGCTGAAAAGGCAGAAACCGAGCGGCTGTGGCGGTCGCCCACTCCATCATGACTATTGTTTACCATCTCCTCACGCGCAGCAAGGATTACAAAGATTTAGGCGGTAATTATTTCGAAAAACGACAGCAAGAAGCAATTGTTAAACAAGAAGTTCGAAAGCTTTAGAATCTTGTTCAGGTAACTCTCACCGCTTCGTCAATCACGTGCAGCGATACAAGGAACCATTCTGCAGCCATAAGGGTGGCCGAACTTGACAAACGAGGCCTCCCGCATCTTTGGTAATCCGGTAATCATTGTCGACGCAGGCCATAAGTTACTCGCTATGTGTCAAGCCCCTATCCCCAGCCGACCTGATATCGAACAGCAGCGAAATTTGAGCTATATTCTTGACAGTAATATTGAGAGCATGAAGAAATCCAATCTGTACGAACTGACCCGTATGGCTCTTATTCCTTATTATTCACGTGATCCCGAGACCAACGACTATTTGGATAACAGCTTTTGTGTACGTACATGGTATAGAATTCGCGCAGGTCAGTGTTATGGAGCTGGATCGCAAATTTACAGATATTGATTTTGAACTCGTACAATTTCTTTTTGAGCTGGTTTCGGTAGAATTGCAAAAGAACGACTTTTATAATTGCAATCCAGGAATGATGCATAGTTTTTTGCTTTCCGAACTGCTTACAGGCGAGCTTAATGATGCTAATATTATCGCAATGCGACTGACTCATCTGGAATGGACGCTTACACCTTACCTGAGAGTGATGACCTTGACAGACTTGAAGAACGGCTTTTTTGACGGGAAAGTTCAGCTGGTTGCACAGCATATGATCCAATTACTGCCGGATAGCCGTTGGATCGTGTATCAGGGACGTATTGTAGTTCTCATTTCCCTTGTTGATTCATCCTGTAAAATCATTGCTGAAGACAAACGAATTCTGGAATTTCTCCAAGTAAACGGACTAACTGCTTCGCTGAGTGACTGCTTTAGTCATTTAACTTTTTTGCGAAAATATTATAAGCAATGCCTAACTGCCATCGAGATTGGTTTCCAACTTAATTCTAACAAGCCAGTGTATATGTATGAGGACTATCTCTGCGAGCATATTGGAAAGATCATATCGGAACAGAACGATCTCGCTGACTTCTGCCATCCGGTTATCCAAAAGTTAATTGTTTATGACAATGCCCACAAAACAAGTTTGCTGCCTACCCTTGAAGCCTATCTTCAATATGTGGACACTCCAAATATTGCTGCTAAAACACTTTTTATTCATAGAAATACTTTGTTCTATCGAATCAACAGGATACGTGAGCTTTTTGAGATTGATCTAAGCGATGGTGATATTCGCCTGAAACTTCAATTGACTCTTCATTTTCTAAAACTGAAGACACAACGCGACGATCCTAAAGATCAGAGTATAGAAGGGTAAGAAAATGCAAAAAACATGCAGACAAAATTTCTTATCGCTACTTTATCTGCATACTGGTCTTTTCTATCTATTTTCTTTAATTTTTCCAATTCCATCATTATTCAGCTTACCAGCTTTAGGCCAACTGCTGAACCGAGTACCATCGCGATGAACAGAATTCTCGCGGTATTACGCGGTTCACTGTAAAAGATCATGCCCAATATGGCACCGCCAGAAGCTCCAATACCGGTCCAGACAGCGTAGGCCGTTCCCATTGGTAGTGTTTCCATGGCCAGGGATAGAAACAAGAAGCTCAATCCAAAGCCTGCAAGCAGGTAAAAAGCAGACAGGAAATTCCGATCTTTATGGAGCTTATTAATCATGAGAACTCCCATCATCTCAAATACGCCTGCCAAAATTAGAAATACCCAGTTCATACGTCAGTCCACCTCTTTTCCTTGTTTCTTCTCTTTGCTCTGTATTTTGAGCCCTACAACTCCGAGCAGAAGCACCCCAATTAGCAGCAATTTAGATCCCTGTACCTCAGCACCAAACAACAAAATTTCTGCTAATACAGTGCCGGCCGTTCCCAACCCGACAAATACTGCATACACCGTACCTACCGGAAGCGTACGGGAAGCCATAATCATGAGTATGAAACTTACTAAAATGGCAACTAAAGTGCCCCCCCACTCTAACCAGCCGCTGGCATGTTTCAGGCCGATGACCCATCCAACTTCGAATAATGCCGCAACTACAACAGATAACCATGTCTTGTTCATTTTGTGCTTCCTCCTTTTTGATAATGCTGCAAATGTAGTATGGATTTATAACAGCAATAAAAAAACCTGAGAGAATACTGCATACAGCAGTTTTTCTCCCAGGCTTTTATCCCTCCGTGGCACAGTACAACGACTGTGAGTTTTCTCTCGGACCAGCCGATATTACATCGCGGAACCCTAGAAAACATTTTCGAATGCAATTATAGTTAACATTATACACATTAGTGAATAAATTACAATATAAAAAATAATAAGAATTCTTATATCATCCTAAACTTATATCATTGTTTTGGTCATTATGAAATCAATTTGTTCTTCATCACCCATATAAAAAGAGTGTGCGCCAGTTTGAACAAACCCCATTTTCTTATAAAAAGCAATGGCGTTTTCATTTTTTTCCCATACGCCGAGCCAGATTTTCTTTTTATTATGCTCCATCGCAATTTCCATAGCTTTATTTAGCAGATTTTTACCAAGCCCATGTTTTTGAGATTTATTTTTTATATAAATCCTCTCAATTTCGAGCGACTCATCACCCATTTTTTCAGATTGGGCGTCATTCATATTTACCTTTAAATATCCAGCAAGTTCTTCATTGAAATAGATGAAAAAGATTTCTGAAGAGACGTTGGACAATTCATCCTCCAACTGTTCAAAATTAAATGCTCTTTCCAGATAGGCTTTCATATTTTCAGGTGAATTCTGATCTTTAAAAGTATCGTTAAATGTTTCAATACTTATTTCCTGGAGTACTTGTAAATCTTCACGTTTGCACTTTATTATTTTTGCAGTCACTTAATGTATCGCTCCTTCATGTAAATCAATAATTTCTCTTGTTCCCCTTTTTTACAAATTCCCAGTCTTCCCCTATATTTTCTCTCACTCTTTGAAGAAGATTGAAAATGGTTTCTACTTCTCTTTCCGAAAATCCCTCTAATGCAACGTTATTGGAATAATCATTTTCTCTTTTTATAAAAGGATAAACATTGTTCCCTTTATCTGTTGGAAAGAGTTTTTTAATTTTTTGGTTATGGTTATCTTCTTTCTTTTCAATAAAGCCATTAATTACAAGTTTTTTTATAGCACGAGATGCAGTTGTTCGATCTACTTTTATCATCTCAGCTAACTTTTCTTGAATGATTCCTGGGTTTTCACATATTCGCACAAGGTACAAATACTGCCCTTTTGTAAGGTCATATTCTTTAAATTCTATATTACTTATAGAATCTAATGCCCTTGCGATCATTCCAATTTCACGAAGTACTTCCTTCATAGTTAACTCCTTCGCACCTATTTTATTGCAAATGCAATAAAAATGATATATATTGAATTTACCTTATTTTTATTGCATTTGCAACATAAAATTATGTTAAAGAGGTCGAGTAAAGTGAGATATGTTTTTTTCGTATTAGGAATTTTTATATTATCCCTTGGAATTTCGTTCACTATACAATCAGACCTTGGGACTTCACCTTTTGATGCACTTTTGGTAGGACTGTCCATAAATGTGGGGCTTACTGTGGGAAGTTGGGAAATCATAATAGCTATAATATTGATATGTTGTAATTCGCTTTTAAAAAGACAAAGACCAGAAGTTTTGGGGTTGTTAACGGCATTTATAACGGGTATTGGAATTGATATGTGGCTTTTTTTATTACACAATTTGATAACACCTGAACTATGGTACAGCAAAGTTGTTTGTTTTGGAATTGGTTTAGTTGTTGTAGGATTAGGAACTGCAACATATTTACAGACAAATTTTGCACCAATTCCAGTTGACCGATTAACATTAATCATACAAGAATTAACTAAAACAAATCTATTTTTTTCGAGAACATTCATCTACCTTATATTCTTGATCATAGCAGTCATTTTAAATGGACCCATTGGCATTGGAACTTTGTTAACCGTTTGTTTAGGGGGGCTAATACTCAATTACTTTATGCCACTTACTGAAAAAGTACTTGACCGCATATTAACACACTCTGATACATCACCAAATCATGAGAAAGATAAAAAGCATTCTATATAGAATGCTTTTTATGTTGTTCAACTAACTTGATCTGTTAAAAGATGTAATATCCAAGTTGAGACTGAAGCTTGATGCTCATATCTCTTTGTTTCGATATTAGGTTTCTCTAGAAGAATTGGTACTGTTATTTGTCTCTCCATTGGTACTTTAATTGTGTCTAATTCATTTTTATAATGTGTTTGTATTTTGAAGGTCAATTATTAAAGGAGTGTAGCTTTATGTTCTGTGGATTATCTGCTTTTCCACTCACCCCAGTTAACGAGACAGGTATTAACGAAAAAGCATTTGTGACACTAATTCAACGATTAGTTGCAGCTGGTGTAGACTCAATTGGTGCATTGGGTTCAACTGGAAATTATGCATATCTTAATCGTGAAGAACGTTTACGTGTGCTTCGACTTGCTGTATTCATCTGAGGGGATTCCCGTGATGACAAGTATAAGTGCGATTCGTACTTCTGAAGTACTTCGATTAGCGGAAGATGCACAAAGAGCAGGAGCAAGCGCAGTGCTGTTGGCTCCTGTTTCTTACCAGGCATTAACAAATGAAGAGGTATATTCGTTGTATGAACAGGTGACAAGCTCGCTCTCTATTCCGCTTTGCGTATATGATAATCCGGGGACTACACATTTTCATTTCAGTGATGAGTTGCACGGTCGGATTGCTGAGCTGTCTAACGTTCGTTCTATCAAGATTCCTGGAGTGCCTTCTGATCCTGAAGCAGCCAAGGCACGCATTAGAAAACTGCGAACGGCCATTCCTCCCCATGTAACTATAGGAGTAAGTGGAGACTCATCCGCAGTCACTGGCTTGGATGCAGGCTGTGAAGCATGGTACTCGGTTCTCGGTGGTTTGTTTCCAAAGGCGTGCCTAAAAATGACCCGTTTGGCCCAGGACGGTTTTGCTGATGAAGCAGAGCGACTCTCGGCGCTACTTGAACCTATTTGGACGTTATTTCATCAATATGGTAGCCTTCGTGTTGTTTCAGCAGCAGCAGAAATAAGTGGCTTGATCTCAAGTCCCAGTCTTCCTTTGCCCTTACAACCATTGAATCAATCAGCTAGAGAACACTTGGAATTCATACTAAAGGATCTTCAGTCCACAGAAACATTCTATTCACCATTCGGCTAATACCTTTTCGAAGGGGAGACTACTAAGCACGTTTGCAGTAAAATTTTTCGTTATGAGTGTTGGAGGAACAACAGATGTGGTTCACATTTGCAATTGGTGCTGAACGTGTTCCAGAGGCTTTGAATTACATTGTCCTAGAAGAGACTCATTACCTCTCGAAGTCGATAAGGCTATTTCGAGACCTTATTGTCCAATACTTTGCTGAACTATCCAAACATTCGTAATATCTTAATCCTTTTCTTCGTTAACAACAAAACTATCTACTAAAAAAAGCCAGCTATAATAGCTATAGCTGGCTGTTATACGTTTTTTTCAATTTACTTCCATGATCAAATTCATGCTGTCCTGTGTTAAACCAAATTTGAAGATGAAACGCTAGGTTTTGCAGGAATCACATGTAATAACTGTTTTGAATTTGGATCCTCCAGATTCACATGCACTTGATCATAATTAAATGAATTCGTAACAATAACCATTACCGTAGGATCATAACCCGCAGCCTTAATTTGCTCCAAGTCAAACTCAACTAATTTGTCATCAATGCCAATTCTATCATTTTCCTTAACCAATGGTTTAAAGTGTTGTCCCTTTAATTTCACAGTATTAATACCGATATGAATCAAAAGTTCTATACCGGAATCAGATACAATGCCAATCGCATGCCCGGTTTTGTACACGCTGCTTACCGTTCCGTTTACCGGAGCTGTAACAATTCCGCTAATTGGAACAATCCCTGCTCCTTTACCCATCGCTTCAGAAGCAAACACCTCATCGCTTACACTGCTTAAAGGAACAATTTGGCCATTCACAGGTACCACAACCTCGTTTGGATTTGCTTGATCACTCAAATTCGTCACACTCTTATTCGAAACACCGAAGAAATAAGTTAAAATGACGGCTCCAAAGAATGCAATAATTAATCCGATGACTTCTCCAATGAAACCTTGGCCTAAATAAGTTGGAATAGCCAACAAGCTAGGAAATGTAAATGTGGATGCATGTACTTCAAACGATCCAATAACAGCGCCTCCAATACCAGCAGCGATCATTGCACAGTAGAATGGACGCTTTAATTTAAGGGTTACGCCGTAAATTGCCGGTTCAGTGATACCAAAAATGGCTGTGATTGCTGCAGAACCCGATAGGCCTTTGATTTTAACATCCTTGGTTTTCAAAAATACGCCTAGAGCAGCACCTGCTTGAGAAAGTACGGCTGCACATACAATTGGCAACCACTGGTCGTATCCTTGATTAGCGACATTGTTTATCATCAGCGTAATCAGCGCCCAATGGACTCCAAAAATAACAATCGACTGATGGAACGCTCCTAAAACCAACCCAGCAAGTAATGGGGAGAAACCAAAGATTGCTAACAATACCATGGCGAACAGGTCACTGATCTTTGTGCCTAGAGGGCCGATAACAGCCAAAGTTAGAGGCAACATAATCACTAGAGAAACCAGAGGGGTTAGCATATTACGAATTGATTCCGGAAAGAATTTGTTCAACAAAGGTTCCAAGTAAGAGAGGCCCCAAATCGACAACAGAATGGGAAACACAGACGCCGTATACGTAATTGGTATGATCGGTATGCCAAAGAAATCAATCGTTTGTGAATTGGATACGATCTCTACTAAAGACGGATGAATGAGTGCACCAGCTAACGAAACGGCTACGAATGGGTTGACTTTCAGCTTCTTGGCCGCAGTAAATGCCAAGAAAATCGGCAAAAAATAGAAAATGGCATCACTTGCTGCATTCCATATTTTATACGCACCACTGTCGGTCGATATCCAGTTCATTGTTGTAAATAAAGCTAGAATGCCTTTCAAAATTCCGGATCCAGCCAAGGCTCCCAGAAATGGCGTAAATACGGCCGAAACAAAATCCATCAACTGACTGACAGGATTAAATTTCCCAGTTATTTTTTCTGAAGCGCTTTCATTGTTGCTAGAAACATGTAATGCCATTCCAGGTAATGATGTTAGTGCATCATAGACTTGAGCAACGGAATTACCAACAACCACCTGATACTGTCCGGCACTATTGACGACGGTAATAACCCCATCTGTGTTTTCAATCTTTTTGGTATCTGCAGCACTCACATCATTTAATTTAAATCTCAACCTAGTGGCACAATGCCACACCGCATTTACATTCTCTTTTCCTCCTACTCCATCCAGAATATCCTTTGCCAATTTTTGATAACTCATAGTTGTCCCCCCTATTATAAATGCCCGGACCATTTTCCACATACCGTATAACTGACACGATACAAAATGATCCGGGGGTGCCTTAATCATTCAGTCATTCTCATCCTAATCGTTGGTGGTTCTATGAAGATCCTCGCCGTTTGAATCAATAACTTGCTTATACCAGTAAAAACTATCTTTAAAATGGAATTGTCCACTTCCGTTTCCTTCATCATCATAGTCCACATAAATAAAGCCATATCTTTTGCTCATTTCAGCAGTACCTGCACTGATGATGTCGAAAGGGGCCCAGGTACAATAGGCAAAAACATCTGCCCCTTCATGTATTGCCTCTTTCAGTGCTGCAATATGCTCCTGGTGGTATTCGATGCGATAATCGTCATGAACTTTATTGTCCGCTGTTATAACATCTTTAAATCCAAGACCATTTTCAGCCACCATCATGGGAACATGATACCTGTCCCAATATTTAGACATGCAGAGATATAATCCTGAAGCATTTATAGACCAGCCCCAGCGATTCGCTTTCAAATGGGGATTTTTGACGGTAGAATTAGGGTCCATCGTATTCTCACTAGCTTTAACAGTATTTGACCAGTAATAAGAGACTGCAAGGAAATCGGCTGTATTGTTCCGAAGCAACTCTTTCTCCGATTCCGTAATTTCCAGCTGGATGTCATGGTCTTCGAAATACGTCGATGCATATTCTGGATATTCGCCTCGAATCAAAACATCGCTGTAGAAATATTGCATTCGATTCCGTCTGAAATTCAGTTCGACATCTGCAGGTTCACATGAATAAGGGGCGGTTAATGTATCGGCCAACATCATTCCCATTTGAAGGGATGGATTTAGCTTGTGGCCAAACTCAGTAATCTTTGCAGAAGCAACGAATTGGTGATGAACCGCTTGAAACTTAGACTGCTCGTAATGATCAACTTTATCTTTCAGTATGCCAAGGGAGGCAAATGCCTCTTTGTGGACAAGGTTAATTTGATTGATAATGATCCAATATTTAACGATTTGGTGATATCTTTGCAGGACGGTTTGCCCATACTTCACGAAGAAATCAATCAGTTTCGGGTTTGTCCAACCGCCATATTGCTCAACCAAATTTAAAGGCATTTCATAATGGAAAATCGTGACGATTGGCTCAATATTTTTTTCTTTCATGTACTCAAATAATCGATCATAGAAGGCCAAACCCTGCTCGTTTGGAACGGTATCATCTCCATTCGGAAAAATCCTGCTCCAAGAAATAGACAACCGCAATGTTTTTACATGCATGTCTGCTAACGCATCGATATACTCACGGTATCGTTCGTAGAAATGTACTCCTTGGCGCTTAGGGAAATAGTATGTCCCATGTTTGTATTTTTCGTATGTTTCTGAATCCATGTCATTAAAATGTAGATCAATAGGATCAGCTCCTGGAATAAACGGCTGAATATCAGCGGTACTTAGCCCTCTTCCATCCCTGCGATGTGCACCTTCTACTTGATTAGCAGCAATAGCTCCTCCCCAGAGAAAGCCTTTTCTTATTTTGCTCATGTACGTTTCCCCCAAATGTATTTAAAATTTTTGTACGATAAAGACTCCTGCAATAACCAAAAGAGCTCCCAATAATCGAGGAATATTCAAAGTGTGCATACTAGCACCAATTAATCCAAAATGATCAATGATCACCGACACGATTATTTGTCCAGCTAAAACGTATCCAACCGTAGCTGCTACTCCTATTCTGGGCATGAGAATGGTTGTCGCCAATACATAGAAAGCACCCAGTAGTCCTCCTGTCCACATCCACCAGGGAGCTTCAAACCATTCTTTTTTGAACAACGATCCTTTTACAAAAAAAGATATGATTATTAATGAGATGGCACCTACTGTAAAAGAAATGGCCGAAGCAACAATAGGTGATCCCACCACCGTCCTTAGCTGCGCATTAACACTAAATTGTGTAGGCAAGGCCATTCCTGCCAATAATGCGAAAATTATGAATATGATAGCCATGTATTTTCCCCTTTCTCTTACTTTGATCAATTAGCCAATCTAAAATTGAACGAAGTGCTTCAATAAATCGTTTATCCGATTTTAGAACCACGAGAAAAGAAAATATCAAAAGAACGGTTTCAAGTGTGTCCATTGCAAAAGTAATCCCGCCTCACAGTATTATCCCCTCTCAAATTCTGAAGATTGAATATCCCCTACAGATGAGTCAATAATATAACTTAAATATGGGAATACTAGATTGGTCACCTTCTCAATTTATCGATTAATCATTGACAACCCGAGTATAATTCACGCAGTATAATAAGTAAAATTAATAATAAATATAGGAGGTATACTAAATACTTATATGGATATTAATTATGAACTCTATAAGATCTTCTATATCACAGTAAAAGCTGGAAGTATGTCTAATGCGGCAAAGGAACTGTTTACATCACAATCGGCAGTTAGTCAGTCCATAAAACTACTTGAAAATAAGCTAGGTGGACAATTGTTCCATAGAAGAGCACAAGGAGTGTCCCTTACTACGGAAGGAGAGATATTATTTCAATATGTAGAACAAAGCTATGAGTTATTACAGGCGGCTGAAAGAAAATTTTTGGAATTAAGGAATTTAGATGCTGGCCAACTAAGAATAGCCGTAAGCACAACAGCTTGTAGTAACTTCTTGATGCAATACCTAGAGACATTCTCCTTGGCTTACCCTAATATCGAGATTTATATCAAAGATCAATCTACTCATTCTACAATTAAGCAGCTAGAGTCAGGCGAAGTTGACATAGGAATCATCAATCTGAACGGAAGCAGAGATTCGCTGACGGTGATTGGAAAAATAGAAATACAAGATTGTTTTGTAGTAGGTGAGAGATTTAAAGAAATATGTGATAAACCAATATTCTTAAAAGAACTAGTAGTAAATTACCCGATCATTCTCATGCAGAAAGGACTTAATACAAGAAAATATATTGACAACTTTTTCACTTCATATGGCTTAAAAGTAATACCTAAAGTAGAATTGAGTACCATGGAACTGTTAATTGAATTTGCTAAAAAAGGTTTGGGCATATCGTGTGTAATCGAGGATTTTGTTCGCAGCGATTTGGATCAACAACAGCTATTCATAGTGCCCATCCAAGAAATCATACCTAAAAGATTTTTAAGTATTGCTATCAAAAAAGACTTGCCCCTTTCTTCAGCAGCTCAGAAGTTTATTGAGCTTTTTCAAAGCTGCACAGTATAAATTTATAA
Organism: Paenibacillus sp. CH40; assembly: GCF_024213605.1. Classification (NCBI taxonomy): domain Bacteria; kingdom Bacillati; phylum Bacillota; class Bacilli; order Caryophanales; family Paenibacillaceae; genus Paenibacillus; species Paenibacillus sp. CH40. The sequence goes on from NZ_JANAVQ010000001.1 coordinate 1,472,601, forward strand.
ATTGGGTTATTTATTAAAGAATTGTCTAAAAAAAGCTCACTAAGGGCTTCTTATTTGACAGTCAACGAACCTCGCTTCAACCGCTCCAGAATGAGGTCGTCTGCTCCTGCGACAACTGGATGGTTGGTATAGTGAGCATTAAATAGGTAGATATCTAATCGGCAATGGAATAATCAAGTTCTTGTCCTTGGCTTGGAGCAAGAACTTGATTTCTTAAAACAAAAAAGCCGTCATTTAGACGGCTTCTAATGCAACATCCTCTTGTCCTCCGACATTTTTTATTAACTCAAAGCTCAAGTTTACCACCCATTTTTTTGAATCAATCTCCTCGTTCCGACATGACGTACCAACCGCAGTGCCCTTCGGCTGTTAACTATTGGCATATGGAAAGCACCACCCGTATCCCGATGGGTGACTGAATATTGCATTGGAGTATCCATTTTGTCGGGATGTTTACTTTAGGTAACCATGTATCCCTGGACACATGGTTGGTGTATGGTAGGCAGATGATATGATCCTCAGATTCCAATTTATGACTCCAGTAATTTTTTTCCTTCTCAAATAAGGCTTTCAATGGCATCCCTCCTGCTTCATGGGGTCTGTTACCCCAGTTGGAATGGTGCGTTGTTACGTACATGAGCGTTGTGTCGGAAAAAGAATACTTTGCAGGCAAGGGCAGGCGGACAAGCCGCCGCCCTCTGCACACGCAAAGTGAAATCATTGCATTTTAGAAAACGGATTTAGAAAACAAAGTCGATGGAATCCGGCGAGAAGCCTTCCGGTTGCTCGTCCGAGTTCACCTGAATATCGCTTAA
>NZ_JANAVQ010000020.1:0-14464 GCF_024213605.1 Paenibacillus sp. CH40
TACCCATCCCGAACACGACCGTTAAGCCCTCCAGCGCCGATGGTACTTGGACCGCAGGGTCCTGGGAGAGTAGGACGCCGCCAAGCAAGATAAAAGAGCACAGCCCATTAAGGCTGTGCTCTTTTTGTATACCATAAGGCTTTCGCGTTTTGGAAAATATACAAAAAAACCATACATATACTCCATCCCACTAAATTAATAAGATTGGGGGATAACTACAATAAAGCTTACAACGCTCTGCATATCGACCAATAGTGAAGTCAAACATAATGAAATTTATAAAGCAACAAGCTTCAACAACAGGGAGCCTTGCTGTTTGCCGTTACTGTTTTTAGAGGAGGTGAAAGATTAAAAGTAAGGCTATAAATTTCTAGAGAACAGGTACTTTTGAATTGAGATAGAAACGTTTCTATTAGAGTTTGAAAAGAAAATTCATAGCTTTGGGAGAGAAAAACTCAATCCGAACTGAATTTTTTAGACGAAGAGTCAGAAAAAAATATGCAAAATATGATCCTTTAGGACTATGAAATAACAATATTTATTACAAAATTAAAGAGTTATTAATTTTGGCTTATGTGAGCTTGATACAAATTTAATCCATTATTTAGGAGGTTAAAGAGAGTTGCGGAAAAAGGCGGAATTTGTCGGATGATATCAGGTTGAATTTGTTACATTTATGTTAATGGCATGTAAAGATAAAATTGTTGTAGGATAAGGGGTTGGAGCTTCAATGTAAATCATAATGAGTTTAGTTTTACAAAATTCGTGAAAACCTAAAATTTCGTTTCAAACTAAATTAACAGATCATGATTGACAGATAACTAATACAAAAAGTGAAATTGTTGCTTTTGAAGTTTGGAAACAAATAACATAATATAGATTTTGTTTTATTTTTATGAGCTCTATCGATTTAGCCCTTTTGTCCCATGCCAAGTGGTTTTAAAGTTTGTATATTTAAAAACAGTTAGAAAGTGTTGGAAGAAAAAAAGAGATATAAGGATTTACTGTAAAATTATGAACTGTATAGAGGATGGAGGAATTCATATGACGACTCGATCGCAATCTTGGTTCGCGAAAACAGAGGTCCAACCGACTGCGAAGCTCCAACTATTTTGCTTCCCCTACGCCGGTGGTGGTGCTTACATATTTAACTCTTGGAAGTCCAGATTTGCGCCTGACATTACCGTGCTGCCTATACAACTTCCAGGACGTGAAAGCCGTTCAACAGAAGCTCCAATGGATACTCTTCAAGACATCGTTCAATCGTTGGTTCCCGCTATGGCTCCATACATGCATAAGCCGTTCGCTTTTTTTGGGCACAGTATGGGGGCACTGATTGCATTTGAAACAGCACGACAGTTGTACAGCAAAACTGGAAAGCTACCTGTGCATATCATCATATCTGGTAAATCCGCACCACATCTTCCATACTCCAAAAAACGACTCCATGATTTAGCAGACGATTCTTTCACGGAAGAGCTTCGTTTAATGCAGGGAACCCCTGAAGAGGTGCTGCAAAATGCAGAATTGATGCAAATTATTATGCCTCGTCTGCGTGCAGATTTTAAGGTATGTGAAACTTATGTTTATCAGCCGGGAAATCCACTGGTATGCCCGATGACCGTTTTAGGCGGAATGAAGGATTTTGAGGTTAGCACAGATTCACTCCATGCCTGGCAACAACATACGACATCACCTATGGATGTTCAGATGTTCGAAGGTAATCACTTTTTCATCCATGAACAAGAACAAGAGGTTTTGAGCGCAGTCGAGAACATTCTTTCTACATCCTCGCCGATGGGCCACGCGGCGGCAGCTCGTACAGCTTACAACACAAGCACCCTACAACCACGATTCAGACAGAGTTGAATGTCCCACACATCACGATACACTTCGTTATTACCATCTCAGCAACAATCAACAACCAACCCACACCAAGATGCAAATTCCAGCATAGTTCAAAATCGCATTTTATTCTGCACGGATACTCATGCATCCAAACCCAGAGTTTATCTCAATGACGTCCACAGCCAATATAAAAAGTTCGCACTGATAAAGTGTGGGCAACGAAAAGAGGGATGCCCTTGTTTCGATTAAATTCTGCTTTTCGGAGACTCGCACGTTATGTAAGGCCGTATAATCTATGGGTTTTCATAACGGTGATCGCCTCCTTGTGTTTGGCAGCTATTGACATTGTTTTGGGTAAGGCCATTGAGCAAATGGCACAGGGGACATTCTCCTCTACCCAGAACATGATCTATCTGGTTGTTGGTATGACGCTAATTGGAATGCCCTGTAAGTTTGTGATGAGGTACGCTTCAGCGCGATTTAGTGTTAGTGCTCTGCGCGACTTGAGAGGCGATCTCGTACATAAGTTTTGCGATTTACCGGTTTCCAGCGTGGAAAGGAAATTTACCGGAGATTTGGTATCCCGTCTAACCAATAATACGGCAGTATTACAGAACTTTTTTATCCAGCAGTTTGCCAATCTGTTTTATTTACCGCTTGTGTTTACGGCATCACTCATATTGCTTTTACTGACAAGCTGGAAACTGATATTGGCAAGTCTTGCGCTCATGCCAATAGGAATGATCATAACATCACTAATGAGCAAGCCGATTGAAAAATATTCCGCGGATATTCAGGAGAAAATTGCTCATTTGAACGCTGTGGGGCAAGATGCAATCGGAGGAATCCCTATCGTCAAGGCATTCAATATGCAAGCTGTGCTGTTGAAGAAGTATATGGTGATTATGGAGGAGGTCGTCAAGCGCGGCTTACGGCTAGAAAAGCGCTATGCAGCCATTACTCCGGTAGGTGTGATGATGCTAGCAACACCGATTATTTTGGTCATTGTATACGGAGGATACCTGATACAACATGGAGAGCTGAATGCTGGAGGCATTGTACTTTTTTTATACCTGATTTCGTTCATATTGCAGCCGATTGCCATGCTGCCGACGATCATTTCGCAAATGAAGGAAGCGGGTGGAGCCGCAAAGCATTTGTTTGAGGTACTGGATTGGCAGAATGAACGTCAGGATGGCGAAATGACCTTGGTAGATCAGAAGCGAGAGAATGAGGCGCCTCATTTGAAAGACGATGCAAATGGGGAAGCCAACCGAATGAATGAAGGCGGAGCAGAAAGTGATGATGACTTTGATAGTGTTGCTGTAGTCAGCTTTGAGCATTTGACCTTTGGCTACGATGAAGGGAACACAGTGCTGAAGGATATCAGCTTCCAGGCAGGGCAAGGGGATATGGTGGCGATTGTCGGTGCCAGCGGTGGAGGTAAAAGCACGATTTTTAAGCTGCTTTGCGGATTTAATGAACCTGGAGAGCATGCTGGAACCATTCAACTATTTGGAAAGAGTTTGACAGATTGGAATTTAACAAGCCTGCGCAGTCATATTTCGATGGTATCTCAGGAGCCGTCGCTTTTTCCGGCCACCATTGCAGAAAATATCGGATATGGACGTTTGGCGGCGACTCGGGAAGAAATTGTCGAGGTGGCGAAAGCGGCACATGCGCATGATTTTATTGTTCAACTTCCCGAGGGCTATGAAACTCTGTTGAGCGAGCGGGGAGGCGGATTGTCTGGCGGTCAAAAACAGCGTATTTCCATAGCAAGAGCATTACTGAAAAATGCTCCGCTGCTTCTATTGGACGAGCCGACTTCAGCACTCGATAGTCAGTCGGAGGCTCAGGTGCAGAATGCGATGAATGCGGTAATGCAAAACCGGACGGTACTGGTCATTGCTCATCGACTGTCAACCGTACGTCAGGCGAACCGCATTATTGTACTCGATCAGGGGAGCATTGTGGAATCGGGTTCTCATGAGGAATTACTAGGTCGTGATGGTGTGTACCGAAAGCTGTATTTGAAAAATTTTGAAGAAGAACAGCATACGGCGGAAAACGGTAATTCGTTGCCTGAGGAAAGGGGTGAGCGTCGTGACCTTCAAGCAGGGGTTTTATGAATTTAAGCAGTTGATAACCCTGATGAAGCCGCACCGAAAATGGTATTTTACCGGGCTGGTTGGCAATAGTCTGACCAATGCCAGCATCACGATTTTACTTTCTTTTGTGGTGCATTATTTGCTGAATTTCGCGGTTAATGGCGATGTACAGGAGCTATACCGAGCGGTCTATTTGGTCAGTGGTACATTTTTGGCATTAAGTCTTATTTCCCCCCTGTGCAGCTATATGTATAAACGGTGTGTAAAGCTAGCGATTGCCAATGTACGAATGAAACTATTTGGCCACATTGTTAAGCTATCGTACGATAAAGCCGAAAAACACCATTCGGGTGATCTTGTATCCCGTATGACGAATGATGTACAGGCGCTGGAGCAGGCTTACACCGTTCATATCCGCTCGATTATACTGGAAATTTCGCTTTTCTTGGGCTCGTTGGTCATTTTGATGGTTCTGGATTGGCGATTTGGGATTATGGCGGTTTTACTTGGGCTGGCTTCAGCCTGGATCAATGCTCATTTCGCCAAGAAAATGCGAAAGACGAGTGAAGAGTTACAGGGACGGATGAGCAGGTTCACGGAACGATTGAGTGATTTGCTTTCCGGTTTGCAGACGGTGAAGTTGTTTGGGTTGAGGACAAAGGTAGGTGGACTATGTAACGATGCAAGCGAGGACATAAACCGTATCAGCATCCGGCAGGGACGTCATATGGGCTTGCAGGATATGTGCAATTTTGTCATAGAGTTCATTACGCTGGGCGGTGTGCTTGTCGCCGGATTGATTCTGGTATCGCAGAAGCAAATGGAACTGGGAGTATTGGGACAGATTGTGCAGCTGCAAACCGGTATTTCAACGGTGTTTTTGGAGCTAGGGGCGGCTGTAACACTGTTACAAAACTCCTTGGCAGGCTTGGCGCGTATCCGTGAAATTCTGGATGAGTCGAAGGAAGAAGAGCAGTTCCCCGCGGCTAAAAAGAAGGGACCGCTGACTAGGCTTATCGATCCCGAGACGACAGCTTTATCAGCCCGTGAATCTGGGGAATTCTATGGCGATGTTGAGACCTTGCGTTCAGACCATGCCATTGAACAGACTCCGGCTGCGCTGGAGCTGCACGACATCACCTTTGGCTATCAGCCTGACCATCCAACGCTGCAAAGGTTAAACTTGGTTGTGCCAGAAGGACAGGTAACCGCGCTTGTCGGCCCGAGTGGCGGCGGCAAAAGCACAGTCATGAAGCTGTTGTTGGGATTTTACCCACCGGACGAAGGTGTGCTGCGGGTTCGTGGTCGCTTGGCAGAAGAATTTCTGTTGGATGAGGTCAGGGATTTGATGGCCTATGTACCACAGGAGGCTACGCTTTTCCACGGTACAGTAGCGGATAATATCCGTTTTGGCTCACCGACTGCCACGGATGAGGAAGTAGAGGCTGCGGCCAAAACAGCCTATGCCAGCGGCTTCATAGCCGAGCTGCCAGAGGGGTACGACACGATTGTCGGTGAACGCGGAGCCAATTTGTCTGGCGGTCAAAGACAGCGGATCGCAATTGCTCGTGCTTTGCTCAAAAATGCACCGATTTTGCTGTTGGATGAAGCAACCTCGGCTTTGGATGCAGAATCGGAATATGAAGTCCAGCAGGGCTTAAATGAGCTGATGAAGGATCGTACGACATTAGTTATTGCCCATCGATTGTCTACGATTGAACGGGCGGATACGATCTGTGTCCTTGCCGATGGCGAACTGAAAGAGCAGGGTACCCATGATCAGCTCCTTGCCGAGGGCGGTCATTATGCAGAGCTGTATGAGCTTCAATTTCGAAAGCATCCCGAGGAACAAACCGCATAAATATGCGAATTTCCTTTTTACCAATATCTATTTTGCGAGGAGAGAGACGGATGACACAGCAAAATGTTCAATTGTTTTCGCTAAGCCAGCCACAGCAACGGATTTGGTATACGGAGCTTCTGTATCCTAATCGGAACACATCAACAATTATTGCAACAGTAAAAATCAGGGGAACTGTTCGTATAGATGCCTTGCAGCAAGCAATGAACCGGGTAATTGCCCAAAATGATTCTTTTCGTATCAAAATTACTGCTCAGGATGGGATTCCGTATCAATATGTAGAGCCGTTTACGGCGGAAAGTATAGAAACGCTCCAAGTTACCCCGGAAGAAGCAAAGGAATGGTTAAAGCGCCATAATCCACAGCCGTTCTCATTGTTGGATTCGCAGCTGTACCGGTTTGTTATCTTGCAGCTCGGAGCAGAAGAAACCTGGTTTAATTTTAAAATGCATCATATTATCTCAGACGGCGTGTCCATGAATCAGGCCATTAATGAAATCACCGGACATTATATGGATATTGTGCATGGTACAGGTCAAGATACGCCGACCAAGGGCAATCCCTATCTGGATTTTATCCAGGTAGAGCAAAGCTATGAGCAATCAGACCGTTATCATAAGGACAAAACGTACTGGACAGAAAAGTTTGCTGATTTGCCAGAGACTACAGGTTTGAAATCATATAACCCGCTGACACTGAGCACAGCTGCACGCCGGGAGAGCTTTATACTGGAACATGAGTTGTATCGTGGTGTTACGGCTTTTTGCGAGGAACATAAAATTAGTATTTTCACGTTCTTCCTGGCGGCTCTGTATATTTATTTGCATAAAGTGACGGGAGAGCAGGACTTAACCGTGGGGACACTCTATGCCAACCGTACGTCTAAGAAGGAAAAGGATACCATCGGTATGTTCGTCAGCACTGTGGCTACGCGTCTGTTAGTCGAACCAGAATCCGAACTGTTGACCTTCCTGCAAGGTGTAGGGAAGGAGCAGGCATCCATTTTGCGGCATCAGCGTTACCCGTACAACAAAATTATTCAGGATTTGCGTGAACAGCAAAGCAGCCTGGACATTCAGCGTCTGTTTGGTGCTTCCATTCAGTACCGTACTTTGAGTTTCTCCCGGTTTGATGAAGCGATTCAGCAGGTTGATAACGATTTCTGCGGAGATACGGTGAACGACTTCGATATTCACATGGTTGAAATGCTGGATGATGATAGACTCGTGCTGTACCTAGATTATCGTACCGAACTGTTTAGTGAACAGGAAATTGCTCGAATTATTCGACAATTTTTGAGTGTGGCGGAGCATATGGTGCAGGGCCCACACAAGCGGATACAGGAATTGTCGCTGATCAGTGAGGAAGAACGGGCGCAAATCGTCGACGTATTCAATGCTACAGCGGTGGAATATCCACACGAAGCAGGCATTCATGAGTTGTTTGAGGAACAGGCTGAACGTACACCGAATCAGACAGCAGTTGTGTTCGGAAATGCCCGTTTAACTTATGGCGAACTGAATGTAAAAGCAAATCGACTGGCTCACACGTTGCGCGGACACGGTGTTACCGCCGAGCAAACTGTAGGTATCGTTGCTGAGCGTTCCACGGATATGATCGTCGGCATGTTGGCGATTCTCAAAGCGGGCGGCGCATATGTACCGATTGATCCTGATTATCCGGCTGAACGTGTACGTTACCTGTTGGAAGATTCGGGGGCGAAGTTGCTGCTGGTGCAGCGCGCAGAACAGCAACCGGAGGAATACACCGGAATCGTACTGGATCTGAGCGATGCTAAGGTGTACGGGGCAGAGGATGACCAAGGCTTGAATACCGTACATTGGGAGCAAAACGAGGCTTATCATGCGGATTATACCGATTATACAAATCTGAAAAATGTGATTTTAAAGGAATCATCCTCGTCTGTCGTAGACAGCACTGCTGGAGAACAAGAACGTAATTTTGGAAACCGACTAGCTTATTTGATGTACACCTCGGGCACAACCGGACAGCCCAAAGGGGTTATGGTAGAACATCGCAATGTTGTGCGTTTGGTGAAAAGTACAAACTATGCGCAATTAGATGCTGATACACGCATTTTGCAAACTGGCGCTGTTGTCTTTGACGCGTCCACCTTCGAAATTTGGGGTGCGCTACTAAATGGTGGACAGCTCGTGCTGGTAAGTCAGGATGTCATTTTGGACGCTCCAAAGCTCAAGGAAGCCGTGCGCAACCATGGTATCACGACAATGTGGCTGACTGCACCGCTCTTTAACCAGCTATCTCAGCAGGACTTGGAGCTGTTCGAGGGGGTACAAGAACTGCTGGTCGGTGGTGATGTGCTGTCCGTACCGCACATTAACCGGGTGCTGGAGGCTCATCCGTCCCTGCGGATCATTAACGGCTATGGGCCGACAGAAAATACAACTTTTTCTACAACTCATGCGATTGCCAGCGTGCAATTGGAAGCGGTACCGATTGGGCGTCCGATCCACAACTCCACAGCGTATGTCGTAGACCGTTCCATGCAGCTTCAGCCTGTCGGGGCATGGGGGGAGTTGATCGTCGGCGGCGACGGGGTGGCACGTGGCTACCGGAACCGTCCGGATTTGACGGCTGAAAAGTTCGTAGATAGTCCGTTCCGCAGCGGAGAGCGCTGCTACCGCACAGGCGATTTGGTGCGCTGGAATGAGGACGGGACGCTGGAATACAAAGGACGGATCGACGCACAGGTGAAAATTCGGGGCTACCGGATCGAGCTGGGTGAGGTGGAAGCGCAGCTGTTGAAGCTGGAAGCGGTGCAAGAAGCTGTCGTCATTGCACGTGAGGATGATCAGGGGCAAAAGCAGCTCTGTGCATATGTAGTCACCCTTGCGGATATCGCGGCTAGTGAGCTGCGAAGCGCCTTGAGCCAAGAATTGCCGGGTTACATGGTACCGTCATATTTTGTGCAGCTGGAGCAATTACCGTTGACACCAAATGGCAAAGTGGATCGTCGGGCGTTGCCGCAACCGGAGGGCAGCGTGGATTCCGGTGAGGATTACGTAGCAGCCCGTAATGAGGTAGAACGGACGCTAGTGTCCGTGTGGCAATCTGTACTTGGTATCGAGCATATTGGTGTGCTGGATAACTTTTTCCATCTGGGGGGCGACTCGATTAAGGCCATCCAGGTGTCTTCAAGACTGCTGCAAAATGGTTACAAGCTGGAAATGAGAGAGCTGTTCCAGTATCCGACGATTGCTGAGCTGAATGGACGGGTGCAGCGGGTGACCCGCGTTTCCGATCAAGGAGAAGTCAGTGGAAACGTGGTATTGACACCGATTCAACACTGGTTCATTGAGCAGCAGCCATCCAATCCTGAGCACTATAATCAGGCTCTGATGCTGCACCGTGAGGATCGTTTGGACGAAACGGCGCTTCATCAGGCACTGCAATGCATTGTCGAGCATCATGACGCTTTGCGCATCGTATTCCGCCAAAATGTGGACGGTGGATATGAAGTATGGAACCGTGGCGTGCAAGAAGGGGAACTGTACAGCCTCGAAGTGGTTGATTTTACAAATGAGTCTGACTTTGCTCATTTGCTGGAGAACAAAGCCAGCGAAATTCAAAGCAGTATCCGTTTAGATGAAGGCCCTTTGGTGAAGCTGGGTCTGTTCCGTTGCCCGGATGGAGACCATTTGTTGATAGCGATTCACCATTTTGTGGTCGACGGCGTGTCTTGGCGTATTTTGCTGGAGGATTTGGCATCCGGCTATGAGCAGGCTTTACGGGGCGAGTCTGTCCGTTTGCCTAATAAGACAGATTCCTTCCGCCTTTGGGCAGACCAGCTGTCCGCTTATGCGAGCAGTAGAGCGTTGGAGAACGAGCGTGCGTATTGGGAGCAGATTGAGCAAGCAGGGAAGAGTCAGACATCCTTGCCAAAAGATTACACTCGTAAATCTCAGGCCAAGCCACAGCTTCGCGATGATCGGACACTGACAGTGGAGTGGACGGTAGAAGAAACGGAACAATTCTTGAAACAAGCTCATCGTGCCTACAATACGGAAGCGAACGACCTGTTGCTGACAGCTCTGGGCACCGCAATTCAGGAGTGGGCAGGCATCCGTCAGGTGCTTGTAAATCTGGAGGGTCACGGACGGGAAGCTATTTTGCCGGATGTGGATATTACGCGTACGGTCGGTTGGTTTACCAGCCAATTCCCGGTTGTACTCGATATGGGCGAGGAACAGAATGTGGGACGGCGTGTCAAGAACGTCAAAGAAGGACTGCGCCGTTTGCCGCATAAAGGAATTGGATACGGGATTTTGAGATATCTTGCTGACGGGGAAGGGGAAGCTGCTTTTGTCGCCGAGCCGGAAATCAGCTTTAACTATCTCGGACAATTCGATCAGGATTTAAAGAAAAATGCCTTTCGCATGTCTCCTTATTCCATCGGAGCTTCCATTAGTGACACGTTAACCAAGCGGTATGCTCTGGATATCAACGGCATGATCACGGACGGTGCACTGGAACTGACGATCAGCTACAGCAACAAAACGTTCATGAAAAAGTCAATCAAAAAGCTGGCTGATCTGCTTCAGGAGAGCTTGCGTGAGGTATTGGCTCACTGTGTGGAAAAAGAGTTTCCAGAGCTGACGCCAAGCGACTTGTCCTTCCAAGGACTGACGGCTGGAGAGCTGGAACATATTGTAGAGCAGACGGCTGTTGCGGGAGAACTGGAAAATATTTATTCGCTCACACCCATGCAAAAAGGCATCCTGTTCCACGGCTTAATGGAGCCGAAATCCGGGGCGTACTTTGAGCAGGCGACATTTGATCTGCAAGGCAGCTTTCAAGTGGAGGCTTTTGCCGAAAGCTTAAATCAACTGGTGGATCGCCATCAAATATTCAGAACGAATTTTTATAGCGGATGGAATGAGCAGCCTTTACAGGTGGTGTACCGTCACAAACATGCCGGGTTCCGTTTTGAAGATGTGCGTTCACTGGGACAAGGAGAGCAGGACGCATACATTGCTGGTTTTGCTGAGCATGACAAAGCCGAAGGCTTTAATTTCAGCTCAGGCGAGCTGATGCGGGTGTCTATTTTGCGTACAGGCGAGGAATCGTACCGTTTTGTGTGGAGCTTCCACCATATTTTGATGGACGGCTGGTGCTTGTTCCTAGTTGTGGGGGAAGCATTTAATACGTACTTTGCCATCCTCGAAGACCACAAGCCGGAGCTTGCCCCGGTAACGCCATACAGCGAATATATTGAATGGCTGGAGCGGCAGGACAAAGCAGAGGCTGAACGGTTCTGGAGTGATTATTTTGCTGGTTTCGAGCAGCAGACGGTATTGCCGCAGGCAAAACAGCTGGACGGTCACGCTAAAGAATATGAAGCGGACAAACTTTCGTTTACACTGGACCGCGAAGTGACGGAACGGATGAACAAGCTGGTTAAGCAAAAGCAAGTAACGGTCAATACACTGCTGCAAGCAGCGTGGGGCGTTGTGCTGCAACGGTATAACAACAGTCGGGATGTTGTATTTGGCAGTGTCGTGTCTGGTAGATCAGCGGATATTCCAGGCATCGATACAATGGTTGGTTTGTTCATTAATACCGTTCCTGTACGGATTCATAGTCCAAAAGATGTAACGTTTGCTGAGCTGATGAAGCAAACCCAGGAGCAGGCGCTGGCTTCCCGTGCCTATGAAACCTATCCGTTATATGAAATTCAGGCCCTGACAGAGCAAAAACAGGACCTAGTGAACCATATTATGGTGTTTGAAAACTACCCAGTGGAACAGCGTATGGAGCAAATGGGTAGCCGTGGTACGAATGGTTTTACGATTGCCAATGCTTCCGTGTCGGAGCAAACGAACTATGATTTCAACATTACGGTTGTGCCGGGGGATGAAATTCATGTCCATTTGGAGTACAACGCGCGAGTATTGGAACGTACAGCTGTAGAGCAAATCCGCGAGCATTTGCTGCATATGATTGAAGAAGCGATTAACAGACCAGATGCGCTGGTAGATGAGCTGGAGCTAGTGACTGTTTCGGAAAAAGCGAAAATCATCGACGGTTTTGGATCAGTAGGCGTATCTGCATGGAGTGATGAAAAGCAATCAGAAGGGTTGTTCCACGCCTATGTGGAAGAACAAGCGCAGCTTGCGCCGGATCACGTGGCAGTTGTATACGAGGAGCGGCAGCTTACATACCGTGAGCTGAACGAGCGTGGGAACCAACTTGCTCGTAGATTGCAGAATGAAGGCATTGGGCGCGAATCCATTGTTGGTATTTTGAGCGAGCGCTCGGTGGACATGCTGGTCGGCGTATTGGCAGTATGGAAAGCCGGCGGGGCATATGTACCGTTAGATGCGGATTATCCGTCCGAACGTATCCGCTTTATGCTGGAGGACAGCGGCGCGACAGTGCTGCTGACGCAAATCGGCTTGCAGGAGCGCGCGCAGGCATGGCTGGAGGAAAGCCGACAGGCTTTGGCCGGAGGGCAGTCTGAGGGCGAGCTGGAAACGGCGGTTAGCATTGAAACGATGGAAAGAGACAGCCTTAATGAGGGATTCAGCTTGAAATCAGATTCGTCATCTAATAGCGAAGCAGCATCCGAACCCGCAACGGGACTGCGTCTGCACACCGTGCTGGCGTTGGACGATGAGTCGCTGTACACCGGAGATACCGCTGATGCAGAGCACATCAACGAACCGCAGGATCTGGCGTATGTGATCTACACCTCCGGGACAACGGGACGCCCGAAAGGGGTCATGATCGAGCATCACAGTTTGGTAAACACAGCCGCGGCCTACCGCCGGGATTACCGTTTGAACCAGTTCCCGGTACGATTGCTGCAACTGGCAAGTTTCTCCTTCGACGTGTTTGTCGGCGATATCGCGCGGGCGCTCTATAACGGCGGGACGATGGTCATCTGCCCGAAAGACGACCGGATTGACCCAAGCCGTCTATATGGCTGGATTCGTGACTACCAGATTACGGTGTTCGAATCGACCCCGGCCCTGATCGTACCGTTTATGCAGCATGTGTATGAACAGGGACTGGACATGAGCAGTCTAGAACTGCTGATCACCAGCTCGGATAGCTGCAGTGTGACAGACTACCGGGTGCTGCAAGAACGGTTTGGCGCGGATGTTCGCATTATGAACAGCTACGGCGTCACGGAAGCGGCGATCGACTCCAGCTTCTACGACGAAGAACTGTCGAAGCTGCCAAGTAGCGGCAATGTACCGATTGGTCAGGCGTGGCTGAACGCACGGTTTTACATCTTGGACAGCCAGTTGAATCCGGTGCCGATCGGCGTGCTGGGCGAGCTGTGCATTGGCGGTGCCGGGGTGGCACGAGGCTACCTGAATCGTGCGGACCTGACCGCCGAGAAATTCGTGGCCAATCCGTTCGTACCGGGTGAACGATTGTACCGCACAGGCGACTTGGCGCGGTGGATGCCGGACGGCAATGTGGACTTTATCGGCCGGATGGACTATCAAGTGAAAATCCGGGGCTACCGGATCGAGCTGGGCGAGATTGAAACGGCGATCCAGCGGGTGCCGGGTGTGCGTCAAGCGGTAGTCATCGACCGGACGGATGAGCGTGGGCACAAGTACTTGTGCGGATACATCACGGGAGAAACCGAGCTGCGGATCGAGGAAGTACAGGCCGAGCTGGAAGCAGCACTGCCAGCACATATGGTACCTGCACGCTTGATGCGTCTGGAGACGATCCCCCTGACGAGCAACGGCAAAATCGACCGCAAGGCCTTGCCGGAACCGGAAGGAAGCATCCATACCGGTGCAGCCTATGTGGCACCGCGTACCACGGTGGAGCAAGTGCTGGCTGCAGTATGGGCCGGGGTGCTGGGTGTCGAAACGGTAGGCACGCAGGATAACTTCTTTGAACTGGGCGGCGATTCGATCAAAGCCTTGCAAGTATCCTCCCGATTGCTGCAAGCAGGTTATCGACTGGACATGAAGGATTTGTTCAGCAATCCGACGGTAGCGTCACTCAGTCCTTTACTTCGTACAGATGGCAAGATGGCCAGTCAGGAAGAAGTCGTAGGCCAGGTGGAACTGACACCCATTCAGCGGTGGTTCTTCGAGCAGCGGCCGGTTGATCTGCACCACAGCAACCAGGCGATGATGCTGTATCGAGCTGGGCGCTTTGACGTCGACGCGCTGCGCCGTACGATGGAACGTATTGTCCAGCATCATGACGCATTGCGCACTGTATTCCGTGAGACGGAGCAGGATTATGTCGCTTGGAACCGCAGTGTGGAGGAAGGCGAGCTATACACGCTGGACATTGTAGATTTTAGAGGAATTGAGGACGAATCTGCCGCTGTAGAAGCCAAGGCGAGTGAAATTCAAGCCGGCATTCATTTGAGCGAGGGTCCGCTTGTGAAGCTTGGTCTGTTCCATTGCGCTGGGGGCGACCATTTGCTAATCGTCATTCATCATTTGGTTGTGGACGGCGTATCGTGGCGTATTTTACTGGAGGATTTGGCATCCGGTTATGAGCAGGCTGTTGCAGGTAAAACAGGCACAGCTATTCGACTGCCACATAAAACAGATTCTTTCCAGGTATGGGCCAAACAGCTGTCAGCCTACGCGAATCGTGCGACGATGGAGCGGGAGCT
>NZ_JANAVQ010000021.1:0-9798 GCF_024213605.1 Paenibacillus sp. CH40
GGGGAGAAACTGTACCGCTCGGGCGACTTGGCGGCTTGGCTGCCGGACGGCAACATCGAATACCTGGGCCGGATCGATCATCAGGTGAAAATCCGCGGGTACCGGATCGAGCTGGACGAAATCGAGACGCAGCTGCTGAAGATCGCCGCCGTGCAAGAAGCCAAGGTGCTTGACCGCGACGACGCGAACGGCCATAAGCAGCTTGTCGCTTATTACGTCGCGGAAACGAGGCTGGCGGCGCATGAACTCAAGGAGGAGCTCGCCAAGCAGCTTCCGGGGTATATGATTCCTTCGCACCTCGTGCAGCTTTCGCGGATGCCGCTGACCCCGAACGGGAAAATCGACCGCAAAGCGCTGCCCGCGCCGGAGGAAGCCGCGGCCGGAGGAGCGGAATATGTCGCGCCGAGAACGCTGCTCGAAATGAAGATCGCCCGCGTCTGGCAGGATACGCTTGGCGTTCCGCAGGTCGGCGTAAAGGATAACTTTTTTGAGTTGGGTGGCAATTCATTAAGTCTGATGAGGCTCGTTCAAGCTGTTTACGATGAAACGGGCCTCGAGATACCGCTGAACCGCCAATTCCACAATTTGACAGTTGAAGCCATGGCTTTCGGCGAGGAGGATCTGGGCCTGGATAAAGGGGGAGACTCCTTCATTAAGCTGAATAAAGCAGGAGATCTGAACGTGTTCTGCTTCCCTCCGGGCAGCGGCTTCGGCATCGGTTACCGAGAGCTCGCAAGCAGGCTCGACGGCCGGTTCGTGCTCTACGGCATTGATTTTATCGACGATGCCGTCGATTACGAGGCCATGCTGAACCGTTATGTGGACGAGATCGTCCGCATCCAGCCGGAAGGACCTTACGTGCTGCTCGGCTACTGCTTCGGAGGCAACCTGACGTTCGAGGTAGCCAAAACGATGGAGAAAAGAGGGTATTCCGTAACGGACGTGCTCATGGTGGACTCGTGGATTAAGGACACGCTGACGCCTTCCGAAACGTCGGAGAAAGAGCTTGAAGAAACGCTTGCCGATTTCGACGAAGAAGAGAAGGAATTAATGAGCAACCCGCTCGTGCGGGAGCGGGTTCATCGGAAGGTCAAAGCGACCTTGGCGTACGAAGCGCAGCTTATTAATTCCGGCACGATCCCGGCCCGGATTTACGAAATGATTGCGAAGGACAGCGAAGCGTTCCGCCTGGAGCACCAATTGCCTTCCTGGCGGGGGGCAACGACGCAAGCTTACGCCGATTACCGGCTGGAGGGCGCGCACGAGGAATTGCTGGAACTCGCGCGCGTGGAAGAAACGGCCGTCGTCATCCGGGACATCTTAGAGCAAGTCAAGCGGCAGATCGAAGCGGAGGCCGGGGTACTGCATGGAAGCTGACCGCCAGCCGTCTGTTCTAGAACAAGGCACAGCGGCGCCTTCCAAGCGCCAAACCGCTTACGCCGCCTGGAAAGCGTTCCGCTGGCTGATGTCCTATGTAAGCCGTCACAAAGGCTGGATGATCGTCGGTATCTTGTCCGCGATTGCCGCCGCCGTTATTGAGATATGGATGGGAAGTTTGATCGAGCAGCTGACCACCCAGGCCGAGAAGGGGGCGGGGCCAATCGTTCTGCAAATCGTGTACACGGTCTTTGTGGTCATCTTGATCGGTGTGCCGGCGAAGTTTTTCATGAGCTTCGGCGTGGAGCGAAGCAGCGCCTCTGCGGTGCAGGATATCCGCAACCATGTCATGCGTCATATCGGCAAACTCCCGGTCTCCTATTTGGAAAAGCAGCACTCCGGCGACGTATTGTCGCGGATCAACAACGACCTGCAGCTCATCCAGCAGTTTATGATTCGGGACCTCGCCCAGTGGTTTTATCATCCGCTGGTGTTCATCGGCTGTTTCGCTTATTTGATCTACCTCCAATGGGAGCTGATGCTGTACAGCCTGCTGTTATTTCCCGTAGCGCTGCTGGTTTCCCAATGGATCGGCAAGCAGTTGGAGCGGTTGACGGAGGAAGCCCAGGCGAACATGGGCCGGATGAACGTCAACCTCCAGGATACGCTTGGGGGTATGCCTATTGTAAAAAGCTACCTGCTATCCGGCATGTTATCTCGCTCCTACCAAGTGCTGCTGCAATTGACGGCCCAAAAAAAGCTGGCCGTGAAAAAGCGGGAAGCCTGGGTCAACCCGCTACTTTCCACGCTGATGATCAGCCCGATCATTTTCGCCGTCAGTTACGGAAGCTATTTGATCTACAAAGGGCAGCTAGGCGCGGGAGAGCTGATCGCCTTCCTGTACTTGCTGAATCTGTGTCTGGAGCCGCTGGAGCATATTCCCGAGCTCATCACGCGGACGTTCGAAATGGCCGGTGCCCTGAGAAGGGTCTCCGAAATCGTCGAGCAGCCGACCGAAACGGAAAATGGCCGTTCGCTTTCGAAAGCGAGCGCCGCCCCCATCGAGTTTCAGAACGTAACCTTCGGGTATGAGGAGAGCTCTCCGATCCTGCGGAATGTTAGCTTCTCGCTGCCGGAAGGGAAGACGATCGCGCTTGTCGGAGCGAGCGGCGGAGGGAAGAGCACGGTGTTTAAGCTTGTATGCGGCTTTTATCCGCTTCCAGAGGACCAGGGCGAGATCCGCGTGTTCGGCAGCCTGATCCACGGCACCGATCCGGAGCAGCTTCGGTCGCATTTTTCCGTGGTAACCCAGGATTCATATTTGTTTAGCGGCACGATCGCTGAAAATATCGGCTACGGGCGGGAAGTAGCGTCGATGGACGAGATTATCGAAGCCGCCAAAGCCGCTCAGGCGCATTCCTTCATTATGCAGCTTCCCGACGGCTACCAGACGTATGTCGGAGAGCGCGGAGGCTTTTTGTCCGGCGGGCAGCGCCAGCGCATTGCAATGGCCCGGGCTTTTCTGAATAATGCTCCCGTTCTGCTGCTGGACGAGCCAACGTCGGCTCTTGATCCGGAGTCGGAAAGCGCGGTTCAGGAAGCGCTGGGCGTATTGATGAAGCAGAGAACGACGATGGTTATTGCCCACCGGCTTTCTACAGTACAAAACGCCGACGAAATTTGGGTCATGGAACAGGGGAGTATTGTTGAAAAGGGCACTCATGAACAATTGCTGAAGATGAAGGGACTGTACGCCCAGTCGTACTATCAGGAATTTACCGAGTCTGCCGAACGCAGGGAGGTGGCGTACACATGAAAAAGGGCGGATGGCTCTCGCAAGTGAAAGAACTCGGCTACTTGCTGATGTTTATGAACCGCAAGCGCAAAACCCAGTACGCCATTGGCCTGGCCGTGACGGCGCTCACCCAGACATTGTTCCTGATCGCCTTCAGCTTGGTCGTACATAACTTGGTTGATTTCGCCGTGTCCCGAGATACGTCCCTGATGGTGGAAGCCTTTATTATTTTGGGCGCGGCCTTGTTCCTGGAAAATGTGATTTCTCCCTGGTTCATTTACTTATACCAGCGCAGTGTCGAGCTGACTGTGCTGAATATCCGCGAACGTCTTTATGACAAGCTGTGCCGGGTGCGGCCGAGATTCCTGGAGCAGACGCACCATGGGGATTTGCTGTCGCGGGTGAACAACGACGTAACGACCGTTGAGTTTACATTCTCGCAGGTTTACTTCGTTTTGCTGCTTCAAGTTGTCTTTTGCATCGGCTCCATTGTCTCCATGGTGTTGATCGATTGGCGGTTTGCCGGCGTATCCTTCGTCATTCTGCTGCTGTCCTCCGTGGTCAGCCTGAAATTTGCGCGGGATATTCGCGCCTTGTCCGAACAAGGCTTGCAAACGCTCGGTAAAATGACCGAAAAATTCAAAGATTTTATGGGCGGCATTCAAATTGTGAAGCTGTTCCGCATCCGCACGATTTACGGCCAGTACGAGGCGTTGAACGAACAAATGACGCAGACGCTTCGGCAAACCGCGCAGAAGAACGGCATGCAGGCTGCGGTGAATCATTTTATCAGCTACGTCACGTTCTGCGGCATCATCGTCATCGGCAGTCTTCTTTATGCCTACGGACTGATGGGAATGGGAAGCGTCGCCGCCCTGGCGGTTCTGCAAGTGAATCTGACGCACGCCTTGTTGAACTTGGGGATGGTTCTGTCGATGACCCAAAATTCGATCGCGGGCGCTCACCGGATTCAAGAGGTACTAAGAGAGGAAGAGGAACCGGAGCGTTTGGGATCTCCTCACAGCGAGCTCGTGTCGGAGGCTGCGGTGGAGTTTCGCGATGTGGAATTTTCATATCAGGCGGATAAAAAGGTGCTTGTCGACATCTCCATGCAGGTGTTTCCCGGCCAGGTCGCCGCTATCGTGGGGGCCAGCGGCAGCGGCAAAAGTACGCTGATCAAGCTGCTGCTCGGCTTTTATCCTGTGGACAGCGGAGAAATCCTGCTCCAAGGCAAACCGTTCGGCCATTACACGCTGGACGAAATCCGCAGGCAGATTGCATACGTTCCGCAGGAGCCGTTCTTGTTTACCGGCACGATTGAGGAAAACATCCGCTACGGCAACCCGGATGCAACGGATGAAGAAGTGATCGAAGCGGCCAAAGCGGCGTACGCTCACCATTTCATTCAGGAACTTCCTGAACAGTATAAAACGCCGGTGGGAGAGAGAGGAGCGTCGTTGTCGGGCGGACAAAGGCAGCGAATTGCGATCGCCCGGGCGATTCTCAAAAACGCCCCGATTCTGCTGCTGGACGAAGCGACTTCCGCGCTGGATAACGAATCCCAGCATTGGGTACAGCAGGCCCTGAACGTGTTGATGAAGGGGCGCACCACCATTCTGATCGCCCACCGTCTCAGCACCGTGGAACATGCGGATTTGATTACCGTCATGAACCAAGGGACGGTCGTCGAGCGGGGCCGCCATCAGGACCTGCTGGCGCTCGGGGGTTATTACGCCCGGCTGTACGGCTAGACCCGCTTTACGGCGGGCGGCTTCCTGCTTGCGAATGCGACAGAGTCTTTTAGTAATCCAAGGTATGACTTTATAACCGGTAGTTACCAGAAAACGCAGACACGAAAAAGGGGACAGAGTCCGAAGGAGCCGTTCCGGGAATGGCCGCGCGGTTCTTCTAAGAGTGACTAAGTGACATCTAGGTACAAAGCCTATCTATAAAGAATCTCTAAACCGGGAGTGTGTCGATGTGAGAGAGAATACCAACGAGCAATATGGATTAACGCAAGCCCAGCGCCGAATATGGTTCATGGAAATTATGAATCCGGGAACGTCCATCACGATGCTTTCCGCGACCTACCAGATTACGGGCGAGATCAACACACAGCTTCTGGAGCAAGCGGCGGCAGAGATCGTCAAAACCTATGACGTTTTCCGAATCCGCATTAGCGGGGATTTGCAAAATCCAACGCAGTGGTTCGAAGAGCCGGAGAATGTCCAAGCTAGGATAAGCCGCCTCGAAATAGGCACAACCGAACAATTCTATGCTTGGGTGAAAGAAGTAAGCGAAAAACCGGCCAGCGTGTTCGACGAACACCTCTACCAATTTACAATTATCCATTTTGCGAACGGCCAAGTATGGCTCAATTTGACGGTAAATCATATTATCGCCGACGGCTTGTCCGTCAATGCTTTGCTGCATGCGGTGATGGAAAAATACCTGCAACTGCGCAAAGGCATCTCCAGCAGTTACCAGGCCCCTTCCTATCTGGATTATATTTCCGCGGAGCGTGAATATGAGCAATCGCAGCGTTATCAAAAAGGCAAGGAATACTGGCTGACGAAGTACAACACTTTGCCGGAAACGACCGGCATTAAATCGTATCCGCCATTCTCGATCGGCAGCGAATCCAATAAACTGGCCATCACTTTGGACGGTTCCCGGTATGAACGCATTCTGGCCTTCAGCGAACAATATCAGGTCAGCTTATATACGTTATTTCTGTCCGCCATGTACGCCTTATTGTACAAGCTGACCGACAGCACCGATGTTCCGGTCGGCACGGTTTTCGCCAATCGCACCAGCAAGAAGGAAAAAGAAACGATCGGCATGTTCGTCAGTACCGTGGCTACGCGGATTCGTCTGAATCCAGACAGGAACGTGCTTTTCTTGATCCAAACGGTTTCCAAGGAAAATACGGCGGATCTGCGGTATCAGAAATACCCTTATAACCAATTGATCCAGGATTTACGCGAACAACACGGCCGCAACGATCTTTCGGGGCTGTTCCGCACATCTCTAGAGTATCTGCCTTTGAAAATCGAGGAGTACGAAGAAATCAAGGTACGCCTGGAGGCTCACTTCGCTAGGCACGAGATGGACGATTTGCTGCTGCGCTTCGACCATATGTTGAATGAAGGCCATGTAATTCTCCATGCTTCCTATCGTACCGGCCTGTTCGAGACGGCCGAGATTGATCGGATTATGGAACAGTATGTAACCGTTCTGGACCAGTTTCTTCAGACTCCCGAACTGCCGGTACGCGAGATTTCTCTGCTGAGCGATGAGGAGAGACACCGCATTGTCAACGTTTTTAACCCGCCGGTGGCAGGGCTGAGCGAGGGAGAAGCGTTTCATCGGTATGTTGAAAAGTTTGCCCGGGAAATTCCGGATCATCCGGCAGTCGTCTACATGGACAAACAGCTGACCTACGGCGAATTGAACGAACGCGCCGAGCGGCTGGCTTCTCTCCTTCGCGAACAGGGCGTGGGAAGGGAGACGATTACGGGAATCTGGGCGGAGCGTTCAGTGGAACTGCTGGTCGGGGTGCTCGCCGTTTGGAAAGCCGGCGGAGCCTATGTACCGCTGGACCCCGATTATCCGGCGGAGCGGATTGAGTACATGCTCAGCGATAGCGATGCATCGGTGCTGCTTACGCAGCGTCATCTGTTGGAGCGGGCCAGAGGTTGGTTGGCCGATGACCGGCTGAAGCTTCAAGCTGTCTATGCCATGGACGATGAACAGATTTATAACGGGGATGCCTTAACCGTGGAATTTGAATCTGCCGACAGCGCCCCGCAAGACTTGGCTTATGTGATTTACACCTCGGGTACGACGGGACGCCCGAAAGGCGTCATGATCGAGCACGGTAGTCTCGTGAATACGGCGGATGCGTACCGTCGCGAGTACCGGTTGGATCAGTTCCCGGTGCGGCTGCTGCAGCTGGCCAGCTTCTCGTTTGACGTGTTCGTCGGAGACATCGCGCGGACGCTGTATAACGGAGGCACGATGGTGATTGTGCCGAAGGATGACCGGATTGATCCGAACCTCTTATACGGCTGGATTCGGGACCAAAACATTACGGTATTCGAATCGACGCCTGCGCTCATCCTGCCGTTCATGCAGCATATTTATGAAGAAGGGCTGGACGTTAGTTCCATGCAGTTGCTGATTACCAGCTCGGATGCTTGCAGTGTCACCGATTACCGATTGCTGCAGGAAAGATTCGGCGGACAATTCCGCATCATCAACAGCTATGGCGTTACCGAAGCGGCCATTGACAGCAGCTTTTACGGTGAGCCGCTGGATAAGCTGCCGCCGTCGGGGCATGTGCCGATCGGCAAAGCTTGGCTGAACGCCCGGTTTTACATTGTCGATGCCGCGTTAAAGCCGGTTCCTGTAGGGGTTCCGGGCGAGCTTGTCATCGGCGGCGCCGGGGTGGCGCGCGGGTACTGGAACCGTCCGGACCTAACCGCTGAGAAGTTTGCGGACAGCCCGTTTGTGCCGGGCGAACGTCTGTACCGGACAGGCGATTTGGCCCGCTGGCTGGAAGACGGCAACGTCGACTTCATCGGCCGGATCGACTATCAAGTGAAAATTCGCGGGTTCCGGATCGAACTCGGCGAAATTGAAACGGCCCTGCTGCGTTTCCCGGGCGTCAAGCAGGCTGTGGTGACCGACCGTACGGATGAGCAGGGGCAAAAGTATTTGTGCGGCTACGTGGCGGCGGATGTTTCTTTGCAGCTGAGCGATCTGCTGTCCCAATTGAAGCAAGAGCTGCCGGCCCATATGGTCCCGGCCCGGCTGGTGTCTCTTGATAAGCTTCCGCTCACGCCGAACGGCAAAATTGACCGTAAAGCGCTGCCTGAACCGACCGGAGAGGTAGAAGCAGGCCGTGAGTATGTGGCTCCTCGCACAACGCTGGAAACAAGACTTGCTCTCATTTGGCAGCAGGTGCTGGGTATTGCGCGAGTTGGAGTCCAAGACGATTTCTTTGACTTGGGTGGTCATTCCTTGCGGGCCTCTACGCTTGTTTCCAAGATTAGGAAAGAGCTGCAAGTCGAGGTTTCGCTGCGGGAAGTTTTCCGTTACACCACGATCGAACAGCTAGCCCAAAGAATCGGCGGTTTAAGGCAGCAGGAGACGTATGAGATTACAAAGGCGGCTGAGGCCGAGTACTATCCGGTTTCATCCGAGCAAAAGCGTCTGTACGTCCTGCGCCAGCTTGACGGGGCCGAGCGCAGCTACAATATGTCGGCGGCGCTTCTTCTCGAAGGCAAGCTGGACCGCACGCGCGTCGAGCACGCGTTCCGGGCGCTGATTCAGCGCCATGAGACGCTGCGTACCGGGATCGAGCAGGTTCAAGGCGAGCTTGTCCAGCGCATCTATGACGAGGTGGAGTTTGCTGTAGATTATTTCCAAGCGAGCGAGCGGGAAGTGGAGCAAGTGGTGGAAGCTTACTATCACCCGTTTGATCTGACCAAGCCGCCACTTCTCCGCATCGGCCTGATCGAAGTCGCCGAGGATCGCCACATTCTACTGTTCGATATGCACCATATCGTCTCGGACGGCATTTCGACAGCGCTGCTCTTCGACGAGTTCAGCCGCCTGTATCGGGGCGAGGAGCTGGCCCCGCTGCGCATTCAATACAAAGATTATGCCGTTTGGCAGCATTCCGAAGCTTACGGGCAGATGCTCCAGCCGCAGAAGGAGTATTGGCTGGAACAGCTGTCGGGCGAGCTGCCGGTCTTGGAGCTACCGACGGACTTCCCGCGGCCTGCGGTGCAAAGCTTTGACGGCCGAACCGTGAAGTTTTATATCGAGAAAGATCGGACGGAGAAGCTGAAAGAGCTGGCGGCACGGACAGGGACGACCCTGTACATGGTGCTGCTGTCGGCTTACACCATCCTTATGCATAAATATTCGGGTCAGGAAGATCTGATCGTAGGAACGCCGATTGCCGGAAGAACGCAGGAAGAAGTGCAGCCGATCGTAGGGATGTTTATCAACACGCTGGCCATTCGCAGCCGTCCGGAGCGTTCCAAGCCGTACCTTACGTACCTGGAAGAAATCAAGGACATCACGCTCGGGGCTTTCGAACACCAAAATTATTTGTTCGAAGACTTGGTAGAAAGTCTTCACATTCCGCGCGCGACCGGCCGGAATCCGCTCTTTGATACGTTCTTCGCCCTGCAAAATACGGAGAACGAGCAAATTGTCATCGAGGGGTTGGAGCAATCGTTTTATCCGCTGGAAAACCGAACATCCAAGTTCGAGCTGCTCCTGGATATTTCGGAGCTGGACGGTCAGCTC
Organism: Paenibacillus sp. CH40; assembly: GCF_024213605.1. NCBI lineage: Bacteria > Bacillati > Bacillota > Bacilli > Caryophanales > Paenibacillaceae > Paenibacillus > Paenibacillus sp. CH40. The sequence goes on from NZ_JANAVQ010000021.1 coordinate 9,497, forward strand.
GAATGCCGGTTGGAGTACGCTACGGCTCTGTATAAACAAGAGACCGCGGAGCGGTTCGCCAGACATTATGACAAGCTGCTCGAAACCATCGCAGCAGCGCCGGACGAGGATATTGCCTCGCTGGAAATGCTCACGGAGGAGGAAATCTACGAGCTGGTGCGCGGTTTCAACGATTCGGAGGCGGACTACCCGCGGCAGCAGACGATTCACGGCTTGTTTGAAGAGCAGGCGGAGCTTTACCCGGACAACGTGGCCGCCGTCATGAACGAGCGGCAGCTGACCTACCGCGAGCTGAACGAGCG
>NZ_JANAVQ010000022.1:0-4307 GCF_024213605.1 Paenibacillus sp. CH40
GCCCTTAGCTCAGCTGGATAGAGCGTTTGACTACGAATCAAAAGGCCGGGAGTTCGAATCTCTCAGGGCGCGCCATTTCTTAAAAAAATGTATAATGTCGGGATGTAGCTCAGCTTGGTAGAGCACCTGGTTTGGGACCAGGGGGTCGCATGTTCAAATCGTGTCATCCCGATACTGATTTGCGGGTGTAGTTCAATGGTAGAACTCCAGCCTTCCAAGCTGGTAGCGTGGGTTCGATTCCCATCACCCGCTTTTTGCTATAGCGGATTCTTGTTGCCTCAGTGGTGACACCTTATAAATAAAGAGAGCCTGTCTGGGGACAGAGCTCTCTCTTTTTTTTGTATTTATCCTCATGTAATCCACATTGTGTTGATTATCCATAATCTTCGGTATCGGTGTATATCGTTCTGATCATACAACTGGCATACACCGATAACCGATTTAGTGAACAGTTTTTACACGGGAATGGTCAGCTGGATGGAGGTTCCCTTGTCTGGAGCAGAGGTTATGCTCATAAATCCCCCTACCCCTCTAGCTCGTTCTTCCATACTGAACAATCCAACTCCCTCTCCTTGGGACTTTCCAGAGAATCCAATGCCCTCATCTCGAATGGTCACTTGTATCATTTCATTTTGATCCTCAACGTCGACATATGCCTCTGCTACATCTGCGTATTTGGCTACATTCGTTAATGCCTCCTGTACAATCCGATAAATTGCAATTTCCTTGCGAATATCAACCCGTTTACGTAGATTGCATTGAAAATGCACCTCAATCCCGTAATGAGAACAGAAGTTTTCAATATAGGTTCTTATGGCTGGGACGACACCCAGATCATCCAGAACTGAGGGACGAAGTTCCCACGCTAGACTACGAACATCTTTGATGATGTCGGTCACCTGCGAACGAAGATTCTCCAGAGTAGCACTAGGTTGTTCGGCAAGTTGGCTATCCAATTGGATAATAAGTGAAAACAAGCTTTGCCCTATCCCATCATGCAGCTCTCTTGAAAAGCGTTTACGTTCTTCTTCCTGTATTTGCATGACTTGCGTCATCATAGACTGGAGTTCTGCTTCTACTTTCTTCAGTTTAGTGACCTCATTGCGGATCGCTAAGTACTGATAGGGTTTACCTTCCTCGTCCATAAACGGAACGATCGTAGTATTCACCCAATAGTAGCTGTTATCTTTAGCACGATTACGTATTTCTCCTTGCCATACCTCACCTGAACGGATCGTAGTCCACAGGTTTTTCATGAAGGCAGAGGTATGATAGCCTGAATTAATAAGACGATGATCCTGACCGATCAGCTCTTCACGACTGTATTGCGAAATCTCACAGAACTTGTCGTTTACGTACTGAATAATACCTCGATGATCGGTCAAAGCAACGATGGAAGACGTATCTAAAGCAAATTTCAGATTGGATAATTGGTGGAGTGAGTTACGCAGCGCATGAAGAAAAGGGGATTCTTGTATATAAATTTCCAGATCATTCAGCAGTTTATCGGTTGATTCACCAAAGGCATGCTGCAGTAAAGGGTTAGAAGGTTCATTCATAATGGAGCAGCCCCTTTTTTAGTGCGAATTTGACTAGCTCAGGTCGTGTTTTCAAGTTAAGCTTCTCCATAAGATTGCTTTTATGGGACTCTACGGTTTTGACGCTAATCACCAGGTGCTCGGCAATTTCCTTGTTGGCATATCCTTTGGCTACCCAGGATAGAATCTCTTTTTCCCGCTCAGACAAGGATTCATAGGGTCCGGCTATGCCTTCCTGTTTGATTTTGTCCAGATATTCGCTCATCAGTCGTTTGGTTGCATTCGGGTACAAATAGGCACTACCTTCGGCCACAGACTGGATGGCAGCGAGTAACTCCTCGTGAGGTGCGCTTTTTAAAATATATCCGGATGCTCCAGCTTGAATGGCTCGGAACAGATATTCTTCATCGTCATGCATTGTTAAAATAAGGACTTCTGTATCGGGCAACTGTTTTTTTAATTCAGTAGTTGCCGTGAGACCATCTTTGCCAGGTGGCATGCTAAAATCCATGAGTACGACATTAGGTTGTAGCTCTACTGCTTTGCGGATCGCCTCATCCCCGTCTGCTGCATCTCCTACGACCTTAATACCATTTTTGCCGTCCAATAGGGCCATGAGGCCAGAACGTACGACAACATGATCATCCACTACTAGTATACGAATCAATTTGTCATCCCCTCGAACGGTAAAAAAACCGTGCGTTTTGTCATAATCATAGCAAATTTTAGGGATTTCAATCAACAAAGATAGTTAGGGACAGCCATATCAAGTGTTTTATGAGTTTTATTATCTACAGTAACATTGTTGATCTATGGAGTGAGAGGGTAAGCACATAGTTGGCTAAGGCGTTGAGCGACTTGAGTGGCCTCGGCCACATCAGACTCTGTGAACGTCCTCACATCACGATTACCAAGAAGCAGCACACCGTTAGGCAGATCCCCTGTGCTGGAAAAGGGAATAGCAACAGCAGAGTGAAGCTGCTCGGCCAGCATTAGTGCACACTCCTGACGCAGACGTATACTACCTGATAGTAAAGCACTTACAGTCACGGTACGTCCCAAGCGAACAGCCATCCCGGCAATACCATGGCCAATCTTAAAAGAAATAAGGCGATAGCGATTGCTTCGGCTGCCGGAGGCGTAATACCAATGCAGCTTACCGCCCGACTTGGACATAAATGCAAGGGCAGTGAGATCACTATAAATAGTATCTCTCAACTGGTTCAGTTCTTTTCGCATTTCATCCGTTATTTGTAGCATAGAAGACACATCCTTTTTCATAACCAAACTATATCTCTAATTCATTGTAGTTCCGACAGTTACAAAAGTAGATCAGGGAACCCCCTGATCTATAGGCGCAGGAAACACTGAGTTTTCATGAGGTCGGGTAAGGAGTAAGGAAAAGGTCGATAAATGGGGCGTTAGCTTACCTCGGAAGTGATATTTATCACAGTAAATCAGGGAGTAGGAAGGTATAAAATCAGGTGTTCTCCCGATAACAACCCAGGCATTAAAACATTATGATATAGATATCAGGTAAACACGAGGAGGACGCTAACATGCAAGCCACTTGTATGGAACGGTTTGGGGACGAAGCGGAACGCACGGGAATTCAGATTTATTTGACAGAAGAACATTTTGTTCTGCTAAAAGATATTATGTCCTGGAAGAAGGTAAAGGCAGGCGTTATGCTTTTCCGAGAGGGCGATGATGCAGAGCAGCTTTATTATATACATTCAGGTCATGTTAAACTTCGTAAATCGACAGAAGATGGTAAAGAACTGATTCTGACCATTCAGCATCAAGGTGACTTAATTGGGGAATTTAGCGGGATAGATGGAGAAGAGTATAGTTGCACTGCGGAAACAGCCGATGTGTGTGAGTTAGGCGTTGTGCTTGTTAAGGATCTGGAGTCGCTCTTGTCCAAAAATGGGGAAATGGCACTTCAGTTCATCCAGTGGATGGCGATGAAGCAACGCATTATGCAATCGCGTTTTCGGGACTTACTGTTGTATGGTAAAACTGGAGCGTTAGCGTCTACATTGATCCGTGCTAGCAATACATGTGGCGTGGCTGTGAAGGATGGCATTTTACTAAATATGAAGCTAAGTCACTCCGAATTAGGTGAGATGATTGGAGCGACGCGAGAGAGTGTGAACCGGATGCTGAGCGCGCTGAAAGAGCAGGGAACCCTAGATACAAGGGATGGAAAGATTGTCATTCACGATCTCAAGGTATTACGTGGCATGTGCTGCTGTCCTTCGTACGGCCAATGTGCCCATGAAATTTGTCGCCTCTAATATATGAATACCATTAGGCGGGGTCCAAGAGACTTCGCCTTGCTGCATGTCTTCTAACAATCTAGCACATGGGGTAACGAACAACATAGATTAGAAAAAAACTAATCAACGTCGTATAGCGGCTAATTACCAATAATGTATTTATATTAAATGGAACTGAACACATGACATTTTATGAACTAGCTGTTTTGAAGTAACATTGGAGCTAATAATGGTTGACTAAAAGGTGGAGGGATTTCAAGTTTAAAAAAGGGATTATTTACAAGTTGCTTTCTTTTGCTGAAAATGATATATTATTTGAGCTGACAACAAAACAGCAGTTTCAAAAGTGAAAAGCTTGGGTGAAATGATCTTAAAAAAAAGAAAAAATAACCCTTGCATTTTTGAAACGAACATGATATGATCTTATAGCTGCTGAAAAACGCGGCGAAAGAGAAATGTTTGATCTTTGAAAACTGAACAACGAGTG
>NZ_JANAVQ010000023.1:0-3043 GCF_024213605.1 Paenibacillus sp. CH40
GACTGCTCTACATAGGCGCTCGACTGGGAATCCAGCATGTTGTGGAACAGCATTCCTTTTTGCATCGGCGTCATGGGGTATATATTCTCAAGCTCTCCGTCAGGCTGAATCTGCTCCACCATCCGGTCCAGTTCTTCAAGGCTTAAGTCCGAAAGCAGCACATCACTCGGCGTCAATTCGGAGTGCTCCCGAGATACACAATGCTGAATCACTTCTAGCACGTTCTGCTTGAATTGCTCTGCTAGTTGCTCAGCAGCATTTTGTTGGAGTGCCTTATTGTTGTATTGAATACTTAGTTCCAGCATGCCATCTGTAACGAGTCCTCCCACGTCCATAACACAGGACATTTGGGTCAGTTCATGAGTATTAGCTCCGCTGGAATATGGAGAAAAATGCATGCCGCTATGCTGCAGTGTCTGATCAAATTCGCCCAAATAATTAAAGCTGATCTGTGGCTCGGCGTATGTTGCCCTGGACGGTCCATTCTGGCTGAGATATCTCCAGATGCCATACCCAATTCCTTTATGTGGAATGCTGCGCAGCATCTCCTTCATCCGTTTGATGTGCTCGGAGATATCATCTTCCCGGTTAATCCGCAGCAGTACCGGGTATTGACTCGTAAACCAGCCAATCGTCCGTGATATATCCGTATCCTTTATGATTTCTTCCCGGCCATGGCCTTCGAGAAGAATCGCTACCTTTTCACTGCCAGTCCAAGCGCTTAGCGTCTTGCCGAATGCCGTCAACAACAGATCATTCACTTCTGTGTTGTACACGCGGTGGGCTTGCTTCAGTAGTTGATCAGTCTCTTCCTTCGTAAGCCTCACATTTACGATACCCATGTCTTGCTGCATAAACCTATCGCTATGCTCTTGGGACACTGGAAGTTGGGGCGACTCAGATGTCGCCAGTTCATTCACTTGCTCCCAGTATGCGTGCTCACTTTCCATCTCAGTACTGTCGGCATATGCTGACAACCGCTCCGACCAGACCCGGAAGGAGTCTGTTTTGGCCGGGAGCTGTATGGCTTCTCCACGTACAGCCTGCTCATAGGCATTCGACAAATCCTCCAACAGTATCCGCCACGATACGCCGTCTACCACCATATGATGAATAGCCAGTAGCAGATGGTCGCCATCAGCGCAGTGGAACAGGCCTGCTTTCAGCAAAGGCCCTTCATCCAGTCGGATGCTACTCTGAATAGTACTGGCCCGGGCTTCTATAGCTTGACCCAATACGGGACCGATCGGCACGTCTTTGAAATCGGCCACTTCCAGATCATACAGCGCCCCTTCCTCCACTCCGCGGTTCCACGCTTCCCAGCCTTGCTCCGCCTTGCGGAACACCATCCGCAACGCATCATGATGCACCGCCAACTGCGTCAATGCCTGACGTAGCAGCTCTTCCTCGAATCCCTGCTCCCGATGAAGCATAACCGCCTGATTAAAGTGGTCCGGCACAGGCTGCCCTTGCTCCACAAACCACTGCTGAATCGGCGTCAGCAGCACAGCTCCCTCGATCTCTTCCTGATCAGCTAATTGGGTATCCGACACACGCAGATGCGTGGCTAGCTCAGCAACCTCAGGGTACTTAAACAGGTCTTTAATATCCAGCTTGTAGCCTGCCTGCAGCAGGCGTGAGGATACCTGAATCGCCTTGATCGAATCCCCGCCCCGATCAAAAAATTGATCCGTCAATCCGACAGGACCGCCGCCCAGTACAGCCTCCCACACATGGGCCAGCGCCTGCTCCTCTGCTGTCTGCGGAGCCCTATATTCCTGCGTGGAACGGGAAATCTGCTCCGGTGCTGGCAATGCCTTACGGTCGATTTTGCCGTTGGGTGTGAGCGGCATTTGCTCCATCTGAACAAAGTGCGAGGGAACCATATAATTCGGGAGTTCTTCACTCAGCTGCTTGCGAAGTTCGCTCCCCGTCACTTCGCGTTCCGCCACGTAGTAGGCAACCAGTTCGTGTTGGTTTTGGCTGTTTGCATGTGCCAGTGCGATGACCTCTTGCATGCGATCTGCCTTCAGCATAGCCGCCTCAACTTCGCCCAGTTCAATCCGGTAACCGCGAATTTTGACCTGATGGTCAATCCGGCCCAGGTACTCAATGTTACCGTCAGGCAACCATCTTGCCAGGTCGCCTGTCCGATACATGCGTTCATAGCCCGCTTCCCCATCTGCAAACGAATTAGCCACAAATTGTTCAGCCGTTAATTCCGGGCGGTGCAGGTAACCGCGTGCCAATCCTGGACCGGATACACACAGTTCACCGGGGATTCCTGCTGGTGCAAGCTGCCCATGTGCATCGACCATATACACGCGGTGATTCGGTACAGGGCGTCCGATTGAAATAGACACTCCTGCTTCGGGACCTTCCGGTGCAAGCCAAATAGACGTTGTTATGGAATTTTCCGTTGGACCGTAGGCATTGTAGTATGTCACATGATCCTTCCATTTGGATAACAATTCTGGTGAGGCAGCCGAGCCGCCTGTAAATAGGATGCGCAGATCCGGCATTCGTTCCGGATTCAAGTATACAGCATAGGTCGGCGGCAATATCGTAATTGTAATTCGATGATCCGCCATATACTGCTCAAACTTGTCATAACTGAGAATGGTTTCTGATGTCGGGATACATAAAGTGGCCCCGTTGAAGAGCGCCTGAAGCATTTCCCAGATCGAAGCATCAAAGGAATAACTGGCAAACGATACGACACGATCCGAGCCGCTGATCCGCAACGTCTCCCTGAAGTACGTATGCAGATTGCAGAGTCCACGATGCTCAAGCATGACTCCCTTAGGCTGACCTGTGGTTCCGGACGTATAAATCACATACGCTAGGTTATGAGGACCGGATATAGCGTCCAAATTCGTACCATCCCTGTGATATACAGACACGGGCTCTCCTTTTGCTTTAGCCGTACTTGCATCCACAGTGGCTTCGTCCATTTCTGCATCCAGCAGCAGGACCTTGCCCCTAAATTCCACTTTTTCAACCAAATGCTGCTGCGTTAACAGCAGTTCCGTACCTGAATCGT
>NZ_JANAVQ010000024.1:0-1903 GCF_024213605.1 Paenibacillus sp. CH40
TTTCCGAGGCTAGCCCTAAAGCTATTTCGGGGAGAACCAGCTATCTCCGGGTTCGATTGGAATTTCTCCGCTACCCCCACCTCATCCCCGCATTTTTCAACATGCGTGGGTTCGGGCCTCCAGTGCGTGTTACCGCACCTTCACCCTGGACAGGGGTAGATCACCCGGTTTCGGGTCTACGTCCACGTACTCATTCGCCCTATTCAGACTCGCTTTCGCTGCGGCTTCAGCTCTTCACCTTAACCTTGCACGGGAACGTAACTCGCCGGTTCATTCTACAAAAGGCACGCCATCACCCATAGATCGGGCTCTGACTTCTTGTAAGCACACGGTTTCAGGATCTATTTCACTCCCCTTCCGGGGTGCTTTTCACCTTTCCCTCACGGTACTGCTTCACTATCGGTCGCCAGGGAGTATTTAGCCTTGGCAGATGGTCCTGCCGGATTCATACGGGGTTTCACGTGCCCCGCACTACTCGGGATCCGTCTCGGAGGGAACAAGTTTTGAACTACAGGGCTTTTACCTTCTCTGGCGGGCCTTTCCAGACCTCTTCATCTAACCGGTTCCTTTGTAACTCCATGTGAGACGTCCCACAACCCCAAGGAGCAAGCTCCTTGGTTTGGGCTAATCCGCGTTCGCTCGCCGCTACTGACGGAATCACTATTGTTTTCTCTTCCTCAGGGTACTTAGATGTTTCAGTTCCCCTGGTCTGCCTCTATTCTGCCTATGTATTCAGCAGAAAGTGACTGTCGATGAAGACAGCCGGGTTTCCCCATTCGGACATCCCCGGATCAAAGCTTGCTTACAGCTCCCCGAGGCTTTATCGTTGTTCGCCACGTCCTTCGTCGGCTCCTGGCGCCTAGGCATCCTCCGTGTGCTCTTTGTAGCTTAACCTAGTATTTACATCGTAAATACGATTTGCTTTTAATTTCGGTTCAACACTTACGTGTGAATGAAATTCAAGGCAGCTACCTTTATTTCACTTGTTTACACAAGATCAGCTTAAAGGAATATTCTAAAACGCAATTTCGTTTCGGTATCCAGTTTTCAAGGTGCAAAGTTGCTTGATTATCAGTCAATCTCCAAAGAGTTAACGATTCTCATACAGTTTTAGATGAAATTGTAATTGGTGGAGCCAAGCGGGATCGAACCGCTGACCTCCTGCGTGCAAGGCAGGCGCTCTCCCAGCTGAGCTATGGCCCCTCACAAGTTCCATCAAAACTGAACAAATGGAATGATGATTTTTGAAGCTTACGCTTCATATTTGAATGTTTCCGTTGCAGGAAACGATTCTCCATAGAAAGGAGGTGATCCAGCCGCACCTTCCGATACGGCTACCTTGTTACGACTTCACCCCAATCATCTACCCCACCTTCGGCGGCTGGCTCCCTTGCGGGTTACCCCACCGACTTCGGGTGTTGTAAACTCTCGTGGTGTGACGGGCGGTGTGTACAAGACCCGGGAACGTATTCACCGCGGCATGCTGATCCGCGATTACTAGCAATTCCGACTTCATGTAGGCGAGTTGCAGCCTACAATCCGAACTGAGACCGGCTTTTCTAGGATTGGCTCCACCTCGCGATTTCGCTTCCCGTTGTACCGGCCATTGTAGTACGTGTGTAGCCCAGGTCATAAGGGGCATGATGATTTGACGTCATCCCCACCTTCCTCCGGTTTGTCACCGGCAGTCTGCTTAGAGTGCCCAGCTTGACCTGCTGGCAACTAAGCATAAGGGTTGCGCTCGTTGCGGGACTTAACCCAACATCTCACGACACGAGCTGACGACAACCATGCACCACCTGTCTCCTCTGTCCCGAAGGAAAGGTCTATCTCTAGACCGGTCAGAGGGATGTCAAGACCTGGTAAGGTTCTTCGCGTTGCTTCGAATTAAACCACATACTCC
>NZ_JANAVQ010000025.1:0-1450 GCF_024213605.1 Paenibacillus sp. CH40
CAGGCTCCAGTACGGGCTTATGACCCGCGCGCAGTGCCAGATAGCTGCCAAATACCTCCTGTGTCATAAAGGACAAGCACCAGCCATCCATCAAAATATGATGGAAGCTCCAGATAAAGTGGTACGTTTCATCCCCGGTTTGCAGGATCGAAATACGAATGAGTGCATCCTCTGCGAGATTGAATCCTTTCGCTTTATCGGCAAGGGTAAAAGCCTCAACACGCGCTGCTCGTTCTTCTTTTTCCAGTCCGCGCAGGTCTTCATAGTACAACTCTCCGCTGCGATTGCGGAAAACGACCTGCACAGGCTCATCCTTCCATGAGTTGATAAAGTTCGTCCGCAATGCCTCATGACGCTGTACGAGCAGATCAAAGCTCTTACCGAAAGTAACCACATCAAACCGTCCATTCAATTCAAAGGTGGCCTGCTCAAAATAAGCTGCCGAACTCTCATCCATTAGACTGAAGAAGAGCATACCTTTTTGCATCGGCGTCAAAGCATACACATTTTGTAGTTCACCCATATCTTGTGTATCTTTCACCAATTGCTCCAGCTCGTCCAGCGTTACATGTTTTAACAAGACATCACTTGGGGTCAACACCGTTCTCTCTTGGGCTACACAATGATGAATGACTTCACGCAAGCCGGATGCTAGCAGCTCTCCCAGCCGTGCAATCGTTTCATGACGGAACTGCGTTGTGCCGTAGCGAATAGTGAACATCAGCTCCCCATCCTCGATTAATCCATTGATATCTAGTGCAAAATCCATAGCCGCGTTCGTGCTAACAGGCACACCAATGGAATAGGAGGAAGGCTCCAGATCGTTGCCTTTATAGTCCTGATCGAATTGGCCCAGATAGTTAAAACTGATCTCAGGCTGCGCCTTTAACTGTACGCCTGCTTTTTCCAGCACATTCATATCTGACAGGTATCGCAAAATACCATAACCGATGCCTTTTTGCGGAATATGACGCAGCCCTTCCTTAATCCGTTTGATCAGACGAGCCGTATTTCCCCCTTGTCCCAGACTTCCATCCAGTACAACCGGGAACTGGCTCGTAAACCAACCGACCGTCCGCGTAATATCCACGTCGAGTACAATAGCTTCCCGTCCATGGCCCTCCAGGTTGACCAACACCCGTTCGGAACCAGACCATTCATACACGGCTTTTCCGAGCGCAGCCAGCAACAGGTCATTCATTTCCGTGTTGTACGCGCGATGAGCTTGTTTGAGCAGTTGCTCAGTTTCCTGCTTCGTCCAGCGGACAGTGACAACCTCACTGTCTCCGAGCCGTGCATTGTCATTTGCAAAATCCTTCGGCAAAGGCTTCACAAGGCTGGCTTCTGCTTGTTCGATATGCTGCCAGTAAGCAAGCTCCCGCTCCATCGTCGCACGATTCGCGTAGGCTGACAGCTGTTTGGCCCATACCTGGAAAGAATCTGTTTTATG
>NZ_JANAVQ010000026.1:0-1172 GCF_024213605.1 Paenibacillus sp. CH40
CTCCTGCTGCTGCCACACGGCGTAGTCTTTGTACTGAATTTGCAGCGGCTCCAATTCCTGTCCCTCGTACAGTTGTACCAGCTCCTGCACGATATTGTTAGACGATACACCGTCTGAAATAATATGGTGCATGTCGTACATCAGGAGATGGCGCTCTGGTCCAGTTTGAATAAGACGGACACGCAGCAGTGGTGCCTGGCGAAGATCAAAGCTGCGTACAAAGGACTTGATATAAGCTTCGGCTTCGGACTCCCTAGCCTGCAGGTGCTCTACTGCAAACTCCACTTGATCGTAAATCCGCTGAACGACCTCGCCTTCCACCATTTCAAAGGAAGTCCGCAGCGTTTCATGGCGGGCTATTAACTGACGGAACGCATCCTCTAGCCGATCAGCCTGAAGCGGCCCCTCCACGGTTAATACACCCGGCATATTGTAGCTGAGATCCCCACCTTCCAGATGGCTCAAAATGTACAGTCGTTTTTGAGCCGAGGAAACCGGGTAGTACGCCTGTTGTGCCGCCGCAGGGATCACCGTATAGGTGTCTGTCCCGTGCGTTGCGATGAGCTGGGCTTGCTGCTCAATCGTAAAGTGTTGGAACACCTCACGCAGCGTAATCCGGCTGTCCAGTTCCTGATGGATTTTGGCCACCAGCGTCGTTGCCCGCAGGGAGTGCCCACCCACGTCAAAGAATGAGTCGGTGACTCCTACGCTGGACAGCTTCAAGACATCCTGCCAGATTTGGGCTAGCTTGGCTTCCAGCGGCGTCCGCGGTGCAACGTACTCCAGGCCTCCTTCGAGACGTGCTTCCGGTGCCGGCAACGCCTTGCGGTCGATTTTCCCGTTCGGTGTCAGCGGGAAACGATCCAGTTGTACCACATACGTCGGGATCATGTAATCCGGCAGCTTCGGCTGCAGCGCATTGCGCAGCTCCGGCAAACTCAGGGACTCTGAAGCTATGATGTAGGCACACAGGTCCTTGTGCCCGTCTTCGTTTTCCCATGCTGTGACCACGGCTTTCTGAATGCCATCCACGGTCAGCAGCTGCGCTTCCACCTCGCCCAGCTCGATCCGGTAACCCCGGATTTTCACCTGATGGTCGATCCGGCCCAAATACTCAATGCTGCCGTCTGGCAACCACCGGGCCAGGTCGCCCGTCCGGTACATCCGGTTTG
>NZ_JANAVQ010000028.1:0-898 GCF_024213605.1 Paenibacillus sp. CH40
ATTTAGAAAACAAAGTCGATGGAATCCGGCGAGAAGCCTTCCGGTTGCTCGTCCGAGTTCACCTGAATATCGCTTAACAGCAAATCTGGATTGATCCCAACCTGGGACAGGATCGCTATCAAATCTCTGGTTAATCTCTCAATAGCATCGGCTCCAAACAGCTTCGTGCAATATTCAAACGAACCCTTGATCTCCCCATCTTCATCACTCATGGACAAGGTCAAATCGAATTTGGAGATGCTGTGCTCCTGAACATATGGACTGAAGGACAGCGTTTCTAGCTTCGCTTCCTGTGACTCCATATTTTCCAGTACAAACATAGTGTCGAATAATGGGTTACGGCTTGCATCCCGTGCTACATCCAGCTTTTCCACCAACTCTTCCAGTGGATAATCCTGATGCTCGAAGGCTTGCAGCGTACGATCTCTGGCTTCCTGCAAGTAGCTGTGGAACGTTTGGTTGCCCTTCGGCTGATGCCGGATGGCTAGCGTATTCACGAACATTCCGATCAGTGGCTCCAGTTCAGGCAACAAGCGGCCTGCTACCGGCGTACCGATGATCAAATCGTCCTGACCGCTGTATTTGGACAGCAGAACGGTGTAGGCGCTTAATAGCACCATGTACAGCGTACTTCCGGTCTGTGCCGCAATTCGGTGCAGTTGCTCGGATACATTCGCGTCCACTGTAAATTCATACATCGCACCCTCGAAGCTGCGAACAGCAGGTCTAGGATAAGCAATTGGCAAATCCAGTACCGGCAATTCTCCGGCTAAATGCTCCAGCCAGAAGTGTTCCCGGCGTTGGTATGATTCACGCTGCATCTCCTGCTGCTGCCACACGGCGTAGTCTTTGTACTGAATTTGCAGCGGCTCCAATTCCTGTCCCTCGTACAGTTGTA
>NZ_JANAVQ010000029.1:0-779 GCF_024213605.1 Paenibacillus sp. CH40
TGCTTCATCAGCTCTGTAAATGCTGTTGCTTGTCCGCCTTGAATACGGACGGGGACCGTGTTAATGAATAGTCCAATCATCTGCTCTACTCCGGCAATGTCCGCTGGACGTCCCGATACCACGCTCCCAAAAACGACATCCTCTGTGCGATTATACTTTTGCAACAAAACGCCCCAGGCCGTTTGCATCAGCGTATTTATTGTTACCTGTTCTTGCTTTGCCAGTTGCAGCAGGGCCGTTGTCAGGTCTATACCCAAATCAAATTCCAGATATTCGGCCTCATATCCCTGGGTCTTCCCTGTTTTGGCCTGCGGCAAGACCGCCGTCTCCTCATAGCCCCGCAGGTAACCGTTCCAATACTCCGCTGCTTCCTGACGATTCTGCCCCTCCAGCCATTCGATGTATCGGCTATATGGTGTTACCACAGGCAATTGCGGTGGCTTCCCTTCTGTAAGGGCGGTATATCCTCCAAAGACTTCGTTGGTAACCAGTGACAAACACCAGCCATCCATGATGATGTGGTGGAAGCTCCATACAAAATGGTATGAATCATCTGATGTACGCAAGATAGATACCCGCATCAGTGCATCCTTTGCCAGATCAAAGCCCCTCTGCTGATCTCGACGCGTGAACTCCTCGATGTACTGCTCTTGCGCCGACTTCTCCTTCTCACGTATATCCTCTACGTACATTTCTCCGCGTTTATTCCGGTACACCACTTGCAACGGCTCGTCCTGCAAATCGCTCCGGAAGTTGGTACGCAGTGCTGAATGACGCTG